>JAFCGF010000086.1 GCA_017608295.1 Candidatus Woesearchaeota archaeon
TTACTGCTTTACAAACTTCCCAACCTTCACTGCCTGTTCTCCGGTTACCTTTACAAGATATACCCCACTGGGCAAGGTGCTGATGTCAATCCGTGTTTTGGGCTCGGTGATCTGCCTTGTGATGAGTTCCTGACCATGAAGATTCACTATGGAGAATAGACTTTTGGCTGGTGCTTCGATGGTGATGTGAGTTGAGGCGGGGTTGGGAGAGATTGCAAACCATGTATTTTGGGGTTCGTTGATCCCTACATATACAGAGTCGTATTTCATTACGGTAACTTTTCCATCATATGCAAAATCACTATAAGCAACAAGAGGAACGCCAGAAGAATTGATCGCAAGACTGATATGCCCTGCATTGCCTTCGGAAAAGGACATCTCTCCTTCAAAAATCCAACTACTCTCGGAAAACTTCTTCACACATGCTCCAGGTAGATATCCCATTCTGCAATATGCAGCGTTAAGTTGTCCCAATTGATTTGTCGCTAGACTAATTTTATTTATATAGCAACCAGTAAAACCAGCTGGACCAACATAACTCCAACTCGTGTCATTATATGACATTACTGATCCATTTAAACCGGCACTTCCATCCGTAAATCCTACATAAGGTGTTCCAGATTCATCAATGATAAGTTTTGTTCTTGAAATCGTGGCAATTGAAAATCCCGGTGATCCAACATACTCCCAAACTGTTCCGTTAAATTTCATTACAGAAGCCTTATTCTCATAGGACTCATCTGGGAATGCAAGATGTGGTTCATCTGCTGGACTGAAAGCGAGGCTTATATGACCTGATGTCGATTCAGTAAATCCCGGTGAACCTATATATTCCCATTCAACACCATTAAACTTCATGACAGAAGCTCTCCACAAGTGATATTTATCTTGAAATGCAACATGAGGAATCCCGGCTTGATTGAAAGCAATATTTGGATAATCGGCATAACCGGAAGAGATACCACGTGGACCAACAAATTCCCATTGACCTTTGCTAAACTTCATAACAGATACTTTAGCCGTATCTAGTAAGACATCCAAAAAAGCAATATAAGGCTGGTCATCTGGACTTAGAGCAAAGCTAAGATCAAAAGACACAGAATTAACAACACTTGAGACATCACCAACATCCACCCAGTTACCGTTATCAAATTTCATGACCACCGGGGTGTAGTCAGCCCAATTGTCAGTAAAAGCTACATATGGCACTCCAGAATTGCTGATGTCTAAATTAATCGAAAAAGCCCGACCCTGTGAGAAACCTGGCATTCCAACATACTTCCACATATAATCTGAGGGAGAAGATTTCTGCCACTCCTGAGCCGGAAGAACCAGCGGAAAGAGGAGGAGGATAAGCCAGATCCTTGATATTTTAGCTGGGGTGTTCACTTTTTCTCATGGTTAGAGCCGATCCTGATGGGCATTGCAAATGTTTTTTCAACTTTAGCTCCGTCCTTTTCAGCAGGAATCCATTTGGGCATAAGCGAAAACACTCTCAGCATCTCTTTGTCCAGCACATCATTGATCCCATGTATTACTGTAACCCCCTTGAGTATTCCTGATGTGTCAACTGTTATTTTCAAGAAGATTCTCCCCAAAGTACCTGGTTGTATAAGTGAATCCTGGAAATGTTGATTAATGAATGAACGCATTTCATTACCTCCGCCGGGATATGAAGGCTCCTCAGGATTTGGGAAACAAACCTCACCAGAGGATTTAACCTTTACCTCTTTGTCGGTTTGTGCCTGGCAGACGAAAGACATACCAGTAAGCAAAATGGTGAAGAACAGGATTCTCATGGGATTTTTGAACAGAGCACAAGCATGTAGCTTTCCTGTGGGTTTTGCCCGGAATTTCTTTTGTGTTTGTTTCATCTCTATTACGTTCACCATCTTGTTTGACCTGCCTGGTTTAGGGGCAGGGATATTAGGAGTAATTTTAATTTAAAAACATATTTCGTAAAAATTCTAAGTTTTTTGATGATTTCCTTTCATTTATCAACCTTGTATACAATTTTTTGCTTACATTTTGCACTAACTCTCTCTTTGTCAGTCCCAAATATGTACCATTGAGGACTTGGATATGATTTGCAAAATCGTCAAGTTTTAATCTATTGACGTTAGTAGAATTATAACCGAATCCAAGTATATATAAGCGTTCAGTTTCTTCAAGCACCTTATATGCATGAGAAAATTCCTCGCTAGGCATTATTTCATCATGAATAATTTTTATCGATTTTGAAGCATTTATCAACTTATCAACAGTTTGATATGATTTAGCATAATCTACAAAATCTTGTTTCCCTTCAATTTTAAGATGACCCAATTTCCCATGCAAATGAATTATTTTAATGCTCTGTAATAGGGACCATGATTCAATCTCACTGAGACCGAAAGCATTTTTAATAACTGTTAAGAAATAAAATTCGAAGGATCTGTCGTAGTTAAATGTTATAATTGACAACTTATTCGTTTTAAAATTTTTAATGTCCGTATTTAAATGATTCCAGATATACTCATACCAATTATCCTCTTTTGGATCAAATAATTTATTGTAGTCCTCACATTTAAGCAAAGCTTGACAAATTAGTATCTTCCCAAGTTTAGTGAATTCCTTTCTGTGCTCAAGAAATGCATCAATTGATGTCCTTCCTGAAAATTCAAATTCCTCTTTAAATTTGTCTAAAAGTTTTTCTTTAAAACCAAGATCTAAAAGCTCTTTATATTCTGTCACTTCACTAGCTGGAGTTGTATCATAATTGTATTTGTAAAGATTCTCAAGAATTAACTTATTAAGTGCTGCTCCAGAAGGGAATCCATAAGGTATACTTGCACCTGCGCCTAGAATCAATGTCGTGGATTTTGTAATCATATAATAAAAATTACACCTAACTCACTTATTGGAGATCTTTAATTGGTTCTCCCCGATCAACTGTCGGCGGATAGGCGTAGCTGTGTGGCGTGTTTCTTTCCATAACCCAGCCTTAACCTTGTAAAGATAGTCATTTTTAGAGGGATTGCTTGTCCTTCTTGTATAAATATCATTATGAAGGGGTCATTTAGAATCCCAGATGTTTTATTTTCCCTTACAGTATCAGGATGGCATTAGACCAAGTCGGCTAATTATAAGCCACTTCATTTATTCAATCCCGTAAACACCTAACCGAAAAAGCATTTGCCCTGTAACTCGGATAATACGACACCGAGTAGTTTTGCTCATTCATCCCATGCGCCCATGCCTTGAACTGCCCGTGTGATGTCGATGACCAGAAGAAGGTGGCAAACGCATCAAACTCCCAGACCCTATTGAACAAGCTTGCTCCTGTCAGCAATGCATTGAATCCTGAATATCCAGAGTACTTCAAGGGAGCTCCTGCAAAGGCGTTGTTAGTCCAGTTGGTAAAAAGGATGTTCCAGTCAGCTTCGGAAGGCACGTGCCAACCTGGAGGGCATAAGCCCTGGATATCTTCTGTGTCTTCAAACCTCATCAATTCATCCCACTGGTATAATGCTCCCTGCTGGGCGCAGTTCATTGCCAATTCCTTGTAACAGTACTTCTCAACCATACAGTTGTCCCGTTGTGCCATCGAACCGTTGATTTGCTGACCGTGATTCAAATTGGAAGCCATCCAGCATTGACTGCCGAGCAGGACAGTAAGGTAAACTACACTATCTCTAATATCAACAAGTGATGAGCCACATGTCATTAGGGATGAAGGGAAGACTTGAATACTGCGTGTTTTTAAAGCGGAGCATGAGGCAAAGTTGGTGTATCTATAGGTTACCTGGTGTATCCCCACTCCCGCCATTGCTGGGTTGAAATAACCGGTGATTTGATCCACCCCTGGTCCAGAATATGTGCCTCCCAAGGGGATTCCGCCTTTTAGTTTAAAGGATTTAGCATTGAGAGTTGTGATGGTATCGAAGCATACAGAGAAAGAAACATCGGGTTGTTCTCCAATAGACATGGTTACGGAGTTAGATGTAGCAGGATTACCAGTAACACAAGTTTCATTGGAAGTCAGTACACAAGTTACTACATCCCCATCTACAGGCAGATAAGAATAGATCGAAGTACTTCCCCCAGCGTTGACTCCGTTGACCTTCCACTGAAAGCCAGGGGAACTGCCTCCGTTTGTTGGTGTTGCCGTAAAGGTAACCAGGATACCTCCGCATACTGGATTGGCTGATGGGGCGATGGTGATGCTAACAGGTAACAAGGGATTCACAATCATGGTGATGGTGTCACTGTTTGCTGGATTATTGGTTGTGCATTGTTCGCTGGATGTCAAAACACAGGATATCTGATCGCCTGTAATAGGAGTATAAGTATATGTTGAATCATTTGTACCTACAGGTGCTCCATTCACCTTCCACTGAAACACTGGT
This sequence comes from Candidatus Woesearchaeota archaeon, assembly GCA_017608295.1. The sequence goes on from JAFCGF010000086.1 coordinate 4,389, forward strand.
AATACTCCTTTGTTAATGGTAGTGGCAGTGAAAGTGACTGATTCACCTTCGCATATTGGATTCTCTGATGCAGTGATAATAATAGAGACAGGAAGATTGGGAAGGACATGGATGATCAACGAATTTGATGTATCTGGGTTGTTTGATCGGCAGGGTTCAAAAGAGGTCACTATGCAAAAGATAGTATCGGTTTGGGTAGGAATGTAAGTAAATACTGAATCGGAGTAATTTGTGTCAACTCCGTTGATGAACCATTGCAACAATGGATTTGTGCCTGTATTTATAGAGGTTGCTGTAAAAGTTACAGGAGTATCTGCGCATACTGTATCATCCGTCGCAAGAATATTCACATCAATGGTATCCCCGGCTTCAACCCAAACATCCAACTGGGTTGGGGTAATTGCTTCACAGGCGTTGGAATCAGTGTAGTTTACCGTGACCCATTGCCATCCGATTGTATTCCAGGTAATAGTTACTGATGTATCTATCGTCGTTCCTCCCGAAGAAATAACTCCACCCGCCGACAACCCCCATTGATATAAACTGTTTCCCGACTCCGTAAAATAGGCTGTAGGCAGTCCAATACAAGCGCTGTCAGTTCCTGTAATACCTGGAATTGGATGCGGGTGAATTGTTACAAGTAAGGAAGAGCCGACACCGATCCCGCAGCAATTGCTCCCATATACCGATATATTTCCGGAAGTTGCAGTGCTGGTAAAATTAACTGTGATAGTATTAGTATTCTGACCGCTTATTATGGTTACTCCGATAGGAACATTCCAGAAATAGTCCGTGGCATAAGCAATCAGTGGTACAGAATATATGACTCCGTTCGCATTTTCACAAACATTTCCCAATCCGTTAATTTGTTGTGCTGTATCGGGTAGATAACAATCAGAAAACCTTGTAAGAAACCCATCTCCATAGTTAATTCCTTGGTTGTTTATTAGTTGATGTGCGGTTTATTAGTTGATGTGCGCCGGGAGTTGCAATATTTGTGTCAGATTGTGAAGCGCCTGAGAAATATATAATACCGCATGAATCAAGTGCAATAGATCCGCTCCAATCACCAGCTGGACCTCCATAATAGGTTCCCCATACACGCTGACCATTTTCATTGAATTTTGCTATAAATGCATCCTGATACCCTCCTTGATAATTTGTTAAAAATGATCCGGGAGAAGCAATATTGTTGAGCGATAGAGTCCAGCCTGCAATATAGCTATACCCCGAATCGTTAACTGCAAGCCCCATGATGGATAATTCTGTCGAATCCCCACCATAATAAGTGCCCCAATTTCTGATACCATTTAAGTCGAATTTAACAAGAAACGTATCCCAATCACCGCCTTTTAACGGTTGATGAGCTCCGGGTGTTGAAATATTGGTTAAGGACTTTGTGTGTCCATAAAGAAAAATACTTCCCTGGTTTGAGATAACGCACTTTCTTGATTGTTCATCTAATTCTCCGCCATAATAAGTGCCCCATAATCGCTGTCCATTTGAATCAAAAAGAACCAGAAAAGCATCCTGCGCCCCTCCCAAAGTGTTCTGAAAGGCTCCTGGTGTTGCGATATTATCAGATGAATTAGTACTCCCAGTGAGAATTACCTTTCCAGTTGTATCAGCGTAAACACAGA
>JAFCGF010000087.1 GCA_017608295.1 Candidatus Woesearchaeota archaeon
GTGCTTGACTTTTAGTGGATGGTGCTTGCACCTTCCACGGCAAATAGGAAAAAGGGAGGGGGAATTAAATCCCCCTCATTTACTTTTTGCTTATGGGTTTGTAGCCGATGGTGTCCATGGACCAGATGCTCTTGCAAATACCAAGACTGCGTCGCCTGGACTCATAACGTATCCGGCTCCAGCACCGCCCCAAGTCAGGAAGAGATCATCAAAAACAACCCCATAATATTGGTTGTCTGCTGTACTCCATACCCTAACTTCCCAGGTCAATACTCCTCCTGGAGCAATATCTTCTGCCACTTGCTGTAATGTTCCAAAGTTGTGGTTCATTGGCAAACCAACCCAGTTGATATTTGGTGCCACAGGGTTAGTTATGGATACACCATATGTTGGGTTATGTCCACCAACTATGTCCCAGTCACCAGTTGATCTTGCGAATATCAGGACTGCGTCACCTGGGGTTATTACATATCCGGCTCCAGCACCGCCCCAAGTCAGGAAGAGATCATCAAAAACAACTCCATAATATTGGTTGTCTGCTGTACTCCATACCCTAACTTCCCAGGTCAATACTCCTCCTGGAGCAATATCTTCTGCCACCTGTTGCAAAGTGGTCCATTGATAATCATATGGCAAAGAAACCCAGTTTATATTGGGTGCTACAGGGTTTGATACCTGCTTTGCAAACTTGAACACCAGGTTCGGGTGTGGAGTTGCTGCGTCGCCCTCTCCGAGAACGATGTAAGAGTAGCTGTTTCCGTCACCGAGCACGTTGAATGTGTAGAAGTTAGCGTTTATGGTTGCCACATCTGGTGCTCCTGCGAAGTTGAAGCCAGTACCGTCCACAGCACTTGAGATGTATATCTCATATGGCTGTGCACCGCCGCTCCACTCAAGCCTTACTTGGCCAGCTGACTTGTTTGCCCATACGTAGTCAGGGGTTGTTCCGCTACCGCCTAACCATGTGTATGTGAAAGTGTCAGATGCACTGTTACCTGCATTGTCTGTCACTGTCAGCTGGCAAGTGTAATCGCCGTCTGTATCTCCGTTGACTGTTGGGTCCTCGACTGCTGCGGATGGCGCAAATGTTGTTGAGCCTGGTCCGATTGTCTGAATCCATGCGTATGAGAATACACCGGATATTGATGCATCAACTACTGCATTCTGTGCTGTTGGGGCAGAGATTACTCCGAGTGCCGGGCCTGCGTCAACAATTGGTGCGGTTCCGTCATAGTCATATGTTCCATCTTCTGGTGGGTCGCCGCCTATTGGTGCTGCCTCGTCGTCACCGACTGCAATCCAGGAGTACTGACCGTCTGCCGGGCAGGTCCAATCATATGTACCATCGATTGATGGGTCATTTGCAATGAAGTTCCAGTTGGTTCCGCCATCTGTTGAATAGTACAGACCGACTGTTGATGGACTGTTTGCTGTAGAGTATGTGATTGTCACACCTGCAACGTTTGTCCATGTTGCTGTTGGTCCTGTTGCTGTTGCGGTTGCAAGCAGGTTAAGCCATGTGTATGTGAAAGTGTCAGATGCACTGTTACCTGCATTGTCTGTCACTGTCAGCTGGCAAGTGTAGTCTCCATCAAGGTCTCCGTTGACTGTTGGGTCCTCGACTGCTGCGGATGGCGCAAATGTTGTTGAGCCTGGTCCGATTGTCTGAATCCATGCGTATGTGTCTACACCAGATAATGATGCATCAACTACTGCATTCTGTGCTGTTGGGACAGAGATTACTCCGAGTGCCGGGCCTGCATCAACTGTTGGTGCGGTTCCGTCATACTGATATGTTCCTGCTTCTGGTCCCTCGCCGCCTGATGGGTTAGGGTCTGTTGGGTTGTTACAGGATGCGTACCAGTCATATTCGCCATCTGCTGGGCAGGTCCATCCATATGAACCGTCTGCCGGGCTGTCAGCTGCAATGAAGTTCCAGTTGGTTCCGCCATTTGTTGAGTAGTACAGGTTAACAGATGCTGGTGCGTCTGTGACAGAGTATGTTATTGTCACGCCTGCAACATTTGTCCAGGCACTTGCTGGGCCTGTTGCTGTTGCTGTTGGGTCTGCTGCTATTGGCAGGTACGGTGAGCTTGGTGCTGCAAAGTCTGCTGCACAAGCGTTTGTGTCAACGCCCACTGCTGTCCTGTGGATTTCCTCATCTGCGGCAAGGTCCTGTGCATTGGACATTGTTGTGTCCTGCGGCTCTGAACCGATTGTTCCGTACTCAACCCTGTCAATGACCCATCCGTTGTAGGTCAACATTATTGATGTTGCTGAGTCGAATGAACCGCCCCATGCGGCCATGTCTATTACAACAAATCCACCTGCTGGAATAACTGCGTCGTCCCAGTCACCGAGACCGGCTGCAATGTTGCCGCCAACGTTGATAGGTACACCGTTGTCTGCGACTTCCAGTGCATAGTTTGCTGAAACATCAACTGTTCCTGCTCCTGGGTTGTGGAGAACAACATAGCTTGAAATTAACAAGCCAGAGTTGTATGAGATATTGTTTATCTTCAACAGGTCAATGGTTGTTCCTGCTGTCAGGTCAACGTTTGTTGCACCGCCGACAGTCCAGGTGTCTGTTTCTGCGAAGAACATTGCAGTAGGTCCAGATGCGCTCATAAGGTCGCCGTTAACATACTGGATTTCGTCTCCTGCTCCTTCATATCCACCTGTTCTCAGGGTTGGAGTGTCAGTACTGTCACCCCAGGTGTCAATGCTGAACTCACCAATGCCGCTTGTTATGTCACGGCCATATTCCACACCGTCAATCCAGCTTGTAATGAGTCCACCGTTAATTGGCGCGCCGTCATAGGCTGTTCCCCACCTTTCATGTGGTAGAACAACACCGCCAAGAACAGGAGTCAAAACCATGCTGAACATCAGTATGGCAGTCAAAATACTAGCTCCTTTCATTATTGTTTTCATTTTCTTTCCTCCTCCGAGTCTATATTCTTGTTTTCAAGAAAACAGCACAAAACTCCAGAGCCCGTATCAGAAAATTGATGTCTGGATAGGTTAGAAGTTTCGCCTGTTTTTTTCTCTGTTATCTGTCCCTATATAGTGGGGTATTTATATACGGTTTGGTACAAAATTCGAACAATAGAAGAATCATAAGAATATTACGCACGACCAGTGCTATTTTTCAAGGTCTCCAAAATCACACTTGCAGCAGATATTTTCGAAGTAGGCCGTTCTAGAGTGTCGGTTGATATCACTTCATCAAAGGCCCCTTCAAGCCTCGGTATTGAATCGCCTGTGAAAAGCCCATGTGTGCAGGCGGCAATAACCTTGCTGGCCCCCTGTTCCTTGAGTTGATTGGCCGCAGTTATCATTGTGCCGCCAGTGGCAATTATGTCGTCAACAATGGCAACCGCATTCCCGTTCACATCTAGATTTTTTGGTTTGATTTCCACGGTCTGGCCGTCAATCCTTGTCTTCTGGAGAAAATCCCATGGACAACCTGCTGCTTCCGCTGCAAGACTGGCCCTATCCTTGGAGCCTTCATCCGGAGAAACAATCACATCAATTTCATTATCGCACAACCACCTGCCTATTGATGGCATCGCGCTGATGTTCTGCACCGGAACTGCAAAATCCGAAAGAATGTCAGGATTATGAATGTCGATGGTGAAAACACGGTCACACCCGATGCTGATATGTCTGGACATAAGTCTTGCGCTTACTGCCTCGCCGCTCTTGAAGCTCTTGTCCTGCCTGGCATATCCAAAATACGGCACAACAGATGTAATGCTGGATGCTCCTGCGTTCCTGACAGCGTCCTGAAGAAGAAAAAGCTCAATGATGTTGATGTCCGGGTAGGTAGATTGGACAATTACTGCCTCCTGGCCTTCCAGTGATTCCTGAACTTCCACATAGCATTCCTGGTCCGGAAATCGTTTAATTTCCACTTCTGCGAGCCTGCATCCCAATTGACTGGCAAGTTCCCCGGACAGGGTTTTTGACGCCGAACCTCCGACCACAATCATCAAAGCACCGTCACCTGATTGGCTATATCCATTTTAAAGTTTAGTATTTGATTTGGAAAATGTTAAATATCAATAGAATGGATTACTACACATGGAAATATTGGTTACCGGTGCAGCTGGTCATCTGGGTTCATATCTTGTGGAACAACTGTCAAAAGAGCATGAGGTTACTGGACTGGACATTAAAAACCCTGAATTTGAAATTCCAAATTTTGTTAAAGGGGACATAAAAGATTATCGGCTGGCCATGGACCTCTGCAAGGGCAAGGACATAATAGTCCATGCCGCGGCCCAGGTGAGCATTGACAGGTCTATTTCTGACCCTATTTTGGATGCCAGCGAGAACATTATGGGAACAATAAATCTCCTGGAAGCTGCAACAAAAACAATGTCTGGACAGTTCATATATATTTCTTCGGCAGCCATATTTGGAGAACCAGTTAAAGTGCCGCTTGATGAAGAGCACCCCACACAACCGCTCTCACCCTATGGGGTAAGCAAACTGACTGGTGAAAATTATGCCCTTGCATTTCAGGAAACCTATGGGATCAAAGCCACAAGCATCCGACCGTTCAATATTTACAGCAAGAGGCAGGACCCAAATTCCCCTTACACCGGAGTTATCACAAAATTCGTGGAACAGACAAAGGAAAACAAACCTCTTAGCGTTCATGGTGACGGCGGCCAGACCAGAGATTTTGTTCATGCCATCGACGTTGTCAAGATGGTTGAATTATGCCTTGGAAATGAAAAGGCATACGGCCAAAGAATCAACTGCGGCACTGGAGAGTCTGTGAGCGTGAAGGAACTGGCCAATACTATCATCGAACTATCTGGCAAGAAAATTGAGCTGGAATATGGCGAAAGCAGGAAGGGGGATATTCTTCACAGCCAGGCAGACATATCAAAGGCCAGAAAACTCCTGGGCTACGAGCCTTCCATTGACCTGAAACAGGGGCTGGCTGAACTCATCTGAGGTGCAGAATGAAAACCTTTGAGCGGATTAAATTCATTATTGGACTTGTTTTGCTCTTTGGCGGCCTGGACCTTACAATTCTTCTCAGCCACACCAACCGCCTTGTTGGTGTTCTATTAATTTTTGCAGGCCTGGCACTTATCCTGTGGGCCTCCAAGTCCAGCGAGCCAAAAGCCCATGAAAAAGCAAAGAAGCCGGAAAATCTAGCTTCAAAGGTCATCCATCTTCTGACCTTCAATGGCCGATTTCGAGATTCCATTCCAATAGCTGGCATAGGGGTTCTTGTCTCGATTTTTGCGTTCAATCTGTT
>JAFCGF010000041.1 GCA_017608295.1 Candidatus Woesearchaeota archaeon
ACCATTGGTAATATTTCCGGAAACATTATATGGTAAATTAGTATCCCCTATCCCGTCTCCGGCAGCGCCTCCGCCACTTCCATCATCTGCACCACCATAATCATGCCAGAAGTTACCGCTCATACAGTTTCCGCCGAGTATATTAGTCTGTCCTCCGCAAGCATAAGTTAGATTCCAATAATTAGTGCCGCTATCAAATGCGTTAAGAGTGTTATTGAAATAATTATTCCAGAAAAAATTGTTACTGCTAGCTGCAGCTAATACTCCGTAGAGATTTGAGCGTATATTGCTCCCAGTTATATTATTCTTATTAGAACTAACAAAATAAACTCCAGTGAGATTATTTGAATTAAAGGTGCTATTTGAAATTACATTACTCAAACACGAAGATAAAATAGCACCCATATAATTATTCGAAGAATTTACTTCATTAATAGTTGCATTATCTGTACTCACTATGAATAATCCATTATTATATAGAGTATCTGAGCCAATAATCGTTACATTTGAAACATTTGAATTATCTGCATTACAAAGAATGAGTTGTGATAATGTTTTATTCCCTATTACGCTTGAAGACTTATAAAATTCAATCGGCCTCCCTCCCGATCCAGTGTTGTTTTCTATAGTTACATAACTACAAAGTGCTGCAGGTAAACTAAATACATTTATATCGTACTGAGTATTCTCTTGTATAGTATTATTTGAAATGGTTAGACTGCCAGATAATATCTCCACCCCATTCGCGTTAAAACTTATATTATTCCCAGTAATATTATGATTCGAGAACGAGTTTACTTTAACACCTGTACCCGAATTACTAAAAACAGTACTGTTGATCAGAGAATTATTTTCGGAACTAGATCCGAGATCGATGCCGATCGGATTGAAATTTGCAGTAATATTTATTAAGGTCATATTAATGGAATCAGAATCAACTCCGGACTGATTGTTTGAATTAAAGATGCTATCTCGTACAATAGTGTTATTAGAACCGTCAAGTAGTAATAATCCGTCTAAATTGTTAGAAGAATTTATTGCAGTTAAATTAGCATTCCTTGTAGAATAGATTATTACTCCATTATTTTGTATGCTATCTGAACCGCTAACAGTTACTCTGGAGATATTAGAACCATGCGCGTTACAGAGTATTAGCTCGGATGCAATTGCATCTGCTAGAATTGTACTAGAATTATAGAAGAATATTGGTCGTCCGCCTGAACCTGTGTTGTTTTCTATTCGGTTATTGCAGCGAGCAGGAGTCTGATGTAAATAAATATCATACGCGGAGTTCTCTTGAAAAGTATTGTTTACTATGATATTGCGGGAGGAAGATAAATATATTCCATATCCATTACTTGAATTAATTGTATTATTAATTAGTATATTATCATCACCTGCGATTGAAATACCTGCATTGGCGCTAGAATTAGAAATTATATTTCCAATTAATGTATTATTATTAGCATAATTAAGAAATTGGATGGGCGAATTGTAAAAAGTACTATTGGCAATAATATTATTATCACTATTACCTGACATAAAAAGACCCATATTTCCGGCGTCGTCTGCAGTGATATTTATCAGTCGGTTATATTTACTATCGTCAATCATTAGACCATCATAATTACCAGATGTATTGATAAGAGTTAGATTTGAATAATCCGTCCATTCCATACAGACACCGTTATTATCCAGAGAATCAGAGCCCCAAACCGTTACGTTTATTATACTTGAGTTATCCGCATTACAAAGAATTAGTTCCGAAATCGTTTGGTTCTGTAGATTAACACTATAATTATAATATCTAATAGGTCTTCCTCCAGAACCAGTTACATTTGTAAAATTATTATTGCAATCAGTTTCACCACCACCAGCATAAACTCTAACATCCATTTGAATATTTTCGTAAGAGCTAACATTATTGATAAGTAGCCCCGGTGAGCTTGATATTCTTATACCTTCAGTAAAATTAGTAATTGAACAGTTTCTAATAGTGATGTTAGTTTTACTATCTACCTCGATACCATAACCAGAGGTAGAGCCATTACCAGTTAAAGTATATCCCTTACAATCAACAATTCTATCTGAAACATTAATATCAATACAGGAGCTATTTGATTGTATATTTGTAGTGAGATTAATTTGAATACACGAAGCATTGTTCAATTTATCGATACAATCAGTACAATTAGAGCATAGACAAGATGACGGTGTTGCCATAACCTGCAAATCACCTGCAGTCGCCAACGGTTCCTCCTCAGATAGAATAGGTTCCTCAACAGTTTCTAGCTCGGGAGTTTCAACAGCGGTTTCCTCCGACGGAGCAGGAGACTCAATAACCTCTGGCTCAGACTCTTCAATAACTTCAGGAATTGATAACTCAGAACTAACATTCTCTTCAACAACAGGCATAATACTAAATGAAGCTAAACCCGTAATCAAATTCCCAGAAAGTTTTGGCGGAGAAATTAAAACTACGCTAATAATTGCTATAGCTATAATTAAAATAAATAAAGTTCTAGCGATACGTCTATTTGCTTCTCTTATCATCCTACCTCTGACTAGTTTTAGTTATATATTAACAAATAATCTGCGCTAGTACTAAATACTTTCTATTCAAATTACTCCCGATCAAGGCGCATATAGCGTTAAGTAAAAGCAATTTGAATTCTCGGAACTCATCGAGAGTTCCGAGTTACCAAGAATAGCTACTTCATAGGCGGTGTAGCTTTAAGTTTTTGTATTGCATCACTAATTTGCTGCTCAGTCCAGCCCGACTTAACTAGTGCAGATTTTATGATCTCGAAAGAATATCCTTTTGCCATATTCTCCTGAATGTAATTTGCTAGTTTATCTAGCTTAGAGCTGGATTTCCGTTTTTTTAATAATCTGAAAAGTAAGAACAGAATAAGTGCAATAATTGCTCCGATAATGCCAATTATCGCCAAGATCGAGAACTCTGCTTCACGTTCTGAAGGCGGCTGGTCTTCCCCTAAAAATACTGTTTCTTCGGGCGGAATCGCTTTAGCTGGCTCAGGAACGACGGTTCTTGCTTCGGGTTCTTCAATAAATCCCCTACGCTGGCGAGTAGTTGCTGATGAAGATATTGTGAAAGTCCGAGTCTCAGAGGAGTTCTGATTACCAGCAATATCCGTGCAATTAACATACCAAGTATAAGCATCATTCGTGAGACCGGTTCGCATGAAAGTTAACTCAGTATTGTTCCAAATTGTAGTCTCAGTCTGTTCCAGATTATCATTAAGAATAAATGAACAACTAGCTATATCCAAGTTATCCGTAGCTGAGTAACCCAAAGTCAGATATGCAGTAGTGCTAACATATCCGCTCGCTGGAGTTGTAAGAGACACTTTCGGAGCAGTATTATCTATATAAATAGTAATCATCTCGCTAGCATTCTGATTACCATCATTATCTGACGCGTTGATAGTCAGATTGTAATATCCGTCAGATAACAATGATGTGTTAAATGTTGCATTGAAATGAGTCGCTGTGTTGTTGGTCATATTTGTCCAAGAGGTTTGATTTCCTAGCGAATTTGATAGCCAGTAATAAACTGCAGCAGAATTAACTCCGCTGTTATCGATCACCGTAGCGTTAATTAATATGCTACTTCTAACTATCGCGCTATTAATTGGTGCAAGTATAGTGACATTTGGGGGATTGCTATCCGCACCTGCGCTCAGATTCCCCATTGGAGCAAAGATACTAAATGTAGAAATATTAGCCCAGACGTAGTTGCTAGCTTCGCTTTGTCCGTAAGGTTGCTCGGTTTGCGACCAAGAAGCACCACTAGCGTTCCAGATTCTTATGGAAGACTCTGGGAATCCAACGATGTCTGAGTCTTTGTAGTTGAAAGAGAGATTTATCCAGCTACCAACAGCACTTAAATTTGATACATTCAGATAATAACTGAGGTTTCTGTAATTATTTGGATCATTTGCGGGAGATACTGCGAAGTCTAAAGAATAGTTAACACCAATAGCAGATATGTTGGTTCCATTTAGAATCAAGTTTTGTATATTATTACCACTACCACTAAGCGTATCTGCAAAATCTATTTGGCTAGAGTTCTCAACATAATTATTAACGAAGGTATTATTATAACTAGAGATTAAATATATTCCATAACTACTTGAAGATATATTGTTTCCCGAAAAATAACCCTCCTTAGAACTCATAGAAAGACCTAAACTAAAAATACCTCCAAGTATCGTATTATTAATTACTGAAACATTCACACTATCTTGAATAATTAATCCATTTGCTGAGGAATTAGAACTAATGTCATTACTGATTATCGAATTATTGCTGCCCGTAAGAATAAGAATTCCAAAGTAAGGATTTCCAAGAGCAGTATTATTAATCAGACTATTAAAGGATCCGCCATATATAAGTATACCCGCATCGCTAGAGTCATCACCATTATACTTAGCTATATTATTTGTTAAATTATTATAAGAACTAGAGAGTAGCTCAAATCCGCCCTCAGTACTAATATTATTAGCGATACAACTATCAATTATATTATAAGAACTATTAGTAAAATAGAATCCATAAGCTGTATCCGATGCGTTTACACTTGTAAGATTCGCATTATCCGTTAAGTGTACAAATACACCATTATTTTGTACTGAGCTTGAACCAGTTATAGTTACATTAGTTATATTCGAATTATCTGCATTACAAAGGATAAGCTCGGAGATTGTTTCATTTGCAAGGTTTACAGAGGAATTGTAGTATCTAATCGGTCGATTGCCCGAACCGATATTGCTCTCAATTATATTACTACAATCAATGTCTGCAGAGTAGTGGAAACCTATGAAAAGATCTGAATAACTATTCTCTTGGAGAGTATTATTTGTAATTGTATTATTAGAACTATTAGATAGGAAAATACCACATTTCTCATTAGAATTCGCTGTATTATTAATTATACTATTATTGTATGAACCACTAAGGAAAACACCATGACCACCTGCAGAACTCATCCACAATAAAGTGTTATTGATTATAGTATTATTATACACTTTATCAAACTGAATTCCATACCAAGAGTTATTGTAAATAGTGTTATTAATTAGAGTATTCTGATTACTACTGCTATCAAGATGTATTCCAACTAAGAAATTAGTAATGTTACAGTTCCTTATTGTATTATTATTATCCCCGCTCAAATATATTCCATAACTAATCCCGCTACCATTAATTTCATATCCTTTGCAGTCAAAGGTCTTATTGCCTGTCGGCCAGGTAATACAAGTACCTGCAGCATTTATGCTCTGAGTTAGATTAACTTGCGTACAAGCTGCATCTGATAAATTATTCTGACAAGAAATGCAGCTATCGCATTGGCAATTTGCTAATCCACCAGCAACCTGCATCAGCGGCAAATAGTCTCCACCATTGGTAATATTTCCAGAAACATTATAAGGTAAATCAGTATCCCCAATACCATCTGCCGCAACTCTTCCGCCGCTTCCATCATCTGCACCACTATAATCATGCCAAAAGTTACCACCCATACAGTTTCCGCCGAGTATATTAGTTTGTCCTCCGCAAGCATAAGTTGTATTCCAGTAGTTAGTACTTGCCGTATCTCTAGCGTTAAGGGTATTATTGAGATAATTATTATATATAGAATTATTACTATTGGCGCCCTGGAAAGTTATTCCAACAGCACTATTGAGAGTAATATTATTATTTACAATTGTATTACCTGTTAACGTTAAAGGAGATGCGGAACCAACACCAAAAAAACCCACCAAATTCGAGTTCAAATTATTATTCATTACAGTATTATTATTACTAAACAGCAGATAGACACCTACATAATTATCTGAGGAATTTATGTTAGAGATATTAGAGTAATTAGTTAGCCCAATATATAATCCATTATTATCTAGAGACTCTGACCCGCTAATAGTTACATTGGTTATATTAGAATAATCTGCATTACAGAGTATAAGCTCTGAAAATGTCTGGTTTCCCAAATTAATCGAGGAATTGTAGTATCTTATATCTCTATTTCCAGAGCCGGTCGTATTTTCGATCACATTATTACATTGATTAGCGAAGACGGCTATTACATATATATCATAATAGTCATTTTCCTGAGCGGTATTGTTTTGTAACGTATTAAAATACGTTGTCTCTATCCAGAAGCCATAGTCATTGTAGCTCGCGTTATTATACACTAAAAGATTACCGCCTAGGGATTCATCTATCTCTATTCCGCGCGTATTGTAAGCTACAGTATTATTTAGTAATGTACAATTTCCAGAACTCGACCCCAATTCTATACCATATAAGTTCGAATTCGCAGTGTTGTTAATTAGAGTTATATTATCATCATCAAGAAGTATACCTGATTTGTTATTATAATTAAAGACACTATTAGTAATCATATTATTATTACTTGTATCTGAAACTAACCCATAATAGTTATTAGAAGAGTTTATTCTTGTAAAATTAGAATAATCAGTTAAATGAATAATAATACCATTGTTCTGTTTAGTATCTGAACCCATTACAGTTATATTCGTAAGATTTGAATAATCTGCATTACATAATATAAGTTCTGAAATATTTGAAGTATTTGCTAAGTTAACGCTAGTATTATAGAATAAAATAGGGCGCCCCGCCGATCCATTAACATTATTAATAATCGTATTGCAAGCACTTGATGTAATCCAGATATCCAATATTAAGCTCTCCTGTGTCGTTACGTTTTCGATAACAGTTAATGACCCACTAATCTGAAGATTTGTTGAGAAATTAATAATACTACAATTAGTTATTGTGTTATTATTCTTACCGATATTAATTCCCGTTCCAGTTTCGTTTCCAATTATAGCATAACCCTTACAGTCAAGAGTTTTATTAGAGAAGTTTATTGGATCGTTTATACAAGTGCCATTAACCAGTATATCCTGACTTAAAGTAACTGTAGCACAAGTAGCATTATTAAGATCACTTTCACAATCAGAGCAGTTCAAGCACGAACAAGAGCCTGATCCGCCAGCAGCAACACCCTCACCGAGCTGATACAGATTACTATCTTGACTGCCAATGTATAAAAAACCCTCATATATTGTGGGGGAAGAAAAATCCACAAAAGCACCAGTAGAGAAATTAGCGATCTTCTGAGAAATATTCGAAGCATTCAACTGATAAACCTGCTTATCCCAACTCCCAATATATACAAAACCACCCGCTACAGTTGGAGAAGAATGCACAATATTACTTGTAGAGAAATTAGCGATCTTCTGAGAAATATTAGAAGCATTCAACTGATACACTTGATTAGCATTACTACCAACATATACAAAACCACCCCATACTGCTGGAGAAGAAGCAACATTACCACCTGCGGAAAAATTAGCAATCTTCTGAGAAATATTAGAAGCATTCAGCTGATACAACTGATCATCTTGACTTCCAATATATACGTAACCTCCAGATACTGCTGGGGAAGAGTGCACCTCCGCACCAGTAGAGAAATTAGCAATTAGTAGAGATACATTTGAGGCATTTAGTTGGTAGACCTGCTTATCCAAGCTCCCGATGTATACAAATCCGCCAGATACTGCTGGCGAAGAGTAAACAATAGTGCCGGCAGAGAAGTTAGCAATCTTCTGACTAACATTAGAAGCGTTCAGCTGATACAACTGATCACCTCCCGGAAGTCCGCTGCCAACATATACAAAACCACCAGCTACAGCTGGCGAAGAATGTACAGTACCACCGGTAGAAAAATTAGCAATCTTAAGACTAATATTAGAAGCATTCAACTGATATAGCTGATCACCATCGAATCCAGCATATACAAACCCACCAGATACTGCTGGCGAAGACTCCGAAACAACACCCGCAGAAATCTCAGAAATCTTCTGAGAAATATTAGAAGCATTCAGCTGATACATTTTACCGTCACCACCTTGAATATATACAAAACCACCCGATACGGCTGGAGAAGAATCCACATCACCACCCGTTGGAAAACTAGCGAACATATTACTAATATTGCTCGGAGCTGAAGCAGTAGTATAACTGGTATGATTCAAGTTATGTCGGAACATAGTCCAATTAACAGAGCTTTCATCAGCCATTATCTCAAACCTCTGATCTGTAGCTATTCTTAAGGATTCCTCAACAACCGGAATACTCACCTCAGCAACACCACCAGCATCTTCAGCAACAGGCATAATGTTAAACGCTGCTAGTCCAGTGATTCCGCTTCTTAGGACGCCAACAACGAGAATTATTGCAATTATTGCGAGAATAGAACTTACTAAGTATTTATGATTCTTATTAATCTTAAGCGGCAGAAAAGTATCTACATCTTCAACCTGAGCACCTCGAGAGATTAGGTCTGCTCGGATGCGAGCTTCAGATCGCCCTTTAGCTTTATATTTTTCTACATAATCATGCACGTCTGCTGATCTCATCTGGGCTTTACTTCTCCCGAAGTATGAGTTCTACTATCAATACTTCTATTTAACTTCTTCTTGCTCTTATTCGATTTTATACGCAAAACTGCAAATATTACCGCAGCGATAATTATTATAGTTACAATTATACTCGTAGGATCTCTACTTTGCTCGCTAATTGCTCCGAATAAGCTTGGTGCAATAATTCCTTCTGAAGGTGGTATAGTTCTAGCTGGAGTTGTTGGTGTTGGAGCTGGTGCAGTTGGAGCTTCTCCAGTTGTAGTTGGTGCCGTTGGTGCCGTTGCAGCTATTCCTCCTCTGCGAGTTGAAGCTTCTTCTGCTGGTAAGCTTATTGTTAGACTTCTGGATCCTGATGCGTTGGTATTTCCAACTGCATCGGTGCAATTGATACTCCACGTATGAGTTCCTGCAGATAGCGTTTGTGTGAATGTTTGAGCTGTCGACTTAGTTATTGTTGTGTCTGTCTGATCAACTGCGTTGTTAATAATTAATGAGCAGCTGGCGATATTTGAAAAGTCTGTGACGGAGTATTCGAAGCCAAGAGTTGTTGTGGTGCTTGCGTAACCATCAGATGGTGCAGATAGCGCAATAGTTGGCGCAGTTGTATCTTTTATCGCAGTATAATTATTCGTAGCAAACGCCATATTTGATACGGATGCAGTATCATAACACTGGACGTTCCAGATTATTGTTCCTTCAGCGAGATTAGCAACATTGATCTGTTGTCCAGCTGTTGCTTCCGTAATCGTAGTTGAGTTAGTTGTGTTCAATGCCCAGATACCGGTTGAGTTAGTCCAGACTGAGCAATTGCGAATATCAGACACTACATCTGTGACATTATATCCGAAAGTTACAACTGCATATCCAATAGTTGACCCGTCTTGCGGAGTTTCTAAGTTAACAATTGGTACAATATTATCCTGAACTATTCTTATTTGAACTCGCTCGGTTGAATTTACATTATACGCAATATCTGAAGCATTAATTGTTATATTATAATATCCGTCTGCAAGGGTTGTAGTATCGAAGCTTGTGTTGAACAGCGTGGAGGTAAGATTAATCATAGCGGTCCAAGCAGTTTGGCTCCCAGATGTATTGGATAACTGATAATATACTCGGGAAGAATTAACACCTGTATTGTCGGTTACAGTTGAGTTTATTGTTATTGATCCTGAGACGTTTCCGCTGGAAGGATAATTGAGTATAACTGTGGGCGGAGTAAGATCAATAGTAAAGGTTTGATTTTGTGGAGCAAAGTCGCTATTCCCTCCAGAATCATTACACCAAACATTCCAAAAGTGAGTGCCTTCTTCAATTGTCGTATTGAAGTAATTTGGAATACTTGCATTTATTGTACTATTTGTTTGGTTGATATGCCAGCCAGTGCTCCAATTACCATATAATCTACAGGTATCTAATGCTCCTCCGTTTGGATGTGGTGTGTAGTTGAAAGTTATATTTCCGTAAGTTAGATATCTAAAGTTTACTGGAAAGTCTAAGTCGATTGCTGGCGGAACTGTGTCGATATAGAAAGTTACGAGCGCTGATTGACCCATGTTTCCGGAAGTATCATTGCAATGAACAGTTACATTATGGATCCCGTCAGTTAGATTCGTGTTATTATAATAATGGGTTGCATTATACGAAGTCATAGTTACGTTTGCAGCTAAATTTAAAGAATAACCACACCAACTCAACGCTTCATTAGCCGAAATATTAAACCAAGTTGAATTGATTATGTAGGTCTCTGCTGCTTGCGGTGAGATAATTGAAATAGTCGGAGCAGTTGTATCTCCTAAAATAATTAACGTACTAGAATTCTTCGTAGTTCCATCTTCAAGCCCGTCGCTCGGAGTTACTTCGCAAGTGTAGTTTTCTCCCACTGAAGTCTCTTCTGAGACGATTGTTTGCGAGGAAGAATAGCCATCCTTAGTGTCTTGATAGAGTTGAGCGATCTGGGCAGCACTAAGTGTTGAATTATAAATTCTAAAGTCATCTATTGAGCCATTATAGGAATCAGAATAAGATGCATGTATGAAGCTGTACCCTTTCTCCCCGATGTATGGATAAATTACCCCGGGACCACCTGCCCAGTAACTATGTGCTCCTCGGGTATCTAAATTAATAGCAACAGCATTGCTAGCATTAAGCGTGCCATTGATATAAATATTCATACCTGCAGCACCATGTTGAAATACTAAATGATTCCATCCCCCGGACAAGTTTTTTGTAGTAACTAATGAAGTACCATCATCTATTGAGTAAACTATCCCGCCCCAAGGGTATACTGAACACAATATACTATCTGTGTCTCCCACTGCATGTGATTGATGATAGTTACCATAGATTGCTCCGGCGTCGTTGCCGTTATAATAAACCCAAGCAGCAAGAGTTATATCTCCCCAAATATCCATTCCCGGATTAATATAATCATTGCTAGCATCGAAAGTATATGCTCCTCCAATTTGACCAGTTGAGTTCCAAATAACTCCGCCATTTTCAGCTCCATCATTCCCATATCCTGAATAGTCCTTTGTAACTCCTGCTCCGCCAGAATCATCTGAATCAAATGGCCAATAGCCAATCATTATTGGAGTATCATTCAAATACCAGTTATAGATATTTGTAACATTATCTCCATCTGCATCTGAAGTTGACTGATTATAGCAAGTAAGATCTTCATTAGTAGTATTAGTTCCTGCGGATGAGTTTAAGATCGGGTTGGAATGTGTAGGAAGATTATTATCCTCTTCCACACCGAGGATGACTGTTGGCTCTGGAGAAGTATAATTAGCGATGAACATCCAATAGAAATAGTGCTCCACACCATCTGATTGAGCGCAGGCACCATAATGATCTGCTGTAGCCCTATAACGCAAATAATTAGGACTAGCTGCTACATAACTAAAAATATATCCTGCTCCAGAATTACATGTAGAATGAACTCCCCATGAGAAAACTTGTTTATCTAGATTCATAGGTATACAAGTATTATGTGTATTTTTCCAAACTTGAGCATATGCTGTATTCCAGATAACATAGTCTGCTGCAGTTCCCGCCCATCGTTGCTCAGTAATATAGTTATTTCCTTCACTATATCCAGGAATTCTTTGATCTACACTAATCGCACCGCAAGTTGAATTCCTTACATAATGTCGACTTAGGGTCTGGGAATCAGTAGCGCCTTGATCTGTATTCCATCGGTCAGTTAATAAAGTAAAATTCCCGGCCCACAGCGTCCCATATGCGCTAGCTCCGCTATCTGCACCATCCGTTAGCCCCATCTTTCCATCTCCAGCCCAATTACGAGATTGCACCCAATTTAGTCTATGTTTATGTCGGTATCTGCCTTGAGTTATATTAACATTGTTGAAATCATTGACCAAAGAATGATATCTATGCGTAGCATCCCCCCAGTTATAAGTATAAATCCAATCTCCAGTTGGATCATAAGACATGTCATAAAAGAATATCGGGAAAGTCTCGGTCCCATTTTCTCCAGCACTGATAGAATTATTTCCATAGTACATATAGATGTTTTTTGTAGCGGAAGCAGGGATAGAGTCCACTTTAACCCAAAATCGAGTAGAGGTAGTGTTACATCCTTCTTCAATCCAATAAGAATAATTAATCGTCCAGTCGCTAGAGTCAAAAGAAGTTGAGTTAGTGAATCGAATATCTTTGCAACTGGAATTCATTTTCCCCGCTGCGATCAATGATTGCGTATCTGCAGTAATATTGATTTGATAACTACTGAGGTCCTTCCCCGAAGTCTCAGTAATATTAATCGGTGATCTCCAGTCAAAGTCCCCATAAGCAGCGGCCATAACTCCAAATCTCTGCTCAACTGAGCTTCCAGTAATTCGAGAAGTAGCAAAGCTACTAACTGAGCTATATTCACTAAAGTAAGACAAAGCAACTAGGCTTACGAGAATAGCAAGTATAACCAGCTTCATACTAAACTGCTTCTTATCCTTAATCATCGCTTGCCCTCCGCTACCTTCGTGATTTCGATAACAACCAAATCCTTATCCTTGAACTTCAAACCAGTAGAAATCGCCTTAGGAATCCAGAGAACATAGCCTCTTCCGCTCTTGCTAACTCTGGCTGTGAAAGGCAAAGAAAGATTAGATTTCTTAATTTGAAGAACAACTAAGCTCTTATTTCCTAGCTTTAGTCCAGTAGTAATTGCTTTAGGAACCCAAAGAACAAACCCGCTACCGCTCTTGCTAACTCTGGCTGTGAAGGGTAGGGTTGTCATAGTTATTCGCTGCTTAATATAACTAAATTATGTATAGCTATGACAAGTATATAAAATTTTTGCTAACGAAAGGTTTTTGTAGCTACATTTAGCTCTTAGAGTATGATCTGTTTAGGAATAGAATCCACTGCTCACACGCTAGGAATCGGAATAATGAACGACGAGGGCAAGGTGCTAGCTAATGAGAAATCCATCTTTACAACTGAAAAAGGGGGGATTCACCCACGAAAGGCAGTCGAGCATCACCTCTTAATGTATGAATTTATTCTAAAAAAAGCTTTGGAAGCTGCAAATATCAAGCTCAAAGACGTTGATTTAATAGCTTTCTCGCAAGGACCGGGATTAGGTGGCTGCTTAAGGGTCGGCTCTGCTGCTGCAAGAGCTTTGTCGGTCCTTCTAAACAAGCCAATCATCGGTGTTAATCACTGCGTAGCGCATATTGAAATCGGAAAGCTAACTTCTGGCTTCAAAGATCCAATTACACTCTATACTTCAGGAGCTAACACGCAGATACTTGCATTTGCTTCTGGACGATATCGAATCTTTGGTGAGACCTTGGATACTGGCGTTGGTAACTTCTTAGATTCTTTTGGTAGGGACATTGGACTTGGTTTCCCAGCTGGCCCTAATATCGAGCAAATCGCTAAGAAAGGCAAGTATTTGGAACTACCGTATACAATCAAAGGAATGGATTTTGCTTTCTCCGGAATTCAAACTAAGCTAAAACAGTTATGGCGGACAGAGAAATACTCTAAGGAGGACTTATGTTTCTCAATTCAAGAAACAGTTTTCGCAATATTAACAGAAGCTACTGAAAGAGCAATAGCTCACATTGATAAGAAAGAAGTTCTGCTGACTGGAGGGGTAGCAGCTAACAAAAGACTGACTGAGATGCTTAGAATAATGTGCAAAGAAAGAAAAGTTAAGTTTGATGTTGTTCCAATGAAGCTAGCTGGAGATAATGGCGCGATGATAGCTTGGCAAGGTATTTTAGAATTTAAAGCTCGCGGGGGCGATGAACTAAAAGATACTGAGATCAAGCAGGGCTGGCGGACGGATGATGTTGATGTTGATTGGATAACGAGTCCGCTTTAATCTCAAAAGGTTTTAGCGCAGCGTATAATTCAACTAGATCATCAAGATGAAAGCTTATTAGCTTAGATACTATTTTCGTTTGTTTTGCTTCAAAGTCCTGCTTAGAAATTATGGTCTTAAGTGTAGAATATGGCTCAACTGCTAGACCAAGATGCTGACGATAAAGATCAGAAGTTCCAGCGTTAGCTTCAGCTCTAGTTCGGATAATTTCATCCCAATTACCTTCGAAGAAACTTCTAACTGTTGTCAGGAAAAATATGCGAACATCATTTCCAGAAACGATAACTTTATCTAGAATCTCAGAAGGAACAGGAAATTCATCTATATCACCAGATAAATATTTAAACAGGAGATATGCTTCTGCATTAAACATCGCTTCATGGCTGGTGCAGCTACCCAATCCTGCACTTCGAGTACCGCCTCTAGTTTCCTGATGATATTTCCAACGAAGCTCTATAGCTTTCTTCCCATAGCCATCAATTAGCCCCGAAATAGCTTCCTTTGCTGCAACATCATCAGTAGTATAAAGAACTTTGCTCGGGAGGTCAGTACTCATATACAAACTTCCGACGTATGCTTTATAAAATTATATAAACCGGAAGCTATAGAAACAAACATGGTCGTCGTCAAAATCCGCCGCAATAATATTCAAGCAGAGCTAGTTAAATCCTTTTTCAAGAAGTGCTGGGGCTTGCGGTTCTCTGAGAAGAAAAACTTGCTGTTTGTTCTTACGTTCCCGCATCGATGCAAGATGTCCATGCTAGGAGTTAAGTTTCCGATTAGGATGATATTTATTAGTTCTAACTTCGAAGTTGTCGATGTTTTGGACGCTAAGCCGGGCTTAGGCGTTTATGCACCCAAGGAAAAATGCAAGTATATTTTAGAAACTCCGGATAAGTTCAAAGTTGAAGTTGGGGATAAGGTTGCGATTATTAAAGAGATTGGGAGTTATTTTTGAATTTACGCTTTATCAAGTAATGTAATAAAATAAAGGGTAAAATATGAATTAGTTAGTCGGAAGCTACTTCTTAGCAAGCGATGGATAGGTATGGATAAGTTCAAGGTCTGCGAGGATAAAGTTGAGATTATCTGAGATTGAGAGTTAATTATAAGGCATAATATTATCCCGTAACACCAAACTGCTCAGTCTGAGTATCTAGAACTTGTCCAGCATAGCTAATTGTAGCGGTGATTGTCACAGGATTATAACCCGAATGACCGCGATACTCTCCAACAAAGATCGGCGTGAAGTCAGTCGGCGTGGATGAAACAGAAGGAACTGAGAAAGTGCTGCCATAATTATAATTACTAGAACTTACATCTAGCTGCCCTGGAGAAAGATCCACATCAACTAATATTGGACCCTTGGCTGAGATCTCGCTATTCCGAATGTTTAGACCATATTCATACTTCCCAGATTGTAGATTATTTGTTATAGCCAATATTCTTATATCTGGTAAACTAGCACAAACGCCCGCCTCGCAAATATATCCTGCTCTGCAGCTTCCGCAATCTACTTGAGCAGAACATAAAGTATTCACGCCACATCTATCTCCGCAAGTCTCATCGCAACAAGCACCACTATAGCAAGCAATCGAGCATTCGATAAATTGTCCGGCAACGCTATCGCCATCACAGAATAATTCTTCTACTCCGCAGCCAGGAGATTCACAAGAATCTGCATAACCTTGTCCGCTAATCCAGCAATTATCTGAACCACTATTTGATATAGAAGTTGCTTCGCTATTAATATAAGTATCACTGCTTCCTACTACAGGTATTACTTCGAAATAATTAGGACTTGAGTCGGGATCGGTACAGACTTTAACACACTTGCCGTTCTGGCATTCGTAACCAGAAGAACAAGTTCCACAATTTATGAGTTCATCGCAGATAGTGTAAGTCCCACATTCATAGCCCTTACTTCTACAATCTCCTGAGCAAATTTCTTCCCGAATGCAAGCTCCAGCTGAACAGCCATTCTCGCAGTCTCTTGTTACTCCAAGTTTATACATCCCTTCCTTAGTACCCGCCGGGTGGGCGGCACATATAAACTCAGTAACAGTGTTAACACCTTCACATTTATCGCTCGAAGTACTTGGCTTATCATACGGCATATCTGCAGGCCAGTTTCCCGTAACTTCTCCAGCGACATATTTATTGTCTCCATCTGAATCCGTACAAATTGTTGAATGTGGCCCCTTGCAAGCACCGTTCTCACAACCATATGGGCATTCATAATGATAGCTCACTGCAGCATTTGGAAAATCACAATACCACTCTTCTAGCCATTTATCATCTGCACAAGAGTCAAAATGAGTTCGTGTCTCGATCTTTCCATTTACAGATAATTCCGCAGAAACCTTACCTACTGAACCATAATTCTTACCGCCATCTGAATCTTCGCAACTTATTGGCTGATATACAGTTCCCGAGCTAGAAGTCCCAGAGCTGCTACCCTGAAAAGTAGAACCTATAATCGTCTCAGTCAAAGAGCCCTTAGGGAGATCCATTTGCTGAGAACTCAGCATAGATTCGAATAGTCTCTCTGAAGACTTGCTAGCTCTGCTTTTTGATAAAACTGCTAATCCAGAAATATTCATCCCGCTAAAAACAACAATAACTATAAGAAAAACTAC
>JAFCGF010000088.1 GCA_017608295.1 Candidatus Woesearchaeota archaeon
ATATTAACCATTGCATGATAAAGTGGAGAAAAACCCCCATTTTCCGGAAGATCAAAAGCGAGAGAGATGCCATGAGCCATGAGGAAGAACGGCGACAACAAAACCGCTACCCCATATGTGAATTTTGTTTTGAACTTTCGGTTCTCCTGATCGATAATAAATCCATATCCTGTTTGTTTATCGATATTCTGTGGAGCCTTCTCCACATCAAACTGGTAAAAAAAAGTAGCGGGAAGGTATATATAATACCCTGCTTTATCTGCATAGATCTCCCCTTTCCAGGTGAGCTGGTCACTCTTATTATGCAAGGAAAAAGCAAGCATGAGACCACCGGCAAACAGGATCAGAAAAAAAACAACCGGGAAAATACTTGAACCTGTTTTCATCATACGAAGGTTAACCTGAATGTTTTACTCTTCACGCGGTTCCAGTAATTCTATCTGTATATCGTCCACGTAAAATACCCCTCTCCCTTTGTTCCAGATATACGCCGTAATCACGTCATCTTCATCCGACACATAAGGGATCTTATAGTCCATTACGATCTCATTCCATTCTCCCACAGTCAGCGATTCCTCCTCCAGCGCAATTCTTTTATATTTGTAACTTCCATTGATCCCCTTCATTGTGATTACCAGCCAGGCAGGTGATTCTTGCATATCCACCACCGGGTAGATGAAAACCCGTACCCGTAACCAACCATCTGCATTCACAACTTCGTAATAAGCCTCTGTTATTCCGGGCGAGAACTCCATAGTGGAATCCATCCGAAGGGAATGGAGCCCTGATTTTGCGAATTGAGTGGTCAGGTGTGGATCCAGGTCAGTACCTTCATGTTCAAAATTATAAAAGGCCAGGGTATCATTTTTATAATCCTTTACTTTCTTTACGAGCAATCCATTCTCTCCGAAATACTTGATTATCTTAAATTCTGGTATAAGCTGATTAAGATCTTTATCCATAATATAGTAAAATTGGGCGTCGGTATTTTTATCGATGTTTTTATCATATAGATACAACTCCAGCCAGGGAGTTTTTCCAGTCATACGGTAGAAGTAGAATGATGGATTAAATAACCAATTCGTTTTAAGGGTGATTCTACTATTGGAATGCGCATGGATATTCTTCAGGTACTTTATAACTTCCAGCGTGTTTTCATCATACCTCCACTCTTTCACACTTCTGGGATTATAGGTATTAATCATGTGCCAACTTATGTAAACCGGGATTATGATTGCCAGAAAAAGTTTGGCTCTCTTTCTTTTAAAATTATCTATTTCTGCGAGCAAACTGACCATAAGAATACTAAAGAGTGGGAATAAAAACAGGGCTGCACGTTCACTGAGATTAGGTGTGTTCATTATCCAGCATTGCAAAATATTAACAGCAACTGTTAAACACAGAATAAGACAAGCGATTGTCAGCGGTCTTTTAAAATTCTCCCAGGACCATCCTATTTTAACAAATCGCCACAGGATTACCGCAACGGATATAGCTAAGACTATTAATGCCAATGCAATTATTGTATCTCTTGATAATCCAAGTAGAAATCCATCATTGTATCGCAAATTTTCCGCCATTGAGAAAAGCGTGTCGCTGTAAAACCCGTTTGAAGTCCAGAATCGAAACTGGTTAGCTGATATCATTTTTCGAATGGGAGTAACTATTAACGCAATATACCCAATCGATATAATTAGGAATAAACCCAAATGTTTCACGATTTGTTTTGCGAGGTTCCAATATTTATACAGGAAATAAATTGAGCATAAGATGGTTACGGCTACCCAAAATATGAGTATGGTAAAATTTGCATAGCTTGCCAAAATCGCCAGGATAAATGCTAACCAGATTTTTTTATCACTGCTTTGGTAATACCCATACATTAACAAGCAAGCCGAAATGGTTGCAAAAGCAGCCCCCATTCCATATCCCCTGCATAAACCAAAGAAATCCAATAAATATGGATTTCCAAAGAATAGAAATGCAGCACCAATAATCAAGACACTGTTATTCTTAAAAAGTAACCGGATTATATAATAAGCAGCAAAAGCAAAACCGATAAAACAAAGCAGATTAGGTAGGCGAATAACCCATTGTTCTTTGCCAAAAAGAACAATAAAAAGTTTAGTCAATAGGGTATTGAGAATATGATTGTTTGGCCAATAGTTGGGATACATCATGATTTCCCAAACACTATAATTGAAATATGTCACAGCTGATGGTGCCTCATCATGTGTTATGGGTACATGAATAATCTTATAAACAATGGAAAAGAAAATGACTAAAAAGATTATCCCAAGTGCGATAATGTTAATTCGTTTCATATCAATTTTTACGCGGTTCCAATAGTTCAATTTGAATGTCATCTATGTAAAAGGTGCCTTTTCCCCTGTTCCACACGTATGCTGTGAGTAGATCCTCTTCATCCTGCACGTAGGGGAGTGAATAATCCATTACGATCTCATTCCATTCACCCAATTGCAGCGATTCCTCTTCCAGCGCAATGGATTTGTATTTGTAACTGCCATCTCCGCCGCTCATGGTAATGACCAGGTTAGCAGGTGACGCTTTCATATCTGTTACAGGATAGACAAAGAGTTGTACCCTGACCCAGGAGTCTTCTTTCGGATCAATGCTTCGATACTCCGTTTTGATCCCGGGGGAGAACTCCATGGTGGAATCCATCCGGAGAGAAAAGGCCCCGGATTTTGCGAACTCACCAGAGAGATGCGGATCCTGACCGGCATCTTCATACTCAAAGTTGTGAAACGCCAGGGTTCTCTTCTCATATTTATTTTCATCCTCCAGAAATTCACGATCGAAATTCTCAATATACTCTAACAGTTTATACTTAGAAGAATCTACATGCTTCCTGCCAAAAATCGCCCAGTAATACTCTTTTGTCATCCGTGAAGGATCAATGATCCAGGTCATATATTGCCAGGTCTGGAAGAGATTCAACCAGATGAAAAATATCGCCAGGAGGCCGAAGGTGATCTTTATCCAGATTTTCAGTCTCAGGATCCAGGTGATAAAAGCCCCGAATGGAATCGCCATGATGGCGTATGATTGCACGAGTGATCGCTGGCCCAGGCTCCCGCCATACCACCAGGTGGTCCAGGAGGAGATAATCAACAGATTCACGGCAAAGAAGAGGAACGCCGCCCAGAATATTTTCAGGTTTCGCTTATATAAAAAGATAAATCCGATGAGGGGGAAAACCATCATTGGGGTATAGATCAGCCACCCTTTTTTCCAGGAAAAGAGAACGTCCATGATATATGGAGCCAGGAACTCCAACTGTTCTTCCTTTTCATAACTATAGAAAACGAATGTTCCTGCATGGATCTTCCAGTAGATCAATTGGATAAATCCAACGATAAAAACCACCAGTACCATACATGTGACTTGTGACCAATGACTGGTGACCAGTGTCCATTTCTGCCTCCAGCTATCCTTATTGAAAATTCCCCAAAGCAGCGGAATCAATGCACTGATGATCTCTGTGGGACGTATCAGGACTGAGAGTCCGACAAAAAATCCCAGCAAGATCGCATAGCGCCATTTGGGTGTTTCATGCCAGCGGATCGTAAACCAGATGATCAGGATATATATGGTGAAAAGTGAGTTGTGCACCAATGCGCCGTCGTAGGCGGTGAGTTCAAAATAATTGGTTCCCAGCACCAGCAAAATCACGACCATCGTGGTAACTGTATCTGAGAAATACCTCAAGAGCACTTTTCGTAAAAACCAGATGCCGATGATGGTGTAAAAAAGGCATCCCAGTGCAATGGATACCTGGTATGGCAAAGAAAAGCCATCGGCCGGAAATCCCATTGATCCGGCAAAGAGGTGTGCAATAAAGAAAAACGGGGCGAAGAGAATAGCCATTCCCATCGGGTATTTCATAATATAATCACCTTCAGGGCCCATATATGCCTGGTAAAAACCAATAGTCGGACTGTACTGATCCAGGATCTTTTGTAACCAGCTAAAGTCATTGATCCCTATATCATGATAGATGAATTGCGCGGGCAGATAGAGATAATACCCGAAAACATCCCAGGAGAGGATCGAAAGATGATCGTAAGTCAGCCACCGGGGAAGCAAAAAACGACCATAGATGACACATCCGGAAAGAATCAGAAATGCGATCAGTGAAGCCGGTTTGATTGTTTTTTTATTCAACATACTATACCTGCTTCAAGTATTTCCGGTCAAAAACGTTGTACTTTATCAGGCAGATGACGGCACGGAGGGCATCCTTCATGGTGATCTTCTTTCCCTCTTCGTAAGTTCGGCCATAGTAAGAGATCCCCACTTCATAGATCCGGATCCCCGGGAAACGGGCAATTTTGGAGGTGACCTCCGGTTCAAAGCCGAAACGTCTCTCTTTGAAATAGATCTGTTTCAGGAACTCAGCCCTGAAGAGCTTGTAACAGGTCTCCATATCGCTGAGATTGAGGTTGGTAAACATGTTGGAGAGGAAGGTGAGGATCTTGTTTCCGATGGAGTGCCAGAAGAAGAGGATCCGGTGCGGCCTTCCTCCCATGAACCGGGAGCCGTAAACTACATCTGCTACTCCGTCGAGCACCGGCTTCAACAGGATGTTGTATTCGTTGGGATCATATTCCAGGTCGGCATCCTGAATGACGATGAAGTCGCCGGTGGCGAGCTCAATGCCTTTGTGCAGAGCGGCGCCCTTGCCCTGGTTGTGAGGTTGATTGAAGAGAGAGATCCTGGATAAAACCCCTAAATCCCCTAAAGGGGACTTACTTCCCCCTTTGGGGGTATACTCCCCCTTTAGGGGGCTGGGGGGTACTGGGGTGGGGTTATCAATTGGATTGTCGATTTTCGATTTTCGATTTTCGATATATACTTCGACGACCTGTTCCGTATTATCCGTCGAGGCGTCGTTGATGATGATGATCTCTTTCTCAAGGCCATCGGGTAGCTGCACGGCCAGTACTTTGTCGAGAATGGCGGTGATAGTTTTCTCCTCGTTGTAGGCCGGGATCAGGATGCTGAGTTTCTGGTTCATAGAATCAAGGTTCTGTTACTGGATGATGATCTTTTGTGTTTGCCTGTGGTTCCTATCAGAGACCACGAGCATATATAGGCCGGGCTTCAGCTC
>JAFCGF010000089.1 GCA_017608295.1 Candidatus Woesearchaeota archaeon
GCTGGAAGAAGAGAGCAATATGCCTTGCATGTTGTTCGAGGCTGTGTTGTTTGTAATGGCGTTGCCATTAGAAGAAGAGAGCGAGATACCTTGCCAGTTATTCGAGAAGGTGTTGTCAATAATGATGGCGTTGCCGCTGGAAGAAGAGAGCAATATGCCTTGCATGTTGTTCGAGGCTGTGTTGTTTGTAATGGCGTTGCCATTAGAAGAAGAGAGCGATATGCCTTGCAAGTTGTTCGAGGCTGTGTTGTTTGTAATGGCGTTGCCATTGGAAGAAGAGAGCAATATGCCTTGCATGTTGTTCGAGGAAATCGTGTTGTTTGTAATGGTGTTGCCATTGGAGTAACTGAGGTAGATACCATTCTTGTTGTTTGTAATTGTATTATTTATGATGATGTTCCCCCACACTCTCACCATTCGTTCTTTACTAACAGCATCGTACCCATCGGCTGATGCGCTTATGTTCAAAACTATTGTCCCATATTGCTGAGGCGTCCATAACCCAGAATAGTAACCGTCACCTGCCACTTGGTCGATGCCATTACCGTTGTCATACAAGGTAAGTGGGGGCTCCTTGCTACTGAAGTTTACGCTCACAGACGCATTAATAGGTTGAATGCCATCGCTCACAGAGACTACTACTTCTACAGGAAACCCTTTAGATATCATATTGCCATTGCCAGGGTGGTGTATTAACAACTGTAAACCATCTGGGCAGTATGATAGGGCATTGTAGGCATTGATCCTTCCTTCAGTCACAACCTTGTTTGTGAGGCTTGGTATGTGATCGACCGAGTTCATTATCAAGTTCTTGAGATTGACATAGTTATAAGATGAATCCGTGGAAGCAATGAGGGCTGCTAATCCAGAGACATGTGGAGTAGCCATGGATGTTCCGCTTATGGTTTCATAATCTGTATTATAGCTATACGCCTTCATAGTACGGGTCATATATGTTGGAAATGTACTGTTAATAGCCACCCCAGGAGCAGCCACATCTACACTGCTTGCGCCATAATTGTAAAAGTGATCGTCATTATGATTTGTGGCGGTCACGGAGATAATATTAGTGAGATTGAAAGAGGAGGGATAGTGTTCTGTGTAATCTGTGTCGATGTAATCATTTCCCGCTGCCGCTACGAAAAGCATATCTGCATCTCTGGAGGCAGCTATTGCATCATAGAGAGCCTGGCTGTATCCTCCACCCCCCCAACTATTGCTTGTGGCTTTTATGTTCACACCATGATTTTCTTTCATCATGATGGCATACTCAAGACACTCAATAGCATTGCTAACAACCCCTCCTACCTCTCCAAAAATTCTAAGAGCCATTATACTTACATTCCAGTTTACACCCACAACGCCAGTACTATTGTTCCCCACTGCCCCAATCGTGCCAGCACAATGCGTACCATGGCAATGGTCGTCCATCGGATTACCGCTACTATCGATTGCATTGATGCCATGTATATCATCGATGTAGCCATTTTCATCGTCATCGCCAGCAAAGCTCCAGTCATAGTCAGGATCTCCTGGCAAACGGCCTGCGCCGTCTTCATCTATCAATCCATCTCCATCATCATCTATACCTTGAATTCCGGGATAGCCATCTCCATTAGCATCACCTGCTGTCTCGTTAGGATTAGTCCACATATTATCAGCCAGGTCTGGATGATTGTAATCCACACCCGTATCTATAACCGCAATCACTACAGACCTATTCCCTGTCGAGATGTCCCAAGCTTCTGAGGCATTAATATCTGCATTAGAAGTCCCGCCTGTTTGGCCAGTATTGTGAAGGCCCCATAAGGATTCAAATCCTGGGTCGTCTGGGTTCATATTCAAGGAAACAATGTAATCTGGCTCAACATAGAGAATTCTGGAATCTTGAGAGAGTATTTCTATTGCCTTTTCAACGGAAATATCTCCATTTAATTTCAGCACACATACTCCACTGTGGTTAAAGGTCTTTACTGTCTTCGCCTTTATCTCCGCTTCTATTTCGTCCAATGTGTCTCCACTTCTCAGTCCATATAAAGAGGGCGAATTCAGCTTTAAAAGAATGGTGTCATTGCTATACTCCCATGTTGGAGCAGAAGGGTGAGCAACAGTTGAGCTTATTGTCTGCATGGAATTGATGAGACTAATCCCTCCCCCATCATTTTCAGATATGGAATTGTTTGAGATAATATTGTTTGTTGAAAAATCTAAATATAGACCAGCCTTTCTATTTCCCGAAATAGTGTTATTATCTATCTCATTCAGGGAATTATTGTAACCATATACTCCATGCCAATTGTTCAGGCTAATTGTATTATTGCAAATGAAAGATGATGTCCCCCCTTCCAAATGTATCCCATGCCCTTCAAGAACTGGATACGCTGTGATAACCTCCACATCGTCAATGTACCAGCCCTGAAAATCATTGTCCAGATAGTCAATGGTATCGAAAGAGAATGTGACATTAATGGTTGAACCGGCAAACTGAGAGATATCCAAAATAAATCGGGTCCAAGTTCCAATATCGTCTCCAGAAAGCGTAGTGGTGTTTGCATCACCCGAACTTTTGACTATAACTTTCCTTTGGTCTGTTGTTGTATCAGTATCGCACCAGCTCCAGAAAGTCAAAGCTGCGGACGTGGCACTTGTGATGTCAATATCTGTGGATGTCAGATTGCCCCAATTGCGTGTGCCATTATCATAGGTTGGGTCGTCGTATAACCCATACCGCCAACTCCAATCCCCGCTGTGGCTGACGTTCCATGCACGCCCTGCCCCGCCTTCATTACTGATCCGGTGCCATAAACTCTCATTTGTCCAGCCGAAATCGGTTTCAAAGTCATCCTCAAACACTGGTTCCAGGCCGTTCGAGGAAATCGTATTATTAGCAATGGTAACTTTCGCATCTTCACACCAAATACCTGACCCTAAATTCTTATCGATAAGATTTCCTTCGATTTTGGCTCCAACGCCAGCTATATTCTTTACATTTATCCCATGAATTCCGTTCCACTGGATTGCGGTATTATTATTTATGACTGGCTTAGAGTTATCAACATCTATACCTGATTTATCGTTCCACTCGATTGTATTCCCCTCAATCTCTGCATCACTTCCAGCTTTACAAACAATCCCATCACCCCCATTATCATGAACAAAAGAATCCCGTATAACCGCATCCGAGTTATCGAGCCAGATGCCGTGGGTCTTGCTGTTCTTGATTGTTGCGCCGTTCTCGATTAGGACATTGTCTGTGGTGCAGATTATGCCTCCGGGTTGGGAGAGGTTGGGGGAGCCGTGGGTGTTTTCGATGGTGCCTGGCTCTGCCAAGATCGCCTTACTAACTAATAATGTGCCATTCATATAAAACCAATAATGTGCATTGTCTGGGTTGTTCCAGAGTTTGCCGTAAACGTTAAAGGTTCCAAGTGGTTGAATCTCAACACGGTATTGACCATCGGAGGAAGCGGCCATATCATGTGCTGACCCTTGAAGTATAGTATACTCGTCAGTCACTGTTAAATCATCACCAATTACATCAGAGTTTATTACATCGAGGGGAGCGTTAACGGTTAAATCGCCATCAATTACAACAGTTAAATTATCCCAAGTCGTTGGCTCTGTTATAATCGTTGTTCCTAACTCCAATACTGGCCTCCAACCAGGAACTACATTGAAGCTTTCTCTGAATTCATTCACTTTTGTCCATTCAGTGCTGTTAGTTTGGATAAATATCTCTCCCCTTATCCAGTTCCGTCCTGTTTGAGTTGGAGTCCATTTATCCTGATTCTTTCCATAGGCATTCTTTGTTTTTTCACTGAGGCTAAGTATATGGCCGAAATGAACAGTTGTCAGAAAGCTTTCGGTAATCTCATCCGGTTCAATATGATACAATTCAACTCTTACATTTTCTGAATCCTCGCCTGGGTTGAAAAGTGTAATATCCAACTGGTTATCCTTTTCCGTGAAGGCGAGCCGGTAATATGGCGGTGCCGTAATTTCAACAAAATCGATATTTCCTTCCGAATCAAATTCACCTGCTCTGGCTTTTTCGCTTAACATTATGATTCCAGAGGTTACCATTGCCAGTGCAATTACAATCGATAAAACTTTGCTCGTAAATTGAGAATAATTTTCCATCTCTCTCACTTCCCTCGCCCCTCAATAATGGGCTGAGGTCAGATATTGTAAAACCGCCTATAAATAGTTTTATTTAGGTATGCGTTAATATCTTGAGTTGATGAGAAAATACTTGGGGTTGATGGTGGCCACAATAATCTTATTATCTACATTGGTGGCGTGTTTACCTTCAGCACCGGCTACAGCGGACGGTTCTGGTGATTATCCACCGCCAGGGGTCGGCGATTGGATAACTTAATAATGAATTCTACAGTTCTTGGAGATCGCTACATAGAGGTAAAACCAGGTGCAACTTTTTTAATTTATGATTTGGACAATAACAATCTTACAACAAATGATGCTTCCAACATAACTGCAAAGGATTCTAATTTTCCTTACTTCTTCTGGGTTAGAGATGGAAGTAATTTTACAATGGAAAACTCAGAGTTACATCGGTGTGGAATTTGGCCTTCTCTAGTAGAATACACTGGCCTCTACATAGAAACAGACAATGCAACGATAGACCATTGTAATATTTCTTATAATGCCTATGGTATAGTACTTTATTCGTCTGATGCTGTGGTCTCAAATAACTCAATTTCTTGGTGTGATACTGGAATTTTTGCTACGTGGTGGTCTAATGGGACAATTGAAAACAACCTCATTAGCTGGAGTGATACTTATGGTATTTGGGTTAGCGGATGGGACAATACTGAACGCAAAACATCTAATCCATTAATAATTAACAATACAATCTACAAAACGGCAAGAGATGGTGCTGGTGGTGTTGGCATCCAAATTACAGCTTTTAGCAATCCAACAATCGAAGATACAAGAATAATAGACTGGGGTGAGGATGCAATATACTTTGGCCAATGGTGTCAAGCAATCGTTAATAATTGCACATTTGACGCGCAAGGTGGAAATTACGCTCTGGCATCTTCTTCTTGTAGAAACGCCACTGTTATCAACTCGACAATAGAAGATAATAATGTCCTATGGGATTTATCTCTGGCCACATCTTACTTTAAAATGACAAATTGCTCTTTCAACCACTCCAAAGTGATCTTCCAGGGGACGGATTCTAACCTTACTATGAATTGGTTTCTAAATAGCTATGTCAATGATACGTCTGGCAATCCTATTCCCAACGCTAACATCAGAATAACGGATAACGCAAACGGAACATTCGATGAGAACTTCACGACAGATGCCAACGGCTATGTTAACTGGACTGTGCTTAGAGAGTACTTCCAGAAGGACATTAATGGGGATAAAGATGGGGATGATGTTGGAGAAAGGATAGATTACAGTCCATACAATGTATCTGTGGAGAAGAATGGCTATTTTTCTAATTACACGCTTGTTCAGATGAACGAAAGTAAGTACATTACCATAACGCTACAAGTAGATGAGAAACCAGAAATCAATCATGTGCCAGTTGTGTCTGCGAACATCAGTGAAATTATCAATATTACAGCGAATATTACTGACGATGTAAGCGTATATGCTGTTTACCTCAATTACACTGGCGTAAACGCAACCAATTACAATGTTTCAATGAACCAATGGAACGGAAACTGGAGTTATGATATTCCTGGCCAGAGTAATTCTGGCCTTGTTGATTATTTCATTTGGGCCAATGATTCAAGCGATAATGACAACTGGACAATAACTTACCCGATTCAGATTAACGACGTAACCGACCCAGAGATTAACCATGTTCCGGTAACTTCTGCGAATATGACTGAAATCATCAATATTACCGCGAATATCACCGATGACGTTTCTGTTAATTTAGTGTATTTGAATTACACTGGCATCAATGGGACAAGCTACAACGTTTCTATGCAAAAATGGAATGGAAATTATAGTTTTGATATACCTGGGCAAATCAATACTGGATATGTTGATTATTTTATATGGGCCAATGATTCTGACGGAAACGATAACAGAACGATCATGTATACAATCCAGATAAATGAATTACCGATTCCACCTGATACTATTCCACCTGAAATAGAGCATACGCCAGTAACCTCAGCTAATGTTAGCAAAATAATCAATATCACGGCACAAATATCAGATGATGTCGAGGTCGATTCTGTTTATTTGAATTATACTGGCATCGATGGAATAAACCACAATGTTTCAATGACCAAATGGGCCAGTAATTGGTCTTATGAAATTCCCGACCAGGCTTCCGCAGGAGTTATTGAATATTTCATATGGGCTAATGATACGTCTGGCAACGATAATCGGACTATTGAATACACAATTCAGGTAAATGAAGTAATAATACCTGATACGACG
This sequence comes from Candidatus Woesearchaeota archaeon, assembly GCA_017608295.1. Next base: position 6,433 of record JAFCGF010000089.1, read on the forward strand.
CCGCCGACAATATTATCTGCAACACCAACTGGCGTTAACGTTTCAATTACGACAACGATAACGATTACTTTCAATGAATCAATGAATGTTTCATCCATTGATAATGCGATTACGATTTCTCCAAATGTCCAATCAAGTTTCAGCTGGAATGCAGATTACACAACATTAACAATAACACCTTCTGGGAATTTGTCCTACAACACGACCTATAACATTACCGTAGGTATCGGCGCAGAAGATATAGCTGGCAATAACTTGGAAAATCCATATTCATGGGAATTTACTACCGAAGAAGAACCTACGCCATTACCGCCAAATGATGACAACTGGCTATCAGAATACTGGTGGGTTATTGTCATAATCGTTGCTGTTGTAATTATTATGATATTCTTGTACTGGCGATTGCAGAAGAAAGCCGATGAAGAAGAGCCTGTGGACGAAGAATAATCGTTTTCTCCGAGACGCCTACGTACTGAGACTCGGAGAATTCATCCTGGAGTGCGGCATTTTTAAGTCTAGGGTGTGGCTGGACTGTTAAGAAAAGGTGCAGGATTGCGTGAACCACGAATGTGGAACAATGGTGGAAATAGATTATTCCCAGATGTAATCTTTCAATGCCTTTTCTGACAACTATAAAACGGCACACCGTAATTCAATAAAATATAATTACAAGGTCGTAAAACATGGTTATAACAAAGTAAAATCATTTATACTCGAACCTCTATACTTGATTACGGTGTATCAATGTTAACAGAAGTGTTCGGAAATGGACCCGAAATAAGAGTGCTGGACTTCCTTATTGACCATGTCGGTTACGACTATACCATGACGGACATATCACGGGAAACAGGGGTATCCAGACCCACTCTTTACAAGATGTGGAAAAGGTTCAAACTCCTGGGGATAATAAGAAAAACCAGGCGAATAGGCAACGCCCAATTGTACCAGCTGGACGAAGAGAGCCAGATAGTCAAAAAGATGGAGGAATTCGATTTTTCACTCACTCGTTTGATAGAAGAAAGAAGAAAGGTGCCAGATAGTATTGGGCTTATGGAATGATGCCAACAAAGCGCTCCGAGGACGGTGAGCGGGGGGAAGGGCGCGAACCACCGCAGGAGCAAGATGGGCGGGGGATGCGTCCAGCATGGCGGCGGACGTTAGGGCGCAGCCGATTTACTGCAAGGAAATCGGTCGGACTTGCGGAATTGACGAAGTCAAGGGGTGCGAGGCCGAGGTCATTTCTCAGAAATGGCCCAAGTAGTGAGCCAGCGCAGCAGGTGAACGCCCATTACCTATGCCGTGGGTCTTGCCGTTGCGGATGGTTGCGCCGTTCTCTATCCTTACTTGATTTCCTGTATTAACGCACTTGATTCCGTATTCTTCGTTGTAGTCTGCTGTGATGCCGTCGATTACTGCGGCAGAATTACCTTTGATTGTTATGCCAGTACCTTGGTTTGTAGTTGCCGAAGCCAGTTGCTTTCCAACCAGGGTGTTACCGTCAATGTTCAGCGTGGAGTTGTCGGCGATTATGGAATGCGTGTCCGCAAGTTCGATGTTGCAGTCTGTCAGATTGCACACGCTGTTGGCGTAGTTCTGGATTCCGCCTGGGTTGGTTAAAACAGGGTCGCCGTAGGTGTATGTTACGTCTGCGCCTGTGAAGTCCAGCGTGCCGTTGTTGTGGAAGGGGAAGGTGTCTTCTTTAGCCAGTAGGGACGATTGGAGGGTTGTAGGATTGGTGGGGCTGTCAATGATGAATTTAGCTCCGGATTGGATTGTAATATCTCGTCTTGTAGGCAAATCAAGTTGTGTCATAACCAGAGTTACGGATTCGTTGAGTTGTAGTGTAGCCCCTGATAAAATCTCTAGATTTCCAAATTTAATAAAAATGGTCAATGGGCCATCCCGGTATCGATTACTACTAACTACAATATCGTCGTGGTAACCGGCTCCTTGACCCCCTGGCCCCCAGGTTTCCTCTGGGCCAGCCAGAGTCACTGGAAATCCTGCACTCATAGTAACAGGAGGTGACTCAACAAGCTCTGCTGGTGAATTATGTGTGAGATATTTGCCAGATAGTTCAACTTTGATGTAATGAATACCTCTCTCAGTTGGCTCCCAATCAATGTATCTGGTTTTCTCGCTATTCTTTTTTAATTCATCAAAGCTCACTGCCCCGAAATGCAGTGATTTGATTAAGGTTTCATTTTGATTGGGTATGACATCCCAGATTTCTGCAACTACATTTATTGCGTCTGCTGTTCCCTGGTTAGCAATTGTCAAAACCAATCTGTTGTTTTGGTTCAGATAAGCTACTGGCCCCTCGGTTCCCAAACCTGTGATCTGTAATTCTGGAACTCCTTCATCTGCGACAACAGTTTCGACAAAAGTGTCGAAAATTGTGATGCCGCTGAACACAAATAATACACTCAACAACAGGCTCATGAACTTCTTACTGGTTTCCCTACTCCTACTGGTATTTTTCATTTCTTCCCCTCCTAATTGGGTTGTAAAGGGGACAACACTTAGCCATTTAATAAGCTTAGGATGATACAAATTAACATGTTAAAAAGTGTTGTCCCAGTAACTACGAAATCATTATTACATAGTAAAACATTTGTTTGTACGATGAAGGGTGAAAGAGTGCGAATAACTATCACAATGTTTATCAGCTTAATGGTAGTGCTAACATTGTTTTCACCGATATGCAATTCTAAAACCATTGTAAATGAAAATAAAGGAACTCCTACTGGATGGACTGATGACATTAGATTAACGATTAACACTACATCAGATTACAACCCAGCTATTGCCACAAATGATGATAATTTACATGTTGTTTGTGGGAGT
>JAFCGF010000042.1 GCA_017608295.1 Candidatus Woesearchaeota archaeon
CGTTTCCCCTTCACAGATCCATATGTCCGCTCCTAAATCCACCGCAGGCCGGGGATTGACGATCAAATGGATCAATTCCGTGCTATCGCAACCGGTCAGAATACTGGTATGTATAATAGGGTAGTTCCCGGTTGTGCTCCGGGACACAGTGTCAATTAATACGGAGTCGCCCTGGCAAATATTGAGTAGCGAATCGTACACCATGTGTTGTTTCTTAATGATGGTAACGGGAAGAGAGCTTGTACTGACTGCATACCACCATGTATTGATCGTCTTTTCGTTGCCAATGTTAAAGTTCCATGTGTGACAGCCGATAGGATTAACACAACCTGTCAGATTAGAGCCACCTCCACACAGAGAATCATTCCAGAAGAGGGAAGGTTGTGGTCCCGAAGGTCGCACCAGATCGACAATATATCCCGTCCAGTTCGGGTTGTAGTTCATGCTGTATTCTGCATCATAGATAGGAAGGTGGGTCAATCCGTTCAGATAGGAAACGGTCACATCTATGGTAGTACCATTGCTGACAGGTTGTCCGAATCCGTCATTCCCATCCCATTGAACAAGGTTTCCGGCGCTTCCCTGAATAACAGCTGTGGGCAATGTAACATCTCCGGCGTTATATCCCGCTGGTGGGTAAATGTCCAGCAGGATCTCAGCATTCCCTTTTTTGTTGACCCAGATGGTAAACTCCACGCTTCCGTCACATTCAGTGGTATAGGCAATGGAATCAATCTGACCGAGCACTCCGGTAGGGAACGGAATTGAATCCGGATCATTCAGGAATATTTTATACTGGGGATAAAGATGACGTCCTGGCCTGGATTTCCGGTCTTCGATAAAATTACCGGTCTGGGCACAACCGGTCTGATTACAGGAGATGTCAAATGCATATGGGCGCATCCCGTTAAAATCGACCGAAGTACAGATCAGGTCCTCTGTATAGACAAACATGGTTGCTCCGCATCGTTGCTGTCCACCGGTGGTGGTGAGCTGCCAGGCTTTGGACCAGAGTCTTCCCGGAAGTGCTGTTGTGTCAGCTGGGTCTGCAACAGTGATATCAAGATATTCAAACTGTTTATCATTCCCACCATAATTGAATTCAATGTAATGAGTGCCTGTGACTTCCGCCATATACAAGAGTGGCTCATAACCTCCGATAGTAATGGTGTTGGGTCCGATCCTGGCTTCATCGAGTGTGTTGATATATCCCGGTCCGGCTGTGGGGATCTGAGTCTCCGGATAAACCACCACTCCGAATGGGTCCCTGATCTGAAATACAAAACCACCTGTATTTTGTCCGTCATTAAATCCAAAGTAGATGAGCTCCCCTTCTTCAGCGATTTCGATGTTCAGTCGTTCAGTCTCTTCACAGCCATAAAGAGCAAAATCATTTCGGATCGCCTGATGACTCAGGTAAAACTTATAAAATCCCCACCCAACCGGATAGATCTCTTTGGTCCCTTCAGCCTGTGAGGATTGTTGAAGTATGCCGAGAAGTCCTGAAAGGAAAAGAATCAGGAGGAAGATAGATCTCTTCATGTAGATTGTCTGGTGGATATTACATTTGGAAAAACTGATGCAAAAATAGGCTTTATTTTTAAGACAACGAATTGCGAAAGAGTTGCATCATGGTATCAATGAATCAATGCAGGAATGTAGGAATGCATACCTTTCTTACTAAAACCTTGACACTTGATACTTGAACCTTAATCTTTGATACATCTCACCGCAAAAGCATTGCTCCTCAGCGCAGGATAGAAAGAGACACTGGGAGTGTACTCGATATCGATAGCGACTTCGTTCATCCCATGAGCCCAGGCTTTCCGGGGTGCATGGATGGTGGAGGACCAGTAGAGAATGGATCGCAGGATTGGGTCGTTGGTTGGGAACTTCCAGATATTGTTGTGGAAACGGATACCTGAAAGCAAGGCATCGAACCCTGAGTATCCTGTGATTTTCAGTGCGTTGCCTGCGAATCCGCTGGAGATGTAAACGGCGAACAGGGTATTCCACTCTGTTTCTGTGGGGATGTGCCAGCCGGGTGGACAGAAGCCTCTGGCTCCGTTATCGGCTGTGTATGACATCATCTCGTTCCACTGGTAGAGTCCGCCGAAAGAGGAGCAGTTTGCCGGGTTGTCGTTGTAACAATATTTTTCATTCACACAGTTATCGCGCTGCATCTGGGTGGAGGCAATGGTATTTCCAAAGTTGAGGTTGGCTGCCATCCAGCACTGGCCGTTAATTTCAACGGTAGGATACTGAAGACTATCGCGGATGTCGATTAATGTATCTCCGCAGATATGGGATACGGGATCCGTGATACGAATAGAGAGGGATGCGCTGTCGATGCACCCGAAGTCGTTCGTGTAGGTATACTTGATGACATGGGTTCCGGTTCCGGCGATAGCCGGGTAGAATGTTGATCCGGTGACACCGGTTCCGGAGAAAGTTCCTCCGAACGGTAAGGCTCCTTTGAGAGCAAATGGTTGTGCTTCGGTGGTGGTGATGGTGTCGAAACAAACTGTTATTGAGACCACCGGCAATGGATTGACAGTGACCACAACCGTATTTTGTGTGCCTGTACACCCATTGGCCGTAGGGGTAACCTGGTATGTCACCCAGGGCATCATATATCCTGAATTGACCAGGGTTTGCTGGATCACATCCCCCGATCCGTCGGCATATCCCGAAACCTCCGGATCGCTGCCGGTAGCTATCCAGGCAAACGATGTGCCGGCAACATTCGATTGTAGGGACAGGTCCGTGACCTGTCCACTGCAAATGGTTTCCCCATTTGGCACAAATGTAACATCGGCCGTGGGGTAGACCACCACATAGAAATCCACCGAATCACCTGTACATCCGTTGGCAGTGGCAGCAACGCGATAGGTGACCGAATCGATGTCGTAGCCGGCATTGACCAGTGTATGGCCGATGAAGGCCCCGCTGCCGTCGCTGAATCCGGTGATATTCGCCGAGCTGGCAAAAGCTCTCCAGGCAAAGGTCGACCCCGGGACATCGGCCTGCAGCGGGATGGCGGTAGTGGCGCTGTTGCATTGGGAGAAAGAGGTTACGGCGTTAGTCACCGCCGGTCGCGGATTGACGGTCAATACCACCGGCATAGTGGTTCCCGGCGGACACCCGTTGGCTTCCGGGGTGACATTATAGGTTACGGTTTCGATCGTTGCCCCCGCATTATCTATCGTCTGCGCAATCAGGTCCCCGGATCCATCCGAATACCCAGACAGGTTTGGCGATGAAACGGTTGCAATCCAACTAAAGGTTGTACCGTTAACATGCGACTGTATGGACAGGTCACTGACCTGTCCTTCGCAAACCGTCTCCCCATCCGGCACAAAGAACACATCCGGTACCGGGAACACCGTCACGGTGTAATCGGTGACCGAACCGGGGCATCCGCTGTTCTCCGGAGTGATGTGGTAGGTCACTGTCTCGGTATCGAATCCGGAGTTTACCAATGTCTGATTGATTATGGTTCCCGGAGCGGCACTGTTGGAATAACCGGTGACGTTTGCAGAAGAGCCTGTAGTGGTCCAGGTGAACTGTGTTCCGGCGACATTTGACTGTAGGGACAACCCGGTGGGTTGTCCGTTACAGATAGAAGTATCCAGCGGATTGTTGGTCAGGTAGGGTGAAGGAATCACAGTCACCACATAGTCGCTTGTATCGCCAAGGCATCCGTTGGCTCCGGGAACGATCCGGTAGGTAGCTGTTTCGTTCACCGACCCGCTGTTGATCAGGTTGTCGTTGATCAGTAACGCCGGGTTCGTTGTGTTGTCGGTGTATCCGGTGATGTTGGCAGAAGATCCGAAAGAAGTCCAGGTAAAGAGGGTGCCGGATACATTGGATGTCAACGCAATATTTGTCGCGTTGTTGTTGCAGATCTCTTTCGCCAGCGGGGTTGTGGAGAGATCGGGGACCGGATAGACCGTCACCACAAAATTGGTATCTGCTCCATCACATCCATTAGCCGTAGGGGTGATGTGGTAGGTCACCCATTCAATATTGTTGCCTGTATTGGTCAGGGTCTGATCCAGCAGCGTGGTTGGCGTGGCATGATCCGAATATCCGGTGATGTTGGCCGATGATCCGGTTGCAGTCCATGTAAAGAGGGTCCCGGTGACATGGGATAGCAGGAGCAACACGGTGGGTTGCCCGGAACAAATAGTCGTGTCCGGTGGATTGTTTGACATATCCGGCACCGGGTAGACCGTCACCACATAATTGGAATCCGGGCCCTGGCATCCTGCCGCGGTAGGGGCGACCTGGTAGGTCGCCCATTCTATATCAAACCCAGAATTCATCAGTGTTTGATCCAGTAATGTGGTTGGCGTCGACTGATCGGAATATCCGGAGATATTCCCTGTCGACCCGGTTGCGGTCCACGTAAACCATGTGTTTGTGACATCTGAATTCAGTGTGATGTTTGGGGAAGTGTTGTTGCAGATGGAATCCCCTTTGGGTTGATTGGTCAGGTGAGGCAGGGGTTTGACCCACATGGTGAAGGTGGTGTCTTCCCCGGTGCAGCTGCGGGTAGCGGGGGTGATGGAGTAAAGAATACTGCCCGGGGTATTCAGGTTGTTAGTTAGTTGTTGCGCAATCAGGTCTCCCGATCCATCACTGAATCCTGTGATATTTCCAACATCCAATGCAGCAGTCCAGGTATAGGTCGTTACTGCGGTTGTTGCCGTCAGTTGGATGTTAGTAGTCTGCTCCGAGCAGATCGAATCCACCATGGATGCCACGGTAAGTTCGGGAATTGGGTGAACAACGACTTTGTAAATTGTATCCGGCCCGGAACATCCGGCAGCTTCCGGTATCAGATGATATAGCACAGAATCTTCCACAAAACCTGTCAGCAAAAGGGTTTGATCGATCAGGGTAACACCGGGGCCGGGGTTCTCACTATATCCGGAAATGTTACCTGAGGGCTGGCTGCAAGTCCAGGTAAATGATGTTCCCACGACATTTGAGGTTAATGTGATCCCGGTATTCTCACCGTTACAGATCTCTGTTAACGGAGGATTGTTGGAGAGATCCGGGGTTGGACGTATTGCGACAATGAAGTCTGTTACCTGTCCATTACAATTATTCGCTATCGGAGTGATACGGTAGGTTACAGTTTCCGTCGTAAACCCTGAGTTAATGAGCAGATCCTTGATGGAGTCTGTTGGCGTCGCATTATCGGTGTACCCGGATAAAGAAGGGGAACTCGGTGTGCTGGTCCAGGTGAAGAGTGTTCCGGTCACGCCGGAGGTCAGTTCCAGCATCGTATTCAGGTTATTACACTGGGTTTGCGATGCCGGATTATTTGAAAGATCCGGCACCGGGTGAACGGCGACTTTGTATGTCACGCTGTCGCTCAGACACCCGTTGGCTGTCGCTGCAATACGGTAATAGACCGTATCGGTAAATGTTCCCGCATTGAAGAGTACCTGGGTGATGACGGATCCCATGTTGTTGAAGAAACCACCCAGGTTTGGATTATTGCTGAATGCTCTCCAGGCAAAAGTGGACCCGGGCACACTGGACGTAAGTGTGATATTGACAGAGGTATTGGAACAGATTGTCTTGACCAGCGGAGAGTTGGTTACTTCCGGGATCTCATTGACGGTGACAGCTATGGAATCTGCCGGTCCGTTACCACACTCTGCATTGATGCCGTGTACCGCGACATAAGTCACCCCGGGCATGGTGGCCAGCGGAAAGGTGAGGATGACAAAGGGGACATCTGTAGTATCGACTCCTCCCGGCCAGGTCCAACGGTATTGTTGGGTATTCGTATCTGATTGCGCAGTAAACTGTGCAATCCCTCCCTGGCATATTTGAGATGGACCGATAACCGGCCCTATATTTCCCGGGTATTGTTTCTTCATGATGGTAACCGGAACAGTGGTGGTGTTGGAAACATACCACCAGGTATTCACGGTCCGGTCATCTCCGGGTTGGCCCATGGGTCCAGAATCGTACCAGATATGACAAGAGCTTACGCTGCTTAAACATCCGCCAGGAGGACTGGTGACCGGACCGGGAGGCATAAGGGGATTCAGATTCGTATCGTCCCAATAAAAAGCAGGTTCAGCCATACTGGCAGGTCTTACCAGGTTCACGTAGAACCCGAATTCGTTATTCTCCACGTCCCACAAGGGCAAGTGTGTCATCCCTTTTACATAGGTCAATATAAAGAGGAACGTGGACCCACTGGGTACAAGCAAGGGAGGGGAGGAGCCGTCATACCCGTCCCAGGTCATGGTATTGGTCCCTACCGTGACAGTTTGAATAACCTCCCTGTCAGTAAAACCACCACCAAGAGTGCTCAACTCAAGGGTTAACGTGACTGTCCCGGACGAAGTAACTTCAAACGTAAAATCTATGTGACCATCATCACAATGCGGTGTCACCTGTATGATATTGCCCGGAGGAGGAGGGATAACCACCTGACCGATGATGCCGCTCGGATATATGATGGTATCTGGATCGTTCACGAAGATTTTGTATTGTGGATAATTATGCCATCCTTCAGTGGATTTTCTTGCTTCAGTAGCCGGCATGGTCGGGCCTACCGGGTAGCATCCCGAGTTATTACAGGAAACCGTGAACCACATACCTTGAAACCCGTTGGGGTTAAACCTCGTAACGATACTATCCTGGGAATAAACAAACAGGTATCCAAAGAATCCATGATCTGGAGGATCGTTTGTGTTTAATTGCCATGCTTTGGAAAAGACACGCCCTTTTTTATATGAGGTGGTGGTGGTGTCAATGACCGAGATGTCCACTTTCTCATAAGACCTGGATTGTCCATTACCAACCTGGAACGTCATGAAATAGTCCCCGTTAACATCCGGATCAACCACAAGTGCTGGGTATCCGCTTGGGCTGAGTTTTGTAGGGCCGACGTATGCCTGGTTGTAATACTGGATAAAACCCTGCGCGGATGAATTGGTAGGAGTGGATCCGCTCCAGACTATCGTGCCATCGGGTGCATGAATGCGCCAGTTAACAGAACCGCCGGTAGTGGCATCGCCCAGACCAAAGAAGATCTTCTCGTTGACATGGTCTTCAACGTGAATGAAAAGACGATAGTTGGTATCTCCGTTATAGAGTGCGAAAGGATCACGGAAATTGCCTCCGACATTTCCGTTGGCAATCAGGATGAATGCACGCTGATCGGCAGCGCTGTCGGGCATCAACTCCTTTGTTCCTTCACTAAAAGTATTGATGGTAAAGAATACAAAGAGAAGAGAGACAAGATATTTTAAACCTGTGGAAATTTTCCTCATGCTGCAGCATCCTTAACTATATATACACAAACTTATATAAAAGGTTGCTCGTAGCAGGATAAAATTAAAGACAGCTGGATAACTGGATTGTTTAGGATTTTTTTTACGTTTTATCTATCTCCTCAGGGTCATGATCAATCCTTCTTGAACCTTGACACTTGACACTTGAACCTCGTCCCTCGTCCCTCTTACCTGTTACCCTGAATTGCCTTGATCCGTTTATCATACATGATCGCTGTGGGGATGTCCTGCAGGTCATCACGGTACAGTTCTACCAGTTTTCCCAGCACAGCAACCGAACGGGGATCAATTTCCAGTGCACGGGAATAGAGATCCGCTGCTTCCTCATATTCCTGCATGCCGTGGTATACCTTGCCGAGCCCGAATATTACGGAAAAATGATCCGGTGCATGCCGGTATGCTCTTTGCAGGAAGAAAACAGCAGAGTCGTAGTTTTGTTCTCGAAGGTACATGATGCCACAGTTTGCCGAGGCAATAAAGAATGATGTATCAGTCATGGCAGCCTGGCGATAACACCGCAATGCGGCCTTTTGTTTTCCTATGGTTTCAAGGAGCAGGCCCTTATTGTTAAGAGCCGGGATGTTTCCGGGGAAGATGGTAAGGCTCTGTTCATAGTAGTGAAGAGATTCATTCAGCAGGTTCTCTTTCGTTCGATTGTCCTGTGTGTTCAGGGCTCTGTCAAACAGCGCTTTGGCGTAATAATGATTGGCTCTCGTACTCCCCGGGCTTGTAGTAACTCCGGCATGAAAAAGGTGGTAGTCGTCCTGCCAGTCGGAGTTCCTCTCAAAGGTCTTGAAACTGTAAAAACCCAGGATAACCACCAGGGCAATGATCATTGGAAGAGGCTTTTCCGGCTTAAGATATAAAAAGTGGTAAAGGAGAAAGGCCAGTACAATACAGAAAGCCAGTGATGGAGTGAAGAGGAGCCGTTCGGCAAAAGTGATGCCTATCAGGAAAAAGAGGTTGCTCGTGATGACAAAGGTTATAGTAAAAAACCAGATGCTGTAGGCATAAATAGTCTTGCTCCTGAAACTCCTCACGGCAATTACTGCCAGGGCGATCATTATGATGATGCTCAACCATACACGCCAGTCAGAGAAACCAACCAACGGAAAATGGGCATACCCGTATGTGAAGGATAAAGGATGTGGAAAGATGAGCAGCCACAGGTAGTTTCCCAGAAGCATCAGGGCCGAAGCCACCTGCTGTGCATTGGATTCGGCAGCAAACAGCGCATTGTCGAGGATTCCGAAAGAATAATAGCTCTGGTCGGTGACATATCCCCGGATGATAAAAAAGATGATCGGAACAATAAGATAGAATGAAGAGATCTTCAATATCCGGATGGGTTTTATCGAAGTGAAGAAATAGAGAGTGAGCGGAACCAAACCAAGAATAGCCAAAGCCGCCTCTTTGGAAAGCACGCCAAGAAAATAGCTGAGAATGCTTAAAATAAGAAGGTAAGGTTTTTGTTTGTCGACATAACGCATCAGGAACAGTAAAACACCCAGTAAACAGAGGAAACTAAATAGTTCATCGCGGCTTTTGATGTTGGCAACAACTTCGGTATGGATGGGATGGGCGGCAAACAGGAGGGTGGCTGCTATTGCAAGCAGCGGGGCTGATCTGTTAAAAAGCCGTCGGAGCAGTAAATACAGCAGGAAGACAGCAAAGGCATACCAGAGCACATTCATCCAGTGATGGCTCCTGGCACTGTCTCCAAGAATCTCTTTCTCCACGGCAAATGCAGCCAGCATCATTGGCCGGTAATACCTGCCTTTCTCTCCGGAGAAACCTTCATACCAGGAGTGTGTGAAGATGTCCGGGATTCCTTCAATGCCCTGGTTGACGTAGTCGTTTTTCCCGCATATGATGTCATCGTCAAGGACATATCCATGCTGCAGCGTTCCGGTATAAAGGATGAAGGCGAATGCCGCAAGTAGCAGTCCGGTTCGCCAGGGGACAGCCCAGAAGCTGGGTTTGGGAGCCTTTTTATGTTTCATTCGTTCTCAATGATGTTGATGACCATATGCAGGCTTGCTACCGTAGCAAGCAATTTTTCATTAAAAATACAAATTTTTGTTCAAAATAATTCTTTCGCCATCTTTGTATCGAATTCACTTTAATTAAATTTGTAACTTGATTGTTTCAAATATTCCGAAAACAGATGCAATGTTAACCCCATAAATTCAAGATCATGGCTGAAATCAAATGTGAAGATTGCTCATTGCGTGTAAAGTACGATAATAAACCAAAATCATTTCTGGGACGGTTCTGGAGATGGCATATAGGATTTTGTCCCGGGTGGAAAGCTTATATGCAATCACTTGACGATGAAAAGCGAATGGAAATCATCAAGCAATACAATCTGAAAGTCAAATAAAATCTACTTGAACCTTGACCCTCGTCCCTCAGTCTTTAATACATCTTACCGCAAACGAATTACTATGTAGAGCCGGATAGAACGAGACACTGGGCGTGTAATCGATATCGATAGCAACTTCATTCATGCCGTGTGCCCAGGCTTTATTGGGAGCATGAACTGTGGAAGACCAGTAGAGGATAGATCTCAGGATCGGATCACCGGAAGGGAACTTCCAGATGTTGTTGTGGAAACGGATGCCGGTTAACAGGGCATCGAAGCCGGAGTATCCGGTAATTTTCAGTGCATTGCCCGCGAAGCCGCTGGAGATGTAGACGGCGAACAGGGTATTCCACTCTGCCTCAATAGGGATATGCCAGCCGGGCGGACAGAAGCCCCGGGATCCGTTATCGGCTGTGTAGGTCATTATCTCGTTCCATTGATACAGCGCAGAGCCCAGGGCACAGAGCGCAGGGTTATCGTTATAACAGTATTTTTCGGGGATGCAGTTATCTCTTTGGCTTTGTGAACTGGCGATTTGTGTTCCAAAGTTGAGGTTGGCTGCCATCCAGCACTGGCCGTTAATTTCAACGGTAGGATACTGAAGACTATCGCGGATGTCGATTAATGTATCGCCACAGATATGGGATACGGGATCCGCGATATGGATAGAGAGGGATGCATTGTCGATGCACCCGAAGTCGTTCGTGTAGGTATAATTGATGACATGGATTCCGGTTCCGGCGATAGCCGGGTAGAATATTGATCCGGTGACACCGGTTCCGGAGAATATGCCGCCAGGCGGCAGAGCGCCTTTCAGTTCAAACGGTTGTGATTCGGTGGTGGTGATGGTGTCGAAACAAACCGTCATTGAGACCACCGACATAGGATTGACGGTGACCACAACCGTATTTTGTATGCCTGTACACCCATTGGCTGTGGGGGTGACCTGGTAGGTCACCCAGGGCATCATATATCCCGAATTGACCAGGGTTTGCTGGATCAGATCTCCCGACCCGTTGGAATAGCCAGACACCTCCGGATCGCTGCCTGTGGCGGTCCAGGTAAACGACGTGCCTGTTACCTGGGACTGTAGGGCCAAACCGGTGGTTTGACCACTGCACAACATCTCCCCATTTGGCACAAAGATCACGTCAGCAACCGGAAATATAGTTACCGTATACAGGGTCGGTGTGGCAGGAGTGCACCCGTTTGCCACCGGGAGGATGGAGTAGATAACGGTTTCTGTGGTGAAACCGGAGTTGGATATGGTCTCGAAGATATTTCCGTTTCCTGAAGGGGAAAATCCGGTGATGTTCGGGGAACTTGCCGAAGCGGTCCAGTTCAATACCGTACCGGATACCGAAGAGGAGAGCAGGATATCGGTAGTCTGCCCCGAGCAGATCGTTGGTGTGGTAGAATTAATCTGCACATCCGGAAGCGGATAGACGGTAACCGTATAATCCGTAGCGGAGGCCGGAGAGCATCCATTGGCTGTAGGGGTGATCTGGTAAGTCACCCATTCTATTGTCGCCCCTGAATTGAAGATCGTTTCCAGGATGTCGCCGCTGCCACTGGGAGAGAATCCGGAAAGGTTTGGAGAACTGGCGGTGGCAGTCCAGTTTAGCGTAGTACCGGATACAGGAGAGGAGAGCAGGATATCGGTTGTTTGGCCGGAACAGATGGTAGGGGTGGTAGAATTGATCACCACATCCGGTATTGGATAAACGGTAACCGTATAGTCGGTTGGAGTGGCCGGTGAACAGCCGTTGGCTGTAGGGGTGACCTGGTAGATCACCCATTCTATTGTCGTCCCCGAATTGGAGATCAAGTCGAAGATATCGCCGCTTCCGCTGGGAGAGAATCCCGACAGATTGGGTGAGCTGCCTGTTGCGGTCCAGTTCAGTATCGTACCGGATACCGAAGAGGAGAGCAGGATATCGGTAGTCTGCCCCGAACAGATCGTTGGTGTGGTGGAATTGATCAGCACATCCGGTATTGGATAAACGGTAACCGTATAGTCGGTTGGAGTGGCCGGTGAACATCCGTTGGCTGTAGGGGTGATCTGGTAGGTCACCCATTCTGTTGTTGCCCCTGAATTGAAGATCGTTTCCAGGATGTCGCCGCTTCCTGAAGGGGAGAATCCGGTGAGGTTCGGAGAGCTGGCTGAAGCGGTCCAGGGGAAGGTGGTTCCGGTTACGGATGAGGTCAGGAGGATATCCGTTGTTTGCCCTGAACAAATGGAAGGTGTGGTAGAGTTAATCACCACATTCGGTATTGGATAAACGGTAACCGTGTAGTCGGTCGGAGTGGCCGGTGAACAGCCGTTGGCTGTAGGGGTGACCTGGTAGGTCATCCATTCTATTGTCGCCCCTGAATTGAAGATCGTTTCCAGGATGTCGCCGCTGCCACTGGGAGAGAATCCTGAAAGGTTTGGGGAACTGGCGGTGGCAGTCCAGTTCAGTGTAGTGCCTGAAACCGATGAAGAGAGCAGGATATCTGTGGTTTCACCCGAACAGATAGAAGGAGTTGAGGAGGTGATGATAACGTCAGGGATGGGAAAAACAGTGACTGTGTAATCGGTGGGAGAGGCAGGTGAGCAACCGTTCATCGTTGGCATGATGGAATAGGTCACGGTCTCTGTCGTAAATCCCGCATTTAAGATCGTCTCCAGGATGTCTCCGTTTCCTGAAGGGGAATACCCGGATAGATTCGGGGAACTGGCGGTAGCTGTCCAGTTGAATACTGTAGCAGGGACAGTGGAAGAGAGCAGGATGCTGGTCGTTTCTCCGGAACAGATGGATGGGGTCGAGGAGTTGATCTGAACATCGGGAAGCGGGTTTACGGAAACAATAATATCCTGTAGCGTGCCGTTGCAGCCGTTTAACGTAGGGAGCACATGGTATGTGACCGTTCCGGTGTTGAGATCGGTGATGTTCAGCAGATCGTTGATCAGTACCTGGTTGTTCAGGCCGGGCGGACAACTCACGATGTTGGCCGAGCATGTGGGAGGCGGACTGGTCCAGCTGAAGAGCGCTCCCGGAGGATCCGAAGTCAGCGGCATATTTACGGTAGTCCCGGAACAGATTGATTTGGAATAGGGGGGCTCGATATCGGGGATCGGTTTGATGGTGATGGTCAGGGAGGAGGTTGGCCCCAGGTCGGTACAGTTGGTATTGGTGCCATAGACCTGGATTTCACCGGAAGTGGCGTTTGCAGCAAAATTCACTGTGATAAAGGCATCGGTGGGATTGGTATGAATGATGGTAGTTCCGGTTCCGGTATAGCTCCAGTGGTAGGTTTCGGTATTTGGATCCGGGACCACCGAAAAGATCAAACTACTTGTTCCGGCGCAATAGCTCTGGGGAGGCGATTGGTTGAATACCAGAAGCTGTGGATTCCTGTACTGGGTGATGTCTACCGGGGTGGTGGTTGTGGCAACGTTATACCACCAGGTGTTCATGGTGTGGAGGTTCCCGTTAGGCCAGGGATGGCAACCGGGCGGACTCAGGCACCCGGTAAAGTTTGTGGTACCGCCCGGGATGTTGGAGTCATCCCAGTAAACCAGGGGTGTAGCCCCGGGCGGACTAACCAGTCCGATGATAAATCCGTTGTTGTTACCCTCTACATCATACAGAGGCAGGTTGGTCAACCCGTTGATGTAACTGACGGTAAAATTGATGTTGACGTTGTTGGGAACAGGAACACCCACCGGTGTGGTCCCATCCAGCCCGTCCCAGTTGATCAGGTTCTCTCCGGCCACCACGGCTGTAGCCAGGGTTCGGGTGATGTAAGGCGGGTCAAAATCCAGTTCGATCTCCACATTTCCCGGCTTGTCTACTGTCACGTGAAAGATGATGTTGCCGTTATCGCAGAACCGCTCTCCTGTGACAGGAGGGATGATCTGCCCCAATGTTGTCGCAGCCGGAAAGAGGATGGAGTCAGGAGGATTCAGGAAGATCTTGAATTGAGGTACAAAAGCCTGCTGGTTGTTCAGGGATTTCCGGTCTTCAATGAAATTACTGGTATTGGCACAGCCGGTCTGGTTGCAGAAGGTCACCCACACACCGCCACTCATATCGTTCAACTCCAGAGAGGTGATGATGCTGTCATTGGAATAGACATAAAAAGTGGCTGAACAATTATCCCCACCGCTTTCCCGAAACTGCCAGGCCTTACAGAAAACCCTTCCTGGTTTTTCTTCTGATGCAACCGTATCGGTAACAGTGATGTCAAACAAGTCCAGACGAAAACTTCCAATGGAGGTGTTCCCCGTAGAATTATTGACCCGGTTGAATTCGATATAATAGGTCCCGGGAGTGGATGGATGAAAGCTGATAGCATCGTATCCTCCTGCCCCAAATAATTGTAAAGGGCCTATGCGGGCTTCACCGATATTATTGATAAATCCGGGACCACTGGTCGGAAGGTTTTCTTCAGCACGAACGATATTCCCACCGGCATCTTTAATCCGGAAAACGATATGGTTATTGAAACCTGCCCCACTCCAATCAAATCCAAGATAGACAGTTTCATCATCGGAATTGGTTATAAAATAGAGGCGGTCTGGTTCTTCACAATCGTAAATGGCAAACTGGGTCCGGTCTCCGTTTCCGTTGTTACACTGGTTGACAAAATCGTTGCAGAGGTAAAGGTTGGTTTCATGATTATCGATCCAGATCTGTTTTGATCCTTCCGGGAAACCTTGAAAAGAGAGGAAAATGAATATTAAGACCAGGAAATGCTTGTATCGAAAAGTAGATGTAACCATAGATGGAGCGCTCACTTATTTAATACACAAAATTATAAAAAAGGTTGCGTGTTGGCGGGAAAAATTACTGACAAGCAGATAGCTGGATAACTGGATGCTCGATGCTGGATATTGGATATTAGATATTTAAGACTTGACCCTCGTCCCTCGTCCCTCGACCCTCGTCCCTCAACCCTCAATCTTTTAAACACCTCACCGCAAATGCATTACTCCGCAATGCCGGATAGAACGAAACACTGGGTGTATATTCTATATCGATGGCGACTTCATTCATGCTGTGTGCCCAGGCTTTATTGGGAGCATGAACTGTGGAAGACCAATAGAGGATAGATCTCAGGATCGGATCGCCGGAGGGGAATTTCCAGATGTTGTTGTGGAAACGGATGCCGGTTAACAGGGCGTCGAAGCCAGAGTATCCGGTGATTTTCAGTGCGTTGCCCGCGAAGCCGCTGGAGATGTAGACGGCGAACAGGGTATTCCACTCTGCTTCTGTAGGGATGTGCCAGCCGGGCGGACAGAGGCCCTGTGCTCCGTTGCCGGCCGTGTAGGTCATCACCTCGTTCCACTGATACAGCGCAGAGCTCAGGGCACAGAGCGCAGGGTTATCGTTATAACAGTACTTTTCGGGGATGCAGTTATCTCTTTGGCTTTGTGAACTGGCGATTTGTGTTCCGAAGTTGAGGTTGGCAGCCATCCAGCACTGGCCATTAATTTCGACGGTAGGATAGCGTAAACTGTCGCGGATGTCGATGAGAGTATCGCCACAATTAAAAATTGATAATTGATAATTGGTAATTGATAATTGAGAGGAATCGGTACAGCCGAAATTATTGGTATACGCATATGTGATTTGATGTGTGCCGGCTCCTGCGATGCCCGGATAGAAGGTAGCGGTCGACTGGTCAACCCCGGGCCCGCTGAACGTTCCGTTGAGGGGAGTGCCGCCCTTAAGCTGAATAGGTTGTGCGTTGGTGGTGGTCACAGTATCAAAACAGGCTGGTAAAAATACTACCGGAACGGGATCAATGGTGACGATGGCTGAATTAGGGGTGCCCGGACATCCGTTTGCCTCCGGGGCGACCTGGTAGGTCACCCAACCTGGCAGGTATCCCGAATTGTATAGTATCTGTTGGATCAAATCCCCCGACCCCGGCCCGTACCCGGAAATCTCCGGCGAACTGCCAGTGGCTGTCCATGCGAACGACGTGCCTGTTACCTGGGATTGTAGGGTCAAACCGGTGATTTGACCTGAACATATGGTTTCCCCATTCGGCACAAAAATCATATCAGCCACGGGATAAACTACTACGTTGAAATCGGTCGAGTCGCCGATACAGCTGTTGGCAGTGGCAGCAACCCGATAGGTAACCGAATCGATATCAAATCCCACATTGACCAGCGTTTGTGCAATGAAGGCCCCGCTGCCGTTGCTGAACCCGGAAAGGTGAGCCGAACTGGCAAAAGCTCTCCATGCGAAAGTAGATCCTGTTACATCGGCTTGCAGCGGGATAGAGGTCATGGCGTTGTTGCAGATGGCAAAGGAGGTCACGGCGTTGGTCACCGCCGGTCGCGGATTGACAGTCAATACCACCGGCAGGGTAGTTCCCGGCGGACACCCGTTGGCAGTGGGGGTGACCTGGTAGGTCACCCATTCAATTGTTGCTCCCGAATCATCCACGATTTGAGCGATCAGGTCCCCCGATCCGTCAGAATACCCCGACAGGTTAGGCGACGACGCCGTAGCCGTCCAGCTGAATGTTGTGCCGGTTACGTGTGACTGTATGGA
>JAFCGF010000014.1 GCA_017608295.1 Candidatus Woesearchaeota archaeon
TCCACTACTATTGGCAGCTTGACAATGGGACTAAACCGACATGGTGGTACGAAGAGTGACAGGATTATTAATTTCATTGATATGCTATACGGCGATAATAATACTTTCGCCAATTTTATATCCTGTATGGCGGGCAAATGCAAAGGATAGATGAGGTTATAGAGGAAGATGAATAGACTGTTTATAACATTTGGTGCAAGGCATGGAAAGCCTTGGCTCAGGCATGGATTTGTGGGTTTCTATGATACTGTAGCAGACAAGTGGGATATTATCAGGATACCCAAACGAGGTTTTCAAGGAGCCTGTTTCGATGGCAATAAGGTCTGGCTGGCCGGATACAAAAAAGTATATCTTTACGGCAATCTTCGGAAAAAGCCAATAAAGACAATCAACTCGAGAAAATTTTCCGGCTTGCTTAGTCTGTCCAGAAGAAACGGTGATTTATTGATAGTATCGGCAGGCAATAACTGTGTTTATAAATGGGAATGGGACAGCCAGAAGGTTACTCCTGTGATGTACTGTGGAGATCACCCGAACACGATTTGGGGCAACTACGTTACCTGCCTGAACAAACATGGCACATCAAGGGTTTACAATCTTGAAACTGGCATTGCTAAGCAAAATCCAAATTGGTATATGTCGCAAAACTATACAAAGGTAAACGACACCTATGCAATTCTCAATGGTGATGGCAGAGTCACGATGGGGGATAAAACAATTGCAACTTATGAAAATAGATTCTTGAGGGGCTTACTCGTTAAAAATCAGTATGCCTATATTGGCCTGAACTGGTTTTTTAAGCAAAACAGGGACGATTACAAACCACCTCAGATAGCCGTCCTTGACTTGGAAACAGGACTGAAGGGAAGAACAATTGAGATACCCCAGATGAAAAAGCCCTGGGTGATTTACGATATTTTGGAGATGCCAACGTGAAAAAATGCCTTTTCTTAATGAGTTTGCCTTATTTCATACCATACTATCTTATGGTGAGAGAAGTTTTGGTTGGTAGGGACATAGAAATATATACCAATTGGAGTTATACCAATACGACTGAATTTACGGCGGCCTCTATACCCTTATGGTCGTCTGTTGTGCTTATTATCGTATGGCTTTTGGCCACAGTAAGATTTTTTTGGTTGTGTAAAAAGAGATTTCAATAGCAAGAATAAATGTTAAATAACCGTGCGGCAAAAAGTAAACTGTGGTGGCATAAGAAGAATGGTCACGGCAGGATTCATAAGGGAAGACTCAGAAACTAAATAGAAAGAAAATATTACAATAATACTGCTTAGCCTTTCACATAATTATTTGCTGCGGTTATCGTCATTGCCTTCTTTTTGTTTCAAGAACTGACGGATTTTACTCAGACCTCTATAAATATACTTTCTGACAGACTCTTCTTTTACGGTCATTTCCTCAGCGATCTCCTTGAAACTGAGATTATCCCTGTATCGTAAAACCATCGCCTGATATTGGGTGCTTGTTAATCGCTCCTTAATAAATTTGAAAAGTTTTTTGGTCTCTTCCGCTTCAATAAGAGCTTTTTCCGGGATTCTTTTGTGGATAGAATGATTATGGTTACCACAATATTTATTCATATTGTTGTCATAATTCTTCCCTTTACGAGCAACGTCAACAATGTCATTGGTTATCGATGTACAGAGATAGCCTTTAATATTTTCAACATGTTGTGGTATGGGTCTTTGGGCAAGAGAGAGAAAGAAATCCTGGAATATGTCATCTGCTTGAGTTTTATTATTAACCTTGGAACATATAAATTGATAAATAAAATCACCATGTTCACTAAAAATTTTAGCCGCAGTGCTTACATCAGTTTGGCACTCCCTCGCTCCTGGCGGGATCATAAGGGTTTTGCTCCTCAAAATACGTTCAAAACCACAAGTAAGAAAAGAAAATTACAGTAGATTAAAAATCGACATTTGGCAGCTTTATCTCACATTCCTTATAAAAAGAGGTCTAATACTGTAAATGCTCTAACCGGAGCCGAAGGAATTTAGTCTGTCCTTCAATGGGCAAAGGTTGCCGTGTACGTATCAGGTCTGCAGAACCACTCCATCCTACTTAGACGAACCAGGAAAATATGAGATAACGTCCTCCATGCCTATAGATTGTACTTCCCTGAAAAATCCTCAGCGATGAAAAATGCCTGTACAAACGCTTAACTCGATTATTTCGAGTTTATCATCCTCATCCAGTGGTAATACCCGTACCTCAAGTTAGATTAACGACTTTCTCCTTGTTATTAATGATGGCGTTTGAGAGAGAGTAAATATTGACTGTAAATTTGGAATTTTTAATTAACAAGCTTAACGATCCTGCTGGAGCTCCCCATTTCTCAAGGCAGCAGAATCCGCATCGGTATCGTGATATCTTCGGATGAAAGCGGTAATTTTATGTTCATTAATGACTGGCAGAAACATTTTTTCAAAAATATTTCTACGGTCGACAGGTCAAGACAAAAGCACATTAAGGGGGATTGCAAGTAAAGTAACGACAACTGCTTGAAGGGAAGTATCCTGAAGAAAACGTGGCGATGAGAACGTCAAGTTTAAGGTTTCATGTCAAATTTTTAAAAAAAGCAGTCCCTATTTTTGGTTTTAGAATCGCTACGTTTTAAAAAGGCAAATTGTTTTTTGCCTGCACGGTATTTTCCGAGGCAGGTGCGAGACAAGAATGGTTATTCGTATGGCGAAAATGGGAACGCAGGAAGGAAATGCGCACCCACAATACGATGGGAGAAATATTGGGGGAAAAAGAAAGGATATCGTCATGAAACGGCAAAAAAAGACTACAAGCGAGAATGCCACAGGATCAGTGGTAAAAAGAGCGGAACCGAGGGCAGCTTTAGTAAAAGGGGTGTTTATGACCATCCTCGCCAGTGTCTTGCTGGTTCAATCAGAAAGCCTTGCGAGCGACCTGCCCGCTCTTAGTGCACAATTGCTGGAC
Organism: Candidatus Woesearchaeota archaeon; assembly: GCA_017608295.1. Next base: position 2,971 of record JAFCGF010000014.1, read on the forward strand.
CAGCTGGCGGCTCCGAGCAGCTTCAGCAGCAAAGTGGGACAGGGTCCAAGCAGCCAAGAGTCGAGCACGATTGTCCTGCCCGCTCTTAATGCACCATTGCTGTACCTGCCGGCTGCCCCGAGCGACTTTGAGAGCACAGGTTCAACTGAAGACCCAAACTGGAACGATCCTGAGATCAAGGAGCTGGCCCGGGCACTGAGATATGATCCGGGTCTGATGTATAAGTTTGTGCACGATTACATCAATTACAGTCTCATGTGGGGCGACATCAAGGGGCCTTATATGACCTGGATGGACCGCAGCGGCAACGGATTTGACCAGGCATCACTGATGATTGCTCTGCTTGAGGAGGCTAAACTACACTGTACCGAATATAATGTTACCGACCCGAATTATGTTGTGGGCGAAATAAAAATATCCGCGGCCGAAGCCTCAGATTGGCTCGGTATAGGGTCTGATCCCAATATGGCAAGACAGGTGTTGGCCAGAGCCGGAATTTACGCTTCAGTAACGGAAGATCCCAATGAAGAGGTTTCCAGTATTAATATGGAGCATGTATGGGTAACGGTTACAATCGACGGGAATGACTATGAGTTCGATCCCAGCTTCAAGAGCCACACAACAAAGAGCGGTTTGAGCCAGTGGGTAACAGCGCTGGGATATAATAGATCGAATTTCATAAGTGATGCAAACGAAGGCTACGACTGGGGAACCTGGTGGATCAAGGACATCAATGATACAAACATTGAGAGCGATCTGAGCACATACAGCACGAACCTCGTCAACTATATTAAGGACCCCAACAACGGCTTTTCTGATGGTAGTTTGGCAGACATCATTGGCGGCCGGAGTATTATACCCGCGGATGCTAATGCACTGCCACCCACTTCACTGCCCTATGCGGAACAAGATCCATGTGATTATGACGATGAATTCGATATTCATAATATCCCGAATATATACCGGACATCGCTTCGCATTGTGCATTGCGGTATCGATGAGACCTTCTGGTCTTCCGACATCTACGGTCGTCGATTGACGCTAAAATACAGTAATGTGTCAGACCGGCCCGTGCTAATCTTGGATGGGAATGATATAGCGACGGGGAATGTGACCACTTGGGGTCAGCCCTATTACCTCATTCTCTTGGTGGACCACCCTTATGACGCCAATGACTTTGATGACGTGCAGGCTATTAATGTTTTCTCTGGAGGTTTTTATCAGATCGTCAACGGCTGGGGTGATACAGGAACGAAGATCCTGGAAAAACACCGGGCTTTGCTAGAGCAGTATCGCTTCGATGGTTATTCCGATAGCTCAGAACAGGTCCTCGGTGAGTCTTATGCCCTGGTGGGATTGACCTGGCTGGTACAGAACAGCCGTATGCGCTCCATGTTGGATGAGATTGGTAGCTCCTGTATGCTAACCAATCACCACATGTTGGGAGTCACTGGACAATGGCATTATCCTATTCCTTACCTGACCATGATGACGGGGCACCTTGGTGTGTACAGTGATCAAGATCCCAATGGAATATTCCTCACGCTTGCCGGCCATTGCAGCGCCTATGGGCACGAAGTTATTCGCCAGCTCCAGGACTGCAATGCAGTCTCGACCGTCGAGCTGCTGGATATGGCCAACGATCTCAGCGACCCTAACATTAATAAGATATTCTATACAGACTCCTCGAACTGGTCAAGTGAGCCAAATGTTCAGTCGCAGCTGGAGGGCTACAGCGATGACGAGAAGAACTTTGTAGGTGCCTATTTGACCTACGGTTTCTCCGCCTACTTGCCGCAGTACGGGGACCTGAACAAAGACGACTGGACAGGTATGTGTTTTGAAGCCGTGCGATCGACTGCTGATTTACTGTCAATCAGTTACAACAACTCGATGGGTTTCAACGCCGGAAGCAGCACTATTTTTAATGATTCTCTAAGTCCGTCTGAGGTATTCGACAGGAGCTACGTTCCTAACCCGGGCTATGCCGACGCCGACGTAGGAGCTTTTGGCTTTGGCGCTACGGATCTAGCCATTGGTAACGGAGGGCTTCCCTTCGGTCTGTCGTTCAGCCGTCAATACAGTTCGAAGCATCGTCTGGAAGACGGACCTCTCGGACTGGGATGGACACACAACTTCGATATTGTGGCCAAGGTTACCAGTGACAGCTTCCAGCTCCTGGGCGAGGATTCCCCGATTGATGCGGCGCCCCACATAGTGAGTCTCTACGTCACCAACGACATACTGACCTACAGTACTGAAACACCATTGATGAACAATATGATTGCCTCGCTGTGCGAGACGTGGCTGATGGATCAGATGATGGATAACCTCGTGACCATTCAGCAGGGCGCCGGAACCATGAAATTCGTAAGAGATCCGAATGGTGTGTATAATGCGCCCACAGGCAAGAACCTGAAGCTTGTCGTCGATGTTAATGACAACTTCCTGCTCAAGAACGGCAGCGGTATATTCTACCATTTCGATAGCGACGAGCGTCTTTCGCAATGGAGCGATCCTCATGAAAATATCGTCGATTTCACCTATACCAGCGGCAAGCTCACCAAAGTGGCCGGCAAGATTGGCGGTACTGAGTCGCGGTATCTTGAGATTTATTATGACGTGAATGATCACATTATCGATGTTAATGACTCTGCTGAACCTATCCGAAACATTTCCTATACCTATGACGCCAACGACAATCTCATAGAGTACACCAACCTGGATGGAAATACTTACACGTTTGACTATGATGATGCGAATGATGGCCAGTTGACGAAGATTTTCTCTCCAGTTGACTCGAATTATCCGGCCCTGACGAACGTATACGATACCTTAGGCCGGATTAAACAACAAACAGATGCCAACGACAATAGCTTTGATTTCTTCCACGCCTATTACCGCTCTGAAAGGCTTGAACCTAATCAGACGGATCCCAACAATGATACCGCACGGTTCTCCACAGCAACATGGTTCAATGAACACCGACGCGCGATTCTAACACAGGACCAGTTGGGACGTGAGAACACATACGGGTATGATGGTCTGCTCAGACTTACCAGCATGGCCAGTCAGACTGGCACGTCTTCGGAATACGAATATGACGAATATAATCGTATTGTCGATACAGAAAGCTTTAGCAAAACTGGTTCGGGGGATCCTAACCTGAGCGTTAGCTATGATTATGATTCCTACGAAAACGACGATGGAAGGTGGTTTATCGCCCGAAAAAAGCATACCGACCCTAACCTGTATGATGTTGTATACGAATATGATTACGATGATCCCAATACTTATGGAACCGAGGTCGGTAACCTGATGAAGATAACTTATCAGGAGGTCGATGCACCATCCGATACGAACAGGCCAATTGAGACGTTTACCTATACCTCCGATGGCCAGATCGAGACAAAGACAGATCCGGAAGGGATGGTCACCAAGTTCGAGTACTATTCGGCCGCAGATGGTGCGGGCCTGAAAAAGACCATCGTCGATTTCAACGATGCCGATCCCAACAATAATCTCAATATCACGGCCGAATTTACCTATGATAGTGTGGGTCGTGTCGCCACTATCAAAGACCCTCTGGGTAACATCACTCAGAACCAGTATTACAACTCGGGCTTGCTGAAAAAGACCATCGCTCCGGACCCCAACTATGTAACGACCTATGAATATCGCGAAGATGGAAAGCTAATATATGTAAAGAGCCACCTCACAGATCCGAACCAAACAATTATCCTTCAGGCTGTTACATATACCGACACCGGTCAGAAAAAGACCGTGCGGGGTCCGTATGTGGACCAAAACGATCTCGGTATTAACCTGACCAAGTTCACCTATGACAACCTGGGTCGGCTCTGGAAAGTCGAGGACGCCGAGAACAATATAACCGAAACTCGCTATTACCCCGATGGTAAGGTCTGGAAGGTTATCGACGCCGAAGGGCATGACGTAGTTAAGTACACGTATGATCCCAACGGCACTTTGATAAAGGTCGAAGACGCCAAGGATAATGCAACAGAGTATGAATACAACGGCTTTATGGGTCTGAAAAAGACCATCTTTGCCGATGGGACCTTCACAGAACCGAATTATAATCCACTTAGACAAATGGAAACGATGACAACCCGTGCCGGAGACATTATCTGCGTTAAGCGCGATGATTTAGGCCGCGTTAAAAAGAAAATCCTGCCGAACAACACTATTTATTACAAATATGACCTGACCGGCCGAGTAATAGAGACGACCGATATGAAAGGCTACGCCAACATTAAGTACACCTATGACACTGCGGGCCGACTCATTAAGGTCGAATACCCCGGTAAAACAGTTTCCTATGAATATGACCTTGCAGGCAAGCGCACGAAGCTGACCTATCCCGATGACAGTTACATCACCTACGAGTATGACAACCTTAATCGGCCCATCAAAATATTGAACGATGCCAACTCTGTCCTGGCCGAGTACAGCTATGACCAGCGTTCTCGCCGAAAGCAGGTCACCTACGCAAACGGGACAAGCATCTCGTACGAATACGATGCGGCCAGCCGGCTGCTGGACGTCAACAATGTGACAGACACTGACAGCTATCAATATATTTACACGTACGATAAGGTGGGTAACCGCCTGAACATGACGTTCAATGATACCGACCAGCACCTTTACACCTATGACGATATCTACCAGGTAACAGATGTCGACTACCCGACCGCCTATACCTGGATTAGCGATGTTAATTTTACTTACGACGATGCAGGCAACCGCACATCTGTCATCGACGGCGGGACCACAAGCTATACCGCCAATGAACTGAACCAGTACAGCTCTGTCGGCAACAACTCTTATGATTACGATTTTAATGGCAACCTTACCTATGATGCCTCCTATTCATACACCTATGATGCCGAGAACCATCTTATGGATGTCACACATGCGGGTCCTGTGAATGGGCCGTTCAATGACGCCGTGGACAACTATTATTTGACTTTTACGACGGGAGGGGATGCGAACTGGGCCCCCATAACACCGAAGTACTGCGAGGATCCCAATCATGATGATCATGATCAGGATTCGGCTAAAAGTGGCGATATCTCTGCAAACCAGCAGTCATGGCTTGAAACCAAGGTCAATGGTACAGGCACAATTAAATTCTACGCCCAGAGATCAGCTGGCGGTATCCTCCATTTAATAGTCGATGACGATATTGTGTTATACCTATTTGATGAAGATACCTGTGCGGAACACTCATATGACATAACCGATATAGGTCCACACACACTAAGGTGGAGGTTCTTCAAGGAAGGCGGCGGCTCTTTGGGGACCGGTTTCGCATGGATAGATAATGTAGAGTGGACCAGTACCACTGAGAATTCAGCTTCTCTGCAAATGGCGTTGGATATGGGCTGGCCCGTGGCGACCGGCGGCGATACGGATTGGTACGGGTACAAATCTACGTATTACAGTTACCATGATGGCGACTGTGCGTGGAGTGGAGATATTGAAGACAATGAGGTTTCTCTGATGGAGGCAACAGTGGAAGGCGCCGGTACGGTAACGTTCTGGTGGAAGGTCTCATCTCAATCAGGCAGTGACTTCCTGGAATTCTATATTGACGGGGAACTCCAGGATGGACGGATCAGCGGAGAGGTAGACTGGCAGGAGGAAGAGTATGAACTGACCGGTTCCGGCAGTCACTCATTGCTCTGGCAGTATAAGAAGAACAGCAGTCTCTCCGAGAATTACGATTGCGGCTGGGTGGACTACCTGCAGGGACCGGGCACGACACCTCCCGAGCCTGATCCGCTTGGCGCAGCATTGGACTGTGACCTGACTTTCACAACAGGTGGTACCTACGCCGACGACTACTGGACCTATGAAGAAGATTATCCATACTACAACGATAACGACGCGGCCCAAAGTGGCGACATCACAGACAATCAGAATTCCTGGATGCAGACGACGGTGGATGTCGTTGGCCAGGAAGAGATAACATTCTGGTGGAAGGTCTCGTCTGAATATGACTGTGACTGGCTGGAATTCAAAATTAATGAAGTACGTCAGGACAGGATTAGCGGAGATGAAGATTGGCAGAAGGAGGAATATACTCTTACCGGTACAGGTACATATACTTTAAAATGGTGTTATACCAAGGACAACACTAGATCCGAAGGTGACGACTGCGGCTGGGTGGATTACTTTGAGAGACCTGACTTAATGCCTCCGGAACCCGAACCGCTTGCCGAGGCTTTAGACTGCGACCTGAGTTTCACAACTGGTGGTGCTCAAGATTGGGAGGCCAAGACCGATACGTCGGCCTACTTCGATGGCGATGTGGCTAAGAGCATAACAATCGCGAACGACGAGTACACATGGTTGGAGACTACAGTTGAGCCCAACGGCCAGGAAGAAACAGTATCGTTCTACTGGAGAATCTCATCGATGGGTAACAGCGAACTGGAGTTTTATATTGATGAGGAACTTCAGGATGATATTGACGGACAAACGGACTGGGAGAAGATGACTTATGATGTAAACGGTACCAGCCCTATCACGCTGAGGTGGCTCTATTCCAGGGGCCCAACCGGCGGCTCAGATTCCGATTGCGGCTTCGTGGATTTTGTGCGCTATTCAGGTACCACGACAAGCACACACCCGGATATAAGGGATTGGGAGACTGCTGTTAACTACAAATATGACACGAGCGGCAGGCGTATCAAAAAGAAGGTCGATAATTACACCATCAGGTACATATATGATGGTGGTAACGTTATCGGTGAATACGACATCAATGACAACCTCCTGCGCAAATACATCCACGGTCCGTGCGTTGATGAGCCGGTCTGTATGATAGACGTCGTAGATAGTAACGCTGTCTATTACTATCACTACGATGCTTCGGGTTCTGTGGTGGCCTTAAGTGATACAGACGGCGATAGCTGCCAGAGCTACGAGTACAGCGCCTATGGCCAGGTGGCGGCCTCAGATCCCAACTTCATTACCAATCCCTACATGTTCACTGGCCGCAGGTTTGATTTCGAAACAGGTCTTTACTATTATCGCGCAAGGTACTATAATCCATACATAGGCCGGTTCCTGCAGACTGACCCAATCGGTTACGGTGATGGCATCAACTGGTATGCCTATTGTGGAAATAATTCAATCAACCGGGTGGATCCTAGTGGGCGGATCTCTGTGGATTGGCTTTGGTATGGTTGTTTTAAATTCTTGGAAAATGATGAAGGCGTACTCAGATTTCGGTATTGGGAAGGCGGTGGGAGAGTAACGAAAGATTTTGAAAGTTTGGACTCGTGGGAAACTTGGGCACAAACTTACTTCAGTGGCCGTGAAAATGAAATGGCAGGTTCCATATTAGCTGGTGCAAATACAGATATTTTTTGGGAACTACAAAAAATAGCTTTTCTCTCTAGAGGCGGTGGTCAGATGATTGACGACATAGATTCATTGCTATTGGAGACAGGACAGACAGTGACAATCACAGATATTCAACAAGGGCGCGATCATTACGACTGGGGCTCTAACACCTTAGCGTGGAATAATGTGACAAGGGGGAACGTCGATTATTTTCCAGGTGAGGGAGCAGAACGAGAATGGCATACAGCCCCAGCCCTGGTCGGCTTGGTTCACGAACTGAAGCATTGTCAGCAGGATCTTCAAGGCAAACCGTATATTGAAGAGGCTTCAGAGGGTTTCGCTATGATGAGGGAAAACGATATGCGTTATGCCTTTTATTTAAAAGTACCTAATATGAAATGGATTTACCCGAGGCCTGGTATTGCAAGGAACACGGAAGATTTGGGGCGGACTGCGGCTAGCGCTTGGAGGAATTACAGGAAAAATATCCCATATCCCTTAGATCCATTATACTAAAACCATATTGAAAGGATTAAAGATGAGTAGATATAAAAGTTTGATTCTCATATTGTACTTGTGCATTCTTCCAGCAGCGCGGATACAAGCCCAGCCCAAGACTTATTCGGGTATCGAGAAGAAGGCCGAAACGCCTACAATTGACGTAACTGAACTGGATATAAGCAACAAAATCCTTAAGTTGCGCTACGATATAAAGAATAATTCTGAGCATGATATCTGGATCTGTGAGGACATTTCTGTGGACTTACATGAGTGTGATTTTGAAGCATACATGGCCGAAGACAAACAGACTCTTCTAATACGCAGACGGCTTGATATCAAGGCTTTGGACTCGGTGGTTGCTCCGCCCCATGGTCGTTACGTGCGTTTGCGGGCGGGTCAATCCCGGACTGAATGCTTGTTCTTGTCTCGGCCTGTTGAGTCCCGCTTTTTTTGGGCTACTCCAACCAAGCCGGGCAAGGCTTATACCAAAAGTCTTGCTCTGGAAATCGGCTATTATCCCGGGGACTTGTCCGGCATGATTCGTGGCATCCTTGAAAAGGAAGAGAAATCCCGTGACAAAAAGCCCGTGGTCTATCCGACCTATCCGGCCTCTATTCAAGAGTGGTTTGTAGGACGTTTGTTGGGATTCTATTGGGTAAATTGGTTAAAAGGACTCGTGAGGCACAGGGGTGAAGAGCTCGTAATTCCCTGGACAGGCCAGTTTCGCATGGGAGAGCAGGTCTTACGGATAACGATCGATGACCTGCGAATTCCATATGAAGAGAAATATGATCAGCCAAAAGTGTCACCGCCTGATCTGAACCATTGCATGCGAATTGAGATGCGGTATCAACCTTCGATACTCGATTATTTCTTTCCTTATCCGAATGAGCGGGACGTGCTTAGTGCTGAGGAAGTTAAATATTTACAGTCTCTGCAAAAAATCGTCACGGACAATCAAGAACACATACAAGCCTTTGCCAACGAAGTCGGAAAGGGTCTGCCCGGGGGGATTTTCACTGAACGAAGCACAGTTCGTGTAATATGCTATCGTGACGGTGAGCGTCTTACATCCTTTACCATATATGATGATAGGTCTATCGTTACCGAAGAAGAACAGTGTATCAGGTACAAAACAGGCCTACCAAGCCTGAGGATGCTCCCGCCGCAGATACAACCGTTTCAGTTGCGATTAGACTGTGCAGACAATCTAAGGAGCCTCTGTTCACTTTTGCAGTTTTTATGCAGAAGTGGGAGGACATACCCATTGTCCAAATGGTGTGACACCATTGTACGTTACTGTCGAATCGATTATATTTCAAAGGGATATGGGATGAGGTATTTCAAATGTCCGACTGCAGGCCCAAGCAAATGTCATTACGCGATGAATCCGAATTGTAAGCCGGATTCACCGCCTGATACTGTCCTTTTATTCGAGACCAAAGCGGGCTGGAATCGGCATGGTGGACCTGAGCTTTTTACTTTCGACAACCATGAGCCTAAGGGTGGTTGTGTTCTCTTAAACGACGGCACTGTAAAATTCATCCGTACCAAGGAAGAACTCCAGCAGCTTCAATGGAAATAGTGGCACTGGAAAAAAGATTGATAGATCAGAGATAAAGGTTTGCCCTGCCAATTAATGACCAGCAAGTAAAAAATAGCTTATAGCGGTTAGCGTACAGCGTTTAGCCTGCACTATGGAGCGTATATTATTAATTGAATCACGTACAACCAACCAGCGACTTTTTTAATAGATTCCCCATTAGCCAAATTTGGCTGTAACAACCCCCCACCTCAAAACCAAAACCTTCACATTTGGTGTGATTTCCAAACGTATGAAGAAAATCACCCCATTAATGCGGATACTCCATTAGCTTCATGCTAAGGTATTTATATTTATAGATGCAAATAAATATCATGAAAATGTCGGAAGCAAGGATAATTGCCGAAGCCATGGTACAATCAGCTGAGAAGTCAGGAGAGAAAATAGCAAAAGGTATGGTGAAATCGGCAGAAGTAACTGCTAAAAGTATAACAGATTCAGCAGAAAAAACTGCTAAGGCAATAATTGACAATAACACCAAGAATGCAGAAGCCCTCAAGGAAGGTTTCCGGGAAGTTGGAAAGTCTCTCAGAGGTACAAGGGCAGAACTCATGATGGATGTGCTACTGAAACAAAGTGAAGTCAACGGAGGAACGATACCGGAGCCCGGTTCCGAAAGATGGAATAAAAGCAAAGAGATTGCCAAACATGTCCTAAAGGAGTTTTCAAATGAGGAATAGAAGACATCGACGGCGGGTGTTAAGAATGCTGGGAATATTGAAATGAAATGTCTTTCTTAACATTGTGGGAATTAATCCCATCAATTAATAATTGTATTTTATTGACACACAGAAATATTTGTTAAATAGCTACATTCTCCAGATTTAGGACTCGTAACAATTCTGAACCTTTATGATCCAAATTTCGTCTGCTCATAGCGATTGACCTCACCCTAAATATAAGTGAGGTCAACAACTGACCAAAGACCAACTGGAGCCTTATGAGAAACTGATTTTATCGGTCAAACCGAAAACAAAGGCACAAAGAAATGAATAGAATAACATATTTAAGCATTGGAATTAACATTTTGATATGAAATACTGCATTAATTGCGAGAGGATGGTGGAACCAAAAAAAGATTTTAGCCTTGGGATATTTATTGTCCTTCTAATACTCGGATTAATCCCAGGGATAATCTATGTGTTCTACTTTCTAATAAAGCAAGGTAGTTGCCCCATGTGTAACAGCAAACACTGGGGGGTACCTTCGAGAAAGAAACAGAAGAGCTAATTATTTAAACACTTCAGGATGCTGCGTAAGCATATTCATCAACTCATCTGCTTTTTCTCTTCTTTCGTATAGCTCTTCAGCAGTCTTATCCGTCAAAGGGAAGCCGCATTTGCCACATTGAATTGAAACAGGTGTGTTCTTCAAACCGCATCTGGGACACAAGATAATATTCACCGCTTTATTGCTTCGTACTTCTCTTTGTTTCTTTCCAAAAAGCGATAGAAGCTGGACATCAACTTGTTTACCACTCAGGTGAGTGTATATGGATGCCGTTCTACCTCCCTGTCTCCAGCCAAAGTGCTCATTCATAACAGATTCAGTCAGCTTAGGGGCGTAGTGAGTTGCCAGCGAGTGTCTCAGAAGATGGGGCCGAATCGGTTTTTCTATCCCTGCTTTCTTTGCAAGGTCTCTCAACATCTTATACGCCCAAGAATAGTTTAGATGGCGAGAAGGGATTTTGCTTCGTAAATGGATGTTTACCCATACCGGAGCATCCCGGTCCTTATTTGGATGGATATCGAGCCATGCTGCCATCGCCAGACTTGCTGCCGGCGTAAGTCGCACACGGCGCGAACCTGTCTTTCCGTCTACGAGGATCTGGCTGCTATACTTATCGAACATCACATCCTCACGCCTTAATGTTAAGAATTCACCAATTCTGCAACCTGAGCCAAAAAGCCCCAGAACGAACGCCCTGTCTCGCGAGTTGTTCGTTGTTCTGGCAAGTATGTTTACCTCCTCGGGAGTCCATATATCCTTTGGTAGAAGGCCGTTCCTGCTTTTTCTTCGTTTGATCCAGCTGACTTCTGCCGGATATTCCATTTCCGCTAATTCTTCCGATCTTGATTCGGGATTTTTTAACCACCGCCAGAACTTCTTGATGGTCATCTTGTAACTCTCGACGGTTTGCTCTGCATAACCTTCAGTAACGGTAGCTTTTGCTCTTTTCTTCAATTTAATGTTCTTTATTTTTCCAACGAGATTTACGATATCTTCCCGGGAAAGCAGCTCGAACGGTCTATTATCAAGCCAGATGGAAATCCGATACATGTTCCCTAAGAGTACCGCTATCCTTCCCAAACTGAGTTCTTCGATTATGAGGTTCCGGTAGAACCCTAACAGCTTACTGCGGTTGGGCTCAGGAATATGCTGATTATACATGGCGTCCGCTTGGTTCGTCCTCGATTTGACCGGCTCTCCTTTAATTCTGGCTAGCAAGCTGGCTATGGTCCTGTCCTCCTGGTGCAGATACAACCTCTTCATGGTCAGCCTCACATTTGGATGAATCTTTTGGATTTAAGATTGTTGTGCCCGTGGCATGCCAACCAGACCGTTAATGTCGGATGTCCTGCCTCTAAGAGGATGTGTATTTCGAGATCGAGAAATAAGCATATTCATAATCTCGTCAGCTTTTTCTCCCCTAATGAAGCTCCATTATCGCCTTCTCCTCAAGTGGAAAACCACATTTGTTGCATTGGACGGACACAGGTGTGTTCTCGAGGGTGCAGCGAGGACATACGATGGTCTTGATAGCCTTGGTATCGCCGTCGTCAACAAGCCTTTTCTGGCCGAATGATGCAAGGATCTGGTCATCAACCTGTCTGCCGCTGAGATGGGTGTAGATTGCGGCGGTTCGTCCACCCTGGCTCCAGCCAAAATGCTCGTTCATGATCGATTCGGTTAGTTGCGGGGCATAGTAAGTGGCGAGGGAATGACGAAGGAGGTGTGGACGAACAGGCTTATTTATTTTAGCTTTCTTTGCAAGCCTGTTAAGCATGGTGTATGCCCAGTCATAGCTTAATCGCTTGTTCGGGATGTCATCTGTTGTTTTTGTATTGACCCAGATTGGCGCCTTTGGATCCTTATTGGGATGGAAGTTAATCCAAGTCGCGAGGGCAACCGTTGCAGCCGGTGTTAGACGAACTCTTCGCGAACCGGTCTTGCCATCGACCAGTATTTGGCACGTGTATGCATCAAATCGCACGTCATTGCGTTTAAGGTCGAGGAATTCTCCGATTCTGCAGCCGGAACCGAAAAGGCCAAGCACGAATGCCCTGTCACGGATATTGTGGGCCATGCCTGCCATCTTGTTGACCTCATCAGGCGTCCAAACATCTTTGGGAAGGACATTGCTCTTGTCCTTTTTTCGTTTTATCCATGAAACTTCGAGAGGATGTGGCTGGTCTTTGAGTTCTTCTGGTGTGAGACCTGGATTCTTCAACCATCTCCAGAATTTCTTGATAGTCATCTTGTAGCTTTCAACAGTTCCATTCGAATACCGGGTATTCTCAGTTCCTCTGGTATTTCTGGCAATCGGATTGTTTCTAATCATTGCTACAAGATCGATAATGTCATCCCTGTTGGTCTCTGGGAATGGCTTGTGTTTGAGCCAGGCAGATATCCTATACATGTGTCCCATCAGGGTACAAATCCTACCGAGACTGAGTTCTTCAACCGTCAGGCACTTGTAGAATTCATTCAGGCTGGTTCTATTTGGCTCTGGCACGGTTTCAGTTATATCTGCGGATGGCCCATCCTTGTGATCCAGCGGCCTTCCGTTTATTCTTGACAGTATTGTCTCAAGAGCCCTCTGTTCCTTCTTTACATGGATGTTTCCCATATGTATCAACCTATGTTAGCGGTACACGAGCCGTTTTTAAGGTTTTACATCCATGCATCACGCAAAACATGCACTTACTACATAGTGAGCAAGTACCTGGGGCATGTGGGACGTAATGCAAAGATGCAACATTATTAGGCAAGCTAAACGCGGTGCAACACTCTAACAGTTAATATCTGTAAGTTATTATTGGGTGAACTGATATATAAAGGTTTGTCCAATATTTCCCCTAATTTGTTATTTTGTATTGCACGTCTCACGTTAACAAGGCTTGCAAATCATGCCGACTGACGAACAAACAATCCGAGACGAAATCCAGAGTCTCCTCAACCGTAAGTAAACTGATATTATTATGGCCCTACCTGTAGTATTGAGGCGGAATAATAAAAATATTTGTGATTAAAATTGTATCAATTTATAATTCTGATAATATTAACCGAAAAAAGCGAGGTAAAATTATAATTTTGGGTGAATGAGGAAACAATAAGCTGTGAAAAAAAGGTACGAACAGGAACTTGATAAACTTTCAGAAACTTACAATTGGGCGTTTTCGGCTCCAATAGATCAACTCTGCCATTTTGTTTTGCAATCTCGTAACGATCCATTAATATCAGTAGGCTCAGGTGGATCATTCGCTGCAGCGGTAATGGCTGCGATGCTTCATGAAGCAACTGGCTCAGTTGCTACTAGCACTACACCATTTCAACTTCAATATAAAAAGAGCATTCTCAACACATCGTCCGTGCTTCTATTAACAGCTAGCGGTAAAAACCAAGATATTCTAAAGGCCTTTCGCGAGACGGCTATTAATGAGCCAAAGCAGTTGATGGCACTTTGCACAAAACAGCAAAGTCCGCTATCTCGCTTGGCATCCAAGTTTCCTTCTACCAATGTTCAAGAATATGAATCACCAAGTGGAAAAGATGGTTTTTTAGCAACAAATTCGCTACTGCTACTGATTACACTTCTCGTACGAGCATATTCTAGTTGTCACAAATTACCTTGTAATAAACTACCAAACATATTTGATACCTGTAACAATCTATTCAAAAAAAAGACCTCAAAAGAATTGTTTATAGAACAAGATAATTTTATTGTGTTATATGGTGGTTGGGGATTACCTGCTGCTGTGGATTTAGAGTCTAGATTTGTAGAAGGAGCGTTAGGAAAAGTACAAATTGCGGATTACCGGAATTTTGCTCATGGCCGACACCATTGGTTGGCTAAGCGTAGCGATGATAGTGCTATTATAGCATTGATTACACCTGATGTTAAAAAAATTGCCCAGCAAACTCTCGACTTAATTCCAGAGGATATCCCACAAATTAAACTAACTTCTAATTGCATAGGGCCTTACAGTAGTATCGAACAGATAGTTAAGAGTATGTATCTTGCGTCTATATTCGGATTAAAACGTCGCATTGCTCTTTCAAAACCAGGTGTGCCACTATTTGGCCGTAAGATTTATCATTTGAGAAACTCAACCAATGCCCATATGCTTGGATATTCTGGTAATTTATCACAAAATGCAATGACTGCTATCCAACGGAAAACTAATATGTCAATCGAATTAATGTCACCTGAACATATAAATTATTGGTGTAGTGCTTACAGTAGATTTCTAAGAAAACTCAAAACCGCAGAATACACTTCAATTATTCTCGATTATGATGGTACGTTATGTGATCCATCCGCAAGATTTGAATTGCTTTCAAATGATATTTGTAATCATATTCGACGCTTATTAAGAGCTGATATGACAATTGGAATTGCAACAGGGCGTGGCCAATCGATACGAACATCACTTCAAGAAGTTATCCCAAAGAAATACTGGGCACAGGTATGGATTGGTTATTATAATGGGTCAGATATAGGCTTACTTAGCGACAATAGCCATCCAGATAAAGAAGGTTCTCTTCACTCTACTCTCTTGCCGATAGAATCTCGCCTCTCGAAAGATACCTATTTTGCAAAAATCGCCACGTTTGAAGCTCGTCCCAACCAGATTAGTATAGAACCTGTGAACGATTCATGGGGATTAGTACATAACTGGCTTTTTGATATTTTTGGTAATACTCTAAGTAACGGGATACAAATACTTGAATCAAGCCACTCTTTTGATATATTGGCTGCGGGTGTTTCTAAACTTAATCTTTTGAGTATCTTCCAAAAGTTTGTGAAAAAACCAGATAAGATACTGTGTATTGGCGACAAGGGTGCTTGGCCAGGAAATGATTTTGAACTTCTTTCTCACAAATTCTCACTAAGTGTAGATGAGGTATCAGCCGACAGCCATACCTGTTGGAATTTAACTTTGCCAAGCCAAAGAGGGATACACGGGACAATTGAATACCTTCAAAGCCTTCATGTAAATAGAGGAAGAGTATGTTTTGTAATTGATAAAAAGAAGGGCAAATCTAGATGAAAGATAAACTTGCCGAAGCACTATTAGTCAGGGAGATGGATTGGGGTACAGAAGATATTGCGCAAAAGCGACCATATCTCCAAGCCATGGCTAAGTATAAATACGATGGTTATGAACAATTTCTTCCTGGTAGACGATTTATAGAAAGCCTTGTTCTCTGGCTACATCAGTTTAAGACGCCTGAAGAGCGGCGGAACGCTTATGATTTCATAATGAAACGTTTGATATTTATATCTCAACTTGAAATGGCTAACTTAGTTAAGAATTCATACCCTGATTTAATGCGACATTTAATTATTCAACATACTGCTGACCAACTAAAGATTCCTAAATATATGGTAAAACAAATTACGGAAAATACTCATTTTAAAACATTACGTCGACAAAGTCTGTTTCTAGGTCTTAGTGATGGCACTAGAACAGATTTACTACGTCGGTCAAATCGAAGTGAATTATCGAACGAACAAATATATCAAACACATGAAATTACTGAGAGACGGGCTAACAAGATGCTCGCAAGTCTTTCTTCAGATATGAAAAAAATCCTAGGTCATGCTCCAAAGCAGGAAGAACGTTGCTTTAAAATAGTTTTCCTTTTGGATGATTTTACAGGTAGTGGGTTTACCTATCTTAGAAAAGAGAATGGTGAATTCGAAGGTAAGCTTGCCACCTTTTATAAAGATGTATCAGAAACTAAATCCGGCTTGTCAAAATTACTGAATATTGAACAATGCATTGTATATTTAGTATTTTATGTAGCAACAACCAAGGCGATTAACAAAATCACCGATATTATTTCTAAGTTGTGGGTTAACAATACACCTCAAATTAAAGTTTTGCAGAAGTTAGATAACTCATGTTGTGTTAGTGTTGAGCAAGATCCAGAATTTTACAGACTTTGTTTAAATGACGATTATTACGATGGTGACAACCTTGAAGACGAATCCACAAAAAAAGGAGGGACGCAATGTCTTAAATTTGGGTTCGCAGATTGCTCATTGCCAGTAGTTTTAGCACACAATACACCTAATAATTCAGTATCACTTCTTTGGGCTTATGAGCATGCAAAAATACATGGTCTTTTCCCAAGGGTGCCTCGGCATAAGGAGTTAGTGTAATGGATGGACGGAATCCATTTTTTATAAGATATTCGGAAGAGTTTGGTTCTGATGCTCAGTTTCTTAAGCTTTTTAGTCCTGGCGTCCTCAATGCTCTGCCAAAGGATGATTCTTTATGGGGTAAGATAATTGTAATTCGTAGTTCTCCTGGAGGAGGTAAGACCTCATTATTAAGATTGTTTACACCAACTGCTTTACAAACATTGTATTCTTATAGGGGTAGTGACAATGAAAATTATTCCGAATTATTTATTCACATGAGAAATATTGGAGCTATTGATGAAAATGGACCTCGAATTCTTGGGGCTATGTTATCATGTACAAATTATTATTCATCTCTTGAAGATTTAGGACTCCAGCATGGTCAAAGTCAGCGATTACTTCTTGCACTTCTAAACGCTCGAATTGTATTGGCAATGCTTCGTTCTTCCACCATATTAGCCCAACGTAAGTATCCAAGTGATCTTTCACAACTTAGTATAACTATCCCAAAAGAAATTAACCTTCCTTCAGAAATGGCCAATATTAAATGTGGTCAAGAATTATATGAATGGGCATGTGGAACTGAGAAGGCAATATGTGAATTTATTGATAAACTAGGTGAAACCAGTCAAACAAAACCAATTGGACACGATACATTGTTTTCATTATATCTTGTAACACCGGACATTTTGAAATTTGATAGTAAAAAAAGTCAAGAAAGAAGTTTAATTCTGCTGGACGATTTTAATTTTCTAACTTTCAGACAGCGTAAAGAACTATTGGAGCTTATAGCACGTCTCAGAGCTCCCACAAGCATTTGGTTGGCTGAACGTTTAAACGCATTGACCACAGATGAAGTACTAGCCCAAGGTACTAAGGAGGGGCGTGATTGGCATGAGGTATATCTTGAGTCGTTTTGGCGAGATCACCGTAAAAAATTTGTAGGATTTGCACGAATCGTAGCCGATAAGCGAACAGAAAATGCCTCGGATGGTGAGATTACTTCATTTGCAGGATGCTTAGAAAGCGTAATAAGGGAAGAACATTTGAAGATAAATCTAACAAATGCAGTCAAAGTCATGGAGGAACGTATAGAAAAATATGTAAAATCCGATATTCGCTTCCAGAGATTTATTGAAGAGCATGCTACAACCACATCCTCTCAACTTGAACAAGCTCGATCACAACGTGCTCTGGAAATTCTAATCGAACGTGATAAGCGAAAAAGGCAACTTACTTTGGGATTTATGCCTCCTGAAGATACGTCAGATGTACGAGATGCAGCTAATTTATTTCTTCACAAAGAATTTAATATTCCGTATTACTATGGCTTTGAACGCCTTTGTGTTTTGGCATCTTTTAATATTGAACAATTCCTAGCCATTGCGGGTGAAGTGTTTGAACAGATCATCTCCCGTAGTATAGTAGCTTTTCCTACAAACCCTAAACCGCTGACCGCACAAGAACAAGAAAAAACTATTACGCGAACAATTAATAAACTTACTAATGATGCTTCTCGAAGAGTAACGAGTCCGCGTTATGTCCGAAATTTTCTTAATTCGATTCTGAATTTTTGTGCGGAAGAAACCTATCGTCCTAATGCCCCATATTCTCCTGGGGTTACTGGTATTGCCATCGAAATGTCAGAACGTGAAAAATTGCAGAATACAAAAATTTTAGAGAAAAACACACAGTTTCAACATGTCACTTCAACCATTTCTTCCTGTCTGGCCGAAAATCTGTTGGAACCTAGCCTAAATCAAAAATGCAAAGGAAAATATTGGATGATTTTATATTTAAATCGAATGTTCTGTGTTAAGTTTAAATTGCCCGTGAATTATGGTGGTTGGCGACCTATCAGATTATCTGAATTAAATCAATGGGTAAATAAAGGATATGTCAAAACAAGACGACTATTATGAACTCACAAGATCTGCATTTGTGGTCTAATTATGTAATAAATAGAGGTCAACACTTTACCGATTTCTGGAAGTCATTTATTGCAGACAAAGATCGTAATATATGCTTTATACTTGGATTAGGATTTGATCCAAGAATGTGTCATGTTGTTGAATCAATTTTGGCCTTAGGTGGAGAAGGAATAAGAGATTGTGTGCTTATTACATATGTTGAAGGGGATGCTTCACCTTCACATCAATATCAGAAACTTGTGCAAGCTAATCATAAGAAGCTTGAACAAAAATTCACAGGTAATGGCAATCGAAAAATAATTGTAAAATCCATAGAGATGTGGTCTAAAGATAATCGTAGAGTGGGTTCTATACGTGCCGCTAAAGTTTTCAACTCATTATCAGACTTCTTACCATATAGTGACGTTATTATTGATATAAGTGCGTTTCCAAGAGGAATTTTCTTCCCCATCATGTCTAAATTTTTAGAGATGTTTTATGAAGGAAGGAATGGCCCCCAAAAGAAATGTGTCCCGAACTTACATGTCGTCGTGGCAGAAAACCCTAGTATTGATGCAATTATTCAAGATGAGGGAGTCGATGAACACGCTTGTTATCTACATGGATTTGGAGCATCTATCCAAATGGAGTCAACTCGCGATATTCCAAAGGTATGGATTCCTGTTTTGGGTGAACATCAAGAGATTCAGTTAAACAAGATAAGAGACTTTATAAATCCAGAAGAAACATGTCCAGCTATACCATTTCCTTCCCTTGATCCTCGCCGAAGGGATTCCTTAATTCTTCAATACCACCGTTTTCTTTTTGATGAATTAAATATAAATCCCAATGATATTCTCTATATAGATGAACAAAATCCATTTCAAGCATGCCGGCAAGTTTGCGAAACCATAATGCGATATCACAATGCATTCCATTCGGTTGGCGGCTGCAAGGCAATTCTTTCTGCATTTTCTAGCAAGCTTTTGTCAGTAGGTGTATTACTTGCAGCCTATGAACTTAAACGGTATGATATACCAGTTGGAATTGCTCATATTGACACCCTTGGTTATAACTTACAAGGTGATTTTGACAAGGTGTTAGAAGACGACTCGTGTGAATTATTTCACCTTTGGCTTGATGGAGAATGCTATGAGAGCTAAACATATATTTGACTTGGCAAATAAAAATCCGATATGTATAGGTGCTGGCCTTGTGACTTTAGATGTCGTTATTAATGGTCGCAGGACCGACTCTCCAAGAGCTTGGGCTGGTGGATCCTGTGGTAACGTTTTAACGATCCTTTCGTACCTTGGGTGGGAAGCAATACCTCTTGCTCGTACTGGAAACGATGAAGCAAGGAAAAGACTTCTAAAAGATATGAGAAAATATAAAGTCAATACATCTTTTGTTCTGCAAGATAATAACATAGATACTCCTATCATTGTGGAACGTATTACTAAACGCAATGGTGTAAGGAGACATCGTTTTGAATGGAGATGCCCTGACTGTGGTGTTTGGTTGCCAAGATTCCGCCCACTTACAATACAACAAACAGAAACAATGGTATCAAAACTCCCCAAACCTTATGTTTTCTATTTTGATCGAATCGCACCAAGTATCATCAGATTGGCAAATAGGTTTAAGCAAATGGGAGCACTAGTAGTTTTTGAGCCTTCAGGTATTGGAGACCCAAAACAGTTTAAAGAATGTCTGTTGATCGCTGATATTGTTAAATATTCGAATGAAAGATTGGGGCATGCACATGAGCTTTTATGTGATGAATTGATCCCATTGGAGTTAGAGACACTTGGTTCAGATGGACTGCGGATTTGTGATAGGCGTCATAAAAAGAAGGCTAATTGGGTTTCAATAGATGCTTATTCTGTTAGAGATGTTAAAGATACAGCAGGTGCTGGAGATTGGTGTACAGCAGGCATTATTCACTTACTTGGTAGTATGGGACGTAAAATGTTTGAAAAAGCCAATAACAAAGACATCAAACAAGCAATAGCTTTCGGCCAAGCCTTAGCCGCCCTTAAATGTAAATATGAATGCCCAAGGGGCGTGATGTATGAAGTTACCAAGGATAATTTTATAAAAATGGTAGATCATATTTTGGTGGAAAAATCTGTTCGAGAAAGCACTTGTACTAAACAAAAAACAACCAAAAATATATCTCTGGAATTAATCTGCCCCGACTGCTGTAACAATTCGCATGTATCAAAATAGCAACAATATAGAAGAACTCAGAACAAAACAAGCCGAATTTGAGGGGAAACGACAGGAATTAAAAACAAAATTCTCTAAGCTTGAAAAACTAAGAAAATAGTGTGTTTCCGCATTTAAGTCCGTGCAGTGTAAATATTATCCCCACATAACTCCTTCTACAATAGTGACATAAAATCGTCGCAGATGAAAGTGATTGCCTGTTGAAGCTTCCTGTGTCACGATAAAAGCTGATCCAAGAATTCCTTAAATCGATGGATATTTTTTACGGGAAACAGCAAAGTAAGAAGCTACTTTATCTGCTTTCCCATTTATTACGTATGTCCGAAAACTCTTCGATATCATTACAAATGGATTTCCACATTTGCAGAGTTTCTGGTATCGATGAGTCTTTCCTTAAGTAATAGTTGTGTAATGCGTAAGCCAATGATACGGCGAAAAATCTAACATCCAGACATTTTACAATATCCATGGAAGATAGTTGACTTTGCAAGCTTGTTTCCTCAATCAGAGAGTACAGTCCAAATAATATGTCGTGTAGTGATTCTTCCGTAATTTTCTCTGGGAAGTCCTTTAAAATACTAATCCCCAATCTCATTGCATTAATTAAACTTGGGGAATGTCTCCATCTTATTGGCGATACGATATATGAGCATATATCGCCAGGAATCTCTGCTATCTTGTTAGTATTATGTAAAGTAAAAATTTGATAAATAGCATTATATCCATCTCTTATTTTTTCTTCCTGTTTTGATAATATGGCCAACTCAATTTTGCCAAATACATCCAGCCTTTGTTCAGGAAAAATACAAAGACTGACAGCATGTGTAGCTACACATGGTATTTCGTATTTAGAAAGTTCTTTCAGTAAACGACTTAATTCCTCTTTTATTGAAACCTGAGACAATAATCTTGGGATAATAACACAATTTAGTATCCGAGTGAGATTAGCAAAACGTTTTTTGAACTCATCGCCGGTGCTACCAAAGAATTTGGTATCACTATCCTTTTTAATAAATTCTTTATCCGAATCCCACCATTCTAACAGACGATGGAAAATATCAGTAGCTTCTTGTTCAGACCAATCAATTCCTTTGTCAAAGAAAGGACTTTTAGTTGCTCCTATAAGCTCAGAGCAAAAGGGAATATCTCCGCCTGTTATACTAATTCCTTTTTCTGCTTTTGTCTTTTGTATAGGAAATTTTTCTTTTGCAATATAGTCTTTGAACAAGGATACAGGGTCAATGTTATTTGGATGAGGTAAGGACTTTAGGAATGCAAACTTATAGAAGTCTGTATTCTTGGGAAAACCTGTTGGCTCATCGGTCTGGGACCAAAGGGCTTCAGAAAATTCTTTGACTTGGTTTTCATTTAAAAGGTTAAGTTTGTACAACTCGGCGATCCTACAAATTGCTCTTTTCCGCTTCTCGGAATCGTTAGAACCCGCTTTGTGCAATAAGGAATTGATGATACTTTGTTTAATTTGAATTTCTTTACATTTCGCCACACATTCCCTATCTATCGCAATAATGTTGAATGGCTCCAGATACTCGTCTTTTGTGATAAGATTTAGATCGTTAGGGATTGGAAACTCTAACAATAGTGGCAGTCTTGTGTATTGTTCCACCACAGAATAGGAACCAAGCAATCTCTTGATTAAGTTTGATATTCCTTTGTATTTATGTCTGTGGCCTGATGAATAGGTTTCTTTTAAGAAATTAAGTAGTTTATCTTTCATATTAGTTGAACACTTAACGCACAGCCGCGAAAGAGCTTCCGGTATCACAACAGCCAAAACAACACCAAAATTACCTCTATGAAAATGGTCTCCCTTTTCTATTTCTGTTTGAGAACTCTGAAGAATCTGCAAGTACTCTTCAATGAAGAGGTCAATTTGTTTGGAAGACGTGTTATAAATAGATTCACGACTGAATATGGTATTAGCAATTGCTGAATCACCAATTCTTACAAAAGTTGCAAATGATAAATAAGGTGAATAACTGACAATTCGTTTCAATGCTCCTTTTGCGGACTTTTTGCAAAAAGTAAACATTGGTATTCTAAACGGAATTCCGGCTTCTTCGCAGTACCGCAAAAATGAGTAAGCAGCTAATGCCTCTGTATCTGTTCCACCTACATGACGTATTGTTCTAACTCTTCCAATATCAAATTCATGTTTTTCGCTAGTGGTAGGCGTATAAACTGGGTCTCGTTCCAAGCTCCTTTCAAATAATTTTACCTCATTCCACGGATCACATTTATATTGTTTAAGTGAATTCCATCGTTCATTAAATATTTCCCTGATTTCTTCTCGCTCTTCAGATTGACTATGTCTAAGCATTTTTGCGTCTTTGACATATCGTAACAAAAGCATCACATAAGATTCTCTTGAAACAAATGAATAATCGTTTAAGACTGGAGAGAGATTGAGCTGTTTTCTGATGATACTTAATGACTTCTCTAGTATTTTCTCGGCCTCATTAATGTCACCTAATTCGGCAATTAATGCAGCTCGCTTAGCCTCCCAAAATGGAAGTGATTCATTAACAGGCCATAATTTGATTTGTTCCCTAATATTGTCTATTTTCAATGAAAATAACGCATAAAGACAGCGTTCATAATGTACTTGTGCAATCAAATCAGCCGATATAATTGAATATAGTTTCTGTATTCGATTGTTTATGATTTCCCATTCTTTATGAAGCCCTTCTTCGCGATAAAAACGTATCATCGAAATATGAAGTTCAAGCCATTTTCTTTCAATTTCTTTCCAGTTTAAATTTTTATGTGCTTTATCATTCTTTACGACTGAAGCAGTTTCTATGGTTAAGATGGCAGGATATGGATTATACTTTTCGACAATTGATTTATAAGTATCAATGTTGTTATCGAAAATTGGACAAAGACACTTTTCCAGACGCCAGTTTAGCTCATAAATAAACTCAATATCCTGGGGTGTTTTTAGTTTATCACAATAGGATTGAATGTTTGTCCAGGCTTGTGTAAAAATCCATAATGACTTGCGACGATCTTCGGGAAGAATAGCCCAATTAGGATATGATTTCCTTTTGTTTTTCCATTCATTGATAATATCTTTTAGTTGCTGATTAATCTCTTTCTGGGAATCTGGACACATAAACTTTTGCTTAATGGGCCATCCGAGTTTATTGTCGTTTTTCTTAGAGCGAAGATAGTCCAAAAAAACAGTGAGTGCTTTTGCATGGTCACCATTAACATCAGGGCAAACAGACATGTCGATTAGGGCAATATTTCGTTGTTCTAAAAGTTTTTTCTGTGCGTCCGACAAATCAAATATTCCTATGAGAAACATCTTAGGAGAGTTGCCTTTTCCTAAGTTATCTCGAATCCAACCTATCCATTGGAGAAAGTTAGGGTCATTACCGGAAAATCCAATAAGACAAAGTGTATTTTCTAAAAGCGATTGTTGAACAGTATTAACAAAAGGAGCAAAACATCTTGGGTATTTACGGTAGTCTTCTTCTGTAATAATAAAAGGACGTTCAGAAGGGAAACTGCCATGCAACTTGATAATTCTTGGCTTTTCAGAACAAACCAAGTCTTCCTTATTTATAACGATGTCAAATTTTTGGGACTCAACATTAACACAAGCTCGTTCTAAAAGTGTATCGTAATTGGTAGTGAAAACGTCAGTCCAAGGTAATTCCAATAACTTAGTGTGTAAGTGAGATGGTTCGCATTCCTCGTCGGGAATACTTGAACGCAATATTTGATTTAGGGTTGGCCGGCCAAAAGCAGCTTGTACTTCATCAGCCAGTTTAAGCACATTTAGGTAGCGATTGTTGCTGCCAGGTAATTTCCCGTGAATCTTTTCGTAAAAAGTATCCCCAAGTTGATTCCAGTCGGGGAAACTTTTTTGTGAAGTGGATTCAGTTTTAGCATTTCTACTGAATCCAGCCCCTATCATCACTGCAGCATGACCCATCCACAGCCTTTCGGCAATTTCATTTAAGTATGATGTTATTTCATCTGCAATTACAGGCGTTTTATTTTTCATTTGCTCGTTCCTCAATTAATCCTTTATCTTCGAACAAGTATTATACATATTTCATGTATAATCTCAAACTGGTAAATAATAACACCCGTCCGGATAGTTATAGTTGATATATACATCTTTATGGTAAGCCCTTCTTGAAGGTGGCGGAAAGTTGAGGATTTGGAGTTGATCGTCCGGACCGAGGTAAAGAGACCAAAGTCAAGGTCCCGAAATTGGTTCATTTCCAATAAAGCTCGGATTCCAAGCAGCCGATAATAAATTCGTAGAGGGAAATGAGTATCATCCACAATTAAGTGTAATAAATGGTTAAGATGCAGAACTTTAAAAACAAAGTTGCATTGGTGACAGGTGGTAGTTCAGGCATTGGCAGAGCATCAGCTATCGCTTTAGCCAAAACTGGAGCGACAGTCGTTATTGCAGATATAGACAATTCCGGTGGCGAAAAAACCGCCCAAGAAATAAAGGGGCTATGTGGAGAAGCCGAATTTGTAAAGACAAACGTTTCAAAAGCCAATGATGTCGAACGGCTGATTCAAAAAATTGTCAGAACCTATGGAAGGCTAGACTGTGCCCACAATAATGTAGGAATCGAAGGAGAAAAAGCAAAGACCGCTGACTGTAGCGAAGAGAATTGGGACAATGTTATTCAAACAAATCTGAAATCAATATGGTTGTGCATGAAGTATGAAATCAATCAAATGAGTAAGCAAAATAATGGTGTTATTGTAAACACCTCCTCTGTCTATGGCGTGGTTGGTTCCGAAAGAGGGATGTCAGCGTATGTAGCTAGCAAACACGGCATTATTGGGCTGACAAAAACGGCGGCATTGGAGTATGCTGGGTTAGGTATAAGAGTAAATGCAGTGTGCCCGGGTGCTATAGACACACCTTTTAGGCAAAGACTTGTTGGAAGCAATTGCAAAGAAGAATTTAACAGTTGTACACGATACCCTATTGGACGAATCGGCAAGGCAGAAGAAGTAGCCAGTGCGGTTGTGTGGTTATGTTCAGATGAGTCAACATATATCACTGGCAGTTTGATAGTAATTGATGGAGGGCTTACTGCAAGATAGAAAAGGCTAATTTTGAAAGAAGGTTTATGCAAGATGTCAAATAGTTTGGAATTGAAAGATCAAATGGAATATGCGTGGAACTATTTTAAGTTACATGCAGGACAGAGAATGTCATTGTTCAACTTCTTTGTTGTTATGTCAGCCCTCTTAACTGGGGGTTTAGTAAGAAGTTTAAATAATGATTTTGAATATCCATTTATTGGCTTAGTCTTAGGGTTAGGACTAATGGTAGTTTCTTTTGTATTTTGGAAGCTTGACCAGCGCGTCCACTATCTAATTAAACATGCAGAAACTGCTTTAAAGAAAATAGAGAGTTGTTTGCTTGTCGAAGAAGAATCCAAAGATAATCCCTTGGCTCTTTTTTCTGCTGAAGAAAACAAAACAGAAAAGCTTCAAAAAGGGACATCATGGAAATTTTGGAATTTGCACATGCATTACTCCAAATGCTTCGAGTTGGTATACGTAGCATTTGCAGCTATTGGATTCATTGGGATGATTTTAGCAATCTGGAAATTAATCGTCCACTTTTTGTCAAACGCACTACAAATTTTAATGGACTCAATGTAAGAATATTACCGTCAAGGCAGTAGTGCAGCAATTCCTCGATGAGATAGCCGCAGAGCTTGTTAAGATGTACTAGCCACTACTTCATTTGACAGATGCTACAATTTATTGGCCAAGTATGCTTGTTTACTTGTTCTTAATGAGTTCCCCAATCTCGATGGTTGTTATCTAGGGGATTTATGGAATAGTTATTACATAAGAATTGGCAATCCTGCTGGCGTCCCTCCGTCTAACACAAGGAGAGAAAAGTAACCGGCACCTAAGCCACTCAGAGTACCAGTGGCGATATGAAGCATTATCTCTGCCAGAAGGTACAGAAACTCATCAAAACCACTCAGAACACCCAGCCCCCTCACTCGTCGGTAACACTCTGTTTTCGAGCGGCACAATTCTTCCCATTTTTCAAGTAGCTTATAACTTCCAATCCCGATAACAGTGCTTGTGGCAGCAGAATGTGCTAGTTGGAGATGCCCTGGATATGATGCTGGTTCAATTACATCCGGGAGTCGGCCACCAATATAACCGCCCAAACTCCCGCCAATTACCTCTAACAGCATATTCAGCGGTTCTTGTTCGCGAGCTCTGTACGCTGCAACTCCACAACCGGCTAAAGTCCCGATTGTCACGTGTGTTTGCCTATTTGACATAAGCTCTCAAATCCTTCTTTGCTAGACTATTTGATCAGACAGGATACCGATTTCAGTCGTGTCCTCACGGTCATGTTATAATCCGCAATCGAAGTCAGGCTTTCTTACGTTTGGTTTTTGCAAGATTTGTCACCGTTACATTCATATTCTTTTGGCGAGCGACCTGAACAGCTTTATCCATGTCTTTCTGAGGAACGCGAAGAATCTTATTCTTGTTCCTCTGTGTTTTAAGTCTTGAGAGTGCTTGGCGAAGCTTCTGAGGATTTCCTCCACGTTCCACTTCAATTGCATGTTTGCCTCGTATAGCATCAAGACGACGGCCGCGAGAAATTGGAACTTCTGTTCGTGCAGCACTCCCTTTGCCTTTTTTGTGAGATCTACTTTCAGGCATGTTCGACTCCTTTCATTAGCTTTATAAGCAGCCTATATGTTTCCCTATACGCGAACCCTTTTCTGGTCTTCAGGCTTCGAATTTTACAGCAAACTTGGATATTTTTCAAACAATTTATCTCCTATTAGCTATTTGTTTGGAATCCATCATCAACAACGCCAGTGCATTAAACATATTTTTAATGAAACCTCTCTTTTCAGGCTTATCTTCAGACCTGTGGTCCTGGGAGCTGAGGCGGGTTTGAGGGAATATTTT
The DNA here is from genome assembly GCA_017608295.1 of Candidatus Woesearchaeota archaeon. The sequence goes on from JAFCGF010000014.1 coordinate 30,929, forward strand.
TTTAGATTTTCCAAAAAAAGCATCAATATTTCGTGGTTCAGAATCGCCCATATATATATAAGAGGTAGTCCATTTGTATTAGATGCTGCTTTAGGAAATCCCATGTAAACAGAAGAAAGTAGATTAAGGTAAGTGATTGCTATCCTTTGACATAGTGCAATTCAGCAGATGTGACGATGACTTAGACAGAAATGACCATATGATATATGGAATGGAAATTAGACGATTGTCATTTTTTTTAGCCATAAGCTGTATTTTCTGGGCAGCATCGTGTAGTTTGGGATCAACTCAAAACTGGAACAGTTGGTTTAGTCATTTCACTGGTATAAACCAAACGAATATTTCACACACAGCAGACAACAGTTTGCATTCACAAGGTAAGATAACACCTCCCAACAGCCTCAATCCGAAATTAGCTGACTGGTTGACAATTTCTGCAAATCTTGAGTCTGCTTACCGGAACACTAACTTCAACAGTTCTGGACATCACACTGTCCTTTCTCAGGGAGATAGCCGTCTTGAGTTTTGGATGCCTCCCGGCAGAGATAAGTTTTCTTGGGGTTCTTACATTCGTTTTGCCGGATTGACAAGTGATCGTTCACCGGCCTGGGAAAACGCATGGCTAGCTCAGCCTGGCTACGGTATTAACGTATATCCCTTCAGCGCCGCCGATTTCAGAAAGAAAAACCAGAAATCCGCAGATATATTTGGGCCTTTGCGTTTGTTTGCTGAATATAACCAGTTGGACTATTGGGGCTCGGAGAACATTTGGCGACCTAATGAGCAGGTACGAGCTGGTTCGGATTATTGGAAACAACTTAATGTTAATGACTTAACCAAGCCTATGTGGAGTGAAATTTGGACGGGTTTAACTTGGCAATCCGCAAATGAGTTTGACAAGGATTATAACACCTTAACCTTCGGCAATGCGTTGCGTCTCGGTTTCAGAAAACCTGATGCTGGAATCCTCTCGATGATTACTCCCTATTTGGTGATGGAAAGTTCTCTTAGCGAGAACAAAAAATACTATTGGGACAATAGGTTATTGCTTGGTGGAGGTATCCGTTTTGCTCCGCCACTGAAGTTTTTACCGCGTGAATGGCAAGCAAATCGTTTCGTAATATTCGCGGAGTATCTTGGTGCCGCTGCCTATTATCGAGATTCGGCCCCATCGTCGGTACCAGACCACGATTTTCGCATTGGAATCAGCATAAGCATAGGCGAATGGTTTAGATGATGGTATTTCGCAGTCGGATGCTTTCGCACTACGAATTTTGTCAAGAACCAAATATAGTTGGATTTTTCGAAGGGGAATTTGATGGATGAGCGTAATGATCCAATACCTGAAACAACATCTCAGGAAATGTATGAACTCCTGAAGATTCAGGCTCTCGAAAGCATTAAAGCCGACTTGTTAGCCTGGGCAAAGAGGCGATTCTGGATCGTTGCTTTAGTTTTAGCTGGAGTAGGTTACTTCGGAGGATCTAATTTGATCGAGATAGCTTTACAAAAAAGAGTACAACATGAATTAGATCGTATGAGAGATGTAACTCAACAGACTGAGCTTGCAGGCAGGCTTGCGGAGGAACGCGCAGAGGCCGCGACCACCACAGCAAGGGAAGCGGACGAACAAGCCAAGGCTTACACAAAGACCGTTTCTGAGCTTCAGCAGGAGATCAATTCGCTCAAGAAGAGTGCGCAGGTAATAACCGAACGTTACCTCGAGCTTGATGGTGAAGCTGGGAATATCAGAGGTATTATTGTAAAGGATATCAACGGTTTGAGAGTAAGGCTGGAAAGTATCGAGGGATTTGTAGCTAAATTAGCGAAAGAAACAGTAGGAGTGAGTCCAGACGTGCTTGTTACCTACGAGACGGAAATTAAAAAGGTGAGGCGTGCGGCAGAAGATATTGAAGAGCAGTTCAAGGAAAATGCTAAATACCGAGTCAACATATATTTCACCGAACGGACAAAAGATTTATCCGCCAATGTATTTGAGAAACTTATGGAAGTTGGTTACAAAACATCTACTCTAGAGATGGCACAAGCTAGGCAGTTGTTACGAGCTGTTCAATCGGATGTACCTTTGATTAACATGAGGGCGGCATCTGACCTCAGTACACTCAAAGTGGATGTAATTACATACACAACCGATGTGCAAAAAAAGGCAGAGGAGGTTCGAGAACTCCTAGCCCCGCTACTTCAGGTCGAGAGGCTAGAAACACTGCCCAGGCGTGCCTTCGTGGAGAGATTTGGAGATCCATTTCTTGCCCAAGTTTCTCCAGGCCGTTTTTTTGCGAGTAATCTGATTGAAGTTTATTTGGTTCGAGGAGAATGATTTGAAAACTGTGTTATTGAATTACCTAAGGTTGGCTTAGGTGAACATATTTAATCTGATATCGAGGTGCATTATGAAAGAGAAATATATGAATGTATGTGTGTTGTCTGTAACACTTTTAATTTGGATAGGTACGGGATGTGACAATAATAAACAACAACAAATAGTGATAAATCCACCTACTTCGCAACAACAATCGACACAAGAAAACGTCAAAACTGACCAACTGGAATCATCTGCCCTCACGATGGAGCATATCTGGCATGTTAGAGAACAGAAAAAACATGAAGAGGTCATTGAAAAAACAGAGAAATTTCTTAAAGCCAAGAAAAGGAACGAGGACACTTGTGGTACTTGCATGTTTTTACTGGCAGACTCTCACAGACAATTAGGGCATTTCGAGCAAGCTGAGACATTATTTGTAAAGGTAATCAGAGACTACCCTTACGCAAAATGGACCGATCCTAATTATAGTGATATTCCCGTCAAACCGCAGTGCGATGTTGGACTCCAGTTGGTTGCAGAACGTGACAGGTCTGACTTTCCTGAAAATTCGGGAGATTACATCACTTTAGCATGGAAGTACCTAGATAAGCAGAGGTTTGACAGGGCGATATTAATGACCGAGGCGTGTATCAGCCGATTTCAAGGCGAAGCCAGAAAGCAGCAAGCCGCTCATGAAAATAAATATGAGGGAAGTCCTCCAAAATTGTCACCTAAGCCAGAGGAAAACAAAGAGATTCTCAGGCAGTTTTGGGCCTTATATGACGTTGGAACATGCTATTTTATTCTCGGACAAGTATATGAAAGGCAAGGGGATTTGGCTGCCAAACGTGGTATTACTCTGGAGGCTGGTAAGTTCTACGACAAAGCAATTAAGTGTTATGACGAGATCATCAATAAATATCCTGGCGCGCAATGCTTCGATCCTGACGGTCCATGGTACTGGAGTGTCAAACAGGGAGCTGAGGACCATAATAGTGTTATTAAATTACATAAACGTCGATAACTGAAATGCAACTCGCGACCTTCGTGAAACTGTGATAAATTGTACAATAACCAAGGGTAAGGATACTATTAATAGAACAAGCAGAAATATGTCATCATAAAGGTTAATTTAGCCCGTGACTTCGGTGTTAAAAAAGTGTCAAAAAAGTGTCAGTCGCTACCAGTAAACCACTTGTATCGTTACTTGTTACTTACTTGTTAACTACTCGCAATCCTCATTTCCGGCTTAAAATGCGTGTTAAGCTATTGTCAATACATCAGTTACAACCGGATTTGTGGATTATGAATCCCATGCTCTAACCAACTGAGCTATGTCACTGAAAATGGATCACCCGGACGAATTCCGAGAATATCGAGGAAAAAAGTGGGTCACTAATTGGATCAGTCGTCACGTGATAACCACTTGTTAATAACTTGTTAGTGACTTGTTATTCACTTGTAACCCTCATTTTTACCCAGAAAATGCGTTATAAGCTCTTTCATAGTAGAGCTTTACAACCAGCATATAGGACTTCGAATCCGAAGGTTGCAGGTCTGAGTTCTTCCCAGGCGATGCCAAGTCAATAACCATCAAACACTTACGGGCTATAACCAATTTGGATCACAACTTTCCGCCTTGGCTTAATCATGCCAACGAGTTTCTATGTGCAGAAAATCTCAAAGATGATAAACAGAAACCACCACCGGATAACTCCACATTATCCGGAGGTAAAACATGTGATGAGGAAAGAACTTGAGTACCTAGAGCTTGCAAAGAGGAGTATTGTGAATAATAGTGTGGGGGATCCCACGAGCTACTTAGCACGTGCGAATCTTGAATACGGTCTTGCCAAAATCCTGTATGTGCAGGAGTACTTAGGATTAGACATGCAAGCATATTTCATAAGTCTTCCAGATTTTACAATAACTAGGTCAAATACTCGCTGGCTCAGCGGATTCTCATATGGGGGGCTATTGATATGGGGGGATGGTAGCATACCCCTAGTGATTCTGGATGCGCGTCCAAATACTTGTGGAACTCTTGTTGGAAGTTTTTCTGAGTTGCCATCCCTAAGAACACTGTTAAAGAGAGTGGATAAAGTTATGGAAAAAGAAACCTCCGATAGAAATCCTCTTTGGAACTTTACAAGAAGGAATCATTTCTTCAACATATATGAAAATAAAACCGCCTCAGGAAAGGACTCACCTACATATTATTTCTTCCTGCACGGATGTCCTGCTGACGTTAAAAGTGGCCGAAAGAATACCACAGGGCTATATATCGACAATTGCGTTTGGCTTCAGCAGAATTGTCTCACGATAAAGACGCCATTCGGTCTTCTCAATGTTCTAATAGAAGATAAAGCGGAGCATTATTTTGATTGTTATATGAAGCACGAAGTACATTCCAGAGAGTATCGTGTTGAAACGGCAAGAAACATTTTGGGAGATTTTGAAGAAATATCTAACGAAACACACTCAGGGCTAGTCAACATCAACCACCAGATTCTTGGTTGCTATTTGGTCTCATTAAATACAACTCTTCCATTATCGATTTCTATGCACAAAGAAGCTTACCTTATTACACCAAAAAGAACTATATGGGCCATGTTACAGTCTTCAAAGCTGGGAGACCAAATCGGACATATCATCCCATATCGAATAGATAGACTCGCTCTTGTTCCTCATGGAAGTGGGTACACTATTCCGAGTCTCAAGAATGGAATTGACGTGTGTGCTGTAAATGAAAAGCGTTACTATGTGACGGAAATCGGTGATGCACAGGCTAAATTGATCATCTCAAGCATAAGCGAAATCCCATTTTCATTCCGAAACTTAGAGAATGATATGGACACATTGAAGGCGGAGTACATGGATATTACTAGAGTTCTTAAGCCGGTTTACTCATTCAAAGTTTAGTTTTGGAAATTTCGTTTCTATACTGGAGAACTTCACTGTATTCTCAGTACACATCTTGATAGGGGGATAGAAAAACGATGAGGGCCTCCAAGTCCAGAAAGAATCACGACATTTCATATATATGTAACACAGAAAAACCATGAAATAATTATCTTAGGATCAACACCACATGCGTCATCTGAAAATAATATGGAATCAAGATAAGATATGCTCCACTCTATCAAAAACAGAAGAAAGCCGAGAAAGACTCAATAGTCTTGCTCACAGGCTTGGATGGATATTTAATGAATTCAATGTTCAATCGATTGTGGACTTGGGTATAGGAGATGGAGGATTAGCTAAGTATTACATGTCTTTGAAGCCAAATCTGCAAGTAGTCGGGCTGGATTTTTCACATCGCCTGCTGGCTATTGCGAAAAACAATATAGTGAATTTTGTGCAGAATTTGATGTTGATTGAGTGTGATATTTTGGAAAAGCTACCTTTGGCCCGGCATCCTGATGCATTCCTTCTTGTAAGAACATTGCATCATATGGATCAAACTGCAATCAAAGAATTGCTTAATAGGCTGCATGTGCACTGCCATTCGAGTACCAGAATAATCATTGTGGAACGTTGGGCATTTATCCCGAGAAGCGATATTCAGACTAATTTTCACAAAATCCGTCTGGCACTTTCTGAAGCCATGTTCCCAGGAATTGGTGAGTTCCATCATTCATTCCATGACTACAAAACTCTTGCCACAGAAACGAATTATTTGGTTGAAAGTTTAGAATGGCATACAAGACAATTATCATTTGAGGGTTTTGTGAGAAAGGTAAACAAATGGTTCAAACCCAATTTGAGACAAGAACTATACTCATGCTTAAGGAATGGCAGAGGAACCGTTGAACTGCCAACAATGATTATGGTTCTTAAGGAGAAATCAATCGCAAACAAAGTACTATAGCTATCGGCAATCCATTAGTACATATCACTATTCAAAAGAAATGATCATAGCTTTTCATTGTGGTTCTTGACACGCCAGAGACCTTAGTTTGTTAACCTCGTCAACTGAAGTAACCTTGGACAAGTATGCATCGAAGGATTTTTCGTACCAAGTGTATGAAGCTAAAAAATCCCAATCGGATCTACAAAATATTTTCCCTTTTTCTTTTACTATAGTCATTCATGACTTTGATTTTTATAATCGCCTAGGAGGTCCTTGAGTAGTTTCTCGTTTTCTCTTTTCGATAATAGCTTTCGCTCCAATTGATCCTGCTTAATCTTGTGTTTTCTTCTTTCTTCAAGGCTTAAAATATGCATAGTTGAAAGAATGCCATGTACATTTTTAATTTGCTTGTAAAGATTCATTTTATTAAACGCTTTTAAACTTTCTGTTACCATTGCGAGGGCTTCATCTTGATGTTTAAGCATTAGTAGTATCTGCCCTTTAAATAGAAATGATTTGTTTAGCTCTTTTACCTCAAACAAATCCATGGCGATACCAATACTGACGTCAATCAATTTCAATGCGGAGTGGTATTTCTTTTTCTTAAAGGCGATTCTGGATAGTGCACGATAACTAAATATTAGGCCACGCTTGTGACCAATGACCTCTTTTATTTTCTTTGATTCTATGTGATACTTCGTAGCTAAAGCCAAATCTGCTTCGTACAGAGCTATATTTCCCAACCTCGCTTTTGTATATGAAAGACGTTTTTGATCTCCGATCAAATTGCTTGTTGAGACAACCTGCTTAAAGAGAGTCTCTGCATTTTCATACTCTCTGAAATCAGAGTAAATCATTGCGATTCTATGAGTGGTCTTGTTAACACTTATAACGTCCCCTTTTGTCATGCTCCTCGACAAAACGTAATCATAAATTGATAGGGCGGAAAGAAGATAGCCTTGAACGTAAAGGATTCTTGCGATTTGGGACAAGACTAATTCTTCGGTCAGTCCTTCCCATTCTTGTGAAGGTGAGGTGGTTTCTGCCATCATTCTGATTTGGAGCAAAGCTTCCATGTAATTCTTCTTTGCCGAGGTAAGATCACCAAGAAAATACTCCAATCTACCCATATTGTATTTGAAGTTTATGAAAGCCCACTGTATTCCTGCACAGGCCTCTTCAATACCTAAGAGGGTACTCTTCCCTATGTGGTACTCCCCCAAGTTCTCGCACAGTCTGACTTTAATAAACTGAAGACGTAACCATGTTGTTTTGTTTACCTTAGTTAAATCTATTTTTTCAATGATATCCAAAAGATACGTAATCGAGCCGAAACGAATTATCTGGTCGTATTTGACCAAGAGCGTTTGGGCGACTAAACTAGATTGGTCGGCAAGAACTAAGTGATGAAGAGATTCTAAAAGAAATACCGGCTGTTCCTCTTGCGAAAGATACCGTTTTGCTATTTTCATGTGAATGATAGCAACATTCTTGTTTCTTCTGTAGCAGTACTCCCTTAGAATATCATGTACCGAATACCCCTTACCATCGCATTTTATAAGAAGGCGCCTCTGAAGTGATTCTAAGATACTTTTTAGCTGTTTTTTCGAGATGCCAACAGTCACCCGTATATCATCGAAATCTGCAAAATTTCTCCAAGCAGACATCACCCTAAGTACTTTTCTTTCATCTACCGTTAAGGAGCGGTATATTTGTGACACCAGCTTATCATTGATATTTTCCTCGATGTCGCGAGCAAAACTCTCTATTTCATTAGCTTCTATGTTATGTGTTATCATGTATGCATATATCAGGTCCAATGAAAACGGGATTCCAGCGAAATTGACGAAAATTACTTTTGAAAGGCGATTGGAGAGTTCAATACCTTTCTTCTTGAAGTATCTTCTAATATCGGATGGGGAGAAACCGTCTACTTGTGTCATTTCTAGATCAGGATCCGTTTTCCCGTACAGGAAAGTCGGTTCTGTTCTTGATATCAAGATTAGAACCGATGTATGCAAAGATGAAGTGATCCTCTGAAAGAATCGGAGTATGGTTTTATCTTTGATATAATGGAAGTCATCAAAGAACAAAAAACACTTTGTTGCCTGCAGCATCCTAAGAAGAATTCTTATCGCCATATCCTCGTTTTCAGGATTCACATCAGTAGTCTGGAGAAAAGAACTTAATGCATCATTATCGAGCTCATCCCTAACAAAACCTGCTAGTTCAAATAACAACTGATGTAGGCTGTGTCTACCTGATGCTGGAAAACTGTACCAGTAGGTTATTTTGCCGCATTTCTTCAGTTCCTCGTTAAACTTAATCGCCAGATAGGTCTTACCGCTGCCAGCAACACCTTTTATCAAAATGACCCGTTTGTGTATCGATTCCATCAGTTGTGCGATTTCGTTCTTACGATCAACAAACGAAGTTATTCTTTCCAAATCCTTTGGAAAGTATTCTATTTTTAACGGAATTTTTGGCTGGAGGCGTATAAAGTCCGTTGAATCCGAAGCTCGTTGAAACAGGGGGACTAGCCTTCGGTATAAGGTCTTAAGAAAAAGATCCAAGTTATCGATCTCAATTACAAATACTTTCCCCGGATTCAGTGCTATCAATTCTCTTACTTTCGGGGATAATCGACTGTTCGAATTCTTAACCCAAATGATTCCGTAAGGAAGATAATCCTCATCTGAAATACACCTTATCATCGGATTCATTATTGAATTGTCATTCCCCCCATAGCCAACAAATATAAGCCCATACTCACGCATTATATGCTTGAAGATTTTGCTCTTCGCTGCCTCAAGTTCTTTCGTCTCCTCGGTGGTGTTCTTGAGGTGCGAATACCTATAATCCCCATGGAACTTTATTATTTTCAGGCTTTTATCCAGCAACTTAAAGTCACTAACTTCTTCACTGAATGCATAAGTGGTATATTCTACACCTATGGAATCCAACTGTTTTTCCAAAAGGTTGTCGAAATTTGTTGTCAATATAATCTCGCAAATATTGTTCTTGAGCATTTCAGTTAAATACAAGTGGGCATCAGACGGTTTCTTATCTTTGAAAAACCATTTCAAGAAATGCATTCTCCCTCTCCCAGACGGATTCACTAATTCAAGAGCATCTGCATATAGGTTCTGGCTTCCTGCCAAGTAGCCTTTCATCTTAAACCATTCCTTAACATTTTGTTCCCAAGGAGGAGTATTGGGGTTGTTGCTGAGAAAAACATGCTTCATGGCTTCGTAAGCGATTGAAGGCAAGTCCGGAAGATTTGCAGTGGCGAGGGGGACTCCAGCAGATACTGATATCCCCGCGCCGGCGAAGAAAGCAAAATGCGTACCTTTTACCGAGAACATCGCTAAAAGCTGCTCAATAGTCAAATTACACATCTCTTTTTACTCCGGATAATGTGGAGTTATCCATAGTTTGATTGTAAAAAAAACGAGTTCAGGCAGAAGTGGTTTCGTTGGTTAAACCTACTCAAAACCTCCTGCTTTCTATGTTTTGAAACTTCCAGATAAATCTCTGTAGTGCTAATTCGGCTATGCCCCAGAATTTCCTGAACGGACCGAACATCTGCGCCATTCTCCAATAACATTGTGGCCATTGTATGCCGAAGACAATGAGGTGTAAATCTGCGCTTTATGCCAGCCATCTGGCTGTACTCATTGAATATATTCCCGAGAGAGTGGACGCTTAAACGTCGTTTGAATTTGTTAATAAAACAGGCATCTGTATCTGGAGCTAGTTCTGAACGATAGTTGAGGTATTCTCTGATCGACAGAAGTACTTCATCACAGGAGATGTACAACAGTCTTTCTATTCGTCCTTTTCCGAATATATTCAATGTCCTCCGGTGTACATCAATATCATGGATATTTAATTTCACAAGTTCGTCTATCCGTATGCCAGTTGCAAAGAGGATTTCAAGCATAGCACGGTCCCTAAGCACTTTGAGTCGCTTTGTTCTGAATTCAGGTTCGTTTGCTACTTTCTTGGCTGTTCGATAAGCAGCCAACAATAGATTTCTCACTTCATTGGAGGACATAATTTTCGGAAGCCGTTTGGCGACTTTGAATCTGCCAGTTAGTTTGCGGGCAGGTGAGTTTTTGATAATTCCCTCACCTTCCAGAAACGAGAAAAATACTTTTATTGTCGCAAGCCTCCGGCGAATACTCGAGTCTTTCAGACCATCTCTCGCTAGGCGCCCAAGGTATTCACGCAAGTCACTGATCCGAACTACATCGATATGTTTGGATTTCAAGAAACTGTGAAAGCTCATCAGGTCACACTTGTAGGCTTTTATAGTTCTCTCCGAAAGGTTCTTTTCAACCTTCGATACGTATAGAAATTCTCTCACAAGCCTTTCATCATCCATTCCAATCTCCTTGTCTTGTTGCTTTCCGCTATAAAAAGGGCACAAAGAATATCGCGCCCACGTAATTTCTCTCTGTAATTAACATAATCATCATATCCCGATGTGTCAAGCATCAGCCGACTGCATTCAGAAGAATTTATAATCTATTTGATTAAACATTTTACCTATCCGAAGTACATCAAGGAGGTCTGCAATACCAACCAAACACAAAAAATGATTGGTCATAATAAAAGCTTTTAACTAATCGGCCCACATATGATAAAGATGATGCTTAAATTCTTAGGAACGGGAGGAGTTTGTGGTGTTCCCGAATGGAATTGCAGTTGTGATGTTTGCAGTAGTTGTGATCCGCGTGACAAAAGGCTGAGGCCTTCAGTCTTGATTGAAGTCGAAGACAAAAACATTGTGATAGATATTGGTCCTGATTTCAGAACTCAACTCTTGAAGTATAGCATTAGAAGGTTAGACTATGTTTTTCTAACCCATGCTCATGATGACCACAGAGCTGGCTATGCAGAACTCAGTCGCCAAGCAAACTTAGCTTTTGAAGCCCCCAAGCCTGTCTTGAAGGAATTCTTTAAGAGGCTTGGCACCTCAAGGAAGTGGTTAGAAAAAAGAAATCCTTCCTTAGTGATTAGACCATTTGAGAAGAAAAAGATAGATGATTTAGAAATTGAAACGATAGAATTGGAACACAAGAAAGATTACCAGGGTGAAGATACTCCGTGTTATGGTTATTTATTTCGAACAAATAAGTTCACCTTTGCTTATGTGAGCGACTACTCACAGATTTTGGAAAAACAGAAAGTGAGAAAGATAGATATGATTATTTCTGACGGAAATGGTATGAAAGACATAGGAAATGGTCATGTGGGTGTGGAAGGGAGTATAAAAATGTTCAGAAACTTAAAAGCAAAGCGAATGGTATTAACACATTTCACACACAGCCGATCACATAGATTCATGACTTGTTACGTGAAGAAGTTTGGTGACATAAGATGCGCTTATGATGGTATGGAAATCAAATTCAAATAATATGTCTGAAGTATTTCACAAGTGGTTTCCAAACTATTGTTGGCCTAATAAGACTCTTGGACAGTCAATCCATTGATAGTAAGTTCCGAACTCTTGTGATGACTGGACTGACATAACCGTGCAAGTCGACCGTGCCCACGGGCTTTTCGCCTTCACGGAATCTGCAATTGATCTGCTAAACGGACCACTCCGATGGATTCCGTAAGAATTCCCAGCTTTGGTAACTCTATTCTTATGCTGGAGCACTTCCCACTTGTGCTCAGTTTTGCCGGCACTTAATGACGAATTCGCATCAAATTAGATATTTGGCGTGTGTTCACAGTATTATGAATAGGAGTACTCAAAAATTGGCCGAGAGTTCTCAAAAAAATCAGAAGAATTTACTTGCGCCCGACCCGAACAATGTGTTAGCATTTCGGAAGTACACTCAGCGTATATGGTCCAAGGTGGCAGGTAGGCCAATTTCTGAAGAGGAGGCCGATCAGATTATCGAGGATTTCGGCCAATTTCTTTGCGTTTTGGCCAGGATGAAAGGATAATTATCATGAAGAAACAGAATCGACTACTAAGAGTACTTAGTGTTTGCCGAGTCTCATCACGCGAGCAGAGCGAAGGCTACAGCCTTGAAGCCCAGGACCAAGCTAACCGTGAATGGGCAGAGCGTAAAGGACATGAAATAGTCGAGACCGTTCAGTATGTTGAAACTGCTTCTAAACAAAAAGAAAGGCAACGATTTCGTGAGATTGTCAATCGCATTTGTAGTGATCCTACAATCAATGGCGTGGTATTTCATAAGGTCGACCGTGCCTGCCGCAACCTGACTGATTTGGCTATACTCGAGCGCCTGGAGACACAAAAGGATAAGACAGTATTCTTTTCCAGTCAGGAATTCCCACAGAATGCAGCTGGACGTCTTGGGATTGGTGTAATGGGAGTTGTGGCACGTTGGTACACGGATAATCTTAAGGAAGAAATCAATAAAGGCTTTCGCAGCAAGGTCGAGGCCGGAGAGTATCCTCATAAACCCCCGTATGGCTATTGCATGGGTCGGAATTCCAACGGTTCCAAATTGCCGGTTCCAGATCTGCAGAAGGCCGATACAGTCCGCACAATCTTCAAGTTGATGTCATCAGGAAAGTATACTATCGACACACTCCGAGAAGAGCTTTTCAAACGCGGCATGTACTTTTCCCCAAGGACACGGCGATGGACTCGTTCCTATCTGGCGAGATTATTGCGTCATCCGTTCTACATCGGAAAGATTCTCTGGCGTGGGCAGATTTACGAGGGTAAACATGAGTCGCTTGTTGATCAACGAACTTGGCAGCAAGTACAGCAAATACTGAATGGTCATAACAACGCCAAGCACCGCAAGGGACGTCGATTCACATATGGACATGGACTTATCAAATGTGTCTGTTGTGGCTATAGCATTACTGCCGAGTTGCATAAGCAGCGGTACACATACTACAGGTGCTCGCAACTACGGTATCGCAAACACTCCGTTGAACCTGCTTGGGTACGTGAAGAGGTTATCGAATCTCAGATCATTACCATGCTGGAAAAACTAACGTTACCGAAAGAAATCTACGATTGGGCGATGGCCTATCTGGATTGCGTGTTAGCCAGAGATCTGGCAGACACGCAGAATGAGTTGGGTAGATTGAAACGAAGGTCATCCGAAACACAAGCAACCTTAGACGCTCTCTTGCTAAAGGCTGCCCAAACCGAAGATAATCTCGCAGAAGGATTTATGCAGCTAGCGAGGCAAAAACAGCATGAGGTGGCCCTGTTGCTACAACGGAGTAAACAGATAAAAGCAGGGAAACAGGAAAATAGCCGTGATGCAGTAAAAATTATCGAACTCGCACAACATCTTGTAGAACAATACGTTACGTTTCCACCGCCCCAAAAGCGCCAGATTGTTGATTCGGTGTTTTCGAACTTACAGCTTGAAGATGTAAACCTTTATGGAAACTATAGGTTACCGTTCTCGATCCTGGCAGAAAACAGCCATCGTCCTCTTAACTCGGGGTGATAGGATTCGAACCTACGGCCTCCTGCTCCCAAAGCATGCACGGCAAAATGCTATTATCACTTAAATCACGCCAAAAACGTCACTTATAGAAACCTCCAAATACAA
>JAFCGF010000090.1 GCA_017608295.1 Candidatus Woesearchaeota archaeon
TATGCCACTCCCGATCCGCTTTTCCCGATCCAGAGTGTCAGGGAGAGGTTCTTCAGAGGCATTTGTGGAACCCTTGAAGAGTTTAAGGTGGCGCTTCAGGAGTTTTATGATATGAAAGAGGCAGTTTACCAGACCATTCTGGAGTTTGAATATATCCAGGATAAAACCCGTAAAGAGCTACTTCGCTATATCGACGGGTTTTATGAGGTTATTGAATCTGATAACCTTATCCGATCTGAGATGTTGAGTACATGTAAGGAAGTGAATTAGTGAAGAGTGAACTGTGAGCAGTGAACAGTGAATAGTGAAAAATAGGGATTAGGAATAAGGGATTAGATACGAGATACGAGATACGAGGTTCGGGGTTTGTGGTTTGGGGAGAAAGTACTGGGTCCCCTGATGTTCGCTTTGCTCAGTCAGGGTCTTCGACCATGACGCTTCCAAAGGTCGGTCATGGTCTACGACTCGGTGCTGGGTAAAAGAAGTGAGAGGTGAGTTCCGCCTTCGCCAACACCTTCTCCGCCAGCCGGCGGATTCGGAGAACAAGATAAAAGATAAAAGTGATTGTGACTTTGAGAGGGGGAGATCGGAGACGGTTAACCTTCGCAAACTCCTCCGCTAAAGGGCGGATCTGGTGGACAAAGGAGTTCAGTTTTGAAATAAGCCCCATCGGACTGGTCCAACTGCGCTGTTATTTGTTGGGAAATCCCTCTATGGACCACAATTCACCAGCCTGTCAAACCGAAAACCGGGACTGAATACAATATTGAGTAATTGCACGAAAATTCCTCCCAGTCTAATCAATAAAAACCGAAAGACCCTGTCAGGTTTTGTTACGAAGTGATGTTCGACATTGCGGTTATTACAGTCAGGCTTTTGTATTGATAATCTTGAAGATTTAAAAGAGAAATTTACAAATATTAGAGGGCTGTCAATAAAGTTTGGACAAGTATCATGGAGATTACATAAGTTACAAATATTTTTCTTTACAATTGCAGTAATCATATATGGAGTATCAGTTATATTTTAAGAACAGAAAGGAATAAAGAGTATGAAAAAAGGTAAAGCAACAAAATCTCAGGTGAAAAAAGAAAGATCGCCTAAAAAAGTTGAGAAAGTCATTAAAACTAAAGGGCATCCAAGTGGAAAGTTACCAAAAGGTAAAGAATTACATCATGTAAAGCCCGTTGCGGAAGGTGGAAAAACCACTCCTAAAAATACTAGGGTTGTCTCGAAAGCAAAGCATAAAAAAATACACTCCAATAGAAGAAAACGAGGTAAAATTTAGTCGCATTCATGAATAGAACACGTAACAAATCAGAAAACTTCATAATATCGTTATTTACTGGTCAACCGTTATTAAGAAATTAATGAAGTTTTGATTAAATCAAAATAGTTTGGCAGGCGCCGGCAAATTGATTCTGTTGCAAAATTTATGTCAGTAATCATAAATTCACTAACTTGCTTTATAAACTATCCATCTCCCTTATGGCAAAATTCAAACTACTCCATAAAGCAGATAAACTTCCTTTCTCGACATATTTCTACACGCCTGCTCGATACTATGGCGTAGAAGACGGTAATGTCTATGTAATATACAAAGAATCATACACAAAGCCCAGGGGCAAAGAAGGATTTGAATTTGTCCTTGAACAGTTATTAGAATTCTCGTATGATTACAAAAAAGGACAATCGTACGTACATAAAGGGGATCAAAAAAGAATTACAGGATTTTTTGAAAAGCTTGATCTTGATAAACCCGATCAAAATACTAAGATCATTAACAAAAGGCGATCAGTTAAGACCTTTGGCCAAGCTGAATACGTCCTGTTAGAGAAAATGAAAATTCCACCTAAAGGCAAAATGATCCGTACAAAGCCACCTAAAAGTAAATAATGGAACTAAATGAAGAAAATTATTACAAAATTTATTACGATCCTAAGAACGGGCTTGCTACAGCTCATAATTTAATTGTTTTTGGCTTAAGACAAATTCTTCAAGTAAAACATATGAAGGACATTGAAGAATTAAAAAGCATTCTATTGAAAGATGGAAAGTTAATAGAACCTCCCAAATTTCCAGATATTAATAGATTAGGGAAATTTATATTTGAAGGTTTGATTGATTCAATAAGAATTAGTATTTGTTTTGAAAATTATATGAAAGCTTTAATGCTCTCAAATGGTTATGTGATTCATGTATTATCTCAAAAGAAGGACTATAAAGACCTTTACGAGAATCAAAAAGATGAACCTATTCTAGTTAATGAACTTTTAAAAAGTGATGAGTTTGAACTTGATCAAAAAAAGGAATATCATACACACCCTGCAATAACAAAATATACGATTGGATTTAGAACATTGATTAAAGATAAGTATAGAGAAATTCATAAGATCCCTGATGAAATAATTAATATAGTTACCAATTTCTATGATAGAAGAAACAATATACACTTGTACTTTAAAGAAACTTTTCAATATGGAGAAAAAACAATTAAGGAATTGTGTGACCTTTATAATTTCGCAACGGGATCTATGATTAAGAATAATAATAAATTAGTCGATATTCTTAAGGGACCTGACTCTCAAAAAATTGATCCAAGAAAAATAAAGCCTCTCACTTACAAAAATCAAACTGCAAAATAAAGATCCCGGTCAGCACGATTAGGAGCCAGGATTTTGTTATATTTAAAAAAGAAGTTTAGACTGCTTCCCGTATACGGAAGTCGATATTATAAGACCTTATTAGGTCTTTAACCATTGTATGACAATTAAATGACACGAGCGCAAGCGAGTGAATAACACCGCACGAAGTAAGGTGAATTACAGTCCCGCTTAGGCGGGACGAATTACTTTTAATCAACCCACCACACTTCCCAACACTTCCCAAGCCCCTCCAACCCTTAAATTACCCACCAAACGCTACAATTGGCACCCATGTTACATACCTGTCAATCATTGGGATCTCTCTATTAGATTTCGACCCTCCTGCTACCGTACATTTACACTATAACTAAAACTTCAAATGGAGGGCATTACAATGAGATTTCTATTACCAGATGAAGACAGATTCCCATGGCGGTTGGCTTTACTATTTATCTTAATAATTTTTCTAATTACACTGATTCTGCCATATGCTTTGTTTTTTTAGACTTCGGATGGGCAGTTCACAATGTTGAAGAACAGCTGAACACCACAAATCCACCTCTCACCTGACAAACTGACTTTACTAATCTTGTCATTTCGTCCGGGCGAAATAACATTTAGGTTTAAACCATATTACTATTGAATTACCACTGAATTACAATGAATAACGCAAATCCGTCTATTTTTCATCATTTGGTAGATCTGAAGAGCTTATGAAGCGGATTTGTTAATTACACCGATCCGCCCTACTGGCGGAGAGGTAAATTACAGCGATCCCGCGTCACCCTGAGCTCGTCGAAGGGTTAGCGGGAGAGAGAATTACAGATCATTCAAATGATCATTTTCCACCCCCTCCAAACCCAAAATCATCTGCCATACCATTCAATTAGCACTAATGATACTAAAGGAAGAGTAATCAGATCGACTCAGATCGCGACAGGATCTTCCTATGTTCTTGAAAAAGATGGACTCCCCAAAGGAATATACCTGTTGTTAATTGGTGGTATAGAAAATCTCCCCAGACTAATTATCCTGAATTGATGAATATAGCTGGATTACAGAAAAGGAAAAGCAAATAAATCTGAAAAAACTTGACATTCAGTATTTTAGATTGTAATTTTATATGCATTCCATAAACCAATTTACTCATTTAAACTTAAGATGATGGTCAAACAGGTACCAGAAGATGTACAACAGCAAGTTGATATCATAAAAGCCGCTCTTGCTGCCTTAGGAAAAATTAATGCAGGGAGTGGAGATAGATGGGGAGTTAAAATTGTTAAATCATGCAATCCAACCCAGGTTGTTGATGTTGAGCCTCCGGTAGATGGAGTAGATCCAAGCGAAAGAGATTAAGTGGAAAACAGCTGCATCTGAAATCAGTGATTACTTTTTCTATCTATTGAGAAAATGTATTCCGGATAGGAATATAACTAATTTATATAGCTTACCAGAGGAAGCTATATAAAGGTCCATAATATTCAATTGTAAGGGAAATGGAACAGCCTTCTCTAACCCCTGATATACTCTTCGTACCACCTATTACGGATCCTTCCCTCAGAGACAGCTCAGCGAATTTCATTCCTGTAGGCATTCTGGTTTTATTGTCATGTTTGAAGGAGAGCAGTATCCATGGAGCGATTTTCAAGCCTCAGGATCCGCTATATTTTGAAAAGAGTTATACAGATACTGCAAAGAAGATATTATCTCATAATCCTAAAATTGTCGGATTTTCCACATGGTGTCATTCCTATCCTGCCGCATTACTCCTGGCTAAACATATTAAAAGGATCGATCCGGCAATTACTATCATTTTTGGTGGACCACAGGCTTCAGTAATTGACAGAGCAACCTTAACCCTATTCTCCTGTGTGGATTATATCCTCCGGGGTGAGGCTGAAAATACGATTGGCCATCTGGTAAAAGCAATCCTTTCTCCTGCTAAAGATGGATTTGAATTAATACACGGATTAACATACAGAGATCCAAACAATAGGAAAAATATTCTGGTTAATAGCCCGGGGAAAGTGGTAAAATCAATGGATGAACTGCCCATCCCGGCCTATCAGGAAATTGGAGAACAGGATGGTTATAAGATTGATGTGGGGCGGGGGTGTCCATTCAAATGCACCTATTGCACAACAAACCAATTCTTTTCAAAATCCTACCGGGTAAAATCTCCTGATCGGATTATTGACGAGATGCAAAGATGTTATGAACTTTCGGGAAGTAATACTACACTGGGCTTTGCTCATGATATGTTTACATTGAACAAGAGATTTGTTAAGGAATTATGTAAAAAACTGAAAAATCTTAAGGAACATCGAAAAGAAGAATTTAAATGGACTTGTTCAGCCCGTACCGATTGTGTTTCAAAGGAGTTACTTAAGTTAATGGTTGATTCAGGATGTCAGGCAATATTTTTCGGAATCGAGAGTGGTTCAGCAGAGATTCAGAAGAGGATACAAAAAAACCTGGATCTGGATCAGGCACATGATATTATAGAATTTTCAATTTCTATCGGTATTGATACGATTGTATCCTATATGGCTGGTTTTCCTTTTGAATCAAAAACTGATTTAGAAAAAACCCTAAGATCTATTCTGCAAGTTCTAATGTTTGGAGCCCGGCCCCAAATTACCCTTTTATCTGTTCTGCCCGGCACTCCAATTTATTCAGAATACATGAATCAATTGGAATATGATGGATCCATTTCCGGATTTTCAGGAGCAAATCTTAGTGAAACTGAGGGTAGATTGATCCGAAAGCATCCTGAAATCTTTAGCTCTTTTTATTATCTGCCGAATCAAGAAATTTCACGAGATTTATTGATTTTTTTAACTGACCTGGTAAATCAACTGCCGGATTTTATCCCATCTGTCAGACTTATCCAGAAGTTCATTCTTAAAGATATTTACAAGATTAATTTACTTGATTATATTGAAAATAGATTACCTGAGTATGACTCTGATCCTTCCGGTAGTCCTGCTCTCTCCTTTATAATGGATTCATTTGTCAGTTATCTTTCGTCCTTAGCAGATAGAGGATTACCTGACCATGTCTGGGAAGTTTTCCGAATGGATTGCATGAAGGCATTTCTAAGGACTAAGCGTTTCAGGGTAAGGCAATTCCAATCATTTGAGGAAACCCAAAACCCATCAAAAAAACAGCTTTCAAGAGAAAAAGGTGAAATACAATTATCTGAATTTGTCGAAATTATTTCCACAAAATATGATATTTCTGCCATCTATTCAAGATTAACAAACGGATCAGAGATCTCAAATCTCAGGTGGGGTGATTATAGATTTGCAGTTGTTGCCAGATCTTTCAAATCCTCTTCAGTTTATAAGTTAAATAAGTTTGAAACTCAACTAATCGAAGAGATAGAATCAATGAATGGTATCTTTATGAGTGAATTAGAAGAATCTTTTACCAGTGATCAACAAATAGGGAAAGTTATTGAAAGGTTTAGAAAACGAGGATTACTGAAGATTACTTGAAAGCATATTAATATGAACCAGCAATAAAGCAGCGTTCAAATGAAAACCATCATTACATACTTTATCTGTTCAACTGTTTTTGTTTGTTTATCCTCGTCTTTTGTTCATTCACAGACAAAGGAAATCGACAGTTTAGAGTATGAATTAGGAAAAGATCTTGATGATATTACCAGGGTCAGGTTACTTGGTGAAATAGCCTGGAAATGTAGAAATCAAGATCTCTATCTCGCTTCTGATTATTGTTTGGCTGGTTTGAAATTGGCAGAAGAGATAAATGATCTTCGTGGTGTGGCAGATTTATCCCGTAAATATGGTGTAATTCTGAGAGTAGAAGGCGATTTAGTGAATGCTTATCCCTATTTAGCTAAAAGTTTGGAAATTTCTCAGGAGTTAGGAATTAAACAAATTACAGCTTCTGCCTATAACAGTCTGGCAAATCTGAGAAATGATTTAGAGCTGTATGAGCAAGCACTGGAAGATTATCTTAAGGCTGCAGAGATATATGAAGAAATTAGTGATTCAGCAAGGTTAAGTTCAGTATATCTAAATATAGGTACAATATTCGAAGGTCAAAAGAAATATGAAGAAGCATTGAATTACACGAACAGGACTCTGGAGATAATTAAGGATAAAAACATTAGTAATCTACTTATACCGACATTCCTGAATTTGGGTCATTTATATGAATTGTTATCAGATACAGCAAGAGCATTGGACAGTTACAAAAAAAGTCTTGGCCATTGTCAAACCCATGGTTCAAAAGCCGATTCAGTAGATGTGTATTTTTATTTTGGCAGATTTTTCAATCGGCTAGAAAATCTTGAAAAAGCTGAACACTTTCTAATACCAGGTAATAAATTAGCACTAGAGATTGGAAATATGCAATCTCTCCGTGATTATTCCTTTCAGCTATCTAATTATTATGAAAAGATTGGGGATTCTAATAATGCACTTTTATTTCTTCATACATACAATACTTTGAATGATAGTATCAAGAAGGATATTACAGCTCAATCCATTACTTTGTTAGAAGCAGAAAGATATTATGAAGCCGAGACAAAAGAACAGGAAGAGAGGCTAAGGAAATCAAAATTCAGAAGTCTGTTTTATATCATCAGTCTTGGTTTGACAATTGTTTTTGCTTCTCTTCTTTATCGTAACTACCGAATGAAGCAAAAAGCCAACCGCCTGCTGGCTGAAATGGATGAGTTGAAATCCAGGTTGTTTTCTAATATTTCCCATGAGTTTCGGACACCACTAACACTTATTCTCGGACCGCTGGAGCAGATGATGGAGCTGGAGAAGGATAAGAAACCCAGCAAGAAAACCATTCAGATGATGCAGCGGAATGCCAACCGCCTGCTTGACCTGGTGAACCAGATGCTCGACCTTTCAAAAGTAGATGCAGGCAGCATGAAACTTGAACTGGTAGAGGAGGAGATATTTAAAGCGCTGCGGGTGATGATTCTCTCCTTTGCATCCCTCGCTGAAAAGAAAAACATCGATTATACATTTGATCTTCCTGTCAAAAAATTGGTCACCTGGTTCGATCCGGATAAGCTGGAGAAGATCGTGAATAACCTGCTCTCCAATGCCTTTAAATTTACTCCCGAAAAAGGAAAAGTGAAAATTGAGGTCAGGATTGAGA
>JAFCGF010000015.1 GCA_017608295.1 Candidatus Woesearchaeota archaeon
CCCCCTCGAGCTCAAGTCAATCGACCCCTACGGCGCGAAAGTCTATCCAGACCAGTTCGCCGAGGAGCCCCCGTTGCATATGCTGATTCAGCTCATGATCCAGATGGCGTGTACAGGGGCGTCATGGGGATCGCTCGCCGGTCTGTTCCCCGGGTATAACCTGCAGTGGGTTGACCGCGAACGTGACGACAAGTTTCTGAGCGCAGCTCTGCCGAAGCTGGAGGAATTTTGGTCTCGAGTACAGCGCAAGGATCCGCCGCCTCCCGATCATCTGCCCGGCACGTTGGATGTGGTGAAGCGACTGTATAGCCAGGAGGACGGCACAACGATCGCCCTGGACGCCGAAGATCTGCAACTGGTAGACGCGTGGGAGATGACAAAGGAGAGGGCGAGAATGGCCGGCAAGGACGTCAAAGAGATGGAGACCGTGCTCCGCGCCAAGCTCCAAGATGCGACCTTCGGAGTGCTGACGGATGGGACACTTTTGAGCCTGAAAACAACTAAGAGGTCTGGATATACCGTCAAGCCGACGAGCTTCAGGACGCTGCGAAGGGCGCGAGTGAAGGGGAAGTAATTGAGATACAGAATCTTGGACGTCTGTTGCGGTCCCCGAATGTTTTGGTTCGACCCTGACCGCACAGATGTTCTCTTTTTAGATAAAAGAGTTGAGACTATCCCCATTGACCAAGGCACCCCCGGGACCGTGGGCCGGAAAGACGTATCTATATCACCCAATATTAAAGCTGATTTTGCAGCGCTGCCTTTTCGCTCGAGCTCCTTTCAGCATGTGGTTTTCGATCCGCCACATATCCGCAGAGATGCCGCCAAAGGGATCTTTACTCGAAAGTATGGCTTCCTTTCGGAGAACTTTTTAGATGTGCTCGAGCTCGGATTCCGCGAATGCTTTCGTGTCTTGGCGCCGGGGGGAACTCTTATCTTTAAATGGTCGGATGCAGACTATCCACTCGCCGACGTGCTGAAGCTGACAGACCAAAAACCGCTCTATGGTCACAGGTCTGGGAAGGCGATGGGGACTCACTGGGTGGCATTTGTAAAGGAGTAAATAACTTTCCTTTTCTCACGATCTATAGTATAAGAAAAATGACAGTCCGAATCATCAAATTTGTGTCCCGAGCCCGCCCCGTTTTCTTGGACTGTCAGCGGTGGCGGGTAAGGGACGTTTTACAGGGAGGAAATCATGCTAGACAAACTGATAGAATTTCAGGACACCGAGGGAGCGCCGTGCTTCTTTGATCCGGCGGAAGTGTGCGGGGTGTATGGCGCACATCATCGCAGGGATGATGATTCGGAAACGTACATAATGATCCGGGGCGGCGCCACCGGTCACTCGGCGCACTGCGTCATCGGAACACCGGAAGAAACACTCGCACGATTGAAGGGGGAATCATGAACGGCAAGAAAGACGAAGCAATTCAGAGGAGCCCCGAGTCAGAGGCGTTCAACCTGGCACAGCGCGAGGCGGCAGCATGGGCGGCGTCTTCGCTGATCCCGAAAGCCTATCAGGGCAATGTCCCGAACGTCTTGATCGCCATGGAGATGGCAAAGCGGATCGGGGCCAGCGTCATGGCTGTGATGCAAAACCTGTACATCGTCCACGGCAACCCGGCGTTCGGTGCATCATTCCTGATCGCCACGGTCAACGGGTCCGGTCGGTTCACGCCGATACGATACCGGATGGAAGGCGAGGTGGGAAAGGATTCGTGGGGTTGTCGCGCATACGCCGAAGACAAAGAAACTGGCGAGGAATGCCTCGGGCCGCTGGTTTCGGTGAAGATGGCAAAGGCCGAGGGTTGGTGGAGCAAGAAAGACAGGCAGGGGAACGAGTGCTCCAAGTGGCAGACCATGCCCGAGCTGATGCTGCACTATCGCGCCGCCGCCTTCTGGACGCGGGTCTACTGTCCCGAGCTTTCCATGGGGATTCATACCACCGAAGAGATGGAGGACATTGCGCCGATTCAGGCATCACCCGCCGAAGTGGTGAGCCCGATAGAGGCACTCACAGACAAGCTGGAAAAGGAAGCGGAGAGCAAAGAGCCCGAACCGACGCCGGAACCTGACAAGCCTAACCCTCGGGAATCCGAGCGCGGCCTGCAGGATGAGATTCAGCGGCTCGCAAAAGTAGTCTACGGCGAAGACTGGCTGGACGGCCTGCAGGCTTGCTGCGATGCCAACAGCGTGAACATGGAGAAGATGGGCGAAGAGGGCGAGATCAAGATCGTCGGCATTCTCTCGGGCCAGTTGGAAGGGGTGAAGTGATGGGATGTGACATTCATTTGTATGCCGAAAAACGGGTTGATGGTAAATGGGTAACGGCGGATGAGTGGGAGCCAGACGAATATGATGACGAAGGATTCACCCTGTGCGTTCCGTATGAAAAGCGAATTTATGACAGCAGGAATTATTACCTATTTTCTATTCTTGCCGACGTTCGCAATGGATGCGGCTTTGCAGGCAGTGACACCGGAGATCAATTTATCCCGATAGCAACACCCCGTGGACTTCCTGAAGATGTAACCCCGAAAGTCAAAAAAGAAAGCGGCGGATGGGGCGGCGATGGTCACAGCTATTCATTTTTCACGGTCGCAGAGCTTCTGGGATATGACTGGACACAGACGGCCACGCTCCGGGGGTGGGTTACTGCAAAAGAATATGAAGAGTGGCAACGCATGATCCGGTGGGTTCCAGGTCCGAAAAGCTATTGTGCTGGCGTGGGCGGGAGATCTGTAAAGCACGTCACAGAAACAGAAATGAAAGCACTTATCCAGGGCGGCGTCGAACAGTCCACTCAAAACCTAAGAAGCACTTATTGCAAAATCTCCTGGCAGGATTCTTATCACGGCGTGTGCAAGGTGTTCTGGTGGGATGCTATCCCGAAGTTGCTTGCTCTTGGTGCTCCCGAAGATGTGCGGATTGTGTTTTGGTTCGATAACTAAGGAGGGAAAAATGAAAACCGAAAAACTCAGAGTAACATCCATTCAGATCAGGGACGTGCTCGGCGCTCGGGATTTCTCAATGGAAGTCGGGCGGGTCACAACGTTGAGTGGCAAAAATGGCTCGGGGAAAACTACGGCGATTGAGGCAATCAAGTCTGCCATCGGCGGCGGCAACCTTGCGAACCTGGCCTACATTCCTCAACCCGGCGATCCTGCCGACGAAGAGATCAATCCCGAGGTCGTGCTAGTCCTCGAAGGTGATAGCGAGAAATACCTTGTCGAGAAGAACGCCAAGGGGACAAAGGTCCGCAAACAGGTTGGCGACTCCGCAGGGTTTGAGGATATAAAGCCCCCCGGTCGCTTCCTGGATGGCCTGTTCGACAAGAAGCTCTCAAATCCCATTGAATTCCTGAACGCTGACAAAAACGATCGTGTCCTGCTACTCCTGGGAGCCCTTGACGTGACGTTGGACCGGGACGCCTTGTGGGAGGCTATGGGTATCGAGAAGCGCGACGTGGGAGCCGTTCCCGAGGGTCTACACCCGTTGCAAGAGCTCGCCCTGATACGCGAGGCGGTGTTCAGAGAGCGCACGGGGGTCAATCGGGATGCCACGCAGAAAGTTGCGACAGCGGAACAGACCAGGCGAGCGACGCCGGCCGTATTGCCCGATGGACACGAGAAGGAGATCGAGGCGCTGGACACGGGGATCGCAAACCGCAGCGTGGAAATCGTCCAGGGAATTGAGCAGGCGAGGAGTCATTGCGAGGGCTTGGCGGCTACAGTTGCTACAGCCGCAGACGCCGACACGAATGCACAGCGGGATCACCACAATGCAGATGCCGCGAAGCGATGGGCGGACTTTGAGGCAGAGATAGCAAAGCGCAGGGCAGACCTCACGGCTGAAATTGACGCCGAGGCGCTGGAAGTCGAGAAGACCATCAATGGCAAGAATGAGATTGTGAACAAAGAGATCCGCAACCTGGAAACTGACCGCGACGAAAGGCTCGAAAAACTCCGAGACGATGAGAAGACCATCGAGGCCGACAAGATCCGCCTCGCTGAACTCCGCGAACAAGCCAAGGCCGCAATCAAGGCCCGTACACTCCATGACCAGGCGGAAGCATTCGACGCCGAGGCAGAGAAGTTGCAGGCCATGAGCAAGCGCCTCACGGGGGCAATAGACGCCGTGGATGAGTACCGCCGCAAGCTCGCTGACAACCTGCCGATTCCGGGCCTGGAAGTAGACGACAAGGCCATCAAGGTCAACGGCGTCCCGTTTGACCAGCTCAACAACGCGCAACGAATCGACATCGCCGTTGAGATTTCCTGTATTCGCTCCAAGGATCAGCGGTTGCCCATCATGTGGATCGATGGAGCCGAAGCCCTGGATAGCGAGAGTTTCGCGGCGCTGAAAACATCCCTTAAAAAGGCGGGCGTTCAGCCGATCATCGGACGGGTGGACAGCTCCGATTTATCTGTGACGGTGGAATGATGTTCTGGAAAATAGCTGCACTGCTCATGACCGTCGTGATGATAGTGGCCTATGCGTTAGGGATGGATGGTGGAATGATTTGTTTCCACACGTATATCGCTGCGTTTTGGGTCATGATGTATATCGGCGAAAAGCGATGAGCCAACAATCGCAGATTGAAACCGAAGCCGCAGCCGGTAAACTTCTCCGGTCAATGGTGCAGTTCGGTCATAGTCGCTGCACGAGGATAACTCCGGCGGTCAAATGGCTTCTGGATCATCAGTACGCGTACCTTGCGAACGGGCGGCTCTACATTACCGAGCCGAACCCGAAGGCGAAAACTCAGGTGACTACAGGCAGAGACTATTATGAGGGGCTCTGCGCCAATCCATCAGTAACAAGAAGCCCGCGAGCATGGACAGAGGAGGCGCGATCAGGGGTGACAGTGAAGCGAGGTAGGCTCGGCATGGTATCGGCTCGTTCTGGAATCAACCGTGCGGCTATCCCCGGCGGCGGGGCCCCGCATACTACCCGGACGCCAGAGGACATCATCAACGACAATGAGCAGATGATCGCAGCGAGAAAGAAGCTCTGCACAGGGCTAGAAATTACCGAGGATGAACTGCGCGCATTGATAGACGAGGACAGGATCCATCAGTGCAAAAATGGATGTAAGTCAATGGAGATCTTTGACCGGCGCGGGGATGGTGGGCTTCAACATCTTTGTCGGAAATGTAGAAAGAAACGGAGGGGAAAATGAGCAAAATCAATTTCAAGCTGATAGACGGCGAGCCTGTGTGTTTATCCGAATATTGCCCACGGTTCGAGACATGCCCGTTTGTATTGCAGGGATCAATCACCTGCCTTCCCGGTGTGCGTCAACAGCGGGACGAAGCACAGGGGCGCGAGAGTGAACTGAAAAACTTCGCCTACGGTGTGCAACACCATCGCAGGGACTGTTGGGATTATGATGATGATATGGGTTATGAGCGGCGCGATTTCATCGACGAGGAAGAATGGGATCGGCTGTCGGAACAGGCCGAGCGGCTTCTTGCCCGACACGAGGAAGTGAGTCAGCCATGAGCACAGCACCAACGTTCACAACCGTCATCCGGGGTATTCTCAGAGACCGGGGTATTGACGCGGACCCGGTAGAGGTCGAAGACGCCATGAAAAAGCGACACAAGCACGGACTTGGCGGAATGCGAGCGGCAAGGTTTATGCATGAATGCGTCTCCGTGGCACTGGAGATTGAGAGGGAAAAATGAAATATGAATGCAGGGAATGTGGAAAGTCGTGCACTGTTCTTGATGTAGCGTTCGCGCCTGACCGGTGCATGTACAGCGGTGTTACACGTTTCAATTGGCGCGAAGTCAAAGAGGAGCCCGCCAAGAAATACGAGTCAAGCGATCCCGCGCCGGTATGGCCGAGTGATGCACAGAAGCGCGCGGCAGCTCCGTTTATAGAAATAGGAGACCACGAGAAAACGGGCCACGGGGCTGCGATGCGGGATACACCAGACATCCGAGAGCATCGACGCTTATGGGTTGGGGACACGGAGTATGAAGTTGATCCCATTACGGGGTCGATAATTTGCCCCGGCTGCAAGGAGAAGGACACGGAGATCGAGGGATTGAAGGAAAGTTCCTGCGACTGGTTCAATACAGTCAAGCAGCTACGCGCCGACCTCAACGCCAAGATTCAGGAAGCATCCGCTGGTTTCATGGTGTCCCGTGATTCCGTGGTAAAGGATCTGGAGGCTGAGATCGAGCGGCTGCAGCGGGACGTTGACAACGCCGTTGGGGACTGCAAGAGATACTGCAGGGCGCTGAATGATAAGGACTATGAGATTGGCGAGCGGGACACGCTGCTTGACGACATGAAGACCGAACTCGCAGAAGTGCGCGCCGCCAATGCGCGGCTTGTCAGTCGCAACCCCGAACGCGAGAAGGACATGCAGCAAGTCGCTTCGTTGATCACAAAATGGCGAGTATTCAAATAGAAAGGAGCCTGAAATGGGCGGTAGAAGAGCAACAGGAGTGAACAACAGCGGGAAAAGAAGCGGCAAGAGGGACGGCGGCGGCAGCGATGCAACCGAACTCATGAAAAATATTTCTATTGCCGCAGAGCACGCCAGAGCGTCAGTAATGACCGCACCCATCACAGAAATCACGGCGCTGGAGGTGATGCTCGAAAAGGACGGGGCGGAAACTTCCGCGACTGCCGCCATTCTGCAAGCCCTTGCCGCGATCAAATCCGACACGATGAGCAAGGCATGGCTCGCATATTTCGAGGTCTATCAGAAGTACGGCATGGTTCCGACTGCGAAGATAGTAGAGATCGGCGAGCCCGAGGACAAAAAGAGCGACGCGGAAGAATACGCCGAGGATACTGCAGGCAAGGCGGCGGACGAAGAAGAGGAGAGACAAGCGTCGGATGACCTGGCAAAACAGCGGAAAAAGATGGTTGAAGAAGGGAAGAAAAAGCACTGATGGAGCCCTACTACACCGAGCCGGGGATCGAGATCTACCATGGGGATTGCCGGGAGGTCTTGCCGGGGCTTGGGAAGGTGGACCTTGTGTTGACTGACCCGCCGTATGGGATGGGCATGACGGGGCAGACGGGGGGAGCAGGAAAGGGGAAGGGTGCAACGCGAACAAGAGACTATGGCGATGTGGCATGGGATGGCGAGCCGGTCAATTGGGGGCTATTATGGGAGCTTTTGACGCTCGGCAAGTATGCCTGTTGTTGGGGTGGTAATTATTACCCGGTTCCCCCGTCACCCTCTTGGCTCGTTTGGGATAAAATGAATACAGGAAACTTTGCCGATTGTGAACTTGCATGGACGAATTACGGATCGGCTGTCAGAATAATTCACCATCTGTGGAATGGTATGGCGCGAAAAAACCTAGAGCCGAGATTTCACCCGACACAGAAACCCCTCGACGTGATGAAGTGGGCGATTACAAAATGCCCCGGTGAACCGCAAGCCATCCTCGACCCGTTCATGGGTTCCGGCACCACCCTGCGCGCTGTAAAGGACTTGGGCCGCAAGGCCATCGGGATCGAGATCGAGGAGAAGTACTGTGAGATCGCCGTGAAGAGATTGAGACAAGAGGTCTTAGATCTGTAGAAATGTACCGGGTTATAGATACCCCTTGCATGGGTAGTATTTGACCTACTTATAGGTGATAGTTGACACCGTGATGCATAATATGTAACGATTTGGGTTGGACTCCTTTGCCTGGTTTTGATCTGACCCTTTGCCCGATCGTCGGATTCACCCCCCTGTTTCGGCGGTCGGGCTCTTTCAAATCGTAAAATTCCCCCTCTCATAGCGTCCACTAGAAAGCGACGCAGTGAGCCTATCCGTGGCAAGGAACATACAATTTATTCACCGAGGAAGCAGGTCAAAAGGTGACAACCTCAAACGAAACAGATGCAGATCTGCAAATGGCAGACGGCATCAGCGGCGACACAAATCTCAAAGACGAACGTGATCGCGCCGGGAAGGCTCCACTCACAAAGGATGAGCGCCTTGTCATGCTAGGCGAGATTTACGATGGGCTCCTCTTCTCATGGCGACAGAATGTCACGCTGGGATTCTCCAAGGGCTCCAGCGCCATCTCGTACCAACTTGAACGCGCACGCTTAGAAATGATTGGGCTGTCCAAGGATCACGGCGTGATCGATGCAACGAGCAACCACGACAAGGATCTCGGATGGAGGGGTTTGCCAGAGGTCAACGCGTCAACGGTCCACTAATGAATGGGCAAGCACGCATTCATCGGCCTCGACCCTCCTGTCGGCAAGTACCTTGAGATTTTCAACTACGTCCTGCGAGAAGATCCCGAGGTCAAGGATGTGGACCTGTGCTGCGGGCTCGGCTTCGGCAAGACGGTCATGGCGATTCAGATCGCTGCACTGACCCTGAATAAGAACGGCAAGCAGCGCGGCCTATTCCTGGAGCCCGATTGGGATCGCGTCAATAGTATCTTTCTGGCAAAATGGATTGAGCATATCCCCGAGGAGCTGTACACGATTGAGTACGGCAACCACCGGATCGTCTGGCACAACGGGTCGACCATGCTCTACCGGCCTCGGATCATCACGGGAGCCAGGGACCGAGCACGCGGCAAGTTCAAGGGCATTGAGTTCACGTTCGTTATTGATGACGAGGCGGCAATAGGCTTCGACGGTCAACAGCAGATCAATACCCGGGCTCGAGTTCGAGCGGCGTCCACGGTTCGCTACTACTTCACGTTGAGCACGCCCCTGGTCGGTCCCTACGGACGCTTTATCAACCGTGGGGATAATAAGCTGTTCCGGGGTAAGACGAGCGACAATCACTATCTGCTGGCGCGAGACCCGAACTACGAGATCAACCTTCGCAAGAAGATGTCGCCAGAGCAGGCCAGGCGGGAACTCGACGGCGAGCTTGTTGCGTTGGAAGGGCGCATTTGGAAGGGCGCCGACATGGAGAAGTCGTGGCCGGAGGGCAACCGGAACGACCGTCATACGAGGTTCATCAAGGGCCAGCCCTGGTGGTTATTCTGCGACATCGGGAGCGCAACGGGAGCCTTTGCCGTCCTGCAACAAATGGATGCGACAGTCGGGGGACGCGAGATATTCGATGATCCCGTGTGGGTAGCGGTTGCGGATCTCTGTCCTCACAGTGACGCCTCGGCCTCTCGCGCATTCCAGATCTTGAAAAAAGAGTTCGGATACCCGGCTGCAATCGTGGCGGGTAAGGACATAAACAAAACAGACAGCGGCTCCGGCAAGCTGATTTCGTATTTTGCACAGAAGGCTTTCGGAAACGTGCCGATCTATCCATGTCCCGAGGATGCGGCAAACAGGCAAATCCAGTTCGACCTCCTGTCATTCATGATGTGCAGCGCGGTCGATGCCGAGCGCCGGTTTACGGTTGCGGCCAACTTCGTGAGCCTGGACCTGGAAAGCCGACGCGGTATCAGGGAGATGATCGATGAAGATCAGTATCCGACCCCGGACAAGCGCCGAGTGAATGACATCCTGCCGAAAAACAAGGAAATCGAAGTGCAACATATCCGCGATGCTCTACTGATGGGCGCCATGATGGTCATGCACCCGCCGGACTGGAATTATTCCGACAACCCGACAGCGTAAAGACAACATGCCGTTAATCAAAAGAGCACTCCAGAACTTGCGGGAATCATCGACCACCGTCGGCGAGACGATTGTTGATAATATGCTGTCGTATTTTCAACGCCGGGATGACCACGATCAGATCCGCGATGCTATCAAACAGCGGTACGGCGTCGGCATCAAGACAACTACTGACCCGAAGAATAAGAACGCGAGTACTGAGGCATACGTCAAAGAGGGATTCGACATCAAGGTCGATTCAGGGCTGACAGAAGTTCTCGCGGTAGGATTCGGAGCAAAGGTAGTTGCGGGGCTTGCGAGCTTGTTCACAGAGCCCGGGCAGCGGTACACGCTGATCCATGAGAATGAAGAGACAGACCTAAAAGACGCCGAAAATCTGTTGCAGGAGCACCGCGAGAACGGCGGGCATTCTGCGGCCATGACGCTCTCTGATAAACGCTCTGTCCAGGTAGGCAGCGCGGGCCCACTGATCGGGTTCTCCGGCGGCTTCCTGTCCTATCAGGTGCTCTCGCCGTCCGATGTGCGGGCGTATTACTCCGACACGATTGACGACGAGGGCGACATCAGAGTCCCGGACAGCACGGATATTGAGGACGCCTCGGTGGTTGTTATCCGGTTGAGTGAAGTTGATCAGATGACAGGGCGCTATCTTGCCATCTTCGCCCGCTCGGACATCTATCCGAAAGGCCGCTACGTCACTTATGAGGCATCCAAGGAATCGACGGAAGTTCCGAAGCCGGACGATAAAGATAGCAAGGTTATAGACTTTGACATCTTGGGTGAGCTTTGCAACCCGCTGTCATTCTGGGCAGACCAGCATCCCGACGAGATCATCCCTGAATACCCGATAGCGATCATCAAAGGCGGGGTGACTGAAGACGGCGTTTTAATGCCGGTCTCGACCAGCCTCTATGAAGATTCTAAAGGGTTCGACGTGTCCGGTTCTCACCTCCTCGAAACATCAGGGGACGCAGCACGGGGAACAACCGTGATCACGCGACGTGCAGAGGCGGCAATGAAGCCCTTGCCTCGCACCCTTGTCGGTCAGATTGCGCTTTCGGTAGGGCAGGAGGTTGACCACATCGACCACGGGGCGGGCGAGTCTGTTAAAGCCCTGGACGTGCATACGAAATTGGCGACCGAAGTTGCGGCCGGCTTCCAAGTTCCCGACTACATGGTGAGCAGTGAGGATCATGCGATTGAAGCAAGCAGCGGAATCGCGCTCGAGGTCAAATCCCGCCCGCTCAAGAAGCAACGCGATCATCGGATAGACCTGAATCGTCCCGAGGTAAAGCGGATCTTTGCAATCGAGAAGGCGCTGATCGGTCTGTTTGTTGGTACGGATGAGCCAGGTGTGAGCCTGCTCTTGGAGTGTAAACAGACCTGGGAGCCCGGCGAGTTGAGACTCCCAGAGAACCGCCTGGAAACCGCAAAGCGCATCATTTCCCTGATGGACAAGGGGATCATGGATGCGATTGCGGCCATCCGAGAGTATTACCAGTTCCCGACTGATGCCGAGGCGGAAGAGTTCTATGTGAAGATGAAGGATCGGGCCGCAGAATTCCCGTCACTTGCAGCGCCGGAAAAGAAGACCATCGGGCTGTTGCCGAAGAAGACCAATGCCTTCAGTTGAGGAATACATCGCGGCGACCGACAACGCCAATGACTACGCGGACGATCTTATAGCGAAGCTCGAACAGCGAGCCCTTGAGGATATGGACGACCTCTACACCAGCACGGCAAACCGTGACGTAGAGCTATGGTCGGAGATGGGCGTGAGCCCCGATACTGTGCTTTCAGATTACGACGAGATAGAACGGGACGAGCGGGATCTGAATTGGGCAACGGGGCTCGGTGGAATATCTGCCGCTTCCCTGCATCAGTTCACGCTCGATAACCGCGAGGATACGATCATCAAGCCGACCGCCTACAGACAGCAGGTTGTCGGTGCCTTGGCAGTTCAGATGACCAGGGCGCAGCTTGTCACCGCAGGTAAGCGCGGGTTCGAGGTGGAAGGTGTCAAGGGGTTTGCAAAGCTCCAGAAGGTGCACACTGACCGGCTGGCATTCTTGAGAGATGCGAGTAATCCGCAGCTCTACCACACGCTGGTCGAGTCCGGGGCAATGCGACCACTTGAGAAGACCGTTGCCGCGAACGTCGGGAACGTGTCCCGAATGACCAGCCTGAAGCCCGGAGCGGCTCAGTTCAAAGAGGAAGTCGCAGGGCTGATCAACACGAATGCAAAGCGCGGGCTTGCCGGTATGCAGCGTCGCGCCACTGAGAAGATATACACGATTCAATCCATCGGTGGTGACTTAGAGCGCCTGATGGTCTGGATTGTAGAGGGCGGAAAGAATACCTGTTCCTACTGCATGGACCGCGCCGGGGATGTCGAGACCTACGAGACATGGGTTGACCTCGGAGTGCCAGGCGCGGAAGTTTGCAAGGGCGGGGACGCCTGACGTTGTCATCTTGAGGCTGCGTGATGGCCCAAAGGAGCAAACAATGAATCGATTCATCTGGTATCTGAAACAGCTTTTGCCGTTGATGTACGTGTCCACCTATGGCGAGCACGGAGCCCGGTGGGTTTCCGTGTGGCGCATGTGGATGGGTCGGTGCTTCGCAATCCGCAAGTGGAGAATCGCCGGGTAATGCCCGACTATCCCGACACAATCGTTGACGACTTCCTTGCCGCTGTCGATGCCGATGTGGAAGCCGTGGCCGAAGCAGAACGACAGCGCCGTAAAAAGAAAAAGTAACTCTCGCGGAATCTGATCCGCTCGATATATCTCACAAAAACTGGAGCGACAACCAGTGCAAAAACGCAGGAGGACAGAATGATTTTTCGTAGTTTTTTCAGAGATGAGAATGACGACCAGGGCGCAGGCGGAACAGGTGGAGACGGCGGTGGCGCGTCACAGATTGACGTAGACAATGCGGCAATCAAGGCCAGTCCGCTTTTCCAGAAGTTGACGGCAGAGCTGAAAACCGAACGGGAAGGTCGAGAGGTGCTAGCGCAGGAGAAGGCCGACCGGCAAGCGGCAGAGACAGCGAAGGCCGAGGAAGCCGAACAGGAACGACTCAGGAAAGACGGACTGTTCGATGAGGCCGAAGCGAAGTACAAGGCCGCTGACGAAAAGAAAGATGCTGCACACGCCGCCGAGTTGCAGACCCGCGACATTGAGGCCGCGCTGCTGAAGGCCAACTTCCGTAACGAGACTTTCGTCAAGGGTGCGGTCACAGGCTACAACGCGGAGACAGACGGCACGATCGAGGAGTACGTTACCGCGCTCGCAGCCGATGAAGTCAATGCAGCGTTCATCGTGGCACCGGGAAAGGAAGGCGATCCGCCTCCGAAACCACCGGGTAAAAACACAGTGATCGGCGCGGGAAAAACGAACTGGGAAGAGGTCAAAGCCTGGGAAAACAGCGATAACCGAGAAGAGCGAATCAAAGCAGGGAAGCTCATCAGCGAGTATCACAACACGCATGGCGAGTACCCTTATCAAAAATCATAGGAGATAGTAATGAGTTTCGCAGACTATAACGAATTCATCCAGAGGGAGCTGTTGCCGAGCATGGTTGACACGGTTATCTACGATAGCCTGAAGCCCTTCAACGACAACTTCACGAAGCCGAAGATCTTGGACGGTGATCGGATCACATCCAAGTATCGGCTCGCACACACCAGCAACGCGGCATTCTTCGACAAGAGCGATGTCGACCCGGCGAGCTCCACGCAGACCCTGGCGAAGCCGTATTGGGACAAGGTTTTCTCACACGGTGCCGCAGAGGTACACGGGATCGACATCTCGAATTCCAGCGTGAGCCTGTCCGAGAAGGCGCTGATCACGGATGCAGTGGCGAAAGAAGTCGAAGCCGTGGCCGCGCTCAACGTGTCGGCGATCTACACGCAGATCAAGAAGGATGTCGACAGCACATCGGTTGCGTATTCCGACAAGGCGCTTTCGCGGGGAACCTACCCGCTGCTCGTTTCCTACGAGGAGGACACGAACGCGACGATCACGCTGGCATATATGCGCGGCATGATCCAGGGAACGACTCTCAACAAGGGCGTCAATCTGAAGGACTACCTGTGCTTGAGTGAAGGCTCGGTGTACTACACGTTCAGGGCGCTCGCGGCGGCTTTGCACTCGTGGAATTCCACTACCGTGGCAGGCAAAGCGGAGAACATGGGATGGCCGATGTTCGACAACTTCGAGGGCTTGGCGTTCGCCGACCCGACCTTGTTCCCGAACATGACCACGGGTGACGTGCTGATGCTCCGGCGCCAGGATGTCAATATCTGTAACCACATGCCGCTGCAGCTCGAACTGGTTGCGTCCGGCAGGTTTGCCAAGAAAGTGGTCGTCCGCATGGGGACCAACGTGTACGTGGACAACCCGTACTTGAACGGCAAAATGACGGACAAGGATTAGGAGGTGAATCATGGGAATCGTAGCAACACCGACCAAAACCGCAGGTCCGGGCATCAAGCCGGCGATCGGGGTGGAGTACGAGTTCACGCTCCTGCTCGACACGACCCACACGGACGGCAGCCAGACCATAGACCTGACGGCATATTTTTCATATCTCCACTCCTGCGAGATCGTCGGCTCACTCGCGAGCACGGGCTATTTCGCAGACATTCAGAAACCGGCGTTCGACACCGCCCTGTCAGCCACCAACCTCCTGGTTTTCTTCTACGAGGCGGGCGCAGATGCCGCCGCGCTGGACCTCCTGAACGGCATCGACCTGTCAGCCGTCATCACGGGGTTGACCATTCATGCCACGGGCAAACCCGCTCTTGACACCTCCTGGGCATAGGGGGTCATCATGGGAACAGCAATAATTGCAACAAGGGTAGGAGGCCCGATCGTCAAACCGGGTATCGGGATAGAGTGTCGGTATACTCTCTTGCTCGATACCACTGACGGCTCTGGGCTGCAGACGTGCGATCTGACGGCTGACTTCGGATACCTCCACACGGTGAAATTGGGAGGCTCACTTGCCTCTACCGGTTACGTCGTGGAGGTTCAGAAACCCGTAATCACAGCGACGAAAGCGCAGGGAGTCATAACCTGTACCGGATTTGCGGTCGCGGATGAAACGATGGTGCTCGGCACAACTACGCTCACAGCGAAGGCTGTCGCCACGGGTAGCGTCGATCACTTTGCAATCGGAGGGAGCGCGGCCGCTCAGGTGACGGCTCTCGTGGCGACGCTCGGAGAATGTACCGGACACGCAGCATGGACAGCCGAGGACGGAGCGGGTGACACCGTTCTGATCACCGCAGCACTCGCAGGAGCAGCCGGAGACGCGATCGTCTTTACCGAAGCCGTGTCGAATCTGACCATCGACGGTGGCGGGACATTGGGCGGAAGACGGGCCGGTCTGGACGCTGACGCGGCGTTGACAGATGTCAATCTCGTGTTCGGGTTCTATGAAGCCGGCGCAGATGGCGCGGCGTTGGACGCCATAGCGACAACCGACCTTTCCGCAGTCATCACCGGTCTGACCATCGTCGTTACCGGCAAACCTGCTCTCGATACGTCGTGGGCATAGGAGGATACAATGGCGAAAGCGAAAGCGAAAACACCCGCGAAGAAGGCAGCACCTGCGGCGAAGCCCGCGGCTGCCAAGAAGGCGGATCTCTCAGGCTACGGAAAGAAGCCGTACAAGGTCGGAGCCGATGTCATTCTCAACGCCCATGTCGCCGGGTGCAGACCCGGTGCGTTCTGTGAAGTCACAGAGATCAAGCACGGCGGGGCGATGTTCTGCGTAAAGGTCGCCAAGGGACCGGGCGCAGAGGATGGCGACAAGCCGGCGAAGACATTCCAAGTCTGGGCTAACCAGCTCAACTAACTGACCGTTCGGTCAAATCAAAGTGAAACGCCCCTTTCCCGGGGCGTCGGTTGTGAGTGGTTTCACAGCCCTGATGAACAGCCAACAGACTCAAAAAAGGAGTGGCACATGGACATCGATCTTGCAAAAATCAAGTTTCTGGCCCGGGATGCAAAGGAATTAAAAGACTTCATCGCCAGTGAGTTCAAGCGCGGCGGGCCTTCGGATCCTCCATACCTGTCTCAATGCCTCGTCGCATTCAACCAGGGCGGGGTTTTGGTCATGGAAGCCCTGGCGTTGCGGTATGAAAAGGATCGCAAGCTGCCTGACAACATGCGCCTACGGTGGAAGCTACTCGTCCTTTGCGACGAGTGGGGAAACCCGCCTATCCCCGGCGAGATAGTTTACCGAAGGGAACAGCTCCCCCTGGAGCACGAACGCGGCAAGCCGTTGACCTCCGAAGAGATCAACATCGATAAAATGAACGGCGTGTACGAGGACAAGTGGGTTCGGAAAGTGCCGTATACCATCGACGAAAAGGGCTGCATAACCGTCGAGTTCGAGGATACGAGTTTCTTCCTGACTGTCTACGGTGTGCATGGCAAGAGTGGCGCTGCGATCAGCATCCACAAAAAGGAGCATTCGTCCGACGTGGTAGACACCCCCGGCGGTCAGAAACTCCATGCGTGGTACTGGCGTTTCAAGGAACAGGACGCGGAGATGTACGCGAAGTTGCCGAAGATCACGGAGAAAGAAATCGAGAAGCGAAAGAAGGAAAAGCGCGGTCATAAGGTAGAGGAGAAGCCCGCAGCGTAACCGATGGCAATCTTTCCAAATCCTCGACTGGCGGCATCACCATGTGAACGCATGGCGGGCTGTTCGTTTGCCGATAACTTTGTCAATGAGACAACGGTTGAAGCGAACGGCGGAGTGTTCACCTTCGGCGCTGAAGTTGATCATGGATTCACTCCCGATGCGGTTGCCGGTTATATCACTTATGACATCATACCGCAGCCGGGCGGTTTCTCAGCCAAGGCACGATTCAAGGCGACCAGGATCACCGGCTCACGCAACCCGATAATTAACAACGGAGAGATAGGTGTCAGTGGATTTTGGATCTACCTGAAGGATGATTACGTCTATGCTCAACATGGCAACGGCGCGGAGCCTCACACCGCCTGCATAGTCACCGCTGATATTCTGGACGGTGAAGTTCACGCCATCACCTATGTCGTGGACATGACCAACGGGGTTCACACCCTGCGAGTGGACGCGCTCGATGCGGTTCAAGAAGCCACGGCGATCAATGAGGTGATCGGGAATGCTCAGGCGCTCAAAATCTGTAGCCAAGGCGCGGCACGGTACGAAGGCACGGTCTACAAGCCTCGCATTCTCGACTCCATATTGACCCAGGCCGATCACGATGCGTATCACGCGGATACTCTGATCAG
The DNA here is from genome assembly GCA_017608295.1 of Candidatus Woesearchaeota archaeon. The sequence goes on from JAFCGF010000015.1 coordinate 16,869, forward strand.
CTTTGGCAAGAACCCGTTTGCGGTCTACCCATGCAATGAGATTTGCGACGACACCGCCGGCGACAAGATCTGGGAGCGCGGTCTGAATGACCGGGACTTGTACAAGGCCGACAGAGTAGCGGGCGCCAAGTACCCCACGTTCAGCGCCACGCCAACGCCCCGCTACACGTTCGACGGGGCTGATGACTATGTATCCAACGTGCCGGACCTGCCGAGCACCTACACCACGACAGCGGCCCTGGAATCGGTAGGTACTCCGCGCCCGTGGATTCAGCAGGACAATGACGCAGCTTTCCTTGACGACATCTCGACTGAAGGCGATTACACCGGCATCCTGCACAGCCTGTCGATTCACGAGGGCGCGTTGTCCTCGCTTCAACTTCTGCAGGATGAATATCAACATCTCTACTGGCTCGACCGACAGCTTGCATGGGGTCTGTATCACCGTCTGATTACCGAAGAGACTTGTCAGCTCCTCATGTTCCCCGGTTCTCACGCGACGGATTTCACGGACTACTCGCGGAACCTACACCCAGGGACACCGACCAACGTCACGAACCTGGGCCCGAACGGATGTATATTCCCGCAAGCAGACAGCCGGATCACGGTTGCGAATACCACGGGAATAGGATCGGAACCGTTCAAGTCCGTTCAGGGGACGCTCGTTTTTTACGGTCGCTTCTTTACCTCTGAAGTTCCCGGTATGCTCGCGGATAAGGGGACCGGGCTCGAGTTCAGGACGGACGGCAACAATCTTGACTTCATGGGCTCCACGATTGCTCACACGTTCGACGATAATACGCAGATCGCAGTCGTCTGGAAAAAAGGATACAAGCCTCGGTTTTTCGTGGATGGATTTCTCATCGGTGAGGGGAACGCGATTGTCAACCCCTCGGATGCTGGCTCGGATGACCTCATCATTGGGAACAACAACGCCGCTGACAACCCGACGCCGTATGCACTGAATCAAGTTTACTTCGGCACAGACCCGTTGACCGACGATGAAATTTACGCGATGTGGAGCGACCGCCGGTCGATTGACTACACGCCGATTCCGACGTTCAGGGCGTTCTCGCAGCCTTCAGGTGTGGGGAATCTGAATCCGAATCTGGCGATCAACGGCGTCACGAAGACTCCTGCTCTCAGGTACAAACTTGGGGATGCGGACGCAGTAGGTCTCCCCCCCTGGACCTATGGCGTTGCACTTGAGCCACAAGGTTCAGGGGGAACATATAACACAGGCTCTCCTTGTTTGGGTTCCAATGATGATTCATACGATGTTGAGGGAACAAGATGGTATGATAGCGGAGTAGACACTACAGCTGGAGACATAACTACTGAAGACATAGTTGTCGAACTGCTCTTTCGAGCTGGATCGGACGGCGGCAATGCTCCCATTGTATTAAACAAGAGATTCGGCGGATCGGGTAATGGGTGGCGTCTAGATTTGCGAACGGTTGAAAATCTGAGCCTTCTTTTAGACTCTGGTGGACAAGCCCAGGTAATAACCAACAGTCTGACTATAGGTTGTTGGTATCACGCAATAATTTTTGTTAATAGGGATGAAGCTTCCGCCAACGGTGCCCAGTGGTACTTGAACGGAGTAGCAGACGGAGCTGGAGTGAATATGTCTGCAATAGCAGGCAGCATTACCAACAACGTGGAATTACAACTTGGTGGCGAACTTGGCGGGAATATTTACCTTAGCAAAATTGCATATATAGCCATGTGGAAACAAGCCGCATGGATGCAAGCAGGCGCAGCGGGACCTGCAGAATGGGCCACCATCGCCGCTGAACGCTTCGCCAAGTTCTCCGGCATGTACCCACAACAGGCAGTCGGAACGGCCCTCGCATCGGTGAAAACCCGTGCCTATCCCGCGTATCTCGACAAGATGGAAAGCGGCGTCAGCAAGCTGTATCACGTCGGAGCCGAATGGTTGAGGATGTGCAGCCGGGATGATTCCGGCGCGGAGAACGTGCAGGGGTATCTGCCCGAGCCGCAGGTTGAAAATCTGATTGACGAGTGCGAGGATTTCAGCGCGTGGACGAAACTCGACGCGGGCGACACGGTTACAGATGACGCAGCGGTGTGTCCCGATGGCAGAACGGCGGCGGCTTCGTTGGTTGCGGACTCGACGAGCGGGGGGCATGGAGTCAAGAGAAACACCGCAGCACTCACAGCAGACACGTATACATTTAGTATATTTGCTCGACCGGGGGATTTTGATTGGATCTTTTTTTGGAATAATACCATCGCTAATTGTCATTGTTATTTTGACATCGCCAACGGAGCAGTAGGAACACCCGGGGCGGCAATAACAGGGTATATCGAAGGCCCATTTTTCGGCGATTATTTCCGTTGTTGTATTGTTTTTACTGGCACGGTGGGTGCTCACGACTTGCGAATATATTCTGCCGTTGCTGATGGAGACGCCACCATCGCAGGCGACGGCGGCACAGTAAACACCTACCTCTGGGGCGCTCAGTGCGAGAAAAACGATTACATGTCCAGCCTTGTGTACACTAACGGCGCGACGGCGATTCGGTTGAAAGATCAACTTCGGTTCGTGGGGGACGATGGGAATGTTACGAATAATCGGCGCGGGACGTTGGCGATGGATGTGCTGTATTCTGATTATGACAATGTAGACTTAAGGTATTTCTGGTCTATCAATGATGGTGGGGGAGCAGCGGATCGCATAAATGCAGTTATGGCGAATGACCTATACAGCGCCGCAACACGAGCCACTGTCGGAAATATAGGCACAAGCAATCCAGCAGGTGATGTTGCAGACGGGGCTATTCATCAACTCAGATGTCAGTGGGCAATTGATGATTTTGTAGCCAGTCGTGATGGTGTAGACGGTGCAACGGATACTGATTGCGGTGTTCCTAATGATCTGGACCAGGTCGACATTGGGACAAGTAGGGTCCAAACTGCACAAGCTCAATGCCTCATCCAAAACCTGCGAATATTTTCAGAGCCTACCACCGAGGATTAGACTGTGAAGATCTGCAACAAATGTAAGGAGCCCCTGGCCCTCGACTGCTTTGACGGGTGCAAGACAGCGCCGGATGGACTTCAATACACTTGCAAGACTTGCTCAAAAGCACAAAAGGCAAGTTGGTATCAGAAGAATAGGTGCAGGATATTGGCGCAGGCCAAGAATGCACGCGCAGAAGATCCGTGCGGGATAAGAGCGGCGCGAGCCGCATATCGTAACGCGAACATGGGGCGTGCCCGGGAATATTCAAGGGAATACTACAGGAAGCACGCTGAAAAGGTAAAGCGTTCCGCGAAAAAGTACCGAGACAAAAATCCAGCAATAGCAACCGCAGCACAGAAAAGGTGGCGGAAAATCAATCCTGAAAAAATAAGAGAGTACAGTCGCAAGCGTCGTGCCAACAAAAGCAGCGTAACCGTTGGCCCTGTTGATGAGGCGGCGATTTACGAGCTTTGCGGCAACCGTTGTGCATACTGCGGCAGTACCAAAAGACTCGAACTGGATCATATCGTTGCACTCGCGGCGGGTGGCCCTCACTGTGAAAGCAACCTCTTGGTTGCGTGCCGAACCTGCAATTCGAGCAAGGGTACTAAGCCCGTGGCCGAGTGGTTAGCGACCCGCCCGATGACGAAAACAGCAGCATAAATAGGAGAACAAAATGCCACGCAAAGATGGAACAGGACCAAGCGGCAAAGGACCGAAAACAGGACGCGGCAAAGGCGGCTGCAAATAGGAGATCATCATGCCCGGAATAAATCGAACCGAATATGACGATTGTGGAATCGGCCTCGGCGAAACAATCGCGTTGACCACGACAGCCCACGAGATGAAAAAGCTCACCGAGTGGTTTATCGTCTTCACGGCGGGCGCGGCTCCCACAACGAGCGAAAACCTTCTCGTAATCGTGGACCGTTCTGCGAGCGGCGGGCATGACTCGATCATCTTCGACGAGGACTTGAGCACCTACGGCGGCGGGGTGATTGATTTCCAGTGGAATGAGGAGCCGATCTCGCTCGGTATCACGGACCAACTCAAAGCAACCTACGCGAACACCGACGACTTGGCGATCGATTTCGGCGCCACGATGGAGCTGTAGTCATGAGTACACTAAACGGAAAACCGGTTACTCTCGGCGATAAAGTCATCGCGGGGGATCAGGAAGTGCTCGGCGATTTAAGCATCGGCGGGGACTTCATCACTAAACGGCATTTTTTCAACGAAAATTTCCTGTGGACTTCTGGTATTTACGGCTCCGTTTGGGATCTGACCAACGTAACCGGGGCGGGAACAAATGCGATGAAGGCGGGGGCGGGCGCGGGCGGTGTGACGCTGTTGACATCGGGTGCAGCCGGAGCGGGGGATTATGAATGCACGCAGACACACGACGATTATTTCAGCCGTGTGATTCAGCCTACTGTCGATTGCCACATGACACTCGATACTGACCTCACGGGCAAAGAGGTATTCTTCGGCCTGTCCGATAACCCGATGGTTGAGGACGGCGATTATGTGATCTTCATGTTCGATTTCAGCAATGACAACGTGAACTGGTGGCACAGTAGCAGCGGCGGAACAGATGCCACTCTCGCTGTCGGCCCGACCGCCGGCACGAAACAAAAGCTGAGAATCAAACTAGACGCCGCAGGACAAGCCAAGTTCTATATCGACGGGACGCTCGTCGCCACGGTAGCGGGCGCAGTCGCCAACGACCACGGGGATCTGTTCCTATTCTACGGCGTTCAGACCGAGGCGGCACAGGCAGAAATAATCGAAGTGGATCACGTTTACGCGCAGTGGGATTAGATGTTTCAAATTCAATACAACTACGACTCGAACCCACTGCGGATCGAGTTCCCTGTCGAGTGGGATGGAAAGCTCATCTCGGAGCTGGACATCGGGATCAAGGATATGGCGGGGACGGCGCTGCTTGCCCCGGATTCCGCGACGCTGTACACGCAGACCACCCTTGACGCAGATGTGGCCGCCTACCTGGATACCATCACGCTCGCAGTCGGCGCCACGGCTCTGTCAATCGGAGATCCGATCCTGATATGCGGAGTCGCGGGCGATGAAGTGCGCCGGGTGAAGGCTTACGATGCCGCAACCCGCGAGGTGCTTCTGACCGCCATTCTGGACTATGCCCACGACGCGACAGAGAAGGTCTACGGCCTGTTCGGTACGTACACCCTGGACACTACCACCGTCGCCACCTGGACGCTTGCGCTGCCCGTTGTGCTCACCTGGGAACCGACAGGAACAGGCCAGGCGATCACAGAGATGGCGCGGGTGTCGAAATCCACCCTGGACATCGAGGGATTACGCAGTCGATTCGCTGACAAGTTCCCCCGGGCTCACAATGCTTTCACCGAACCCGTCGACAGATTTGCGAGGATAGCACAGGAAGCCGAGGGCGAGGTTGAACTGGAGATGCTCTCGAACCGCCTGGACATCCAGAGGATCGTCGACCAGGACATTATTGCCCCGGCGATCATGGCAAAGATGGCCTGGTATTGGGTCTTGCAATCTGATGACGACATGAAGGAAGAGCGCGAGGTCATAGCGAACGAGTACGAGAAACAAATCGGCATCGTGATCAACCTGCCACTCTGGCAGGACGCCAACCAAGACGGCGTAGAAGACGACGGCGAAACCACAAGTCACGAGCACATCTTTGAAAGGGGCTGGTAATGATCATTGCAGCGAAAAAAGAACTACGGATCAGCGGCATCAAAATCAAGGCGGGCCGGTTCAACTATCCGCAGATCAATTACAAGGAAAAAGCAACCGCCGACCAGCTCAAGGTGCTGCGCGATGACATGAACATGATCAAGTTCAGCGAGATCCTGTACATGGACGAAGGCGGCAAGGTGAAAAAGAATGCTTCGAGAACTGGAAAAAAGGCTGCGAAGTCTGGCAAAAAAGGAAGTGCAGATAGCGGCAGCGGGGACGTATCCGGTAAAAAGAAAGACTAAGGTTCAGGACGTTGCGATGTACCAGAACGACGGAACCGAGCGCGGAATAAAGCCGAGCCGGTTTGTCGAGCGGGCAGAAAAGAAAGCCCGCGGCTGGTCCAGTGAAATCGCCGACGCTGTAGGCAAGTATCTTTTTGATGGAGATCCGACCGCGCTGCTCCGGCTCGGGGTGAAGATCGCTGACGACATCACGGTTATGATTGACAGGATAGACACCCGGCGGCTCAAAGGCTCCATGAAGGTAACGATCAAGTGAACCCGCACAAGACAGTGAAGCTCTGGATCCTCGCCTGCGGTAAGCAGTACGGGATCGAGAAAGCGTTTGAATACATCTGGCCTGATGCCAGCTCACGCCCCGAGATAATGTACTGCACTTACCAGTTTGTCAGCGGAGTGCCGACGCAAGAGGGCCAGGGGGATATGTCGGCGAAGGTCTACAGTGACGACGACCGGGCGCGAGGGACGATCGCCTGTGCAGGGCTTCCGGTAGCCGATGAGACGTTCATTCTTGGCGCGACAACCATCACGGCGAAAGCTGACGGATCGGGAGACGTTGACCATTTCACCATCGGCTCCGATGCCGCTGCAACGATTGAAAATATCAATGCCACCCTGGCTGAATGCTCAGAAAAGGCGAATATCAACGCTTGGGCCATCACGGGCGGCGTGCTGGTTGAATGGAAAGATCCGGGGCTTGTCGGCAACGCTATCCCGTTCTCCGAGTCTCTGACCAATTGCTCCATGGACGGCGGCGGATTCCTCGGCGGTACTCGCGCAGGGACGGACAGCCACGACATTGAACGGCGGGGATACCAGGCGCATTCTCAGACCGTCCAGATCGATATGTACAACAGTGAGGACGGGCTTTATGAGCTGGAAGCGTTCGGCGTTGCGGCACATCACAGTCCTGACATCAGGCAGATATTCGACACGAATGGATGCGCGTTCGGACACGTCCTTTCCGTCACCAATATGACCGAGTTCGATAACGACGCCGACATCAGGTTTCACCATCGAATGATCTGCACCTTCACCGAAAACGTGGACATCTCATTGACTGAGATCAACGCAATAGTCGACAGCATCCCGACCGACATCGATACGATAACCCATCCGGCCTAGCCCGGAAAAACGGAGGAAAACATGGCCGGTATATCAGATTTTTCGAGTGTAACAATCAACCTCACACGAACCCCTGCGGCGGCGGTCAACTTCGGCGTCGCCATGCTCCTGGTCGATCACGCGGACATCCCGCCGGATATTCGCTATCGGTCCATGACGCGGGCGACCTATCAGGCGCTCGTCACGGCAGACACGGCGCACGATCTCTGGATGGATGACTTATGGGGTCAGACCTTGAACCCCGACGAGTTGTACCTTGCGAGATGGTGTTCAGCGGCAACTCTGGCCTATTTGGTCTGCCCGAACGCGACAACCGACGTGGCGGCATGGGCGGCACTCGCAGCGACCGCACAGCTCAAGATTCACGAGGGCGTAGCGAACGAAGACATCGCCCCGGACTTCACAGGCGACACCTCCATGGCCGACGTATGTGCGACGATCCAGGCGGCGATGCTCGCAGGACCGGGGATGACGGCGGCATATACCTGCTCGCTCGACATCCTTGGCAGGGTGACGATCCACTCGGACCTCTCAGGCTCGGGCTCCGATGAGGTGTCCATCGATACACCCGCCGGCGGCGTCGACCTGTCACTTCCCGCATGGCTCGGCGGGGCAACAACGATCTTCCAGGATGGCTGCGACATCGAAACTCTGGCCGAATCGATGAACCTCGTCCTCGCGGTGGACAACACCCCGTTCATCATGTGCGAGATCGGCGGGTCCATCGCTCAGAAGGTCGCCTTCTCGACTGCCGTCAATGCCCTGGACAAGATCTTTCTGTGCGTGTCGAATGATACCGACTGCAAGAGCGGCGGATCGACAACCGACGTGGCGTATCTCATCCATGCGAATGACGACCAGCAGACCCATCTCGAATACACCGAGCACACGGCAGACAACCCCGACGCCTGCATCTGCGGCGAGATCATGCCGTACACGGAAGCGCGGAGGAGCTTCGCCTTGTGGCCCATGCTGGAGCTGCACATGTCCGGCTTGCGGGTATCGGATGGTGAGGCCATACAGCTGACAGTCGCCGAGGAGGTCGCACTCGCCGCAAAGGGCTGTGACTACCTTGTCGCCCCTCGCGGCCTGGAGCACTTTGCCACGGGGCTGGCAGCGGGTGGAAACGAAATGCGGATCATGATCGGCAAGTTCTACTGCGAGGCGATGATCACAGAAGAGGTCTATGCGTACATGCTCGCCCAGGATGTCGTGACGTTCTCGGACGACGACATTCTCGCAGTACAGTCGATCATGGAGAAGTGGCTCGACGAGATGGTCATCAGGAAGGTTCTCGAGGCCGACTACACCATCGACATGCCGAGCGCCGCAGACTTCAGCGCCGCAACGAAGGCCACGCACATCATGGACCTGACAAACGTAGCCAATGCCGACGCGCAAATCACGGTCAATCAGATAAACATCACCCTTTCGTGGGCGATCTAAGGAGGACGACATGGGTGGATATAAAGACAAAAAGAATTTCAAGCCTCACGATCTGAACAACCTCACAGTCACACTCAACGGCGAGTTCACAGCCAGCGGGATCGATTCGATTTCTGCGGAGTATGATGACGATCATTTCTCCATTCAGACGGTCGCGGATGGCACGGGGGTCCCCGTGAAGGACCCGAGCAGGAAAGGGACCGTCACCCTGGCAATTCTGGAAGCCGATCCGACAAATACGAAGCTCTGGGAGCTGTATCAGGCATGTGTGGACAGCAATACAGGCTTCTCCATCTCAGCGAAAGACAGCAACGCGCCCGAGTTCAACATCGCAGAAACCTTCTGCTACATTCAGAAGCCGCCAGCGATGGGGCGCAGCGCCGAAGCCGCAGTCCTCGAATGGATCATCGTCGCGGTATACCTGAAAATCAAGGGCGGCGGTTACGCGCTCCAAGACGTCTAGTCCTTAGATGTCCTCGGCAATCGCAAAGCTGCTCGGGGCATTCTCGGGCGCGAAGATTGACTACGTTCCCTACAGCATGGATGACGTGGTGATCATGTACGGCATTCCACCGTTCAAGGTGGGAAGCGTTGATTACGTTTTCGCGCAGCACGCCAACGCCGAGGCCCGTCTGGTAATGGGGCTCAACGCCGAGGGCGTATTCGTCAACAATAAAAACAAGTCGGGGATTATCGAGTTCGGATTGCTGAACGGAAGCCTGTCCGGTGGCGCGATCCAGGTTGCGAACATGACAGGGATCCCTTTTCCCGTAGCCATCACGGACAAGTCATCCAAGGGAACGAGCACCGTTCTAGGCTCTGCCTGCAGGATGATTGCAACCCCCGGTTGGCGTCGGGCACTGTTCCCCGGCTTGACGATTTACACGCTTCACACACCCCGCCTGCTCATCTCGCAGGGGGTAAGACTACCGGCCTCATAAGGAGGGCAACATGAAAGAAGTTGAAGGGACCAGCCTGCTCGGGGGAGAAGCCAGGAAGTATGCATTCAAACTGATGAACGCGAAAACAGGGACGCGACTTTTTCACGAGTACATTTCCCTGGTCGTCAAGGCTCTGCCGCTTCTTGGAAAGTTCCTGAGTGCAAGCGATGAAAAGAAGGGTAAGGATGATGTTGATCTCAAGCAGATCTCCGAACTTGTTTCCATTCTGCCGCAGATCCTTACCTGGGAGCGCGTTGAAGAGCTGGCGCGAGAAATGCTCGCCGGCCACAAGGCAACTATCGGCGGCACTGTGCATGAAGCCGACGAGACAGGTTTCCACGACGGCATCACTGGCGATCCCCTCGAACTCTACACCGCTATTTTCTACGCGATCACCGCGAACTATCCGAAGTACATCGACCCTTTACTGACAGCCCTGGAGGACGAGGGCGATTCCTCCCAAGACCAAGGGGACGAAACAGAAGCCCCGACATCGAGCACTCGTTAACCCTCACAGACCTGGAGATCCTGACCGTTGCGAAATGGTGGGAGGTCGACCCTGATGTTGTAGAGCGTTGGACGATGCCGGATTTCACCGACCGTCAAGAGTATATGTACATTCAGTTTGAACTCGACCGGGATCCTGATGAAGACGACCGACCTTTGTGGCGCGGTCCAGAAAGCTAACCAATGGCCGACCACGAAAAAGTCTATTCGATAAAATTCGATGTGACCAAATCGCTCGCGGCCCTCGGTAAATTCAACAAGAGGCTGGAGAAGACTGAAGTCCTGGTCAAGCGGATCCGCAAGGCGGCGGGGCCGATGTTCCGCAGCATGTCACGGGGATACAAGAAGCTCGGAAAGTCCATCGATCAGGTTGATCGCAAGACCAAGAAGCTCGGCAAGTCGGCGATAAATACCAGCAAGCAGATCCAGAAGGCGGCGAAGAAAAGTAAGCGAGCGTTCGACGGTATCGGCAAGAGGGCGTCGGCGCTCGGGTCTACCATGACTCGGCGTGTGACCTTGCCCCTCGCCATTGCTGGCGTGGCGTCGCTGAAGTTTGCGCGAGACTTCAACCGTGGCTTGGCGAATGTTCACACGCTTTTAGACGGTGGTATCGATAGAATCGAGGGATTAAAAAAGGGTGTGATGGCGCTCTCCGCCGACGTGGGAAAACCGCTCGGAGATCTGACAGACGGATTGTATCAGGTCATCTCCGCGCTCGGTGATACCGACGAAAGCATGGGGCAACTTGAGGTCGCAGCGCGGGGCGCAGTTGCCGGTGTAGCCTCGACAGAGGAATCCATCAGCCTCTTGTCCGGCGTGATGAATGCCTACAACGAGACAAGCGTCAAGCAGATGGAGACGACTAGCGACCTTGCGTTCATGGCGGTCAAGCTCGGCGTAACCACGTATCCGAAGTTGGCGGCATCGATGGGCAGAGTGACGCCGCTTGCTGCAGCGATGGGAACCTCTCAGGCCGAGTTGTTCGCAACGATGGCGACGGGAACGAAGGTCGGGACTGAAACCGCCGAAGTCGCAACTCAGATAGCATCCGTCTATAGCGCGATGTTGAAGCCGACAGACGCGCTGAAAAAGACCGTCAAGAAGCTCGGCTTCGAGTCCGCTAATGCGATGATGAAAGAGAAGGGATTCAGGGGAACCCTGATCGCCCTCAATGAAGCGGTAGACGGAAACGAAGAGAAGATGGCCGCGATGCTCAAGCGCAAAGAGGCCATGTTGATCGCAACGGTTCTGCTCGGCGGTCAGTCTGAAAATTACACCGAGATACTCGGCAAAATGGAGAAGGCCACCGGGTCGACCGATGAAGCCTACCGGCGCCAGACCGAGGGGATCAATAAGCAGGGCCACGAGTGGGAGAAGACGAAGCAGAAAATGGTCGGTTTCGGGGTTCGCATTGGCGACAAGCTGCTTCCGGTTCTCGGCAAGTTGTTTACAGCCATCGAGCCCATCCTCGAAAAGCTCGAAAAGATGGACCCGGCAACCCTGGAATGGGGGCTCAAGATCGCGGGCTTCTTGGCGATTCTCGGACCCGGCCTGAAAGTCTTTGGCGGGCTTGCCACGGTCGTTGAAACGATAGTAAGATCGTCGCGGGGGCTGCTGAATTTTTTCTCAAAAAATACGGCCGCAGCGGGAAAGCTATCGAGCAAGGTTGGCACGCTCGGCGGAAAATTGAATTCACTCGCGGGATCAATCGGAGCTATCGCGGTAGCTGCGGCGGTTGGTGCCGCGATAGGAACCGTCGTCTCGGAAACCATCGTAAAGCCCGAGATGGAGAAAAAAGCCAAGCGCGAGGATGTAGAAGAGAACGTTGTCCGACGCGCCAAAGAAGCGGTCAAGCACGGGTCCGCCGCAGAGAAGGAAGCGGCCAAGGTTGCATTGTTGCAGCATTACGGCAAGAAAAAAGAGCAGGGGCAAAGAGCCTTCCAGATAGCCGACCCGATGGAAATGCTGGCGAGTAAAATAATGGGGGTGGAAAGTCCAGCAGAGAAACAAAAAAGGTTATTGAAAGAGGGTGCGTTTGCGGTCAAGCAACTATCCCATCAGCAACGGCAAGGGGCGGGGATGACGAATAACATCACGGTCAACGCCCCCGGTGGCGATCCCAAAGTGATTGCAAAAGAGGTCGAGAAGTCCATGGGTAAAGCATTGCGACGGGGCGCGCAGGGTATCGGAGCGGGTGAGCAATGAGCATAGCGGGAAATCTTGCAAGCGCCGCAGCGTCCCTCCTCGGAGGGATGGAGGACGCGAAGATCGGCGACCTGACTTTGTCCGCGCTGATGGCCCTGGAGGGAAGCGACCCGCTGGACGTGACTCGAAAGCCCGTCGACAAGGGCTTTGTCATGACGGATGCGGCGGTAGCCTTGCCGAAGGATCGAACACTCGAGATCTGCCTTGCCGATCCCTGCTTCTCACCCGAGGCACTTATTCAGGCCGCGCTTTCGGGCGATGCCGCTTCCCTGACCCAGACGTGGCGCGAGAAAAAAGACCTCCTCTACAAGATGAAGGATGATCGGGAACTCGTGACAGTGCAGACTCACGAGGAAGTTTTGCCATCCATGATGATTCAAGACATCATCCCCCACTACGATGTCAATGAAAATATGGACGCCTTTTTCGCTACGGTGTTTGTGATGGAGATCCGAGTTGTAGAGGGTAGCGCAGCCGGCGGGCTTCTCGACCAAGCTCTCGACGCGGTAGGTGGACTGTGAGCACCGTTAAAATCAGCGTCCGCGATAACCCCTACTACCGAGGGACCAAGGCGCTCGACGGGAACACGTACACGCTCACGGTGCGCTGGAATACGTATACGGAAAAATGGATCATGGACCTGGAAGGCGCGACAAATGACGTGGCGATCATGGGCATTGCCCTCGTCGGCGGGAAAGACCTTCTCGCGCCGTTCGGATACAGAGAACTCGGTGAGCTATGGGTCATGGACAATTCCGGGGCTGATGAGGATCCGAACTTTGCCGACATGGGCGGGCGGTTCACACTCGAATATACGCCGGTAGGTTGAGCCATGACACGGATCATTAATCCGCGTACAGAGATCAGAATCCTCGGCATCGACGAACTGATCATCTCAAAGGCCACACCGAGCACGGACGAGTATCTTTATATTGACCATGACATCCGAAAGGACTTCGACGACGAGCCGAACGAGGCCGAGCTGGTAATTTACAACCTGGCTGAGAGCACGCGAAAACGGATCAGCGATTTTGCAAACCAGGCGGCGCCCGTCGAGATCTTCCTGACTCCAAGCGGTGTTGATGAACTGGTACGAGCATTCAAGGGTGAGATTGATTGGGCGGGCCATCGCTCGCAGCGCCCTGGATACGAAACGCGGATCTCGTGCACCTCCCAGAAGGAACAGCACCGGTCAATTTTCATCAATCAGAAGACCTTCGCCGCGGGAACTCCCGCCGCCGACATCATCACTTTTCTGATCAATGAAATCGGGATGCCGAGCGAAACGGTTATGCCGTTGCCGCTCATTCCGATACTCAGAGCAGAGTCATTTACTGGTCCCGCGTTCCCCCTGCTGCGTCGATACGTCCAGTACATGGGGCTCCACTGTTTCATCACGGACGGCGTTCTCAAGATAGCCAGTGTTCACGCGCCGCAAAATCCGATGGTATATCCACTGGCAAAGCGGCTCATGCTCGAGGATCCAGAGGAGACAACACGGATCGATCTGGAAGATGTCGAGCTGAAAGTCAACGCGGAGTTTTCCAAGAAGGATCCGAAGGCGGCACGGCGGCGAAAACGCAAGACCAAGAAATCGAAGATCGTCGGGAAATCTGACTATGTCGAATATGAGGCGATGGACAAGACCATTCACGGGATCAATATCGAGATACTTTGCCAGCCTGACCGACAGCCGGACGATGCGGTGAACCTTCCCGAGTATCCCGCGCTCGCCTCTCGGCTGTTCCGAATTCGTGACGTGCATCATTTCGGGGACAACTACGCAGGCAACCGGACATCGACTTTCAACTGTGACGAATACGAGGGAAGCCTCGCAGATCTGGTGATGGGAATATGAGCCTATTCAGAGACATCGCGTATGCCGTCAAGCGACTGCTCGGGGTAGAACTCGCCGTCGTGCACACGCACATTCCCTGCCAGGTGATTTCATACGATCCCGTCACGAATACCTGCGAGCTGCAGCCGTGTCTTATGAGGATGAGGGCAGACGATCCGAACAATTTCGAGGAGGTGCAGCTGCCCGTTTTAAAGGACGTGCCAGTTCAGCAACTCGGGAGCGGTGATCTGTTCCTGTCCGTGGCGCCGACAGTGACACGCGGAGTTGGTTCCTATGGCGATCTTCATGTACAGGAGCGCAGTATCGCCAATTGGGTTCTACAGGGCGGTGTCGTGGCTCCAGGGACGGCTCGCAAGTTCGACCTGGCTGACGGGTTTTTCGTGCCGTCCATCTCTTTGTGCGTGCCAGATCTGCACACGGGGCCGATACTGACCGATAGGATTGCGCTCAGAAACAAAGCCGGTACCACATATGTTGCGGTTCTGGATAACGAGACGGTGGAGTTGTCCAACCCGTTCGGAAAAATTACGATAGATATTGCCGGTCTGATAGTAGTGAATAGCTCGGCAGATGCCGCTGCGCTGGCATCGAAGGTTGATTTGCTCTGGTCAACCCTCTACACGCTTTTGACAACATGGACGCCGGCGCCGCCTGATGGTGGGTTGGCGTTCAAGACTGCAGCCATCGCAGCTTTCCCAATACCGCCGACTTCTGTTGCCTCAACAAAATTGAAAGTAGACGCCTGATGCGCGGTGTAAAACTCACCAAGACCGACGCCGGATGCTACGACCTGGATCTTCAGGCCGGCAAGTTCGTCATGTGCGAAGACGGAACTGCCGCGGCGAGCCACTGCGCAACTCGGCTTCAAATATACAAGGGTGAATATAACCTTGGCGGGAAGCTCACGAACAAGGACGACCTCGGGGTTGATTGGTACGGAATTATTTTCAACGTTGCCATGGGAGAAGCGGAGAAAACTTTCGAGCTTCGCAAGGCCATCCTGGGAACCCCGGGCGTGCTCAGTATCATAAAATTCGAGTGGTCGCAGTCCGGGCGGGTCGTAGCCATCACAGGATCCGTCAATACCGAGTGGGGCGTGATAGACATCAGCCAGGAGATAGAACAGTTGTGACATCATCATACGACAGCACGGGAATCGTACTCGACCGCTATGCCGATATTGTCGCCCGCCTGAAAGAGCTTTCCGTGGCTAAATGGGGCGCGTCCATCAATACCGAAGAGGACGAATTCCTCGGTCACGTCATCAGGAACACCGCCCTTGTACAATCCGAACTGAACGAGATAGTTCAATCTATCTATGATGCGATCAGCGTAGCCAACGCGACAGGGACGCCCCTGGACAACCTCGTGGCCCTCATCGGCCTGCTGCGGCTCTCAGAGGCATTCTCGACCGTGACCATGACCTTGACGGCTGACATTGCCACGACGGTTCCCGTGGGCTCGAGATACGGAACAAGCGCCGGGGTGGTCTTCGCCACGGATGAGGAGCTCGTATTCGCCGGCGCCGGAGACCTGGACGTTGAGGCCACCTGTACAATAGTCGGGGCGAACAATGCAGGGATCGGCGATGTGATTGAGATCCTGACGCCGGTCCACGGTATCAGCGCGGCGACCAATGCAGCAGCGGCGATCCCCGGTCGGCTCCGAGAGACAGATCCGCAGCTCAAGACACGTCACACGTCCGCTGTCGCTACTTCGGGTGAGGATGACCTGGCATCCGTCTTTGAGGCTGTCTCGGCTGTAGACGGTGTTTCTGCTGTCTACACAAACGAAAATGACACGAACGAGACTGTTGACGGGGTGGACGCTCATAATATCCATGTTTCCGTTATC
The DNA here is from genome assembly GCA_017608295.1 of Candidatus Woesearchaeota archaeon. Next base: position 32,781 of record JAFCGF010000015.1, read on the forward strand.
GGCGGAACTGATGACGACGTGGCCGAGGCCATCTCTCACAATAAGACATCCGGAGTTCCGACGCACGGGGCCCAGACCGTCGCGGTGTACAGCGAAGTCACGAGCCAGGCGAAAGATATTCACTTTGACAGGGCGGTCGATGTCCCCGTCTTCGTGTCCGTGGAGGTGACGGTTGTGGCGGGAGTCTACCCCGAGGATGGGGGCGCGGCGATAAAGGCCGCGCTTGTGGCATCTTTTACCGACAAGAGGATCGCTGCCAATGTCGTTTTCACTGAACTTTACGCACCGATTTACTCTGTCCCCGGGCATTCTGTCGCAGACCTGCAGCTCGGCCTGGTACATCCCGCCCTCGGCACTTCCGATCTCACCATGACCACCCTGCAGCGGGCGACTCTGCCGCTCGCAAATATCACGATCAAGGAAAGTTAGAATGACCATCTCGGCAGATTTCAAGGACCGGGTTTTCAAGCAGTTCAAGGACTCGCCGCACATCGTTGCGCTGTTCGAGATCATCGCGGATCCGATGCAGGACTTGTCGGATGTGGCCGACTACATCCTGGCACACTTGAGCATTGACGATTCTGAAGGGCTGGCCCTGGACATGCTCGGCGAACTGATCGGCGTGAACCGTCCCCCGATGCAGGAGCCAAACATCTTCACGTTGCGGCGCCCCGGGGATACGTCTGACCCTGATAATGATACCGGCTTTGGGAATGACGATGATCCAGCACTGTCGACCGGCGGCTATCTGGGAACCTGCCAAGGTCTCGCACTCGTCTCAGATCCTGACGCAGAGATGGCCGACGAAGATTACCGCTTTCTCTTGCGCCAGAAGGCGGCGAGCTTCCGATCCAAGTTCACCCGCGAGAACATCTATCTTTACCTGATCGAGTTCGGTTCGCGCTGCGTGATTGACGATGATACCGTGCTTGACGTGGAGTACGATCCCGTCACCTACTACGACCTGAACGCCTTTCAAAAGTTCTACGTCCTGTCTCGGGGATTCAAACCGGGCGGGGTCAGTACTGACTTCCGCGACATGATGCGGCATGGAGATTCAATATGAGTCTGATCAGAAAACTTCTCAATATCTGGGCCAACTCGGGAACACTCGAAAGCCCGGAGCCGGACGCGGACAAGATCGATCTCGGCTATGTCGGCCGCGAACGCCCGTACATCGATCGCCTGAACTGGCTGGTAAACCGCGCCGAGAAAAAGCTCAATGACCTGCTCATTCAGGGCGTGTCGTCTGCCCACGATGAAGCGACTGAAGCGGAAGTGCAATCAATGATCGAAACGGGACTCTGGAGTGATTCGTGGGGATGCACGGATGACGACGCGAACATTATCAGCGGCGGGGCGACAAAACAATATCGAGATGTCGTTACATATTTTAATGCCGATGGCGACGCACGGCTTCTGGTTGCGGATACATCGTTGATGAAAATCGAGATGTGGGATCCGAGGGCGAAGACACTAACGGATACTTCTCACGATCTCTGCGATGATCTGCCCGTTGGGGTTGTTGCGGCAACATCGGACTTTCAATGTCTCTGCACGGATGGGACATGGGTATATGCCGTGGTGAAAGATACCGTGCCGGCCCCTGACGAGTACTACATTCAAGCCTGGAAGATCTCCGACTGGTCCGTTAATGTGGGCTGGCCCGCCACCGGAACCCAATTGACCCCGACCGGAACCGGGAAATTTTTCAAGGCCATCATTGCCAGTGCCGACAGGATTGCGGTTATCAACAACGCGACGACCATCACGGCGGCAGGCGACCCGGCAATCGAGATCATCGACATGGATGACGGGGTGATCCTTGCAGACGGGGCGGGGGATGCACCAATAGCCATTACCGCCCTCGCCGATCCTGTCATCGCATCGGACGGGACGAACCTTTTCTTCGGCGCTTACGGATCCACAAACCTGCTCTGGCTGTGCAGCGCGACGATTGCCGATCCGACCGTGGGGTGTGGCGGTACAGATTGGGGCGTGGCGACAAACTATAACGCCCACATCGGCGCGATGGTTTCCATGGACGAAAAGATCGTGAGCTTTCTAAATTGGGGCGCGCAGGCATACGGCAACCAAGTTATCCTGACTCACACCGCCGACGATGCCATCATGGATATTATCCTGCTCGGACAGGACGCACAGGCGGGCCCGTTGACTGCCGACGAATACATATACCGGGAATGCACCGACGCGGTTTTCGACGGTGTCAACATATGGATTTTCGTCGACATCGATAACCTGTCAGCCAGCATTTCCGGGGGCTTCGTGAAAATCGACGCTGCGAAGTTGAGCTTTAATATAATTGTGGACAAGTATCGAATCATTGACGACTTGGAGCCATCATTGTTCATGGTAATGCCGAAGACCGATCTTAGCCTTGGTGAGCCTCAAATGGGGCTCACGTTCGACGGGCGGGACATATGGGGGATCGCTCAACAGTCAGCATCATCAACCAACAGCGGCAAGATTGCCCGCCTTCCACTCGCACTCATTCGCAGTTAGGAGATCACCATGGGAGAACTCGGAGAACTGCACGAGAAAATCAACACGGTCGATAAGAATGTGGTGAAGATACAGACCACCCTCGACCTGTCACTGCCTAAGCTCGCCACGGATGAATCGGTAGAACTCGCCATCGCAAATCATTCTGCAGACTGTAAAGGAACAAAGAGATCCCTGACGCCCGCCCGCAGTTCATCAGCGAAGAAAATAGCCGCACTGATCACCGCTACGGCGGCCCTCACATCGGCGGTGCTATTGGTGTTGCAATTTCTGTTTGGGGGTTGAACTACTCGACCACAACTACGCGATAGGGATCGCCCGAGCCGCCATTGAAATAGATCTTGAGCGAGCCATCATCCTGCACGGACATCGCCGCAGAATACCAGCCCACCCCGAACATATACGCTGTCGGACTGTCACTGTATCCCCACGCCTGGATCGATGGTAGGTTAGATATATCCAAGGCCAGATAAAGCGTCGCCTCTGAAGACGAGTTGAACGTGCCAGAGTAAACCGTCCGCGTGCCGGGTCCGTCCAAGCCATCGGATCCATTCTGCCCGTCCTCGCCATTCTGCCCGTCGTCTCCATCCACGCCCGAATCCCCGTCAACTCCGTCCTGCCCATCACCCCCGCTTTCACCGTCCAGGCCATCCTCGCCGCTCAACCCGCCTTCCCCGTCTATCCCGTCCAGTCCCATTCCGGCCGGCGGGTACTCATCACATCCCCCCAAAATCAGAAGCGCGATTATTATTGACATTGCTATTTTATTCATTTCCCATTGCCTCCCTTTTCATCTGCGTGTGCCATTCGTCACAGTTCCGCAGCACTTTATCGAAAATCAAACCGTCACCATCCAGGCGAAGGTTCTCGATTGTCTCGAGGATAACCCTGTGAGGGAAGCCCTGAACTTCCATCAGGTAGCGGTAGAGCAAGTCGTGGTCGAATTCTCTGTTGCTCATGACTTATCTGTCAGCCTTCCATATCCGGGGCGCAAGAAATCACGCTTTGTAACCCAATTATCGCTCGCCCAAACAGTGACGAACGCTGATCCATCAGAGAATGAAACCGTGTGCTGAAAATCCATTTGCTGATTTATGCTTGCAGCAACTTCATCGGCGGAGAAATCACCGCTGAAATCGAGTCCTTTGACCCGCTCGCCGTTGATACAGAACACAACCTCGTCCGGGCCGTACTTCTTGCCCTCCGCCAACGCTGCAGGCGCTACCACCGCAGCCCCGACGACCAGCCCCATTGTTCGCAGAAATCCCCGCCTCGTTAGGATGCTTTCGTTTTTCATGATGCCTCCCTGAACAGGTGTGCCATCGACGCGGGCCTTGCCCATGTCCGCTGAAATCGCTTCCACTCCCTTGACGGCACGGTGCTTTTGTTGTCCCTGTAGAGCATCGCCATCGGCAAGAAACCCGCCGCGATAGTATCGGTCAATCGCTTCGCTGCGTCGGAAGTGGTATCCCCTTTGAACCCTACCAGCACATAGGCGTGCAAGGCCCACCATGGACGACCGCTTGCCGTGCGCGTGAACCCTGCCGACTGCAACAACTGCCCCGCTTCAAAAAGTGGCTCACGGTCGGAGGGTGTATCATATGCAAAATACATTGACTTCGGGTTCAGGCTTCGCAGCGTCTCAGCGTGGGCGGTGGTTAGCAGCTTCGCCTCAAGCCCACCCGTAAACTCTGCCTTGCGTGGCTGTCTCTTGAGCATGTCAACTACCGCCCCAAAATGCTCCGGCGATGCCGCAAGAATGTTCGAGTCAAGAATATTCCACCCGTCCATTATTGGCAGTTCTCGGATGTCACCCTCGCGCTTCCATACGTCGCAGAACCAGCATCGATTAGGACAACCCCGCGTGGTGATGGTATACCCGTGCCTGAGGTATTGCCCCGGCACGAATTCGCCGCCAGAATCTCCGACCGCTGGACCTCCCACCTTGACCGGCGCGACATGCTTCCACCACTTTTCGAGCGTTTCGACCATGGGCAGATCCCACGAGAACGAAGCGGATATATGAACCTCATCAGCGTCGTCAAAAAGCCCTGGCGGGCAACCGATCCGCACCATGTCGTCCGTTGGCGTGGCGTTCGTGCGGCGGGGGAATAGGCGGATAACCCTCACCTTCTCCCCTGCCTTTCGATCATCTTCCTCGCCACATCTCCCCTGATAATATGCTTGCATTTGGGCATGTCGGCCACCGGGCCCGAGTAACAGCAGGCTCCGCACCCGTCATATGCGACAGCGTATCCGTGATGAATATAGGCGATCATGACGGCTTTCCCGCCCAGAGTGAATCCTTCATTTGTTGTTGCGTGATCATGAGTCCTCGCTTTCGCAATCCGCGATCCAACTTCTTTTGAAATGACCTTTTATCGCCGTACTCGAGCGCGCATTCCCCAGGCAGCGTGCTGTCATCCCCGAGGGCGCCCGAGCAGTTGACAAAGTCCTCGACCCGCCGGGGCTCCGGGGGTTCATTCAGGCAATCTTCACAGATCCATTTTCGTTTATACCAGATGAGCGGCTTCCACCGGCTGCATTTCTGGCAGAGTATCGGTCGCTTTCCCCCCTTGGCTAAGCCCATTACTACCTCGTTTTCTCGACCACTTCTCTGAGTTTTTCCGCAAGCGTGAACCTGTCGTTTACCATTCGCCGCAGTTTACTTCCCTGCTTCGGATTGCATTGTGCCCGTTTCGATCCGTATGCCGCTAGAGCAGCCTCCCAATCTGTACCGCAGCGGTCGTGATGCCACGCGAGCACCTTGCACCCGCAATCAATTTGGCCCGCCACGGTGGACATATCACAGTCGAACCTACGGATCGTGAAGGGGTGAACCTGCATGATTCCTTCCTCGCCGCCTGGGCCGATTACCTTCCACCGAAGCGATGATTCACGATAGGAAATCGCCGTCACGAGATCATGTGGTATGTCAAATTTTGTCGCACCGATAACGATCTGTTCTGCCATCTTCGCGCCCCAATCTGCCCGGTTCATCGGGTGATGGGGGACGGATTTGACCAGATGGGCGATCATCACTTCAACCTCTGAGGCTTGCGAGGATCGATTCTGAGCGGCATCGTCCACGACGGGGGGGGTAGCACTGGCGGGAGCGGCTATCAGGACGGCTACAGCGGCCACGAGGGACAGCAGCGTGAGATAGACCAGGAGCCCCGCCGGACTCGGATCCTTTAACCATGTCATCACGGGAGCACCGTCACGAGCTCATCACATGCGTTGATGAAGTACCAAGTCACCGCGATCAGGATGAGCGATCCGATTACCGTGAGGGCCATCTGTAATTTGTCATTTTGCAAACTATTCTCCTCCGTGGTTACAAGTTCCGCGAATTGTACCACGGATCATCGCCAGAAGGTAAAGCGTTTCGGCCCGCGCATGTCGGCCTTCCATTGCTTCCAGTGTGGCGACCGGGGATAGCCCCATGCCTCCCTGAATATCATGTTCCCAACCCTGCCCACCCAAACCACAAACGGGTTTCGCGTCGTGTGCCCCGCCGTCAAGTGTGCAAAGATTTCAGCGTCCACTCCGAGCTTGGACAGTTCGCAGCATAGCGCGACGGCATAACCATCGCGGGGGCTGTAGGAATCGACCTGCACTTCGATGTCCGCCTTATTCTTCCACCGCCGCTTCCACCAACCCCGCCCGCACGAGCACGCATAGAGGATGATGGTGATCTTCCGCGTCACCCCGGCAATGGTTTTCGCCAGCCCTGCCACGCATTTGTACGACTCGCGCATTCGGGGCAAGCCTCGCGGCGTGCCATGGTCGAATATGGCGAGCACATCGAGGCCGCCTTTCATCTTGCGGATCTCGCGCCGGATGCGACCGTCACGGACGTCAACCACAGATGAAAGGGGGAGGTCATTATCCTGATTGGCGTCAAGCCACTTCCACGCCTCCCGCTTGAACTCATCCCCGTCGCGGCGGAACCGTTTGTTTTTCCCGTTGTAGATCGCGAGCATTTTCATGGTGTCTCCTCCCTTTTATCCCGCAAATAAAATTGTCTCATGGTCGAAAACACCTATCTCACCATGGACCGGATGGCTAACCTGAAATACAATCTCCGGCGCGTTTTCATCCGGCTCAATTTCAACGACCGTTGCCCACCCTCCGGGCCAATCGCCTATCTGTTCGGTCAAGACCCTCTGACCTATCAGCTTCTCACCAAACCTCTCGGCAAGGGCACCGGCTGTCCCCATTAGGTTATGCTTGCTCATGGTGTCGCCTCTTTTTTCAGCCGCTTGATTTCCTTCTCGAGTTGACGGATGGCGGCGTTCGCTTTTACTAATTCACTTCGCGCAAAGTCCAACTCGCGCTGCACCCTCACCCTCGCTGTCTCCGAGGCGCGAAGTTTCGTTTTCAGTTTCGCCGATCGGTCTACTTGTTGGTTCATGGTTTATCCCCTTGTCTGAAATGCAGCGAAATCCAATCCGCACAGATAGACCTGTCGTCATCCACGTCCGCAAGTGCGGGCGGCATGCACTTCTTGACGCATTGCTCGTTGTTCTCCAGCGGGCAAAATCCACAATCGTGGGTTATATACTCACAGGCTAGCATGAATGATTTCTTCATTTCCTCCAACGCCCGCTCTCTGATAATTGCAAATCCATTCTCAGCTTTTGATGTCATACTTCCTCCAACCCTTTCAATTTCTTGTACGTCTCCCAATCCATCGGCGCGTCTTCATCCTCGCAGTCGCAGCCGTCCGTTCGGTTGTACATCTGCCCGCACTTGAAACAGCGGGCCCTGTGGATGCGGCGGTCATGATCTGGGATGTGATCGGATCTCATGGCTCCCTCTCTTTCTCGGCGCGGGCGATGGCAACCCATTCCGCAATCTCTTCTGTCGCCTCGTCTCCCGCCAAGCCGTACACCTCGATTTCATCTGCAATGAGTCGGGCGGCGTGCTCAAACATTGCCCGCCATCGGCGGGATGCTTTCTCGGCTGCGTCGGCGCGGGCCGTTTCGCATTTCAGCCGTCTGATTTCCATCTTGGCTTGCCAGAGCTTTTCCTGAACTGCTGGCGCGTAGTGACTGGCACCTTCGGTCAAGGCGTCAATTTCTTTCTCGTCCATCGGTTTTATTTCAGCCATTGCCATTCTCCCCCTCATCGTCGACGTGAAACACTGCCGGTTTTTTCATAGACATCTTGCGTATAGAAGTCGCCACGATTTTGGGCTTGCGAACCGTCCTGCCAATAGCTTTGCACAGCAGTTCCATTCCCGTCTCGAACCCACCGCCCCCATCGTCGGCCATGATAATGTCAATAGCGTCACCCACCATCTTCTTGACAGCCGCCCGCTCGGTGAGGAGTTCGGGGATGGCACACGAATCAGCCCATGAATTCTCGTCATTTTCCACAATCGCCGCGATTCGTTTTTCTGATAGTCGGGTCATGACGTCACTCGCCAAACCGTTGCCCGCATCCCCGTCGTCTTCGACTTCCGCACCCGCCCCGAATGCTCCACAAGAGGGGGGCGCATATTGCACAGGCTGTTGCGGGCGGAGACGATGGAGGTGTAGCGACAGCCCCCAACAAGTTTCGCGATCTCCTCATCGGTCATTCCATCCTGCTTGTAGCGCCACTTGAGATCGAGCACGCCCAACACCCGCTCCTTAATGCTCCGGTGCTTCCCCGTCTTGTCCATCGCCCTCGCCGCCGCGTTGGACGTGGGGGAGGCGTGAGCTGCGGGAGCGGGGCGGTTGAATAATGATTGTTGATCGTTCATTGGTTCCCTCCTGTTAGTATCTCCCATGCGAGTCTTGCCACTGCTGGAACCTGTCCATTCCCAATGGCTTTAAGTCGGTCCAGTTCTCTGGCCAACGCATCAGGATTTCTGAGCACCGCGGCGTGTTCACCTTCTGATGCACACGCGCCAATTGCTCGTGCAAATTGCCGTCTCCGTGATTCTTTCGAATTAGTGATTTCATCCCCATGGTGTGTGGAATTGTGCTTGCTGTCGGGCGCAAAAGCATAAATCCAGCATCTTTCACCGTTCGCACACCCCCCTGCGTGATGTCCTCCCAGCACACACCATCGCGCATCATACCCCATCGCGGCAAGATCACCGAGGACCACGGCAAGTCCTCGACCCACAAGCAAAGGTGAGTTTTCCACGAACGCGAATCGAGGTCGTACTTCGCCGATAATTCTTGCCATCTCTCCCCATAGCCCAGATCGTGCTCCGGTGATCCCTGCGCCCTTGCCGGCGGCTGAGATGTCTTGACAGGGAAAGCCGCCCGAAACAACGTCAACAATTCCTTGCCACGGTCGTCCGTCAAAGGTTTCCACATCAGACCAAATGGGGAACGGCTCAAGACATCCATCATTTTGTCGTTGCGCCAGAACTGCCGCTGCGTAGGCATCACGTTCAACAGCGCAGACGGTTCGCCAGCCAAGGAGGTGTCCTCCGAGTATGCCTCCACCAGCGCCCGCGAAAAGAGCCAACTCATGCACTGTTTCCCTCCTCGCCCTCCGGCGGGCTGTGCTTTTTCATCCTTCCCCTCCTGTTCGTTTCTTGCGCTCGTCAAACATCGCCTCACGCTCTTCATTCGTCATCCGTTCCCCGTCGTCATCATCCACAAACTCCTCCGGCTGCGGCCTGCCTGTGGTGTGAGCCTTCTCACGTTCCGCGCTACGGGCTGCGAACTGTGCCTGGTGGACTATGAGCCCATGATTCTTAGAGTACGGCTCACGGGGATTCTGGTAAGCCTTAGCGGCTCTGAGAATGTCCGGGGTGATATTGAGCCCGGCGGATCCCCATGCGAGAACAGACTGTTCGATCTGATCCTGCGGCCATTGAGGCCATAGCTCGAGGCAGAGCGCGACCAGGGGATGAGGGGGAACGATCGCCTCCTTGTCTTTATCCTCTTCATATTGATCACGCGTGCGCGCCTCTCCCTCTGTCTCTCCTCTGTCTCTGATCTGATCTGAGCACGATTCTGGTGCATCTTGCGGGCATGTTGATAGCTCCGTGCTAGCATCACACTCAAGCCAATGAGATAATTCAGAAATGCTCTTTTCAACCTCTGTGATAGAGATCCGCAGTCGGAATGCTAGCACGCTGATTGCAGGAAGCTCGCCGGCCATCCCTGGATCCTCTGAGGCGATGAGCCAGAACATGAGCAGGTGTTTTACCGCGGCGCCCGACAACTCAAAAAATTCAGGGTCGTCGAGTAGGTCGCGGTAGAGCCGAATCCAGGGCGGTTTTCGGTTTTTGTAGTGCTGGAATTTCTCCCAGTTTTTGACCTTCATTGCTCTGCCGGCGCCTCGTTGTTCTTTGCCTTCTCGAGATAGGCGTCCACCTGTTCCCGCTTCACCCGCCAGGAACTCCGCACCTTGTAGCCTTCCATCTCTCCAGACTCGAGCAGTTGGGTTGTGATCCATTCAGACACCCCGAGAATCTTCGCTGCATCCGGCACTGTCAGCATTTCCGACATCATGACCTCCATTCAAAATTTACAAACCACTACATTAATAAAGCACCCGTGGCGCAAAGTAAAGAAAATTCGGCGGATTATTTTTATTAAATTAAATTACGTTTTTTCTTTACTCAGGTCTCGAGGGTGCTAGAATGGGTTCATGGACAGCGCAACACAGACCAGGAGCAAGACAATGAAAATTATCAGGACATGGAAAGAAACCGGAGAACGCGAAGAGATAACAATGGACACCCTGCGCTCCAATCTGCGCCTTCTCAACTTCCCACATGTGGAAGAAACCATCAATCACTTGATAGCGGGCGGATTGGTTCACACGCACCTCACAGGGTATTCAGTTGCATGAGTTGGCTCTTTTCGCAGGCGCTGGCGGAGGCATACCCGGGGACATCTCCTCGGATGGCGAAACACGGGAAATGACGCCGCGAGAGAAATGGTTGAAAGTCTGGTATGCCGCCGCCGGGAAATGGATCCGCGAGCACCCGAAGCCGAAGGCGATTGACCGCGTCGAGCGGCAAGAATGGGGTGAGAGCAAAGAGCGGTTCCGGCAACAGTGGCAGCGTGAAAACCCATCGCCACCACTGACGGCGGGCGAGCGCGGCGAGTGCAATAAACTTATAAAACTGAACAGCATCATGACGGGGCAGAAATAACAAACGCGCAATTGGCGCAAAGGAGCAATCATGGACGACGAAAAAGCAGAACTGATCGAGACACTTTCAACAGGGTACAGCGAAGCCGACAAAGAAGGCGCGGTCATGGCCGAACGGTTGAGATGCGCGAATCTGATCACGGGATGGCAGGGAAAGATTCCCGCGAACACCAGGGCCGAACTGACCCGCCGCATTCTGGATCCCGAGTGGGATGCGCCGCCCGTATCGCCTGCACCGGATGGTCCCCGTGTCGGTTGAGCTGTCGAGAGAGGAGTGGCTGGCAAAGCGCCGGGAATACATCGGCGCGAGTGACGCAGCGGCCATCCTCGGCGCGGATCCGCGAAGGGGGGCTTTGGCTGTATTTGAGTCCAAGGTTACAGGCTACAGCTCCGATGATAACAAGTGGATGAAGTACGGGCGCGATATTGAGGGCGCGATTGCGAATATGTACAGCGAGGAGACGGGGCGAGAAGTGATAGACCTGGGAGCAACCACGATCACGGTTCACCCTGACCTGCCTTTTCTCGGTGCGACATTGGACAGGCAGACGCACAAAGAAATGGATGAGGGCCCACACGGCCCCCTCGAGCTCAAGTCAATCGACCCCTACGGCGCGAAAGTCTATCCAGACCAGTTCGCCGAGGAGCCCCCGTTGCATATGCTGATTCAGCTCATGATCCAGATGGCGTGTAC
>JAFCGF010000043.1 GCA_017608295.1 Candidatus Woesearchaeota archaeon
TGTAATAGTTCCCGAGTAAGTATGTGTCAAAAACATAGGTGGGATCATACCAGTGGTATGTTAAAATTGCACCTTGATTCCATCCGGGACAACCATCGGGGTGAAGTTCAAACGGGTATCCATCGCAAACTGGGCTTGGAATTACTTGTTGAGCCTTTAAATCATTTATAAAAAGGATCAGCAAAAATGGGAAAAATAACCTTGATATTTTTACAAACATCCAATAAATAAGTTCCTTGGTTCTTTTTTTCATGATGTTAATTTTTTGAGAATTTGATTTATAGTCATTCTTTATTCATCTATTAACTAGCTTGTGCGTCGTCAAAATAATGTTCACTGGTTTGACTTAATTTCATATGTGCGATTCATTCAAAAGTATAACAATTAATACAAAGTTTTCATTAATTTGTTTTTTCCTTTACACCTCCGCCCTCAGACGCACGATCTCAAATCAGAGAACCATTATCCCCACATTGGACTTAAGAGACGAAAATCATGGCAAGGGTATTGGAATTTTGCCAACATCTGTCGAAGATGGTAGAGAAGTTCCAGAGTGACAATCCGGGGTATCACATAGTCTATCCTTGATTTCCCACAGATATTTTATATATTTACATGAAATTTCTATTTTCCAAAAACCATTCATTATGAAAAAGTTTATCGTTTTCTTTATGGTCATTGCCTGGTTTACAAGTCTTGGACAGGTTGGAATTAACTCTGGAGGCAGTTCTCCAGATGGTTCAGCCATGCTGGATGTGAAATCAACGGAGAAAGGTTTTTTACCCCCACGTGTTGCTGATACAAATGCAATTAACACACCGGCAGAAGGTTTACAGGTGTATGACCTGAGTTCCCATTGTATGCGCTACTATAATGGTACCAAATGGTCTGAATGTATGGGTATAAGTTCGTGGCCTTGCGGAGTTCAAATAACAATAAACCATGTGGCCGGAGCTGTAGCCCCGGTTACCAAAACAGTTACTTATGGCACAGTAACAAATATACCCGGTGAAACATCTAAATGCTGGATTACCAGCAACCTTGGCGCTGACCAACAGGCTACGGCTGTTAATGATGCTTCCGAAGCCTCGGCAGGCTGGTACTGGCAGTTTAACCGTAAACAGGGGTACAAGCATGATGGAACAACCGTAACCCCATCATGGACGATAACCTATATTAATGAAAACCTTGATTGGGAGGCTGCCAACGACCCGTGTACTCTTGAACTTGGCAGTGGTTGGCGTATCCCAACCTATACGGAATGGAATAACGTAGACAATACCGGTGGTTGGACCAACTGGAACGGCCCATGGAACTCCGGGTTAAAAATGCACGCTGCCGGCTCAACCGGCAACTACTGGAGCAGTACGCAGTGGTCCACCTCCTTTGGAGGCGGCTGGGACCTGGTCTTCGGCAGTATAGTGTGCTTCACGACCCACCCCGGCAAGGCATCCGGCCTTTCTCTCCGTTGCCTCCGGGACTGAGATGCGCCATGAGCGCGAAGCAGCGAAGTGCGCACACTCTTCAAAGCTGAGCGCGATAATCCTATCCTATGAAAAAAAATACAAATAAGGAAAAACAGATGAGCCTTAATCAAGATTTATATTTAGGGATTATAATGGATATTGACAGGCAATATAGGCTTGGTTATCACACACTAAACCAATAATGAGGAAAAACTTTACCTTGTAATTGTATACACTATGAATATGATGTAAGGGATTGCGGAATCAGGGTTTTGGAAATTTGAATGGCATATTATTGTATTTGTAATAGTAAGGTTTTATATATTCGTTCCTTCATAAAAAAGAAATTTTCCAAATTAAAAGATCAGTAAATGAAAAAAATAGTCATTATTATTTTTGGAATATTGATTTATTCAAATATTCTGTTGTCTGAAGAAGTGTCAGTAGTAACTGCCGAAGAAGTTGCAAAGAATTTTCTTCACTTGCGCCTTCAAATCAAATTCGACACGCTGTTCCTGGTTAAAACGGAAACCAGGAATAACCAGGCTTTGTGTTATTTTTTTAACTTCCCTGATGATCAGGGGTATATTGTTGTGGCCGCAGAGGATCATGTACATCCTATTCTTGCTTATAATCGAAGCCATTCATTTTATCCCGATGATGAGTTCCCTCCACAATATATATCCTGGATGAATAATTATTACGACCAGATCGAATATGTCAAGCAAAACAACCTGCCTCCCGATTCGGCCATTGAAAGTGAATGGCAAGCATGCCAGGACAATTCCCTTCCTTTGGGTGATATGATTTTGACCGGGGTGTTGCCTTTACTATCAACTACATGGAAGCAGGGATGTTACTATAATGAATTATGTCCAGAGGATTTTACTTTATATTGCGGTCATTGCCTAGTAGGTTGTGTAGCCACAGCGATGGCGCAAATAATGAAATATCATAACTGGCCTGATCAGGGTACTGGTGTATATAGTTATAATCACCCAGATTATGGTATCCTGTCAGCCGATTTTGGAGCGACTACCTATAATTGGTCCGGAATGCCTAATAGCATAAGTTCATCAAATTTAGATGTTGCAACTATTTCATACCATTGCGGTATTTCTGTTGGAATGGATTATGGCCCATCAAGTTCAGGTGCTTCAATGAGTGCAAATGCGTTCAAGAACTATTTTAAGTATGAATCCGTGTGTGATCACAAATATAAAACCCCTTACTCTCAAACGGATTGGGAAAATATGCTCAAGGCAGATCTGGATAACGGAAGACCCGTTCAGTATAGTGGTTATGGGAGTTATGGCGGCCATGCATTTGTATGTGATGGTTATGATGGTACAAACTTCTTTCACTTTAACTTTGGCTGGGGTGGATACGGCGATGGTTACTTTTATTTATCGAATATAAATCCGAATGGTATCGATTTAAATAATATGCAGGCAGCTATTTTCAATATTACACCTGATATTTGTTACAGTGCAATTCCAATAGGATGGGGAGGATCAGGCAGTACCCAAACATTTACCGGCGGAGGAACCGGGATTTGGTTCAACTCATCCAATAATCCCTGTGGGAATCCTTCTCCGGGAAATGAGCAAATATACAGTTTTGTTGCTCCTTTCACTGGCACATATTCCATTTGGGTTACAGCAGCCAGCGGGTATGTGGATTATATGTGGAAAACCACATCTTGCTCCTCTTCAGATTGGAACTGCATTGACAGAGTCTCGACAACCGGCCAGATAGGCGCCATGTCATGGACAGCCGGAACAACTTATTATATCTTACTGGACGATGAGGACAACGTTGCAGGAACGCATACATTTTATATAGATCTTGTTTGCCAGGATTGCCCTATCTATAATTATATAATTTCTCCAACGTCGTCCTGGAATACACATTATTCAACTCATAGTCACGATGGCTGCAAGATATATCGTATAAATGTAACATCAGGTGTAAAATATACCTTTTCAACAGGTTGTGGATATGGTGCAGCGAGCTATGATACTTATCTGGAACTCTATAATTCAACGTGTTCACTAATTGATGAGGACAATGATGGTTGTTTACCCAATTCGTCCATTATTGAATGGACTGCAAATTATTCAGGTTACGCTTACCTTAAAGTACGTTCAAATTCACCCTCAAGCAGCGGTTATGTTTACTTGTTGGGCTTCAGAGGATGTACTGTTCCAGCCCAACCCGGCACGATCTCTGGCAATGACCTGGTTTGTCAGGGATCAACCAATTCATATAGCATTTCACCAGTATCAGGAGCAACTTCCTATACATGGCTCTTGCCATCAGGTTGGAGCGGGAGTTCAACTTCAAACATAATCACTGTAACTGCCGGCAACAGTGGAGGAACGATTTCAGTGACTGCCAATAATTCATGCGGTTCCAGTATTGTACAGTCCAAAAGTATTACTGTTAAAACTTCCCCGGTTCAACCCGGCGCTATTTCAGGAATAACCCCGGTTTGTGAGGGTGGAACCTATACATATAGTATTTTACCGGTACCGGAAGCTACTGCCTATACCTGGACCCTTCCAATGGGTGACTGGTCGGGAAATTCATCGTCAACCTCAATCACAACCATTGCGGGTTCCTCTGGAGGAAATATTGAAGTTACTGCCAATAATTCATGTGGTTCCAGTATTGAACAGACTAAATATGTTGATGTTATTTTTTTATTAGAACAACCTGGTGTTATCTCTGGTAAATCTCCAGTGTGTGCGGGGATAACCCAAAAGTATAGCATTTCACCGGTACCATGGGCAACCTCCTATACATGGCTCTTGCCATCAGGTTGGAGCGGGAGTTCAACTTCAAACATCATCGCTGCAACTGTCGGTTCCAGCGGAGGAACCATTTCTGTAACTGCCAATAACTTTTGTTTTACCAGTTCAGCAAGTTCGAAAAGTATTACCGTTATTGATATTCCGGCTCAACCTGGTACTATCTCAGGAATTAATCCGGCTTGTGAAGGTACAACCAATATATATAGTATTTCACCAGTACCAGACGCCACGTCCTATTCATGGAGCTTTCCACCATGCAACTGGAGCGGGAGTTCAACAACAACTTCAATAACAGCCAATGTGGGTTCATGTCCAGGATTTATTGCAGTTACAGCTCATAATTCATGTGGTTCCAGTGCGTTTCAGACTAAGGATGTTGATCTAATCTATTTATTAGGGCAAACTGGTCCAATCTCAGGCAATTCACAAGTTTGTCTGGGTTCAACCAATACGTATAGCATTTCACCAGTATCAGGAGCAACTTCCTATACATGGCTCTTGCCATCAGGTTGGAGCGGGAGTTCAACTTCAAACATAATCACTGCAACTGCCGGTTCCAGCGGAGGAACGATTTCAGTGACTGCTTATAATACCTGTTTTTCTAATTCAGCAGTTACAAAAAGTGTATCCGTCAGTGCTATTCCGGATCAACCCGGCGCCCTTACAGGTCTCACAACAGTAGAAGAGGGTTCAGGTAATCCCTACAGTGTTGCATCTGTATCCGGAGCAACATCGTATACATGGATCTTACCATCAGGTTGGAGCGGGAGTTCAACTTCAAACATAATCATTACAACTGCCGGTTCCAGCGGAGGATTAATTTCTGTAACTGCTGACAATATTTGCGGATCAAGTTCACCCTCTATAATAAATGTAAATGTTATTCCTTATCAGTTAGAACTAACCGAGGTAATCATCGGAAATGGTCAAATTTGGTGTTTTAATAGTACACAAACAATGACAGTTGCCGGCAACGGAACCACTTTCGAAGTCCAGAATGGAGGTAGTGCCACCCTCATTGCAGGGCAGAAAATTGATTTTCTTCATGGTACCACCGTGCAACCAGGCGGCTACCTACATGGCTACATCGCACCCACCGGGCCATGGTGCAACCAGGGCAGCTCGCTTCCACAAGTTAATCCTATTATAGAAAGCAGGGATTCAATTGGGCAGGATATTCCTATAAGCAGATATCAAGACGGGAAATTCTTCAAGATTTATCCTAATCCGACTACAAGTACCTTTACCTTAGAGTTGTCAGGGATAGATAAAGAACTGTTGGTCCATGTCGAGGTCTATTCCATGCGTGGCGAAACAATCCACTCCAAACAGTTCACCGGTGAGAGAATACACGAATTCTCCCTCGCTAACAAACCGGCGGGGATCTATTTCATCAGAGTGATTGCAGGTGAGAGGGTTGAGACGGGGAAGATTATCAAACATTAGAAGCGTTCTTGGTCCATAAAGGTCTACAATCGTTACGCTGATTCACTGTGAATCGTCAGCGAAATGTTTACCAGATGGTGATTATATAAAAATTGGTGTGTATGTGATAATTAGTATTATTGGAGGAAATGTTTTACGAATAATTACAATGAAGTTATTGACAAGATTTTGAACACTTCAGATTCTGCCTTTTAGCCATTCATTTATCCCATTCTTCCGAATCGATTCCTGGTATTTCTTTACATATCTGCTCCAACTCTTTAGTGAAATATTCGATCCTTTCAGGTTGAGATAGCTTTACTGCTTCCCGTTCTTCATTTGGGGGGATATCGTTGATGAGGGGGCCATGTGTTAACTCCATCACTTGAAAATCGTATTTAGCAATAATCTCAGCAAATTGTCGGGTGTTCAAAGTCTTGCTATTATTTTGTACCCATCCCAAGGCTATTGCAGTAACCCTCCATGTCCCGTTACACTTACATTCGACAAATATTATTTTGTCTTTTAGTAATTTGATTTTGTCTTCATGAATCGTGTTAATCACATCGATGTCCTGGTTTAGGATCGCATCTATTAGCCTTTCCCGATATTCATTCTTTTGTTTCATTATCTGGATCATTTAGTAATAACATTTTTTCAGCAAGTAAGAATAATTGCTCATCAGAAAGGATTTCAATTTCTGGTCGGAATTGAGCACGAACGTCAACAACAGATAGCGGAGGTACAACATAGCGGAGGTAGCGTTCAAAGATTGCAAGCCTGTCCCTGGATTTGAGCGACCGGAAATCTTTTTCAATAAGATCAAGGTTATTTTCTATTAATAGCGTTATCCGATTTCGGATGTCTTCTGTTGCCTTATTCTTTGAACCGGATGGACGGCCCGCCGGATTCCCGGACACACCGGGCTGGAATCCTTTTTTCCCTTTCATGATATTGTATGTTAATTGTTGTTTACAAACAAACTCCAATAAATATTGGTGCAGGTTTTGGTGCAAAAAACAGTGCAATTTGGTGCAGTTTTACTCTCCGGTGCAGTGTGGTGCAAGGTGCAAATGCGTATATATGTATACGCTTGCACCTGCACTGCACTATGAAGTGCAAAATCGTAGTTTTAGAAAGGTGCTTCCTCATCCTGTGAAATGTCTTTTAGTTTATATTGCTCATTCAAATCCTTTTTGAGAATCCCGGCTTTCAAGGCTCGTGATATATGGCCCTTGGCTGTTCTGTTTGCGCACCCACCGATTTCCATATACTCATTTACCAGTTTTGTATATTGCAGAGTAACCATGCCCGGTAATATATGTTTAAGGTTATCCGTGATTTTATCAAGTATGTTCGATCCATGTTCTGACATAATTGTAAGTTCCGGCAATCCATCGGAGTTAATCAGAAATGCAAACGGTTCAAATTCGATATCCCGGCAGTATTCTGGGGTCACAATACTGATTTCGTTGTTTCTTGCGTCTTTCGAAACGGATAAAACGGTTTCAGCTTTATTCATCGCTTCAGTTCCAATATGCCCCCTTGCGTTCATGTCGTTTTTATTCTGGTGGAGCACCAACATTATATGAATGTGGTATTCATGAGTCCATTTCAGGATCTTGGATATAATCTCCGTTGCTTCTTCTTCGTTGTTTATTCCCATAGTAAGAAGATCCCGTATTCCATCGATAATAACGATTCCAGGGCGTTCTGTCGTTTGGATGACATGTTCTATCACTTCAACACGTTCGGCCGGTGTGAGCGGCCTGAGGCCATATGCTATGAAGTTATCAGGGTTTGAGTTCCTGGCTTGGGTGCATATCCTTTTAACGGTTCGATGAACGTGGTAACTGGCCTGCTCTGTATCAAATAGAATAGTCCTTCGATCATCCGGCATACTTCCGACAAGTCCTGATATGCTACATTCATCTGAGATTGCTGCAGCGGCAAGGGCTGTGATCAGGAATGTTTTTCGGCTTTTAGCTTTACCCATCAGTAGAGAAAAGTTTCCCAGTGTGCATATCGTTGATGAGCGTTCAGTATCAAACGATAAAATAATTGGTGGAGCCTCAACCTCTTTAGATGGATCTATAATGAGGGATTTTGCGAATTTTCCAATATCTCGCTTAGGGATTTGATTTTTGCGGGATTCGAGTTCAACCAGGATATCTTCAAGTTTCATTACAACTCCCTCCTATAATCGATATCATAAAACTTCCCATCATTTGCATTTTTAACGAATGGGATAGTAATGCGAATCCCATGATAATCCTGATCACGAATTACTTTTATAAGCTTTTCTAATTTAACCCAGAGCGAATACAGATTTAGGTTAGTTAGCCTATCATATATCTGTTGAAGGATTGAGATATCTTTATATCTTCTTTTGATAAACTGTTCAGTTGCATCGGACCTCTTGGAATACCTAAAAAGATCTTGCTCCTTCTCTTCGATAAAATCTAACAAGTCCCCCCTCGGATCAGTTTCTTCAGGCGGATCAAAAGCGTGGTGATATGGTGTATATTTGTCTGGTCGCATAACGATTATTTTTTGGGAGCTTCCGCTGGTACCGGGACCCCTTCTGTTTGAAATTTATCTATAAACCATTCATAAAAGCCTTGGAAGTCGCGGGCAATGTAATACAAACCCCCGGCAGCCTCGACCTGGCGTTGATAGGCGGCCTGTGACGGACTTTGTCTGTCCCGGCCTACCTTCAACCTCTATTTTTAGTGAAACACCATTAAAGACAGCAGAAATATCGCTGGTGCCTTTTTGCATTGAGGATCTGATCCACTGAACAGATCCAACCATCCGGTGAAAACCAACCGTGTCAACGTATTGTTTCCGCTTGTCGAGTATCCGACCGGTGCAAGAGATTCTTTCAGCTTGGCCTCCACAAAATCGGATATAGTCTATTATGGCCCGGGTAAGCCCGTTTGCTGTCTTATCACTATACTTAGAAATAACCAGGGCGTGATCAGGAACGGAAGCGTATTTCCGCCGGGTGTGATCCATGGCGAGGCGTCGGAGTTCTTTTAATCCTTGATTCATTTTTCCAGGGATTCAGCGGCGGCCTGTTTGATTTCATCCGTTGTTCTGACCCGGCCGGATTCAATCCAATCCAAGAGCTCCTTCTTATAGAAATATAGGCGCTGCCCTCGTTTCATGTGCGGAATGGTGCCCCGGTGACAATATCCATATAGAGTCGGCACCGATTTGCCAGTTATTTTGGCGGCTTCTTTAATATCGATTGGAAACTCCGGGCCTTGGCTATCGGATTGAGAATTGTTGCGATCTTTTATCGCACATAGGGTGTTCTCAATCCTGGACAACCGAACGGTTATCTCTTCAAAGGGATTAGTTGTTGTATGCATATCTAAAAGATTTTAAAAATCTTTGCAAGATAATACTAACAACACACTATAAATGACTAAATATCAGCTATTCTGGTTGTTTGGTTGTTTGACACAACCAAAAACAACCAAACCGATAATGAAACTAAAGGAAGTAATTATATGAGGGGCTGTTCTCGAATAAATTCCTCGATTAAACTAACAATCTCACGGAAGTTATTATTCTGTTCGGGGGGGGTATCAATAGAAAGGTACTTATTTATTGATGGATCACTTCCAATATCAACACCAAAATATTCCCGAATTGAATTATATAAGTGGGACTTATAGTCAAATTTAATGCGTCGCCTCCCCTTATAAGACAGGGCCATTATCATATAAGCAATTTCCTTGCCCTTTTTCCCCGAAAACCTCTTTTTAAGAAAATCAGCAAGCGCAAGCCTCGACTCCGGGAACTCAAGGGTTAAATAATCTGGAAAGGGCATTATGAGGGGTGGCCTTTTTATCGTTCGCTTATCAAAAATTATGTTATCAATAAAAGAAATGAGTTTCCTACAATAATATAAGAAAAGGCCATTATCTGCAATATAATTAAATGGGTAATTCCTGGCTTTTGGCCTGTGGAATTTCCAATTTGTTCTCGAAGCCCCAAGGTAGAGGTGTCCATAAGTAAGGCTTTGATCAATTGCAATGACAGCCGAATGGTGCTCTGATAGTTCAATTCGTTTATCAAACTTAGCCCTTTTTGCCTTTTGCTGGTATTGTAGCGCTCGATCCACAACATAATCATTATGGTATTGAATTGCGGCAGCCGCCTCTTTCTTAATCTCTTGTAATTGTGAGTTAAGGAGGTCCAATCTACGAGAGGTTTCAAACCGCTCTGTAATGTGTTTTTTCAACTCATGCAAATAAAGAAGCTCAGTCTCGGAGAAAATATCTAATGAGGCAATATAGTAACCCGTCGCTTCCTTGCCCCCTGAATCCATTACTTGAATTGGATTATTAAGGGATTCGCCTGGTTCTGCCTGGCACCTAAAGATATATTGAATTAGTTTAAGCTCTCGTAATGCCTTATCGGTAAACGTTAATTCGGGATTAGTCTTCTCCATTGCTTCCAAAGTTTGCGAGTTTCTCGGCCCATTTCTTCTTTTCCTCGATCTCAAAGTCAGCCAGGTAGGATTCTGTTGTTTGAAGGTTTTTATGACCAAGAGACTCCGAAATAAACTCTGTTGATGCTCCAGATCGCTTTAACACTGTGGCAAAGCTATGCCGAGCTGTGTATGTAGTTACTTTCATCGGTATCTCAAGATCCTTCGCAAGGTCACCCATACACCGATTTATCCTTTTTGTAAAATCTTGAATACGTTTATATTCCTTTTCCGCAGACATTCCGGTTTCAAGGATCGGGAGGAGGTAGGTGTCTGGTAGAAGAGGTTTGTTCCCCCAGCGATCAATGATACGTCCGATCTGGCGGGTAATAATAATTGTTACCGGTCGGGGGGATTTTCGGGTTTCACGTTCTGTTTTTGCCCTGGTGATCCTGATAACATCCCCGTCGATATCCCGATACCTGATCATGGCCATATCTTTCACGTTGATCCCATTACAGAGATAGGAAAACATCCAGTAATCCCGGTACATTTGTTCAGATGAGCCGTCCACAGCCGGATAATTCGCTATCAACCCCACCTCCGCCTGCCTCAGGGCCTTCTTTATGTTCTTACCTCCTGGGATCTGGTATCTTCCCATACCAAAGGGGTAAGGAACATCTTTTATTATCCCATCTCGCCTTGCCTGATTATATATCGTTCGCACATTGCGGAGGTATATTCCGACTGTAGTGAGGCTGTTTGCACCTCTTTTATCGGTTTTCGTAGTCATCCAGGCTTCATATTTTTTTAGGAAAGTAATTGTCACTGATTCAAAAGGGAGCACTGGCTTGCCGGTGAAAGCCTTAATTGACCGATGTGTATTCTTCATAGTCACTGCAGTAGATATCCGGTTATCAGCTCGCAAGTCCTTTTCTCTTGCTTTAAGAGAACCAATCACATCAATCTTATCAAGTTGCTTGCTGAAATATTTCTGTTCGAATGACTCAAATGTGAATACAGGTAATTTCTCAATCACATCCTCCACAGCGATCCGTTCCAGCTCATTCAAATGAATCCGGATATTCTTATAAGAATCCCGGGGGCGTTCCCCCATTACTTTGGAGAACTTTTCTTTTGACATAGATAAATTCTGCTTATTCTCATCCTGGAGAACATAATATCGCCGTTTCCTTTGATAGGTAACACGGAGTTTCACCGGATATCGGCCATCTTTGTGCTGCTTCCGGGTTTCAAGAAAGATCCCAGTGGTGGGTTTACTATCGCTTTTCATTGCTATTCGGTTTTAAGGACACACAAAAGGACACACAAATGTACAAAAAAGGACACACAGAATACAAAAAAGTTATTAACAAGGTATTGCCAGACGCCTTTATTATATTGCATTTGCGGAGACTATACAAAATTGATAAAAAAGGTATTGATATGACTCTTAATCAGCGGGTCGTAGGTTCGAGCCCTACCGGGGAGACAGAAATAACAAGGGTTTCAGCACGTTGATGTTGAAGCCTTTTTTATTTATACATACATTTATACATACAGTAGCTCTGTTTGTCAAATAGTCTGCCGATCATTTTTGAAAAATGGACAATTGAATCTGAATGATAATTATTCGCATTCAAGAGTGTACGGCGTGCTCTTGTCCTGGGTACACTGAAAATGAAAAAAAGCTCTGTGGTTCAATAAACTACAGGGCTTGTCATTTTTCATGGTGCATGTTGAAGTGCATCTATTTTCAAATTACGGTATTGGCTGTCGCCTTGATGTCGGGTCGTGGTAAAAGGCTGATAAAATCGTATTTACTTAGAATTTCATCTAATTATTGTTGTTGATAACTCGACGAAAATGACGTAAATCTGACATATTCCCGGTGTACATTTGTATTGAATAGGAAAAATTAAATTATTCTGAAAATGGGAAAAATTAAAAGTATTGAAAATGAATTAGGAGTAATTCGTCAATGGTTTCTTGAGAATTATGAATTTAACCCCTTAAACACACGGATCATAGGACAAAAGTATGACGAGATATTGACTCTACTTGAGAATGGCAGTTCGCTTGGAATGAGTTTTGGCGATATTAGCTATTCTTCTTTGCATGAACTTTTTTCTCTCCAACTACCAAGAATTAGGAAAATACTAAAACCCGATGGTATTATTTTAGCAGCAGAGATTGATAGACCAGTAGAAGATCTATATAGGGATGTTTGTGAGTTAATTATTATCCAACTACGACCCCTTGGTGACGGGTTTATAGAATGATTTAGTTCTTTTTCTCGTAGGCAATTTGGCTCATGCGTTTAGCCATCCGTTACCGGCAACCCTTCAAGACAGTGCAAACCTTAATAAATAGTACTAATGAGTGAACCAATTTACTTTGATGAAGAATTTAAAAAGCAGTGGCGTTATGCTTTTGATCAGGCAAGAGTAGATCGGGATAGGTATTTTAATTGGATAAAAGAAGAAATCAAAATAGCCGTTGACCTGATAAACCGCTATGATAAAATTTATATGTTAGGTGGTTTAGGAGCAAGACTACTACAGTCATCACCAAACCCCTACAATCAATTCATGGAGACATACAATGGAGAAGACAAAGAACATGCGGAGAAGGAAAAAATAATTGATGACGATGAAATTGAAGTATTGTTAGAATACGCAATGAGCATTGCATCAGCAAGTGCAAACACAAAAGCAGGCGTTATACCTACACAAGCAAACATTGACGAAATACGGGAACAACTTTCGAAAATAAAATACAATGTTGGCTTTTATGAAATGTCAGCAGACAATCCATCTGGGGGAACTGAGTTTGACCACTGGCTAAAATTAAGGGTGATGGAAGATGCTATGCATGTTCGTGGTGACGGTTACCATATACACATTGCAGAAGTTTACACAGAAACATTTGCACTGCATGACGGTTTTCTAAATCAGTATTACGGATTTTCTTCAACTGACATTTATGAAACCATTCAAAGATTAGATGTGTTAGTTGTCTCAAAAATTGCGAATCCTTTTGGGGCTTCCTTAGCCTACGATAGAATATTTAGACCGAATGAGATAAAGGACATAGAGCATGAAACGAATGAGATGAAAAAATTAGGGATGCAGTTTAAAACTCTTTTTGGAATCAGGAAAGGAAATGAGGATTTATATTCAGAAGACAATAGACAAACTCCTACAGCTATTCCATTTGATTATATTGAAGGATATAATAGATTATTTTATGTTATCCCTGAAAATGAAAAGCAACTAAAAATTTTTAATCTGCTCTCACATCAATTTGGTGACAATGCATTATATCTTCAAGGCAAGTTTGGAGGTTTCCCTTTGGGAGATTCTGTAATAAAGACAAAACCTCTGATAAAAGTTGGTGATAAGTTTTTTTGTTTCTCCATAAATCTTGCTTTCAGAAATATTTTTGACATCACAGCAAATCTTTTGCTGTCAGCCGATGCAGTTTATTATGAGCAGCGTTTCAAAGGCAACACAAGTCACACATCAAGAGATAACTACATTGAATTAAAAGTAAAACAACTCTTTGAAAGATTCTTGCCGACAGTTCAGTTTTATCATTCACTGAAATACAACATTGTTGAAGACGGAATTCCAAAAGAACCCGAACTCGATATTTTAGGAATAGGAAACGATACCCTTTACATCATTGAAGTTAAAGCAGGTGAATTAAATAAGAAACATCGCAGAGGAGCAATCTTAGGATTGAAAGACCGACTAAAAGAAACGGTGAATGAAGGTTCATATCAGTGTTACCGTGCTGAAAAATTTATCAATGATTCTGCTGCTCCAGAATTCAGATACACGGACAACAACCAAGGAAAAACTTTGACAATTAACAAAAGTAAAAATTATCAGACAATTAAAATTTCTGTTACCTACGAACATCTTTCAACTGTTTCAGTCAATCTTAAATACCTGATTGAATCGGGTGTGTTAAGTGCCGCTTACAAATGGACTTGGATAGTTTCACTTTATGACCTGATGATTTTTGCTGACATGGTTGAGAGCGAAGCGGACTTCAAAGAGTATCTTCAAAACAGGTTAGGACTTTATGAAAGAAACGATATTGAGTTTCATGACGAGATTGACATACTGGGATATTTCTTTGAGAACTTATTTCCTCTGAAAGAAGAAAAAGAGAACGAGACAATAATGATGCTTTCATACAAAGACGATATTGAAACCTATTACACACGAACAGGAGTTGGAATGCCTGGTGTGCAAAAACCAAAAAGAAGGAAATGACTTATAATAAGCTGACTCGGAGACAGAAGGGCAGCCGGCAACATGCTATATAAGGCGTTTGGCGGGAAGTGCTAAATTTGAAAGCATGAACATTAAAATAACATATCAGCGGTTTGACAGTAAGGTGCTTCTAAATACCAAACGCTTCATATAGCTGATCGTTAAGCGTAAGGTTTTTAAATGTTAGTTATTTATAAGCGTAAGTATGATATAAATGAGTAAAATAAAACTGAAATATTACAATATTCAATCAAGAATTCTGATAAAAGAAGATGTAATATTCAAGAACTTTACTTTTGAACCTGAATTGAATCCACCGATTAAATCAGTACTTAATAAGCCTGTCAAACACCCTTTGAGTATATTGAGCAGACAATCCTCCCAAGACGATTGATTTCATCTTCGCCTCCTCACTACGAAAATTCTTCATGTTCTGGAAGTAGCCTGTCATAGCATTGTATACCCCATATCCTGTGCCACGGATACTGTCGATCTCAGAGGCTTCATGATAGTAGTGTAAAACGCCATCCACCATGTTCGTTTTCCTGGTGGAAAGTTCTACGTCCCCGGTCAGAGCCAGTGTCTTGATCTCTTCTTTATTCAAAAAGGCTCTTGTCACGATGGACTTCATATCCTGGTCAGATACCCTTTTATCGTTAAGAAGGTTAAAAGCCCCCTGGAGCTTATCAAGGTATTCAGAGTGGATTCCCATAACATGTGCTGCTTCCATAAAGCGTTCCTTCACATTTTGAGTATGTTTGATATACACCCTGTTTGTATTGTGTTTAAATGAGGCGTTAAGGGTGTTCTGGCAGACAACACGCACGGGAGTAAAATAGGCTGTTATGGCCATTGATCCATCATGGGAAGAGCAAAGGACAAGATAATTATCAATTGGGCTGTCATTCCCAATGATGATCTGTTTTGGAAGTTTAGCCGTGATGAAGATAACCCCTCCTTTTCCAAGGCATCCGGCTGTTTCATAGATTGCTTTACCTTCTCCGACAATCTGGTCAAAGAAAGAAAAGGCATCCCGATTCTGGACGATGGTATAATCTTTCCCCACCAGCCCAAGAACCTCGTTGTTATCTTCCCGTACTGTTACGAAGTGATCCGGCACATCCAGCCATCTTTCCGTAATAAGCCTTTGTTTTTCTACGGTAAAATCCAAACCTCCATATTCAATAGCTTCTTTTGCTGTAAATACATGTTCAAGGACTGTGCCCAGATTATGCCAGGCAGGTTTGTTAGCGCTGACAAATGAATATCTACCAGTATCGCTGTTATAATTTAAGTTGTGCATATTGATTGATTTTTAAAGGGTTAATAATAAATCTTTTATTGTTGTTTTTTTAGAGAGAGAGCGTTGTCTATCAGATAACTAAGCTCCTCAAGGAAATAGAATATCCCGAAAGGGTATCCAGCACAGCCAAAAGATAAACAGAAGGAGAGAAGCCCAAAGAAACAGAGATCATTTTCTGATGGCTCTGAATGGCATACTGAGGGGTGTTTTATAGTTAAAGTCAGTGTTTTCTCTTGACTTCTTACTAACATTTCATATATTTACAGGTAGTTTGCGTGTTCTAAAACCATTCATTATGAAAAGGTTCATCTTATTTATTGTTGTCCTGAGCTATGTTTCAGGATATGGACAAGTTGGTATTAACACTGATAACAGCGATCCTGACAATTCAGCTATGCTGGATGTCAAATCGACAACAAAAGGATTTTTACCCCCGCGAATGACCTATAACCAGATTAACTCTATTGCCAGCCCTGCATCAGGATTGGTGGTATTTTGTACCGATTGCAGCTCTGGTGGATCGGGTGCCATGGCAATGTTCATCAATGGGACGTGGTATCTGATCAATGCAACCTGTATGAATCCGCTATCTCCGGTTGCTGGAACGCATGTGCCATCAGCAACCAAGATCGCCTGGAATTGGAATACTGTGACAGGAGCGACCGGTTATAAATGGAATACAACAAACGATTATGGAAGCGCAGAGGATTTGGGTATAAATACCACGAAGACCGAGACCGGACTTACCTGTGGAACCCCTTATACCAGGTATGCTTGGGCTTACAATGGATGCGGCTTTTCAAGCCCGGTTACGTTAACGCAATCGACGCTTGCCTGCCCGATTTACGGGGATCCTTTTACAATTAACCATATAGCTACAGGCGGTGTAGCTCCTGTTGATAAAACGGTAACCTACGGCACGGTAACAAATATACCTGGAGCAATAACAAAGTGTTGGATTACCCGAAACCTGGGTGCAAGCCAGCAGGCAACTGATGTTGACGACCCCACAGAAGCTTCAGCAGGGTGGTACTGGCAATTTAGTCTTAAACAGGGGTACAAGCATGATGGAACAACCAGAACTCCGAATACAACCTGGATAACTTCTATTATTGAAGACCTTGATTGGCAGGCTGCCAATGATCCGTGTACCCTTGAACTTGGCAGTGGCTGGCGTATTCCAACCTCTACCGAATGGACCAATGTAGATGCAAATGGAAACTGGACAAACTGGAACGACCCATGGAACTCCGGGTTAAAAATGCACGCTGCCGGGCTCTTTGGCTACAACGATGGTTCGCTGGACCTTCGCGGATGGTACGGCTTCTACTGGAGCAGTACGCAGAGCGCTACCAACAACGGCTGGTACTTATACTTCACCAGTGGCTACAGTAACATGTACAACGCCAACAAGGCGTTTGGTTTTTCGCTGCGCTGCA
>JAFCGF010000044.1 GCA_017608295.1 Candidatus Woesearchaeota archaeon
GTGATGGTATTTTTAATCCCCAGGCCATGACCTACTTCATGGAACATCACGTTGCTGAAGAACGCATCGAATTTTACATGGTCACGCTGGGAGGAATCGATCAATACACCGGCAATGGGGACGAGGATATGATCAAACTTCGCTCTCATCGCATTTTTCAGTTGTAGCCGGCGGCTCCCTTTTTTAAGCTGAACCCGTTCGTCATTGGGAAGGTTGATGGCAATGGTTTTGCTTCCGGCATTCATATCACCAGCGCTATAGATAATGTCATACGCATTCAGGTCAGAGCCGGTTCCGGGTTTCTCCTGCTTGTATTTGGCATCAACAGGCAACTGTTTTTGAAGTTTCGGCAAATACGCGGTAAATTTCTCCAGGCGCTTACTCCACTCTTTGTCTTTAATCAATATGGCTGCTTCATAAGCCGTTTTATAGCCAAAAAGATTGTCTTCATAATTTTCAATCGGTCCGACTACGAAATCAATGGTGTTGGTTTTCATATCCATCCAGGCCATGTCGGAAGGGAAGTAATCATCCATGACCAGAGCTTTTGCTCTCAGCTCCAGGTATCTCTTCAGCCCTTCATCCTCAGCAAGGGATGCTGTCTGTATCAGGAGGCCGGCGGCTTTCTCTACAGACTCCCTGAACACCTCGTGATACCAGACTGATTTCAAGCTGCCATCCTCTTCTCTCCAGATGAAGGTATACTGGCTTGTCTTGTTGGGATCATCCCACGCTTCAAACTCCTCTTTCGTCATATCCTCCGGATAAAAGTTGGCTCCCGGTGGTTTGGCGCCATAATCTGAAAGAAAAGGTTTGTTTCCGTCGAGACGTTCCCACGGCCCATAGTTGATCCCGGCAAATTCCCTGGCATCTATGTTGGTCAGGCTATCGAGGAATGTGAGTTTGTTTTCGCGAAAAGCCTGCTGCCAGAAGAGGTTGTCCATGATCCGTGCCACCTCGATCAACATGGGGATCATCTGCTTCTCTTTTTCTGTCAACAAAGAGAGATCGGTGGTCAGCTTCACCACTGCAAATTCATTTACTTTGGCTTGCATCAGGGAATCGAATTGTGTCATCTCCACTGTTTTGGCTGACCGGTTACAACTTGTCATCAGGGTGATCCCAAAGCAAGCTGCAATGAATAGGCTAAAAAAGGTTTTCATAAAAATGGAATTTTGTGAAGGTTTTTGTTATTTAATAGTTTTGGTATCTGTTTCTTGGTATATTTGATGAAATTTTAAGCAAATTTAGTATTTACCTTTCAAAACCCAAGTAAGTATGTCAGGAATTCCATGGATTATTATCATCGCCTTTCTTTTGTTGCTTTTCTTTATCGGTATCCGTATCGTGCGCCCTACGCACCGCGGGCTTATAGAACGGTTTGGAAAATATCACCATTTTGCCAATCCCGGATTTCACTGGATTATTCCGGTTATCGATAAAATGTATCAGGTCAATATCACTGAGAGGATGATCGATGCCGAACCACAGGAGATCATTACCAACGATAACCTGAATGCCAAAGTGGATGCCCAGGTCTATTTCAAGATCAAATCTGAGGATGAACAGGTAAAAGCATCGCAGTATAATGTGAACCGGATCGAATATCAGATAGTCAACCTGGCCAGAACAACGCTCAGGAACATCATCGGAACCCTGACCCTAAAATCTGCAAACAGTGAGCGGGGCAGGATCAACAAGGACCTTCATTCGACACTTCTGTTAGAAACCTCCAACTGGGGGATCGAGATCATTCGTACAGAGTTAAAAGAGATCGAACCACCGAGAGATGTACAGGATACGATGAATAAAATCGTCAAAGCGGAGAATGAGAAGATAGCGGCCATCGACTTTGCTACTGCTCAGGAGACACAGGCCGATGGATTGAAACGGGCTGAAATTCGTAAAGCTGAAGGGGTGAGGCAGGCTGCTATCCTCGTGGCAGAAGGAGAGGCACAGGCTATCCAACTGGTAAACGAAGCAGCCGAAAGATACTTTATCGGCAATGCTCAGTTGCTAAGACGCATCCAGGCTCTTGAAGTATCACTTGCGGAGAATACGACCATCGTCGTCCCTGAAGGAGCAGACCTGGTGAACCTGATCGGGGAGATGGCGGGAGTGATTCCGTTAAGAAGCAAGAAATCAGAGGATTAATGATGTCGGATAGCCTGTTATTTTTCAGGTCTCCCGGCAATCAACTCCATGAGTGCATCTTTGGTCTTTTTGATCGTGGCACTAAAATCTTTACTTACTTTCTCAAGCTCCCCGGAGATCGATTTATAACCGGCCTGTAATTCTGCTTTAAAGGCTTCAAACTCTTCAACAGATGTTTTGTGCATCGAGTGATGAGCAGCCATCTCTTCCTGATGTACCTTCTCCAGGTTCGTAATTTTCAGTTCCAGCTCGGTTGAGAAAGCATCAACGCGTTTTTCCAGTCCGTTGAAGGATGCATTGGTCTGCGCTTTTATTGCTGACAGCTCTTTTGCAGCAGTAACCGTATGATCGTCGAACCTTTTATTGCTTTTTCCCAGTTCTTCTTCCAGATTTTGCTGAGAGGAACGTGTGTGACTGCGAAGTACAAGCAGCCAGATTAATAAAATGAGGAATAAAACAGACAGTCCTGCCGGAATTAAAATAGCGAGCAAGGTTCCTGATTTTTGCTGTGTATCCAGCCGGCCATCAAGATTTGCCTGCTCTGTTTGTAGTTGTACCAGGGAATCTTGTTGTGTGATAATCTGGTGTCGTTGAACTGCAAGAAGCTGATACAGACTGTCGAGAACCACCTGTTGCCTGACCAACCTTTTTTGTAGTTCCTGATTGGATCTGTTCGTGCGGTTCACCGATCTGAGGATGCGATTCTTTTCAACCTGAAAATCTTTGATGGACAGGTAGGTGGTATCCTGGCCAATCGAACACACAGGTAGTAAGATGGTTACTACCAAAAATAAAATAAATTTTTTCATTTGTCGATGATTTGGTTTTTGTGAATGGATATTTTAATGCGTTAAATATACTATATAAAAGTCTAAATGTCAACTTTTATTTGAGTCTATTTTATAATCCCTTTCTGAATCAGTATCTTCCGGATCTCCGGTATGGCCTCTTTTGCAGCTTTAACTCCCGCTTCAAACATCTGGTTATTCTCTTTTGCACTCATCAGTGGCATCCCTTTCAAATCAGGAGAGATGATGATATCAGCATACCTGAGGTTGTGATCCCTTAGTTGACGTGCTGCTACTGAGAATGCCCGGTAGAGTACTTCCGTTTTGTTTTTTAGATCTGGTGCGGTATCCCAGGTTGCCATGACATCCACTGCGACGATCACGGTTGGATCATAGGCTTTGGCAACATCTGTGGCG
This sequence comes from Candidatus Woesearchaeota archaeon, assembly GCA_017608295.1. The sequence goes on from JAFCGF010000044.1 coordinate 3,360, forward strand.
ACGTTGTTGATGATCCCACCATCGGAGAATAGGGTCCCATACATCTGAACGGGTTCAAAGATGTAGGGGATCGCACATGATGCGTTCACCGAAGGGGCAATTGGTCCGGATGAAAGGGCAACGGATTTGCCTTTGTTCATATCTGTCGTGACAGCCACGAAGGGTATTTCTGTCTCTTCGATATTTTTTACATGTAAGTGCTGATTGAGATATGTTTGAAGCCGTTTTCCTGAAACAAATCCTTCGCTGGAACGGATAATAGAAAAGTCGAATACATCTTTTGCTTTGATGTCGTTAACCAGTGGAGTAAGGGAATCGATATGCGGGTAATCTGCATAGAGTGCTCCGACCATGCTGCCGGCACTGGTGCCCACGATCAGGTCAATAGGGATATTTTCATCTTCCAATACTTTGATAACGCCTGCATGTGCAGTGCCATGAAAAGCTCCTCCTCCCAAAACCAGAGCTACCCGGGGCGAATATTCCAGGATACGGGCAGGAGGCATGGAAGCAGGTTTATCAATTATCATGAACTTCTTTGAACAGGAGGTGAAGAGGGAAATTCCCAGAATAAGTGGAACAATGAATAATCCCGGATAGGATATTCTGTTTTGCCGCTGTTTCATTGGAGTTGAATTTAGCTTGCAATATACCGATTTATTTTAAGTTTTATATTTGATGTTTCGTAAATTTGGAATGATGAAAGGTCTCCTTTTCTCGTTGCTGATCTCACTTCTGATTGTTTCCACAATCACGGCCGGTGAATGGGATGCTGACTCATTGGTCCGGTCCATTCCTCCCCGGGTTACCCACTCACCCGGACTGTTTGCCTCTTACCTGGAAACAACTTTCCCGACAGATGAGGAACGTGTAAAAGCACTCTATATCTGGTTGGCAAAAGAGATCGATTACGATGTGCGTAAATCAACCTCCCCGATACGGATAGAGAGCCTGAATAAGCTGGTTGATGCCACACTCAGCACTCGCCGGGCTGTCTGCCAGGGGTATGCTGAAGTATTCCGGAATATTTGTAATCGATTGGGAATCAAAACGTTCACAGTCCATGGATACACGAGGATGGATGGCAAGAACAAATTCGATCTCGGACATGCCTGGAATGCTACCCGGATTGACGGTGAATGGTACCTGTTTGATCCGACATGGGGAAGTGGCTATGTAAATGACGGCCGTTATTATAAAAGCTTCTCTTGGAACTTCTATAAAGCACATCCCGACAGCCTGCTATCCACCCATATGCCTTTCGATCCGATCTGGCAACTGAAATCCTATCCCATTACACATCCTGAATTCCTGGCAGGAGAAAAAAGCGGTGAGCAGTTTTTTAACTTTGCAGACACTCTGGAACTTTTCTGCACCCTGGGAAAACTGGAACGGGCAGAGGAAAGCCTCCGGCGTGCAAAAAGCATACACGTTGATATCCGTGAACTGACTCGTGTATACCGGAAATTCAGTTCCTATATTTCTAACATCCGGAGCAATTACTACATCGATATCTATAACAATGCCGTTCATGCGATGCATGCAGCCGTGGATTATTTCAACGATTTTCAGTCACAAAAAGGAAAGCATAGAAATGATCCCGGATATCTTCATAAATTGCTGGCTTCATCCCGCTCTATGGCAGAACTTGCCCGTCAGAAGATGACACAGATTGAACCCGGCGTCTATATGACCGCTGGTGAAATCCGCTCTATTCAAAAGGATATCAGGAGTTTGGAAGAGGCAATTTCGTTCGAGTTGAAGCAACTGAGATGATATCCAACTCTCATACACACCCGATCACATATCTAACATTATACGTATCTTTGTAACTTCAAATAGAGTTTCAAAATTATCGACACATGAAAAAGAGAACAACCTTGTTAATATCTTTCCTGGTTTTCACGGCTTATGTTGTGAATTCTCAGGATGCACCAATAAATCCTTCATCAGTAATCACCGGCACCTATCATGGAGTGAGCAAGGCACTCCGGGATCTGCCACCCATGACGGTTGTGGAGTTTATGGAGATTGAGGCGAAGGCCATGAAGAAGCAGTTCAACGAAGGGCTGAAATACCGGAATTATCCATTTGCCGCAACATCTCTTCCTAAAGGAGATGACCCTGCATGGCAGCGAACTATGGGAACCACACTATTGAACAGGTCACCGATAGTAAATTTTAACGGACAAACCTCTCCATATTATCCTCCGGACTGTAATGGGACAACCGGGCCGAATCATTACATGCAGACCATCAACACGGTCTATGCCATCTACGATAAAGCCGGAACACTGGTTGCCGGTCCGACCAACCTGAACCTATTGTTCGGCAATGTCCCGGGGGCTAGCCACAACGATGGTGATCCGATCATTTTATATGATGAACAGGCCGATCGCTGGCTTGTGACTGAATTTTCGATCTCCTTTTTCGGATCCAACTATATGCTGATTGCAGTATCCACTACCAATGATCCTACCGACACATGGCATCAGTATTCATTTCAGGTAGATGCGATTCCTGACTATCCGAAGTTCGGAATCTGGCAAAACGGTTACTACATGGGCGTGAACAACAGCTCGGGAAATGATATCTATGTTTTTGAACGTGAGCCAATGCTGGTTGGGGGGACTGCTCTGGCAGTTAACTTTAATAATCCCTGGAGACCTGCTTCTTCTGACGGGTTTATGTGTGTCCCTCCGCTGGATAACGACGGAGAGTTTGCTCCAGCCGGATCGCCCGGACTCTACATCGCATTCAATGACGATGCTCTTGGCGGTGGTTCCGACCAGTTGTGGATCTATGAACTGGATGTGGATTGGACCAACCCTTCGGCAGCGACCTTTGAGCGTGTACAGCAAATTGATGTATTGCCGTTCAATGCAAGTTTTGGTCCTACCTGGAACAACATCATCCAGCCCGGAACCGGACAGAAACTGGATGGGATCCCGCAGGTGGTGATGAATGTGCCACAATACAGGAACTTTGGATCCTATCAGACGATCGTTTGCTGCCACACAGTCAATGTGGATGGATCAAATCATGCAGGAATGCGCTGGTATGAGTTACGGAGAACGACCGGTGACTGGACTGTCAGGCAACAGAGTACTTATGCACCCGACAATGAAAGCAGATGGATGGGCAGCATCATGCTGAACGGAAGTAACAAGATTGCTCTCGGCTATTCAGTTTCCAGTTCATCTGTTTTTCCGAGTATCCGGTATTGCGGACAATCTCCTGCCGAATATGCCAATGCAACAGGAACGCTCGATATCCCGGAAGATACGATATACACCGGAGCATACTCCCAAAGCGGCGGAAACAGATGGGGAGACTACTCGTTAATGGCTATTGATCCCGTTGATGATGAAACATTCTGGTATACCAACCAGTATGTAGGGCCGGGAGGCAGCAGAAGAACCCGGATCGCTTCTTTTCAGTTCATTACCGGACCATCGGTAACTACCCTTGCGGCCACGAATGTAACTTCAGTCTCTGCTACCTTGAATGGATCGGTCAACCCCCAGGGGGAGGCGACGACATACTACTTTAAATATGGAACAAATCCTGCTTCTCTTTCCGATTCAACGGATGCGGTAACGACCGGCTCGGGTTCAATCCCCGTGGATGTCAGTGAAAACATTACAGATCTGATCAGTAATCAAACATACTATTTCAGGATCGTGGCTGAGAATCCCTCCGGAACCTCTATCGGCTCAGACCTCTCTTTTTCAACTGGGACAGCCTCCTCCCTGGCGGTCATACCTCCAAATCAGAATGTAGGCACAATGGCAGGTAACACAGATTTTTACGTCACATCCAATACGAGCTGGACCGTGCTCAGTGATGCCACCTGGTGTACGGTGATACCTGCGGGAACGAACAATGATACCATCATTGCGACATTTACTGAAAACGCCTCATTTGATACCCGAGTTGCAAACATAACCGTTTCGGCTACCGGCACCCCTTCACAGACGGTCACAGTAACCCAGGCAGGAGCCCCACTCACGCTGCTTGTGGAGCCACCGAACCAGAATGTGACTGCACAGGCAGGAAATGCCAGTTTTAACGTGACTTCAAATACGAACTGGACAATAGTAAGCGATGCTTCGTGGTGTATTATTGAGACGCCTTCAGGTTCAGGAAACGGGACCATTGATGTAACCTGTCCCGCCAACCTTCTCGGACCACAGCGAATAGCCAACATTGCTGTTTCAGCTGCATCCGTAAACACTCAAACCGTTACGGTTATACAGGCGTCAAGCATTGGAGTGGATGAACTGGCCGGGAACGAACTTCGCATCTATCCGAACCCCAATGCAGGATCTTTCAGGATTGTACCGGCTGAAAACAGTAACGGGATATTTAGCATTACAATCCAGGATCTGAACGGCGTTGTGATCCTGGAGAAGGAGCTTCAGGGAAAAAAAGAATATGAGGTCAATATTTCATCATCGCCACAGGGCCTCTATCACATCATCGTTAAAACAGAGAACAATCTCCTGGTTCGGAAACTGGTGGTCATCAAGTAATCTGAATAGACTTGTTTAACCACAAACTTGATGAGTAGTTTATTCATCATGGCTGTCTCATTTTCATGATAATGTGCTCGGGTTGTATAGATATGCAGATGAATTCGATGTATTTTGTTGATAAAGATATCACTTTTCTATTAAAGATCAAACGTTAAAGAAAAGGGGTTATACTTGAGCCGTCATAAATGATGGCTGTACGGGGGGGGCTGGCTCTTTGGAAGAGGCGCGATTAATCGCGCCCTGGCTGAAAAATGCCTTTTAGAAACCGTACAGCCGCATTTTATTGCGGCTCAAATTAGTGATCTGGGAAAGCAGGAAATTAATGCTTGAATAAACACCCCTATCCATTATCGAAAATCTCCACCTGACCGTCGGGCAGGAAAAATCACCCAATCGTCCAATCGTCCAATCGCCCAATCGCCCAATCGACAATCCGTATTAATCTCTCGTAATGATTTTATCCAGGAAGTACTGGCGATCTGCGGAAAAATTGACTATCTTTACAGGGTTAAGGTTTGGTTATGGAAATACTAATGCGAAATGAATCCCACAACTAAAATATCAAGGATCTGGCTTATCCTCCTCCTCTTTCCGGTGGTTGTTTCGGCGCAGGACTGGCAGAATATCTGTTCACCCGGAGTAACGTTTTACCAAAATCTGTCCGGATCAATTCAAGCATTTCGGCTTGATTCCGTTGATATTACACAATATCCAGATAGTGTATTTTACTCATACCGGGCAATCCGTGATCCGATAGGCGGTTGCTATGATACAACTTATGGGTCCATTTTTGGACTTGAGGTAACTAAGAAACCTCTTGGTGTATTTCACTTCTTAAATAGAACTAATTCCGTTTTAACATTACATACTTTGGAAGGAATGGGTTTTTCATGGGTTTTCTTTTCTTTTTCTTCTGGGGACTATATTGAGGCAACAATATCAATAATGACTAAAGATACAATCTTGGGGATTCCTGATTCTCTTAAGGTTATTTTATTTCAGGCAAAAGATTTTTTAGGCAATAACATCACACATCCTATTAATCAACAACATATTATATTGAGTAAACAACTTGGACTAACACGCATATTTGACCTGTATACTTTTCCTAATGATACAACTTCTTACTCGCTTCTTGGTAAGTCAACACCCTCAGTGGGGATGCAGAACCTTACCTGGAATGAGATATGGGACTTTAACGTCGGGGATGTTTTTCATTATGTTATATATGAGGTAGTGGCAGGCGTTTCAGTCTATTCTCAATTGATACATAAAATCCTTAGTAAAGAAGTTATTCCAGATTCCAATAAAGTAATTTACACAATAGAGAGGTGTCAGAAGAAATCAGCATCTGCTCCGCCACCAAATGTAATTTATACTCACGATACAACAACAGCAACTTATACATTTCAGTCTGACACCTCATTCATTGCCGCATTACCCCGGGAATTTTTCAACCAGGGAGACAATGCACCTATTTATTCAAGATTATTTCCAAGTTATAACGGACGTCAGACTCACGGTGAAATGATGGGTGTGTTTTTTACTCCAAATCCTCCATGTTGGAACCCTCCATTCGAATTTTCTTCTGAACAACGCCATACAGAAGGACTGGGACAAACAAAATATTCCTGGTATGAAAATTGGGAAAACTATGTTTTAAACCTTGTCTATTTCAAGAAAGGTACTGAAACATGGGGGACTCCTGTTTCGACGGATTGCACCACCCTGGTCCCGACGGAAGACGTCACGGCTCCAGAAACTGAGATTTCGATCTATCCTGTTCCCGCCTCCACCCACATTACCATCGAAGTACCAGCCAAAAGTATATTATCCATAATGAACCTGAATGGGCAGGAACTTCTGACGCAAACTATCACAGAGCCGAAGACGATGGTTGACATTAGCACTCTCCCTAACGGGGTTTACATTGTAAGGGTAACCGGGGATAAGGCTGTGGGAGTTGGGAAGTTCATTAAACAGTAAAGTATGAAAAAGCTATTCTTCGTTTTCGTGGTCTTTCTTCCGATTGTTGTGAGTGCCCAGCAAAGCTGGCAGAAATCTTCGCCTACGGATTATATGTGGATGAATGTCGGAAATGCGGGGTTCTCTGCCAGCATTGTTCAAAACACAATTCTTGATTTCAGCCTTTCAGGTGAACCTTATGTGGCTTATAATGCCTATTCAAGCGATTCTGCAAAGTTGTATGTCATGAAATATGATGGGAACGATTGGCTAAATGTTGGAAATTTGAGTTTCTGTAGTGGTTTATTACCTTCTCTAAGTTTTGCCATCAGCCCTTCTGGAGAACCTTATGTGGCTTATCTGAATTACGGTTACCCATTTAAAGTGACTGTGATGAAATTTAATGGATCCGACTGGATGAATATTGGAATAGAAAGTTCCTTAGCTGTGGCGGCTTCTTATGTAAGCCTTGCTTTCAGTTCATCTGGAGAGCCTTGTGTGGCTTTCATGCATTATGGGTATGGGAGAGTAATGGTTTTAAAATTTAACGGAACCAGCTGGTTGATGATTGGGAATAGCCCTTTACCAACTGGTGTTGCCCTTTTTGTAAACCTTGCCTTCAGCCTTTCAGGTGAACCTTATGTGGCTTATAATGCCTATTCAAGCGATTCTGCAAAGTTGTCAGTTATGAAATATGATGGGAACGATTGGCTAAATGTTGGAAACGCAGGATTCTCTGAAGGAGAGGCATATGATATTAGTTTTGCCTTTAGTCCATCTGGAAAACCATATGTGGCTTATCAGGATAGAGCAACTTCCTATAAAGCAACTGTAATGAAATTCTCTGGAACCAACTGGGTTAATGTTGGAAATGCAGCTTTTTCAACCGGAGGAGCCTCCTATACAAGTTTAGCCTTTAGTCCATCTGGAGAACCTTATGTAGCCTTCAAGGATATGGCGTTTACTGGCAAAGTCACTGTCATGAAATACAATGGGACAAACTGGGAAAATGTTGGAAATCCGGGTTTTTCAACCGGAGGAGCCTCCTTTACAAGCATTGCATGTAACCTATTAGGTCAAATTCATGTGGCTTATTCAGATCAAAGTGACAGTGCCAAAGCAACTGTAATGAAATATGATTCAGTTAATATTGGGATCAACGAGCAAGAGGAGTCTCCTGTGTCTATCTTCCCTAATCCAACCTCATCTCACATTACAATCGAAACCCCTGTTGAAAGTCAGTTGTCCATAATGAACCTGAACGGTCAGGAACTTTTAAAGCAACCCACAACTGAGCCTAAAACACAGGTTGATATTAGCACCTTGCCCAGTGGAATCTATCTCATAAAGGTGACAGGAGAACGGAAGGTGCAGGTTGGGAAGTTTGTAAAGCAGTAAAGGCAATTAACAATGAACCGCATAACTAAAATATCAAGGATCTTTCTTATCCTCCTCCTCTTTCCGGTGGTCGTTTCGGCTCAGGACTGGCAGAATATCTGTTCACCTGGGATTACGTTTTATAAAGACTCCATTTACACTTGTAAAGCATTTCGATTGGATTCACTAGAGGTTTTGGGAATCAACGATACACTGTTTTACTCATTCCTAGCTTTACGGGACACAAATACATCTTTACTCTCAATTGAATGTGCTGATACTTCCTATGGGTCAATCCTTGGCACCAGAATCTTGAAACAAACTGATAATAGGATTGTTTTTTTTAACCTCTATAATGATTCAATCATACTTAAACCCTTATCAACGGTAAATGAATTCTGGACCTGCTTCCAATTAATAAATGGGGTCTTTATCCAGGCGAAAGTTACCAGTCTGGAGATTGACACTATAATGGGGTTACAAGATTCTCTCAAGATCATTACGTTTCAGGCAAAAGACAGTTTAAATCAAAATATTTCGCATCATCTCAACGGTCAGAGTATATGGTTATATATGCATCATGGGATTGGTAAGGTTTTTGATTTTTACGATTTCCCAAACGATTCATTGTCATATTTCCTATCAGGACAAACTCATAACCAACTGGGCGATCAGGACTTTGGTTGGAGAGATATCTTTGACTTTGATATTGGGGATGAATTTCATTATAAAGGCAAACACATCTCACCTTATTATTATGGTTTCGAAAGCATTGACAAAGTGCTTGATAAAACAATTTTTCGCAATCATGATTCCGTTACATATACATTTGAACATTGTGAATATCGTTTTAATCCAAGTGGTCCAGGATGGGAATACCTTTATGACACGATTAACCGAACATATAATTTCCTGGAATGGGATACCATTTCATGGATTTTCGCCATGCCAGATGAATTTAGAAGAAAGGATACACTTATATGGAGTTACGCATCTGAATACTATAGTTATACTGACACATCAAAAATGAAAAGAATCAAAGGACGATTATTTGATAAATATGCTCTTTCAGGGGATACGTGCTGGTTTACATCTAACTTTTTTATTTTCGATAGTACGGAATACGCCAATGGCTTAGGACAAACGTTATATTCCAGAGATATTGATTTTTCAAAGCTTGTCTACTATAAAAAAGGCTCTGAGACTTGGGGAATCCCTATCTCAACAGATTGCTCCACTCTGCTTCCGGTTGAAGACGTCACGGTTCCACAATCCAAGATTTCGATCTATCCCAACCCCGTCTCCACCCACATCACTATTGAAACTCCTTTCCAGGGTCAGCTAACTATTCTAAACCTTCAAGGTCAAGAATTACTCAACCAGCAGATCACTGAGCCCAAAACGCAGGTTGATATCAGCACCTTGCCCAGTGGGATTTATTTTGTGCGGGTGACGGGAGAAGGGATTGTAAAGGTGGGGAAGATCATTAAGAAATAATATAGGTATCATGAAACAGTTAATCTTTTTTCTCTTTTTGGTGTTTCCCTGGAACTTTGCTCATTCCCAAACAATTGTATCATCGGATAAAGAGTGGAGCAATTTGCTTTTCTTCTATTCGACAATGTCCCTTGGAACGGAATATATCCGCTTCACGGATGATACTACGATCAATGCGGTGCAATACAAACGGGTAGAACGTTCTCTTGAGGAAATTCCGCTGAATTGGTCATTTTACGGATATATTCGGGAGGATAGTATTAGAAGGATTTATTACCGGACAAAAGCAACAGAAACGGAAAGGCTATTATACGACCTCAACCTGGAATTGGGTGACTCTACCGTGGTTTCCGGATTGATGAATTTCTCCCAGAACCAGTTTGTTGAGATGACTTATTATGTAACTGACATCGATAGCTTTCAAATCGGTGAAGTTTTCAGAAAACAATGGACTATGAGTCTTTGGCAAGTACCCTACTGGGCGGAAGTCGAACAATGGATCGACAGCACTGGCAGCAAGAGCGGGATGCTCCATAACTGGGATGGTACGGTTGGGGGTGATGGATTTTCCTTGCTATGTTTCAGTGAAAATAGTGTTCTGCTTTATCAAAATCCTTCTTATACTTCATGTTATGTTGTAACTGGCATTGATGAAAAGTCGGCTTCTAATAATGGAATCAGGATCTACCCCAACCCAGCCTCCACCTACATCACCATCGAAGCCCCAGCTCAAAGCCAGTTATCCATAATGAATCTTCACGGTCAGGAACTCATAAGCCAACAGATCACTGAGCCCAAAACTAAGATTGATATAAGCACCCTGCCAAGTAGTGTTTGCCTTGTGAAGGTAACTGGAGAACGGGCGGTGAAAGTTGGGAAGTTTGTAAAACAGTAATAGATGAAAGGCCGGATTGTTCTAATAGTATTATTCATTCCATTTGTTGTCTGTGCTCAGACCAACATAGAGTTGGTGAATATAAGCTCGATAAATCCAATCTGGGAACCAGTTAATTTTACTGATACGATACATACTCGAGCAATAAATGCTGAAAAAGAGGGTATCCTTTTTGTGTCATCAGGATATAACAATGAAAGCGGCCGACTTTTCAGATCATATGATAATGGCGATACATGGCAGGAACTTCAAACAGGTCTTCCCGCTAACAAGGCAATTTTTTCAATCAGATACCATCCGAATGGCACTTTATTCTTAGGTGGTCAAAATTTTATTCTAAGGTCATATAATGATGGAGAAACATTTGAGGTGGTCCATGTACCTGGAGGCAATGTAATAAAAATTAATTTTTCACCTTCCGGTGAAATTTATGCAGTTGGTTGGATTGATATTATCAGGTCAGCAGATAATGGAAATACATGGGAAATAGTTTTTATCGGTAGCTCAAATTATCGTTTCAGGGATATTGATTTTGGGATAAATGATGAGCTTTATACTATCGGTGATGGATGGGGACCAATTGTAATAGAAAATGGTTTCCATAGATCTCTTGATAATGGAATAACATGGGAACACATTGAAATAACAAAATATGGCATAAGGGCTCTAAGAGTGAACACAGCAGGTACTATTATCGTTTCTTCATATGAAGGGATACATATGTCCACGGATTTGGGATTAACATGGACTGTTATATCAAATATATCACCTGATTGCCTAGCATCCTATGAAGACGATAAGCTCATAGCCGGAAGTAGCATTTATGCGGGTTCCGGATGTTGGTTTTCTCCGGATTGGGGATATACCTGGACAGATTTAGTAGATACTATAATAAATCCCAATGTAAATCAGATTTCCGTTTCCCCGTCAAGTATTGTTTATATCCAAAGCAATAAAAAGGTAGAATTTGACTATCAGATCTTCAAATCCATAAATCCAATTTTGATTCATGCACAACAAGTATTTTCACACAAGATTAAGATTTATCCCAATCCCGCCTCTACCCACATCACCATCGAAACACCTTTCAATGGTCAGGTCTCCATCATGAATCTCCAGGGTCAGGAACTCCTCAACCACCAGATCACTGAGCCCAAAACACGGATAGATATCAGTACCCTGCCAAGCGGAGTATATCTTATAAAGGCAACAGGAAAACGGGTGGTGCAGGTGGGGAAGATAATAAAACAGTAAGGCATGTCACTATCATTAAATAAAGGAATACGGAAGAGGCTGGTGATTCTGGTTGTGGGATTATCCCTTTCGGGGGTTGCCTTTTCTCAGGACTGCATGCCCTGCCTACCAAATGGCATCACGTTTACGACACAGAACCAGATCGACAGTTTTCCGATCAACCACCCTGGATGTACGGAGATCGGAGGAAATGTCTTAATTAATGGTCAAAACGAGATCTTTAACCTGGATGGTTTATCCGGTGTGACCTCAATTTCAGGGGATCTGAACATCAACAATAACTATGCACTTACAGGGTTAACAGGGTTTCAGAACCTGGTTTCGATCGACGGCAACCTGATCATCGGAGGAAATCCCAGACTAAAAACCCTGATGGGCTTACACAATATCGACCCTGAGTCTATCAAGGATCTGTATATCATTGGTAATGATTCTTTAAGCGAATGTGCCATAGAAAGCATATGTGATTACTTTTGGTATCCAATCGGAGAGTTTGAGATCTATGGAAATGCCGCAGGCTGCAACAGTTATGAGGAACTTCTCAATGCCTGTGATACGTTGTCGATAACAGAGGAAAGCATTCCTTTTAAAATTACCATTTTCCCAAATCCCGCCTCCACACAAATCACCATCGAAACGCATGACCAGGGTCAGCTAACAATTCTAAACCTACAAGGTCAGGAACTCCTCAACCAGCAAATCTCAGAACCCAAAACACGGGTTGATATCAGCACCTTGCCTAGTGGAGTCTATCTTGTGAAGCTTACGGGGGAACAGCAGGTGCAGGTGGGGAAGTTTGTAAAGCAGTAATCATTGAAAAACGTATACCGAAAACGA
>JAFCGF010000045.1 GCA_017608295.1 Candidatus Woesearchaeota archaeon
CCGTGGAAGGTGCAAGCACCATCCACTAAAAGTCAAGCACAAAAAAGAAATGTCCTTGACTATAATCTTGAGATAATCAAGATATATATAATAAGAAAAGAGGCGGCAGACCTCTTGAACAAAAGCAAGAATGGAGGAAAATATCACGTTCATTAATACCCCGTATGGGGGAGGACGCGAATGCGGATTCAGAGCGAATCTTTGATTCGCGAATCGTCTTTCACTCACAAGCGGAAGACGCTCACGAGCATTAAATGAGACAAACCAAAGGGAGGAAAAGAACACAACTAAAACAAGAAATAGAGAAATCTATGATAAAAGATAGGAGATGAAAAAAATGAAAGGAAAAATATTGGGCTTGGCTATAGCCTTTGCAATGGTAAGCATCGCTTTTGCTGCCGTTCCAGTGTCTGCAGCCGATCCCCAAACGGTAAGGATGAGGTGTTGGGATGCCGATGAAGACGCATCACAGGCCTGGGCCTTGTATAATGAACTGGATGGAGACCAGGGATACACCTTCTACTGGTGGGATAATACTGCCAAGGGAATTTACAGGCAGAATGTCGCAGACAGTGGAGGTTCAGCACATGCAGGAGCATTCCCGAACTCGCTGAGCTTTAACATGTGGCTCGCAGACAATTTGTACCCAGATCCAGGCGGATGGTTATACAACAGCAGGGCCTTGACCATACTTGAGAACGCAACAGGATACGCAGCATTCTCATACAGTGATGACACAGGAGCAGCAAGCCCCTACGACATGCCATACACAAGGATGAGAATCATGCCTTGGGCAACTGCTGTAGAGAACGCAGGCGCAATTGACCTGACATGGAACCCATGGACACAGGTTGACAATGCAGGCGCACCACTTCCAGCAGTTGACGCACATCTGGTTGGATACAAGGTATACAGGTGTACAACCAACGCAACATGGAACGACAACCCAGTGATGGGCCCAGTAAGTGGCAGTCCAGGTGACTGGACAGTTCTTAATGGTGGTGCAACTATTTTCGGCACATCATGGACTGACCCTGCACCAGTAGCTTCACCAGCATTTAACTACTACTCGATTAAGTTCGTGGTAGATGGTGAGGATACACCAGGCGGCGCAGCACAGGAGATTGAATCACTGTACGGCGGCTGGGGTAGCAACGGAGTTCAGCTCGCTGGTTCAGCATCTTTCGCACCAGAGGCTAGCGCAGTAGTAGGCGCACCAGACCCACACAACGGTAACATTGCAAGCCAGCAGATAACTGTAACAGCAACAATCGATGAGTCCGCAGCTGACGCGACACCGGACACCTTGACTGGAGCACAGTTCACAGTGGACGGAGTTGGACCATACCCAATGACAGCAGTTGATTTGGTCTTTGACGGAATAACAGAAGATGTTACTGGAACCTTCCCATTCTATAACGGAATGGCCGAGGGACCACACCAGATTCTGGTATATGGTCAGGATTCTGGAGATGGTTGGAACGCAACAGCAACTGGAAACGCAGTAGGCTCATTCACTGTGACTGACACATCAGACCCAGTAGGCGCATACACCGGTCTTACACCACTAGACGGTGCAAGCAGGTCATTTGCAGCAACAGTGACAATCCAGTGCACATACGAGGATTTCACAGAATACAATGCAGCAACACTGTACTACTGGAACCCAGATTCAGCAGCAGAAGCAGTCAGAGCCAACAGCGTACCAATGAACAACATATCGTTCGGCTGGGGCAGCTACCAGAACACATTCTCAGTTAATCTACCACTGTATGGTATCGATGGTGACACATTCTTGTACGAGATAGACCTGTCTGACTCATCAGCTGGAGGTCCACTGCCAATAACACTTGCAACAAGGTTGATCAACCTGTATGCACCATCCGCAACACCGCAGGACCCGTACCCAATATTCGGTGTCACACTGCAGTATGATGGAACATCTGTCGGCGGATACGCACCAGTAGCAATAGGCGGCTGTGCCGTTGATGTTACGTTCTGGAATGATTCTATATCAGCCATGACAACAATATCAACAACATCTGATGGAGCCGGAAACTACCGTGTTGACTTGTTGAACTACTCTGAGGGCAGCATTGTTTACTGTAATGTAACAAACAACCCAGTTTGGGGCAACCTTGGATACAACTACACAACCGTAGAAGTTGCAGCAGCACCAGGCGGACGTCTGCAGAACATCACTTGTGGTATTCCGTATGACATACTGATTAACCAGCCAATTGCTCTTGCAGGATTCCCACCAGCAGCATTCTTCAATATAGAGTACACAATCTATGATAGAGACTACGTGTTGGCTCCGGGTTACTTCACACACGCAGGCGGTGACTTTGAGGTATACGCAGGACCAATTATTCCAGCAGCAAGCGGATATGTCGCACCACCAGTGAAGACCTTTGAGGGAATAGCTGACCCAGATTCAGGTCACTACTTGAACACAATGGCACTGAACTTCCCACAAGGATTTTGGTACATCAATGCATCTGAGGGAGGACAGCTTCCACCAGACGCAGATCCATTCTACCTGACACCATGGGGAGCTTGGAATCTGGATCCATCAGGAGCAGTACCTGGATTCCTGAAGGACTGGGACAATCTGACTGTTGAGATTATCGGTGGAGGATTCCACTGGTTATTGACACAGGGATGGAACCTTGTATCTTGCCCACAGGATGGAACATTCAGAGACCCACTCGGTGTAAACGCATTCTTCGACTCCCAGGACGCAATGAACTGGACAAACCAGTACTTGATTGCCAATTTCGGAGTTTCTGACCCAGACTTGGGTATGGCCGAGAGAATAGGCGGCAACCCAAGTACATACAATGTCTATGACCTGGACACCGGTGAGGCATCTGCCTTCGCGATTGACACAACCGAAGGTTATTGGGTATATCTCGGGCTTGTAGGACCTTATGTCATACGCTTTGACGCGATTAATGCAACACCGACAGACCCTGTATTAAGTACACAGGATCTGGCTCTTGGAGCAGGATGGAACCTTATTGGATTCCAGCACAACTACACAGCTACAGGTTGGACAGTAACACCCGCAGCAAGTGAATTCACAGATGGTACAATCGATATAAACGGCAACCTTGACATCGCTACTGGTCTGAACAAGATAGTGGTTACAGACTGGACAGCAGCCAAGTGGTACAGTTCATATATTGTACTGGACTGGTGGGTCATGCCAACAACAGATTGGTCATGGGACATGAGCTACTCACTTAACCCAGGCAACGCATGTTGGGTATGGGTTGATGCTCCTGTAGCAGTAACCTACAGCACACTGTACTAAGCGTGAAAACACAATGTGAAAAACAACAGCAAGAATGCCTGCATCGAAAGGTGCAGGCCCTCTTTACTTTCTTTTACTTTTTCAATAATTTTAAATACTGGTTATCAAAAAGTATATATACTTCTTTGGTTTATACGTTAGTCATCTAACGTCAGTTAGCTGGCCCCATTAATCGGCCGCAAGGTCGACGGGCAGGATAAGTCTCTTGGGCATGGGTGCCTCAAGAGATGTCTCTTGGGCATAGGTGCCTCAAGAGAAATCTCCTGAGCATCAGGAGAAGTCTCCGGGGCAGTAACTGGCAAGCGCAAGAAAAGGTGACGAATATGTCAAACGACCTTGAACAGCAAGGCGATGGAGGAGGCGAGACAATGCTATGTCCAGTCTGTGGAGTGGAAAACCCAGCGAATGCGGAAATCTGCACAGGCTGCAATTTTACTTTGGGCGAGGACATGGATGCTTCTGGCGAAAATCAACCACAAGAGACGCAGGCAGATACACCTGAGTCGGCTTCAGTAGAGGCCGCTGAAGGAATAGTCTGCAACGGCTGTGGTGCTGAACTGCCAGAGGATACAACCTCATGTTTCATCTGCGGCGAAAACGTGAACGCTCTTAAAGAGGAAATTTCTGAAGATGTGGATTCGGAAGAACCCAAGGAAGTCATACCAGAACCTGTTGTGTCTGATGCAGGCCAAAAAGAACCTGAAGAGGACTGGGACCTTGGAGTGGTCGGTGGTGCTGATGACCTGCCGCCGGTGGATTCTGAATTATCGGATGATGCAGAGCTTGATGAGTCAGCCCTTGACTTGGATGATTCTGAACTGGAAGAGGAGCCAGAGCAGGTTGAAGCGCTTCCTGAACTTGGCCCGAATGAATTCCACTGCCCTTCATGCGAGAAAGCAATTCCCATGGGCACATCCAAGTGCCCCAATTGCTGGGCGGACCTTCCAGAGATGACAAGATGCCCTCAATGTGAGATTGCAATACCTCTATCCTCTGATTCCTGCCCAGAGTGCTTTTCCAAACTGGAAAATGGAGTTCTCATTGAAGAAGTTGAAGAGCCAATTATTCATGATGAGCCTGAAATTGCACCGATTGATGATGAATATGAAGAACCAGATGAAGACCTGATGCCCCAGGAAGAGACTGAAGAGTTCTTCGAAGAAGTGACTGAAGTTTATGGAATTGAATGTCCATTCTGCAAGGCCATTGCCAATGCCAGTGATGATATTTGCCCTGAATGTGGAATGCCGTTAATAGAGCAAGGCGAGGAACCGGTCAAGGCAGACAGCGAGGAACTGAAATACAAACAGCCAGAGCGCGATTGGTACAGAACCATTGCATTCTGCCTTGTGCTTATTCTGCTTGGTTCGGCCATAATTCCATTTGCCATACCTCTGCCACATGTTGACAGAGAGCAGATAAGGATTGACGGTGACTTCGGTGACTGGGAGCAAATCACAAATCATACTGATATATTGGATGCTTCTAATTCTAATATTGATATAATAGACTACAAGATGATATCTGATGCATTCAACCTCTACTTCTTCATGCAGGTAGCTGGTGACGTCTTTGGAGATACCGAGGGCGACACATCAAGAATATTCATTGATATTGACCAGGATGCCAGTACAGGATATTCTGTGATGGGAATAGGTGCTGATTATCAGATACGCGTATTTGGCCATGGGGGACTTGTGGAAAGTTCATCTTGTCTAATGTTTGACAATACAAGAGCCAACAATGATTTCAATGGCTTTAACTCACATTGCCCGTCAGTGCCGCACACTGCCGAAACACTGGAAGACAATGACAAGTTCGAAGTAAGGGTCTCACTTGAGGATCTTAACCTGGAAATTGCACAGCCAGTTACCGCAGTTTACTACATGGGCGACACATTCGGAAACACAGATTATACGGACACCCCGATTACAAATGTAGGTAGTGTTCTTTTCATAAGCCAGTCAAGTTTGGTTGATGATGGTATAATATCAGGTTCAGCAGATGAAGTTCTATCTCTTGAGCTTCGGTCCATCGGCAATCCCATTTCAATAGCCAATATCGCAGTTCCAGATTGCAATGAAGGTACATTCAATGGCACAATGGAAGATGGCCATACACAATTCATCAACCTTACAACCAGTGCAACCGGACTGTCCACCGGAACCTTTGTGAACAGAGTGGCAGTGCCAGAACACTTTGATGTTCCAGACACCCATGTTGTAGTAATCGGACAGGGTGTTTATGCATATGCAAACGGCGCGCCGCCCACAATTGAAATTGACGGTGCATTTGCAGACTGGGCCGGAAAGGGACTTTCTTTCAATGATACTGTCGATGACCAGAGAATGAAGAACCGCGTGGATGCCAATGATGATCCAGGCCTGGACATAGTCAATCAGACAACGGCCGTTGAAAATAATAATTTGAACATACTTGTTGATTCTGCCGGAGATATGCTGGCTGGCATGTGGGTTCCTGAGCTTGAAGAAGCATATGTTGATACCATGCCGGTTGAAACAAGAGCAGAACCGGTTCAGCCTGAGACAGATTACACCTATTCAGAACCACAGATTACAAGAACAAGGGCACCGGATTTACAGAGGCCCACTGCCAAGCCAGTAAAGACTGGCGAAGGATTTGTCAAAGTGTTCATAGATACAGATAATGATGCATCAACCGGTTATATGATTGGAGCAGTAGGTGCAGATTACCTTGTAGAGGCAATTGGACAGAACGGCCAGGTGACCCAGACAAGGTTCAGCACATTTTCAGGAGCAGACCAGAACCTCCAGGATTGGACAATTGTCGGGGCCGCAGTACCGGAAGGTGCTTCATCCGGCTCAAGTGTTGAACTAAGCATTCCACTGAGTGCTTTCGGAAGTGCTGTAAGTAACAATGCAACTGCTGTCATCCAGCTTCTTGACTGGAATTTGAACGGAGACCTTTCTGACCTTACTATCTGGGACCTATTCGAGGTTACAGGAACCAGGGGAGCCAGAGGACAGGCGCCACCTGGTGCATACTTCAAGGGTGCAGTTACCCTTGATGGAACAGAACGTTCACCAGGTTCAACAGTAATCAGCAGGGATACTGTAAATGGCGATCACATGGTCAACACAACTGTTGATGAAATCAATGTGGCAACCAATTACAAGGTATATAGACCTTCATTCCAGAGCCATTACGTGGAAATCTATGCAACAAACGGCACCCATTATGGCCGTACAAGTGTGACCTACCCATCTGGCACAGCCCACATAACCGCAGATAAAATTACATTGTTTGATGAGAACCCTGACTATGTGGCCGCAAACCCGCGCGCAACAAATCCAGGAATTCCTGGCCTGAGAGAAATAAATATTGCCTGGAACCATGATCCGGACCCGGATGGGGGATATAAAATATTTAGAACCACAGAGGACGATGCAACATTTGGCAGATACTTTGGTTCTGCACCAATGGGCATTCCTTTGGGTTCTGATGACAATTTTATTGGGACCAATGCGACAGAAAATGTCACCAACTATTTCTTCATGGAAACAATCCACGGTGGAGGAAGCTATTTCTCGGAGGAATTCAGCCTTCTTGTTGACTTCACAGCTCCGAACATGACCCATACCCCTGTAACTTCACCATATTATTCTTCATTGATACCAGTCAAGGTCAATCTTACAGATGGTGCAGGAATACAGAATGCAACATTGTTCTACAAGAGAAGCACTGATGCCACCTATTCTTCAGAACCATTTGTATTGTATTCGGGAACCAATCAGAGCGGTGACTGGCATGCATGGATTGCTGCGGACTTTGACAATCAGGGTGTGACTTACGAGTATTACATCAATGTTACAGATGGTGTATTCTTCAATCAGACTGGCAGCCCTGGCTCACCTATCACTTTCGTTGCAGAGCCAGCACCAGAAGATCCATATCCGATATATGGATGTGTGAAGTGGCCGGATGGAAACAATGTTGGCCCAAGTGTTCTTGTGACTGTTACCTGGACAAACAAGACAGGTGTTCCCAGAAGCCTTACTGCATCGGCCTTCCCACTCCCAGAAGAAGTAGTTGACAATGGAATTCAAACAATGTACAGGGTTGACCTTCTTGACTACGACCAGAATTCACAGATATGGGTAAATGCCACAATCAATGGCTACTATGGATATAATTACACCACAGTAGATATCGATGGAATACTTGGCGGTGGAGAACTGGTCAATGTAACATTGCTGGTTCCGCCTACATTGAACATCACCAAGGATGCACCGGCCAATGCAAATCAAGGGGATACAATGGTTTACAATGTGGTTGTCACGAACACTGGCAATACAACTGCATATAATCTCAATATAACTGATATATTCCCTGGGGGAATCACACCTATCTTTTCAACATCCAATCCTCCTGCTGTTACTATTGGAAATAATGTCTGGCTGATTGCTTCTCTGGACCCGGGAAATTCAACTTTTATCAATATTACCGTACAAATAAGTCTAACTGCATTGGCAGGAACAATGGCCATAAACAATGTGGGTGTTATCTGGACAAATTACACTGGCTCCCCGCTTGGCCCGGAAAATGCCACTGCATCCACATTGATAGGTGCGGCGGCCCTGAACATAACCAAATGGGCACCGGAATTCGCCAATCCTGGCGAGACATTCACCTATGTAATCAATTATACAAATGAGGGTACAGATTGGGCATCCAATGTCAGCATAACTGAAACCTATCCACCAGGAATCAACTATGTTTCGGCAATACCTCCGCCGACACTGGGCAATAATTATTGGTTCATTGGCATGCTTGCACCAAATGCTACAAACAGCATCTGGATAACTGTTACTGTGGACATGTTTGCTTCAGGTCAGCAGATGAACTCGGTGAACATGAGCACTCCAGGCTCCGATGGAGAATGGGCATTCGCCAATACCACAATCAGAAATCCAGACATGACTATATCAAAGACCGGCCCTGCAATTGCAAATAATGGTGAAACAATCACCTACACAATTGATTACCAGAACATTGGCTTGGATACTGCCTATAATGTTGAGATAGAGGAAGTATATCCAGCAGGAGTGACTTTCGTCAATGCAGTTCCTGCCCCAACAGCCGCACCTGGCTACTGGCTCATTGGAGATTTGGGACCTGGTGAGAGCGGCACGATAACAATTACTGTCAATGTTACGGCAGGAGCTCTTGGAACCTTGACGAACTGGGTATATCTCAATTATTCCAGCAATGCAACGGTCATGCCCACGGAGAGTGACTTTTTAGATACAAACAT
Organism: Candidatus Woesearchaeota archaeon; assembly: GCA_017608295.1. The sequence goes on from JAFCGF010000045.1 coordinate 8,616, forward strand.
TGTAAATCCATTGCTGAACATTATAAAATCTGCACCTGTGTTTGCAAACACTGGTGAGAACATCAATTACACGATTTATTATGAGAATATTGGTGATGATATAGCATACAATGTCTGGATTAATGACACGCTTCCAGGCGAAGTATCTTTCTTTGACTCGACACCTGTGGCTGATTATATTGCACCGCCAGTCTATGGCTGGAACCTTGGAGACCTGAACCCCGGTGATTATGGCTGGATTAACATAACCGTAACAGTTTCAATTAATGCGGCTGGCACATTCACAAATTTTGTTTCTGCAAATTACAGTGACTCTGCAGATAATGACCTTGGCCCTGTCACAGATACTGCAGACACAACAATAATTGACCCGTTAATGACCATAGAAAAGGTTGGCCCGGCATCTGCCAATTCCGGCGAGATAATCACATATTGGATTTATTACAATAATACTGGGACAGATGTTGCAGAGAACATTGTGATAACTGAGACCTATCCAGCAGATGTAACCTTCATCAACTCGATTCCTGCACCTGACGATATATTCACCAATGATACGTGGACAATAGCTTCTGTTGCACCTGGCACTGGCGGAATGATTCAGATAACAGTTCAGATTGACGCGGACGCTGTTGATGACCAGATAAATACAGCTGATTTGGATTATCAGGATGACAATGCTGAGGACCAGACCCAGGTAAGCGATACAGTTACCACGGTCATTGATGACCCATTGATGACAATCACAAAGACCGGTCCAGCAAATGCAAATCCCGGTGATAATATTACATATACCATTACTTATGATAATATAGGCAGTGATACCGCGTACAATGTAGTAATAACTGAATTCTACCCTCCTGGTGTAACTTTTGTAAGTGCGGTTCCGATGCCAACATCTGGAGATAATGTATGGGACCTAGGACTGGTGCCAGCAGGTTCACCACCAATAGTTATCCAGGTAACAGTTCACATTGAATCAACAACAACTGGACTCCTGGAAAATTGGGTGGCTGTCAATTATGAGGACGGAGAAAGCGAGGTCCAACCGACAGAATGGGACAACTGGGTTACTAATGTCACATGGCCAATGATGGATGTCCAGAAATCCGGTCCGGCCAATGCCTCTGCCGGCGAGACAATCATGTACACTATTACGTATGAGAACACTGGTTCGGATACTGCCTATAATGTGACCATAACTGAGACCTATCCGGCAGATGTGGTCTTTGTGGATGCCAACCCAGTACCAGATATTGGAAACAATGTCTGGCTCATTGGAAATGTTGCTCCTGGAGCCAATGGAACCATATTCATTAATGTTACAATAGACAGCGGTGCTACTGGCACTCTTGTGAACAATGCGACTTTGGACTATAATAACACGTCCAACCAGACAATGCCGCAGAGATGGTCAGAATGGTCCACCTTCCTTGACGGCCCGTGGATGAACATAACCAAACTTGCTCCGTTCCAGGCAAATACCGGAGAGGATTTCAATTATACCATCATATTCACAAATATCGGAGATGATGATGCATACAATGTCACCATTACCGAGGTTTATCCGGCAGATGTGACATTTGTTTCCGCTGACCCTGTGCCAGACATTGGAAATAATGTATGGAACATAGGCACGGTTGCGCCGAATGAGACAGTCTGGATTAATGTGACCGTGAATGTTGATGATACAGCATTGAACACACTCCTGACAAACTGGGTGTTCCTTGACTATGAGAACGATGCAGGTCTTGATATGCCCCAGGAATCAGATTCAGCAGATACATGGGTTGCAGACCCTTTCCTGTTCATTGAGAAGACTGGACCTGTAGAAGCAAACACTGGCGAAACAATAACATATGCAATTTATTACGAGAACACTGGCTTTGCAAATGCAGAGAATGTGGTGATTACTGATACAATACCAGCAGGAACCGTCTTTGCTGGCTCGTTCCCAGCACCGGATATTAGCGCTGACCCGGATTATTCATGGAACATCGGAACACTTCCTCCATTTGCATCTGGAACCATATTGGTCAATGTCACAATCACAGCAATAACTGGCTCAATAACAAACACAGCTATTGGAGAATACGAGGATGATGCAGCCGAGGTTCAGCAGGTGGAAACCGATGATGCGGTAACAGACATTATTAACCCACTTGTAGTGATTGACAAGAGCGCACCTGCCTTTGCAGCCCCTGGCCAGATAATAACATACACAATAGATTACACGAACTTTGGAACTGACTGGGCCTACAATGTCACTATCATGGAATTGTATCCTGTTGGTGTGACATTCATCAGTGCTGTTCCGATGCCAGATATTGGAAACAATACATGGTACTTATTGCCGCTTGCACCTGACGGCGTTGGTACTGGCTCAATTCAGATTACAGTAATGATTAATGCCTCTGTAATACCAGGCACAGACCTTGTAAATACTGCAAATGTGACCTACAATAACAGTGCAAACATCACACAGCCAGTGGATACAGATTCTGCCACAACGACAATTATCAACTGCCTTGTCACGGTTACAAAGACCGCTCCGGCCAATGCAAATACCGGTGAAACAATAACCTACACCATTTATTATGTGAACAATGGAGATGACTGGGCCTACAATGTTTCCATAACCGAAATATATGATGCAAATGTTGCTTTCCAGTCTGCCATTCCAAACCCCACTTTGGGCAATAATTATTGGTTCATTGGCGACCTGGGCCCTGGTGATGATGGTTATATTAACATAACTGTCCAGGTGAATGCAGGTCTTGCTGAATCCACGCCACTTGATAATCGTGTAGAACTGGTCTATGAGAACATCGGAGAAATAAATGGCTGGTCCAATGACACTGCCACAACAATTGTTGAAGATCCTGTAATGACAGTTTCCAAGGAAGGGACCCCATCAATTACAAGTCCTGGCAGCCCTATAATGATGTGGATTAACTATACTAACACAGGTTCTGACTGGGCCTACAATGTAATAATCACTGATGTTTACCCGGCAGAGTTCATATTTATCAATTCATACCCTGCACCGAGTGTTGGAAACAATGTTTGGAACGTCGGCGACCTGGCTCCTGGAGCAAGCGGTTCAATAATTATTAATGTCACAGTTTCAACCTCAGCCAGCGGTATAATAACGAACATCGCAGGTCTGACATATGACAATGGGTTCATTTCCATGCCTGCAACCGGTGATATCTGGAACGTCCTCATAGATGGCCCATATGTTGAGATAACCAAGGAAGCGCCAACCACAGCATCATTCGGTGAGACCATAACTTACACAATCAATTACATGAATACTGGAAACCTTCCGGCATACAATGTCTGGGTGAACGATACACTTCCAGCAGGTCTAATAAATATCAACGCGGTTCCAGCACCTGACTTTATTTTTGGTTCAATCTACTGTTGGAACATTGGAACTCTGGCCGCAAATGAGAGCGGTATAATAATTATCACCGCAGATGTGAATGTAAATAATGTTCTTCTGCTGAACACTGCTACCGTGAATTATACTACCGATATAACTGGAATCAACTGGGTGGAAAACATTGCTACAAATGTGACCGCAATCAATGCGCCGCTCCTTACAATCACAAAGACAGCACCGGCCAATGCGAACACTGGTGAGACAATAACATACACCATAGTTATAGAGAATGTAGGTTCCTCGGTTGCAACAAATGTGGTTGTCACAGAAACCTATCCTGCTGGTGTTTCATATGTGACTGCTTCGCCTTTACCATCCGTTGGAGATGATGTTTGGAGCTGGACAACGATTCCACAACTTGTTCTTATTCTCCCAGGTGCTTCAGTAACTATCACTGTGCAGATTGATGTAAATGTTGATGCATCTGGAATACTGGAAAACACTGTCATTGCTGATTATGAAAACATTATTGGAACTGCATGGCCAACGATTCAGGCATGGGCAAACACCACAGTCATTGACCCAGAGGTTACAATCGAGAAAACCGCACCAGCTACAGCAAACACCGGAGAAATAATTCTCTATACCATAACAATAAACAATATTGGAACAGACCCAGCATATGATCTCTGGATAAATGATACTTATCCGTCAGATGTGACATTTGTCAATTCTGTTCCATTGCCAGACAACTTTGGCGGAGCAAACGATTCCTGGTATCTTGCATTCCTTCCAATTGGAGGAAGCTTCACAATCGATATCTGGGTTCTGGTAACTGGCTCATCAGGAACATTGATGAACAATACAGTATTCATGAATTATACCAATGAAGCTGGAAGAGTACTGCCAGCTGATGCATTTGCCGAGACCCTGATAATCAATCCAGTCATGGAAATATCCAAGTCAGCTCCTGCATTTGCAAATGCGGGCCAGACCATGACATATTGGATATACTACAACAATACAGGAACTGATTTTGCATTAGATGTTCATATTGAAGAAACATATCCTGCAGGCGTTACCTATGATTCAGCATTACCACCGCCGACATCCAGTGACAATGTATGGGATATTCTTTCAGTTGCACCAGGAACTGGCGGCTCCATACAGATTACCGTTCAAATCGCCGGAGGGCTTGCAGTCGGAACCTTGCTGAATAACACGGTTACCTTGGATTATGATAATCTGGCAGGCGACCCTGAACCCCAGGAAAGCGATTATGCGATTACAGAGATTATTGCGCCATTGATGATAATAGACAAGACAGGGCCAGCAACCGCGACCCAGGGCGAGACAATCGAATACTGGATTTATTATGAGAATACTGGCAATGATATTGCATACAATGTAATCATAACCGAGACATACCCGGCAGGAGTAACCTATGCCAACTCCAACCCTCCGCCATCGTCCGGCAGCAATGTTTGGATGCTCGGAGACATCGCTCCGGGTGAATCAGGATACATTTACATCAATGTCACAATTGATAATTCAACAACTGGCACAATAACCAATCTTGCAGAACTGGAATATGAGGATTCGATTGGCACAGATATGACACCAGTCAGTGATCCTCTGCCAACAGATATTATAACTCCTGCGCTGATTATCACCAAGTCCGCGCCAGCAGAAGCAAACACTGGCGAGACAATTACATATACTATCTACTACGAGAATGCAGGTGCAGCTGACGCATACAATGTGATAATAACTGAAACATATCCAGCAGGTGTAATATTTGACGGCGCAGTACCAGCTCCAACCAGCGGCAACGGTACATGGGCCATCGGAACCCTGGCAGCCGGAGATTCAGGCTGGATTAATATCACAGTTAATATTACCGCTTTATCTGGTATTCTTACAAACCTTGTTGAGATAGGCTATGAGAACTCGGAAGGAGTTACCTATCCAACAGAATCCGCCACAGCTCCAACAACCATTATCAACCCATTACTGGAGATATCGAAGTGGGCACCGATCAGTGCCAATACTGGCGAAGTAATAAACTACATTATCTGGGTCAATAACACAGGTACAGATTGGGCCTATGATGTCATTCTCACAGAAACCTACCCAGCAGGTGTGGACTTTATTATGGCAGTCCCAATGCCAGATGCAGGTAATAATGTCTGGAACCTTGGAGATATTGTTGACGGCGGTTCAGTGTTGATTGTAATAACTGTTCAGATTAATGCCACCGGTCTTCTCACGAACTTCGTTGAGGCAGCATACAATAACTCAGTTGACCTGGCACAATTGCCGGTAAATGCTACTGCGGTCACACAAGTTGGAGATCCAGACATGGAGATTTCCAAGCTGGCCCCAGTAACAGCAAATGTCAATGAAACAATAATGTATACTATCTACTACTGGAACAACGGCACACAGCCAGCATACAATGTGGTCATAACAGAAACCTATCCGGCAGGTGTGACATTTGTGGATGCAGACCCTGCTCCAACCAGCGGCAATAATGTTTGGGATATCGGAACTGTGCCAGCTGGCGGCAGTGGAGTAATATTCATCAATGTGACAATTGACCCGACTGCTTCTGGAGTACTCACCAACACAGTAGAACTTGAATACGAGGACGAAGCAAGCCAGGTTAGGCCGGTAGAGATAGGAGAGGCAATAACCATAATCACAGGACCGTACCTGACAATAAGCAAGACCGCTCCGGCATTTGCCAACCCAGGTGAGACCATAATGTATGAGATAACTTACACTAATATAGGTACAGATACAGCTTATAATGTGATTATAACAGAAACCTATCCCGGAGATGTGGTATTCGCAAATTCCAACCCACCGCCAACAAGCGGTGACAATGACTGGGACATCGGAACACTGGCACCAGGCGAATCAGGCACAATTTTCATAAACGTGACAATCGCAGCTGGAGCAACAGGCGACCTGATTAACTTCGTTGAAGCTTCCTATCAAGATTCTGTTGGTGATGGATTCACTGTAAATGACACTGCCATAACCACAATATACGAGCCAATACTTGTTATCCAGAAGGAAGGTCCGACAGGTGCAAACCCGGGCCAGCAAATAACCTACTGGATTAATTACACAAACATTGGTTCGGACTGGGCCTTTGATGTTATAATTACTGATACCTACCCAGCAGGTGCGACATTTGATTCCTCAATTCCTGTGCCAACAAATGGCACAAATATCTGGCTTGTGGGCGACCTGGCACCACTGGCGACTGGCTCCATTCAAGTTACTATTACTATTGGTCTTGGTGCAACTGTCTCAATTACAAATATAATTAATGGGATCTATAACAATTCTGCAAATATGGTAATGGACCCGGTTAGCGACTCATTCACCACACTGATAATAAATCCAGAGATAACCCTAACAAAGACAGCGGTCACTGCCATGGCTGGCTATGGACTGCCTGGAGAAGACTTCACTTACACAATAACTTATGAGAACACCGGGGATGACTGGGCCTATGGAGTGATAATAACAGAAGTATTCCCAATAGGCGTATTGTTCCTTAGCTCGGTTCCAATGCCTACCTTCGGAAGCACCTGGTTAGTCGGAGACCTTGC
>JAFCGF010000046.1 GCA_017608295.1 Candidatus Woesearchaeota archaeon
ATGCAATTCTACTAGCAGAAGAAGTTGCTGAATCACAAGTAAATCTAAATGTCACTTTTACCTCTACCTCGGTTTCACGCACTGAGTATTCAACTACTTACACGACTACCACAAAGATATTTTCGTCTTCATGGACAAATTATCTGTTTGATAATATAATTATCTTAAAGATCAACCCTGAAAGTATAATTGAATGGGCCACAATTATACCAAAAAAGCAACGTACATCATCAGATGGAGGTATGTATTCATCGTTTGTGCCAGTCTATACTGGAGATAAAATCTACTTAATCTATAATGATAATCCTAAAAATTTGGCTAATACCAGCGGAAGGGTATATCGGTTTAGAAGAAACAAGGATGCAATTGTAGTATGTGCAGAAGTTGATTACCAGGGGAATGTGAATAAGAGAGCATTATTCAGTGCGAGAGAAGCAGGAGTCCTTACTTGCCCTAGATCATGCAGACAGGTGACTGAAAACAAATTGGAGATTTACGGCAAGAAAGGGAAAAAATTCAAATGGGGAATTCTTGAGTTTTAATTGATGTGTTTAACGTCTAATACCATTGGACAGATTTAATGTTAAAAGATTCAGAATAATACAAGTCAATACACTAAGATTTTTGCCTCTATAAAAAAAGAGAACTCAATTAATTATTGGGTCTATAAAAAAAGGAAGTTATTTTGCAGTCTTTTAAAAAAGAGAATACCCACCCACCCCCTTTACAGAAGTTGAAGTGCTTTATTTGGCTATTCACACGGGCGGGGAATAAAGTCTCATTCCACTTGACTTGTATTAGTATATGGTTGTAACTTTGATAAACCAACAATCAAATTAAAATGAAACCAAAATTTTTTAGAGGTAGTCCAATTCCAAATGTTGGAGTACCAGTTGCTATTATTACTTTCAAAGAGAAGAAAACCTATTATACATCCACCCTATTCTGTCTATTAGATTCTGGAATTGATTTTGATTATGTGCTATATCCTCAGGCACCCATAGGATACAGTTTATATAAAAAAGATGAGGATAATGAGGAGAGTATGATAATGAAGTCCAGGCAAAAAGCGGAAAAGCATATTGCGAAGGAATTTTTAGATAAGGTGTTTCATAAGAAGGGCGCGGAATCTCCGAAAATATCCCTGCAGGAAACAGACTGGAGTATTCTATTAGAATTAATCGGTCGCAATAAGGGCAAAATTAAAAATATTCATGCTTCTTGTGATGATGATGATTTAAGAAAATGGATAAATAGGGCTCTCGCTACACTTGGTGACACTGAAATCATGGAGGATGAGGTATAAAACTGGATAAGTAACAATCAAATCAACAATCAAAAATCTCTGAAAAAACACTAAAGAATTGATAGTCAGTATACCTTTAAAATCCTGGCTGGATATTGTTCACTTATTAAAATTCTTGTCCATGTAATGAAGAGATAAGTCAGGTTTTGAAGATATTCTAGTTAACATAAGATTAATCAAAGTTTCGGTTGTACTCCAAGTTGCTCCATATATAACGTGACCTAACAATATTGCCTCATCAATCTTTGAGGGGTTATCTTTATAAAGTTCATTTCTCCAAACAATTGTGTCGGTTGATGGTTTTCCATAAATCTTAGCAAAGATTTCCTTCAGCTTCATATAATCGGTTCGTTTAGGGTTTATGTCGGGATCCATATGACTGAACTTAACCATAATCGTATTCAATTTGCTCTTATAGAAATTATAAACAACTTGAGCATTATACCCATATGCTGAACCTTGATATTCTAGTAATAACGGTTCACTTTTATAAACAAGTGGAAATGTCTCAATTTCTTTTATCTCATCTATCCCCATACTCCAATTAAACTTCATAAAAGGAAAAACTGTTTCCGATAATGTACTCTCTTCACCGAAATATTTCCAAGAACCATCCTCATATAATATAACTTTTTTCCCATCTGTGGTTGTGGCTTCAATCTGTGCATAAATGGAATACGCACATAAAAGCAATATGAGAGAAATTAGGATTTTCTTCATAACAAAGGTTTGGTTGATTTATGAAGTAAAATTACGAGGAATGATGGAGAAAGTCAACCTGTTGAAGAGCAATTCTTAAATAGAATAGACATCATTTTTGCTTCTATAAAAAAAGAGAACTCAAATAATTGTTGGGTCTATAAAAAAAGGAAGTGATTGTGCGGTCTTATAAAAAAGGAAAATCCTGCAGAAAAGAGACGCGAGATTAGTTATTGAAAAACTTCATGAGGATCAAAAGGGAATAGATCCCGATATTTCGTTACAAATATACGTTAAACGTATGTATATCCGTATGTGGGCAAAATTAAAACCCAGCAATAGATTGTATCACTGAGTTTTATGTTTGCATTAAGCGGTGAGGGGGGGATTCGAACCCCCGGTACGGTTTCCCGTACGGCAGTTTAGCAAACTGCTGGTTTAAGCCACTCACCCACCTCACCGGGTTTTATGACCTTATATTAAAAGCAGGACAAAAGTAAATAATAGAGCCCTAATCCCCAAAAAAAAAAGGATTAATGAAAAAGTAGCCACTAACCGTGCGTCACGAATGCACGAATTGCCTGAAAAAAAAGTGATACGATGACTCAGATGACATCCTCACCGATCGGCTGCCCGTCCGACCGCTCATAGGGGACGGATAATTAATAGCGGACTGCCTGCAAATATAAGCAATACGATGATTCAGATGTAACCGGGAACCCCTTTTTGCCTGGCAATTCGAAGTAATGGTATCACTTCAACCATGCTCAGAAGATGTTATCAGTTCTTTTATCCGGGAATTTCCTAAAATGTCCCCCTCTGGAGGGGAAAAAATCCTGGCATTATTGACAGGATTAGGGGGAGGAGAGATAATGGAATTATCATGTAAACGGGGTTATCACTCAATCTTCCCGAACTTATACGCCACAGAAAACCGGGCAACTTTGTTATTAATTGTTAAGCCATTTCCAGTTTCTTCAGATATATTGGCGAAACCTAGCTCATATGCAAAACTGACCTGGAACGATTTTATCTCAACTCCGGCATTAAATGTTAATCCCCAATCCAGGTTTCTATAATCATCCGGATCCTTATTTCCCCAGGCAATTTTATAGTCATTTTCATCTTTCACACCATCGATTTTTTCCTCATCATACATGTTCCCGCCTATTCCGAATCCGAGATAGGGACCGGCTCCTCCAAAGATCTTCATTATTCCAAATTCCTGTGACACGATAAAGGGTAGTGGAATATCGAGGTAATAAAGCGTATGTACCTGGTAATATTCATGGAGTTGTCCAATTGAGTCAGTCCACTCGCTACTATATTGAAATCCTTTTCTTGAAATCATAATACCTGGTTCAAAAGCAAATCTCTCACCAATTGGGATTTCGACAAAAATCCCGGCATGGAATCCAGGGAGAAGATCGTAACTGCTACTATTTATACCATCATCTTCTTGTTCTACGAAGTTGGAAAGATTAAATCCGGCTCTGATACCAATTTTAGGTTTTAGTCTATCGGGTTTTGAAACCTCCATTTGTGCAAAGGAGGTAATGTAGAAAACAGAAAGAAGGGTAAGCAGTACTATTCTTTTTCTCTTTTTCATGTTCTGGTGTGTGATGGGATTTTCGTTTTGTTTATCGATGACATGCAACATCTTAGAGTATAAATTTATATCATTGCAGGTACAAAGTCAAATATTTCCCAATTTATTATCTGCTTGATCATTTTGAATTTGTCGGATATTGGGAATAATGGACAATTACCATTGGAAATTAGAAATCCTTTTCTATTTTTGCATCCGCTTAGCCTCATTATGGGTTTGGCGATAGCATACCGCCTTCTCTGCCAACTGGCGGATACGGTGGTCGCATACCACCTACGTTAAAATTACGGTGGTCGCAGCGGGGTATAGTGCCCGCCCGGATGACCATCGGTCGGACGGGCAGTCCGGTTCCCGATTTTTACCAAATCTTTGATTTGGATAAAAAATCGAGGATCCACGAAAAACGACAAAAATCAAGTGTGATCTTTTGTTTTTCGGGACTAGCGCACATATACACAATGATATGTTCTTTGTTTATATAATTGAGTCACAAAAGAATGGCAAATACTATATTGGACAGACCAGCAGCCTTGAATTAAGGATTAAGAGGCATAATTCAGGTAGAGTTCTTTCCACAAAGCATGGTATTCCATGGCGGATATTGTATCATAAAGAGTATTTTTCCAGAAAAGAGGCAGTATCTATAGAACGGAAGCTGAAAAGATTGAAAAAGCGAGAGAGTATTATAGAATTTGCTATTCAACACAAGTTTCGGGGTATAGCGCAGCCCGGCTAGCGCACCTGCTTTGGGAGCAGGGGGTCGCAGGTTCGAATCCTGCTACCCCGACCAGTAAACATGAGGCTTTTGGAGAAATCTGAAAGTCTTTTTGTTTTACTGGGTGCAACATAGGTGCAACGGAATTTTCACTTCCGCAACTTCAAATAAATACAATCCAACAATTACTTTCTCAAAGAATTATAAGGCTATATTAGCCAATTTCTTTAACTTGTATACGTCTAAAAATCACTCTAGATAGAAGAAAACAGAAGTTTACCTGGCCAATTTTATCGAGGCCCCTGTAATAATATGTTAGATGAAGTGTTTAATAATATGAATATCAATATTGAACCAGTCCTTGATGAATTGAAAGAACTCTATGATTCTATAAAAATTGACTTCATAGAATTCGTTCCAATAAGAAGAAAGTTTATATTCTACTTCAAAAGAAGAAAATATATACCTAAAGTTATTAGTCTGAAGGAAATTCACTATTATCCGTTAAAAGAAGTTAAAATTCTATATAACGATCTGAGTCAGGCAGAATTCCTTAAAAGATCACATGAGATTATTACTGATATCTACTGGAGTTCTGATAGTTCATCTGACTCTGGAACCCCATTATTAGATACTGCCAATTCCCAAGTACAGGAGATTATTACTTATTTACGAGAGGTAAAAAAGAATATATATCATTCAGTTATTAACGACTTAAATAACAGATTTAAAGGTTTGTATGATGATGATGTCACCCAGTACAAAGATTATAAATTAAAATCTAACTACAAATTATTTGAACCAATTATTGAATTCTTAGAAGCACATAAAATCCTCTTAGATTCTAGGATATATTTATGCCAAGATTACTTGAAGGAAATTCAAGATAAGAGGGTTGAAGTAAGAAAAGAACAAATCCGTTATCGAAAGAAGAGAAATGAAATTTCTAAAGGTGATAAAATTTTATTCAAGCCTGAAAATAAAGTAGTTGCTACTGATGCTTTAATAGAATATGATGATTCTTTAAGCAATAATAATATTGTTGATGAAGATTTTGTTCATAAAGATTTTGTTCATCAAAAAGAAATACTTGGTACAAACGGATTTTGTTGGAATAAATCTCGCAATATTTATGAAGACATGGTGAAGTTATATACTTTATTAATAGATTATGGTTTTATTCATAAACAGACTTCAATTGAAATCTTTAAAAAGGCATTTTCTTGCAAATTCATTAAGGAACCATTAAATATTCATTGGACTAAAACTGTAAAAGGAAAGTTCTCTAAATCCTTGATTTTTCATTTTATTGATCAGTTAGAAAGTCTAAATTTCATGGAGATTACTTATAATAACAATCAATTATTTAAAAGAATTAATTTCATTTTTATTGACAAAGAAGGGAATGCCTTTAAAAATTTACATGTTAGCAAATCATTATGGTTGAATACTAGAAAATTAGAAAGAACTCCACAAGAGATGGAGTTAGATAGTATTATTTGGATAGTAAAAGAAAGTACTGAAATACTTAAATGAATAGTTTAAAAAATACCTTAAAAAATACCTTACTTTTTATATACCTTAACAAGTACCTTAACTAGTTTTTTCATCTAATTATTCTTTAATTCTCTATTCTTCAGCATCTAATGGCTGAATCCCCCTATTTCTTTAAGATTTTAATTTCTATTTGGTTAGACAATTGACAAGTATTTAGGAAAATGCAGTCTGAAGCGTACGTTCGGACTACAAAATGTCAAACCAAATTTTGAAATCATGAATCTCATAGTTTTTGAAAAAGAAAAGTTCGATGACCTTATTGCAAAGATTGATCAGATCATCGAGAAACTTGACCAAGATTTTAATGCAACTGAGTTTTCAGACAACTGGCTGACTACTAAAGAAGTTGCACAAGTCTTGAAAGTCACAACTCGCACAATCCATAATTACCAAACCAGGGGAGAAATCCCATATTCTAAAAAAAATGGAATTCTCCGTTTCAGAGCGTTAGACATCCAGCAGTGGTTAATGGATGATCACAAAAAACCACATGATTGGAAAGGAGACGCAGCATGAGAAAGTCATGGACAACTGCTTCGGGATCATTAAGATATGATCCTGAAGCACTTTCAAGGTTTTATTACTTCTTATATGTTCAAATAAAGAGGACTAAGTGATGAATAAGAAAGCCTTCAAAAAGCGAATGTTCGTAAATAAACCCTATTTCTACTGGAATAGTGATTTGTATGAGAATACGCCTTTAATCGAACAAACTTTTCCGGTTGCATGCAACGCAAATGAAACAAAAATTGATAAGAGGAATACATCAACATCACTAGTCCCACTTTATACCTTACTTCCAGTATTATCGAAAGCAATGTTGCCACCTGTTATTGAACGAAACTTACCTGCAGTAATTGAGAAGAAAGTCGCTTCACTTATAGACAAAGAAGCAAAGAAGGACAAAGTAAAATCACAATCAATTAATTTATCAAAAGAAAGGTTTACACTCGGTGAATTACTATCTATTGATATTGAAAACATACCTTTCCTTGTTGAGAAACTTATCCCAGAGAATACTTTGACCTTTCTAGCTGGTGCAAGTGATGTAGGTAAAAGTCTTTTGTATACACAATTGGTCCTATGTATAGTCATGGGTAAGGATGAATTTGTAGGATGTAAAATTTCAGCAAAACACAAAAGAGTCCTTATTGTTAGTACAGAAGATGGTGCAGTTGCAATTTCAATAAGGCTAAAAAAACAATTATGCAACGCAACAATTGATCAGGATAAACTGGAAGATTTGATTCTAATAACAGGCAGTACAAATCCGAAAAATAGAATTGAAGGGGAGCTGAAAAATGGGAAATTCGACCTTGTGGTAATTGACGCATTTGCTGACATCTATGGTGATGATATAAATACCTCAAACAGAGTCCGGACATTCTTAGATGGGTTTACACAACTAATAAGTAAATATGGATGTTCGTTATTAATTGTCCACCATATTGGTAAAGGGAAAGAAAGATTAAGTGAAAATAAAGGGCATTTACTCGGTAGCGTAGGTATTGAAGGTAAAGCTCGTCAAGTACTAATATTATCTAAAGATAATGTACTTGGGAATATCAGAAGACTTGTGTCTGTGAAAGGAAACTATCTGACTGAAGAGGAAAAGAAGAATACTTTGGTCATGGAATTTGATCCTACTACATTAACCTACAAAACGATTGATGAGAAATCACCAGTTGATTTGACCGATAAAAACCAGTTTGGGATTGTTTCAAGTAGAAGACAAGGGAGGAAAGAAAATGCAGAATTAGAGGAAATGAAGAGCAAGGCCAGACAATTATATAAAGAGGGCTGGACTTTGGAAAAAATCGGTAAAGAGCTTGGACGAGATAAATCAACTATCAGTAGATGGTTCAGTGACGATAAAGGACCTCAATATGATACATCAAAAGTAGGAGTTGTGAATTAATAGCGGTTCCATTAAATCCCTTCTCATTTGTACCTATCAAAGGTATATTACAAAACGCAACAAATAGTTGCATTTCATAATATAATAATATTATATAGGGGTTTGTGCAACATGCAACAAATTACATAATAGGCTGTATGTCAGCCGTTTAGCATATTGCGTGTTGCATTATAGTGTATTTATAGTGCAACATTAGTGCAACAATTTAGTGAAGATCTATAAGATCAACTCTTTTCGAGTTCCTTATTCTTCAGATCCTTGTTCTTTAAGCTCTTTGCCCTGATTCTTAATCTCACGAATAATATCTCTACCAAGTGTCCTTGTATTCTTTTTATTCCCTCTAGAGTTTAGAATATCAACACCCAAATTCTTTTCATCATTTACCAGCCTTAAAATTGGTTTGACCATTTCATATTGCTCACTATCTAAGTTGAAGGCACAAATAGTAGTTGAATCATATCTTTCTAAACGGTAAATCCCAATCGAAATCTCAACCTCAACTGTTTCAATAACCTTTCCTTTTTCAAATGAGCTTCTTGCCCTTTTTATTTCACTCTGCTTTCGCTCCTTTTTTCTAATATAGTCTTTTGCCTCTGGTAAAGGGATGATTTTATCTGAGTCTAAGAATAATTCATCATTTTCATCAATATAGAGCTCTAATTTCAGACATTCAATATCAATCCCATAATCTCTTAACCAAAGTACTGCTGATATAACATCAGGATGGAATTCTTTCGATACAAGTATCATTCTTTGACTATTGTTAAGAAGATCAAGTTCTTCATCAATAAAATCTTCAATCCGTGACTGAGCCTCAGATTCATCAGAATCTATGTATTTGGCATATTCTAAGATTATTTCATCAATTAGAAAATTAGAACAAAAAGAAGAATACTTTACAGCTTGCCAGTCAACATCTTTACCGGATTCATCTCTTTTCACCTCAATAATTACAAGTCGGGCTTTTTTATCTAATGCCAAAAGGTCAAGACGACTCCCGGTAGGAAGAGACAGTTCCTTATTTATTATCAAGAAGTCCTCCCCTAATAGCTCTGGTGTTTTTTCTATCCATTCTTGAATGTCATAACGCTCCTTTAGGTCCATAGAACTGAAGTCCGTTGGTGAAAGCTTTGTAAGAGACTTATCTTCAATATTGACTTTATACATAGTGAACTGATTTAGGTATAACAAATTTACATGATATAGAGATCAATGGCAAGTTCACTTTTTTTCATCACTGCTACAAAAAGATTCTTACTATCTATCTCAGAATTTTTTTCACAATTTTTTTAGCCCATGTAAAAATGTGTCTGAACCACCCTAATCAAACTCCCCCCATTCCAAGATGGATGAAAGTCCCGGTACGTTTATTTATTAACTAAAATTTCAAAACTATGGTAACAATTATCGGACATGAAAAACGTAAAAACTCTGATGATGAATCATTCAACGTATTGATTCTCCAAGGAGATGTGGAACCTGTTATTTCTGGTACTTCAGGTAAGCCCTATTTGACAGCACGTAAGACCTCCGTGCCTTGTACTTTCGATGAGAAGGTTGCAAAGAAAATGGTAGGTCAAACTCTCCCAGGTAAGATTGAGAGACTGTCATGTGAAGAGTATGATTATCAGATTCCTGGTAGTAAGGAGAAGATCATCCTCTCCCATACCTATCAGTACTCAGCTGATCCTACAAACATTGAGGAAGTTGTGATGGGTTGAGTCATTTGTATCTTCTACAAGTAGGGTATGGCATTCGTGCTATACCCTTTTTTTATTCACTTAAATCAAAGCTATATGGAAACAACAGAGATAAAGCAAGCCTTAGATAATTTCAAGGGCACATCACAATACTACCTGCACTACTTCCCTGGTGAGTTGAAGCTACTCCTCACAGATGGTTGTGACTACATCAGGGAGAAATGTGAAGCTAACTGGTTATTCGATTCAATCCTCTCCTATCAACTCAAATCTCAGATCAGGGAAGAACCATTTCAGGTATGGAAGTTACAGAAACAACCAGATGAAACCTGGCATCTACTCTGTGAGGATGGTAACAAGAAGGTTATAGCTGTACAATCCATTGAATACTCAGATTTTCCTCTTGAAGAGATTGTCATTTGGTTAGTCGATGGTGTAGCAATGCTACCCTCAGAATACTGAAGAGAATGAATTACAAAGCTAACAAGAAGTACATCGATGAGATCTTCAAGTACTGTGATATGTACAGCATCCTTGTGATAAGGCTGTAGATATGGTTAAAATGAGTATGGAATTGGTTGAGGTATACATTATTGAAACAAAAGGATATTACTGGTTTAATTTCATCTTTCATTCCAGGTGATTCATTGGAACTATATCTGAAAGTGAAGCTAGTAGTTGAGTTATGCTGTATTTTTTGGCTACTTTTTTGAGACGGTTACTCATTAATCAAACCACTGAAAAAATGTAGTAATTGGGTTGTAACATGTTGTGATTCGAAGGAAGGGGTATTCTAAGGAATACCTCTTTTTACCTCTTTTTCATTTATCAGTATGAGTTTAAGGACAGCAACAATGTGATGATCCCCTTTTCATTTTTAAACCATAAAACTATTTTACGATGAAAGAAAAACAATTAAGACCAATTAGCTTAATTGCTAAAGAAATTAAATGGAATTGGCAAAATATTTATTTTGGCGCAGTTCCCTATCTTGATGCAATGATGTCATTAGATTCTATTGACGAAATGTATGGTATGGACTCAGCCAAAAGTGTTGTACTGTATTTCTTGGCAAACGCAAGAACTTGGAGAGGTGACATTGCCAGAAGGATCAAGAAAGAACTGAATGAACTTGTTAAAAGAGAGTGTCTGTAATGGATGCTCTCTTTTATGTGACATTCCAGGATAGAATGCGACACACATTTTACTCCCAATAAATGTATCCCAATTTTGATTAAAAAAGACTTCATTCCCTAATACATACCATATGCCTTTAATACAGGGATAAGTTGTTCGTGTGTGTTAAGGATTTGTGAATTATTATTTCTGGATTGGCATTGGTACAATTTTAATTGAGTGTTTGATTCCAATATTCTTAAAATGGACCTGTCCATTAACTTTTCTTGCCAGACGATATTCAAATTCTCAAAAGGAAAAATTCGATATCTACTTGCCTAATTGGTTAGCTAAGTATAACAAACTGATTTATTCAACATTATTCATAATTTTGGTAGTAACATACCTGATTAATGCATTGAATTAATGAAGAGATTGAATACGCTGAAGATCATTAAACAATCAAGACCCGGTAATTCGTATCTTTGTAATAAACACATGAGATGAGGGCAGATAAAAATGAAGATAAGATTTAAATATTTACTACTTGCATTTGTAATACTGGTGTCCTGTCAGAAAGATGAGCTTAATAATGAAAAAGATGAGCTTAATAATGAAGCTGAATTCCTTTCTTACAAATTTACCGGGCAGGAAGAAGCAGAAATATACCTGAATCCAATTGAAAAGTCAATTTTCATAAGTTTTCCTGAGACTATTACTTCAGCCGGGAACCTGGTTGCAGAGTATATTGCTTCTGAAGGAGCACTGGTAAAAATGAATAATGAAATTCAGGAAAGCGGGAAAACAAGCAACAATTTTGAGCAACCATTCAGCTATATTGTAAGTTCAGAAGACAGGACGCTTGAAAACGAGTGGCTTGTTAGTTCCTCAAACAATGACTTTACCACCTCTTGGGGACTCGGAGGCTTCCAGGTCCAGAATCGTTCAAACAACAAGGATTATCCATGGTATATCGACCAGGCCCATACCGGGGTGCATTCCAGTAATAATTGCGGGCCATCATCAACAACTATGGCAGCCAAATGGTCTTATGAAACATTCAGCAAGACCTCCGAGGACGCAAGGGCTGCTTACAGGCCAGAAGGAGGTTGGTGGTACACAAGCGATATCCACAACTACCTCAATGACAATAATATCCCTCACAGCTTTGTTTCCCTTGGCAATTATTCATCATCCACATGGGATATAATCACCTCACATCTGGATGCAGGCAATATTTGTATTTTATGCCTTGACATGTATTATATACGTGCAGCAATAAAGATAGAATGGAAAGTGGACAAGTTTTATAACACAAATAACACTGGCTGGGGACATTTTATAATTGCAAAAGGATACAAAGTAGTTGATGGAAAAAGTTATTTTGAAATATATGACTCAAACTCCTGGGATAAAACATATAACGATGGAAGCCTGAAAGGCAAGAACAGGTATTACAGGAGCGAGGATATTTATAATGCAACTTCTATATGGTGGAATAATGCTATTGTGGTCAGTCCCAAAGGACACAAATCCTATATAAAAGGATCTCTTGACGTTTCAGAAATAGAACATAAATGGGGGCGCTAAAATCTTATATCTTCTGACATTCAAACAGTAAACTCCCATTGAACCAATTTTGGTGATTCCCTTCTTAAGATAGTCTTTCAGTATAATTGGAGTGCTTTTCAGTTTTCTTAACTTGCTGATATTAAGGACAAACCCTAATCAATGCGAAAAAGATATCATTGCTATTTGCGCTCTTAGCTCAACCTGACACGTAGTTGTCACTTTGATATTGGGTAGGATTAGTAAGGGATTGGTTTAGAGTTGGTTATCAGGGATGGGGTTCATTTCTATCCAGAATGGGACTCACTTAAAAGGTCATAAAATTCCCAGCCTTTATATAAATTTGAATTTGACAATCAGTTGATCTATATTTAACTATCCAAACTAAACCTAATGCCTGAACAATCTGACAATCCATTTAGTTTTTGGAACGAACTGAAACGAAGGAAGGTATTCCGGGTTATTGTTATGTATGCCGGGGCAACTTACATCATTATTGAACTGGTTAATAATGTTACTGAACCATTGCATCTGCCGGAATGGACTGCAACACTTGTGATTTTATTATTGATCATTGGATTTCCAATCGTCGCTATTCTATCCTGGATATTTGATATTACTCCGGAAGGGGTAAAGAGAACTGAGCCTGTTAAAGTTGCTAATGGAGCAACCTCTAAAACTGGGAAACGAGGGTTGAAGGTAAGTGATGGGATAATCGCTGTGCTGATTGTCGTTGTTTGTATCCTTCTTTATCCAAAGATATTCATGAGAGATAAATTTAAAGATATTAGAGATGAGGATGGAAAGATTTCAGTTGCTGTAATGCCATTTACGAACATGACTGGTGATTCAATTTACAACAGGTGGCAGAACAGTTTTCAGAATCTTATGATTGGAAATCTATCAAATACAGATGAACTGTCAGTACGTCCATTTGAGGTAATGATGGATATTTTAGGGAGTACAAGAAATGCAAATTATGCTTCAATTACTCCAACAATTGCAAGTGAGCTTGCCCTAAAACTCGAATCAAGTACCTTAATTAATGGGAGTTTGTCTAAGGCTGGACAAAATATTCGTATAAGTGTACACTTGGTCAAGGCTGAAACTCAAGAAATTTATAAATCCTTTGCTTTAGAATGCATGGCGGAAGATGAGTTTCATATTATAGCAGATTCGTTGTCTGGTCGATTAATAGACTTTCTGAAAATTGAAATTTTAAAACAAGGAAGTATTCAAGAAATTAATCAATTCATTAATACAAATTCACCTGAGGCATATAGTTACTATGTACAGTCTATGAAAATGATGGCTGGTTTTGACATTAATTCTTCCTTGGAGTACGCTTTAAAAGCTGTAGAAATAGATTCAAGTTTTATAAATGGGTACATTGGTCTTTCTGTTCTGTACAATATGGTGGGGGATCTTGAAAAAGCGAAGGATGCTTTTCAAAAAGCTGATCAAAACCGGGATAAGATTTCCTTCAGGGACCAATTGTACCTAGATCATTGGAAATATGGCTATCTTGATAAAGATCCACAAAAAGGGCTTCTATACCTTTATCAACTAGCCGAAATGGAACCCCAAAATCGATTTTTTCTAAATAATATTGGCGATTTAAATAGATTACTACAAAATTATGATAAGGAGATTGAGGCATATGAAAAGTTCATTGAAATAGACAAAAAATGGGGTACAATAGAGAAATGGTTCTGGCCCTACATTGAACTGGCAGATGCTTACCATATTAAAGGAAATCATAAAAGAGAGAATGAATTGTATAAAATGGTATTGTCAATGTCTCCTGATAATCCAAGGATTATTTACAGACAAGCAAGATGTGCATTATCTCTAGGAGATACAATAAATGCAAATAAACACATCGACAATTATATAACTATAAGAAGAGAACAAAGCAGGTGGTCAGAAGCAAGAATAAAACGTGCATTAGGAGATTTATACGATGAAGCCGACATTTTAGATAATTCAGAACGATATTATCGTGAAGCTATTGATTTGGATCCTCAAAATCCAACAGCATTGAATAATTTTGCCTGGTGTTTAATAGATAATGATATTAATATTGAAGAGGGATTAAGGCTTGTTAATAAGGCACTTAATTTCAGACCAGAAAATAATAATTTCTTGCACACCAAGGGTGTTGGATTATATAAGAAAGGTATGTATAAAGAAGCTCTTACAATACTTGAGAAGTCATGGGACAATTCGCGATATTATGATAATGATCATGCCCACTTGATCCAGGAGATAAAACAAATTCTTGCCAAACAGAATAGTAACGAGTAACAAGTACCAAGTTTGTCCCCAACCCAAATCCCAAACCCAACCAACTCCCTCATTCAATTCACCATCGATCCAGGATGTGACATCTTTCCCGCAAATGGGACATGATATGTATGACTAGGTTGTAGTAATACTTAATTAATCCCGTGACAGTAGTTGTGGGTTTTTTTGTACTCTATTTGTACTGGGATTTAACTACTTGACTTGCATATCAAATTGTCGTAACTTGTTGGATAAACCGGTATGTCACTCTCCTATACCGAAAACCAACAACATGAAAAACCATCGACTGAACCACATGAGTTTCTCATACCTTAATGTGATAATCATATTTATAATTATTCTGATTCTATACATTACTCCTCAAAACACATTTTCTCAAACGAATGGAAATCAAAAAAATGCTTTTATTTCTATTGATCCCTTAGGTTTTCTAACTTTTGGACCTTCCATAAATGCAGAAATTGCCTTAGGAAAGTCTATAGGATTACAAACAGGAATCCAAATTCTGAATTGGGGATTATTTACACACCTTATTCTGAATGAGACTGAAGATTTCTATCCGGATATGAAAATGTCATGGACAGTAAATTTGGAGGCAAAATTCTATATCAAACCAAAGAATAAGCTTAATGGATTTTTTCTCGGACCTCAATTTAAATATGGTAGGTCAATTTATGAAAGTGATTTTGTTCCTTATGGCGCAACAACTCCAGATAAAGAGTCAATTAATATTATGGTGTTTGGTGTTGGCGTTGGCTATAAATGGATTTGGGAAAGTGGGTTTAGTCTTGAACCATCATATAACATGGCTTTTTTCCTCTGGAAGAGCCGCGGGCAAGAATGGGGTGTTCCAGCCTGGGATCTGAATTTGTTTGCACTTTATATACTTTCAATCAAAGTTGGAATAGCTATTTAGTATATTTTCTTTTTGCTCCATAATTTAATCTACTACTCTAGAAGTCATACAACAAAATTTCTTTATATCGTTAGCAAATAATTGTAAGATGTCCAATTACTACTGATCAGATACTCTTCTACTTAATCCACAGGTTATAAGGTGTTCGTGTTACTGCCTTTAATCTGCATGTGACTGCTCATTACTCAATGGGATGCAAATGAAACCGTAACCCTCACGAATTGTTTTGTGCTCGCCTGCGACAGCCAGTTTGATGCCGGTAACTGTGGGGCTGTTAAATACAGCTTTATTTGACACGTCAAAGTCCCCCACTACAAGCCAACCCAAACTTTGCCTTTGTCAAATGAAAGAAACCCCACTTTACTTACCGCAAACTGTCTGTGCTCGCGGACGGCTCGCGTCCAATCATTACTGTATGACAACACTGATCATACCTTTCTCTGTCAGCAAATGTAATCCTGGTTTTAAAAGACTATTGCACTCTGTGTTTTCAAAAGACTACGACATAACGCTGTTGATCAACCCACATGCCCTTTATTTCGTTTCCTTTTGAAAATCTTTTAAAACTGGTTAAGTAGAGGCTTAAGAGAAAGAGATTAAGGGTAATAAAGTCATAGGAACTTGACTATGACATTAAGTTATCGTAATTTTATTTCTGTAAACCAACTATGGCACTTTATTTAAATAAATGCCATAATAAACTGTAACTACTTGTAAAAATAAATGCCATATGGCAGATATGCGGTTGTTAGTAACAAGCAAAAACGACAAATATGAAGAAGATACCATTGCTTTTATTCGTGATATTCATTTTTATTAATTCATTACATTGCCAAATTATAGATATGCATATGCATGTTTACAGTGAGGAAGTATATTGGGGTGGAGACAAGCACTTTATGGGTCCTGATTCTCCTAAAGATATTGAGGAGTTCTATAAACAGAACGTAGCCTTGATGGATAAACATAATATTGAATATGCTGTAATTTCTGGATCCCCTGACGTTATTCGAAAATGGAAAGAGCGTGATAATCGGTTTATAGGTGGTTATGAATACATAAATAACGAACTTATTGATACGTCCGAGTTTATCAAATTAATTGAGGAGGGTGTTATTCAAGTCTGGGCAGAAATGGGATCTGTATATCGAGGGGAAACGCTAGACGACCCAAAATTTGAACCATACATAAAGATTTGTCAGCGATATGGGATACCAATTGGATATCACACGGGAACCACAAATCCTGGAACGGCATATGGTGGTAAATTTAGAGTCTCCAATTCAGATCCAATGAAAATTGAAGAAGTCTTGGCAAAGTATCCTGACTTAAAAATATATCTGATGCATGCAGGTGGAGGAAGTTTTACAAATAATACAATAGAGTTGATGTATCAATATCCTCATTTGTATGTGGACATTGCTGCATTACTTTGGGTAGATCATAAGCCAAAATATAACGTAATCGAATTTTTAAAATACGCCAAAGAAGCAAAATTACTTGATAGGGTAATGTTTGGATCAGATCAAATGGTATGGCCAGATGCAATTACCTATTCAATTGAATATTTTAATTCTCTAGACTTTTTGACAGCGGAAGAAAAGGAGATGATATTATATTCCAATGCAAAGAGGTTTCTTGGATTAGAAACAAAAGATTAGAAGCCTGTTACTAACAATGTGTATATGTTCATGTCGGTCAAAAGCCCGCCACGCCACCTACACAAGTCGTTATAGCGCATCAAACACAGTGAGATATGAAAAATATTCAGCATTTTGCAATCGTCATTTTTTTAGGATTGCTTTTATCAACTTCCTGCAACAGGTCTAATAGCCGTCAAATCCCTTCCTCTCCTGAAAAGTTGTTATTAGTTCAATACAATAAGCAAACCTCTTTTACTAATCCTGGAGAATTTGCTTACATGTTCGACGAAATACCCAAATCAACTAAAGAAATCTGTAATGTAATTAAAAAACAACTTATCCATCCTATGGAAGCCGCAGAAATACCAGACATATTTCCTAAAGACAAGCTTCCTGAAGATGGGGATTTCCCAAATGTAACCGATATGTTGAGAGAGCTGGTAACAAGAAATAACCTGGGTTTAACAATGGATCGTTTGCCTGAAGACAGACTTTTAGTTGCATGTTATCATCATGGATTATTGTTGGCTTCGATGCTCAAGTATAAAGGAAAATCTGTCAGGCTAAGAGCTGGATTTGCCAGATACTTTGAAAAACAAATGAACATAAGGTTTTCACATGTAGTTTGTGAGGTTTGGGATGGAGATAAAGAGCAATGGATTATTATTGACCCGGATAGAAATTTACAAAATGTATCTAAGGATAAGTTTGAATTTCCTGCAGAAGTATGGATTAATTATATGAATGAGGATTTACCAAAAACTAGGTACCTGGGTTCTATCGGACAAGGTGAAAATGTATATATCCATTCTTTGTTGCTAGATATGGCTTTTGTTCTTGGAAACGAACGAAACTATTGGCACACACCTGAGTTTATTTTCAAAAAGGATTTTAATATCAATAATCTTGAAGAGAAACAGATTAAAGTATTAAATCAAATAGCTGAATATATGATCGAGCCTGAAGCCAATATCAGTAGATTGCAAAAGTTATATAATGATAATCCTTTTATCCATGAACACAGAAGATCAATTAACAGTTATTACGAGTTAATAGATGAATAAATGTAGGAATAGAAGAACGGAGTTATTTAAACTGAAAAACGCGCTATAACAATAAATATAGTGCATGCCGCAAGTGGTCGGAACATTGAAAGATATCGTTTCAAATGAAAGTTGTTTGTAACCTGAAAAGAAATCGTTTCAAAATGCGGCACGCACAATATTCAAACCGTTATACCCTAAATAACTGTATTTCAATTCCTTAACAAACATCAAGCATCTAAACACCTAATTTAAAGCTATTTACAGCCCTTCTAAGCAACGATCTCCCCCTCGCTAGTACCTACCCCTTAGCCAAACACGAAAGTCGCTTAAAACGCTTTAAATCAGCCTTATACGGCATGTTGTGAATATTGTCAAAATTGTAATATTTTGATAATCAAGGAGTAAGGTGAATTGTATCCGAATTTGAATTAGTGTATTTTATTCTTGAATCCAAATAATATTTCCAATTGCTTTAATCTTTAAATAGGGAGAGGTTTGGGATTTAGTGGATG
The DNA here is from genome assembly GCA_017608295.1 of Candidatus Woesearchaeota archaeon. The sequence continues at coordinate 18,614 of JAFCGF010000046.1, forward strand.
CCAACTACCTGCTAAAAGTGCTTGGTTTCTAGCTTTGACGGATAACGCTAAACGTGATTACACAAATATAATTTTATATTGATTAAGAGATGATTATAAGAGTTATTCGTATTTTTCAATCTTGAAATCATCAAAGTAAATCACATCCCCATCGCCTTGTATACCGTTTATACTAACTGAGCCTCCAGTAAGAAGGGAACCAGTATCTTTAGCATTCCATGTGTTAGATATCCCGGTTATCAAGTCTTTCAAAATAAATGTGAGGTCTTCTTTATTGACAGTAAATTCTAGTAAATATGATCTATTTTCTTGCACATCATAAGCTTTAGAAATAAGAGGAGGATAACCAAGCTCGGTAATTTTTAAAATGGCGACTGTATCTTTAACCATCCAAACAGCACCACCATAACATTCTTGAATACCCGTACCTTTGGCACATACAGCAAAACCGTAGGTATCTGAAGTTGCGGACGTTGTACTACATATTATACTAACTCTAATCACATCATTTGTAAACTCATTAACATATCTAATTGTGTAGTATATCCCTCCTGATAACTGCAACATATTATCTGAGATTGAAAAAGCTCCTGAACCATTTTCTATTTGTGCTGAATAGTTGCTTCCTACAGGACCGTCACTTCTATTGAAATCATCAAAGAAAACCGTTTGCCATTCAGGAGTATCTCCTGTGTCATCATCAGTACAACTTTGTAAAAACGTTAAAAAGACAATTGATAAAATTACCAACACAATTGTACATAGTTTTAATTTGTATATCATTTATCCCTCCTCCTTTAGTATAGGTTTATTATAAATGATTGCCCTAATTACGTTACGCAATAGACTATATTATTGCAGTTTATCACTCACAAGAACAATTATTATATCCTACAAGTTACAACAATATCAATTTAAAGTCAAGCATTTAGCATAGTTGGAATATTGTTGCATTCATTGCATTACCCTTGACAATTGCATGCAATGCAAAAAACCTCATACTAATCCCAATTCCCATTTATTAACCAAAACACTATTATCATGATACTAACTTATCTGATATTAACAGCTATTGTTACAACCATAGTCATTCTACTTAATATACTACCACCAGGGAGTAGAAAGACTGTATACAGTGAGTTGCAAAAAGACTCTGTATTCAAAGAATTACAACAATTACACAAACTGCAACAGAGCATGGCTACCTCCCCAACAGTAGACTTTGGAATTCCGGAAGGATATGGTGAGTTTGGTCTAGAAGCAACTAATCCTATCCCCATCAATTCAATATTTGCTGAGAAAGCATACCTGGATAAGCTGAGAACCAAGAAAGGTGTAAGAGTAGAATATGAAAGAATTGGTTCAACAGGAGCACCCAATATTGAACATCCCATTGACCAATACGAAATCAAAGCAAATAGGAAATATATCTGTGACATCTACATTTGTCCCTACTATGATATCCTACCAGATGATATTCCAGCTCCTAAAGGATTTAAAATTCAAAGGGCGTTAAGTTATGGGTTAGACATTCAAGAAAGGAAGAAGGATATAATTGTTGGTGAACTTATTGAATTTTCCATTCTGCTCTTAATGAATATGTTAGTGATTGGTTTAGGTACAGCTATCCTAAGAAAATTTCATATACTTCCCTTTCTACTTGTATCCCTTGTAAATGCAACATGGATGTACCAATATCTACTCCAATGGTTTAAAAAACATTGAGGGGTAGAAGTAGAAGAAAATAAGGGTATATGTCTTACCCCATGTATACCCCCATGTATTCATGGTTCAGGCATTTCACATGTCTAAGTATACCTGGAATAAACCTCAAGGACATATAGGTGTACATAGGGGTAGACATATATGAAAAATCAGGGTAGGGGCACTACCCAGGGCATACCACCGTCAACAGAGGTTCAGTTGTTTTAGGTACCTGAGTACCAGAAAGGACCAACATTGAGTATATGCAGCTAGAGATCCTCCTAAAATATAGGTGTTTTCAGCTATATTCTTGGGGTATTTCCAGGGGGTTTTTAGGCTTCAGTGGTATCTAGGTATCAAAAAGTACAAACCCCCCAAGATTTGCCCTACTTTCAGAAACACTTGAAAGGCTTTTAAGGGTAAGAAGTATCAATAAATTTACCCTACACTGTACCCCCCACTACACCCAAATACTCCATGTTCAGCACTTTTAGGTACTTAGGTATACCTGAGGCACGAACCTCGAGTATTTAAGGGTAGGTACGTAAGAGGTACCCCCTGAAAATATAGTAAGGACACTACATAGGACATAGCTCCACAACAGGGGGTTTAGGTGTTTTTGATGTCTAGGTATACCTGGAAGGAGATATTGAGGTCTGTTGGCAAGAATCTGATAATATAAGAGCTTCTATTGAGTTAGAAGTAGACAAAAATTAGGGGGTACCCATAGGTATACCCATACCCCCACCCATTCGAGGTTCAGCACTTTTTGATGCCTAGGTATACCTGGAACAAACCCCCCTTTGTATAGGGTAGTGTATACCCTCAAATTCTACAAGTACAAAGTTTGCTGAATAATGAACACTAAATCCCCTGGTTGGAATTTTGAGGAGTAGAATACTATATAGTATTTCAGATAGGCCATTTGTTTTTGATAATCAGATAGTTTAAATTTAAATATCCAAACTAAACCTATTGTTTTCTTAATCTTCAATCATGACTGTTGATCCGAACTCAAAAAAAGGAGAAGGAGTATCATTTATTAGGGACTTGATGCAAAGGCGTGTGCCGCAAATTCTTGGGATATACTTAGCAACATGCTGGGCAATTATCGAATTTTTAGATTGGCTAATTAATCGGTTTTCCATATCACCAAATCTACCAGATTTCGGCTTGATAATATTGGTATCGATGATTCCTACAGTTTTACTACTGGCATATTTCCACGGGAAGCCGGGTCGTGATACATGGACAAAAATTGAGAAAATTGGAATTCCAACAAATGCTCTAGGGGCTATATTGCTTATTGTCTTTTTATTCAACGGGAAAGATCTGGGGGCTACAACTGCAATGATTACTCTGAAAAATGAAGAGGGACAGATTATTGAACGCGTTGTTCCAAAAAGTGAATTCCGAAAAAAAATTATGATCTTCTTCCTTAATAATGAATCAGGTGATACTACCCTTAACTGGTTAAAGTATGGTATTACTGATATGCTTTTTACTGATTTGATCCAGGATCATTACATTGAAATAAGGACAGTCCATTATAGCTCTGCTTCTATTGAAAAAATGAAGGAAGTAGGATACCCTTATCTGACTGGATTACCTTTAATGCTGGAAAAGGAAATTGCAGATAATCTGCATATGAATTATTTTTTGACCGGATCATTTACAAAGCAAGATGAAATCTACTCCGTGAATACAAAACTCTATAATGCTAAGAATGGGAAACTTATAAATCAAAATACTTATGATAATAAGAATATTTTTAGATTAGTAGACCTACTTTCAGTCCAGCTTAAATATGATTTAGAAATACCTGATTATCATATTGAAGAAGTATATGACTTACCAATTTCGGAGATTTCAACTAAATCTTTAACAGCATTCAAATGGTATACTAAAGGGCATAATGAAATCTTTTTTAATCAGGATTGGAATAAAGCCTTGAATTATTTAAATCAATCTGTTAAGGAAGATTCAACTTTTTCACTTGCATACATGGATTTATATCAAATATATGCTTTTACTAATCAAATTGAAAAAGGGGCTTGGCTCTTTGAACCTTTAATGAAGCATCTGTATAAATTACCAGAAAAGCTGCAATTTCAAGCAAAGGCCAGTTATTTTGAATTTAAACAAGAGTATGAAAAACAATATGCAATTTATGAGATGCTCGTTACTCTATATCCAGATGACATAAATGCACATTTAGCATTAATTCAAATCTATAAGATTAGAAATCAGTTGGATGAAGCAATTGTTGAATATAAATATATTCTGGGACTTGATCCGGAACAATACCATATCTTGCAGGAAATAGGTACTATTTATAAGAGTATTGGGGATTTTGAAAATGCATTGAGTTATTACAAACAATATGCTGACCAATTTCCAGACAAACCAGAATCTTTTCGTCCTATTGGAGGTTTACATAAAACCATGGGGAATTTTGAAGAAGCAAAGTCCTTTTATGAAAAAGCTTTTCTGCTTGAGCCGGAAAATATATCGGACCTTCTTATTCTTGCCGATATTGAATCCGAATCAGGAAATTACAACCAGGCAAAGAATCAATATCAGGAAGCCCTTGGAAAAAGTAACACACCAGAAGAGAAAGCCCAAGTTTATACCCAATTGCATTATTTTCATGAGTTGAGGGGAGAAATTAGTAAAGCACTTGAATATGTATACTTAAAACATGATGAATGGGAGAAATATATGCCTCCATTTCTTTTAGCGATGTCTAAAGTAGGCTCAATGAGCAGTTTAGTCAAACTGGAGAGAAAAGATGTTGTATTCCAAACTCTTGAAACGCTAAAAACACAGTTAGATGCTCCATTTAATAAGTTTGTTTCTGTTGGATATTTGAGATTATACTTGGAGTATAAGGATACAGATAATGCAGAAAAAACCATCGCTGACGTTGAAGATTTAATTGAAGAATTTGGTTATGAAGTTTTACAACCATTTTTACTTAATGCTCGAGGGCAAATTAATGAATTCAAGGGTGAGTATGTACAAGCAATCAATAACTATAGTGATCAATTAATCCTTCAACCAACCACGACAAGAGTTAACACATATATAGGAAGGTGTTATAGAATAATGAAGGATTTTGAAAAAGCTGAGGAATACCTGCAAAAAACCTTGGCAATTAATCCATTCCTACCGAAAGCAAATTATGAGATGGCACTCATCTCTTATGGTTTGGGGGAAAAAGAAAAGGCATTGGAATACTTGAAAACTTCATTAGAAAGGTGGGAAAATGCTGATCCTGATTATGAACCTGCAATGAACGCCAGGGAGAAACTTGCTGAATGGGCACAATAGACAAGTTTTCTAAAGAAACAAATAACTGGGACTTTGGGATCTACTTTCCTAACAACTAATTACAGAATAACAGATACAGTATTATACTTTTAACAAAACCACTTCCCAAATCCCCTAAAATGCAGTAGAAACTTATTTATTACGGATATAAAACAACTTCAAATTACTATCCATCTCATTCATCTTATCAATATACAAATCTAAAGTCTTTTCAGATTCTAACATTTCAATCTTCTCAATCTTATTCTCCCCAGGTGAATACCATACCTCAATAAAAAAGTCATTCAATGAGTAGAGGTTAATTCTGTGATTATAATACTCTCTCATAGTACTACCCATTATTCGAAACTTAGCTCTTATTTGTGTCTAGTTATACCTAAGTTAAGTAGTTGACTTTAACATAAATTAATCGTAATTTTATTTCAGTAGACCAAACAGCTATTGACAATAGGAATATAAAAGCATTATACGAATAAAATAATATAACGAAATATGATATCTGGAGAAGAACATGCATGGAGACTTCTTAAAGAGTTCTCACCTGAGGAAATATCCAGAAAAGCTGATGTTCAATTTGATCTCTCGAGTTACACATATATTTGTCAATCATTTGGTCAAAAACTATATATCTCTGTAAAGGATGAGAAGATTTCCAGCAATTCAGCAATAGGAAATTTTCTTGTCAACAATTTGAGTTATTTGTCAAAATTGTCTATTCTTTGGTACTTAATTCAGGCTAAAGAAATATCTCTTTCTGGAAATCTAGTAAAACCTAGTAAATTCCAAGGAGGAAACATTTACTTGAAAGGTTCTCATAAACTACCTCTTGATACAATTGCTGAAAAATTCGGTAAGAATTCTGAGGAATTCTTTTACAAAGGAATGACAATTGGTGGATGCAAACTAGGCTACGGTGATTTTTCTCTTCAACTTCTTCCGTTCCCAAGAGTACCAGTAGTATTCATTATTTGGAAAGGAGATGAAGAGTTTCCTTCAAATTGCTCCTTACTAGTTGATTCAACTTGTGAGTTGCATTTGCCAATAGATATTATATGGGCAACGGTTATGATGAGTACAAACCTTATGCTCCAAAAAGCTGATGAATAAAACAGAAACGTATAACAATTCGATTCAGCAGACTTGAACCGCCGTTTTGTTGAAAACGCCTCCAGTTAAAGCCGCTGATCTCAAGCGTTCCTACAGAATAAGTAAGTAACAAAAGGTTCCCGGAGTAAAATCACAGTTAAACTAAGTAATCAATATCAGGTGCTCCGGGAGCTTTTTATTTCAAGTCAATTTTCAAACCTTGTCGTTCTTGACTTAAGGACAGATTATCCGTAACTTTGCTATGTTTGTTAAATATGGAGTAATTAAACAGCTCGAAATGGAATTTGATTATTTCGGAGAATTACTATCAGAGAAAGACAAACGCCTGAAATTATATGAAGAAAAGGAAACCAACAAATAAAAAATGATTGAAATTAAAGTTAGAAAACTAAGTAAAAAAGAAGCTTCGGATTCAATAATGAGTGCATCTGCAAATGCATCCTCTAAAGGTGTCGCAAAGGCATTAAGGAAACTACTGAAAGACTGGAAATGCGAAAAGCATCCTGATACAACAAGCATTATCACCGTTATTGCAGATAGTAAAGAGCTGACAAAATTTGAAATGACCTCCTTTTGTTGCAAAGAATTTGAAGAGCGGTTAAAACTTTCAACAGACCTGGATTACCGTTAAAAGGGATATATTAATTGAGATTTACTCCTGCAAAGGATAATGGTATATAAAAACCAACAAAAAACTGAATAATATGGGAGAAGTTAAAGAGACCAGCCCGGAGGATCTCCGGCAAATCGGAAACGAAATTAAG
>JAFCGF010000047.1 GCA_017608295.1 Candidatus Woesearchaeota archaeon
AACGGTAAAAGTAGTATCGAAGCCGGTGCAGTCATTGTTATGTGGGGTAACGTAATACATGACGCTGTCGATCTCCGAACCGGTATTGATCAATGTATCATTCAGGTAATCTGTAGGTGTTGCATTATCCGTAAAGCCGGTGATGTAAGTGGTCAGGCATTCCGATGTCCAGGTGAAAAGGGTATTGGAGACCTCGGATGTTAGGTTGATATCGGTGGAAGACTTGCTGCAGATCGCTTTCCGCAGGGTGTCGTTGTTAACATTGGGTAGCGAATCAATAATGATAGATACTGTGGTTGTATCTGAGCACCCTTCAGTGGAGTATGCGATGAGTGTGACATCAAATGTATCGGGAACAGCAAAAATGTGTTCCGGATCCTGTACTCCTGATAAAATGGGCGTCCCATCTCCGAAATCCCATTTCCAGTCGACCACCTGGTTCTGGTTGACCCAGGTGGTATCTGTAAATGTTGTCGGTAATCCGGCACAATTGTCTACATTGGTGAAGCCAGCATGGATCACCGTGTATGTCAGTAACTGGCTGATGGTGACCTCACAGCCGTTGTAAGCGATCAGCTTACAGAAATACTCATCTCCTGTTACCGGTGTATTGATGATGATTGATGCTGTGGTATCCCCGTTGATGGAGGTGTCACCATTCAGGGTAGACCATTCGTACATAAAACCTGGAGGAGCTGTCAGTACTGCATTGGTATCCCCTTCACACAAGCCAATATCCAGGTTCAGTTTACTGCAATATGTGTTGATGTAAGCATAACCCTGATGTTGTGAGTACCAACAACCACGCGTAGTGAATACAACTATAGTACCAACAACCACGCGTAGTGAATACAACTATAACGATTTGCCCGAAGTATGGGGTCATATCCATACCAACTGTGGTCCAATCCCTCCAGCGCTTATCTTCCCCCCCCCCACTGAGAGAGGCTGGGCATGTATGCCATCCTGGCATAGTGGGTTGAGCGGCAATATAGTAATAACCACAAGTAGAGTCAAGCACCATCCCCTCTTCATTCTGGATCTCTATTTTGAATGCTGGTTGTTCCTGTATGGAATGATTTGCATCTTCAAAAACCACAGCGTACCTGTAAATAAAGAGATAACTATCTTCGTCAATGGTCAGTGTGTATTTCAACTGTTCGGCTCTACCTCCTAAAGAAGTATGACCAAGTCTTGCTGAATAGGCCTCCCCTGGATATACAGTTATTAAACTATCACAGGTTTGGGGATCATATGTTCCGGGACCAGTGATTATTGCATGACGTGATGGATTAAAGCCTTGGTTCGTACAGGGCTTTAATCCACCTCCACCTGGTGGGTCGAATGTTCCCCAGCATCCTTCCCACCGGTCGAATGTCCCATACTCAAAATTAGAGTTCTCGCAGTTGGTTGGAAGCTGGGCGTGTGACAGTTGAATGCCCAGAAAAGAAGCTATAGCCAGGAAAAGTACCATCCTGGTTATACTATATCTCTTGTTCATCCGTGTTTTTGAGGCAAAAGAAGTAAAGATCACTATAAGAGGTTATTTAATGGGTAAAGATACAATATTTTTTTGGCCCAATGGGTCATTACCTTAGACAGGTAAATTGTTGAAAGGTTGTATCGGCTGGAATTTAGATTTCGGCACGAAGTTGCTTCGTCGCCTGTATAGCTGACATTTGTCGGCACGAGGTTGCTTCGTCGTCATTGCTTAGTTAGTGTTATACATGATCGAGGTTGCTTCATCCCGCAAATGCGGGATTCGCAATGACACGGGGGCTATGTGGGCGTATTACCAGAACGAGGTTGCTTTGTCGCCTGCATGGCTGACATGTGTCGGCACGAGGTTGCTTCGTCGCCTGCATAGCTGACATGTGTCGGCACGAGGTTGCATCGTCTGCACGCCTGTGGCGCGCCTCCTCGCAATGACACGTGGTTTTGTTGACAGAGAGGGGCGATTTCTTCATCCCGCAAATGCGGGATTCGCAATTTGCGAAACAAATAAAGGGAGGATTACGCCGTAAAAAGATGGTATTAATTGAAAAGTCAAACAAAGACTGGCGGGAACTGATACCGGCAGAGTAATAATTGCGAGGACCCCGCCCTGGCGGGGGACGAAGCAATCGTCCCCCCTTTTAACCGGGTGCCGTGTCATTGCGACGATCCCGCTTCAGCGGGAGAGGAAGCAACCTCGATCTTGCAAAATGTCAACTGCTCAATCGTCGAAGCAACCTCGTGCCGACAAATGTCAACTGCTCAATCGTCGAAGCAACCTCAATCTAACAACCCATCAACATAACGCCGTGTCATTGCGACAAGCTGAAACTGCGAGCGTCGCGAAGCAGGAAGCAAGGAAACAACCTCGATCTTATATAACATAAGCTATACCGCAGGCAACAAAGCAACCACAATCCCACTAACCGTCATTTGTAAATCGAAAATCGTAAATTGAAATGCCCCCTTTAGGGGGTTTGGGGGTATTAGTCCTTTATACATCTCACCAAAAACGCATTGCTCCTCAAAGCCGGATAAAACGACACACTTGGTGTAAACTCCCGGTCCGCCACCACATCATTGATGCCGTGTGCCCAGGCTTTGGTTGCTCCATGGATGGTGCTTGACCAGAAGATGCTTGAATTGAGGATGGGATCCCCGGAACTGAACTTCCACACAGCATTATGAAACCTGATTCCGTCCAGCAGGGCATTGAATCCGGAAAACCCCGAGTACTTCAACGCACTTCCGGCAAATCCGTTGGAGATGTAAAAAGTAAAGAGGGTATTCCAGTCAGCTTCTGTCGGTATGTGCCATCCGGGAGGGCACAATCCCTGTTCTGCTTCATCGGTAAAATGTCTCATCATTTCATTCCACTGGTAAAGTCCTCCGTAAGATGTACAGTTTGCCGGATTGTCATTGTAGCAATATTTCTCATTCACGCAGTTATCACGTTGCATTTGTGAAGAGGCGATAGTGGATCCGTAATTGAGATTCGCAGCCATCCAGCACTGTCCGTTTATGTCGGCTGTGGGGTAACGAAGAGAGTCTCTGATGTCGATCAGTGTATCGCCACAAGTGAAAATTGACAATTGATAATTGATAATTGATAATTGGGCAGAATCAACGCACCCGAAATCATTGACATAGGTGTAAGTGATCTGGTGTGTTCCTGGGCCGGCAAGTCCCGGGAAGAACTCCCGCCCGTTGACTCCGGGTCCCGCCCAGGTACCACTGTATGGAATTCCTCCGGAGAGCGAGATGGGTTGGGCTCCTGTGGTGGTAATGGTATCGAAACAGGCAGTTAAGGATACAATGGGCACCGGATTGACAGTTACCAGGGCTGTATTTGACGTTCCGTTACAACCATTTGCCGTCGGGGCGACCTGGTAGGTGACCGATCCCGGCATATAGCCCGAATTGATCAGGATTTGCTGGATCAGATTACCAGAGCCCGGCCCGTACCCGGTGATCCCGGGTGAAGAACCTGTTGCCGTCCAGGTAAATGATGTGCCCGTTACCTGGGATTGTAGGGACAGGCCGGTGGTTTGTCCTGAACATATGGTTTCCCCATCCGGTACAAAGATCACATCCGCAACGGGAAATACGATGACTTTGTATGGGGTGGTGTCCCCGTCACATCCATTCGCATTCGGAACGATCATGTAGGTAACCGTATCCACTTCAAAACCGGAATTGATCAATGTTTGATCGATCAGCGTCCCGGGCGCTGTGCTGTTTGAAAATCCGGTAATGGACGGCGAAGAGCCAATAGCGGTCCATGTAAACTGGGTTTCCGGTACATTCGACTGCAGGTTTATTCCGGTGGATTGACTATTGCATTGGGATTGCACTAATGGTATATTGGCAAGGTCTGGAGAGGGGAACACCACCACCTGGTAATCGGTGGAATCGCCATCACAACCATTGGCAGAAGGAAATATCCGGTAGGTAACCGTGTCGATGGCGAATCCTGCATTCACCAGGGTGTCGTCAATCAGGATCAGTCCGGGACCGGTATGATCATGAAAACCGGTCGTATTGGATGAATTGGAGAATGCCCTCCAGGTAAATATAGTGTTTGCCACATTCGATTGTAGGGGCAATCCGCCGGGTTGCCCTCCGACTATTTGTCCGTTACATTGTGTATGTATTGCCGGATTGTTTGAAAGGTCAGGGGTGGGGTATACGGTAACCACATAATTAACTACGGAACCGGAACAGCCTGAGATATCCGGCGTGATGTGGTATATCACAGTTTCAATATCATAACCGGTATTGGTAAGGGTTTGATTTATCAGGGATGATGGAGTGAGTTGTTCTGCCCACCCGGAGATATTGGAAGAGCTTGGGGTACAGGTCCAGGTAAAGGTGGCTCCGGTAACATCGGATGTCAGCGGGATGTTGATGGTGGTGTTGTTGCAGACCGAATCCCCCAGCGGGGTGTTGGTGACCTGAGGAGTGGGCTTGACCCACATGGTGAAGATTGTGTCCTGTCCGGTACAACTGGAGGTGGATGGTGTGATGGAATAGATCACGCTGCCGGTGGATGGCACGGGATTGATCAACTGCTGATCGATCACGGATCCGGATCCATCGCTGAAGCCGGTCACTGTGCCTGTGCCCAGGGTAGCAGTCCACGAAAAAGAGGTCCCGAAGCAACTGGCAGATAACTGGATGTTGGAAAAATCATAGGAGCAGATGGTGTCCCACATCGGTTGGACGGTGACAAGAGGTACCGGATTCACTTCAACAGGATAGTCAGTCACCGGGCTGGTGCATCCGTTTGCTGCTCCGGTAACATGGTAGAACACGGTATCGGAGGAAGGATCACTGGTCCATAGTGTTTGTTGAATGGTGTTTCCGGTGCCACCACTATATCCGCTGATGTTCGGATTGCCGGAGGAGGCACTCCAGGAAAAACTTGTGGCAGCAACATTTGAGGATATTGAAACGGTGGTGGTTTGTCCGTCACACAAGCCGAAAGTTGCAGGTGTGAAGTTTATGTCCGGTGTGGGACGGACGAAGATCCAGATGGAGGTGTCGGGTCCCGGGCATCCGTCAGCCGTCGCACCGATGGTATATCGTAAGGAGTCCAGCACGAAGCTGTTGCTGATCAATTGCTGGGAGATTGTATCCCCGGTACCCGCGGATTGTCCGGAGATATTTCCTGACTGGTTTGCCGTCGTCCAGGAGATAGTTGATCCGGGTATGGAAGATGTCAGCGGTATGGATATCGTATCCCCGGAACAGATGGTATCAATGAATGCACCGGCAGAGATGAATGGTATTGGTTTCACCAGCAACTGCATGGTGTCGCTCTCCTCCACCGTACATCCCTCGGTAACCATCAATATGTACTCATGACTTCCTGGTGGTGGTGATACATATACGATGCTGTCGTGACCGCCGATCCCCAGCCAGTTATAGTCGTAAGGTCGTTGTCCACCCCAGGCAGTGCCGGAAAGCATTGCCGAATCCCCTTCACAGATGGTATCGTTCGCTCCCGCACTGACAAAGAAAGGGGTGTTGTCATCGATCAGAATCGTATCGATAATTGTTTGATTTGAGGAACATCCTGCCTGCATGAACTCCAGGATCACCGTTTCCATCCCTTCGGGAACGCCGTCATACAATGGCTGAATGATGAGATTTGCCGATGATTGTCCTGCAGGAATGATGACGGAATCAGGAATCTGTGTATAATCAACACCATTGATGGCTGTTCCGCTGATGTTGTAATATACGGTATAGGGTTGTGAAACGACATTAGGGGCATTCACAGTGACGGTTGCGTTGCTGCATCCCTCGATCGCCCTGTCACCTAAGTTTGGATAAGTAAAATTAGTGCTAATGGTAAATCCGACTGCACTGAAACTGTTTTTCTCCAGAAATACACCGGAGTCAAATACGTGATCAAGGGCATCAGCAATCGCCAGCTTGATGTGATAGGTGGAGCAGGGTGTGACCACATACCAGGCAGTGAAGACATAGGAAAATCCATCATATTCCAAATAGAGTCCCTGTACTTCCGGACAGTTCTGGTATCCGTTTCCATCGGGCTGGTTACACCAGTTGGTAGACATGTCTGAGCACATATTGTCGATGGTTACAGGGAGGGAACCGCCGGGTAACAGGGCTATATTCTCTGCACTATTGGTATATGGTCCGGTAATTCCAGGTCCACTGAGAAAGAAACCGAACGCATCATTAAACTGCATACAGTAGTCGTAGAACTCTTCAGAGCCAAAGACATACCTGAATTCGATCGTATCTGACTCGGGAATGAAATCAAACTCCAGCACACATTTATCGTAGGTGGTACCTCCTGCAATGGTGGTAAGATCCGGATCTCCCGTGCCGTTGGCGTTCAATCCTGTTCCCGATCCGGAGTTCGGACCAATTGCCAGACTTGCCTGTCCGTTGGTCATCAGGATACCTTCAGCAATGCCCAGTTGAGACAATGCACTCCCTCCCGCTTCAAACGTCCCTATCTGGTTGGAGGTGATGGTATCTGACGAGCCATTATAGGTAACGTTGCTAATGTTTATACCATTGCCAATGAGCCAATTGGCCACCAGCTCATGAGGGGTCATATTCATAGCAGCCCCTTCCACAACGGTCAACTGAGCTCTTCCGGAGAGAGCGGCTGTCAATAGAAAGAAGAGAAAACCAGAAATTAAATATTTTCTTAAGCGGGTAATTTTCAATCTGGTTTTATCGAATATATGAAACAAATATACTACTTATTAAACACCTATTTCTTATTATGGTTGCTTAGAGGGTTGAAAAAACGTAGGATGTGGGAGGTAAAATGTGGAACAGATGCTTGATGCTCGATGCTGGATGCTGGATGCTGGAGATTTGACACTTGAGACTTGACACTTGACACTTGACACTTGACACTTAATCTTTTATACACCTCACAGCAAATGCATTACTCATCAGAGCCGGATAGAAAGATACACTGGGCGTATATTCGATATCGATAGCGACTTCGTTCATACCGTGAGCCCATACTTTATTGGGTGCGTGAAGCGTTGACGACCAGTAGAGGATAGAACGCAGGATCGGGTCGTTGGCCGGGAATTTCCAGATATTATTATGGAATCGGATACCTGTCAGAAGTGCATCGAATCCGGAGTATCCGCTGTATTTAAGGGCATTACCGGCGAAGCCGCTGGAGGTAAACACAGCGAAAAGGCTGTTCCAATCAGCTTCGGTTGGAATGTGCCAGTCTGGTGGACACAAACCCTGTAGCGCTTCAGCAGACCGGTAGGTCATCACCTCATCCCACTGGTATAGCGCAGAGCCCAGGGCACAGAGCGCAGTATCGTCATTGTAACAGTACTTTTCGGGGATGCAGTTATCCCGTTGGCTTTGCGAGCTCGCTATTTGTGTGCCATAGTTGAGGTTGGCTGCCATCCAGCATTGGCCTCCGATCAATACAGTGGAGTATTCCTGTCCGTCTCGCAAATCGGTAAGCAGGTCGCCACAGTTCCAGGGAAGAGGAGTTTGGATTGTGATCGTGGTAGTCGCATCTTTAGCGCATCCATCCTTATTTGTGTATTCGTAGATGATGGAATGGATTCCACTGCCTGCCAGAGCAGGATAGAGAATCCCGGCCGTGACACCCTGACCTGTATAGACTCCATTCAGGGGGATACCTCCTGTTAGCACGATGGGTTGTGCCGTGGTGGTGGTCACCGAATCAAAACAACGGGTGAAAGAGACAATAGGATTTGGGTTTACCATGATATCAAAGGGCATAGAAACAACTCCCTCTCCACAGTCGTTCAGTCCTTTCACTGTTATCTGTGCTGATCCTGTAAAGGAGGCTGACCAGTTGACCAGGATCGATGTAGTTGTTCCAATGACGGTGCCGGCACCCGCGGGAATGATTGTCCATATGTAAGAGGTCGCATCACTGATGGGGATGGTGTTGTAAGAAACACTTATCGCTGCCTGGCAAACAGTATCCGTTCCGGTAATGATGCCCGGCGCTCCAGGTAACGGGTTGACTGTGATGCTATTGGTATCGGAGTTGGTACAGGAGTTTCCGTCGGTATAGGTGTAAACGATCTCAAATGTGCCCACGCTGGCTAAAGCCGGGTCAAAGATGCCGGTTACTACGCCGGGGCCTGAGTAGGTCCCGCCGGGTGGTGTTCCCCCGGTGAGGGTGATGGGGGAGGCGTTGATGCAGATTGGGCTGAACTGGGGAAGGTCAACCGGTGTGAGGGGGTAAACAATGATGGTGTTGGTGTCTGAGTTGGTACATCCCGAGCCGTCGGTGAAGCTATAGACGATCTCGTGCGTACCTGCTCCGGCTGTTGCTGGATCAAAAATACTGTCGTTGCTCACCCCGGGGCCGGAATAGGTTCCATTCACAGGATTCCCGCCGGTAAGCGTATAGGCCGGTTCATTCACACAAACGGGATTCAGATTGCTCAGGGTAACTATTGGCAATGGATTCACCACCAGCGGTTTATGGTCGTCGGCTGTACATCCGGTTCCGGGATCAGTATAGGTATAGTAGACCTCATGGTTTCCCACCCCATACACTGCCGGATCAAATGTCGTAACGGGCACGCCACTGATCGTATAGGTCCCTCCGGCTGGTGTCCCGCCAAACAGGGCGAAAGGGAGCTCGTCAATACAAACCGGGGTATAAGCGGATAGATTTACGACCGGAGCCGGAATGATTGTAATAGCTTTAATTACTGAATCACCCTGTCCGCAGTCGGTATTTACTCCAGCCACCCAGAAGTTGCCGGATGTGGAACTCATGACAAAATCTACAGATACAGTTGTGTCATTCACCGGTGTAATGGTTGCACCGGTTCCCGCGTATCCCCAGACGTAGGAGGTGGAACTCGGTTCCTCATTGATCCAGAAAATATGGCCGGAGGATCCGGGGCATACAGCATCAGGGCCATAGATGGTGTCGGGAGGTGGAGGTATTCTGATATAGGTGATGGAAACTGGTGTTGTGGAAGTATTGGCAACAAACCACCAGGTATTTACGGTTCTGTTATTGCCGGGTTGACCCCCACTCTGATACCATATATGGCAGGAAGAAATGCTGCTCAGGCAACCACCGGGCGGATTAATGACCGGACCGGGTGGCATGGGCGGACTGAAATTGGTATCATCCCAGTAGAATGCCGGTTCAGTAGTACTGGCAGGTCTTACCAGGGTCACAAAGAACCCAAATTCGTTGTTCTCCACATCGTATAACGGAAGATGGGTCATGCCGTTGATGTAAGTTAAAGAGAAGGTAAACTGTGATCCATTTGGGACCGGGTTCGGAGGCAAGGCACCGTCCAGTCCGTCCCAGGTTAGGGTGTTCCACCCCTGTGTAACGGTTTGTGAGATCACCCTGTCTTCAAATGGAGGCCCCAGTTCACTGCAATGAAGCGTGAGTTCTCCCGACCCTGTTGCCGTCACCTCGAAGGTGAAATCCAGGGTCCCGAGATCACAAAAAGAGGTGGTCTGGACAACCGGGTTGTTCATAACCAGGCTGCCAAGGACACCGCTGGGATAGACATTGATATCCGGGTTGTTTATGAAAACTTTGTATTGAGGATAGGTATGTGAGCCGGCAACAGATTTCCTTGCCTGGTTGGCAGGCATAGTAGGTCCTACCGGATAGCACCCCGATTCATTGCATCCGAAATTGAAGTGACGGCCATCAAAACCGTTAGGATTAAGTTTTGTCACGATGCTATCTTGCGAATAAATGAACATAAACCCATAATACCCGACAATGCCCTCTTCAAAGGTGCTGATCTGCCAGTCCTTGGAAAAAAGACGTCCGTCGATCTTCGACTGCGTTGAGATGTCAATGACTGTAATGTCGAAAAACTCGAAGGTACGATAGGTGTTATTGGGTAATTGGAAGGTCATGAAATAATCCCCGTTCTCACCAATGCTGTTCAGGTAAAGAGAGTCCGCATCATAGCCTGAGGGACTTAGGTAATCGGGCCCGGCAATGGCTTCTGCGTAACTATTGATATAGCCTGTTTCTCCTGAAACAGGTGTCAGTTTTTCAAATACGACAGTTCCGTCCGGTTTATGAATACGATAGTTGACCGGAGAAGCCGGAAAGTTACCACTTCTCCTGATCTGCCCAAGTCCGAAATAGATCACCTCTTTGGTGTAATCTTCTATATGGATGTTTAACCTGTAATTGGAATCAGCATTATAGAGTGCAAACGGAGCACGTGAGGATTGTGTGCTCAGAAGGATCCGGGTATTCCAGGCAAGATCTGGCATGATCTCTTTGGTCCCTTCCGGATAGACAAGAAGTGGAAGGATGGTGGTGATCAGGATAAGAATGTACCGTGTTGGCCTGAATCTCTTCATGCTCCGATAATTTACCCTGTAAAGTTAAACAAATAACAGGAAAAAAGGTTGCATCAGACATATGGATCCGTGGTGCCGTGGTGAAGTGGTGATCCAGTGACCGGTGACCGGTGACCAGTGACCAGTGATCAGTGACTAGTGGCTAGTAAGTGGTCTTGACTTGAACCTTCCGCGAGCGCTGAAGCTACTCTGCAGAGGCGCTGAACTTTGAGCCTTGAACCTTGACACTTGAACCTATTTTTCCGGTGCTTCCTCTGAACTCTCCAGGTTGGTCTGCGTGGGTTTGGCAGAGAGCGGATACTGATATTTAAATGGGGAGTTTTTCAGGATATATGTACGCTTTTTCATATACTCCCCCTTGGCGTCAAAGTGATAGACATTATCCGTAGTTGCATCCCGGTAAACAATCTGAAAGATGGGGGTTTCGCCGAGAGTGAGCAACTTGGATTCCAGCACCTTCCCGTTTTTATGGTTATTCTTCAGGAATTTTTGGATGTTTTCGGGCAGGGAAGCCGGCTCGACAGGCTTTGGGGCGATCAGCGTCAGGTTCGATTGCGTGTGGGTAGTCGTTGTCGTGCTCGTTTTGGTTTGTGGAGGTTCTGCAGGAGAGGTGAGGGATTTGGCCCTTCTGACAAAATTCCCATCTTTATCAAAGATCATGATCCGTTTGTCTCCCCTGATTTCAATCACTGCTGCATATAGATCCTGACCGTTTTCTACTCCTTTAGCAGCTCGTACAATGGTTCCACCGGGCATATTTTTTTCGACATAGGTGGTAACTCCCTTAGGAAGCTGTGAGATCTTGATCTCTTCATAATCCTGTGCAACCAGAAAAAAAGGAGTCAGGAAAATGAATAACGATAACGCTATTTTTTTCATATGCTTATTTTTAGATTTTGTTTTTTCTATGATCATAAAACTACAAAAAGGCGCGGATATTATGTCTATCTCTGAAAGAATTATTTAGTGTCAAATGTCAAGTGTCAAGTGTCAAGTGTTAATTTAAGGATGCTTTTTTGAGACTTGACACTTGACACTTAATCCCTGATACATCTGATCGAGAAAGCATTGATCCTTGAGGATGGATAGTATGACACACTGGGTGTGAATTCAATATCAGCCACCACCTCATTCATCCCATGAGCCCAGGCTTTGTCGCTGCCCCGGGCGGTGGAGGACCAGATCAGGGTAGAGCGGAGTTCCGGATTTGTTGAGAGGAAGTTCCAGACGGAGTTGTGGAATCTGACTCCTTCTTGCAGGGCATTGAAGCCGGAATATCCGGTTGCTTTCAGTGCGTTTCCGGCAAACCCGCTGGAGATATAGATGTTGAAAAGGATGTTCCAATCGGCTTCGGTCGGGACATGCCATCCGGGCGGGCAGAATCCCTGTGCCCCGCTGTTATCGGCATAGTTCATCATCTCGTCCCACTGGTACAAACCGCCATAGGTGGTGCAGTTGGCGGGATTATCGGAGATGCAGTATTTCTCAAAAATACAGTTATCCCGTTGAACCTGGCTGGAGGCGATCACATTCCCGTAATTGAGATTGGCAGCCATCCAGCATTGGGTTTCCAGTTGAACCGTCGGGTAGATCTGCCCGTCACGGATATCGGTAAGGTTATCCCCGCAGGTAAAGAAGACCGGAGCCATGACCGAGATGGTAACCGAGTCGATACGGATACATCCCATGTCGTTGGTATAGGTATAGATGATATTATGGACTCCCTCTCCTGCGATGCCTGGGTAGAAGATGCCATTACTGACACCGGTTCCTGTATATGTTCCGTGCAGCGGGATGCCTCCTTTCAGCTCGATGGCTTGTCCATCGGTAGTGGTGGTGATGTCGTTACAAATGCTGTAATCAACCGCAGGCCACGGGTTTACTGTTACCTCCACCTGGCTGGGTGTGCCCGGACAACCGTTGGCGGTGGGACTGACCATGTAGGTTACAGATTCGATGTCGTATGCATGATTGATCATGGTCTGCTGGATCAGGTCGCCGCTGCCTCCTGAATAACCGGTAACATTGGGTGAACTACCCGATGCAGTCCAGGTATACGTAGATCCGGTCACATGCGACAGAATATTTATGTTGCATGTTTCGCCCGAACAGATCGCCTCCCCGTTGGGATCGAAATAGGTATCGGCAACCGGGTAGACGGTGACAACAAATTCCCTGGCATCCCCACTGCAGTTATTTGCGATAGGGGTTATGGAGTAGGTCACTGTTTCCAGATCAAACCCGGTATTCACCAGTTGCTGAACAATTGTCATTCCGGCTCCGTCGCTGTAACCGGTAACATTTGCCGAACTCCCGGTTGCGATCCATTCATAGGATGAGTTGGGTACGCTGGATTGTGGAACGATGCTGGTGCTGGTGGAGGAGCAAATCCAGAAAGTGGTGTCTGTATTGGTGATAGCCGGTTCAGGATTGACTGTCAGAATGACATTCTGGGAGAGGCCCGGAGGGCAACCCCAGGCGGTAGGTGATACGGTATAGGTTACTGTTTCGATGGTGGTGCCGCTGTTGGTCACCATTTGCGCGATTGTATCACCGCTGCCATCCGAAAAGCCGGTCAGATTTGGAGAACTGGCAAATGTTGTCCAGTCAAATGTTGTTCCGGGAACATGAGAGAGGATCTCGATGTTTGATATAGCTTCTGAACAGATTGTCTCAGCCGGTGGGTTGAAATAGACATCGGGCGATTGCACTACCGTCACGACATAATTGGTATCGGGCCCGATACAACCGTTGGCCGACGGGGTCATCGTGTATGTGACAGTTTCGATCAGCAAGCCGTTGTTAACAAGGGTTTGATTTAATGATGTAGTGGGTGTGGAGTTATTGGACCATCCGGTGATGTTTCCTGATGAGGGGGTGCAGGTCCAGGTAAAGGTAGTATTGGTTACATGAGATGTCAGGGTCACTCCTGTGGGTGTGCTGTTACAAACCTGGCTGGCCGGTGGATCGTTTGACATGTCAGGGATCGGGAATACTACGACTTTGTAATCGGTTGAATCGCCATTGCAGGTATTGGCATTCGGCATCAGACGGTAAGTAACCGTGTCGATATCGTATCCTCCATTGTACAGGGTTTGATCAATGGAAACAGCTCCGGGTCCGGTATTGTCGCTGAAGCCGGTGATGTTTGCCGAGTTGGCAAAGGCTCGCCAGGTGAATGTTGTATTGGCAA
Organism: Candidatus Woesearchaeota archaeon; assembly: GCA_017608295.1. The sequence continues at coordinate 13,553 of JAFCGF010000047.1, forward strand.
CATTGGATTGCAGGGTCAATCCGGTGGATTGACCATTGCATTGTGATTGGAAAGCCGGACTGTTGGAGAGGTTAGCCGTGGGATAGATTGTCACAATATAATCCCATACGATGCCGTCACAGTCATTGGCTGTAGGGGTGATCTGGTAGGTCACCCATTCTATGGTATACCCCGAATTCGTCAACGTCTGGTTAAGCAACGTAGTTGGTAATGAGTTATCCGAGTATCCTTCAACATTAGGGGAAGATGCGGTTGCTGTCCAGGTAAATAAGGTTCCGGCAACATTTGAATGTAGGGGCAACCCGGTGGGTTGCCCATTACAAATAGCCGTATCCGGCGGATTGTTGGACAGATCCGGCACCGGGTAAACCGTCACCGTATAATCAGTGACCAATCCGTCGCAACCATTTGCGGCAGGGGTGACCTGGTACGTTACCCATTCAATATCATATCCTGTATTGGTTAATGTCTGATCCAACATTGTGGTTGGAGTGGTATTATCCGAATACCCTGTTACATTCAGAGAGGAACCGGTAGCCGTCCATGTAAACAAGGTTCCGGCAACATTCGATTGTAGGGGCAACCCGGTGGGTTGCCCATTACAGATAGCCGTATCCGGTGGATTGTTGGACAGATCCGGCACCGGGTAAACCGTCACCGTATAATCTGTCACCAGTCCATCGCAGCCGTTTGCTGTAGGGGTGACCTGGTAGGTCACCCATTCAATGGTATACCCCGAATTCGTGAGGGTCTGATCCAGGGTGTCAGTCGGGATCGCATTGTCGGAAAAGCCAGACACGTTTGGAGATGAACTGGTAACTGTCCAGGTAAACAGGGTTCCGGCAACATTTGACTGTAGGGCCAACACGGTGGGTTGCCCATTACAAATAGCCGTATCCGGCGGATTGTTGGACAGATCCGGCACCGGGTAAACCGTCACCGTATAATCTGTGACCAAACCATCACACCCGTTTGCGGTAGGAGTGATCTGGTAGGTCACCCATTCTATATCATATCCTGAATTCACCAGAGTCTGATCCAGGAAGGTGGCAGGTGTGACATTGTTTGCATATCCGGTGATGTTTGCGGATGAACCTGTTGCCGTCCAAGTAAATAGTGTTCCGGAAACATTTGACAACAGGTTAATTCCTGTGGGTTGTCCGCTGCATATCGCCGTATCTTTCGGATCGTTTGCCAGGTCAGGTGTCGGGTAAACGGTGGCGATGAAGTTGGAATCCGGACCATCGCAACCGTTTGCTGTCGGGGTGATCTGGTATGTGACAGTTTCGATGGTGTAACCGCTATTGGTGATCGCTTGTACGATCGATGGCCCGCTGTCGTCACTGAACCCGCTCAGGTTCGGCGAACTGGGGGTGGTGGTCCAGGCATAAGTGGTGCCGGGAACAGTAGAGGTAAGCGGGAAGTTGGTGCTCGATTCGGAGCAGATAGCCTGAATGAGTGGATCGTTGTTTATGTATGGTGTTGGATTGATCGTAACGATCACACTATCCGGATCTCCGGCAGGACAACCAAAGGCTTCCGGTGTGGCCGTATAGGTAACTGTTTCAATGGTTGTTCCTGAATTGGTTATGGTTTGGTCGATCAGCGGCCCGCTTCCATTGGTATACCCGTTGAGATTTACCGAACTTGCATTAGCTGTCCAGGTGAAGGTCGCGCTGGTGACATGAGAGAGAACCTGTACGTTGGTGGTCTGGCCGTCGCAGATCGTTTCTGCTGGCGGGGTGAAGTAGACATCGGGTTGCGAAACGACGGTAGCCACGAAATCATATATTGAGCCGGTACAGCCATTGGCTGTTGGAGTGATGTGATAGGTGACGTTTTCTATAAGGAAGCCGGTGTTAGTGAGCATCTGGTCAATCAATGTTCCGCTTCCGGGACCCCAACCAATGATGTTGGCTGAACTGGGAGTGGCGGTCCAGCTGAAGTTGGCGCCGGCCACATTCGACAGCAACGTGATGTTGGTCGATGTTCCGTTGCAGAACTCGGAGAACATCGGGTCGTTGGATACATCCGGGATGGG
>JAFCGF010000008.1 GCA_017608295.1 Candidatus Woesearchaeota archaeon
GATTCTGCCTCGGGTCCTCGCCCCTGCCTCCCTAACTATTCATACGCTCCTTCTGAAGTCACCTCCTTGGTAACACTCTACTTGCGCGCCTCGTGGCGCGACTGAGGGATGGTTGTGCACCAGGACAAGCGCAGCAGCGTTCATGAGGATTGCTGCCTTGAAGACCTCGCGGGGATGAATGAGGCTCGCGTTGAGGCTTCCTATAGAGACTGTCTCGACACCGAGAAGACCGTTTCTCGCATCCAGAAACACTGCCCTAAAGTGCTCCCTGTCAAGCTTCCTCATGTCATTGCACAACACCACGATGTCCTCAGCGTTGGTGATTCTCTGCTTTGCGACTGATGCGTCCTTCACAAGCTGTACTTTCACTATAGGTTCCATGAACACCACCTCAGCCAGGCAAGGTGGTGTGAAATGACCCTTTGTTTATCGTAAAGATTAAAAATGAGAAACTGTTTGTCATCGCGGGTGATACCGGTGAAGTGGGTAGTTAGACTCGTTACACAATTTGAATTTGAAGTAGAAGCAGATACACCAAAAGAAGCACGTGAGAAGGCAAAAGAAGAACTCATGAAAGACATAGATAATGACTTGAAAGTAATTTGGAAAGAGGACTAAACAGCCTTTAGTTGGCTTTTATCTCAACTTTCTTCAGAAGAAAAAGGGGACTCACGTCCCCATCTCTTCCGCACTCTTGAACTCACCCCCTTCCTGCGGCTGCCACGGCGCCTGCTCGCAACCTTTCTCGAGTATCCGAGAACACAGGTGCGCGAAGACGAGTTGCTGTCCAGGGTTCAACGCCGCTGCGTAATCATCCACCCTGATGAAGATGGTCTGTTCCTTGCGGCTCGCGTTGATGCGGGTCTCGTTGCCCTTGAAGGTGTGCAGAAAACTGGCCTGGTCCTGCCTGCAGTCAAGCACGAGCAGTATATCTGCTATCTCAGTGTCTGATAGCTTTGCCTTCCTCCAATCCCACTTCTCCTCTTGCTTCTTGCCGACCTGCAGCCAGGTTCCGCGTCCGTTGCGTTCTATCTTCACGCAGCTCTGCTTACCGAACGCTGCCCGCGCTAGGATGAAGTGCTCTTCTGTTCCGTTGTTGTTCTTGTCTTTCTCCATTTTATACCTCCTTTGTCTGTTTCTTTTTCGGGGGGAACACAGGCCTGCCATTAGCCCACTTTGCTCCCTTGCGCATCTCCGGGTCCTGGAAGACATCGACCAGTGCGTCAATCACTGAGTCAGTGCTTCTTGAGCTTTGCTCCTCCAAATCCGGAGATCCTTCGGACGGTTCCCAGCGCTTGAGATAATCTTCTGCGCCGTGTGTCCTTTCATCTATGCTATCCATGTTCAAATCACTCCGCGAAGGCATGCTTCGCATGAAGAGAAGAAGCAAGACTGAGCAGGATAGGAGCATCGGAAGACTTATCAAAGTGAGATGTTCTGATTATTCAGAGATTCATGGCATCAGAAAACATACTGCAGAATTTGACATCCCTCCGTAGGGATCCCCAACTCCAGGCACTTCAAGTGCATCTAATGGAATTTAACCTCTTTCGTGTGCTCAGGAGACAGCATAAGGAACACTCCCATTCAGATATCATCGCGTGGCTATTGAGACCAAACGAGAATCATGGTCTTGGTAGCTCATTCCTTCAGGCATTTATTGGGAAGGTCGGCAATCGGGAAGCTATTTTAAGAGGTGGTAACGATTGGTCAGACACGCAGGTTCAGCGAGAAAAGGATAACATAGATGTTCTCGTCTGGAGTAATTCCAATCAGCTTGTTTGTGTTGTAGAAAATAAGGTGTGGAGCGAAGAGCGAAAGAATCAACTAAAAAAATACAGGGACTTAGTGGAATCGCGATTCCCCGGATGGAAGCACATATTTGTGTATCTTAGCCCACAAGGAAAGAAACCCTCTGATAACACTTATCTGCCAATGAGTTATCAAGAGCTTGCAGAACTTGTTGAAGAGGTTCTACACAAGATTCCAGGTACAGAGAGTAGGGCACTATTCCTTAAACAATATTACGAGACGTTGAGGCGATGTTTTATGGGAGATCCTAAAGCGAGTAAAGTATGTGAAGCTCTATTGAGCAAACACTGGGCTGCAGTGAAGCACCTGATGAAGTATCTTGAAGTGAGAGATGAACTCAAAGCTAAGACTGTGGAGAATCTATTGAGGAAGCAGGGGGTAATGGTCGGCGACCAAGGGAGTCTCCCCTCAAGTAAAACACTTATTAGATTCGTGCCGAACGAATTGGATTCGGAAATGTCCAATTGCCCGATACCTAAAAAGGAAGCCAACGATATCGGATGGGATGGTGAGAAAGCAGGAGAATGCATCAGACAGAGGGTGCTTTTCGAGTTTGATGCTCGTTTTAGTGCAGTTGGCATACAACTGGTAGTTGGGCGGAGCAAGGACGCCAAATTCAGGAAAAGAATCCTGGCGATGGCGCACCGTCATCCAGATGTCTTCGAGGGACTAAAAGAGGGCAAATACATCATACTATATTGGAAAGATATAATGAGTAAGGACGAATATCAGAAACTAGCACCCCAGGAAATAGGAAAAGTGCTAGAACCTCATATTAGGGCTTTCTTCAAGAACTATCCACGGATTCTCAAGGCGTTTCAGGAGGAATTCTCATAATCAAGACATACATAAATCCTAAGGGGCATACAAGGCAATATGGCTAAAAGCAAAAAGGAAAAGGAGGATGATATTTCAGTAGAAATCACACGGAGGTTGAAGGAGAAGCTCAAAAAGAACTTTCCCAAAGTCTTCATTGGCACCCAAAAGCATGTGTTCATCGGAACCACCATAGGCACTTTTGATAGCAAATTGAAAATGATTCTTCAATCTGCCAAGCAAGACATTGTCCTTTATCTGAAACCTGAGTTCGATGACTCAGACATATTCAAACCTGAGTTTATTGCCAGATTCCCTCTCAGTTTTCCTGATGAAAAGTTTATCATCCCCTTGGTGATTTTTGAAGTTAAGTACCAATTTGTGGACAGCCATCAGGTGAGGCAATACAGCGAAGAGGCAAGACTTATCCGCCACAGATTTCCCTTCTGTTCATACAATCTCGTGCTCATCGAAGCCATTAATCTTCAGAAAAAACGAGTTGAGAAAGTGTATATGGCTGGCAAGCATTACAACGCAGTCATCAACTTTGATAGGCGGAATTATACCACCATCATAAAAAAACTGTATCAAATCATAGAGAAGCATATCCAGTATCTTCGTGAAGAAGAATTCTTCCGCCTATCAAAGTTCCTATAATTTGAATCTCTCATAGAAGTTTCGTAAGGTAAGAGAAAAAAAGAAAGAAAAAAAGCCCTGAGCTTTAATCGCTCAGGACCTTCTCGAAGTAACTCATCGGCTTGATGTCCGTGATGGTGGTCTTATGGACAACCCACTTGCCGTCCTGCGACTTGCTCACGAACGATTCGATGATTGGCTGCCTCGAGAGCTGCTCAATCTTCTTGTCGCCCAGTACCACTGGCTCTGTCTGTTGTTCGTTTTCCATGTTTTGTTCCTCCGCGAAGGCTCGCTTCGCACTTCGAAAGAAGCGTAACTGAGTAGGAGGGAGAACACATGCTTGCTGTGTCACAGTCCCATGCTTTCCACCAGCGTCTCATAAAGAGATGGCGGATGAGGAGAATGATTCATCAGAATTACTTCCAGGTCAGTCGCCAATGGCTGCTTTTCCCAGATAGGAATCAGATATTTCTCCTCATAATCAAGATACGCCTGATAGTCACACTCGGCTAGAATCATGGTGTCCAGGGTGAGAAACGCAGTTCCTGCCTGCGCGACCATGCGGAGAAAGGAAACCACACCAGACGAGCCCCAGAAGCGTAAGAGTAATTTTTCTACTGTCATCGTCAGCCCTCCATCTTCTTTATCAGCGTGGGAGATAGCTGTCCCCGCCGGATGTCGCAGCCGCAGTCGTGGCAGCGCGCTCCGGTGATTTTGTCTCTGTCAGTCACTGGATTGTGGAGCATCTGTGGTTCGGTGTTGTGTGACTTGCACTCAGGGCAGCGGAAGTGGGGGCGCGGTATCGCATCCAGGTTGGGAGAGAACACAGTTTGTTGGTAAAGCCTGTTCCGGATGAGCTTCATGTATTCGTAGGCTGTCGATACGGGCAGTTCAAGGTCGCGTGAGATGGCTGAGAGTGTTCTTCGCCCATCCTCTGAGAGAATGTCTATAATCTCAGCGAGACGCTCCTGCATGCGCGGTGGCTTGTCAGGGAAGCACTGTAGAAGGTCTTGCTCCATGGTGCTCACCATACCAGGAGCTCGTCCTGCTGACGCGCTGCCAGCCGGGACATCTCCGAGTTCTGATACATCTCAGCGAGGGGCTTCAGGTCGCGCCTGAGCACGCTCTTCTCTGCTGCGTTCAGCTGCTCGATGATGTCGAGCTTTGGGAGAAGCGCGTCGAAGTCCACGAGGTCGTGGGTGTCGAAGCGCACGTTGTTGTACTTGACCGACTGCACGATGCGGTATATTCTTTGTGCGTCCATGTTCCTTTCCTCCGATGACGATTTCATCACCTGAGGCTATGAAAGCGGCGAAGGGGGGGAGGCACTGGACGGCATGAGTGGATGCAGCGCGAGTGGAGAGAGGGCAAGGCTTAAATACAAACAAAACACAGGATTAGGGCATGGCTATGAGGACTATACGAATCCTTTTCATCCTTGGATTATTGACAGCCCTTATGCTCGCTGGCTGTGATTTCGTGACGAGAATGGATTCCGAGATAAGGGCATTCAGCCTGGGGGATGAGCAATACTTTGAATTCATGAAGGATTGCGAGAATGTGGGATCATACCTTCAAGTTGGAATGTCGGGACCGAGCCTGATTGAAATATACCCTCGAGGAGAGAGATGTGTAGTGCTGTATCGTGGGGACGCTGAAGTGCTTACTGAGGAAGTAAGTGGACAACTTGAAATTAAATCCACTTGGAATGAATACAAATGTGTGTTTGACAGAAAAGATTATCGGAAGTATGGCACTGAGAACTCAATCAAACAATGCGCAGGTTTTGATGTTCCTAAAGTAACTCCAGAAAGTCTGGAGACGGCGTGCGAGAGTGATTTAGACTGCGTTGACAGCCACTACTGCGAATCCAACAAATGCAAACTGGATGTCGCTATCGGTTGCGAGAGCGATGAGGATTGTCCAGACAGGAGACCTTACTGCGACATGTATCTTGGGATGTGTTCTTCGAGTCCCCGATAAACAAGTCAGGACTACCTGGTGCTAAAGAGAATTCTTATACTCAAAAGATTCTTTACGCGTGCAAGGGTGAGTGAGAACACGTTCCTGAGGCCCCCCCTATGGAACCGAAAGCAGGCTTAGAAGTGAGAGAATTTTCCGGAGAGATACAAGAATTTCATTCTGGTGTCGATGAACTCTACGAGCATGTGCTTCAGGAGTTTGGACAGGAGCTTGAGCACGTGCAGTGGGATTCTGAGCGCGCCAGAAGGGAGATGCTGGTACAAAAACTCTTCAGGCGGGGACTATCGGACACGGAGATAGCCGAACAGATAAGATGCGAAAAACAATTAGTGGCTTCAACCAGACAGCGGCTGCGACTATTGCGCCGTCCCCCTTTTCTAGTAATCCGCCGAAAAGAGGTTCGACGGCTGGTTGGACTGCGGCTGTCAGATGAAGATGTCGCCAAAATACTCAAATGCAAGCCCACAACTATAGGAAGAATCCGTAGACGAGAACTCAACCTGCCAGATAACATGTGGGAACCAATCCGCACCAGCAGGATTGAATCAAATTTCAACTTTGGTCTCACTGATGAGGAGATTGCAAAGAAAATGACTATAGAGCCCGATACTGTGAAGCAAATCAGGCACGCGTTCGGATGGTACAGGTTCAAAGAGAAGTTGGCGATGCGCACGAAACCAAGACGAAAGAAAGTCGGCAGAAATAGAATTAGCCGGAGAAAGGTAGTCAAGCTCATTGAGGAAGGATGCACTGACGAGGAAATTGCCGGTTTGTTGAACTACGACTTTGCGGCAGTGAGAAGCATTTGTATGGTTGAGGATTTCTGGAGAAGACAAAGGTGATTATGCAATGACGGATGAACTTACACCCGAACAGAAGGAGTTCGTGGAGAGCCTAAAGAAGATAGCAAGCGAGGTTAAGCTCACGCCCCACGGGGAAAAGGTACTGCCGATCCTGAAGACGGCAGACAACACAACGATGCTTGAGCTGACACCTGAAATCGATGGAGAGAAGAGACGGCTTCAGTTTGAGTGGTCTCCCGACATATCGACACTGGTTATGCTTTATCAGATGGAGTTGACAGACGAGCAGGGCATTGTTCAGCCCCTCACAACAGGCGAGAGCCTGATGCAGAACTTCGCACATGGTGATGGAGTGTGGCTTGAACTCAAGCAAGGGGTGGAGAAGGTTGGCGTGCCTCTCTTCGATAAGGAACGCAATCTCACTGAGGCTGCAAAGAAACAACTCAATGTGGAATTCAACTGGATGCTCAGGCATATGTACCTTGACTGGGTACGTCATGGCAAAAAGTTATAGGTATCCCGAATAGCTGTTTTTTATCCCATTCTGAGATTTTGGGATATATTTTCAGACTTTGGGATAACTCAATGGATAAAGCATAAATATCGTCGAGACCACCTCTCAAACATGCGGGCAACAAGAAACACCATAGACATCAACAACGAAGGGCAGTGGCTGCTGTCCAACTCGAAGATGGACGAGTTCATCTACTGGCTTGACAAGAACGCGCAGCGCAGGAGAGGCAACAACATTCCGATGGTCATTCGGAAATGCACGTTCTGCGGCAAGGAAGTCGGCGATGACGGAAGACGCTTCATCGACAAGAAAGGAAAGCAGACAATAGCCTGCGAGCAGTTTCTCTGCTACGAGGCTCTCAGAAGGAAAGTGCTGGATTCTTATGAGAACAAGTGAGACGGAAATTCTAAGTTTTCAGAAGCCCTAAATAAAAGTAGCGAGCAACCGACACGGCACCAGCCCGAAGGTCAATACCGCGGACCTCTATACCCACCGAAGTGAATAAGGAAGCTCGTCAACCAGTTTCCCGTTTGACATCAATTACTCGCTACATAGAAGGGTATTGTCTGCCTTTAAAAACCCTTCGGGGAGATTGTTGAATTCACATTCCACCTGCTGTTGCGTAAGTCCTCTTTCGGTACTCATTCGGTGCCTTCGTCCATTTTCCTATCCTCGCCTTGCGCAGGATGGAATCAATCTGCTCGAAGGTGAATCCGTAGTAGACCAGCTTGCACACCAGACTCTGCTCGCGGCCTGAGCGGGACTGGTCGCGCAACCCACGGATTGGTGTCTTACCGTAGAAAAGGTTGGCAAGCTTGCCGTCCTTTTCGAGAAGATGCCTGAAGTCGGTCAGAGGGCGGGTTTGTTGTGATTGAGTACACATCCTGCTAAGAGTCTGCTGTTCTTCTACTCCTGGCAGCGCTTCTTCGCGCCAGGCGTCCGGCAGTTGCACAGCTCGGTAGCTCTGCGGGTATGCCACGTTCCTGGCATACTTGCAGAGAGGATATTCGTTCAGAGACTCGAGTCCGATGAGGGGAATCATGGTGCAGTAGTGCTTATAGTCAGCTTTGCCCAGGCGGCGCTTGTCCGCGTTGGGACCTCCGACCTCGCGGACCTTCCTGCGGATGCTCAGGGTTGATGGCATATCGCAGCCCGGCTTTGTTGATGACTTTGAATTGGGCAGGTCAGCTTGTTTCACCAGATGACGCAGCAGTGCTTTGCGGTGCGCCTCGCTTGTGATGCCTTTGACGAAGGCTCTTATGTGGAGGCCTGAGCCACTTGCACTCACATATATTCTTTCTTCCGGCAACTGTGAGCACAGCACTCTGATGAGTCTGAGTGCGCAGTCTCTCAGGTCAGGCCATTGCTGATGAACCCAGGATAGTGCCTTGAACTCGGGGCTGTCAGTCTCAAGGTCGAACCACAACTCCTGTATGCCTGTTTCGTTCATGTCGAAGTCGAGGCGCAAGCGACCAATGGAGCGGGTGGTCAGCTGAGAGGCTCGGGTGAGGAATGTGTCGGCCCAGCTCCTATTCGAGTTCAGAAAGAGCGGTCGGTCTACCTTGAAGGTGTGCTCCAGGTTGTGGAGTAATTGCTTCTGCGGCGCGACCATCCCATGTACATATGATGGGCGGGACGCTGTGCTGTAGCTGTTGTGTCTCATTCTATCACCTCCGGAAATCTTTCGGTCAAAAAAACGAAAAGGCTTATGATTTGAAGTGGGTGAAGACTGAACATGAATGTTGGACGGAATCACTTTGATAATCCGATACTGATAGGTGACGGCTACCTGTGCCCCACTGGTGGTGTGTATCTGATACTCTGCCGGAGGAATGGGAAGAAGCTTGAGCCAGTGTATGTCAGTGAAGTGGGGGGACTGAGAAGAAAGATAGGACCTCAGCACAGGATGTTGCAGGAAGTTCAGCGGAATTATAAGCACCCCCTCGTGGCATCCCACCCCCTGCCCATGTGCACAAAGAAGCAGAGAGAAAGGAGAGCACAGGGCATTAGGAGTTTCTTGAGTCTGGGGAACAGCTAAAAAAGAGAGAATTTGAGAAGGTATTATATGGAGAGCTTTTAGGTGTGAAAAACCGCCCTCCTTGGTGTATTCAAGCGTTTCAGGTGGTCGGCTAGGGGTGCAAAAATCAGCCAAAATACACACCTAGCGCTTTCTTTATGTCCCCCTTAGAACAGACGCGACCATACTTAGCATAAGTACGTTTGAGGTTCCTGCGCGTCACTACAAACGTCCAGTTTCTGCTATACTTTTTGTCTAGTTCGACGACCTTCTGCAGGAATGCCTCCTTGTCAGACTTCAGCCACGAACCGGTCTCAATCTCAAGCGCGACTTTCTTTCCATCTTTCGCTGTGAATACAATGTCGGGACCGCGGGTCTCGTAGAGCTTGACTTTCTTGGTCTTTGTGCGTAGGTAGTCAGCGATGAGATGCACTAGGAAAAAGTGTTCGGGGCTCTCATGCTCAGAGCCTTTGAGCAGCCATGCCTTCGGTCCGGGTGAGTCAATGCCAACGAAGGTGTGCTTAGTGTAACCGTTGCTCAACAGGAACTTCACTTCATCCTTTGTCAATTCACTGACAGGGTAAAGCTGCTTGTCAAGGTCCACCTTTATTTCAACAGTTTCCCGCTTGCCGATTGGCAGCTCCTTCTTCTCAAGCTTTGTATCAATCAGTTCCTTTTCCTTGTCACTTGCGACAATCTGCAGCTCTGTATGGTCGTTCTCCATAAGCAGCAGGCCTTCACCTATCTGCGCTGTGAGCAGCTTGTCCTTTTCTGTGCCGCTGAGGTTGAAGGTCTTTACCACTTCCTCAATCACAGCGGCTTTCTGCCGCAACAGGATTGTGTATGAGGTATTGGATAGCACCGCTTGCCCTGCATGGCTCCGCAGGAGATCTGCCACGTCTTGCGTGATGAGCAGGAGTCCGAGGTCGAACTTCCTACAGGTCTTGACAATCTCGAAGAGGTAGGTTGAATCTTCTGCCCTGCCGAGCAGCGACCAGGCCTCGTCAACCACGAGCATTTTCTTTCCCTCATCGGATTTCATCTTGAGATAGACAAAATCCAGGATAAGGAACATCAGCACCGGCTTTACCTGCCGGGGCATCTCGCCAATATTGAAGCACACAAACTGATTGTCGAAGTTGAGCTTTGTCTGCCTGTTGAGGAAACTGAACACGCCACTGACATACATGGACAGGCGGTTGATGAGCGAGCGGTAGGTCGGCTTCTCTATTGTGGTGACATACTTCAGCGAGCCCTCGAGTTCCCTGAGAAGGTCACCGAGAATTGGAGGCGTGCGTCCCCATGTCTCCGGGTCGCTGGTGATGCCTACCTTCCCGTAGACTTGCGTGAGGGCTCTGTCCAGCACTGCCTTCTGGATTTCGCTCAGTTCGCCCAGCATGACGGGAAGCAGGTCCATCAGAGCCAGGCGCTTCTCTGCATACGGGTGACCCATCAGGTCGAGGGGGTTGATGATGGTTTCTGAAGTTCGGGAGAGCGTTATCAGCTGACCATCAAAGTGTTCTACCAGCGGCGAATATTCTCCTTGGGGGTCGATGACCAGCACCTTAGTTCCTGTGAGCAGTTGACGCATGATGAACAGCTTTGCGAGGAATGACTTGCCTGCCCCGCTTGACGCGAGAATCAAACCGTTTGGATTGGTAAGCGAGAAGATGTCGCGGATGAGCGGCACCTGTGTCTTGCTCAAACCGAGCCACACGCCGTTCTCATCCACTTGCAGGAAACGCGAGGTAAAGGGAAAGAAGGCACTCAATGGTTTTGTCGTTATACTGCGCTGCTGCTTGAGGGCATTGATGCCAAAAGGAAGGGTACTCTGCACGCCCTGTGCCATGCGGAAAGTAGCCTGTCTCGGAAGGATAAGCAAGGCGTTGAGTTCAGCCTTAAGCGTGCTCGTCAGGAGTGCCAGCTCTTCCTCTGAGCGGGCCTTAGCGTTGATGTAGAGAGATATCTTAAAGAGCTTCTCCTGGCCCTTCTGCAGGCTCTCAAGGACGCCGAGTGTGTCCCTGTGCTGTATCTCAAGCGAGGGTGTGAGGATGCTCCTCTGTTCTGCTGCGAAGAGGTCTGCCCTCTGTTTCTGTAGCTCGCGGTTGAGCATGACCATCGTGTTCTCTATGGGGTGCGGCTCGATGTGGATGCTCAGGTCGAAGTCTCCAGGAAGAGTGACGAGCCTGTCGAGAAACCCTGCCTCAACTGCGCGAGGGTAGCCATGGGTGTAGAGGACACAGGAGAACACATCGTCCATCTGCAGCATGTCCATCTGGTTCACCACATTATTGGGATAGCGGGCAGTGGACAGGCAGAGGAATTGTGCAAGCACAGCAGGATACTCTTCATTTGAGAGCAGCTCTGCCTCAATGTCCATGCCTGCGAGCTGAGACTTGCAAATCTCCACCAAGATGTCAAGGTTTTTCCCAGGCTGCTCAGGTATCACCATGTAGAAGATGCGGTTGAGCACACTCCGCTCCTTCACGACTTCTTTTAGGTATTGCTTGTAATCATCGAATCTTTCCTGGTAGTTTTCTGCGCGCTTCTCCAAGGCGTTGAGATAGGTGTCAAGGTTCAGCGTGTCAGTCCCCATCACTATCTGGATGGGGAAATCAAGGGAGTTGAGGAAGCGCTGGAAGCCGGTGATGATTGCATTTTGCGCCTCAAGGTTCTTGATGGCGAAGTTGATTGGCGATATTTTCAGGACTGCTATTCTGCGCTTGCTCCCTTTCTCGCCGATGTGGATGCAACCCTCACTTGCCGACAGCGGAAGAAATTTCTTCATCTCGGGCTCTCCCGCCTTGAACTCTCGCAGGCGCCACCAGCCGACAATAATCTTCAGCCAGCCAAGGGCATCAAGGAACATGAACGCCACACTCAGCAGGGTGAGGATGGCAACAATGGCAATCTTCAGGGGAAGGAAGAGCTGTGTCTTCATCATCAGGAAAAGCGCCGGAACCCCAAAGAGCAGAGCCCAAGCTAGTTGAGGCAACGTCAGTCCGAAGACGATGCGCTCCTGATATTGCAGTTCTGTTGGTATTTCGTATGACATAAGCGTGACCTCACAAAACATATAAGCAGAAAGAATCTTGATATTTGATGCATAGGAAAATGAAGCGCATCATGCAGAAATATAATTCTGATTGTGGCATAGCTTGTATAGCCATGCTTACAGGGAGAAACTACAGTGCAGTGAAGAGAGCACTTGAAGGACCAACCTTGGACATATTTGAACCGAAGACAACTCGCGATTTGGCACTTCAGGAAACTTATTTGAGGTTTGCTCTTTTGTATTTCAAAATCCGTTTAGGAAGATGGATTGAACCAAATGAAACACAGAAGGCCTCAAATAAAACCTGGGAAAAGTTAATCAATGATAAGCAAAGGGCGATTGTGATGATTAAGAAAGGAAAAAAGTCCCATTGGGTAGTCTTTGATAGAACAGGAGTTCGTGACCCATGGAAAGGAATAATTAGTGATTTTCGTACTGATTTTGCCCGCATGAGAATTGAGGGTTATGCTTGTGTGAAGTGAAAATAAAATCCGGACCGTTACCCGGTAAAGTGGTGTACCACACCCCGAGTTATCGCCTCGGGACGCTGGGATGGATTCCGCTAAATCATCATTTTCAGTGAACTCGTGACGCTCTGGGAGAAGTTAATGTCCATCAGCGACATAGCGCTCTTGAGGGTGCTGAACACCCACATGCCAATCAGTGTGAAATCAACGAGGATGAAAGCAGCTATCATCAGCATGAGCTTGTTCAGGATGAATATGTCCAGCGTGAGGAGTTTTGATGCTATGAGAAGCATGATGCTCGCAAAGAATGTCATGAAGATGGCAACTCCACAGAGGGAGAGCATGAGCTTACCCAATGAGCGGAGTGGTGGGAGGAAGTAAAGGAACAGGCCGATAGGGAAGAACAGCACGCCTGCGACGACGATGATGTAGCGCAGCACCAAGAGCAGCGCGGTGAAGAGCAGCACCACAGCATAGGTTATTGTCATCATAAGCGACAGGCCGATTTCGGGGAAAATGTCTGCAGTCAGCCTGAAGAAGTCCGGGGGTATCAATGAGAACACACCAGCAGTCATCAGGGCGCCAATCTCGATAATCAGCTGGTAGAGCCAGAAGCTCGACTGCACAGCGACCATCATCATGAGGATGTTCTTGAGCCAGGTCTTGGCAGTCTCCTTGCGCGAGACGTCGAAGCCGGCCATGATGAAGTTGAATCCTGCATACAGGAACGCTAGCCCATAAAACATCCCGATAACCGAGACAATGACTAGCCACAGTGATTTGAAGCCCGAAACGTTCACTGGCTCTGTGAACAGCTTCTGGACAAGTGAGAGCATCGGCTCCAAGGGCGCGTTGAATATGTCGAGGAAGAAATTCACGAATGATTCAGGCAGGCATTCCCCCAAATTTACTAGGCTGCATCCCATAATCCTCGCCTCCGTGCCCAGTTCCGGACACCCGAAAAGGTAGCTCCAACCATGAGCATGAGCATGAGAATCTTGACAAGGACGCGCCACAGCTCAGGATTGACGACGCCGATGGTCACAGAATCATGTTGTCCTGTAGTAAAACCGGTGATGCGGTTGAAATCAGGCACTGCCTTGAGTGAGAACCCTTCTCCCTCTGGGTCGCCGTGCATCTGCCCACCATAGTCGAGCGTCACATCCTCATCAGTTCCTGTGACCGTAACGTCGATGGTTTCTCCCGCCTTGTAGAAGATTTTGTCAGTCGAGACCCTGAGTCGCGGACCTGTGTATTCAGTCAAACATGGGAACTGTTGAGAGCCAAAGTGGGCCACCACTTCCAGCTCGCACTCCTGGCCTGCAACAAGGAGCATGGTGATGTCATCTTCAGTTTCCTCCGGCGTGGCCGTCACTGTCAATGTCTCGAAAGGAGGTTCACTGACTACGCTTGAATACACAGTAGCTTGCACTGCATTAAGGTCATCTCCAACCTTCAGATACGTGTTTGCTGTCTCATCTGGTGAGAATACTACTTTCACTGTGCCGCTGTATTGATCTATTGGTGTGAATGTAGCCGTTGGCAGATATGAATAGAGCTTCGCATCAAGCGAGTCAGTAACAAGGACAGAGTTATGCCATGTCTCCGAGGACTCATACTTGCAGTTTGGGCACCAGCTCAAGCAATAGCGCCAGCAGCTCCAGAGTCCGCAGCCAGTCTTCCACAGGCAGCAATAAGGGTAGTTTTTGTATCTGTCAACATAAGTAGTCTGGCTCACGCTGAGCTGGGCTGTAAAGGTAGCGTCTCCACTGCCCGTGTACACGACCTCGGAACCTGTTCCTTGTTGCACGCCGTTGATAAGAAGGGAAACTGCCGCGCTGACTGGTTGGGGGCGATAAACAGTGGAGCAGTCTCCCGAAAGGGTGCCTGCGTGTGGGACTATATTATAATCAGAAGCGAGCAGGGCGGTGCCCTCTCCCGAGTGGTAGAGGGCGTCCCGCTCCTGCAGGGAGGGATGAAGGCCGAGAAGCTCAACCCACGCATTGTGGATTGAGCCCTGGGACTTGGTGTCCGGGGGAGAAGTCTCTTCATCCAGAATCATCCTGTTCCAGGCAAGGGCAGACTCGTGGTTCGGCTTCCAACTGTCACCTGCGAGGAGAGCGCCAAGAGTCTCGCGCTTCTCCTCATTGTCCAGGCCGCTTGCCATGACCGCGTCGCAGTCTCCTTGAGAGGATCCTGCGCGCGAGCACAGCGAAGCGTAAGAGACAGGTATGGTCATTGCCATCACCACAAGTGCCACAAGCCAGAGCCTCATGTGAGCAGCCCTATCAGTGTGGGGGTAGCCCAGATGACCACAAGGCCCATGAACACATAGCCCACCCAGGACTTGCTCTGGTCTCTTCGCTGTACATTGTTCGCTGAGAACATGTACATGATGCCCGCAATTGCTAGGGCCAATGCGCCAACTACTGCCGCTGCATACTTGACCAACTTATATATGGTCATCACTGGCGTCAGTATCTCATCGAACGCATCTTGCTCGCCCGATGTTGGGTCGTCCTCCAGCTGCGCCTGAGCTGCCATAGAATAAACAGGCAACAATATCAGAGGCAGCAGGATAAATGCTAACCACTTCTTCATTCCAAATCACCTCCGTCGTCTAGCTGTCGTTTTATGTGCTGTAAGCGGAACCAATCCAGCACTAAATCCAGAATCCTGTCATGGTTCCTGTAACGCCACGAGAAGAACTTCTGGCACGGCTGGCACAGTTCCGTTGGGTTTGTTTCCGTTCCGCATACGATGCACGCCATACAAAGAAGAGTATCAAGAAAAGGATAAAAGGAGTCGGACTAAAATCTGCTGAGGATTTTATGTAAATTCTGCTAATGAGATTTGAAAAAACTTCAGCATTTTTTCCACCGAGATTACTTAAGTGTTGGTGCCGGTTTCAATAAAGTATGGAAGCAATCCAACCCCCTTCAAATGATACTTCCGAAGATTCCATTTTGGCAATTGTCGACGCTGAACTGCCCCTCTGGGTGAGGATTGTGCAAGAGTGCAGGGAAAAACTTAAATCTGATAATGCTTCTGCTGACAGCGAGTCCGACCCGTTCGCGGAACTCAGTGTTTGACGGCAAACATAATTCTTTCACGTGCCCAAAACAGGTGAAGTCCCTCCAGGCCCACTTACCCGTTAGTTCGATGGGACCGAATACAACCCTTATATGGGGGGCGGAGGTTCGGTCGAACATGGCAGTAGATGACATCTACGGCAACAAAGGCAGATACGAGAGGTTTCTCTCTCGTCTGAATGAGCTGGTAGTGCCCCCTGAAGAGCGGGAATTTTTTCACCGAAAAGGTGGCCGCGCGAGGTATATCTGCAAGAATTCGGTAAATCTGAAATATTTCCGGAAGCTGGCAAAGGTCTGCGATCATCGGGATCTCGCCTATGTGCACAGAAACAGACTGATGAGCATCCTGAAGATGGCTGTTCACGTCTTCGAGAAGGATCTCGCAGAAGTGAAACGCGAGGATATTGACATTCTCATGGTGTTCATGTTCTCGCGGTATAAGGGCTATGAGAGTCAGCGGAAGTTCGTGAAGCGTCTTCGGACAATCTGGAAATGGCTGTTCCCTGTTCTTGACGAGGAAGGCCGGATAGATGATTCACGCTTTCCCTATCCTGTCCGGCATCTCTCAATGAAGAGCATCGACAAGAGCAAGCACACCTTACGGAATGATCGCCTGACCTTTGAGGAGTTCCAGAGGCTTGTGCAGTACTTTGAGAGAGATGCCCGTATGCAGGCGTTGATCACTCTCGCTGTGGAGTCTCTCGGGAGGCCGCAGGAGATCCTGATGCGTCAGCTCAAGGACGTGGAGATCTACGACACCTATGCGAAGGTGTGGCTGGAGAAGGGCAAGGAAGGGGGCGGATTGCTGCAGTGCATCGATTCGTTTTCCTATCTTGTGAAATGGATCGAGCAGCATCCCTACAAAGGTGACGGGCGAGCGTTCATCTTCATCAATCTCAAAGGGAAGCGAAGCGGTATGCTCATGAAGCCAGAGAACGCGAACAAGCACCTCAGAAAAGCCTGTCGTCATCTCGGCCTGGACAAGAGAATCACGATGTACTCGCTGAAGCGAGCTGGCGTGACGTTTAGGCGTTTACGCGGCGACTCTGACGTGCAGATCCAACACGCTGCAAGATGGACTTCGACAGCTCAGCTGCAGACCTATGACTTGTCTCAGCAAGAGGATGCATTCCAGATGGAACTGAAGAAGCGGGGCCTTATCGAGGATGATGGAGTGTATGATATTCAGAGCAAAAGGTGCATTTTCTGCGGCAAGGTCAACGGCTTCACTGCTGATTACTGCGTGCAGTGCAGGAGGCCGCTGGACCCAGGCAAGATCGAAGAGCAGATGCAAAAGGTCAACCAGATGGAGGACAAGCTCAAGCGCTTCGAGCGGATTAGTGGACTGCTTGAAGACATCTTTAGAGAAGAACCTACATTATTGGAGAGAGTGAAGAATAGGGCTGCTCACCGAGGAGAAATATAAAAATGTTGTCATGAATATGACAACAAAGATTTATATAGCTAAAAGAGGATAATGTACTGTTGGTGAACGGTCCTTCCGGAGCCGCACACCTACAAGTGAACTGTCAACAACACAATTGGTGACCAACAGAGTATTTAAATGTTGCGAAAAACGCAACTTTTGCAATATAACCATTGCAGACGATAAATACCCCGTTGCCATTAATTGCTGAGTTCTCTTGGCCATGATATCCGGACCTGGGGGGAGTACCTCCAACCTTTGAGGTACGCCTGGGAGAATGGGTGAGGTGCAAAAGGGGACAGATATGAGTCCCAAGGAATGCACAGAGATATCGTCACAGCGAAAAGAAAAGGTTCAACGAAAGATGTCACAGAAGTGACAGGAGAAACGTGATTAGCATGGCTAATGAAGTACAACCGGTCGGAACGGGCTTTTACTGGCTCAACGACCGCCATATACAAAATCTCGGGCTTGAGAGGGGAGGACAGTTATCTCCTCTGCTCTCAAATGCGGGATACGAAAAGCAGTACCGCATCTATGATGTGGAGCAGTTCAACGCCACCATCTCAGACAGGACAGTCAGAGAGAGCATCCTGAGAACTAAACGGGATATCGGGTTCAAGAGATCCTCGTGTGTTGTTCACCAACACATAGGGGGTCGCCTTGACGTCGAGTTCTGGAAAGGAACCGTAGATTTCCAGAGAGGACTCTTCGATGACATTACTGTCACGTATCTACCTCAACAGGTGGATGTGTTTGAGGAGGTGCTGGAATACGCATCGGAGTCTGGGGCTCCACTTGCCGTGTATTCTCCAGTGGGTATCTCACTGAGTCGCATCCGTGAGATGATCTCAATCGTGGAGGGACACGACAGCGTGAAAAGGGTGAAGCTCAAGTATGGAAAATATACGACCCATCTTGGGAATTACCTCGAAGCGATACGAAGACTCCCAGCCGCAGATAAAGGCATTCACTTGACCTTTGGATACAAGAAATGCAACATTGAGGGCCACAAACAGGTGTCGGCCGAGTTCATTGGAGCATTCATGGGTGCTGAGTCTTTCTGCGCCAACTTCAGGGAACCCAGGCCAGGCCGCAGAGGATTTTCCACATCAACACCTGTGTTCAGGAGCGACAGCCTCATGTACGAGGATGTGGCGAACAGTAATCTCGAAGCGAGTTACCGCGAACAAGGGTTGAGGAACATAGAAGGGATTGAGTCAGAGATGACAGTGTTCATCGCAAGGCAGGATCCCCAAGCGCTACGGGAATATGTCCTCAGTAAACCTGCGTTCAGAGGTGTCCTGGAAACCTTGGGAGTGTTCTAGTAGGAGCTGAGAGATCAGCTCGCCCATGATTTTTTTCTTTTTTTCTTTCAATTTTTTCTCCAGATACCTATCCTTCTTACCACACCACCTGAAGTCGTTCCCACGAGGGAGAGAACATCCTCTGACCTCTTGTTTCCCAGAGGAGATGCATTGTTTACAGTGATCCCCATAGAACTCAAGCTCCAGCATCGTGATGGTTATGTGGAAATCGTTTGCAGTGTCTTGTATCATTGACTCTTCACCCCATGCATATTATGGGCTAGTGCCCCCAGCAATCTCTCTTGGATGATCATGGGCCGCCGTATGCGTCTGTTCACAATCTGCTGTTCATCTGCCTGACTCAAGGGAGCCGAATCGAGCTCGAAAAACTTCGCGACCACCTGCTTATCTCCTCGACGCT
The DNA here is from genome assembly GCA_017608295.1 of Candidatus Woesearchaeota archaeon. The sequence continues at coordinate 18,350 of JAFCGF010000008.1, forward strand.
TCCTCATCCGAATAATCTCCAGTGCTGAGCGATTTTTCTGGTGTGCTTCTCGAATCATGTATTCCAGCATGCAGTACTCAGCCCCCCTCAGGAGGCATGGAGTGAGCGTAAGCCAGGGATCTACCTGCTCGAAGAGGATAGCATATTCAGGAGGAATCTGGAGATTCTCTCGCAAGCCCAGTTCAACAGTTCTCAGTTGAACTGCCTGCTCGACATCTTGCCACCACCTATAGGCTGACTTGGGATTGAATTTCCTAAGGATCGAATGGCATGTGCTGTACGTCTCCTTGAGTTCAGGGCTGGCTTCTTTGCCAAAGTAGCCCCTCAGAATCTGCCACCAGCCCTCATCTGGTGTAGAAATGACGCTGTGATATTTCATGAAAGACACGAGCCAATAATTGACGGTGTGCTGCCTGAGATGCTCCATGAACCGGATGTCCTGTCCGCTCTGGAGACAATCCTTGTATTCCCTGACGAGCCTCGCCCTCTCCTGTGGCCTGAAAAGCACGATTCTAAGCAGGTTTAATACTACTCTCGTCTCACGGTCAACACTACCACAGCCAAGGTAGTCTATGAAGGGGTCAAGGCTCGACCGATAAGCATCTGCATCGGATTTAATCTGGCGGGGCACCCATTTTCTCTTCCGTTTGTTCCAGGTAACAGCCTGAAACTCCTCAGGTAAGTTCTTGTCACTCACAAACACTCCAGGGAATTTTTTCTTGAGGTTGTGGAACTGAGTATTGATATGGCCCCCGGAGTTATTCCTCAATGCGATTCCCACCCCATGTGGATTAGTGACTTTATCAAAGAACTCCACGTATATTCTCTCTCTCCATCGCCTTGTTCCTGCAGAGATAAACTGGTGCAATTGTGAAGCTGATGTTCGTGCCAGATAACTCACCTATTAATAGGGGAATTATTGAAATTTATAAATCTTTACCTCCCGAGCCATGAGAGAGTTTCAGTGGATGAGGGAACTGGAGGAAGTACTCGACCAGGGAGAGGAAGAAGAATGAGTCTCCGTTTGGTCACTGTGCGCATTCCCTTATCCCGCTACCGCGATCTTCTGGAAGAATCGAAGCAAGAAGGTGTATCATTTAGTGAGATTATCAGGAGAAAGTTAGCCGTTTGGTGATGTTTTCTGTATATGTCAATGCAGCTGACTTTGCATTTTAGAATCCCAACATAACTATTGCAAAATATACTTGCCCTTTTTCAGAGGAGTTGAGGCGTCTCTCGGCAGTGTGAAGAGCCCCCCCACCAAGAAAACAAGCCTTGAAGCCTCTCGTATACGGTTGAGATAGGGTCTGAAACACCTATGGATCGAGTTTAAGAGAGATCAACATGAAACTTAAACATTTAGTTTGCAGTCAACATGTTCTCTCGCTCGAATTCGGAGGTTTCGCGGCTTGAGCACCAAAAACTCAAAAACCTTTGTAGTGAGTTAGGGGGTATCATAGGGTATGTATTTTTTATTGATGTACGCTTACCCTTTGTTACCATTGCTTACCAATCCTACTCGGAGTCACCTGTAGCGGCTCAAGTCACGTATCCACGGTGCGATGAGAACGAAGCGAATACAATCCTCTTAAACTCTTGATTGGGCATAAGCTATACAATGAAATACGTTATATTTAGGACAAAGGAAGCAAAGAAGAAAGCGCACAAAGCCATAATGGAAGGGAAGCTCGGCAACAAGGTCACCTGCAAGGAAGAGTTTCATCCAAGAGAGGAGATCTGCATCCTCAGTGACGAGTCCATTCCCGTCTTGGACGAACTCGGCATCGAGCATGACGTCATAACAACAGAGTAAGTGAGAAGCCCTTTTGATTCACTTACCAATCCCGGATTATGTCCAGCCCTTAACTTACGGAGTGATCTTTTCTTATGACACACCATACGATGAGAAAGGCAAACGTGAAAACAAGAGAAAGGTGATTTGACCATAATGAAAAAGATAAACAATAAAAGTGGATCTCAGATTCCGTATATTTCTCATGAGTCAAGATGAATCAAGTTCAATCAGTGAGACACTGAAATATATTGATTATTCAATTGAAGACCTTCGTACTGCCAGAGATATTATTGAGGAGAAAATAGCCACAAGAGAAGGTAGCCACTTCTTGAGGCAATTAAACAATCATACTCGCTCAGATCTTATTGGTATCACTCAAAGGGCTTTCATGATCACAGGTATGATTACAGTTACTCTCATTATCGTTACCGCAGTGATATTTTTCTCGAGGAATCCCGGTTTTTTCTTCTCAAGTGAAATTGAACCGATTAGTATCCCTTACAAATGGCTTCTTATCACAGCAATCCCAGGAATCCCATTCATATTATTAGGCTCTTTATTGAATGATGGAACTCGAGCGTATCGAAGTGAACTAACTAAAATCAAACTTGCCTTACAAACGAAGCTAAGGCACAATTCGAGTAACAAATTCCTCTTGGACACCAATATTCTCGATGATATTGAATCCGGTAAGGTTGATATTGAAGTGATACTTAAAGCACACAAGCAGGGGTCGCAGTTTTTCATCACCCATATCCAAGTTGATGAAGTAAATAAAATGAAAGATGTGGAAAAAAGGGGAAAATTATTTTTCGTTCTAAGTACGTTACCCTCTCAATTGAGAGAGACCGACTCAGTGGTCTTAGGGGTATCACGATGGGATTATTCAAAATGGGGGACCGGTGAAGTCATGGAAAGACTAAGGGTTGGAAAAACTGACGCAAAGTCGGCAAAGGACGCTCTGATTGGTGAAACTGCAGTAAATAATAATCTCACTCTTATTACGAATGATCGTAAACTAATGAATCGTGTTCGTCGTGAAGGTTGTTCGGTCCTAACTGGTGAGGAATTCCTCACCGTCTTGAAACGAATCACAAATAAGTAATGTGTTCTTGCTCAATAAAAGAAATATATCAAGCCTGCCATTCCCTTTATCCAATTCAACAATCTCCCCTGCAGTAATACCACTCATCCCGCTCGCACTTGCTGTCGCCGCACACAGCCCCCTCAGTCGGGATGCTTACGATCTCATCAACGGTTGGTCTCACGTTCTCCCCAGTTATCTGATTGATGAAGTCAATAAAGGTGTCGAACTGCAGCCCGTCAGTGTGATACTCTGGCTGCTGCTCTGCTAAATCAAAGAAAGCGGGTAAATCACCAATGTCAAAGCCGTGGCGCTTGCAGAGTTCGTGCCAGAAGAGAATGCCCTTGTTGTAGCGACTGTTCTTTGCCTGATCTACTGTCCGAGAGAATGAGGAATGGCAGAACGACTCAGGTGCGAAGAGCTGAATAACATCATCGTTTTTGTGCCCTAATATCCCTTGTAGCATCTTTGAGAATCCTTCATTAACAGAATTAGGAATCCCCTGCCCATGCCAGAGTTGATGGCCGAGTTCATGGATGAAAACATCCGGTTTTGATTCGCATCCAGGGGCATCAAAGCAGATGAGCCCGCGAGGCAGTCCCGAGGAGTATCCCACATAGGCAGCATACGCACATACCCCCATGCTCTTGCACAGATTGTCTGTAGTTGCATGAACTTCAATACTCCTGTAATAATCCTTGATATCAACAGCAAGCGCCTCTTCAAACGACAGCGTTGCATGCTGCATATCATAGAATATCTCCTCAAGCTTAGGATAGGGCAAATCACAATCATCCTCTGCACACAGCAACTTGAATCCCAGGGGGCTGCTCCTCACATAACTGTAGTTCATAGAGTAATAAACATCTGAAAAACACGCCTCCAATGTGGCTTCAGAATCCTTGAGTTCGCGGGCAAGATCGTCAGCTTGTTCCTGATAGAGCACTACCTGCTCCTCAGCCTGTGAGAGCTGGTCTTTCTTCAGCTGCAATTCCACAGCCAAGCCGGAGCTTTCGTCTTTTACGTCGGTGAGTTCCTTCTCAGTTTTCTGCAAATCAGTTTCCACTTCGCTTAATTGGCTCTGAGTAGTAGACAATTCTCCACGAATCACATCAAGCTGCGAGTTGAGAGAGTTCACTTGACTTGTCAGTCTGTCTTTAGCCGCCTTTGTTTGAACCCAACTCCATGTGGAGAAACATGAGAACGCAAGCAGAACGAGTATAATTACCACAAATGCAGTCTGCCAACGGTGATACATCCCTTGCAGTAATTGTTCTGTAGAAGTCTTCTCAACAGGAGCAGGAATGCCCTTACCGCATGCTTTACAAAATGAAGCTTCTTCGGGATTTCCGGTTCCACATTGGGGGCAGAGCTTCATCGTCAGAATCGTTGATTAGGAACCTTTGCAGGAGCAGACACATCTATTGTTGGTACAATCTGCAGTATACGATCCTTTCATTCCTCCAGTGTAGAGTGATTGACAACAACCACACTGACCTCCGCATTCATAGTCATTAGTACAGGATACAGCAGGAGAGGGTTCACAAAAGAGAGTTGGTTGGGTCGCCATGCTTCCTGTGATAACCATGAAAATGACCGCGAGGAGGGCCACTGCCAGCAGAACCCCTGAGAGTATTAGTATCTTCCTCAGAGCAGTATTTGGTTTACTCTCCGTTCTTTGAGGGATTGTTTGAGGAATAATCGACACCCCACATTTAATGCAAAATTGGCTATTGGGGTCCTTGATTTCCGTTTTACATTTTGGGCAGAACATGTTTCATCACATAGCCTGCTTTTGGAATTCAACTATTTAAAACTACTCCAAAAATGGAGTACTGTTTTGAAATAATACACTACACTAAGAATGGTGTAATGTCTGCGGAAAGTTCACTAGATAACAAAGAACTCTTTGACAAGGTAAAACTGATATCAAATAATCTAAGATTTAGGATTCTCGAACTCACTCAGGTAAAGAAACTAAGCATTACTGAACTGAGTACCCATCTACAATTGAGTTACACCAAATGTGCAGATTATGTGAGCCTACTTGAGAAGCACGGTCTTGTTAATAAAGAGAAAAATGGAAGACTGGTAATGGTCCGTAGCAGGACCCTGATTTCAGGAGATCAAATTGTCTTCGGAAAAAAGTTGTAGATCCGCAGGATAGAATCAATTTCTATGTGTTTGGCGGGTAATCAACCTTCTGAACATGTATTTAATATTCTCAATTACTTAATTAATTACTTAAGTAGTTTAATAAATAGAATAAGAACATAATCTCACAATGTTAAACGCAATGGATTTATTTGGCGGTCTCGATGCTCTCGATGTTGCTAATGCCAATAGAATGAGTGCCTGACTCGGTCTCGATCAGGACGTGTTCCTGTGAAACCTCCACAAGTCTTCCAGTAATGGTCTTCACGTGCTCGTTCTCTTGATATGTGAGTTTTATCGTCTCGCCTAAGAGTTCTGAGAATACGTCCCTTTCGGCCTGATTTTCATTTGCAAATGGCACAGTACGTCTTTCAGATTACAGATTCATATGTGTTTCGATTTCTCGGTACAGTCAGCTTGTCTTTGTTAGTAAAATCAGATGCCTGGTTTCGAGTGTCTCTGAAATCATAAAACTTCTTGCCCTTGAATCTCCCACATAACTTGACTGTATCAATCAGCAGTAACTATTTTATAATCTCAGGCAACTCTAACAGATCAGATCGGGCCCATCTGACAAGTGGTCTTCTGCCCTCCAGGCCCATCACACTTCTATTCAAATGGGCCCCTAGACATCAATCGAGTAGAGGATGCTCACCATAGTGAATGTCTCTGGGGAGATGGTCACACTGATATCTTCAGTGCCCTTGTTGTAGACAAGCATTGTTGTTCCTTCTGTAATGAGGTCCGCCACTTTGGCCCATCCCTCGGACACCAGCTGTGCTTTGTACCAGTCTGCGACTGTATCCGCGTCATCCCGGGTGGCATACTGGATACTATACCCAGTCTCATCAGGGAGGCTCATCTCCAGATGACTCAGCATGACTAAGCCAGGATATCGTGTAAGGGGCTCTGTTCCGGACTCGACATCCTCAGTTGGAAGGGCTGCTCCTACCTCTACTTGATCAAATTCCTCTCGCGTTATTGGCCCGACACGGGCAACACCTAAACCACACCCTGCTGTGAACAGGATTCCCAGCAATAAGATTGCCAGCAATCCCGGCGTTATGTATTTTCTCATATTCATCCACCTCATATAGTAGTAGTTCCTGCAATGACATCATCCTGCTCAATAGAACTATATAAAATTTCGTTTTGGGGACATCAGGCATCCAGGCCTATCCAAAGGGAAGTGTCTTACTATTTTAGAACGTCGTACAGCTCTTTATTGAGCACAACCTTATTGATTTTGCCAAGTTTCTCTTTATGGATTAATCCTTTTTGCTCAAGATTTCTAAGAATGCGGTGAGTTTTAACCTTATTCAAGTTTGGCAAATGAGACAGCTCATACTGCTGCACTGTACCTCCGTGGTCCATCAGTGTTTCAATGACTTTCTTTTCTGGACCTGTGAGAAAGTTAAGAATGATTTTAGTATTCTTTTTCAATGATTTTCCCTGTTGAATCACCTTATCAGACATAATGTAATAGACTACAGTTCCGATTAATAGCCCTACAAAAGCGATAAAAGGGAAGAGATAAAAACTTTGAAAGCTCGCTTGTACCCCCCTTCTTTCGGTTAAGAATTGCTTAATTTCTTCAATAGTCATGCCATCAATGATATCAGGGTCCAGTCGTGATTCGGCTCTTAGATCATGTTGGTTATTGAAATAGAGCGTTATTGAAAAGATAAGAAGAGCAAAGGAGAGAATAATTCCCACTCCTAATATGATTTTACTATTGCTGTTTGTTTGCATAAAACGACGTTAAGAATGTGCCATATATAACCCTTACCTTAGTTTCATTAAAATGAAACTTGGTTTCACGAACACTACAATAGTTTCAGCAAGTAATATGTATGGTTTCAGCCTTTTGAGACTATAGGTTAAAACACGAGAGCAAAGAGGTAAAGAAAAATGAAAAAAATATTAGTGTTAATGGGCATAGTGTTAATGATTACATTTATGGGATGCACTTCTGAGAGTGAACATGACCATTTAGAGGAACACGACCATTCAGTGGAGATTGAAGGGAGTGAGATGAAGTATTTAACTGTGCAAGAAATAGCTGACCTATGGGATATTGATTCAGAAATACTGTTATCAAGGATAATGGCTGAATTTGACTTGAAGGGAAGTTACACTGTGGATTCCCTCTTGGAAGATATAAGAAACGAGTATAAATTCTCTCCGGCATTAGTCAAAGACATAGCAGAAGCACAAAAAACTGAACCAGCCAACACCAACCAACCAAGTTGAAGAACTAAAAGATGAATCGGGCAAAATTAAATTATTGGATTGATGTTGGATTGGCAATATCTTTTTTGATTAGTTTAACTACTGGATTGATTAAGTGGCCCGGGTTAATCTATACGATAGGGGTTCCGGCTTACAAAGTTTTGCATGTAAGAAACATCTCAACAATACATGATTGGAGCGGCCTGGTTATGGGATTGCTCGTGATAATCCACTTGATTTTACACTGGAATTGGATAGTGAGCATGACCAAGAATATGATATTTCAGACCATTGACCGAACAAAGCCTATTTAAGGCCGTTCTGAGCATTACATGCCATGAAACGGCTCATCACCATTACCCTTATACTTCTCCTATTGGAGTAGCTACGAGCCACCTCGCCTCGTTGTCACGCACATCGGGTCAGCATCGGAAACTGCGGAAACTGTAAGGATCCTACTGTCTTTCCTGACAAGACCCGCGTGGCAGTCACGTCTTACTCTTCCACAGACAAGACCTACATCATAAAGATTGACGACGCGACTGACGACTGTGGCGACGGGCAGTGCCAGCACTGGGAGACTCACTGGGTCTGCCTGGAGGACTGCGACATGCCCCCAAAGCTAGCGTATTGCCCTGATATCAACACCCATATGAGTGCAGGGAGCGGCACCACGTTCGTGTGCTCCGAGTGGGAAGTGGTTAATTTTACGGAAGGGCCGGTTGTTCTCAGCGGCCACTCCGCATTGTATTATCTAGCAGAATCACCTGGCATTCTCTATGAGGGAAGGGGAAGTGGGAGCACATTCCTCTACAGCTCGGTGGATAATGGCTTCTACACCCGACTTGGCACTGCACACGCCGGAGGCGCCACTCAGAGCGAGCACATGCACTACATACTTATTCCCTGGAACAATGCTGACGTGGGAGTAACAGCCATCACAGAGGGCTCAGAGCCGGGATTCTATATGCAAATGGATGTCGTCCCGGAGGAAGATATATGCGGCGGGTGCCGCGACGGCCGCACGTGCCAGCCTATTGGAACAAGAAAGGAAAGTACGTACTGCGATGGAAAGTCCTGGCAATCCTTTGCCACAGAACAGTGCGAGGACCACTATGAGTGCGAGACCGAGAACTGCTGGAACGGCGCGTGCAGTTCACCCTGCAACGGCTGCTTTGATGACAATGGCAACTGCATCCCCTTAGGAAAGAACAAGGAAAGGAATCTCTGCCAGGGAAACAGAGAACTCCGCACACCCTCATTATTTGAATGGATACTCTCCTGGTTCACATGAGGGTTCTCAGAACATCGAGGGAAGCAGTATAGGCAGCAGGATAACCTGTGCGAGAAAAAGCACGAGCCCTATGAGTATGTGGCCCGCTGTCAAGCGATAGGCGCGTTTCCGCATAATCTGCACCACAATCAAAGCGACCACCGCGGACATCGCGAGAAGCATAATATTATTCATGAGCCAGGTGGTCAGTTCTGGAACAGACAAAGGGATATCCATGGCTGAACAAGAGCACATCAGCTATTTATGCTTTATGCGCCCCTTCTGCCAATCAGTAAGAATCATCCGCGCCATGCGCATCTCATCCGGGGCTCCGCCCCTTTTGAGCACGTGCCGCTTCTTGGCAATCTCCAGAATAGTATCATAAGGGTCATCCATGGGCTCCACGCCATAGTACGCCTCAATCCTGCCGGGAAACCTCATCATGAGATCCGCTATCACCATATCAGGCTCACGGATGTGCGTGTAGTCAATCGAGCCCATTGAGGCATGCTTGATAAAGTTTTTCTCCTTTGATTCCTTATATGGAATAACTCCCGGAGTGTCCATCAGGAGAATCCTCTTGCCCACTCTTATTCGCTGCAAGCCCTTGGTGTGGCCGGACAGGGCGCTTGTTGAGGCGCTCTTACGCCCCTTGAGGGCATTAATCAAAGAACTCTTCCCCACATTGGGATAACCCAGCACACCTACAACCACTTCTTTCTTCCCCAGGCGTGCCGCTTCGATATGGATCCGCTCCCGGAGCTTAGAGATGCCTAGGTGCTCCTTCGCAGATATCATGATGGAGGGGTGGAGTTTTCTCCATTTCTCCTTGGCTTCCTCCCTGTCCACGAGGTCGCACTTGTTGATGATATAGATGAGCGGCTTGCCTGAATCGCGGACTTTATGCTCTATCTCAATGTTGCGGCTCTCATCCACGAGGCGCGCATCCAGTACGAGGAGCAATAGGTCTGAGTCTCGTATCACATGCTTGACAAGGGTCCAATAGCTTGGCATGGGGCTTGGTAACCTGTTTGAGTATAAAAAGCAGTCATATTTATCAATTTGAGAGGTTTTTAAAAGCGCATGGAGGGGGTACTTGAGAGGATTCTGCATGAAGAATTACAGGAGCTGGACGATGCGGTAGGCTATCCTGTCTCAGAGCATCTGAAGACAGCTCCCTATGAGCTCGACGAACTCAGGGTCAACGCCCACCTCCTCACTCCCAATGAATGGAAGGATAAGCTCTACGTCTCAGCGAATATGGTGTGGATACCTTCCAAGAAAGAGTATCATTTCACCTGGGTGTGTGTCCGGCCAGAACGAAAGGGTATAGCCACTCTTCTCACAGACATAGTGGAACGCACCGCAAAGAGGCTCGGATGCACATCGCTCGTCCTCTGCGCGATACGCGATGAACACCTTCCCTACTGGGAAGAGCGCGGTGATTATACCTTAGAAGGAAACACTGGCAGAAAGAACATCTAATCACTTCGCCTTCTGGCTGCCTATAAGATCCACAGCGCTTCCGAACACTGTGGCGGGCAGCGCAAGCACAATCACTCTCTTCAAGGCAATGTACCATGGCGTGCTTAAGAGATTTATGGCAAGCAGTCCCAGGATGAGAGCAGAAAACACCAAGGCAAAACCATAGTGAACAACAAGTCTCAGAGGAATAGGCCAGACAATGAACCTCATCTGCCTTTTGCCGAGCCTTCGCACACCAATACTGTAGTTAATAAGAAGAGAGAGGGCTAGGGTACACAACACTATGAGGATGATGTTGAACTCAGGGATGGAGTCACTCAACCGCGACAGGTCAATTTCATAGCCATAGATGAGCGCGCCGGTGAATGCCCCCACTGCGGTCTGCGCGAGATCCTTGCCATCAAGCTTCTCCAGTTTTGCCATTGTTCCAGCAGAAGGGGCTGGCCAGGGATTAAAAAATATTGCGGATTAGGGGAATCTTCAAGCAAAGCTTGAAGGTCCTGCAAGCTCTGCTTGCAGAAAACGCGCACACTTCCCGCCAAAAGATTCTTTAAGGGTAAAATTCCGGAAATCTAGCATGGCATCATTGAGGCGTGCTGAGGCAGCTGTGCTTGTCATTGTGCTGATATCTCTTGTCATAGGAGTCATACTATATCCCAAGATGCCCGACACCATGGCATCCCACTGGAACCAGCATGACCAGGTCGACGGCTACATGTCAAGGTTCTGGGGCGTGTTCCTCATGCCCGTAGTGATGCTTCTCATCCTTGTCATGTTCATCATCATCCCCAAGATAGACCCATTGAAGAAGAACATCGAGAAGTTCAGGCCGCATTTCGACGGCTTCATCTTGCTCATAACAGCCTTCATGCTCTACATCTACAACCTCACCATCGCGTGGAACCTCGGCTACAGGTTCCGCATGGGGCAGTTCATGACTCCAGCCCTGGGAATATTACTCTTCTACTGCGGGGTGCTCATCGAGCACGCAGAGCGGAACTGGTTCATCGGCATTCGCACACCCTGGACACTAAGCAGCGAAAAAGTCTGGAAGAAGACGCACGCATTAGGAGCCAAACTCTTCAAGGGCTCGGGCGTTATCGCGCTCATCGGAGCCATCCTCCCTGACTACATAGTGTGGCTCATTCTCGTGCCGGTGCTGCTCTCCACAGGGATTGTCGTAGTGTATTCCTACCTCGAGTACCAGAAGCTCCCAGGGAAATCCTAGCTACAGCAGCCGGATATTATGCTCCTTGCAGGCCTTGAACAACTCATCATGCCATACAGAGGAATGCACTTCCCCTACATGGGCTTTCCGAAGGAAAAGCATGCACAGCCTGCTCTGGCCAATGCCGCCGCCGAGGGTCAGAGGCAACTCGCCATTCAGAAGCTTCCTGTGGTAATACAAGTCCTTCTTCTCAAGCTGGCCGCGAATCTCAAGCTGCTTTCTCAATGAGGGCTTGTCCACGCGGATGCCCATAGACGAAAGTTCCATCGCGCATTCAAGTATTGGATACCACACAAGGATGTCGCCGTTCAGCCCCTGCTTCCCCTCTCCGGGAGTCCACCAGTCATCATAATCTGCTGCACGGCCGTCATGCGGCTTTCCACTCTTCAAGTCCGCGCCGATGCCGATGATGAACACTGCCTTGTGCTCCTTGCAGACGGCGTCCTCGCGCTCCTTTGGGGAAAGCTCAGGATATCTGTCCTCCAGCTCCTGGGCATGGATGAAGAAAATCTCGTCAGGCAGAAATGGCTTCTGCAATTGAGGAAACATATTGCAGGTTATCTCCTCTATGTCACGGATGGCAGCATATATTTTCCTTACAATCCGTTTCAGGAAATCAACGCTTCTCTCCTCCTTGCTGATAATCCGTTCCCAGTCCCACTGGTCAACATAAATCGAGTGCAGGTTGGTAAGATGCTCATCCCTACGGATAGCGTTCATGTCAGTGTAAATGCCCTCGCCATACTCAAAACCATAGTCAGCCAGCGCAAGGCGCTTCCATTTCGCGAGGGACTGCACAACCTCGGCGTTCTTCCTCATCTCGCTCACTTCAAAGATGACAGGGCGTTCCACATCGTTGAGATGGTCGTTGATGCCAGTGTCACTCAACACAAGGATAGGGGCAGATACTCGATTCAGGTTCAGGGCCTGTGCCAGCCTGAGCTGGAAGTTGTTCTTGACATACTTGATTGCCTCTTCTGTCTGCCTGATATTCAGTGCAGGCGCATACTTATGGGGCACAGTCAGAGTCGATTTCGCAAAGCTGAGTGTCTTGAATTTCTGTTGCATGTCCCAACGAATGCCGTAAAGTTTTAATATGTTATCACCCAAAGCTGGAGAATGGCACTCACACTCATTTTTGTGTATAACATAGACAGCGGGTTGTTCAACGCCCTGACTGATGCCGCCCACAAGATGCTCTCTCCTGGAACATATCCTTCCAGTTCCCGAATGCCGAGCTATGGCGCGATAGGCGAGAAACTCGAATGGAAGCAGTTCATCACCCAGCTGGGCATCCCGGTCGAGTTTCATATCGGAAATCAGTTTCAGAAGCAGTACGGGGCTGAGATTACCATTCCGTCAGTATTCCTCAAGATGGATGAGGAATTGAAGCTGCTCGCGCCATCAAAGGAGATATCTAGTTGCACATCTCTTGGAGAGCTCAAGCAGCTGATTGAGGCGGGCCTTGACAGCCTGGCCTAAGGCGTCACGTCCTCTTCGCTGACAGCATATACTCTCAGCTCATCGAAGTACGTCCGGACAACTTCTCCATTAATGGTCTGTTCTAACTTCAGCGGCAACCCATAGAAGACATCTACCCACATCCGCGTCGGGATGTCATCAAGGGTCTCCTGAAGTATGACCACATTTCTGCTCTGGTAGAACTCTTCACCGGATTCCACTGGCTTGGTGAGCATCTTGAGCCATTGGTACGGAGTCTTCTGATAATAGTCCTCAAACTCCACAATATATGCCTTCTCTTTGTCTGGGCAGCGGATATGGCTTACGTCCCTGCAGTATGCCACTGCGCTCTGAGTGTCAGCATTGATGAACACAGTATCAAAAAAATCCTCAAGAGATATTGTCATCTCCGGATCAAGGTCTATCCTAACAAGAGAGCCCTTGACAGTATACATTGGCACCACGCTCGGGTCAGGCGGGCCGCGATAATGATATTCAAGAGCCTTGACTCTCTTGTCTGCGTTTCCCAGTAATTCTACCACACGCACAGTCGGCTCATCAGGCTCAACATCTGGCAACTGAAGCGGAGGTGGTGCAGGCGGAGCTGCAGGCGGCTCTGGAGGCGGCGGTGTCGGCGCGTCCGGCACTTTCGGCTCATAGGTGAAGAATGCGATTGCTGAAATAGCAATCGCTACGCATACCACAATAATCATTCCATTGAATCCTTTGTCCATCACGTATCCCTCAAAAGGTTTCAAGAAACGCGCCTTAAATACTTTTCGAACTATTCTCATCCAGAGCGCGGCGTATCGCCTCTTCAGGCAGGAAGAGTTTCTGGGGAACAATCCGGGCAAGGGCATTCTCCTCACACACTGTGGGGTTATCTAGGCCGTGAATGAGTGGCAACACAAGACAAGAATCCACAGGAGTTGTAAGGCCTATCCACCAGGCGCTCATCTTCGGCATGAAGAAGGGCAGCGGCAATACCAATCGCCTCAGGCCAACCACCCGGGCATAGAGCAGCATGAGTCCTTGATAGCTCATCACTTCAGGACCCCCTATATCATAACGCTTACCTACTGTCTCTTCCTTCTGAAGCACTTCCACGAGATAATGAATCACATTATCAACAGCGATAGGCTGGGTCTTTGTGCGTACCCAACTCGGTGTGAGAAGTATCGGTGTGCGGTCAACAAGGTACTTCAGCATGAGGAATGAGGCGCTTCCCGAGCCGAGCACCATAGCTGCGCGCAGAACGGTCAGCAATGCCTTGCCATTGGACAGCCTATCCGCGACCTCATGTCTCGATCTGAGGTGGGCGCTCAAGGAGCCGTGCGTGTCGCCCAAGCCCCCCATATAAACGATACGCTTCACCCCTACATCTGAACAGGCAGTGCACATGATGTCTGCCATGCGCCTGTCCCTTGTCTCGAAATCCTCGCAGTCTGGCACCATCGAGTGGATGAGATAATACACGACATCACAGCCCTTGACAGCGGCTTCTACTTCTTCCGCCTCCTGGACATCGAATATTGCAGGCTCAATCTCATTGAACCAGGGAAACTGTTTGAGCCGCTCCAGTGACCTTGAGGCTGCCCTCACAGCATGTCCCCTCTTGAGAAGCGCAGGGACAAGCCTGCTGCCGAGGAATCCTGTCGCACCTGTGACAAGCACTTTCATGAGTGCACTAAGGTAGAACAGGTATAAAAACTCTGTGTCCAGACAAAAGAACCAGCAAAACGTTTAATTACCTGTACTGATTCACACATGAAACAATAATGGGCACATTAAGGATTCTTAAGCTGAAAAAACGTTTTTCGGAGATTTCAAAGCTTTCCCCGACAGAGATTAAAGACATTCAGAAACAGAACATCAGGCGCCTGCTCAGGCATGCGGTGAGCACCTCCCCGTTCTATAGTAAGCTGTACGGCGCCACGGATGTGAATGAGCTTCTCAGGAAAGACTTCTCCTCACTGCCAACCACTAATAAGCAGATGATTATGGATTCACTTGATGAGGTCATAACCTATCCGCACGTGAAAAGGAAGGCGCTCGAGCACCATCTCTCCACCACTCAGGCCGGCACAAAATACCTCAATGAATTCACAGTCATCCACACCTCAGGCTCGTCTGGACGCATCGGCCTCTTTACGTATGACTCGCTCGCCTGGGATACGCTCAAGGCCATGGTGCTTGCCAGGTGCACGAATTTTCAGGTGAGGATTCCCAGGATGAGGATGGCATTCGTCGGCATCACTGACGGGCATTACGCAGGGGTCACCATCGCATCCGATGTCCCCCGCCTCCTTGCAGCATACGAGCACGTCTCTGTGAACGAGCCGATTGCCAGCATGGTACAGCGCCTCAACCGCTTCCAGCCAGATGACCTCAGGGGCTATCCTACTGGGCTGTCAATGCTCGCGAGGGAAAAGCTTGCCGGAAGGCTTGACATCAGCCCGAAGAAAATAGTGTCCTCAGCAGAGCCTCTTGACGACACCACACGCAACATCGTGCAGGAGGCCTTTGGCATCACACCCTACAATTTCTATGCTGCCTCAGAAGCAATAGGGATGGCGCAGGACTGCTCTGAGCACCAGGGACTGCATGTCTTCAATGACAATGTCATCATAGAGATTGTGGATGATGACGGGAATCCTGTCCAACCAGGAGAATCAGGTCATGTCGTATTGACAAACTTATTCAACCTGTGCCAGCCACTCATCCCCTACCAGATGAAGGACATCGCAGCCTATGCTGAAGAGCCCTGTGATTGCGGCTCCCCCTTCCCTCTGCTGAAAAGCATCAGCGGCCGCAGCGAGGAGGTACTCTGGGTGGAAGATGGCAAGGGTAGGCACGAGGCCCTGCATCCCTCGGTGTTTATCGAATTCTTCGTTCCCGGCCTGAGGCGCCTCCAGGTGCACCAGAGAGAGCGGAACCGGCTAAAACTGCACGTCGTCGCTGAGGGAGACATAGAAAGCATACTCACCTCAGTGGAAGAGCGGATGAACAGAATTCTTGCTGCAAAGAAGCTTCAGGAGATGGTCTCATTCGAGGTCGAGTTCGTTGATTCCATCCTACCTGACCCGCGGACCGGGAAGACGCGCACGGTGGTTTCTAAGGTGGGCTCTCCAAAAGAAGTCTGAGACTGGCTGGAAGAAAGCATTTTATATGTGTTTGAGTATTGGTAGGGGTATGGCTGAAGAATTGGAGAACCCATACTTTGATTCATATTGGAAGGGAAGGTGAGTGATATGTTCGGTAAAAAAAAGCACAGCATGCCTCCGCCTCCATTAAAGAAGGAGAAGGCAAAGAAGGCGAAGAAGCCAAAGATACCGCCTCCGCCTAAAAAGAAGGTGAAGGAAAAGGCAAAGAAAGTGAAGAAGATGTCGCCGCCTCCAAAAAAGAAAAAAATAGTGGCAAAGAAGGTAAAGCCAAAAGAGCCAAAGCCTGGACTGACCCCCAGGGAGAAGATGATAATGAAAAAAAGGGCGAAAATGGCGAAAAAATTCTACATTGAAGGCCGGACTATTATCCTTAGAGTTAATAAACTCAACTACAAGCCTGATAAAGACAACGGATTCCCCGGCCTGCAAACACCTGACTACTGGAGCTGGCCTCTCGCTGAATTGAAAGAGCTTGCAAAGGAACTCGAAATCAAGGGCTATGCACGGATGTCACAGGAAACACTCATACGCGCACTCAAAAAGTACCAGCTCAAGGTTGAACAAAAGTATTTAAAAAATAAATAATGAGACGGAACCTATGGCAGACATAGCGCGGAAATGCCCCCACTGCAGCACGGCACTCCAGGAAGAGGACAATTTCTGCCCACAATGCGGCGCGAACCTCAACATCCTGGGCAAGATGCTCTTCAGCACATTTCTCAAGGACCATATTCAGGACTGGAGCGCTCCAAAAAAGGGCTCGTTCTCGAATCTGCTCCAGAAAAGCATCCTCCGCGGCTCGGGATGGAAGGAGGACACAGTGAACAAGCTCATGCCTGAGGGTAAAGGGGAAGAAGAAACGCGCAAGTTCAGGAAATACGTGAGCAAAGACCCTTTCAAGGAGCTTGGCATCAAGGTCGCAGCCCTTGTCATGTTCCTCCTATTCATGCTTCTATTGATACGCTTAGCGAAAAGGTTTTAAAGAACCGCCAGACTTTATCCAGTTGCTGCGAGAGTGGCCAAGTGGCTAAGGCAATCGGCTGCAAGCAATATACAACAGGCAGATCCCGATGATCGGGGGTTCGAATCCCCCCTCTCGCTTACCACATCATTCTCGTGTCACCACTGCTACAGATGCAGTAACGCTATTCTGGAGGGGGTCAGTCGGACCGGAGGTTCGACGCTACCCCCTCTCGCTCTTCACAGTATTCTCTGATACACCTGTATACACAATAATCTCTAGATTAAGAGGGGGCCAGTTAAACCGCAGGTTTGACGTGTCCCCTCTCGCTTTCTATTCAAGAGAGCCAATATCATCCAGCAGGAGCTGGAACTTAGTGTAGCCAGTCTGGATGTTGAAATGCCCTGCTCCGGGCACGACCTTGAATTCTGCCCCTGTTCCCTTGGCTATCTCCTGTGCCTGCTCAAGCGGCACATAAGGGTCGTTGTCTCCGTGATAGACGAAGAGGTGCTTCACATTCTGCTTGATTTTCTTCCAGTCAAAGGGCTCCTCTATGAAGGTCTTGTTGACCTCGTCATACTTCGCGAGCTCGGGGTTGCCGAGCAGGCTCGTGAAACCTGAGACAATAAAGGCAGCCTTGATAGGCTTCTCCAGCTTTTCGAGTATTCTCAGGGCGAAGACTGCGCCGCAGCTGTGACCGACGAGGATACTGCTCTCGTCGAAGAGAGGCATCATTTCGTCAATCACGTGAAACCAGTTTGCCAGGTTCTGCTCCTCTGCCTGGGGGAACTGCGGGAGAAACGCATTGTAGCCCAGCTGGGACTCGAGCTGCTCCTGGAGCCAGGGAAACCAGTTGTGGTGTGTCTTGGTGTATGAGCCGTGGATAATCAGTGCGATTGCCATGTAAGGGCAAACGAAAGCTGAACTTATAAGCATTTTCACAAAGTTGATAAATGGCGGGAGATATTTGCAGAACCATGAAAGAGACTGTCACGCTCAAGGAAGTGGAGAAATTCATCGCTGAGAAAGACCCCTTCACTGAGACGCAGATGATACGCGCCCTCGACATCTCCAGAAAAGCGGCGAAGAAAGCGATTGATAACCTGCTCCAGCTTGGCGTCATCCGCCTGCTGGACGAGTGGGGCTCACGCAAGTATTATACCAAATCCCAGATAAGCAAGCCAGTGACTGACCCCGGAAAAACCCACGACCGCCAGATGGAGTTCATTCGTGAAATCGCGAAGGACCCCCACGAGATGGCTGCGATGCTCAGCGCGAAAGACTATGAGCAGTACGTGTACAATATCGAGAAGATTCTCGAAGAGGCGACAGACAACCCGACAATCCGGCTGGCCATAGTTTATGCCATAGAGCGCGACCTCATCAAGGAGATACGCTCAAGAAGGTAAGGCTCATGAAACTTCCTGAAAAAAAGCTGCATTTCTGCACTGCTGGAGTGCCCTTATCTGCAAAAAAACGCTCTAGTGAATCAGGACTAGCGCGGCTCACTGAGCTAGGCCTCGACGGCATGGAGATGGAATTCGTCCGCGGCGTGAAGATGGGCGCAGACACCGCTATAGCCCTGGGAAAGCTCGCGAAGCAGTCCAACCTAGTCCTGACTGCGCACGCGCCATATTATATCAACCTCAATGCAAGAGAAAAGGAGAAGTGGCACGCGAGCATCACTCGCATCATCCAGACAGCGGACCGCACTCAGCTCGCACAGGGCTACAGCATCTGCTTCCACGCTGGATTCTACCTGCAGATGGAGCCGGACAAGGTGTATGCCAAGGTCAGGGAAGCGCTGGAGCTCCTGTTCAAGAAACTCGATGACAGGGGAATAAACAATGTATGGATTCGCCCTGAGACAACCGGAAAGCCAACGCAGTTCGGCTCTCTCCCTGAACTCATCAGGCTCAGCGAGGAGTTCGACAGGATGATGCCCTGCGTGGACTATTCACACCTTCACGCAAGGTCAGCAGGCAAGTACAACACAACTGCGGAATTCCGTGAAGTGCTGGAATCAATGGAAAAGGCTCTCGGAAGGACTGCGCTTGATAACATGCACATCCACCTCAGCGGCATCAACTACTCAGATAAGGGAGAGCGAAATCATCTCATCCTTGAAGAGAGCGACATGCGCTGGAGGGAATTGCTCGCAGTATGGAAGGAGTTCCGCATAAAAGGCATAGTGATCTGCGAGTCCCCTAACATAGAGGAAGACGCGCTGCTTCTCAAGCAGGCCTACCAAAAGCTTTGATATTGGCTGCATGAGATTTCTCATTTTCCCTGTATCTTTCTCACAACGAGACCAAGGGGCAACAGGAAGATGTTCACAGGGAGGACAAACAGCACAGCAATCAGGATTTCCCGCGTGCTGAAGAACTGCGCGCAGAGTACAACAAGGAGGGCAAGGTTAAGATAAACGCTCGAGACGAGGGTGCTCAGCCTTTTGCTGATAGTCATCCCTGATGAAATGAGCCAGCTGAAGCCGTAAAGGAGGAGAAGCAGTATCCCCTCTATGGCAAGAAGAGCCCAGTTTGACTTCACCCCAACAAGGATAACGTCTGCGTGCGGAGAGATTGTCGATGCGAGGATGACAAGGATAAGTATGAGGGAGAACGCGCTGTAATAACGAGAGGTGCGCGTTACCACGCCCTGAAGTTTCCATCTGACAAGCAACGCAGCACAGAACGGCACGCCGACTAGGAGGGCAAGCAACCGGCCCATGGAAGTGAGCGGGATACCAAGGCTGTTCCCCATAAGGGCAACGATGAGGGGGATGCTCACCGGGCAGAGAAGATGCGCGATGACAGCGGTAAAGAGTGTCTGGGTGACATCAGCACCAATCATCTCAGCAACGACAGGGGAAGACATCGCAGCGGGGATGGCGAGCAGCAGGGTCAGGCCAAGCGCATACTCTGGCAGGAGGATGGTAAAGATGAGCATTCCGAGCAACGGGAAGAGGAAAAAGCGCACAGCCCAGAGGAACAGGAGATGATAGGACTGCTTCCCTACCGAGAGCATAGCCCCCATGTCAAGCTTAAGATAGACAAGGAAAAGGACAACGGCGAGCATGGGGAGCGTCACAGGCTCCAGCCTGACCATCTGGTCAGGCACTGCCAACCCAAGCACAAGTCCAGCTATGAAGAATAGCCAAAAGTTCCTCTCGCACCAAGAGAGCAGCCGCTCAATCACCTGCTCACACCAGCTTGAAGGTCTGGATCCTATGGTTACCTCGGTCACACGCATAGAGCGTTGTGCCCTCAACAGTGATGCCAAAGGGGTTCTTGAATTCGCCGTCAAGCAGTCCCTGCTCACCAATCTGCGCAACCCCTTCTCCTGTCTCGAGGTTAAATACCTGGATTCTATGGTTAGATTCCTCGCTCACCAGCAGGTACTCACCAGCGATAGTGAGACCGATTGGAGAATCAAGCTGCCCAAGAGCGCCGCCCTTCTCGCCAATGGATTTCACAAATCCCCCATCATGGGTGAACTGCGTGATGCGGTGGTTGCCGTAGTCAGCGATGTACACTCCTGAATCATCCACAAAGATATGCTTGGGATGCATAAGCTGCCCGTCATTTGGCCCCTTTGAGCCGAAGGCGAGCTCGAAAGTCCCTTCGAGGTCGAAAACCTGAATGCGGTGGTTGTCGCTGTCGCTCACGTATATCTTGTTTTCATGGACAGCCACGCTGAAGGGATTCACAAACTTCCCTTCCATCGGCCCTGCTGAGCCGAACTTGCTGATGAACTCTCCCTCAGGAGAGAAAATGGAGATGCGGTGGTTGGCCTTGTCAGCGATGTACACCTTTCCCCCGGCGATTGCGATGCCAGTGGGGTTAAAGAGCTGGCCGTCGTTCACACCCTTTGAAGCAAAAGTCGACAGGGCATTTCCCTCCATATCCAGCATATGGACGCGGTGGTTGCCTTCCTCGATGACATACATCTTCTCATTGTATACAACAATCCCAGTGGGCCAGCTGAACTGGCCTATCTCAGCGCCGCGCTTGAATTCCGCGGCGGCGATGTCATAATAGCCGAATCCGGCAAGGAAGTCGAAGAGCCATTCCTGCATCCCAATGAATGGGACTGTAGGCTCTTCCACAACAGGAATCTCGCCAGGACCAATATCATCAGGGACAATATCTGGGTCCATAGGTGTCTCGGGCTGGCCGCAGCCTACAGTGAAGAGCAGCATAACTAGTGTACATAGCGCAAACAGTGTTTTCATTCTCATATTTATTTCACCCTTTAATGTTTCCAATCGGTTTGAGCATAACAACTTTTCGGGAGATATCGCTCTCTTCACATGCCTGAACAACATCGGAGAGATTCTTATAGGCCTTTCCCACCTCTTCTGCAAGCCCTGACATCGAAGCAGCGCGGACATATATCCCCTTGTCCGCCATGTCACGCTGGATTTGCTCTCCCCTGAAGGATTTTCTTGCAGCGGTACGAGACATAGTCCTGCCAGAGCCGTGGGCTGTGCTACCAAAGGATTCCTCAACCGCACGCTGCGTTCCGACAAGGAGGTGACTTCCGGTTTCCATAGAGCCTCCCAGGAGAACTGGCTGCCCTGTCAAGCGATACTTCGACGGCAGCTCAGGGTGTCCCGGACCAAAGCTCCTTGTGGAGCCTTTCCTATGCACAAGGACTTTCCTCGGCTTGTCGTCAAGTACATAACTCTCCACTTTCGCGATGTTGTGCGCGACATCATATACAAGGCTCATCTCCATCTCTTCAGGAGTCTTACCAAAGACCTTTGAGAATCCCTCCCTGATGCGGTGCATGATGACCTGCCTATTGGCGAATGCCATGTTGGCAGCGCAGGCCATCGCAGCATAATAGTCCTGGCCTTCAGGGCTGGTCCACGGCGCGCACGCCAGCTGCCTGTCCATAATCTTGATGTTGTACTTTCTTATGCTCTGGTCAAAGATACGCAGGAAATCTGTTGCTACCTGATGCCCCAGCCCGCGGGAGCCGCAGTGCACCATTATTGCAACCTGGCCTTCCTTATTCACTCCAAACGTATCCGCAATCTGTGGATTGAAGATTCCTCCCTCGGGCACGACCTGAATCTCAAGATAATGGTTGCCGCTTCCCAGTGTTCCCACCTGGCCTATGCCGCGCCTGAGGGCTTTCTCGCTCACCTTCTCGGTGTTTGCCCCGGGCAGGCAGCCATTCTCCTCAGTGTACTCTACATCTTCTTTCCAGCCGTAGTTGTTCTTCACGCACCACTTCGCGCCATTGGTAAGCAGTTCCTTGAAGTCTGCCATGGATAGCCTGAGGTCGCTTTTTCTGCCGACGCCGCTGGGCACTGTCTTGAAGAGCGTGTCAATAAGCTCCTTCATCTTTGGCCTCACCTCATCAACAGTGAGGTTTGTACGGATTAGGCGGACTCCGCAGTTGATGTCAAAGCCTATTCCTCCAGGAGAGATGATGCCTTCCTCCAGGTCGAAAGCAGCGACACCCCCAATAGGGAAGCCGTAACCCCAATGGCCGTCAGGCATGCAATACGCGTGCTTCTGTATCCCTGGCAGGCAGGCGACATTCGTGATTTGGTCGAAGATGCCGTCATCCATCGAATTGAGCAGCTTTTCAGTGGCGAACACTCTCGCAGGCACAAGCATGCCTGGCTTATAGTCCTTGGGAATCTCCCACACTGCGTCACTGACACGTATAATCTGTCTCTTAAGTTCAGGTTTCATTTTAGATATCCAACACGACCCGTGCTGTGCATTTGCCGCTCTCCTGCTCAAGCTTGAACTGGTGCATTGTCACTGCCTTGACATCGTTGCGCAGGACGTGCAGCCCCGGGTTTATTCTGTCTCCCTTCGCTGTCGCCTTGAGCTGGACATGCTTTTTAGGGTAGTCGCGTTCCGAGATGGTGATGTCAAATTCCCTGAAGAACACATACTCTGTGTCTTTCAGGAGGATAAGCTCTGCGAGCCAGTCGAAAAGCAACCGGTCCATCGCAGGAGCCGAGAGCTCTATTGTGGATACCACTTCTGCTTTGAGTCCTGAGGTGTCGACCATAGTCTCACACAGGGCTTTCGCTGCCTCAGCGAATACTCCCTCCATAGTTGGCGACTCTGCCTCGAATGCGATATCGGCGAGCGCAATATCCTCAAGATAGCGAAATGACATAGTAATGGCTATAAGCTCATGAGAATTTTAAAAGATTATCCCTCGCGGATCTCAAAATGGCCCTTTTTCTTCTTTATCTGGTGGATAAAAGCGAACATCAGGACTGTGACAACAGTAAATGCGACTGCTGCAGGCACGATGAGCTTGGCTATGTTGTCTCCAGAAAGGTCTATAGTAGCATATGCGATTGCCGGGCCCTTTCCTCCGCCAAGGAACCACAGGCCTGTGACAGCTCCTGCGAGCAATCCCATGAGAAGAAAGTCTGAGCGACCCTGGAGTTTCCGAATCAATAAATCCCTCTTCAGGGACTGTCTCACGTCGAGCAACTTAGATTCGTCGCCACCGAAGTTCCTCCAGCGTCTTTTTCCCTTATCGAACTCCTTGGGCATGAGATAGAGGGGCCTCGAAGCGTTATCTCCAAAGACCTTGATGGTATGCGAGAATTCCAGCCTTGTGTTTATCTGCTCAACCTCTTTTCTCGTGAGCAGCAGCGGTGTCCCATTAGCATCTGCAAACTTGACAAACTGTTCAGCCATGAGTACTCGTACCTCTTGACTATTTTGAATGCAAACTCTTATTTAAAGATTGCGATAGCGTTTCGGGAATCTTTACAACGCGCAGCAGCTTTCAAACAGTTATACAATAAATAGCATACTGTCATGGTTCCGCTGCCTCCAGGCGTTTTCAATGCGATGTATGCCTTGTTGTACGCGGCCTGGGTGAATTCCCCCACTGACTTCCCGTCTTTCCAGTATACACCCATATCGAGGAGAACAGCATTATCAGGGACATCCTCTGCACCGTATGCGTGAGGCCTTCCTGTTGCTGCCACGATGACTTCAGCCCGCTTCATGATGTCCTGCGAATCCTTTGTTCCAGTATGGCAGTAGGTAAAGGTGCAGTTGAACGAGTCCATCAGGGCGATTCCAATCGGGCGACCCACAAGATTGCCGCGACCCATCACAGCCACGCGCTTATTCTTTATGTCGACACCAAACAATTCAAGCGCTAACAGCGCACCAGCAATCGTCGGGGGATAGAAGCTTGGCTCTTCTCCTTTGAGATAGAAGCGTGCGGTGTTCTCAAAGCTCAATGCGTCCAGATCCTTCGAAGGAGAGATGCGCTGCTTTGCCTCCACCTCATCATAGCCTTTGGGCAGAGGCCCCATGAGGAGAATCCCATGCACATCAGAATCAGCATTGAGCTCGTCGAGCTGCTTCAATAACGCTTCCTGCCCTGATTTTGGGGGAAGGGACACCACTGTTCCGGCTATCCCACACCTCTCGCACTCCTTGAGTGTACTCTGAGCGTATGTCACCGATGCTTCGTCGCCCTCGACAAGCACAACAGCCAACGTACACAATATGCCCTCTGCCTTCAGCACCTCGGAGGCGGCAGCGAGCTTCCCGCGCATCACCTTCCGAACAGCGATGCCAGACAGCCGATTAAGGTTGTAGTTCTCCTTGTCATCAGGAGCATTGCGATTATACTTGTCAGGAGCGAAGCCTGAACGTATCTGCTTCAACTCTGCATCAGAAAAGGGTATTCCTTGGAATTCAGCCATAACACTCACAGGGAAATAAGAAAGCAACTCCAATAATAATATTTGCCTAGCCGTCTTCTTCCTCGAAGAAATCCGACAGGCTTTTGTTTGCACATATGGTTTTATACCTAATTAATGGTTTCACGCTCTCACCCCAAAGCTAAAGGAGGACATAGAACAAAATGAGCAAATACACGTCCCCCCCATGTCCATTTTAAAGAGGGTTTTTACTATAAAAGCACTGTGGCTCTGAAACATCTAGATTACAAAACAACTCAGCCGGCTTTGGGCAGGTTGTGGCCGCCTTCAATGGTTTTTGCCATCGTAAACAGGGGGGCGAAGTCCTCTTTCACTACCTTTCCGGAAGAAGCCTCTATCTTCACATTGAGGAAGGTGTACTGCTCTGACACGAGGGTCATGTTCCACATGACCTTTCCATCAATAGTCTGTAATACCGCGAGTATCTGGCCTGAGGAGAAGGGCTTATGCTTCTGACTGCATTCCTCAGCAATCTCAAGGGCTTTCTTGAACCCTGTCTTCACAACAGGTAAGTCGAGCTCCACTAAAGGTGAGCCGGTCTCATAGACCTCTTCATCCGCATCGATGCGGAGCACATTTCCCAGGCTGAAAGAGGTCATGAGTTTACCCTTGAAGTAGCCTACCTGCCACACAGGGGTTGTCCCTGGCTTGAAGTCTGTGAAAAGATAAGCGAGCCTGTGCTCCTTATGAGATTTCTTCCATTCAGTAAACTGCTCTCTCGACTCCAGCTCGTCGAGCACTTCCTTGACATCATCTGGTAATTCATCCATAGAAACGCCTCCCACATCCACAAAGACAGAATTCCGTTATAAAACTTTCCTCTAATAGGCAGTGAGATTCTTAGGTGAAAACCGACGCATTTCGCTGGATTTATATAGCAAAACCACTCCTGAACCTGCACTATGAAAGCCAAAGCCCTGTTCAGGACCCTTTTCCTGGTTCTTCTTATGACAACGCTCGCTGTGGCAGGCAATGTGAAAACAACCACTGCACTCGCGAATCCCTCTACTGGCTACTGCTCTGATATGGGATACATCTACAAGACTCTCACCGCTGATGGCGGCGGCGAGTACGGTGCGTGCCAGGACATGACAGGGTACTCGTGTGATGCCTGGGACTTCTATTGCAAGTGCAGCGATGAAGCGTCTTCATACTGCTCAGACAACATGATTGCAGCGGCAGCTGATTGTAACCTGGCCTGTGTAAATCCAGGTCCTTGCAGGGATGAGGGTTCTGCATGCACTCTCAGCACCACTGCCTGTTGCGATGGCCTTGTAGCAGTCTCCAATAGTTTCCCAGAGGGAGACGCCTGCATCGCATCCAACTGCGGCTCCATCTGCAGGCCCTGCGGAGACGGCGTGTGCGCAGACAATGAAAACACCTGCAACTGCCCAGAGGATTGCGCAACAACAACTACCTGCACAGACACTGACGGCGGGAAGAACTACTATGCTTACGGAGAGACTACAGGCTACACTTCAGGTGTTGGAGACGTATACACATCAAAGGATATGTGTCTAAGAGATGGCGTGAATGATGCGAATCTACAGGAGACCTGGTGTGAAAACAATGAGGTAAAAGTTGGGATATACAACTGTCTCTACGGCTGCGAGGACGGCGCCTGCATTGAGAAATCAGATAATTATTGCGATGAATCAGATAATGGGAAAGACTACTACACCAAGGGCTGGGCAAGAGACCACGGCGAATATGCCGAGAGCTGGGATGAGTGCATAGACGGGTCCACACTGAGGGAACAGTATTGCACTGAAGACGTCTCAAGTTATGCCTCAGTCCACTTCCGCACTAGCATTGACTACACCTGCCCTAATGGCTGCGATAACGGCGCCTGCATTCAGGATAGCGTGAGGAAATGTACTGACTCTGACGGCGGAAGGGACTATTACGAGAAGGGAACGACCAGTTCATGCACCACTACATCCTATAACGATGTTGGGTGTGAACTACACATGGACGCCTGTAATGACAACTACCAGCTCACAGAATATTACTGCAGCGGAGATGAGGTCCAACGGGAATCATACACCTGCCCGAACGGCTGCGATAACGGCGCCTGCATCAGGGAATCATCAGGTTGTACTGACTCAGACGGCGGCAAAAACCATTACACCAAGGGATACATAGAATGCCCAGATGGCAGCTGCTCGAAAACATGGGACTACTGCGCGAAATCTTCAGTGGATTTGCCTGGCACCACCAACTCAGGCACATACCTCTATGAAATGTGGTGCAATGAATATGGATACCCTCAGATGGAATTCCATACTTGTGATAATGGGTGCGTGGACGGCGCGTGCATCAGGTCTGAAGCCACCTGCAAAGACTCTGATGGCGGAAAAGAATACTATATTAAGGGCGTGACAACGCTGAGCACAGGCCAGAAGCACACTGATAGCTGCACCTACTGCACAGGCGACTGTACATCACCAGGGGATTGCCCTCCAGTCGAGTGTTTTGGAGTCATTGAATACTACTGTGATGGAAACGGCATCACCGGAACGAATTATGACTGCCCAAACGGCTGCGTGGACGGCGCCTGTGTGAGAGATATCCCGCAGAAATGCACTGATTCAGACAACGGCATTGATTACTATGAAAAGGGCTATGTCATCTGGGACGGCATGAGATACCATGATGCCTGTGTTGAGAGCTATGATGAAGCAGGTAATCTTCAGTATTCATCAGGTATGTTAGTGGAGGTCTACTGCACAGATGAAGGTGTGGCAAGGAAAGAATATCAATGCCCTAATGGCTGTGCAGATGGTGCTTGTAACAGGGAGCCTCCCCAAGAAAATAAATTCCGCAATGCCTACTGGCAGTGCTACGACGGCACAGACTTCTACGAAGGCGGACCGACAAGCTGCAAGTCAACGGCAACGTGGAAGGAATATGCTGTAAAGGCCTGCGCACACAAGTGCAATGTTTACGTTGACTCTACAAATGCCGGAAGTGATATTGGAGTCGTGAAGTGCGGAGTGAATACCTTTGAGGTGTGGAATCCCTGCACAGACGTCTTTGACTGCCACAGGGACCTTGGAAAGGAGAAGTGCGAGGCTGCAGGTGGCAAATACGTGGTGATGGAATGCTATGGGTGCGGGCCATACTGCCAGTGCAAGGAGGACATCGTGTATTGTGAAGAATCTCCATACGAGCCGGATTGCGTGTGCAGGAATGGAGAGCGCGTCCCTGTGTATGATGACTATCCATGCGACGGTAACATCTGTCCGATGATAGCTGTCCGTGTCAGGTATAAATGTGTGGATAAAGAATTCGTCAAGACACGCATCGGAGAGAGCTTCAAGCTCATGCCCGACTGGACAGCGATTGTGACTGACTACAATGAGATGCACGTGAAGCTGAAGTACATCTCTCCTGATGCGCTAGTCCACACGACGACATCCAGCGGAGGAGGCGCCGGAGGATACGCTGACGCTAATGTTGTCAATGAGGAAACCGTTACAACAGAAATCATGCCCTATCCAACAGATGGCTACTATGCCACTCTCGTGATAACCATGCCTGGGCAGAAGCAACTGCTCGAAGCCCACACAGAGACACAGGCTGCCATCGCAACCATCACTGGCAATGTCGTGGCAGATTCCTCCTCTATGCCAGAGGAGATAATGAGCGCATCTGTTGTCCTTAGGCTAAAAGAAGGAGAATCAGGAAGCGCATTCGGCACGAAGGTGACTGCGCTCACTGTCAACAAGGATGTTGCAGTCTTCATCATCCACCGCGAGGACATCATCATATGTCCGGAATACTACAGGTGCGACGACGGCACCATCAAGCAGTGCTGGCAGGAGGGAGATGAATGCATCTGCGAGGCCTGCGAAGAGGAACGCGTCTGCGAATCAACAGTGTGCCCAGACGGGACAGTGACGGAATGCTATCTAGACGATAGGGGGAATTGCATCTGCACCCTCTGTGAATCTATTGAGGAGCCAATCTGCGGCAACGGCATCTGCGAGGACGGCGAAGGCATTGTGTGCAGAAACATCTGCAAGCACCAACCTGATGGTAGAGAAATCTGCGAATATGAAAAAGTCTGCTACATCGTCTGCCCTGAGGACTGCAGCAATGAACCGCCAACCGACTGTGACGGCTGTGTCATGGGGACGCGATGCCTGCCTTACGGAACGCGAAGGCTGATTGAGGACACTTCAGTCTTCTGCGGCCTTGACGGCGACTGGAACAAGCAGCTCTCTGAAGGAGACAAGTGCCAGAACTCCTATGAGTGCAAGACCAACACATGCACATCAGGCAAGTGTTTCGACCTTGAGGGAGAGCTCAAGGAGACCCAGGGCCTGCTCAAGAGGATACTCAGCTGGCTCGAGAAGCTCTTCGGCTGAGAAAAGCATTTAAGTGGCTTATGCCCTAGTCGGAGCTATGAAACTACAAGAGACCCCGCTCATCCAGGTGGGCAAGCACGGGCTGACTGACAGCATGGTTAGGCATATTGCCCGCATCCTGCACCAAAAGAGGTCTGTGAGAGTGAAATTTCTGCGCTCCTTCCCTAAGAGGGAGACTATCAGGGACGTCGCAGCACAGCTCAAGGAAGATGCCCAGGCGACTAGGATGGTAGTGCGGGGATTCATCATCACTCTCTGGAAGGATAGGTGAATGCTCATGTTCGACAACATACTGCAGGCCATCGGAAACACGCCGCTGGTGAAGATAAACCGGCTCCCTCAAAAGAGAAGCGCGGCAATCTATGCAAAAGTGGAGTTCTTCAATCCTGGAGGGAGCGTCAAGGACAGAATCGCGCTCTCAATGATAAAATCAGCAGAGCGGCACGGCGTCCTCAAGGAAGGAGGCACATTCATCGAGGCGACATCAGGCAATACAGGCATAGGCTTGGCGATGGTCGCAGCAGCGCGGGGCTACAAAGCAGTCTTCACCATGCCCTCGACAATGTCTGTGGAGAGACAGAAGATATTGAAGGCATTCGGCGCGGAGCTCATCCTCATCGACCCGAAAGAAGGCCCCGGCATGACAGGAGCTATCAAAAAGGCGAAGGAGCTCTCAAAAAAAAACGACTGGTTTCACATCCAGCAATTCGGGAATTTCGCGAATCCTCACATCCACCATGAAGCTACAGCTCCTGAAATCATTGACGAATTCAAAAAGATGAAAAAGAAACTCCATGCGTTCGTAGCAGGAATCGGAACCGGAGGGACAATCTCAGGCTGCGGCCTCAGGCTCAAGGACTGGAACAAGAACATAACGACCTATGGAATCGAGCCGAAAGGCAGTCCAGTCCTTTCCGGGGGAAAGGCCGGGGCCCACAAGATAGAGGGCATCGGCGCGGGATTCAAGCCATTGATACTCGACATAGACCTTGTGGATAAGGTCATCAAGGTGAAAGACGAGGATGCGATAGAGACAGCGCGGAGATTAGCAAAAGAGGAAGGAATTCTCTGCGGCGTCTCCTCAGGGGCGGCGATGTGGGCAGCATTGAAAGTAGCAAAGAAGCTCGGGCCGAGGAAGAACGTAGTTGTCATGCTCCCAGACACTGGAGAAAGGTATCTCAGCGGAGACTTATTCAGGGTGTGAATCATGTTCGAGGATCTGAAAGCAATCTACAGGAATGACCCTGCTGCAAAGGGCATAGAAGGCATACTCTACCCTGGGCTGCACGCCATTGCGCTGCACCGCTACTTCTGCCATCCATTGTACAAACTGAAAATCCCTTTCCTTCCAAGGCTTATCTCGCAGATCTCACGCTTCTTCACAGGGATTGAAATTCATCCAGGCGCAACAATTGGCAAAGGTTTCTTCATAGACCACGGGATGGGTATTGTGATAGGAGAGACTACAAATATTGGAAAGAACTGCGTGATGTTCCACGCTGTTACTCTGGGAGGGACAGGAAAGCACAAGACAAAGCGCCATCCCACATTGGGGGAGAATGTTGTCGTAGGCACAGGAGCGGTCATACTCGGTCCCTGCATCATCGGCAAGAATGTCAAGATCGGCGCAGATACCTTTCTCGTGAACAAGGATTTGCCTGACAACTCCACGTGTGTAGGGACACCGGGCATGATTGTACGCATCAAGGGCAACAAAGTAAACATGGAGCCCCCAGAAGCAAAGCTCAAGCACGAGTATGATTAGACCAGAAACACTCTGCCTGCGCGTTTCACAATCCTGACCTCGTCTCCAGGCTTCACCTTCTTCTCTGGATTCTCCACGCGAACGCCCTGATAGCTCTCAGGGTCAAGGACTTCAATATGAGGCCTCACACGCGAGACCTGTGTCTTCTGCTGCTCAAGGCGCTTGACCTGCTTACCGACATGCTGGAGATTCACGCGCTTTCCCGTCGACAAATCTGTGCCGTAGAGCTTCTTGCCGGCAACAGAACTCACTGCGATGACACGATTCTCAATCACAACAACATCGCCCTTGGTGAAGTCAGGAAACCTGAGAAGCGCATTCACTCGAAACATCTCCTTGCTCGTGAGCTTGTCCCTGGAGAAGAGCTTCGCTGAAATCTTCAGCTCTCCGCCGTACTGGTTGTTGGCCTGCTTGGCAAAGGCCTTGAGAAATGAGTTTGATGTCAGGTAGAGGTCATAGCCGCCCTTCACCACTTTTTCCTGGGTGATGTGCACTCCTTTAGTTGCTCTCTTCGCTATCTCAGCGACAATCAGGTCCTTGATGCGCTCGCTCGCGTTCCTCAGCTGGAGGATTCCTTCAAAATAATCGGTTCCTGCCTTTGAGCAGAACCTGCACACAGTATAGACTAGCATGACCGGGATGTCATAATCCTGGGTGAGCTCTCCACGCACTTCATTTACGTGGGCTGTGACCGAGACGTGCAGCTCTCCCTTCACTGTTACTCCTTCATTCTTGGTGTGGTCAGGCAGCTCGGCATCAAGGTCAAGTGCCTTCATCTGCACTCCCTGGGTTTCGTGGGCATTGCGCTTGAATATCGTCTCGAATGACGCACCTATATTAGGGCTAGCCACCCATTTGTTTCCAAGGTGTAGCCTGTCGCAGCGCGCGCATACCTCTGCGTCAAGAGACTTGAAGCTCTCTAAGAGGGAATGCTCTGTGAGCCAACACTCCTTGCAGAGGCGCTCGAAGTTCCCTTTCTTACCGCATTTCGCGCATGTTCTCTCGGGCATGGCTCTATGGGGGCGGCTTTTGCTTTATAAAGAATACACTTCTCACGACGGAAACCTTCCGAAAATCCCCTCCAAGCCCTTATCAAGAATATTCAGAAATACGGCATCATGCCAGGCTGCAATCCAAAAAGTTTAAATAGAGATTATAACCTTGATTATAACATAAAGCGAGAGAAGGCACACATAACCTTCGACCCCCATGTATTTGACCGAAAGGAGTACTGGAATCTTGATCTCGAGCGGATTGAGAAAACTATCAGGACGGGAAAGATAAGGGAGGACAAGTGCCGGAAGCCCAACACGATGTGCCTTGAGCGGTACTTCGGCAAGGAGAACTGCACGTACATTGTGGTTGTGAGACACCACCAAGATTTCATTGAGGTGAAGACAGCATGGAAAAGGAAAGGACGATGACCTGTGATTGCGGAGAGCAGCTGAGAAAGCAGCAAGCGAAATTGGGAGATATCGAGACAGAGGCAATGGTCTGTCCTGGATGTGGTTTCACCACACTCACCAGAAAGCAGGCAGAAAACTATGTCAAGCTCAAAGAGCTGCACTCCATAATGGACGCAGAGCGCAAGATTATCAAGATTGGCAATTCCATGGGCCTCACCCTGCCGGACAGGCTAAAAGAATTCGGAGCAAAGGTCGGGAAGAAGGTCCGGGTGGAAGCGCTGAGCCCCACTTCTTTCAAAGTGGACCTTAAAGCGTAAGAGATTCTTCGTGCAAGCCACAAGATTCAAATAGTGGTTATGTTTACCATAACCAGTATGAAAAGTAAAAAAACTGTCATCTTAGAACTTATCTTCAGCAATCCGAAGCACTGGCGCTTCGAGGAACTGCGAAGGGAGGTGCAGATTGGGAAGCCGCAGTTAGCGCGGTGGCTTAGGGTATTGCAGGAGGAGGGCATCATTAATCGCGTGAAACCAAAAGGAAAGATGCCGTACTATGTACAGAATGCCAGGGATGAAAGGTTCCAGAACCGGAAGTGGCTGTTCGCACAGGAGAAGCTGGTAAGAAGCGGCCTGCTGGACCACCTGGCATCCTTCCCAGGTGCAGAAGTAGTTGTGCTCTTCGGAAGCTTCTCGCGCTGGGATTGGTACGCTGACAGCGACATTGACATTTTCATCTATGGTGATGATTCTAAATTTGAGCGGGGAAAATACGAGCTGCAATTGGGGCGCGATATCGAAATATTTTCGGCGAGAGACGCGCAAGGGCTAAAAAGAATCGAGAAGATGCTTCCTTCCATAGTCTCGGGGCAGTTCATAAGAGGGGCTGCCTCGGACTTGGGGATAGAAATCATTGCCAAGATCCAAGACGCAAAAAGAACTGTATGAATCCTGTATCGCGAACGGTTATCTGAGGGCTGTTGCGGAACATAACACTGACCGCATGAGGAAACTCATGGAGAACGCAGAAACTAACCTCAGTTCTGCGAAAATTCTCGCTGATGCGCTTAATCAGGATGCACGGGAATGGCTCAATGTCTTCACACTGCATTATGAAGCCCTGCGGCTCTATGCAGAGGCGCTGCTGCTCCTCAAGAAACTGGACGGCAGCAGGCACCAATGCCTCTTCGCCGCCCTCTGTACGCACTATCCACATCTTGAGCTGGACTTCAGTTTCTTCGAACGCGTCCGCACGATGCGGAACGGCGCCAACTATTACGGAAAACAGATTACATGCAAAGAATGGAACAGTGTGAAGCTCCAGATGAATCTTTACATCTCAGCATTACAGAAGGAAATGGATAAATTGATTTCCGGAAGACTTTTATAAATGAAAATCCGGGGAATCCCCAGTGATATCCATGGACAGACGACTGATTGCGCTGCTTATCGTTCTTACACTGCTTCTGAGCTCTTGCTCAATGCTCTCCGGAGAGCTCAAGGAGAAGATTATCGAGGCCAACTCCAACATCCAGACCTACGAGTCTGACATGACTTATGTGATGTCAATGAAGATGGATATCATGGGCGAAACCATGGAGACTGAAACCAGCATGGACACGCATGCAGAGGTGGATATAGAAAACCAGAAGATGCATATGGTTATGACCATGGAAGATGAGATGTTCGGTGAGATGGAGACAGAGAGCTATTTTCTGGACAACAGAATGTATACCAACACAATGGGCCAGTGGATGGAAATGGATTTTGAGATGGACCTCTGGTCAAAGAATGACAATCTGGAGCAGTCCCTTGATTACCTCACGTCAGGCTCTGTGAAGATTCTCAGCGATGAGGAGATCAATGGCAGGAATCATTATGTGATTCAGGTCGATCCTGACCTCGCTGTGCTGGCTGGGGCGATATCTGAAGAGCAGTTCGAATATGGGGAAGAGATTAACTACGATGAGCTGTTCGAGGAGTATTCCCTGACGTTCTGGGTGGACAAGAAGACTTTTGTCATCTCAAAGACAGCTATCGATTTCACTATGGTGGAAGAGGGCTTCGAGATGGATATCAGCATGGCAGTGACTTACTACAACATCAACAAGCCACTCGACATCACACTTCCCGAAGAGGCACTGAACGCCCCAAACCTCGAGGACCAGCTTGAGGACATGCTCGGTGACCTTGACATGGATGACTTCGACCTCGAGGACTTTGACCTCGAAATACCAACAGGTGATGATGATGACGATGACACCCCCGCTGAAGAGCCGCAGACCGCAGAGGACTGCGCAGAGATAGATAAAACTCTTGACAGGAACACCTGCTACTGGACTGTCGCTGTTGATGGCAATAATCTCGAGATATGCTTGATGATTGAGGGAGATATACACCAGTCATCTGCCATCACATGCCTTCACAATATCGATGATAACATAGGACTCAGCACCCAGCAAGTCATAGACTTCTGCTATGAGCTTCCTGAGATGCCGTACTACTGGCAGAATTCCTGCTTCCATAACATGGCAGACTGGCGTAATGAGCCTGGCCTTTGTGACCATGCGACCCAGCTTCCAGATACTTGTGTGAGATACGCTACTGAATAAACTCAGCCATTCACTAAGTGCTCTTTGTGGTAGCTCTCAATGGCCTTGACTGCATCCTGCACTTTAGTAGGATCACCCATTGGGCAAACATAGTATGGGCCATCAGTTGTCTCGATGATCCATAAACGGCCCCCCAGAGGAGTTTTCTCGCACCGAATCTGACTTATGCTCTCCCACCAGAGTTCTACCTCTTCTTCATGATGGTCCGCCGCAACGGCGTTGACAGATATCTTCGTCCTCCAGTCTGTATCCTTCTCGTAGGGGCCGTAGTAGTTTTTCCCAAGATTGATTCCAGTCGGCTTCACCTGAAGAAGGGTTCCCTTGAAACCCATCCGTCTGGTCCATCTTTCAGAGAAATAAGTGGGAATCATGCACACTAGACCCATATAGATTATCATGGCCCCCATATTCTGCACGCCCCACCGAGTGAGTAAAAGCCATCCGAAAGAGGGAAGGAGCAGAATAACGGTTACTGAGATTCCTATAGCGAAAACTGCCTGGCTGTTGGTTTTTCTTGTAAGATGGCCAGTCACCATAAGTCCGCCATAAAACGCTGCCCCGAACAACAGCATCCTCGGCAGCATGGCTGGAAATGTCCTTACAAGCTCATCGAAAGGGAGAGACCAAGTCAGCCAATCTGAACGGCCGATATAAAGAAGCACGACTATCGCTGCCACGCATATGGCAATCAGTGTGTATCCAACAACCGCGACAACGGGATTATCCGTCGGCACTGGATTCAATTTTTTTCGGACAGACTCCACCATGTTACTTACCTCCGGTTTTGGGGAATTCCCCTATGGGCTGATATTCCTGCTCATCTTTGGGATAAATGAGTTCTTCCTTCCCAAGACGTTTCAACTGAGCCCGGATAGTCAAGTATTCATTCTGTGTTCCTTCTTTGCACACAAAGAACCTGCCATTTGTCTCCTTAATAACTAAAAAAGTAATTTTACTCAGAATCTCAAAGTGTATCTCTTTGATGTTAGCCCATCCAAGAAAATACTCTCTCACGTGCTTCTGCAATGGCTTAGTTACAATTCCTTCTTGCCAGTTTGAATTCTCTTCAAAGGGACCAAGATAGTAAGCCCCTATGTCAATGCCTTTTTCATCTATCTTTATTTGTGAGCCCCTGAGTCCATTGTTCCTTGCCCAGAATATAACAATTGCCAGAGGTATCCCAAAGGCAATAGCAGTGAATATCATCATGGTAATGACACCAAGATCAACCTTAAACAGGGGAATAGCCATGAAGGGTACGAGAAGAAGGACGCTAAGTACGATACCAACCATCCAGTACCTCGTGTCACCTTTCTTCACGCTTAGTTTGACAGATCCCAGCAAAACACTAAGGAATATCAGCATGAAACCGAGTGTGTATGGAACCATGTACTCCAAGGATTCAACAAGTCCAAGAAGGGAGAATTCCTCAAAGGCACCATCTTCTTCCATCTCAAAGTAAATCCCAGCGACTGCAAAGACTATCACAAGAATGGTCAGCAGTACGAATCCAATAATCTTTACAATATCCCAGAACTTTGGTTTCTTCTTCTCGGGTTGCATGGCTCTTTCCCCGTGGATTAACCTTATAAGTTTTCTCTCGAAATAACTGATTAAGTGATTGATTAAGTAGTGAGATATATTAAATAAATAAGTAAATGTATTAATTAACTAAATTAACTAAATAACTAAATTAATAAGATTCATTAATTAAGTAAATGATAAAATTAATTAAGTTTATAGACGATAAAACCGCTGGTGATGTGTGTTTCAGAACTATTTCTTTGGCTTCTTCGATTTCTCGCGCTTCAGCACTTCATTCAGCGCTGCTATGCTGACCTCAAGTTGGTCATCTCGCGGCTCATTTGTTGTCAATTCCTGGACAACAAGGCACGGCCCCATCACAGCGCGGACTGTGGCGTGATCCCAGAAGCGAGTCCCCAACCGGATCAGCTCATAAGAAACGCCAGCAATAAGCGGGAGCAGCGCCAATCTCAAGAGGTATTTCATTAAAAGGGAACTGGAAGAGGGAATAACCATATACACGAACACAGAGAACAGCAGCACAACTATCAAAAACGTGGTGCCGCACCTGGGATGAATCGCGGAAAAGCCTTTCACATTTTCCACAGTCAACTCAGTATCCTTCTCGAAGCAGTTGACAGCCTTGTGCTCAGCCCCATGATACCTGAATACATCCTTCACGTCAGGCAATAAACTAATCGCCCAGATGTACAGGAGGAACAGCGCGATTTTCACCACGCCGTCAATCAGGTTATACAAAAAGTAGTTCTCGCCCACAGTGGCAAAGCGGCTGGAAAGAAGCTCAGCGACAAGCAGCGGAACGCCCTTGAACACAAGCAAAGCAAAGCCAATAGCCAAAACAAACGACAGCACAGTCTCCCATACGCCGAGGTTATCCTCCTCACCCAGGGAAACATTAGCAGAATAGTTTAAGGCCTTATAGCCTAAGACAAGGGTCTCACCAAGCACGACAACGCCTCTGATAAACCACCAATTGGCAATAGGGTGCCGGTCTTCCTTTGACTTCACCCTTTCAGACTTGAGCTCAATCTCACCATCAGGCCTTCGCACAGCTATCGCCATATATTTAGGGCCTTTCATCATCACTCCGCCGATGACAGCTTGGCCGCCGACGAGTGGTTTCTTCTTGCGAGCAGAAGGCATAGCCTAACTGAAATCGACCCTGCTATTTAAGATTGGTGCTTATTCAGAAGCGCTCTCCGCTGCGACTGGCTCCAAAGAAGGAGTCGCCTCGGGCCGCGAGAACCTGCTCCGCTTGATAGCGGGCGCGTTGTGGAGATACAGCGTCAACAGCGAGAGAAGCTTATGCCCTCGCGGTGTATCGAGGCGATCGTCATAGATGTCAATCACATATTCATTCCTGAAACTCAGGAGCCGCCAGAGGTTGCGGTGGACAGTTGCCATCACAGTGCCCTCTCGGTCCTTGATGTCATAGTGATTGGCTTTCGGAAGAATGGATTTCGTCCAGTTCTTGTCGACGATGACATCCAAATCAACGTCCTGCAGGTGATAGTAGTCTCCCCAGTTGAACCAGATGTCCACCTTGGAGCGATTTATCTGCCTCATGAGGTACTGCACCTTTGCACCCTGGTCATCCCCAGCTCTGCCAGCGTCCTGCGCCAGCGATTTGAGGTTGAGCTCTATATCAATGAGCTGCGACAATTCACGGGACTCTGCCTGTGAGCGCTCATCATCCTTGAGGAACTCATGGGAATACATCACTGAGATGTCTCCGGTGTGGTCTCTGTCGCCGGTATCGTGGTGCTTTGAGTCCTTGATTTCCTCCCAGTACTGAACATAGAAGTCAAGGTCAGCCTTACCTGCCTTATTCTTCTTGATGAGGGTGTGCATCTCCCCCACACGATTCTTAAAACGCCCTATTCCCTGATGGAATCCCGGCTTATGCGTGGTGTCATACACGATATAATCGATACTGTGGTCATAGTTGGGCTCGAACTGGTACGGGTTTTTCCCAAATTTATTCACAATGCTCCTTCCAACCAATGGCTTGGCCTCATGCTGGTCTCCAGTACCCTGGAACCTGAGGTTGTCGAGACTTCCTCCTAACAGGAAGCTGCTCCATCTACCTTTGAACAATCGCTCATACACTCTAAGCTGTCTCAATCGTTTCTGTCTTGCCATCCTACGTCATTCTCCTTACAATAAAAGGAATAAATTCGCCAGATATAAGACATCTGATTCCAGATTAAGATTCTAGAGTAAAGAGTAGCAAATATCTGCGGAAAACAAGAGAAGTCGGCGCCTAATTGGTGTCAGCCATATACTCTAACATCACATCGACACCGGAGATTCCCATGGAATGGAGCCAGTTCGCCTTCAGGCCATCAACACCTTTTTCTTTAAGTAACACCATTTCTTCAGGTGTCGAGATACATGCCTGATGATAGACACGAGCTTCAAGACCAGATACTCCACCTTGCTTAGCCTTCACCATCCCTTCTGGGGAGGAGATACAGGCCTCATGATACACGCGCGCTTCATGACCTTCAACACCACCCTGCTTTACCTTCACCATACCCTCAGGTGTGGAGATACAAGCTTGATGATACACACGAGCCTCTAGTCCTGTGATGTCATTCTCCCACAAGTACTTCATCGATTCCCGCGACGTGATACCAATTTCCCTATAAACTGGAATCATAGTGTGAGGTAAGGGTTCAGTTTCAGTATTTTTAGGTTCAGTTTCCATAATCAGTCCTCCTATAAGCACTCACTAAAGAAGGAGTTTGGAGTTCTTTT
Organism: Candidatus Woesearchaeota archaeon; assembly: GCA_017608295.1. Next base: position 57,376 of record JAFCGF010000008.1, read on the forward strand.
TAAATTTTTCTACTCTGGAGAGGTAAAAAAAGTAGGAAAAACAAGATAAAATCATCCCTTGAACAGGTTCCTGAGGAAGAACCAGAGGTTCGCAGGGCGCTCTGCAAGCCTTCGCATGAAGTAGGGGTACCAGTGCGTGCCGTAAGGGACATAAATTCTCACACGATAGCCTTTCTTGGCGAGCTTTTTCTGCAGCTTCGGCCTCACGCCATAGAGCATCTGGAACTCGAACCTCCTGTTGAGTATCTTCTGCTCTTTTGTTTCCTTCTTCACTGTGTTGATAATCGTCTCATCATGTGTCGCGATGCACGGGTAGGTTCCGTTTGCCAGGGATGTATCAGAGAACAGGATGCCTGCGAGATAGAGGAAATTATGGTCAACCATCTTCTTCTCCTTGAAGGCGATGTCTTCCGGCTCATCGTACGCGCCTTTGCATAGGCGTACACTCGCTCCAAGCTCAATGAGTTCCTTCACGTCAGCCTCGCTTCGCATGAGATAGCTCTGGATGACCACGCCAATGTTCTTGTAGGTCTTGTGCAGCTTCCTGTAGAGGGCAAGAGTCCTATCAACACAATCACTGTCCTCCATATCTATGCGCACAGTCAGCTTGTGCTTTTTCGCCTTCTTGGCAATCTTCCGCATCAGGCTCTCGCACAGCTTCTTGTCGATATCAAGGCCGAGCTGCGTGAGTTTGACTGAGATGTTCGCAGTCAATTCATCCTTAGCGATGGCATCCAGAATCTCCAGGCAGGCCTCTGCTGCTGCCTCTGCTTCTTCTTTCTCTGAGACTGATTCACCAAGATGGTCCAGTGAGACCATCATGCCTGCTTCATTGAGCTTCTTGACAGCATCGACAGCATCCTCAAGAGTCTCGCCAGCGACAAATCTCCGCGAGAAGTATCTGGCGCCAGGAGCCTTGGAGAAGATGAGCATCAGGAGCTTCGATTTGGACATGAGCAATAGGAGTTTTTTCAGCATAATATCCTTCGAGAGAAAAAGGTATATAAGGGTTTCTGCGTCTTTAAAATCAGGGGAATGGTAAATACAGGCACATCGTACGGCTGGAAGCGGAAGGGGAATTCGCATTTTGTGATTGTCGCTCCGCACGGGGTGATGCATGACGATGACTACACTGACGAGCTTGCGGACATTATCGCTGAGATTCTCGACGCGTATGTCGTCGTGAACGACACGTATATGAAAGAGACGAACCGCAACGCCAAGGCTGACGGATCGAACGTGGAGAACTTCAATCGGCTGGCGTGGACTGGAAAACGCTATTCCTGGAAGAAGAAAAAGCCAGCGATGAAGGAATTCTATGATGATATCAGCGCCTTCTGCGATGAGGCGCGCGGCAACTGTTCCTACAACCGCGCTGTCATTGTGTATGTGCACGGGATGGCAGATAGTGATGATGACATAGGGATAGACATAGGGTGCGGGGCGCGGTTCGATGAAGGGGAGCTGAAAGGGACGCATGGGCTCAACACAAAGCATCCCAGTTCAGGAAACAATACAGGGGTTGTCCGTGCACTGCGAGAGCACATGCTCGCTCTCAAGGGTGAATTGGAGCAGCGCATCAAAGACGCTGGCCATGAATATTCAGTGGGTATCGCAGAGGCAACACGAATAGATCGCGACGGAAAAATCCTCAGGTTCGCTGCCTGGAGCAGATGGAACGGGGTGCAGTATCACGCAGGAAGCGATGACGTCTCATTCCAGCTCGAGGTGACACGCTCTCTGAGAAATGACCTCGAGGAAACTGGAAATATCATTGCTGACGCTATCTCAGATACGTATGAGTAAAGCTTATATATGTCCAATAACTTTACTTCTCAAATGAGAACTTTAGTTTCCAATAAGCAGGACAAGGTCTTACAATTCTTCCTCGATAATCCAACCACAGAGATTCATCTTCGCAAGCTATCAAGAGAAACCAAAGTCTCACTGCCCTGGGTACGGAAGACTGTTGAAGAACTTCTCAAACAAGAGCTTGTGACACGAAGGCGGATGGGAGGACTAGTGCTTATCAGGGCAAACAGGGACAATGGGCGCTTCACTGACCTGAAAATGTGCACCAACCTCCGCTGCATCTGGTCATCGGGGCTTGTGCCTTTTCTTGCTGAAAAATTCGGGGAACCCGAAACCATCTGCCTCTTCGGCTCGTACAGCCGGGGAGAGGACATAGAGCGCAGTGATATTGATATCGCGGTCATAACGCATCGGAGAGTGGAATTTGATCTTTCGGGATTCGAGAAAAAGCTCCGGAGACCAGTACATATTCTCCGGATTTCGCGTGACAAGATACAAAAAGAGTTCCACGGCACATTAGCAAATGGCATAGTACTGTATGGCCATTTGCAATGAAAGAATTTGAAGTATATATTCAGGAAGGGAAGGTTGTAAGACGAAGTCCAGACGCTATTGAAGCGCGCTCACTTCTCACCCAGGCAAAGGAACGTCTTACGGACCTTGGCACATTACCTCTCAATAAGCAGAACGCATCATTCCGCTTCGAGGACGCATATGAAGCCCTTCGTGAAGCTCTTCAAGCATTTCTTTCCTTAAAAGGTTATAAGCCCTATTCACACGAGGCGCTTCTTTCCTTCGCCAATGAACACAATATCCTCTCTAAGGGAAAAATCGAACAGGTAGACCGCTACCGCAAGATGCGGCATGACATAACCTATCGCGCACAGAAAGTCTCAATAGATGAAGCTGAAGAGATTATCTGCTTTGTGAACCAAAATATGCCTTTGCTGGTTCGCCGCTTAAACAGGGAACTCATTTTTTGAACAGATTCTTCACGAAGAACCAAAGGTTCGCAGGGCGCTCTGCAAGACGCCTCACAAAATAAGGATACCAGTGCTCTCCGTAGGGGACATAGGTCCGGACAGTATAGCCCTGGTCCTTGAGCTCTCTCTGTAGGTCATTCCTGATGCCATAGAGCATCTGGAACTCAAAATTCTCCTTGGGAACCTTATTGTCCTCTGCGAGCATGCATGTGTAAGACACGATATTCTCATCGTGCGTGGCGATGCAGGGCCGCACCCCGCGCTCCATCGCGTACTTGTCAAACAACAGGTCCTCAATGTCGCGGAAGGCCTGGTCCACATCTGCTTTTTCAGGGTAGGCGATGTCTTCAGCCTCCTTGTAGGCTCCCTTGCACAGGCGGACATTCACGCCGACATCAATCAGCTGCTCGATATCCTCGATGCTGCGGTAAAGCATCGTCTGGATGACAACACCCACATTATGGAAGTCTTCACGAAGGCGATAGTACAAGTCAAGAGTCCTTTGAGTGTGCTCAGAGCCCTCCATGTCAATGCGTACAGTATTGCCATAGCTCTCAGCGCGGCCGACAATCTCCCGCACGCGCTCCTCGCAAAACTGCTCGTCCACATCAAAGCCGAGCTGGGTCAGCTTGAGGGAGAGGTTCGCGTCAAGATCATATTCGTTGATAGTGTCAAGAATCTCAAGACAGGCGTCAGCAGCCTCCTGAGCCTCCTCAACCGTCTCCACAGACTCGCCGAGATGGTCAAGAGAAGCGATAATCCCCTCATCATTAAGGGCCTGGACAGCGCTGGCAGCCTCGTCAAGAGTGGAGCCCGCGACAAAGCGCTTGGACACATTCTTCACAAGAGGCCAGTTTGTGGCGATGTTCTGCAGCGCCTTTGATTTTGAGGCGTAAAGTAAGAGCGACCGTAGCAAATCTTCCATAACTATCCCCCATTGGAAAGGAAATCATTGCCTCTTTTAAGCGTTTCTTTCGCAAGCTTTAAATCACATGAGTTCCCATTACTATACATGGCTGCACGGGACAGAGTGCTTGGTGCGCTCCAGAGCACGATACGCACCGGCTGGCACTTTTTCAAGGGATTGAGCCAGCACGACATCCAGGGGCTCTCCGCGGAGTTCGCCTTCTACTTCCTGCTTTCTTTGTTTCCCATGCTGCTCTTCTTCGCAGCCCTGCTCTCGCATCTCGCCAGCGTCCCTGAGACCCTGAACATCATCTTCAATTTCCTCGGTGCTGTCTTTCCCCCTGAGATTGTGAGCCTTGTCCAGCGCGACATCGGGAAATGGGTCGCTTCTGGAAGCGTTGCAGTGTTCTCTGTCAGCGTGCTACTGTATGGATGGTCCGGCTCAAGGGTGTTCGCGGTCATGCTCAAGGGATTCAACCGCATCTACGGCAAGCGGGAGCGGTCTGCTTTACGGATACGCATGATGTCCACAACACTAGTGCTCGTGTCTGCTTTTGCCCTTGGCTCTGTGTTCCTCATCAATCTCTTCGCAAAGGAGCTGCGGACCGCCTTGGAGAATAAGCTGCCCTTCTTCATGGGAGTGTTCCTCACCTATCATGAACTCATCACCACGCCTCTCGTGATGTTCATTGTCGCGTTTGCGCTGTACAGGCTTTTTCCTGCCCCTAAACACAGCATCCGCGCCTCAGCAATGGGTGCCGCGTTTTTTACAGTGGCTACGTTCATCACGACCTCGTTTTTCAGGCTGTACACCCAGTATTCTATGGTCAACTCATTGTATGGTGCGATTGGGACGATTATCATCGCCTTGATGTGGATGTACTTCCTCGGCACTATTTTCTTCATCGGCGCTGAGATTAATGTCGCCATCCTGAATGAAGTCAAGCCTCACGCAGAGGAAGAAGACTAATCCAAAGACGGGCTTCTCGCGAGAATGTATGTGCTGAGAAGGAACGCCGTAAGTGCGACTGCTGCCTTCACAGCAACGAGTTCTATCTGCAATCCAGTGCCGTAGATGAGAAGCCTTTCGAGGCTTGTCAACCCAAGAGTCAAAGGAGACCAGTACGCAATCTTGAACATCACACCAGACATCCCATCCAGAGGGAACAATAATCCCGAGAGGAACATCATAGGAATCGCAAGAACAAGAGAAGTAAGCAGTGCGCTGTTCTCAGACTTGGAAAACGCACCAATCAAGAAACCAAGAGAAGAAAACAGGAAGGAGATGAGCAGCAGTGCAGGAATGAGATACCAGTCAAAAGTATAACGCACCCCCAACACAAAGACCACGCCGAACATCAGCGCAAGCTGGACAGCGCACAGCACAACAATGAAGAGAAGCTTCTGGAACAGGTTCAGCACAAGAGGGAGGGGACTCAAAAGAGTACGGAACATTGTCATGCTTCGCCTCTCACCGACAATAGCCATCGATGATATCAAAAGCGTGAGAAACAACAAAACCACGAGCATCATGTTCGGCGCAAGGAATTCCAGCATAGGCTTGTCAGGATAGCTTTCCACAGAATCAAGCGTGACAGCACGGACTATATTGGCTGGGTCTTTCTCTGTGTATTCATCCAACAAAACGGTTGTAGCATTCAAATCCTCCTCAAGAGTCAGAATCTGCTCGGTAAGGTTCACCACAATGGTGTCAATCTCGATAATCTCTCCCTTCAGCCTTTCCTGGATGTCATTCACCTCTCCCAGAATAAGGTTGACAAAGGATAGGTCATCCTGGCTCGGGGTGAGGTTCCGTGAAGAGAGAGTCCCTATTGTGTCGTTGATGGCAAGCGAGAGGTTGGTGTATTTATCTTCAACAAGCGTGCTTGCGTTCTCCAGCAGGGTAGAATAATCCAGCACATCTTCCCTGGTTGACTCATAGCGCGCAATCGCGGCATCAATTTGAGATATGCTCTCGTTCAGCGCCTCACACTCTCCAAGGTCAAAGGTACAGTTTGTGCAGTTCAGGCAGAAGGTATCATATACTGAGTAGAGTTCCTGAAGCTGCTCTTCAAGAGGCTCGAGTTCTTCTGTCCTGCTGAGAATGTCATCAGTCACGTTAGTCAGCTTGTCCTGCAGGAAGCTCACGTTCTCTGCGATGCCGATGACCTGTGAGGCCTGCTTCAACTCATCAACAAGCTCATCAAGTGTAACGTTCACCCGCGACAGGGCATCTGTTCCGGGAATGGGCTCTATGCCCGCGAGGCTCTCGTTGAGGGCCAGCGCACGCTCCTGAATCGCCAACACAACTCCCCTGCTAAAGGACAGGTGCTTCACGACATACTTGAGCTTTGTGTTGAGCTCATCCAGCGCAATCCATGCAGCACCCACGAATTCAACAGCAATATCCTCGTTCAGCTCATTCACCATGGACTCCATGGCTGTACGGATGCTGAACGCGACCTGTCCCTTGGAATTATCCAATAACAGGGTGAGCATTGAGCCGCTTCCCTCGCGGATGTCCTTGGAAAAGTCCTCAGGGATGAATAAAGCGCCTCTCAATTCTCCCTGCTCCACCATCTTCCATGTCTCGAGCTCGCATTGCTCTTCAGGCGAGACCAGGGAGAAATCATAGGGCAGAGTGAAGGAATCATCATTATTGCAGTAGCCGAGCTTCACGCTCTCAAGGTACTGCTCACTGCTCTGGCTGTCTGCGAGGCTGCCGAGGATGAACATGATGACAACAGGAGTGAGCACGACAAGCACGAGGTTCTTCCTGTCGCGGAAGAACAGCCTCATGTCCTTCAGGAAGACCGAGATGAGGCCGAGGTTCATCGCTTCTTCCCCCCTTTTGTGAGAAGAGAGACAAAGGCCTCCTCAAGAGTGGAGCCGTACTTCTTCTTCAGGCCCTTCGGAGTGTCCTGTGTAACCATGGCGCCTTGGCGGATGATGGCGATGCGGTCGCACAGCCTGTCGACCTCCTCCAGATAATGAGACGTGTACAGGATAGTGACGCCCTGCTCGCGCAGGCGCTCGATGACCTCCCACAGGCCGTTCCTCGATATGGGGTCAACGCCCACAGTGGGCTCGTCGAGATACACGATAGAGGGCTCGTGCATCAAAGCGATGCCCATGTTCAGGCGCTTCTTCATCCCTCCAGAGAGAGCTGAGGCGCGGGCATTCTTCTTGCGGGTGAGCCCGAGGAGCTTGAGAAGGGATGAAGCCTGGCCTTCCAGCTGCTTGTGGGAGATGCCGTAGAGTGAGCCGAAGTACACCAGATTCTCGTTCACAGTGAGCCGGTTGTAGAAGCTGTCCTCCTGGGGCGCCCAGCCCACAAGGGGCTTCACGCGCCTCCTGTCAGAGATAGGCACTCCGTTAACAGTCGCGTCCCCTGAAGTAGGCCTAAGATAGCCGGTGAGCATCTTGATGAGCGTGGACTTTCCAGCGCCGTTCGGGCCAAGCAAGCCAAAGACCTCGCCCTTGCGTATAGAAAAGGAGAGATTATCCACTGCAGTAAAGCGCTTCCTGCTGAGCAAGGAGCGGTATTCCTTTGTCAGCCCGTTCACAACAAGTATGTCCTCTGCCACAGCACAGGTTATCCTCCTCCACCTTAAATAGCTTTTGAGGGCGGCAGTGCGGAAATCTTGCACTAGTGCGCACTCCGCCGAAAGACTTATTAACAATAGTTAATTTAGTGAGCTTGGTGAATATCTATGACCCTAAAAGAAAATGTACAAACTGTTATCAACGAGCAGATAAACCACGAGTTGCATTCTGCATACCTCTATCTCTCAATGGCCTCGTATTTCGAGTCCATCGCGCTCCCGGGCTTTGCCCACTGGATGCGCAACCAGGCAGAGGAGGAAAAGTTCCACGCGATGAAGTTCTTCGACTATGTTGTTGAGCGGGGCGGAAGAGTGACACTGACTACTATCGACGCCCCACAGACAGAGTGGAAGTCTCCGCTGGAGGTATTCAAGGCTGCTTTAGCGCATGAGCAGAAAGTGACTGCCCTCATTTATAACATCGCGGATGTCGCTATCGCTGAGAAGGACCATGGCACCAAAGTCATGCTCGACTGGTTCATCACAGAACAGGTTGAGGAAGAAGCTTCTGCGCAGGAGATTGTCGACAAGCTGTCGATGCTCGAAGGAAGCAAGCAGGGGCTCTTCTTGCTGGACAAGGAGCTCGGTGCACGGCCTCCGGCGACTCCACCTCCTGCTGAGTAGATAGTTTTAAATATCTCCGAAGCCAGGAATTCGGCATGGCATTCGACGATGACGATGAGGTAGTGGACTTTGAAGATCCTGAGGACGTTGAGCTTCTCATGGAGACAGGCCGGAAAGATGAAGACATCTATGACGACAAAGGCCGCGAGCAGCTTGTCGAGGATGACGAAATCGAGGGCTGGGAAGAGGGCTTCATGAAGGGAGCAGAAGGCGGCGGACAGGACGCGAAATGCCGCAAGTGCGGCAAGGTCCTGATGGGCCCTGAAGAGATTGTCGAGAAGAAAATCCGAGGGCATATTCTCAGGTTTTGCTCAGAACTCTGCGGAGACGCATATGAGGAAGAGGTAGACGAGCACCTCGATCAATAGGTTTTCTTATCTTTCCTGCTGGCCCATTTTGTAAATAGTGCCTGTGCTTCCTCTTTTAGCACTCCTGAGACGATTTCCACTTCGCTGATTCCGTATTCCTTCATCTCCTCATTGGAGATTGAGAGTTCGCTGAATCCTGCTACCTGCGCATCCTTGATGCGTGTCCCGAAGACTATTCTCGATATCTTTGCCCAGTGGATGGCTGCGAAACACATCGGGCAGGGCTCGGTTGTCGAATATATTGTACAGCCTTCCAGTTTGACTGTGTCAAGCTTCTCGCATGCTTCTCTGATAGCACATATCTCTGCGTGGGCTGTAGGGTCAGTATTAGTCCACACGTTGTTATGGGCGCAGCTTATCACCTGCCCGTTGCGCACGATACACGCCCCGAAGGGAGTCTGTCCCTCTGCAATCCCCTCGCGGCACTTCTCTATCGCCATGCGCATGAAGCGCGTATCATTATCCATGGCATCTCCATTGGACGCCGCACATTTTAATCTTTCGGAGCACTGGACACGGGACATGCACGGATAGCGCTTATTAATGCCAAAGTTTCATACATACACATGGGTATCGGGACGCGGCGCAAAAAAATCACTACCTCCATCTATGTCCTGGCCATGCACCCCACTGGCTCTTCTCTCGCATGGCCTACCTCGGAACGTCCGTCTGTGAGGTTATGATTAACTGATTCTCCCACGCCAAACTCCTGCGCCGCCTCACCGACCCAAACAATTATAAGCACTAGGGTTGAAAAGAAAATTAGGGGTGGGCTCATGAGGGAAATCACGTCAGCTGACTTTTCACTTGACCAGATTGTCATTGAGGAAGACTGCATCTTCGACCCTGATATCTTTATCAAAGCAGGCAGAAAAACAAAGCCCGCTATTATAGTAAAAGGCAGCGGCATCACAATAGACTTCAACGGCGCTGAGCTCAACGGAGAGACATTCAAGGGCTATGGCGTGTACCTGCGGAACTGCCATGACGTAACTATCAAGAACGCAGACATCAAGGGCTATTTCTATGGTGTATGTGCTGAGCGCTGCTCAGACATCAGGCTGCTCGACAACATCGTATCAGAAAACTACGACGACCCTGATGCAGGCTGGCTCCATGAGACCTACAAGGGGGATGTAAAGGGCCTTGGAGGGGGGATCTTACTCAAGCGGACAACAAACTCGCTGGTAAAGAACAACACGCTCATCGAGCAGTTCAATGGCCTAGATTTAATCTTCTGCGACAACATCCAGGTCTTTGACAACAACTGCTCCAACAACCGCAACTGGGGGCTGCACCTATTGAAGACTCACCGCTGCACTGTCATCGAGAACAACATGGACGACTGCATCAGGTACCTGCCGAATGGGCATGACAAAGAGGGTGGCTGCGATTCTGCAGGCATACTCATGGAAGAGGGCTCGCACTACAACAGGTTCATCAGGAACAGCTTCCGCCATGGCGGTGACGGAGTGTATATCCGCGCGAACAACCATAAGCGAAGCAACTACAACTATTTCGCCTATAACGACGCGAGCGGCTCGCCGCACAATGCCTTTGAGGACGGCTTTGGCATAGGAAACGTGTACGAATACAACATCGCCTCAGATTCTGACTACGGCTTCTGGGCATACGACAACTACAGTGGGGTATTCCGCGGCAATATCGTTTCAGGCAACACCCATGATGGGATTGCCATGCTCTACGGCAAGAGCAATACACTAGTGGACAATATCATCACTGAAAACGGGGGTGCTGGTGTGCGCATGTGGTGGACTGACCACGAACTGCTGCACGATGAGCCCTCGTGCGACCATCTCCTGAGAATGAACCGCATCATGCGCAACAAGCATGGTGTGTGGATAGCTGACAGTCAGCGCATCACTTTTCTCGAGAATTACATCGTGAACAACGAAGAGGACTTCTTTGAAAGAGACTCAGAAGATATCCGCTTCATCTAGAGCTCAAGGTCGATAAGGATAATCTCCCTGGGGATACCTCCGCGGGGCTGGGGCATCGAGCCGAGGCCTGTTGTGACAAAAAGCTTCCTGCCGTTGAACTCATTGAGGCCGGAGGCGTAGTCAAGGCCAAGCTTCGTGTGGACTATTCGCAGGTCAGTGCCGGGTATCCCCATAGGAAACCCGTGGGTATGGCCTGCAAGCACAAGATTTGTCTTCTCCTTGCCCATGTCCAGCACAATATCAGGATTATGCGCGAGAAGTATGGTAGGCAGCTTCTTATTGGCTGAAGAAAAGGTCTTCTCAAGGTCTGCCCGCTTTGCCCACATGCTATCCACGCCGCAGACATTGACTTTCTTTCCTGCCAATTTTATAGCGACACACTCGTTCTTCAGGACTGTGATGCCTGCGTCTTCCAGTAAAGAAGTAATGCGCTCTGCGACCTTTTCACTATTGTACATGGGATAGGCATGGCCATAATCATGATTGCCCAGAACCGCGAAAGCAGGGATGTCCAGCATCCTGAAGAGCTTCAGCTTGCGGATGTGCCAGGGAGCAGCGAGAAAATCGCCCAAGAGGAAGACCACGTCAACATCCGCCTCCTTGAAGAGCTTGAATGCCTTCTTCACCCGCTGCAGGGAGCGCCAGATGTGCAGGTGAACATCTGACATGACACCAATACGCGCACGTTTTCCAGAACTGCCCAAGCGAATCGCTTCGCGAACGACTATCATCGCTTCATTCCCTTTGTGCTGATTTCAAGAACAGCGTACCTGTCGAGCATAAAGCCGGAGAGCAAAGCCCTTTTCTTCTTTCCCCGCTTTGAATGGAGATGCCTGTCTCCGTTGAGGGTATAGAGCTTGGCATCGAGAACCTCATTGAAGTGGAAGGGAAGTTCAAGGCCGACCATACGCTCTTTCTCAAGTGTGGGCGCGACAAGGTGGACATAGTACGTAAGCTCCCCATTGTCCTGCCACTGCTCGAACGCAGTGAGGAACACGTCATCAGGCATATTGACAAAATGGAACTCGGGGTCGAGCTCGTGGTCCTGCGCTGTGTAGAATTCGTCATGTTTATCCCAGAAGCCAAAATAGTCGTTGACAAGGCCAGCAAGTTCTGGATTCCCTTCTGAGAGGGTGTCATAATCGAAGTGATACTGAATTTTGGTGCAGGAACGCATGGAGAAGTTCAATGCAAGTGCCCTCGCGTAGTGCTCCACAGTCGGAGTGTAATAATGGCCGAGCCAGATGGGCTTTGCCTGAGCGTCGCGATAGAGTTCAGCAGCATTCTCGAGATACTCGACAGGCTCTTCGACAGAACCGGGAAAATCAGACACGTGGCCGTCTTCTGCAGCCGCCTGCGATGGCCAAAGCATGAGGTTAGCGTTCGATACGACCGCTTTGTCATCGCCGAACTCCTTCGCGGCATCGCGTACCATAGCGATAAGGTCTGTCATCGCCTGGAAAGGCATCTCGCACCACTGCTGCCAGTAGTTCTCACCAGGATATCTTGGCGGCTCCTGATTAAACTTTTCCTTAAAAATCTCCTCGCAGTACTCGCAGTGGCAGGGCATCGCGTGCAGCGGCCTATTCGCGTCGTCGAAGAAAATACCATCAAAACCAAGCTCCATGACACCTCTGCATTCCTCGACAATGTACTCCTGCCAATCAGGATTATTCGGGCAGGTCGCGTAGGCTATCCAGGGCCAGTGGCTCTGCTTGTTGCCGAATACGTCGAGTTTCGCATAACCCTCTGCGTTACTAGTTGTGGTCAGGACACCTGCTGGGTCGACATAGGTCACGACGCGCATCCCCTGTGAGTGCGCATTGGCAAGCATTGTCTTGAGGTCAAAAGCAGCCTCAGCATAATGCTCATAGGGGAAAATCGCGTTGCCGCACTGACCTGTCCTATCGAGTTCGGTCTCGACACGGTCAGTAGGAAAGGGATAATGGCCTGAGACCCAGATGACATTCGCGTTGATTGCCTCTGCCTCACCCGGCATCCCTTGGAAAAGCTCCTCAATCGCCTCTTCTGATAACTGCGGGTCGCGCTGGGTCCTCACAGCACCGGCGACAAATTCAATAATCGTTGCCTCGCGCACCCACTCCGGAACCTGATACTCATTGATATATACGCGCACGAGGTCCTGGATGCCTACGGGGTTGGCTTTATCGACGAGAATGAAGCGCATCTCTCCCGAAGGAAACTCGCTCGTATCAAGCGTGACATCATTTCTCAGCACCGCGTCTTCGCCCTCGAAGGTGTGAGTCTCCCTGTAGTGCGAGAGAGGGGTGCCTGTTGTCGAGTACACGACAAGCTCGGCATCTGAATCTGTCGAGAGAACGCTGAACTCGAGGGGTTCACCTCGTTGGACTGCCCGCTGTGGAAAATAGAGCTTGAAATGTGGCTTTTTCGCCATGTCCACCCCCTAGTGTCCAGCTTTTCGGCTTTCTTTATAATATTTTGCAAAAGGTATGATATGGTCATATTCTTGGACAAAAGCTTTATAAAGGTGTTAACCGGAAAATTTTTCAAGGGAGTATTGACTCTGCCCACGGGCCATTAGAGAGGTGAGAGCTTAAGTGGAGGAAGAGGGGGAAGAAACAACATGTCCGCTCTGCAACAGTATCGTGCAGCCGGAAGAGGCTGAGTGCTACCTGTGCGGTTCGGATCTCGTCGACGATGCCCTGAATTACGACATCGCGGACGACGACGAGAACGATAACGCCTTTGAGTAATGTGCGCTGGCGCGCAACCTTTATATTGCGCGGAGCGCCCTGGTTCTTTTATGCCAAATGAAATATTTCCAGGCATGTTCATCGCTGACCTAGCCCTCGCCCTGCCTGAGCAGAAGCTGCTGGCAGTGGCTGATGTGCATCTCGGCTATGAGGGGGCATTAAGCAACAGCGGGGTGCATATTCCCACGCATCAGCTCAAAGATACGGTCAAGAGGATAGAGCCCCTGCTCAAGCAATACAAGCCAAAAACCATCGTGGTGAACGGTGACTTAAAGCATGAGTTCGGCACGATTTCAGACAAGGAGTGGAAGGACACGCTCAAGTTCATTGACTTATTGCGTAGGTATGCAGAGAAGATTGTGCTTGTCAAGGGAAATCATGACACAGTCCTTGATAAGCTGGTTGGGAAGCGCGGCCTTGAGGTTGTGTCGCATTACAAGGACGGCGCCACTCTCTTTCTTCATGGTGACAAGGAGCCTGACAAGAAGTTGCTGAAGGGTGTGAAGACTATTGTCATCGGCCACGAGCATCCTGCAGTGGGTTTACGCGAGGGCGAGCGGATTGAGGTGTTCAAATGCTGGCTCGTGGGCGAGCTGAATCGGAATATTATTGTGATGCCCAGCTTCAATGTCATCACTGAAGGTTCTGATGTGTTGAAGGAAAAGCCGCTCTCCCCCCTGCTCAAGGGTCATGTGAATGATTTTCTGGTGTATGTTGTCGATGATGAGGGAGATATTCTTCCATTTGGCAGGGTGGGCGGACTCCGCTGAATTTTTCCATTTGACATCCTAAATGCTTAAAAGCTAATCTGGAACCCCCTTCTTTGGGAGGAACATACTATGGAAGAACTATCTGACCTACTCAAAAACGCAAAGACACTCTCAGACGCCTGGAAGATGCTGGAAGGCACCACAACAAAAGCCATCAGCGCAAAGGGAGGGGAATTCCTCGTGAAGGAGGCAAAGCACGACTACCTCATCGTTGAATTCGACGTGCTCAAGCCTGCTCCTGTGTGCCCTGGTTACAGGGTGACATACCAGGGAATCCTGCCCTTTAACTCGGAAGACAAAAGCGTCACCATATTTTATTTTCCTAACTGAACACAAGGTGAGCACAATGAGCGAGCTGACAGATTTGCTTGAAGACGTGGACTATATCCAGGACGCATTCTCCAAGCTGAAGGGAAGACGTCTTTCCAGCCACCAATTGGGAAAAAACATCACTCCGCTTGAGGTGCGGACTGACTTTGTCATAGTGGAAATCAATGACCACAGCGATTGGCATTCTATGGATTTCACATATACTGGTTTTATGCCTTACCACATTGACCACATATTCTACCTGAGAACAGAGAAGAATCTGTCGTTTAGTGAAGCGAAGAAGAACACCAAGAAGAAGTGACACCTAAGCAAGGGCTTCAAGTTTCCTAACCAGCTCTGCATGCACTCGCTTTTTCTTCTTTGCATTGAGTGAGAATAGCTTCTTGTCTATCATCACGTCAGATACTGTAAAAATATAATTCAGCTTGATGACACTGTCTTTGACTGCGCCCTCAGCTTTTGTGAGCAGGATTCCCTTCATCTTGGGATTGCTCGTGATGCCTACGACGACAATGTTGTCGAATTCCTCGAATAGGATGAGGGCAGGGCGTTTTTTTATCTCGAACGTGTCGGTGAACTGCACGTTCGCCAGCACGACATCTCCCGACTTATACATGCTCCCATGCCTCGTCTTCCTTGTTATCCCATAATTCCTTCATCTTGGCCTGCTGAATCTTATGGAGAAACTCATCATACTGGTTCCTCTCTTTCACTGCCTTAAACACAGTGATCATGTGCTGAAGGAGGTCATTATATGTCTGCCGGGGATATTCCCGCAAATCCTTCAGATTTCGCACAGTGCTCTTATCGATTTGGATTGTTGTCGAAGCCATTATATATCAACTATAATAAATATATAATTGATTATAAAATTATCGCCAGATTATCCGAAAAAATCACTTATGATAGGGCAATCCTTTGAGGATAGTGAATGCCCTGTAGAGTTGTTCTACCAGGACTAATTGCGCCAGATCGTGCTGGAGTGTGAGCTTCGAGAGGCTGAGCTGAAGGTCTGCCTTCTGCAGGATTTCGTTTGGCAATCCCTCTGCGCCGCCGATGAGGAATGTGATGTCTGTCTTGTCTTTAATCAGAGCTGCTAATGCTTCTGAGGAACATTCTTTTCCTTGGGGAGTGAGCGCGATGATGTAGCCCTTAGATTTTTCTAAGAGCTTGGCGTCTTCCTTGACTTCAATAATCTCGACAGAGCAGAAGCGCTTCATGCGCATCAGGTATTCTTCAACACCTTCTGCTATGAAGGCTTTCTTCAGCTTTCCAACAGTGACTATGCGGATATTCATTTTCGAAAGAGAACCACTATCTCACCGCGGAGTTTTTTAGTCCTGAGCTTTTCCGCGAGCTCTTTCGCTGTTCCCCTGAGAAATTCCTCGTGGAGCTTTGTGAGCTCTCTCGCTATGACTACATTGTGCTCTGGGATAACCTCTGCCATCATCTCGATTGTAGAGGCTATTCTATGCGGCGATTCATAGCTTACCACGGTGCAATCACTCTTGGACAAATCCTCAAAAAGCTTCTTTCGCTTCCCTTTCTTCTTTGGCAGGAAGCCGACGAACATGAACCGGTCTGTGGGCAGCCCTGATGAGACTAAAGCGGCAACCGCTGCAGACGGCCCTGGAACCGGAATGATATCAACTCCTGCTGCGACTGCCTCGCGAACGAGAAAGAACGCAGGGTCGCTTATGCCGGGAGTGCCTGAGTCTGTGACGAGCGCAACCCCATTTCCTTCTGCGAGAAGCTTGAGCAGCTTCGATGTCACGAGGCCCTTGTTGTGGTCGTGATAGCTAAGCAATGTTTTCCCGGTGATGTCATGGCGGGAGAGCAGCTTCCGTGTATGTCTTGTATCCTCTGCTGCGATGACATCTACCTCTTTCAGGATACGAAGGGCCCTCAAAGTGATGTCTTCCATATTGCCTATCGGCGTCGAGACCAGATACAATTCTGCCATATAGTGAAGAGGCGGCATAAGATTTATCAACTCTTCTACCAAATTGCAGGGCATGAAGCCAATCCTTCCAGCCAAGCGTACCAAGAATATCTACTATGCCATCAGGGAGCTTGCCGCTTTGGCGGCGAAAGTGCCTGGTGAAGTACAGTATTTCAACATCGGCGACCCTATCAAGGCTGGGCCTGAGTTCAGGACACCGCAGCACATGATAGATGCTGTCGCTAAAGCCATGAAAGATGGCAAGAACTCATATCCCCCTTCACTCGGCATACCTGAGGCGATAGAGTCCATCAGCCGCGATGCAGAGGCAAAGGGCATCACGCGCATACGGAATATCATCACAACTACTGGGGCTTCTGAGGCGATTGAGATGGCCCTCACAGCATTGGTCAATCCCGGAGAGAATGTCCTCATGCCTTTACCAGGCTATCCTTTGTATCCTGCGGTGATGCACAAGATTGACGGTAAGATAAAACCATACTATCTCGATGAGGAGAACGGGTGGCAGCCTGACATCAGCGAGATGGAGAAGAACGTGGACGACAAGACCCGCGCTATTGTCCTGATAAATCCAAACAATCCCACTGGAAGCGTCGCAGAGAAGAAGACGCTGAAGGCTTTGCTGAATTTCGCAGGCCAGCACAACCTCATCGTATTCAGCGATGAGATCTACGATAAGATGGTGTACACTGGGGTTAAGCACACTGCCTTAGGCTCGATTGAGACTGAGGTTCCTGTTGTAACATTCAATGGCCTTGCGAAGAATTACCTTGCCCCTGGCTGGCGCGTCGGGTGGTACATAATCTCAGGAGATGACGAGGTTATCGGAGAGTATGACGGCGCTGTGAGCAAATTGGCGCGTGCGCGCCTATGCTGTAACCACCCTATGCAGTGGGCAGTGCCTGCAGCTCTTGAAGGTCCGCAGGAGCACCTGAAGGATACGATAAAGAAGCTCGAGGAACGCGCAGCATACGTCCAGAAGCGCTGCGATGAAATTGACGGACTCAGCCTCACTGCACCAAAGGGCGCCTTCTACGCCTTCCCGACTGTTTCTGTCGATGATGACGAAAAGTTTGTCAAGGACTTCCTCTACAAGGAATCTGCTCTTGTGGTACATGGGAGCGGGTTTGGCCAAAGGAAAGGAACGAGCCACATGAGAATCGTCTTCCTTCCAGCAATAGACCAGCTCGAAGAGCTCTTCGACAAGTTGGAGAAGAGGCTTAGTTAGTCACTCAGCCAGTTTCCTCTCAATCTCCTGCCTAAGCTTCCTAATGTGCAGTTCGAATTCCAGCTCGAACTGCTTCCAATCGCCATAAGTGAGGAGCTGCCCCCTGTAATTGATGACGTTTCTCTTAAGCCGGATAGTCTCCAGGAATTCCCAGTTCAAATCAAGCTCAGGATGCCTAAAGCAGAGGACAGCGTTCTTGCACTGGTGCCTCTCAGCTTCAACCATGTCAAACAGAAGGAATGCTTCAATCAATCCCCGCACAGATTCATAATAATCACGAAACACAAAGGTCCAGTCAGTGCTATCTTTCCCAATGGACTTTGCCTTGTCTTTAATGAATGCAAGGCCAGCATCAGCGACTGCTTTCAATGATGTGATGAGTTCAATATCAACTTCGTTTTTTTCCCTAATAAACCTAGACGCAAGGCATTTCCCATAAACATCTTCAAGGGTCTCAACATTCATATAACGACCTCGGCGAAATCCCCGAGGTTCCCCTTGACAAGATAGCCATTGACAACGTTCTTCATTAGGGCGCTCTTCACGTCCTGGATCTCCTTCCTACTTCCGAATTCGTGCAGCTCGATATCGAGCTTGAGCCCATATTTTCTCTTGTCCAGGTCTTTGGCATCGCCGAGGACAAACAGGTCAACATCAGAGTCACTATACCAGTCCCCACGAGCGACACTCCCGAATACAATGGCTACCTTGATGCTCTCGGATTTCATGATGTCAGCTATCAACCCGCTTTCATATAGCTTGTTGAGGAAAAACTGCCTTTTTTTCGCCTTGTACACAGGATTATCCGGGCCAGCCGTAAAGTAAGGGAATCTCCCCTTTTTCTTGACCCTCTTGAGCAAGCCTTCCTGAGAATACTTCTTCAGCCATTTGTTCAGGGCTGCCCTGCTCATGCCAGTCTCCTCGAGCAGTTCTACAAAATGCCAGTGTCCCAGGGGACTGCCTCCAAGAATCACCCACAGAAAATCCTCTTCCTTGCTTGGACTGCCCACAAATAGTCTATCTCAGATAAACTATTTAATGATTTGGTTAATCCACAGTGAAGAGCTCAGAATCTCCGCCAACATCAAAGAGGCTTATTCTCGCCCCTGCATCGAGCCAGCCGTGGGCATAGCTCACAGCTGCCAATGCCTCTGCGATGAGTCCTTTCTCCTTGAAGTGCTGGGCATCACCATAATAGCGCTGGGCCATGTCGAGGAAATCTGCTGCCTGGGCGTGCTTCTCTGTGCCTTCGGCATGAGGAATCTTCACCTTCTCGAGAGCTCTGCCTGTCAGCTCAAGATAGCGCTCATAGACCTCTTCAGGAGTGCGTGGCATCGTCTAGCTATTTGCAGCCGCCGCAGTCGCTGCTGCACTCCGGCATATCCTGGGGAGCGGTTTCTTCAGGCTTGGTCTTCTTCTTTGCCTTCTGGTAGAAGGCATTCACAGTCTCCATCGCGTCTCCGAAGATTGTGCCGGGAGTATGGATATCGCCGACCTGTTTCGCGCCGTCCTTGTCAGCCCCAGTGAGCCAGTGCGCAGCCTGCTTCACGTGGTCGACAGGGTAGATGTGGAACTTGCCCTGCTCTACATACTCAATGACAGTCGGGTGCAATTGCAGTCCCTGCGCGTTGCACGCCGGGATGACAACACCACAATCATCGTACTTGTCCAGCAGTCCCATCTCCATGCAGGTCCAGAAATGCCCTTCGATCTTCCAGTTCTCGCCACCGATGGCGCGGATAGAGCCATCAAGCATCTGAGCCCCGGTCATCGCCCTCCTCTGAAGTATTGGGGTATCCGACAAAGCAGATAATGCAGTCACTGTCGAGACGCCTGAGGCGCTGTTGCCGTCGAGTTTACCATAGCTCTCCTCGAGCAGCAAGTCAAGGCTGAAGGGGATAGAAAACTCCTGAGCGAATTCGCTCTTGAGGTAGGCCATCATCTGGCCGAAGCCGAGGTTATAGGTCTCCAAACCCATCTTCACATTCCCTAGGATGTTCACGCCGCCCACAGGCGGACCCATGGAAAGCGATGCAGCGACGACACTAGGAATACCAAATGGCAGGTCGTACGCCTGCAGCACAGCCAGGCCGCTGGCGTGGCCAACAACCTCTGCCTCCAAATCAACATGCTTGAGGCCCTTCTTGATGTACTTGCGGTACATGTCCTCGAAGATGCCCTGCTCGAAGCGGCGCTTGTCGAGCGCGCTCTGAACATGCTTCCCTGAAATTTTGCTCGCCTTTTCCAGCCTCGCCTCAAGGTCCGCCTCAATAAGCACAGAGGTCAGGCCTTCTGTACCGAACGTAAGCGCGATCTCCTCCTGGTCACCCGCAGATCTGCGGAGTGTACCAAGGGCCAGGTCGATGGCCTCTGCATCTGCAGCCATGAGATCATTGTTCTGGCACACTGTCGAGATGAATCCGACCAGGTCCTGGAGCGGGACATCATCTCCGTCAGCGGTGTGCTGGAAGGTCGCGATGCCCTTGAAATTCCTCTTCAGCCATGCAGAGTCCAACGCAAATTGGCCAGTCCTGAGATAAGCGTCATAGGCCTCTGAGCCGAGCATGACGAACTTCACGTCTTTGAGGTCAAACTCGTCCATCTCCAGCTCATCGACATCCATGAGATACATTCCTGCCGGGGGGTTTTTCACGGCGACTTTACGCGTCTCTATCGCGCGCTTGAGAACCTCCCACACTCCAGGCTGCTGGATTGCCCGCTCAAAGTGAAATACATAATAACATGGTCCAGCGGCTGCCGCCTTCGCCAATGAGCCTGCTTTCAGGTCGTCGATGCCGATATCGCGGCCGCCACCGCCGAGACCCATACCATACGGGACTGCCTGCTTGCCGAAAACATTTTCATAGGTGGGATCGTCCTCGACAATGATGAGCGGAACCCCAGTTGTAGTTGTGGAGTGGTCCACAGCGACTTTTGTCTTCAGGGCTGAGAGAACCTCGTCAACAGGGTCAGGCCCCTGGGGAGCGCCCATGCCCAAAGATAGTCCACCGAGACTCATGACCGCCTGCTGCGTTTGGTCTCCGAATTCGCTCTCAGGAAGGAACACATCGATATTCTCGAGGATATGCTTCTGTGCCTTGGAGAAGTACAATACTGTATCCAGGCCCTCATACTTCTTGATAATCTCACCAAAGGCAGCCTGTATCTTGAGCTCGGCAACCCTCTTGAATAGTGTCTTCTTCTGCGGAATGAACTGTGCGTCGAGAGCATCGAAATCACTAGCGAGCTGCAGCTGGAGGGCATTGATGCTTTCAGCTTGCTCCGTGACATGATCGTCAATGAGCTGCTGGTCATTGGCAGGGGTTTCACCCTCAGCCACCCCCTCCTTCAATTTCGCAACAAGCTTTTGGCCCTCGGGACTCTCTGCCAAGACAGGCATAGGTCCCTGAGTCGTCATCTCAATGCCCTTGGCCTTGAACATGCCAATATACTGGTCCTGCAGGGTCAACATGGAGGTCGTGTACTGCTGCTGGAGTTGAAGGTACTGTAGGTCTGTGAGAATACCAGGAATATCAGTCTTCAGGGACTTGAGCATAGTGTCTATGTCGTCGACGAACAGCTTACCCTCTCCCTGGCCGAATGTGAGCGTCTCGACAGCCTTTCCAAGCTCATCGAGATTCCACGCCCAGACATAGTCCTTCGGCTCGGGCTCTTTGCTCATCTCACTCTTAAGGATGAGTTCCTTGACAGTCTTCTCCTGACCTGCAGACATGCCGCTCACCCAGATGTTGTAATTCTGATGGTCTATCCCAAGGGCGCGTTCGATAGTCTGCCTCGCCTTGGGATGGCCTAGTGTGCCGAGGAAAGGCGTGACATCTTCTGTGCTTTTAATATCAAGCTCGTTCAGCTCTGCAAGGGAGCTGCGCCTGCACTCTTCAGGTGTGAGCTCATGCAGAATTCCGTCGAGGGATTTTTCCTCAGCAGTGCCTTTTGTAGTTTTAGATTTCTTCTTGGGGGAATCTTTTGCCATATACAATCACCACTTAAAAGGAGAAAAAAGACAGGTAGTTTATAAAGCTTTCCACCAATAATATGGAATATAATCCCATTAAAAACAATTCATCCCAGCGAAATGTTTAATAAGCCGTATTCCGTGGAGGATAGCATGGGCTTACTTGACGCTTTCAAGCGAAAAAAAAGCAGTGATGATGACCTTCTCAATCCAGGGCTAAGCCAGCCCACAGGCCTCGATTTGGGGCCATTGCCGAATGCAGGGCCGCCGGGCACACCGGGAACAGACCCAGGAGTGGGAGACATCGGCGGCTTCAGCTCTCCAGGGCAACCCAGTGCGTTCCAGGACAACCAGCAGCATCAGCAGAGCCAGCAAAGCCAGCAGGTTGATTTAGTCTCGCAGAAACTCGATATCATCACAGGGAAATTAGATATCATCAAGAACTGCCTTGATAACCTGAACCAACGCCTCTCCACAATAGAGCAGATGGCGAACGACGGCAAGAAAGGGCGCTGGTAGAACTATTCGGGCTTAGGATACATCCCAGGCCTCATGAAGACCTTCTCTATCTTCACTGCTATGCCCTGGTCTGAAAGCATCTCTCCAGTGGTGCATCGCGCCGTGCCGTAGGCGATGAGCTCATCCTTCAAGGTGAGCAGCGCGACTTTATCAATAGCCATAATCTGTGAATCAATAGCTGCGATTCCCGGCTTATAGAGCTGGGCTCCGTGGCAGACGGCGTCGACTGCGCTGTCACACACCCACACCTTGGGGAGATGCTGGACTGCGTTCTCAATCGGCTGAATATACTTTCTGAGCATAGTCTCGTTTCCTTCTTCATGGTAATAGTGGAAGGCGTCAGTGAGGTCCTGCAATGTGACCAATGTTACTTCTGTGAATGGGCCGACTCTCGTCCGTCTCAGGTCTGACATGTGGGCACCGCATCCCAGATCCTTTCCTATGTCATGGCAGAGCTTTCGGATGTAGGTGCCTGCCTCTGTTCCCACTGTGAAGAGCACATCCCGCTCTATAATCTCCATGATGTCAAGATAATACACAGTCCTCTTTCTCAGCTGGCGCTTGACCGCACTTCTCACTGGGGGCATCTGGCTTATTCTGCCGAGGAAGGACTTGCATGCCTTTCTGATGTCTTCTTCTTCAACATCCCCGTGGAGATGCATCACAGCGACGTATTCCTTTCCTGCAGGCAAGAGGAGCTGGACGATTCTTGTTGCCCTTCCAACCGCGACCGGGAGCAATCCGGTGACTGCAGGGTCTAATGTTCCTGAATGGCCTGACTTGCTCACCTTGAGGATTTTCTTCACGTGGTCGGAAACTTGATGGCTTGTCGGCCCTGGAGGCTTGTCGATGTTGACAATCCCGTAGTCAATGAGCTCTACCATAGGGCGCTCTGCGGGGTTGCAGCCGAAATCTGGATTCGTCTCTATTTCGAGCTTCACGAGCTTTTCCCGCTTTATTTTCTCCCAGGGAAGCTTTGACATGCTGAACAGGTAATCCAAGGGAGTTTAATAACATTTTTATTAGGATTGCGACTCCCCGAGAGTACTCATAGAGGAAAAGCTATGGACAAAGAGAAGAAAGACGAGATATGGGACAATCTCAGCCTTGAAGACCATGTGATTGTGGAATATGACAATGGTTTTCTCCGCAAGAAGCCCACGAAAATTGAGGGCAGCCTGTGGGGAATGGATGTGAGAAACCTCTGGATCCGACCTGAAGGCAAGACCAGATTCAGGGTGGTTCCATGCTACACCATCATGAGGCTGAAGAACGGCACCACTGGCTATGATACAGGTGAATTGCATGAGTAAGGACAAGCCGAAGTGGTGGAAGCACATGCACCTCGATGACAGGGTCATTATCGAGTATAACAAAGGAATCTTCCGCGGAAAGCCCACAATAATGGAAGGGACGGTGTACGGAATCAACAAGTACCACCTTAGGATTATACCTGAAGGGAGATACTCCTGGGAAAATATTTCTTATGATTCCATGTGCAGGCTCAAGAACCTCGATACTGACTACGATTCAGGTGAAGCGCATGAGTGATGAAGAGCAGCCTGAATGGTCGAGGCACATGCACATTAATGATAGGGTCATCATAGAATATGAAACATACCGGGATATCGGCAATCTGAGAGGAGGGCCTAAGATATTTGAGGGTAGAGTACATGAAATCAGGCAAGAGTGCATCTTCCTCGACCTTGACAATCCCACCTTGGTGGAATCTATGAATCCCTACTTCGGAATCCGATACGAGAGAATTCTCAGATTGAAGAATCTCGATACCAACTATGATTCTGGTGAAGCGCATGAGTGATGAAGAGGAAAAGCAGGAATGGTGGAAGGAAATCCACATTGATGACTGCGTGATTATCGAATGCGAACGCCGTTTCAGTAAAAAGGTAAAAATCATCGAAGGAAGGGTTAACCATATTGACACAAAGAAATTAGGTGTCCAGAAAGAGGGAATGGGCTGGTTCAGGAGAGAGATATTAGAGGATTACACTGAGATTCCTTATCGCATCATCACGCGGGTGAAGAACCTCGAGACTGGCTACGACTCTAGTGATGATTGTGAGTGTTGAATTGTTCCAGATAAACAATACGCTTAACGGTCCAGCAGCACAATGAAATTCGCAACAATAGGGATGCTCGTCACCACACTCACTGTGGCAGCCTGTACATATTCTCCTCCTACTCAAATGGAAGAAGAGACACACTACGAACACATCACTGAGGATTTAGCAGATATAAATGATGTCCAACTTCTCGTCTCCGACACGAGTCAGGCACGAGACTCTCTCATGGCGAGGATTGATGGACTCCCTCACGCATATCAGGCATCGCACTTCTCCCGACCTGGATACATAGATCAGGATACTGGATGGACATATGGAGAGGAGTCCAGCCAGGTCTACCTTCTCACACAGAACCAATTCAAGGTGACTCAACTGCTCATGGAAGCACTAGAGAACGAAGAGTTCCTTGAATCTATTGGGGAAATTATCGAAGCAGACCTTCAGGATGCTGATGCTGAGCACGGAGGTTTTGTCCTCTTTGATGAGCATTTCGGGCTGTACCTGCTGGATATCCCTAGTGCTGCCAAAGTGAATACCGGATACAGCATGCCCGATGGCCTCTATGAGGAGATTCCACACCTGGCATACTTCCACCTGCATGCTATAGATAAGGACTGTTCAACATATGCAGGGCCCTCGCGGTCTGACCGCAGCTTCTGCAGGCACAAGGCACTCTCTCAGGGGGATTTCCATTGTGTGGTCATCACGAAACTTGAAGGAGACAGATTCAATATCGATTTCTTCGGTGCAGACTACGAGAGCGCAAACCCGGACGGAGATACAGTAGATATGATTGTGCTCGATCTCGGGGCATATGGATATTGAACTGATAAATAATTCACTCTTCCTCTAGAAGCTTCACTCCAGTGCCTTCCATGCGCCACTCTCTGATGAGGCCGAACAAGGTCTTTTCTCCAGAATACTCCTTGAAATCTGTTACTGCGTCAAATTCCTCTCCCTGGTTGTAGAATGAGCGGTAAGCGTCATACATCGCGAGCCAGCCGAAGTTGATGCCGTCTGCGTGGATTTCCGTTATCTCTATGTCATCCCCGTCAAGCTCATTTGCCATACAATAGTCTCCCAGAGAGCACACATAAGTGTTGTCAGGGATATCCCAGCCCTTCTTGTCGAAGAACTTGAACAGGATTGGCCTCAGTCTGTCGTAGATGCCGCGTGCCATGCAGGAGGGGGTTCTAACTCGCTTTATTAGTGTTGTGAATTTCGAAAGAATAATCATACTCTGCCTACTGAAGTGTAACCAACAAAGATTGATAAATGTCTTGGCAACTCTGTGGATTATGAGTAATTCCATGGAGCCTGAGATCACTTCACTCACTGATAAGATTACACACATAGAACTACACGACCGGGAGCGGCTCGCAAGGATGATGGGACGCCCCCAGGAATACTATGAATCCTTGGACTTTTTCGGAAAGGTTTTCACATTTGAGGAAATGATTGAGACCTGCCTTGAGGGAGATTTTGATTATCTGACCATGGTCGAGGGATACAACTTCCCTTCGCATGTTCTGGAAGCCTTCAAAGATAGTCTTTTTGACCCCCTGAGTAAGGAGGAACAATTCCTTCTTGACCTGTTCCCCACAGATGACCAGTATATCATTGCGACCCTGGGCCTAAGAGATGAATCTCTGAAGCACGAGATAGCGCATGGCCTATTCGCGACAGTGCCTGAATACCAACAGGAAGTATTGGAAGTACTGGACCAGCTCACAGAAATCCAGGTGACAGGAATCAATGCATACTTGAGTGAGATGACAGGCAGAGGCTATCATTCCTCAGTACACACTGACGAGACGCACGCCTACATTCTCAGTGATCCGGATATGATTAGCTTGGCCGAACATCCCAACTCCAAAAACCCCTTCCTGTTCAAGCCAGTGATTGACCTCATGGATGTGATTGAGCTCAAGAAGCAATTGGAACTCATCTTCGACAGGCATTATGAAGCCCATAAGATAGAATCCTGAGATCAACTGTACTCAAGGACATCGACGCCTGCCTGCTTCAGCAGGAGGTTGACCTTGAAGAGCGGGAAGCCGACAACATTGAAGTAGCAGCCCTTTATGCGCTCGACGAACACTGCGCCCTTGCCCTGCGTCGCGAAGGATGCTGCCTTGTCTAATGGCTCGCCAGTGGCGACATATGCCTTAATCTCAGATTCAGACATCTCGCTCATCGTGACCTCAGAAATCTCATGGTCGACAAGCTCCTCTCCAGACTTGCTGTCGATGAGCGCAACCCCGGAGAAGACTTTCAGTGTGCGGCCGCTTATCTTCCTCAGCATGGCAATCGCACCGGTCTCTCCGTCGGGCTTGCCGAGAATCTCGCCGTCAATCATGCCGAAGGTGTCGCACCCAATCACAATAGCATCAGGAAAATTGCGGGCAACAGCGCGCGCCTTCCCCAGGGCATGGTGCTTTGCCATTTTAATGGGCTCGAGGCCAAGGTCATTATCCTCCTCATAGTCTGGGATGACTACTTTGAATGTGTCACCTATCAATTGTTTAAGTAATCTCTTCCGGCGAGGGGAGCCTGATGCAAGGATAATGCGCCTCATATCCAGTGCGGAAGCATATATTGTTTAAGAATCCTTTGCAGCCCGGAAATCTGCCGGAATCTTTGGGACAGCTTACTTGAAGGAGCAGGATGCCAATTGATTCATGGACAGAATCTCGTTTCAGGCGAAAGCATTATATAGTATTTCGTACTTCATAAATGTAGTATTGGTGGAATTATGATACATTTCACCAAGATACGGCCGACAGCACATTACCTGTCAGAACATGCTGAAGATGTTCCCTGGGTGAAGGTGGTGGAGCTCATCCTCACCACAAAGAATCCGCGCAAGAAGGGAAACAAATACGAGATTGAGAAGGATGGATACTACATCCTTTTTAGGATTGACAGAAAGGTGCTATTTGTAATAAACGCGAAGAGGAGTTCAAGATGAAATGTCCGGAATGTGGAGGGAAGCTGAATAAAGTGCCTGTGAAAGTGCAAGGTGCAAAAAACAAGGCGCTCAGCTACCAATGCCAGGATTGTGATTACTTTAAGTTTGAATCAAAATCGTCTGGAAAAGTGCTCACTGAATTACGGGAGAGCCCTCTCAAGATTAGGCAGAAGATTGTAAAGCTCTCAGGTGAGCGGCTGGGCATCTATCTCAACCAGCACGTGGTGAGAAGCCTACATCTCAAGAAGGGAGAGTATGTATTTGTCTCAGTTCCCGATGAGAAGCATATCCTTATAGAGCTTGAGGGATGAAGGCTACAGCTTCCTTAACGCGACTTCAAAGGACTGCTCGCGGACAGTCGCCTTTGCGCTGTGCTCATATCCGCTTGGAGCCTTTCCAAAAGATAATTTCTCTGCGCCGACTTTAGAGGTTATATCTTTCTCATGGAGCTTCAGCTGCTTCACGACAGCATCGTCAGCTGCAACAACAAGGTCAATCCGGTCCTTCTTCTCAAGACCGGCCTTCTTCCGCAGCTGCTGAACATGCCGCATGAGTTCCCTTGCGAGGCCTGAGGCCAGCATGTCTTCAGTCTCTTCAAGGTCTACATATATAGAGAATCGCGTGCCAGGGACAGAATACATTGTGTCAGGGAGGGTCTCCTCGACAAGGACCTCGTCTTTCTCAATTACAATCTCATGGTTTTCGACCTTAACTGTGAACGAGCCCTTCTTGTCAAGCTGAGTGGCAATTGTTTCTGAGTCAGCAGCAAGGATTGCCTTCTGGATTTTATCTGCTAAGCCCTTGTGCTTCGGGCCGATTTTCGCGAAGTTCGGCTTCACGACGCGGATAATGTTGTCCTCGTGGGACTTGACAGTGAGTTCCAAGGCATTTGTGAGCCCCTTCACCAAATCACCGTGTTTCGCGAGAGCAGCACTCACCCTCTTGTCGCGGGTGATGACATGCACTGACTTCAGGGGCCAGCGGACACCTCTTTGGATTTTTCTTCTCGCGCCCAGCACATTAGTGGTGACCTTTCGCAGGATGTCCATGTCACGCTCGAGCTCCGGGTCAATCTGTTTCTCATCAGCCTCGAGCCAGCTCTGGAAATGGATGCTCTCGCCCTCCAGGCCAAACTCATCCTTGAGGTTCTGGTAGAGCGCTTCAGCAGTGAGCGGCACCATCGGCGAGATTAAAGTAAGGAGCTTGAGATACACCTCGTTAAGAAGAGCGAGCGTGGTTTCATCTCCCTCAGCGAGCTCGTCGCGCTTGTTCTGGATGTACCACCGTGATAAATCCTCGAGCCAGAACCATTTGAGGAATTGAGGTATCTCTGAAAGGTAGAATCCCTCGAATTTCTCGCTCACACTCCTGATGAGTGTGTTGAATGAGGACAGCAGCCACTTGTCGGTGAAGTCGAGCTTTCCCTTATTGAGTGTGAGCTCAGTTGGATTCACTCCTGCAGCACGTGCAGAGCGGATGATAAGGGAGTGCATATTCCACAGCACGTTCAATGCCTTGGTATTCTCCCCAATCTCAGCCATATTGAACTTGACATCCTGGCCAGGAGCAATCCACTCGATGAACTTCATCCTGGTGGGGTCGCCGCCCATCTTGTTGCAGATCTCCTGCACAGCCACAAAGTTTCCCTTTGACTTGGACATCTTGTGTCCCTCTGCATCATTGAAGAAGCCATGCCAGTACACTGCGTTGTATGGCCTCTTTCCGAATGCAGCCATGCTGAAATTCATCATAGCAGAGAACCAGGCGCGGATTTGATCTCTTCCCTCCATCACGAAATTCGATGGATAATACATGTCGAAGAGGTCGTTTCTTTGCGGATATTCAAGGGATGCCCATGGAGCTGCGCCTGAGTCGAGCCAGCCGGTCAGGACATCGGAAATCCTACTCATGGTTCCGCCGCACTCTGCACATTTCCAGGTTAACGGGTCCACATCAGGCCTGTGAATATCGTCGAGCTTGACCTTTGCCTTTTTTTCTAGCTCGGCTATTCTGCCTATGACCTCGTAATGCTCGCACTTGTCGCAGTGCCATATGGGAGCGGGAATGTTCCAGAATCTTTGGAGTGTGATGCACCAGTCGCTGAAATTGCCTATCCAGTCGAGGAATATACCTTTCGCTTCCTCAGGGACAGTGTAGAGCTCACGGATTTCGTCGAGAATCTGGTTGCGTATCTTCGAAATGGCAATGAACCACTGGTCAGTTGCCCTATATATAATGGGGGAGGCGCACCGCCAGCAGTGGGCATACTCGTGCTCCACAGGAGTCTGGGCTATAAGGAGGCCTTTCTTCTTGAGCAAATCGACGAACTTCTGGTCATCGTCCTTGGCTTTCATGCCCTTGAACTTTCCTGATTTGCCTGCGAAATATCCATTCTCGTCCACCTCGTTGAAGATGGGGATATTGTTTTCTAATCCAATCTGGAAGTCCTCAGGCCCGCAGCCGGGAGCGCAATGTACTAAGCCTGAGCCTGCTGTGGCTGACACGAATTGGGTGGAGCCGACGACAAAATAGGCGTTGTGGTTCTCCTTGTGATAGGGCATCTCGTCTGCGAATGGATGCTCGTACTTCATACCGATAAGGTGCTCTCCCTTGATTGTTTCTAATAGTTCATAGTTCTTGCCCACTACTGCGCGCATGAACACGTCGACAAGCACCTTTGCCATTATCCAGACTTCATCATCGACTTTGAACTTCTGGTATTCTAATTCGGGATTGGCCATGATGGCCATGTTGAAGGGGATTGTCCAGGGTGTTGTTGTCCAGATGACGAGGAATTCCTTGTCTATTCCTTTTACAGGCATCTTGACGAACATTGAATCGTCCGTTACTGTCTCATAGTCTAATTCGTTCTTTGAGAGGACTGTCGCGCATCTCGGGCACCATGACAATGCCTTCTTTCCCTTGTAGAGAAGTTTTCTGTTGTGTACGCACTTTATGGCGTACCACACGCTCTCCATGTACTCGGGAGTTATGGTTCTGTAGGCATTTTCCCAGGTCATCCACACTCCTAATCGCATGAAGTCCCTTTCCATCGCGCCCATGTGCTTCAATGCAAACTTTTTGCATTCTTCGATGAATTTCTTTATGCCTATTTTCTCGATGTCTCTCTTGTCTTCGAGTCCCAGGAGTTGTTCGGTTTTTTGTTCTATGGGCAATCCGTGCATGTCCCAGCCTGGCTGGTCCCTGACATTGAAGCCCTGCATGCGCTTGTACCTGATGAGGAAGTCCTTTGAGACTTTGTTGCCTGCTGTACCTGGATGTGTTTCACCACTTGGGAACGGGGGACCATCAAGGAAGTAGTATGGCTTACCTTTCTTGACTTTCTCCATCGCTTTTTTGTAGATGGTATTTTTCTCCCAGAAGGCGATGACTTCTTGTTCTACTGTATGCGGGTCATAGCGCTGCATCTCAGCGGTTTTCGCCTTTGGTTTTGTCTCGCTGTCCATAACTCCCAAAAGAAGGCAAAGGGAGTTTAAAAGCATTCCGCCAAAAGATTCAAACGCCCCCCTCCAGAAGCAGTGCGATATCCGACGATTCCAGCAATGACCGAGAAAACGGAAGTTTAAAGAATATTTATATAGGCAGATGTTCGTGCCTAACTATATGGTAACAATGTGCGAATCAGGTTGGAAAACTATGGGATTGGTTAACATGATTAAGTGTTATCCTGTTTATTTTGTAATAATACCTTTAATTGTACTCATACTTGCAATCATAACCTGGTTTCTAATTAAAAGAAAAAGATAGCTTTCGGCAAACGACCGTTTCTTATGAGAAATCATAAGGATGCTTGAAGACAGATTGTTTGTCTTCATTCATCCCTTTCACTTCCGGTGCTACATGATAATCCTCCAGTTTTTTATACTTT
>JAFCGF010000016.1 GCA_017608295.1 Candidatus Woesearchaeota archaeon
ACCGCATCCAAAAATTTGCCACGCCAGGGGATAAAGGATCTTCCAAAGCCGGTTGGTATTGGTACTCAGAGTTTGAAGACGAATACAGGCCAGGCGCGTTTGTCG
Organism: Candidatus Woesearchaeota archaeon; assembly: GCA_017608295.1. Next base: position 106 of record JAFCGF010000016.1, read on the forward strand.
GTGTCGGTGTCTTCGGTAATTACCGGGAGCCTTGTCAGGAGCGTATTGTCTGGACATCAAAGCGTAAGAACGTAATGTCACCAACTGAGGTTGCGCTGTTCAGTGAGCAGATCGAACGTGCTGCTATCAACCGCCAGATCGAGAGAGAAGAAGCATACAAACGTGCTGCCACCAAAGCCCAAGCTATCTGGGAAAACGCGGACCCGGCACCAGAAGACCATCCATATCTGGTAAAGAAGGGCATTCAACCCCACGGCGCACGCTTCAGAAACGGATGGCTTGTGCTATCTGTTACGATCGATGGAGTGATTACATCGCTTCAGGAGATCAAGGGCAACAAGAAAAAATTTCTGATCGATGGAAAAATTGGTGGCGGCTATTATATATTGGATGGCACCACTACTGTTGTATATGTCTCAGAAAGCTATTCTACTTCAGGCAGCATACGAGAAGCGACCGGCGCCAAAGTGTATTGTGCTTACAACGCCAACAACCTCCTGGACGTTGTAAACATAGCCAAAGATCAAAACCCTGATTCAAACGTCATTATCTGTGGAGATGATGATATCTGGAAGGAAACCAACACAGGAAGAACCAAGGGCATGGCAGCCAGCGAGGCCACACAATGCCGTATTGTCTTCCCGTTATTTCAAGACACCACCAGCAAGCCAACCGATTTTAATGATATGCACGCCCTGGAAGGGTTAGATGTTGTCCGGAAACTTATTGAAGAGAAGCCGGCGCTATATATAAAAAAGACCGACTACGAGGATATGCCGGAAGAACTACTTTCGCCGCCAGGGATCCTGGGAGACATCGCCAACTATTACAATGTTACCGCACGCGCACCGCAGCCAGGCTTTGCCGTTCAAACAGCGCTTGCCATCGGATCAATCGTCATGGGCAGAAATTTTAAATCCACCAAGGGCAACCATACCAGCCTATATTTCTTAAACATCGCAAAATCAGGAACGGGAAAAGAGCATGGTAAAACAGTTATTGAAGATATTTTGTCGAAAGCCGAGCTTCACGACTACATCAATGGGAGTGGTTATACCAGCGCAGGGGCAGTATTTTCTGCTTTGCTCCGCGCACCAAAACATATCACTATCATCGATGAGTTCGGCAGGTACCTTGAAGCTGCTCAGGGAAACAAAAACACACAGCTTATGGAAGCGAATACACAGTTGATGGAGGCTATCGGCCGGTGCCACGGAACAATGCGCCCCAGCAGCTACAGCACGATGACGCTCACCAAAGAAAAAGCTAAAGAAATGTCAGACCGGCAGATCAAAAACCCGGCGATCACATTAATGGGGATGACCACACCGGTCGCCTTCTTTGCCAACTTGAGATCCGATGCTGTTGCAGATGGTTTTCTCGGTCGGTTTATAATCCACCAGTCCAATATGCCGCGCCTGGTTCACGATGATAAAGATATGATTGACGTGCCTAACAAAATTACCAATTGGGTTAAGAGCGTGCAGGATCGGACCGGACACAATGCGGGCTTGTCCGACACAGCCGCCACCGACCCCCTGTTTGTTACGATGGCTTTTCATGGGGATTCTATTGCTATGCTGAGATCCTATTCTCAGGAGTGTGTTGATATGGCTAACGAGCTGGAGCGCTTTGGTCTGGAGGCCTTACCTGGCCGAGCAAAAGAGATGGCCATGCGTATAGCAATGATAGTTCAAGTGTCAATAGATCCAGAATCCGACATTATTGGCACCGAGGCTGTAGGATGGGCTATAAAATACATGCGCTTTTCAATCAATCAATCAGCCAGCGTGTTGAAAATGAAGATGGCCGGGTCATCCTTTGAAGCCGACAAGAAAGAAGTATTGGAAGCTATCCGGGAAGCTGGAGAGAATGGCGTGAGCTGGAGCGATATGCAGAAAACGCCACCATACGCAAAACACCGCAAACGCGATATGGGCGATATCATGGACGCGCTGATATCTGCGGAGCTTGTTACACACGAACGAATCACGAGCGGAAAACGTGGGCGACCGCGTGAGGCGTATATTGCAATAGAAGGAGAGAAGTGATGACCAAAGAAGAAAAATTAAAACGCCTGAAATATAAACTGCAACTAGCCATAGCTGATCGGATGGTTTTTGATGGCTACACCGCAACCAACGCATCGGGTTTGGCATTGATAATAGAGGCTAAGAAAAAAGAGCTTAAAGCTCAAGAAAAACTTCGCAGATTCATGGATAAATATCCAAAGGTAGGAAGATAATGATCCTCACCGAAGAACAAGAACACGCCATATCATCGGCCCCGGATGCGATCGAAGGCCCCCTTGTTCTTTTTTAAATATTACGTTACTATCCATAAATGAGAAAAATATACAGTGTTTACAAAATTACAAACCTAATAACTCAAAAAATATATATTGGAGTTACTTGTCGAGATATGAAAACGAGATGGAGGCAACACAAAAATAGAAAACCACAAAATAATTTTTTCAGACTTTGTATCAAAAAATATGGAGAAAAAAACTTTAAAATTGAAATTTTATTTTTGTTTTCCTCGCAAGACAAAGCATACGAAAAAGAAAAATATCTTATCAATAAACATAAAACTAATATATGCCGTTACCCAGAAGGTGTTGGCATGAATATGTCTGATGGTGGAGAAAGGGGGAACTACGGTTATGTTGCTACAGAAGAGCACAGAAAAAATTTAAGCAAAGCCTTTACTGGAAGAAAAATAACTAATACAGAAAACATGAGAAAAGCAAAATTAGGCGCCAAAAATCCAATGTATGGTAAAAAAATGTCAGAAGAAGGGAAAAAACAAAGAAGTGATTTTTGGAAGACGGACGCTAATCCGATGAAGGGGAAAACTGGAAAAAACAACCCGCTATACGGAAGGGAGAGGCCTAAGCATGTTAAAGAGGCTTTGTTAAAAAATAACATGAAGAGGGCAAGACCAGTTTTACAAATATGCCCTGAAACGAATAAAGTATTAAATGAGTTTGAAAGTTGTGGCGCTGCCTGTAGATCAGTAAATATAAAAAATGGCGTTCATGGCGCCTGTAATAAAAAACAGAAAACAGCAGGCGGGTATAAATGGAGATATAAGAAATGATGCAGATGCTTTACGTCGCAGCAACGCGACCGAGCAATTGCCTGGTGGTAATGTAAAGGAAAGACTATGGATATAGAAGTAAAGCTTGACGCGATCGGTAAAGAGGTCGTCAGAAAAGTAGATGCAAAATATAAAGCCGGCATGATTGAACATGGCGAGGGCGTGCGCGGTATGTCCGACGCTGGGCTATCACGCCTGGAGTGGTTGCTTGCCCTACAAGAAGAGGCGATTGACACAGTTGCCTACTGCGAAGTTCTGATTCAGCAAGAGCAAAAATAGCCAACTAACTGCCCTGTATAGGTAAACCATTAATATTGTGTTAAGATAGTCGAACATTTCCATTATCACAGTGGGGGATATTTGACTTTATCAGCAGAAGAACTCAAAGAAGCGTATGATGCACACAAGACCTTCAATGGATGCGCTCGTGAAGCAGCGGCCTTTTTAAACCTGAATATCAGGACTTATGGCGAGAGGCTTAAAAAAGCAAAAGAAAAATTCCTATACAACATGCCCGATGACCACAACCTGAAGGGCGTCAGTAACTACGAAAAACTAAACCCTGAAACCGGCGAGTGGGAGGCCACCCGAAGGTGGTGCAAATCAGACAAAGATAAAGAAAACGCTCAAGAAATAGCCTCTGTGATACTGAAGGGCATTCTTGATAAGATTAAACCAGTTGTTCCAACCCCCGCTCCAAAACATACAGTTTCCGACCTGTTAGCTGAATATAATTTAACCGACTTCCATCTGGGCGCCCTAGCCCACGCAGAGGAGAGTGGCGACGACTGGAATATTGATATAGCAGAAGACCTGGTTCGTAAATGGTTGTTATCCGCTATGGACTCTGTGCCAAATGCACACACCGCAGTCTTGAACAATATGGGTGACTACCAGCATTTTAGCTCTATGATAGCCGAGACACCAGCACACAAGCACCCTCTGGACGCAGCCGCTAGACCGTACTTAATAGTAAGAGCCGCCATAAGAATAATGCGCATGTTGATTGACGAGCTGTTGAAAAAACATGAGCATGTCCATGTCAAAATATGTGATGCCAATCATGATCCGTATGGTCAATTGTTCTTGCGTGAATCTCTAAGGCCTCTATATGAAAGCGAACCCAGAGTAAGTATAGACGATTCACCTACAGCATATTATTGCTATGAATGGGGAGACGTGAGCTTATTCTATCATCACGGCAACAAGAAAAACCTTAAACAGATATCTGAGGTATTTGTAGGGACGTTTAGGAAAATATATGGTCGCACTAAATTTAGCTATGGAAGAATAGGCCATTTCCATCATGGCGCATCTACAGAGGACTGTCTTATGAAGACAGAGATTATGCCAACGCTAGCGCCCAAAGATAATCACGCGGCAGAAAGCGGATACTTAAGCAAGAGGGAGGCGGTGACGGTCGTGTTCCACAAAAAATATGGGGAGGTGAAGCGTATCACCACATCTCCGGAGATGGTGTTGTGAAGAAGATTTCATTAAAAGAAGCAAGGCGGCTAGGCAGATCGAGATATTATACAGGCGTGCCATGCGTTAGGGGTCACATATGCGCCAGAATAACCACTAGTGCGCTGTGCTGTGAATGCTCAAAAATGCACAAACGAAACGCTCATTACAAAAAGGCTGGTGACCCAGAATATAAAAGAAAAAGAAAAGAATACACCGAAAGAAACAAGGATTCTAAAAAAGAATACGACAAAAGATACCGCAAAGATAACAGGGAAAAGGTTAATAAAAACTCTAGAGAATGGACAAAAAACAACAAGAGCAAGCGCAGTGCCATCTCTCAAAATTACAAAGCAAAAAGAAGGGCTATTAAAAAAGAAGGAATGTCATCCATAGAGCTGATGGAATGGAAAAAATCTCAGCAAAAAGTTTGTCACTGGTGTCAGGTTGAGTGTGAGGAATCCTTCCACGTAGATCATTATATCCCTCTTTCTAAAGGCGGTAAGCATATAGCATCTAACTTGGTTATATCATGCGCATCGTGCAACGTAAGAAAAAACAATAAAATGCCAGATATCTGGGAAAAAGAAATAAGGGAGATGATCGCATGATGTGGTATGCAGCAGCCTTAATATATTTCGGAAATATCGATCAGCAACGGAACGTAGCGTGGGGCAGAGGCTTTAAAACAAAGGCCGCTTGTGAAAAATTCATCAAAGACCCTACCGTTCCAAAGTACATGATGGTGATCGAGATTGAGTGTGTTTTCAAGGCAGAAGGCAAAAAGGTGTCTGTATAATAGAACTTAGATGTTGCTATTCTTTCAACCATTCTTTACTCTATTACTTGTGCGGCGGCACAACACTGAATAGGAACGAACGACTATGAACCGCGTAGAAAAAATGATTGAAAAGTTCAAGCCGGCCTTTGAGGGATCAATCCCTAAGATGTCCAAAGCTATGAACATTGATAGAACCACGCTTCACCACGCCATGAAGCGTGGAACTTTTAGCACTGACTTGCAAGAGAAGTTTTTGGATCTGGCCAAAGAGCATAAAGTTAAAGTCAACCCAGTAGACCTGTTGAATGTCTAAAAAATCCAACAAACTATCCATTCTGAATCGCGCCCTGTGGAACGACGCCAGCTTGCCTTGGCTGGAAGAGCATTTGCAGATTGCTATTGTTGAAGCTTTAAACAAGATGGTGCTTGCCGGCGCCAAGTTTACGTTTGCCGCTGACATGAACGCCGGCAGACGGAGTAAGAGGCAGGGAGCCAAGCTAAAGTTAGCCGGTATGGTCGCCGGTGAATGCGACTTGCGTTTTTACTTGGACGATGGGCGGCTTGGTCAGATAGAATTAAAGACCAAGCGCAATGGCGTTGTCTCTAAAGTCCAAAAAAATCGTCACAATCTGTTGCGCTCACTCGGCCATGATGTTCGTGTAGTCAAGGCTAACTGCCCAACAGATGCCGTTAATCAAGTCCTCGCTATTCTCGACGAGTGGATATCTTAAAAATTAACGCGAATTAATTTCTTTTTACTGTTGACTACAATTCAACTTGCTCCTAGTATTGTTGCAAGACATTCAACGGTGAGTGTTTAAAACAGTAAAGGAAAGATTATGACGAAAAACCACGTTTCTATGGAGGCTCTTCTAACGATGACCCCCGCAGATCTGGATGCCCTGACTGTCGATCAATTGCTACTGATACAGCAAGACATTGTCGATGAGGCCAAACGGATCAAAAGCATTATAACCATATATGATAGCGTCCTTAATAAGCGCTATACAAAATCAATAGCCAAGGCTTACAAGGCTAAAGATGAAACGTATGGCAAGGTCACCTTCTGCGATAACAGCCAAGATGATTATATCATTGACGTTGAAACTCCCAAGAACATTAAATGGGATCCAAGCGCTATGATAATTGCTGAGGCGGTTATTCGTGACGAATGGGAAGAAGATCCTGATGAGTATGTCACTACCAAACGGTCAATCCCTGAAGCTAAGTACCTTGGCTGGCCTAAAGCAATCCAAAAAGTGTTTGCTCCTGCCCGTGCTGTTACGGCCGGCAAGCGTAAAATTTCAATCAAACTTGTAGAAAAAGAAGAGGAAGCTGCATAATGGCTATCGATTTAAAATCAATTCAAAAAGGTGCGTCGCATTTGCCACCACGGATACTGGTTTATGGTGTCCAGGGTATCGGTAAATCGTCGCCCAACGCTCCAAACCCAATTTTCATTCTAACTGAAGACGGTTTGGGCTTACTGGAATCGGATCACTTTCCACTGTGCAAATCCTACACAGATGTAATGGATTGCTTAACCGTACTGGCAACCCAGGAACACGAGTTTGAAACTCTTGTAATGGATTCCCTGGACTGGATGGAACCACTGGTATGGCAACATACTTGTGAGATCAATAACTGGTCGAGCATTGAAGATGCCGGCTACGGAAAAGGTTATGTTGAAGCCCTGGCTTTTTGGTCAGAGTATCTTGATGCGATCAACTATCTTCGCAATGAGAAGAACATGACGATCATCCAGACGGCCCACGCTACGGCCAAACGGTTTAACGACCCTACCACCGAGCCGTATGATCGGTACCAGATTAAACTCCAGGATAAAGCTGCCGGCAAAATGCTGGAGCATAGCGATATCGTGTTGTTTGCTAACTATCGCGTCACCACCATTAAAGACGGCAAGGACAAAAAGAATGTCCGGGCTGTTGGTGCAGGCGAGCGGGTTATATACACTGAGGAACGCCCAGCGTTTATAGCCAAAAACCGTTACTCTCTGCCAGCCGAGATGTCTTTAGACTGGAACGAACTTGCTAAACATATCCCTTACTTCAACCCCAAGAAAAAAGCCGCTGGTAAGAAAGCCGCTTAGGAGAAATTACTATGGTACAACTTGCAGAAAACTATGATGACAGCTCACCAACAATGGGCGGTAGTGGATTTCCACTGAACGAAGGCGAACATCCTTTTATTATTATCTCTGAAGAGGTGAAGGAATCTAAGTCGAATCCTGCCAATAAATATCTTCAGTATAATTGCGTTTGCGATGATGGCCCGCAAAAAGGTGTTGACTTTACCATCATCTTGAACTTCTGGAATAGCAATCCGATCGCAACTAAAATTGCCGGCGAGGAATTTAATACCTTGCGTATGGCAGCGATGGTTCCAGGAACAAACGACTCTGCCGCGCTTCTACAAAAACGTGCAATTGCGGTAGTCAAGAAGAAAACCAAAGGCAAGAGCGCTGGAGAAATCCACATTGCCGATTACGGTCCAGTTGCCGGTGCTTCCCAACAGCCCGCCGCTACAACAGCAGCGCCAGCAGCAAGCCAACCCGCAGCAGCTCCAGCTACCACAGCTCCAGCTACGACGGCACCACCCGCTACAGCCAACGCACAGGCTGACGCTCCTTGGCGCAAGTAAGCTAGGGAAACCCTTGCCGGGCAGGGTACTGCTACGCCCGGCGACTTTTATTCCAACAACTACAATACAACTACAAACAGTTACAAATTGTAGCTATCAAGGACGCCATGAAACTCCCAGTAACCACCACAGATCCTACCCTTGACGCAATGGACGCGGCACAGGAAGCGGCACAGACCGGAGAAAAGCGCCGGCCTTATCTGGGTATGTCCTCTCTTGGGAATGAATGCTCGCGCCAGCTCTGGTATGGATTCCGCTGGGTACAGCGCATAACCTTCAAAGCTCAAACCCTACGATACTTTGAAGACGGCCACCGGACAGAAGATATGGTCGCAGAGCGAATCAAAGCTGTTCCGGGTATCGAACTTACCACCCACGGTCCAGACGGAAGGCAGCTTGGATGGAAGGATTTTGGCGGCCACCTTAGAGGACACGCCGATGGTATATTAACTGGATTGCTTCAGGCACCAAAGACCAGACACCTTTGGGAAAACAAAGCCGTCAATGATAAGAAATTCAAGAAGCTGGAGAAGCTAAAAGCGATCAACGAAAAAGTTGCTTTGTCAATATGGGATTTCACCTATTACGCGCAACAAGTTTTGTATATGGACTATGAAGGCCTGACGAGATCCTGGATGACCGTCACAACGCCAGGCGGGAGACACCAGATAGGCGTCCGTACCGAAGAGGATCCGGCAGAAGCGATTAAATTAAAAGCCAAAGCCGAGAGAATTATCTTTTCAGATAGCCCCCCTAATATCGTAAGCGACAGCGACAAGATGCCGCCATGCTTATTCTGTGACCATAAAGAGATATGCAGAGGCCGCCAGGCTGCCGACCGGAATTGCCGGACGTGCTGCCATACCACCCCGGAGCGGGATGGTACATGGAGCTGTGGGAAGTTTGAGGAGGTAGTGGATTATGATAGGCAAACAAAAGGCTGCAGCCTTCACAGATACAACCCTGCATTCGTGCCTGGCGAAGTAATAGACGCCAGTGAAGAAGAAAACTGGATTGAGTATAGGTATAGTTACAGCGGTGATATCTGGAGGGATGAGGGATGAGCGGATTAGATGATTTAATAGATGCGTCTGTAAAATGTGTGAAATGTGGCACCAAAGGAATAGGTAATTGTGATTGTCACAACCACCCAAAACCAGAAGAAACAGACCTGTGCTATGAATGCAACGACCCCGGAAGAAAGTACACCCTCAATTATATTGATTGTGTTCTCTGCGATGATTGCGCCGAGGAAAATGGCGTTGATATATTAGAGTATCACCCAAAAGCAGAATTAAGATGCGACAAAACAAAGGATATGTTTGCATAATGTACACCCCACGCCCATATCAGGAAAAAGGAATCTGCGCCCCATTTGACTTTTGGGCGATCGCTGACGGCAACCCGTTAATTATCGCGCCAACACAAAGCGGTAAAGCTTTGATGATCGCTGAGTTTACCAAGAGAGCCTGCACCCTTTACCCCGGCACTAGAATATTAGTGTTGGCTCATGTAGCCAAACTTTTGAAACAGAACGCCGCCACCTTATTCAAGCAATGGCCTCATGCGCCGCTTGGCTTTTACAGCGCAAGCCTCGGCCGCAAAGACCATCACGCCAAGATTTTATTTGCCGGGATTCAGTCGATATATAAGAAGGCGTCCATTGTCGGCCACGTTGATGTGATCCTGATTGACGAGGCTCACATGATTTCGCCCAATCAAAGCACGATGTACCGGCAATTCATTGCCGCCTTGCTGGTTATCAATCCCAAATTAAAAATATGTGGATACACAGCAACACCATATAGACAAAATCAAGGATATCTGACCGAGGGTAAAAACCCAATATTTACAGATATCGCTCTTGATATACCAGTCCTTCACTTATTGGAAGAAGGATATTTAACACCAGTTATAACACCGGAAACAAATATTGAGATGGACGTGTCTGGCGTTGGTATGAGCGGCGGGGATTTTGTTATATCCCAGCTCGACGAGGCTGTGAATGTAGATGAAATAACAAGGGCTTGTGTCGGTGAGATTATCCATCACATGCAGGAGCGTAACTATCCGTTGGTTTTTTGTGTCACGGTTGCCCACGCTGAGAACACAGTGGAAGAATTTAAAAGGCGAGGGTTGAATTTTGCGCTGGTCACTGGCGATACCAAAGAAACAGAGCGCGACGTTATATTCGCGCAGCTTGAGCGCGATGAGATTGACGGCATTGTAAATGTAATGACGATGACAACAGGGATATCGATTCCATGCGTTGACCTCATTGCATTAATGCGTCCGATCCGCGCCCCGTCTTTATACGTCCAGATTGTTGGCCGTGGCATGGCGCTGGTTGACGGAGCCATTGGAAACCTACCAACAGCAGAAGAGCGCTTGGCCGCTATTGCTGCGTCAACTTGTCCGAATTGTATGGTGCTTGATTTTGGCGGTGTAGTGAAAGCCCTTGGCCCGATCGATAACGTGAAGGTCAAGCCCCCCGGCAACGGAACCGGCGACGCGCCAATCAAACAATGTCCAGAATGCCTGAGCTTAAACCATGCCGCTGTGCGCGTATGCTTTGATTGCGGATATGAGTGGCCAGAGCCGGAGCCGGATGTTGAAGTTAAAAGCAGCAAAGCCGCGATCCTGTCAACCCAGATTGAATCTGTGTGGGAAGATGTAGGTGATGTTTATTACGACCTTCATTTAAAAGAGGGTAAGCCAGATTCAATTAAGGTCAGCTATTACATAGGCGTGTTGAGCGTGAGCGAGTGGATCTTCCCGGAACATCCCAGGATGAAAGCAAGGTTTGCCGGCTGGTGGATTAAACGTGGTGGCGATGTAATGGCTATACCACAAACCGCAAAGGACGCGCTGGAAGTTATGGACGGTCTTGACAAACCAACAAGAATACTGGTCAGGCCTAACGGAAAATTTGAAGATATATTGGAGTATGATTTCAATGACAAAGCGATGTAATAAATTTGAACGTAACGAACGGGACTTTTACCCAACACCTTATGAGGCTGTGGAGCCACTGTTGCCGTTCCTAAAGGACGTGGAATATTTCTGCGAACCTTGCGCCGGCAATGGTGCTCTTGTCAGGCACTTAGAAAGCAATGATCTAATATGCCACGGCGCATTTGATATCGAGCCTCAAGCGGATAATATTACGAAGTACGATGCTTTCAAAACAGAAATAGATAGCGCGGTTATTGATTGTGTTATTACCAATCCGCCGTGGGCAAGAAACATACTGCACCCAATGATAGATCATTTTAAAGATATGGTTCCAACATGGCTGTTATTTGATTCCGATTGGATGTTTACCCGCCAAGCAATACCTTACTTAAAATATTGTAGCGACATTGTTTCTGTAGGTAGGGTATCATGGATGGATAACGGACAAGCGGGGATGGACAATTGCGCTTGGTATAGATTTTATCACAACGAAACATCAACCACATTTCATGGGCCTATGTCTAAACCAGATCAATACAGATGCAAAGACACGCCAGATATGTTTGGTACCGACTAATGATGTGCGCTATCTGCCCCAGAGAAGCACGAGGGTTTGGTTACAACCCAGAACTAGCAGGAGAAAGCGGCCGGCCAGGTAAGGCTTGCAGCATGGAACACTTAAACATATTAAAGGAGTTAAAAGGCATGGTAGATCCAACAGGGAACGAAATTGAAGCTGCGCTATATGGCGGGCAAATGGGTGGTGAATATCTTGACGAGATGGGCAAGACAAACCTGGCTGCGTTATCAGCAGCGGAGTGGCAGCAATTCCTGCTTTGTGTTGTCGGTGGGTATGTGACTCAACTCGCTAAAACGCGCCCTCTCACAGAGGATGAGATTCCTTTTTAACAACTAAACTCTGGGAGACAGAACATGCACGATTTAATGATTGATTTAGAATCAATGGGGACCGACCCGGACACAGTAATATGCTCTTTGGGCGCTTGCTTTTTTAATCCGGACACTGGCGAGATTGGAGCCAGGTATTACACGCGAATCGAATGGGAGAACGATGCCCAGGGAGACAGAAGCATTACCGCCAGCACAAGAGGATTCTGGGCGAAGCAAAACCCGGAGGCAACCAAGGAAATTTTTGACCATGAAAACAGAGCCACCCTTGAGGAAACACTGGACCACTTCAAAGAATGGGTACACAAAACATCACGCCACGCAAAACCTTGGGGCAATGGCGCCACGTTTGATATCTCTATATTAGATAACGCTTATGGTGGCGGAGGCCGGTCGCCTTGGAAGTTCTGGAATGTTCGTGACGTAAGAACAATATGCGATCTTGCAAGTCACAAATATAGCCATAAGAAAGACTTTCCGTTTGTTGGTGCAGAGCATCACGCCCTAGATGACGCCATACACCAGGCTAATTATGTTTCAAAAATGTGGCAGTTTTTAAAGGGGATAGAATAAACCCGCGCCTAATCGTTTAGATTGTCGTAGTCATATCTTTTCTCTACTCGATCATTCCATTCAATACCTTCTTGGGGATCCTTTGAATCATCGTTTTTTGCCGCGAGGCTTGTCCGTGATGCGTTCTGATACTTTTTAAGGACAGTCTGTTTGATTTTGTATTTACCGAAGTCCTTGTGCAAGCGTCCGCCAAAGAAGAACACAACGATTGTTCCGAGGATCCACCACATTTCTTGAGGCATCAGCTCCAGATTAACAGCGCCGGCTACAAACTTTTCCGGATCGTTCCAGCAAAGAACAAAAAGATATATGGTCCCAAATGCGAATATAGGACGCGGGAGCCTGTTCAATCCATCAATGAGACTATCAAACCAATTCCGGCCATGACCAAACTCAGCGGCAAACTGTGAGGAAGAGGCAGCTTTCCCTTCTGCGTCGTACTGGTCCCGCTTTTCTTTGCTGCCAAAGATAGTGCCGACAAGTTTATTTACTAATGGTATTCCTGCTAACCAGCTCATAAGTATCCCCTTGGTATTTGATAGTGAGGCCAATCTTTAAAGCTTGCCCAATGGCCGCCGGCCTCAATAATGATTCCCATTTCCATTGCTGCCCTAAACATTAGTGATGTTGCAACGGCGAAAGCCTCTATGTTATGCCAATCAACCGGCAGAGGGATAAGGTCTATGGCGTGGCCATAACCTGTATCTTGGACGCGGTGAAGGCTGTTCATTGTTTGGGATGCGCCGATATCTACGAGATGTTTTTGATCTGACTTTAGGCGCCGGCCACCGTATTGAGGAACGGTAAGGTCAATTATGCCGTATGACATTGCACGTTCGGCGCATTCTATCAGGAGAGGATGAACGCCCTCTGATCTTTCAAGGGATGTTTTTCCGAATTTATACATTAGCCTATCTTCTTAAAGGCCTCTATGACGAATTGAGTTGCTACTCCACCAGCTATTACAACGACGCTACAATATGTGAGAACCTTGGTTCTAAACTGATCGTGCTTGTCGGCTCGGTTATCAAGCTTTTTTAACCTGGCGTTAGTATTTATCTTGTATTCTTTATGCTCGTCATCCATGCGCTTTACGAGCGTATGGGTTTCAATTATCTTGTCCCTTAATTCAGGATCTATGTCTGCCACTGTTTTACTCCTAAGAAATCATTAAAATTAAAAACGCTATCACCAACACACAAAGTAGATTACGACCACCTCCATTCATATATTCTGCCGGCTCGGTGCTTTTCCAAAACCTATAACCAGCCATGTAAGATAGCGACTTTACAACACCGGTTAAAAGAAACAGGAAGCCAACAGGTTCAGCAAAGGCCATACTCAACACAAAGGCTGGCAGACCGACAAGAGTTCCGGTAACAAACATCCCAAAGACACAGCGCCAATAAAGTTTGTTGAGGCCGTAGTCCTGCATTCGTAAATAAATCTCATCTTTTATTTCTTGTGGTACATACTTCCAGTCGTCATCTCTGTATTCGGAAAACTTATTATCTGTGCGCGGTTCACGGCCAAAGAACAATCTGACTATAAAATCAAAACGCTCGCCACTACTAGCTTTGGGCTTCAGCTCCAGGAAGTATTGGCCGTGACCGGTAGCGATTCCGACGACGCCCAACAAGGCCAGCCAGGCCCAGCCAGACGCAAAGGGCGCACAAGCTATCACGAAGAAGATCATAATTAATATTCGGCTCGTCCATCGATCAAAACCAGGAATGCCACCACCATTAATCCGACCGCATATAGCCCCCATTGCTATCGTGTATAAGCTTAATAATATAACAAATAGTATCATGCCACCCCTGCCGGTTTCGGATACTTAGACTTGACAGCCATGCAAGACATCGCAATAGACTTCAATTCCGGCGTGGCGGTGATTTCATTTTCACCAGCAACCCATTTCATAATTGCGTCAAGCTGTTCGCCAATGTCCGGATATTCGTCGCGCCGCTTCTGGTCATACGGCCTTTTGTCCCGTATTTCTTTATCCCGAGCTATTCCGGCCGCGTGAGCGGCAAGCTCTTCTTGGGTCCATTCACGTGTTGTTTTCTTACCCGTTGTTATATCTAATCCATGTATTGTCATTTTGTTTTATCCTTCATGAGAGAGGCCTACTGCACCACCGTCATAGCTATCTGTGCCGGTACGGGTTACGCGTACTTGTGTCAGCTCAGCGCTCAGTGATTTAATTCCCGACCCATTTATGACATCGGCCCCCGCCCTTATTCCTGAGTGCGTAGCAAGCCAAGTGTTGGTGGCTTCGTCCATAAGGGTAAATGTTACCGCCCAATCATAAACCTGCGCCGCACTTGACAACCTGACAATAATTCCGGCCGTGCTGCTTACGTTTCCAGTGCCTTCAAGGTTTGAGACTGACCGCGCTCCCGATGTTTCTATCCCGCCCACATCGCCTAACTGGATTAGAATATCGTCGGTTCCGTCTAAAGAACTGGCGTCACCCATAACGGTAAAGCGCTTTGTCCCAGCCGGAAGGCCGGTAAAGTCGAACGCGGTTCCGCTTGTTGTGGCTTGCTTCGTTTCTAATGTTATATGATCCAGCGCATCAGATTCAGCCTTTGAATAAACGTCAACCGCAGTCCTAACCTGTGCTGGTGTCATATCAACAGGAACGCCAGTGCCGGCGCCGGAAACCCTGCCCTTGATTGTGGCCTGTGCCATATCCGCAAGCTTGGCATTCGCTACCGAGCCGTCTGCGATGGCGGTCGTTTGAACAACCTCAACCCATTCGCCACTTGTTAAGTCACCGATAATAGAATGCGTTTCCCACTGTGAAGTGATGACAACAGAAGCCGCGCCGTTTATGGTATCGGTTCCGCCACGATTGATTGTGATCGTGTTCGCGTCGCCTGTGTCTTTCACGAAGGCAAACTTCATATCTTCCGCATAAACAGATAACTCTGACAAGTTTATGACAACATTGCCGCCAGACGTGTCGATCTTGAATAAGAATCCTTCTTCCGTCAGCAACGGAACAATGGGACTATCAGCAAAATCTTTGCCTTCAACATTATTATAAAGACCTTCAAGTGCAGCGCTTGCAGCAGCCACAGCGCTTGCCGCGGCATTTGTTTCCGATGTTGCTGCGTTCGCTTCTGACGTTGACGCAGCACCCTCGCTAACAAGAGCAGCGGCAGCGCTCGCAGCAGCAGCGGTTGCCTCGGCCTGAGCGCTAGAGATAGCACTGGCTGTCGGGCCTTCAATAATGGCCGTCCCCGCGCTATCCCAAATACCAACAACAGTGTTGGCAGCAGGAGCGGGCAATGTAAAATCAGCGCCGGAGTCATCAGATATCGGAACCTTCAGAGATCTGTCAATCTGCTCTTGTTGCTGTAAATCAATCATGCGCGAATAATCGAACGTGGCCTCAACCGTTTCAGGTTTATATTTAGCCTGGTTCTGGAGATCTGTTTCCTGGTCAATGTCCACAGCGCGGGAGAGGGTCAGCTTATCTCCGGTTGCCAGCTCAGTCCCCAATGTTGCCGGATATGTGATCGATCCCTTACCAGGGTAATCAGCAACAGAGATGCTGTAATTACCTGTCCCGGTACCTTCTGTTATTGTTGTTTCAGCGCCAAGGGCATCTGTGTGGATCACAGTTATATCGGTGGCTGCGTTGATTATGAAGTCAAACGAAAAAACTGTTGTTGAGTCGTTTCCGTTTTTAATCTCTTTGGGATCTGTGTCTGCAAGGGTCATTTGTCATCCTCATTGAATATTACATTTATAACATTTATTATTGCGGTTGTTAATCCTTATCTGGTCCTCGTAAAAATTCTACCATATCCGGCATGGTGCCATCATCTTTCCACTTCGCCAGAGAATCAAGCAATCTTTTGGGCTGCAAGACAGGAAAGCCAAAGGCATATCCGGCAGCAGACAGGGCTTTTATAGCAGCCTCTCTGCTCATTTCTCCCTCATCAACAGCCTGAGCAATCTCCCTCATCGCCTTGGCCATCTCTTTTGGAATGCTGTCAAGAGGTGTTGTGCTGTAACCAAAACCTTCAGCTATACCGGTGAGGTCACGCACAAACGCTACGGATGTTGCGCTATATAAAAATGATTTAATCATCAACCATCTAACATAATCTTCCTCATCATCCGGTTTTTCACCGCGCATCATAGCTTCTAAAGCTGTGGGCAGAATCAAAATAACAGCAGCTCTGGCAGCAAACCTACCAACATCGCGTGGCTTCTTAATTTTTGTGGTACCAAAGGCGCGGGCCTGGATGTTATAAAGCAAATTAAAGAACGAATAGAACATGGTGAAGGCATTCATTAATCCGCGTTGACGCTGGATCTGTGCCAGGTCTTTTGTCCCACCGGCCGTTTGTGTTTTGCGAACCATGCTATCAGCAGAATTAATAGCCTGCGTTTCGCTCTTGCCTTCTTTCAAAGCCTTGTCTTGTGCGGCAATCCACGTAGGAATATCAACCATATAAAACTGTATATAAGCGATATGCAGCAAAGTTGAACGCTGGAATTTTTTCCAGATACCTCTTTTCCCGGACAACTGTTTCATGGCATGAGACAGATCACGATCGATGTTATCTATCCGGTGACGCATCTGACCAGAAACATCTATGACGTGTTCTACGATACCCTTCTGAGTAATTGCTTGCTTCATGCCCCACGCCAGAGCCAAGGCGCCTTTCTGCGGCTTGTATGATCCATCTTCCTGGCGAGATAAAGCATCTATTGACTGCGCCCAGCCAAGAGGCTGTGACATTCCTGTGGTGTAAGAGACACCCATGATCGCAATGGTTACGTTGGTACGCATTGCCTCAACAGCTTTATCCCAGAAATTGAGAACCTTGTCTGTCTGGCCATCAGCGGCAACGTCACCAATCCAGGCCTTCAGCTCACGATAATATGCCTCACCAAGTTTTTCAGTGATGGCTGTTGATAAAGTTTTTCTGGACAATAGCTTCCTGGTCAAGCGAACCGTTTCATAATGGGAAACATAATGAGCCATCCGGCGAACGTGATTAGGAACAGCAGCGATATCAAGCAACACAGGAGCGGCAAAGTTTGTCCGGGCTTTTGTCATGCCAGAGAACACACCGGCCTTTGTCACTTGGCTCTGCATAGCTTCCAGGGCAGACTTGCCTTCCAGATCTCGTGACATAGCGGAGCGACGCGGATCATACATCATCGGGAAGTATCTGCCGGTATAGTCACCATGCTTGGTTTCTATTTTTTTAGACTCAATCTTTTCAGGAGATACACCGTTTTCTCTGCGGTAGATATCTTGAACTTGAGGGTAGATATTATCGAACGCATCCCATACAGCCTGGATGAAATCCCACTCTTCTTTGGTGAGGGCTTCCAGAGCTTCCATTATTCCTTCTTCTGTCCATGCGGCACCTTCCTGTTCGGATCCACGTATCATCTTATCGAGATTCGATTCGTTCCCAACATTCAGGGCCAGCATGAGCAGATTGCCCCTGTTCATCTCGCGGCCAAGAGAAGGTACAAATTTATCTCTGCCCAGATTTTTACGAACCTCTTTCGGCAAAGCTTGTAACTTCTCCATAAATACTTCATTGACTTTCCGGACAATATCATTCTTCTGATTTTCAGCATCAGCTACCGGCTGGAAAAAAGCCTGGTGCGCTGGGCCTGTGCCTTCACCATCCATAAACTCCAGCAAAAATTCTACCTTGCGGAGAGATGCGTCAAACGAATGAAAGCGCTCGGTTGCTTTGTCTTTGAATGACGGATCTTGTCTTATGGCTTTGGCGGTTTCTACCGACTTGGTTGGAAGGTTATCAAGGCGAGCCATGATATCTTCTTCCATTTGTTTAATATCCACCAGCTCGCCATCGACCAAAGCTTTTTTCTTCAGCCTGCCCTGGGCTTCCAGGTTTCTAATGGAATCTGTCAACGTCCGGAACTCGTCAAGAGTTAAATCCCGGAAGTGCGTTTTCTCGTCAGCATCCAGGATCTCTTGAGGAACATTAAATATAGCACCCTCGTCTTCTGCCTGGCGCTCCATCCAATCATTGAAAGCAGCCTTCTCGATCATACGACGCTTTTTATCTGATAGGCGCGGGCCAAGTTGGTAGCTGCCCAATATCTCTTTAATGCGATCGATGTAATCTGCGTCAATTGTTTTGAACAGTTTTTTCTTCTTGTTAAATTTCCGCATATAGTTACGGGATTTATCCATCTCGGCACGAACTTTATAGGATTCCTTGGCCATAAAGTGATTCATTGCCTGGCGGAATTTCGCACGCTGGGCTTCAAGCATGTTGCCGGCTTTAAATTCTTTTGCCGCCAGGCGAGCATAGCGCTTTTCAGCAGCCAGGAACTTGGTCGGTTTGATATTGTCAACCTTGTGTTTACCAATTTGCTCTTTAGCCCACTGACGAACAAAGGCTGATTTAAGCTTCTCCTGGCCTTCACGCAGGGCATTCACTTCAGCAACCAGCACATCGCCGCGTTTGTCTCCGTGAATAGATTCTACCGCAGCAGCTTCAGCTTGATCTGGCAATTGCATATCACCATGCTTTGCCTTCATACGCGCATCGGCCTCAGATTCGATCACCTCCTTCATGGGTTGGACGTTCATTAATTCTATAAGCATATCTCTCGCGTTGCTATATCCGTATGTCATAGCGACAACATCAGGATGGGCTTTGCCTTCCTTACTGGCTGTCGCATAAAGAACTTTGCCTTGGACTTTCGGCAGGCGCTTGGCTGTCTCATCGTTCTCCATGATAAGATCGATAGCTTTGCGATCCATCCGGTTTGGACGGCCTTCCAGGGATTCGCCGTTTGGATGCGTGCCATTAGCCAGGGCATACATGAGCTTATATTCTTTGCGCTCGTGCGTTTCTTCTGCAACTTCTGACTTTATTTTTTCAAGCTCATCCGTCCACCACTGAAGACGCTCACGCTCAACCTCGTTAAGATGTTTTTTAAGCTGTCTGGTTTTACCTTCTTCGACAGACCGGGCTACATCTCTCTGGTAATTTTTGAACTGCTTTGGCGTCATGCCGATTTCTTCAGCAGATCCAAACATGGCTTTCATATCATACTGAGAAGAGGCCATCTCGATTTCTTCATCCGTCGCCAATAAGCGATCCATCACATCACGCACGTCAGGAGTAAACTGGACAAGGCCGGTGGCTTTCTTGTAAATCGACACCAGCCATGCCCGGAAACGATTAAACGCGTCCTGTAGGGCAATGCTGGGTGCCTGACCTGTACGAAAGTAATCTTCGACGCCACGCGCCCATTGTTCGTGCATCGCTATAGAGAGGTATCCCTGAGCGTCCTGACTACGATCCAGATCACCGGTTATCACAAATTCTTTTATCTGCTTGTCAGACATAGCCGCAAGAACGGTGACAGCCTCGGTGTCATTTGCCTTGCTCGCTTGGTCAATGGCTTCTTGTTTTAATGCGCCGGCATTCTTGCCCCACCATTTAGTGATGACGTTCCAATCGTCAACCAACTGCTCATTAGTGGTGCCATACGCCTGTTGGTCCTGACGTAATTGCTCCAGGAACAAGTGACCACTTTCATGCAGGAAACTGGATCTGTCAGAACCAAGGCCAAGATTAATGTTTACACCTGTAGGACCGAATTGAATCGAGGCGCGTTTGTCTTGGCGCATGATGCGTGGGTCGCTGGGATCAAAGGTGCCGACGTTCTCCACAGATTTAATATTGGTGCGACCAGAGTGGAATACGTGAACGTGAGCTGTGCCTGGTTCTATGTTCATAGTAGAAAACTGATTGTCTGCATTTTTCAAAATGATACCATCGTAACCCATTTCCTCTATCACCTGAGACAGAAGATCGCTACCTATAAACTCGCCGCCTTCATCGCTTTCAGCGTACATAAAATCCTCTGACTCGCGCATCAACTTATCTACATCAGAAGACCTTGCTTCACCACCAAGCTCAAAAACCTGTCCCGCCAACTCGCCAGCTTCTATACCGTTTTTCATAGCAACTTGCTGGATAGCCTCGATAAGAATGTTTGGCGTTTCAGCCTCTATATCCCACCGAGCTTCACTGATCTGATCGTCGTACACATCAGCATTATTAAGAACCTCTTCAACCGTGATACCCTCGTTATCAGCCACCTGTTCCACAGCTTCGTTGGTAATCTCTTCATTATCAACAAGCTCTATCCATTGACTATCCTCGCCAACAACAAATGGCTTTTCCATCTTGACATACAGATCCAAAGTTTGGTCTTGTCCTCCAGACAGCTCTTGGCGAGCTATGGTTTTGGCCGCTAGATCAGCGGCGTCGTGGTCATCCATCTTAGAGATGTGATCGCTTATAAAAGCGAGATCCCCCAGAGATCTGTGCAGAGATTCTAAAACTTCTTTACGGCCCTTCTCTTCAAATTGACCTTCGATATCCTGAGATAGTCTTTCAGTTCTTTGCTCTATCCTGTTCGTGAGATCCGGGCCTTCACCAGCATAATTATCATGTGCATCCTGCTCAGAACTGGTAAAATAATTCATTGCGCCGAAATGACTTTCCACATTAGCTTTGGTAGCATCAAACGCCTCAAACTCATGCGTGGTGCCGTGAAAGACCTTAACCACAACCGGACCTTCACCGGTGAAATCATAATCATTAATCTCGTGCGGATTTATAACGCGAACGTCTTCACCACCAGCCCAAGCCTTAAACTCTGGCGTCGCCGTAGGATCCTGAAACCCCTGAAACAATTCCCTAGTCCCCATGCGCTCAGGCGCCGGCACCGCAGGAACATCAAAACCCTGCTCTGTCAACTGGCCCCGTAAACTTTCCAGATCCTCACCCAGACCGGCCCGGTATTTATCCAGGCCCAGATCGGTTATTTCCGTAGCAGTTTCACTATCTACTTTGAGGCTTTTCAGGCAATCAGCTAATGACATTTGGTTATCTCTTCCATGAATTTCATCATTGTTTCCAGTATGATCTTATCATCTTCCAATATACGCTGTCTATGGTCGACAGCCATGCCCATGGCACCGGCCGGATCGGTTGCAACAGCAAGCCCAGCAGCAGCGCCACCAGCCCAGAAGGCAAACATTGACCTAACGCCCGCCTGCTCTATGACAGGGATGCCACCCGCGCCACCAGACCAGAAGGCAAGCATTGACTTAGCCCCAGCTTGGACGGCGACCGCTGCGCTTCCGGCTCCACCAATCCAATAAGCTAAAAGGCTACGCATTATGTAGGATCATTCCCTGTTATTGGGTCAGCCGCCGCGTCAGTCGTCACAGTTGCCGTCCATGCGCTTGTTGCATCATCCTCTTTAGTAACCGTCAAAGTTGTTCCAGAAAGCGACCACTTGTTTCTCAAGAAGCGTAAAGCGTTAAGAGGCGACCTGGAGTTTGTATCTGATACAGCACTCAGGTCACGGTTTAACAAAGCGTCAGCGTTTTCTATCGCTGTTGGCGAGGCAGAAATCATATCGGTATTGGTCGTTGTTACATCAACTAAATCAACATTTACCACAGCTCCTGAAAGCGTAGTTATTGCTCCAGCCGAAACTATATCAGTCGCGGCATGAGTAGAGAACCCTGTGGCCGTGATCCAGTTGCCTTGGTTGGTTTGCAGTTCGTTTGTGTCCCCGACAATAGCCGCAAGCTGAGTAGAGTTTGCGTCCATTTCCTCGCGGATTTCAACAACGGTAGGGGCGGAGCCACCCGCTCCTGTGGTCCAAGCTGCATCACCTCTATCACGAATAGCTTCTAGGCTATCTGTTGACGTATTGAATGTAGCGCCTTCTACACCATCAAAACGGGCCGGAAGTGTTGTGCTTGTATCTACTAAGATAGCCGCTACATCAGCCGCTAATATAGCGCCATCAACATTCACCGTTGGCGAACCTGTTAGGTTATTTACCAGAGCCTTATAAGTCCCGCGAATTTCAACTTGTGCATCAGCGCCGTTAAGAGTGACTGTTCCTAATTCGCCTGAAACAGTAACTACGTCACCAGCCGCTAGGTTGTTAATTGTTATACCTCCCGACCAGCGCCTAAACGATACTGTTGATGCGCCTATAGCGGCCCCCATGTCTAATGTTGGCGCTCCGTCTCCGGCTACTCCTGATTGACAATTCACAATAGAATAATCCCCTGCGTCTGTTAAGGTTACTGTGTCCTCCATAGTACAGTCAAAAAGGTGGGCGTTCTGTATAGAAATAGCTCCAACAAAAGCATCGTGGAAATCAGCATCCGTTGCCGATGTGGATATTCCTGAAACTTCACCATCAAAAATATGTGTCTCGTTTATACTTTGACCGCCAAGCTCTAAAGTGCCGCCGTGGTTATAGATAATAAGCCCATCATGCGCGTCTGCCATAACATAGGTAGACCCTGGTATATTAGTGATAGCTTTATATCCTGTACTAACCAGAAGGGTTTGAACAGCGGCTTCTGTTGAGACAGGATTGCCAGCCGTGCCGTCAACACCAACAATAGTTCCTGTGTTTGACGCTGCGCTATTGTACCAGATAGAAGCCCGATCATAGCCCTCTGTTCCTTGTGAAAAAGCTGTGTAGATTTGGTCTATCGCCAATGTTGCAGATGTAAGGCCGGACGCTGCGAGAAATCTTACCCGTATCTTACCCTTATTAGCTCCAGTGCCGACCATATTAACAAATAAATCATAGTTATTAACATCATTGGTAGCTGAACCCTTACCAGCCATTATACCTATTTGTTTCCATGATGTAGAAACCCAATCGTACCCAAAAACATTTAAGCTATCGTTGGCGCTACTTAAGTAGCCCGTAACAGTAACAGACGAAGGAGTACCAGCACCGACAGTAAACTCGTAATAAAGCTCCATAGCGCCGCCATCGTCTGTATGTTCGTGGCGTGTTCCATCAAGAGCCTCAGTAGAAGCGTATGTGTTGGCTGACTGTACCCCCGTAGTAAGCGAGTATGAGACTGCTGGCGTGTTAATCGCGCTGCCAACATTCGTAATAGCGGATAGTTGTGCTTGACTAGATGGGAAGGTGTCGCCTGTTAGTCCGGTTGTGTCATATTGTTTTTCAATATTAGATAGTGCCGTTGAATTTAAGATGTTCGTTCCGGCTGTTAAGATGCGAGTTCCGACTGACCAAACATCAGCAGCCGCATGAGTAGAGAACCCTGTCGCTGTAGCCCAAGCCCCTTGATTGGTCTGTAATTCATCTGTATCAACTAAAATCGTATCAACAATTCCGTCAATGGTGGCGAGCGTGGCGGGTAATGTGGTGCCTGTGTCGACCAGAATAGCGTCTACATTGGTATCGAGCGTTGTGATAGTCGCCGGAATAGTCGTTCCGGTGTCTACTAAAATAGCGTCTACATTTGTGTCAATTATATCCTGTTTCGCCTCTGTAGCTAGGTCATCAATATCATTGGTGGTTGTTGGTATATCGATAAACACGCTTTTCCATTCGGTTCCTGCAGCGTCCTTACAGTGAATAGCAACATTATTGGCATCCATCTCTGTTGCAGACAACGAGAGCTTAACAGCTTCCCCCCCCGCTGGTGTAACTGTCGGAAGTGTCGCTAGATTGGCAAAGGAACCGCCGTCTTTGGAAACCTTGAAGTCACCGGCCGCAATAGTTGGCGCGGCTTTAAAGATATCGTCATCAGCTACGGAAGGTAGCCCAATATATTTTATAAATGCTTCGTTCTTTTTAGGCATTATTCTTCCCTAGGTTAAATCTTCATATTGATAAATTGTGTCGTTGGCGTTATCAAGAACGTACATTTTTGTATAATCTGCGCTCATGTGAACGTCTACCGCAGCGCCTGTCTCGCCGGAATAATCAACCGATACACTGGAATAAGACAAAGTTTCGGCATCCCAAGAGGTTGATAAATCATACTGGAATATATAACCTTGGTTAACCCCTGCCAATAACATTACATCACCCTCTGCGCTCATGCATATCCCGCGAGGCGTTGATTGTTCTGAGGCTGTGCTGTCAGTAGATTGATTACTGTCGTCACTAGCTGTTGTAATGTCCCATGGTGTTGACAAATTATAACGGATAAGATCGTCAGAAGCGGCACCGATAACATAAAACTTAGTTCCGTCAAGTTTGAACCAAAGACCACTAGGGGTACCCTCTTGCGCTTGAATAGAAAAAGGTGTACTACCGCCATCAATCGTTGATAAATCCCAAGGAGTAGAAAAAGAAAACTCTGTAACATCGTCGGGGCCACGATCTAGACACCAGCATTTCGTACCGTCTGGTTTGAAGAAGAAATCAAAGTCTTTACTAACACCTGCTAGAACTGCCGATGTACTACTATCAAAACTACCTGTTGATATATCCCCCGGTGTTGAAAGAGTGAATTTGTGGAGCTTGTCCGAAGTTTGTCCTGTGACAAATACCGCAGTACCGTCAGGCTTCATAAACATAGACGTAGGAACGGTAGCATACCCGCCCACATAAAGCGACTTGCTTGCGTAAGTGAACCCGGTAATGTCCAACACGTCGGGTTCAGGAGGCTCACCGCCGCCGCCCTCTCTGGCTGTAAAGATAGAGATATCCGAAGCGCTATGTCCCTTCTGATTTAACCCTAAACTTTGAATGGTCATGCTCATTTGTCTTTATACCAACTTTTTGCCACGTTTCGATCCTCTACAGTATCAATGTTTGTTGGCGTGGCGTCAACACTCTTGATAAAGCCCTCTGAATTTCTGTGGACCTCAAAGTGATACGTGGGATAATCCTTCTCAACCGATAGAGCTTCCATCTTTTCGATCAAGGCTTTTTGTTGTGCCAGGATCTCATCGGGTATTTTTTGCTCGACAACAACCGGCGCTAACGGCTCCAATTTAATATTGTTGATCGCAGCCAATATCTCTGCCTTATCCTGCGAAGACGGCTCTTTCTTCACAAGCTTTTTAGGCCAAGACTTTTTTATATCTGACTTTTTAACCCGCATTGACACAATCCACTATAGCATTAACCTGGTTATGTTTGCGACGCATAATCGTAATAGCTTTCTTTGCCTTAATGCTATGCTCCGCACCATCTTCATCTTGCACCTTGATCTCTTTATTCTTCAGCTCTTTTTGAGGGATGGAGAATATAGGATCTTCTTTGGTTATATTGATTTCTTCGGTAGGTGTAAATTGCTCAAACACCTTGCCCTCGATCGCAGCTCTGATTTCCTCATCGGTATTGACATTGATATCCATGCCAGCATCTCGCATTTGAAGATTAAAGTCTTCAACGCCAACATCAAAATCTTCAAGCTCGGTCATCTCGCTTTGAGTACGGTTAGCTTCACCAAAGGCCTCACGCGTAATAGCTTCAATCAACTCATCAGGATCTATATAACTATTCAAATCTGCATCTTCTTGTTGCCCGGCAAAAAACGGAAACTCACTTCTTATAAAATTATCCGCGTCCGTCGCGCCGCCTTTTTTAAACAATCCAGGAACCCTGGCGCGGGTCACGCCCTTGGCTTTAAGCTCGCCGGCAAACCGACCTTCAGGATCTATACCTCCATGACTAGCAATGACGCCTCGGACAACAGGCTGCTTTTCCAACTTTAATTGGTCTTCTTTCGATTTCTCAGATCTCGCCCTGTCAAGCTTAACAGTCAAATCATCAACAGCTTGTCGCATCTGCTCGTCTTGAGTAATGTTCAGATTATCCTTCATATACAATTCAAGAGCATTCTGCCCGGATCTTTGCGCCCGCGTCATATATCTCTGGGCCATCAGTATGCCGTAGTAGGAAGATGTTTCTGAGCTTTCCCCTGCGGCCTGAAGCTGGTCTTCAATTTTTTGCTGTATAAGCTGAACATCATATTGTTCTTCAGGATCTAATGCCTGGAAGGTTTCAGAGATACGCTCAAACTCATCTTGCAGCCCGGACTCGTCAAAAACTTCTGCCTCGGCTTCTGTCATACCATCATTGATACGCGTGTGTTTTGCCAGAGCGTCAACCACTTCAGGAGGCAGCATAGCATATTGTTCCGGTGTCAACTCGATATCGCCATCCATCGCTTCGTATAGCTCAAGCTTTCCTTCTTCGCTCAACCCCAGGCTTTCGATCCAGGACGTATCCCCACCTGATTGATTGAACTCAGCAAAGCCCTCACCAGAAATTGATATCTGCTCGACACCATTCTCTCTGAGAATCTTGCCCTTGAACTCTGCATATTTTTCAGGAGAGCGCTCACGAAGGTTTGATTCAATGGCGTTCATTTCTTTAAGAGATTCAGCAAACCGCTTTGCCCGGTACGACTGTTTTAGATCACCAATATATTGGCCACCAACACCAACAACCTCGATCGGAGCCATAGCGAACTCACCAAGAGCCTCTAGGACAACCTCGCCAGCATCGATCTCACCAGTTGTTGCCAATTGTGCTGTAGCCTCACCACCGCCGCCCATACCGGCTTGTATGCCCATTTGCGTGGTCATTGTCCTTAAAGGTCCGCCGAATGTTTTAGACGCTATGCCACCAGATATAGCATCAACCGCCCCGATAATTGCCCCGCGAGTGAAGCCAAATTCCTTTGCCTTGGCCATTAATACTGGATCGTTTATTACTTTCTCTATAGCGCCCGGCTCGTTTAAATCAATACCCTGGGAGCTTAGGTACTCCACAGGCGAGGCGTAACGCTCTGTCATGCCGGACAACATACCCATTGTTGCAGCGCCTCCAGCCGGGCCTGTGGCCATCGTAACAGCTCCGCCAACAAGTAACTGTGGAGCAAACTCTATACCGATCTCAGCAGATAACGCCATCGCACCAACCGGATCAGCAGCGACAGCCCTTAAAGCCCCAATAAAACCATCCTCTTGGCCACCTTTCATAACAGCTTCAAGCGATCGTGTTGCCGGCGCAGACTTTACCTTTTCCTGCATTTCCTGAGCTGTTTGTGCAACGCCTTCCATGCTTCGTTTGGCAGATTGCTCCGCTCCACCGAAAAGCCTGGACGTAGCCCAACGCTCTGACGCGGCAAGCAATGTAAGAGGATCTGAAACAAAACTGCCATGCGGGCTTTGCTCTCTTCTGATTTCACCAAAAGAGCGACTGACATCTTGAAATTGTTCAGCAGATTCTTCTGCCATAAACTGATGACCACCCTGCCTTATCCGGAGAATGCCACGGTCCCATGCGTTAGCAATAGCCTCTAGCGCCGTTAGATTTTCTACATCATCATGCGCCAAGCGAGCGTTGCCCTCTTCAGCCATCCATGTTGCTGTAAATTTATGCTTATCCAGCGACTTGCGAATCGCTTGGCTTTTAACCTGGTTCTCAACAGCTTTCTGGTCCTGCTCGACCGTCGCTGTGGGCAAGCCGGACTCGGTAGATAACCGCAGATTTTTTGCATGGTCATCTGGATTAACATGAATAGCGTCCTCGATCGGTGCCGTGAGATTCGGCTTCAAAGCTTCCGGCTTGAAAGTAAGACTCTCGCCCACCTCTGATTCCATCTCTGGCTCGTTTTGGTTTAAAGCCATAGGGTCAAATTTGAAATCTGACATTATTTGCTCTCCCTAGAATCCCAAACCTTCATCATATTATTGATCGTCATGGGCGCGTTGTTCTTCCTAATGAAATCTTGAACAGCTTCCAAGCTCTCAGCCGGAACGCCGGTTGCCTGGATTAATTCCTCATCATCAATAATCAAATCAGAAATAGGCGTGTCACCCTGCTCGGAAACGGTTGTGTCTTCGTTATACCATGCAAATCCATCCTTTTGTATTTGCATCATTATCCGAGAAGCCTCTTTACGCATTTCATCTTCAGTTGGCAGCTTGCCAGTTTTATCAATAGCCTCGGCCACATAATCGTTCATACTGTCACGCGCCCTTTGTGCCTGTGCGCGACGTGTTGGGCTTGCCGCTTTGGTGCCGATATGCCACGTCTTAGGAGCAAATTCTTTAACCAAGCGATTAACCGTAGCAGCCTGGCCTGGCCTATCCGCCATATCCTTGATTGCACGCTCGGCATCGTTCTGGCGTTTAGAGACTTTATTCCAATCGCTCTCGGTCATTTTAGACTGTAATGCCGTTAGATCTTCATTAACAATTTCTGCATCTGGCATACCAAGATACTCTTGAACAGAACCGGTATCAGAGGTAAGGGCAAATCCTTTGCCGCGTTTAGCGGTGTTCTTGGCATAGTTCCAATAACTGTCTATATTCTTTGAACGGAAAGCCTCATCTCTCTCTGCCGGCGTGAAATCATCTGGCGTCCCCCCTTTGGAGATTTTCTCAGAAGAGCTTTTACGCAAGGCTTCTTGTTGTTTCTTTTCCAGCCGCTCATTTTCGCCATAACGAACCTTCAAGCGCTTCACAATAGCGTCACGCTCTTCACCCTTATAATCCTTGCGAGCTTTAGCCAGGGCTTCTGTCTGGGTTAAATCCTGAGCCATAATGCCATCTGTTTCATTCTGCGCTTTCTGTGATATAACGCCGGCGCTTACAGCTCTCTCAAGATCAGCAATATCTTTGCCGTCGATCTCTTTACGATTTTTCTCCAGATATTCTGCCGCATCAGACCCAAGCTTCTGGCCTAACATACGATCGATAACACCTTTGTGCATCGAGCTTACTTCTGATTCTATTTGCTGTGCTGTTTCTTCAGGCGACCAACCATTAGCTTCAGCGCTCCGCTTCATGGTGCTTCTGATTCTTGTTTCTGATTCCGCTAGTTTCTGTGGGTCATTGTAATAGGTGGCAGCATCTTCTTTGGACCCCTGAATACGTGCCTCACGCAAACCATTATCATAAACTTCCTTTTGATTTTGCTCATATCTACTGACCTCTTTCTCCAGTCCAGATCCCTTCTGGCCAATATAAGCTTCCAATCTTTGCCTTGCAGCAGAAGAAACAGCCCGGCCCTGGAGAAGTTTGCTGGAGAATTTAGCGTAATCTTCTTGTACGGATTTTGTCGAGCCAATAGCACCGCCGCCTTTCTTGCGGTAAATGCCGTCCTCGCCCTGAGTAGCTTCAAACTGCCAGTCTCTAATCTCTTGCTCAACCTCCATTGCAGCACGCTCATCTTCTGCACGCGCCCTTTTGTTGGCTTCCTCAGTTAACAAAGAACCGACTTCTTGCGCCCTTCGTGCCTGGACAGAGCCAAACATATCAGCGCTTGTACTGAGATTCTGAAATGGCGTAGACCCGGCTCCTGTTTGCCTGACTTGCCCCAAACCCATATCTGTAGCTGTAGGTACCTTTGGCATTATACTTTAGCCTTTCTTGCTGTGTTCCACCTATCAGATACCTGACCGGCCCCGGCTAACAATGTTGTGCCGGCAGAAAACGCTGGGCTTTGAGCATCGGCTTTGGCTTTATATAAGCCAGCTTGTGCTTCAAAATTCATACCTTGCACACGAGCATTATATGCTTCACGACCGGCATTGCTTTTAATTGTCTGAGCGTCAAACTCACCAAGCTCTGCGGTATCTGCCAACAGATCAATACTTGTCCCCTCTGTCACATCAACGCCCTGGCCAGCAAGACCAACCGTTTGCTCGGCAGACATCCTTCTAACCTTGGCGCGATACCTGTTGGCCTCATCTTCGCCTTGTCTGGTGATGTCTCTGGCATTTCGGTCTGAAATGATCTTGTTGTTTCTGGCAACAGCGGATTGATAATTGGCTTGGTCTTTTTGGGACTGTGCATTTGCATAAGCTCCATACGCAGACATAGCAAGCCCGGCAGTAGCAATCACCGCAGTTGTCGTGGCCGCTGCGGATGCGCTCATTCCTAACGCAACAAGGGTTGTTGGTTCACACATTATTTAGCCTCCATATAAAACCTACGAAACATCTCTTTCCTTCTTCCGTATGGTGCCGGCTTATCAAATTTAAACCCTAACCACTTTAACCATACTATAGTTTTCCTGTTTTCAACATGGCAATAATTTTCAAACATCCTTAAATTGCCCATCATCTTTTTTATTTCTTTGCCACACTCCCGGCCAAACTTCATAGCGTGTTTATCTATTTCTTCTGATGATAACATCCAAACAATACCAGTATCAGATAGGTGCGACAACTTGCGAACACCATAAATACAGAACGGAACATCATCGGCAGTCCCCACTTGGCAGCTCTCAGATCCATTTATACCTGACCTCAGAACAACAAGCGCCGGGCGACCGGTCACAGCATCGATCTCTCGCAGATCCATAGGCTTGAGCCTAGTGGATAAGTATTCTGCATCCTCTTCAGTCGCAGACCTTATATTATATTTAACCGCCTCCGACATTGGTATCCGCCACAATTGATAAAATGGTTTGAGGCAGCCCAGGATTAGCCCGGACTATCACGCTAGAATCTCGACGCCAATCATCTGAGACTGGAATACGAATTATATTTGATATTGCCGCAGCAGGATCTCCCCACAACTCTTCTGACCGGGTTGGATATTCATCCAGATTATCTTCTTTGGTTCCTGCCCATATACCGCGAGTGGAAAGAACACGCATGATAACAGCCTTGACAACCTTCCGCTTTGATATCGTTTGAGAGGCGCTGTTGATCGGCATACTTTCGATCAATGGCTGATAAGTTAAACCAACATGAGCTTTTATGAAATTGTCGGCCAAGGTCACGGAACCGCTAGTGACGGTTAACTCTTGTTCCAGGTTGCCATCGGCCAGGGCGATCACTGTTTTGGCTTCAAGGTGATCCAGTCCGGATATGGTCGTATATAATTTTTGTGCCGTACCGTTGGCGGTATAGGCTGTATAAGCCGTTCCGTCTACACCGGCCAGTTCAAATGTATGAGTTGCTTTGTTGGCCACGGTATATTCGTTATTGTTCAGTTCGGTCATCCCCTCAACGCCGGTTATAATAACCGTATCACCATCACTTAGGTTGTGACTGGTTGCGGTAACAACCACCGGATTAGCGGCAGTCGCACCAGATATCGTTTGCGGATCCGTGCCATCAAAAGTCACACCACTATCAACAAAGAAAGCGTCTTCTATCACATTGAATTGGCGGGTATGTAATTTCTCAACATTTCTTACTGTGTTGCCGTCGATCGTGCGTTTAATAACAAAATACGCTGTGTCTTCCTGGCCTTCAGGAACGCTACATACGCTCTCAAACGTGCCGTCAGTTTCCCACACAGAAAAAGCATATATCTGATGCTCGTTCAAGTAAGTCATGCAGATGATTTTGCCATCATCACGCACGCACAGTATCAATCGATACGGACGCTCGATATAACACCACTCTTTGATCGTGTGTCCTTCAAACAAATGCCTGGATAAAACAGTCAGATCAGATCCAACATAGTTACCAGAAACACCGCTATTAATATCTTCACCAATAGAATGAATCTCAAAGCCTGCATCGGCTTGCCCGGATACCATAAGCATGGCTGTTTTAATCGTCATCGGTGGGATATGGGTTGAGCTTAGATATTCCTGAATTTTTAACTGTTTGGATGCTGGTGTAATGCCATCACTATTCCCGCCCGGCCCCAATGTCCATACGGCGCCGGATGTAAACACAAACAACAGCTCCCGGAAAGATCTGAAGTGGCGGATCTCGTTACCCTTACCAGTTACCATGCGAAGCGTGATCGCGTCCGTAGCTTTTGTCGGACTGGATACGTTCATGTTTTCAAACTGAGATGTTTGTGATAACCAGGTATTCAATGGCTTGTTATCTGTATTGCCCCACACAGAACGCTGCTCATGCAACCCAACCGCTCCAGGGTAGTCCCCAGAGGTAGCAAACGGTTGACGCAGCTTAGGAGCTGTGTCCTCGAAGTCAGGCAATATATTCTTATCGTTAAACGTCGTTGTTTCTGTAGAGCCTATAAATCCATAAAGACCATTATCTGATCTATAAACATCATAGCTCTCTGCGTCAGCGGCCCCGGTAAAGGTTATTTGATTGTAGTTTGTAGAAGATGGCGTGGCATGGCCGGTTGTCGTTTGCCCAGCGGCGACAATGCTTTCTTCTGCAGTTTCTTCAGCGATGGCCGTAACATAATAATCGTATGTTGTGGATCCGGGGGTGCCTTGCGGTGTTACTGTTACGCCAGTCGGTGCAGCCTGAACCGGAGCAAAGGTAATCGTCGCTATAGTCCATGCGTCGTGGTCAGTCCGGGACAGTTTACGCGGAGCATGATTGCGATGCGACAAATACATAATATCATTTGATTGACGAAATTTTAATTGCTCAAGCTCGGCAGTAAGATACGGTGTTACCAATGTAAACACTCGCTCTGATTCTCCACCGGATGACCAAGCAGTATAACCTGTGCCGTCAACACCAACCAGCTCGAACGTGGTAGCTGTTTTATTGGCCACGATGAAAAACTTACCGTTTAGCTCTGTCATACCAACAACACCAGAAATATAGACCTCATCACCATTGCTATAGCTATGAGTTGCAGTTGTCACAACAACAGGGTTTGCCTGAGTTGCTGCGCTAATTGCAAAGCCCGATTCCACCACGATACCACCATTGCGATAAACACGCATGTACTGATCGCCAAACTCTAAAGCATAAGATTGATCTTCATTGTATTCAAATGTGATAACGCGAGATACGGCCGAGCTGTCTTTTGTTTCTCTAATATAATCTATACCCTGGCGGTTTGATATGCCACCTTCAGCATGAACAAAATAATCCCTTAATCGCTTTGCTCCACTTCCAAATTTCTGGAGATCTATACGTGAATAGACAGCCGGGGATAACTCTCCACCGCCAAACGATATGGTTGGTATTGGTAAAGGCATTAGTCTTCCCCACTTCCGCCGAGTCTAGCACGCTCCCAAGGACTATCAAGCTCAGGATCGCTTGAACCTTCATCGCTATCGGTCGATTGAGCTGAGTTCATATAATTACGGTAAATAGTCAAGACAGACTCTTGCTTCTTGAGGTCGCCTGTTAAGGCTGGAGCAAGCTCGCTGGCCAGATACCAACCAAACGCTGCGACAAAACTTGGCGAGAACAATGCTGTGTTCTTCACATCGTATGTATAAACGCATGTAGCTTCATCCTGGTCTGTGATAATACACAAGCCACTCTCGGTTCCGTCGTCCTCAATCTCAAAGGGGATGGGCAAATCATTACGAGTAAGGCGCTCGATCTCGCGTACCTTCAGGCAATCGGATGGATAATCATACCGATATGCCCAGCTAGTAGGCGGAGAACCAATATCAGCGAGATCAACACGCTTACCCGCAAAATTCCAATGATGGTTAGCAAGCACAAACTCTCTGGCAATGTCATAGTGAATACGACACTGAATAGCAATTGTCCCGGTATCAGTATCCAGGTTTGATATCTGTGTCTCGGTCTGGTTGATATGGGCCAGGGCCAGGTTACATATTTGCGCTTTACTCGCCATCTTAAATTCCTTGTAAGAGTTGGCGGGACTATACGTCAGCCCCGCCAGTTTTTCTTATGTAGTGAACGGAGATGCTTCTGAGCCAGTAGAAATCAGGAAGCCTTCGACCATCCAAAGGTCAGGAGCAACGTCCGTGACCTTATAGAATGATCCTTTAACACCGCCAGTTGTTGATCCGCTCATTGAGAGGCCAACGTCCGCAGCAGAGTTAGCGAGCATAACCACACCAGCAATGTCCGTAGCAATCGCAACACCACCAGCAAACTTACCAGCGCCTTCAGAAACGATACTGTGAGCGCCTGTAGCAGTTGTCTCGACAAACACTGTGTAAGTGTTGCCATTACCAACCGCCTCTGGAAGCGTAAGAGCTACACCAGCCGCACGATTTAGCATGAGAACACGCCCAGCGTGCAACAGAGCAGTCAGCGTCAGAGTAGCGTCAGTAACATCAACGATGCTATCAGACGTTTTGACCGCACCACCAGCCTGGCTAAGAATACCATTGACCTTGATACCAGACTGTAGAACCTGAAGAGGGGCCGGAGCAATACCAATCCCATCAAACTCATGTAGAATCTTATCAGATTCATCAGCAAGCGTGGCAACAGCCGTTCCGCTAGTGTCAACAATCACGACCAGACGAAGCACTTCACCAAAATCTTGAGTGGTGTAGTAATCTGATTCAGTGGCGTTGGCTGTATCATACGTGCGTATAGCCGCTGACCAGACACCTTCACCAATTTTCTTTTGCAGCTCAATAGTCATATCGTATGTACCAGATATAGAAACAAGAATGTCCTCGCCTCTTGCCGGTACACTTAGTTCAACGCTGTCTCCAACGCCTGTAAATGAAGCCATGATAACTTCTCCTTATGTTACGCTTCTGCTTTGTCTGCAAGAAGCAGTTCATCAACCAACGCACCAGCATCAGCTTTATTTAGATCGACGCCACCTTCGACGACTTTCCCATCAGCTCCCAAAACCTCGTATTTACCGAAGCCTTTATGGAAGGCATGAATGCCTTTTTCATCTGTCTTGTCTTTGTCTTTGGCAGGGGCCTTAGTTTTCGCTTTACCTTTTGCCTGGATCTTGGCTTTAGCTTCTTGCTGGGCTTTTATAATCTCAGCATCTTCTTCAGCTTTAGCCTTTGCCTCTGCCTGAGCTTTGCCGGCTTCATCTGCGGTCATCATCCACATGGCTGGTTTCTTGCCATCAAACTCAAACTTCTCACCTGGATGTCTCCAGCGGCCTTGTGGGTGTTCACCTAACTGTTTTGCTATAACTAACATTTCTTTATTCCTTTTTCCTGTGCGATTTTAAGAGGTGGGATGCCCATCACGGACACCCCACTCAATTTAGATTTTAGCGATTACCGAAAGCGCTTTCCAACTGAACAATACCAGCAGTGACCTTGCCAACAGTAGGATTAGAGCCGTTCACTGTATAATTAATACGAGTGTATTGCTCCAATGTGTTGAACGGGATCGTCCGTATTGCTGTTTTCTTACCGGCCACGAGATCGGCCAATAAGATGTTTTCAGTGTAGATTACTTTCGTAGATGAAAACGCTGCGTTATCATCAGTCTCGAAAGTTATATCCAGGCTTGTCAAAGCATCAAAGTCTTCTGTGACTTGAATGCCGAGGCAAATCATGGAAACACCTTTGTCGTCCACGATAGGCGTGGTCGCATGAACCCAGGTACCAGGAGTACCAAAGTCAATTACATTCGTAGAAGCTGCCGTAGCCGTGATAGCTTGCTGATCCGAATATATTTCTTGTGCAGATAAAATAGCCATTATCCTTTTTCCTTCTTTTTTAGTTTAAACCAAACCCGTATTAAGTAATACGAGCTTCAGAATTAACAATTTGATCCACCTGACGAAGCGGCAAGCCACGATACGTCAGAACTTCTTTGCCTTCTACCTCACGAGGAGTTAGACGAACAAAGTTGTCAGTAGATCCACTATTCACGCTGGATGCGTCAAGAGCTTCAAGACAATCTTTGTTCATATAGACAGTAGTTCTGCCCATACCAAAGTTTCCGTCCATGCCAGAACCAACACCGTTTGCACCATTATCAAGCGAGCGCATACCGTGACATTGGTAATAAGCTTTCCGCATGTAATGGAACAGGCTGTTGCTGCTTCCATCAATGTTGTTTGGCGTAGCGATCATTGCTGAAACATCGATGTTTGCTATGCGAACAACTTTTCTCCAGTCACGAACCGCAACACCTAAGTGCCAGCGGAAAGTTTCCTCAAGAGCGTAGTAAGCGTTTCCGTCAGAATCAAGAACGCGTTGTTTGCCGTGATCTTCACGAGCAATACCAGCGCTTGAGCCTTTAGGATAAAGCAGTTGAACAGAATCGGTACCCCAAGTAATGAACCACACAGATGTGTTGTCCGAACCTGTACCACCGGCATCAATGATCTGAGATCCAGTTTCCGCACTGAGATCAGAAAAACGTGGTGCGAAACCAGTAATCTTCTCAGGGTTGGTGTCTGCATTCTCATAGAAAATTGCGCGGCAAGCCTCTTGAGACATTGCTTCCAGGAAGCTTTGAGCTTCTTGCAAACGGAATGCTTCAAGGTTTGGCTCAACTTCAGCCAGGCGGGCATCGACAGTAGAACGACCCTCGACAAAACCAGTTGTATCAGTTACCTGAGTACGCTGGGCTTTGCTGTTAGGAATACCCTGGTAAAGCTTACCCCACACTACAGCCGGCAAACCGGACATAACAGTGTGTTTATGGGATTTACCTTCATTACACTCGCGTGCAATAGCGTCTTCCATGATCGTGTTGGTTTGGCGCAGCATGTTGATAATATCTGCAACCTCTCCATTCTTGGTCGAGCCTTTATAAATATCAGCCAAGCCAAGAAACGTGTTACCAATAGTAGCCATTTGACTATCTCCTTTGTATTGGTTTATTTACCGCCAGAACCATACCAGCGATTTTCTATAGGAGTCTGAGTGTCGCCACCGCCTTTATTACCGGCAGAGTTATCCTCAGACAAGGTCTTTCCGACACGTACCATCATGCGTAAATACTCAGGATGATCTGCCCAACCGAATTGCTCTCCAAACTCTTGGAGTTCCTTAGAGCCAAAGTGAGCCAAAGCTTTTTGGGCATGAGCCATGTTCTCGTCAAACGCAGCCCCACCGATTTCTTTGTCAGACTTTGCTTCAGTCTTCCAGGCATTCCGGGTATCATCCCATGATTGGTATTGAGCATCCATCGCGTCTTGTTGCTTTTTAGCGTACAAACTAACCAAGGCCTGATCGCGGTCTTTACCAGATAGCTCTTTATTGTTAGCTATCTCCAAAAACTCTCCCATCATACCCTCGTCAACCTCTACACCTTCCGGCATCTCGAAGTCGTCAGCGGTTAGAAGCTCATTGGCTTTGTCGTCATCACCACTATCATCGTCGTCTTTGCTTTTTTCAGCATCGTCGTCCGAATCTTCCTTGGCTTTGTCGTCGTCGGCCTTCTTATCTGCGTCACTACCTTCGCCTGTGTCTTTGGCTCCAGCATCACCTGACGCGGATTCTTTTGTGGCGTTTGTCGCATCATCAACACCGGCATCAACATCACCAGTATCTTCAGATCCACTATCGCCTGCATCTCCTGTATCTTCACTCATCTTATTTCTCCATTTCCTGTGCGCGTATTTGAAGCATTTTTAAAAATGATGCGGGAGCTGCTTCCATCACCCACTCATGTAAATCTACACCAATTTCTCTCTTGCCTTCGTTCCGGTTCATAAGAGCCGGATCAAGTGCCAGGTTGCGAGACATCAGCCCACATTTATCCATTATCTCCCAGATAACACGACGGCCCTGGTCACTGGCAAGCATATCACGCATATCAGCCAGGCGTTGTTCCTGGAACTGTTTAGCTGTCATCTTTGCAATGTTATCAGCCACCACCAATTCCCCCACCGCTTACGATATCAGACAACACGCTGTTGCCGGTCGTTTTGGTTTCACTCATGGTCTTGGCTGCATCAGCCATCGCAGTACCTTGTTCAGCACGTTGGGCCTGTGCCATAGCATCAGCCCTTGCCTCTCTTTGGCCGGCGACCTCATCATCGGTATAAACCGCAGCGTTTGGCACGCCTAGATCCTTGGCCATGATATCTGTAATCTCATCAGAGTTAATCTTATCGGTAGCGTCCTCGTTACCAGGGATAGCAGCCATCTGACCAACGAACCCAACCCAACGCTCGATAGCGCTTGTTGCTACCATCTTCTGTGCCTGGGCCAGAATAGATATGTATTCAACCCTAAGCTCGGCATTCTCCAACTCTGGAGGTGGCGGAGGGATCATCATCTTGTCAGTCAGACCCTTCCAGCCAGGCTCGCTCGCACGAACCAACATCATAAATGTGCGGTTGATGATTGGATCAAGCAGCTCATCATTCAAATTTTCCAGCACCGGGCCAAGCTGCAATAGCTTTTCTTCATGCTTCTCGGCAATCTCAGTTGCGGTAGCACGCTGGTTCCGGGTGTCATTCTGAATCATCAGGAACATATCAACGTAAAACGCACGATTAATACGATCCTCAGTCCTGCGGATATCTTCAGCCAGCTCATTCACGCGTGGATCGATCTGGTAGATTGCCCGGAAGACATTGTTCGGATCATCCGTGAAGTTGTTAGCGCCCGGAAGTAATGACAATTGTGTGTTTTTCAATGCCGATGGTGCAGTTGTAGGTGGTGAAACCATCTTGGCAACAGCTTTGCCTTTTTCTTTTTCCTGCACTTGCAACGCAAAAGAATCGCCTAAAGCATCCATGCCTGGAGAAATACCGTATGTATCGCCAGGCTTTGTATCCCAGCGTGGCGCGTGGACAGGAAACTCATGGTATCCCTTGACAGATAAATATTGATTATGGCCAGCTCTGTTGCCTGTTTCATAATAAACAGACCGGAAAGCAAAGCCTTCAAGCTTATCCAGACCTTCAACCGGCTTGTCATTTGGCTCAATGATATGACGGATCTCAAAGCGAGAGCTTAGATTCCCGCTCTCATATAGCTGTTTAATATTATCAGATACGTTTTTAATACCAAACTTGGTTACAATTTGGTGGACTGTCTGTTGATATTCACGGCCAAACGTATCAACCTCGTTCTTACCATTGATATCAATCATATACTCGCCAACAGTAAATACCGTAAAGCGAGTGACATTCTCGAAATCTTCTTCTTGCAGCATAGCCGCTGTGCCAATTGTACCGCATTCCTCATAGACCGAAGGAAGCACGCGATATAAACCGGATGATGCGAAGACACGATACATCACATCTTGCACATCATCCAGCCATCCCCGCACAGGGCCGAAATCTGCCATATCAGGATCGGGTGGCCCTAACTTGAACCAAGGACGCGCAGGACTGGTCGCGCCAGTCATCATGCCCGCACGTAATACACGCTTCGCAAACAACGGCGTGTTGTTAGGAAGCTGATTACGCTTATTGCCTTTGTTATTGTCAGAGGTATCGAACTTGCCCCGGCGAGGTTGGAAGTTTTTATTCAAGTCTTTCCAATGCGTAGTCCAGCTTGAGCGCTCGGATCGCATTTGTTCCATACGGTAGTCGAAATAATCTCGTGCTGTTTTAGCCATTAGCTACCTAGTAATGTTTTGTTTGCTGTGTTGGCAGGGGACATTAGACCGCGTGGCCCGGTGAGTTGGGTTGAAGCATCTCCAGCCATGCTGCGGCTTTTCTTCTTTGATTCATCTCTAGCCCTACGAACAGCTTCACCGGCCTTTTTAGCTGGTGCAGGAGGTGGAGCAGGAGGCGGAGGGGCAGACGGAGCTTTGGATGACATACACATTAATTGAGGCCTTTCGCAAAAGGATTGAGGAAGTGAAGAGCGAGCTTAATGCGAACTAGAACGCTATAGCTCTTTGGATTGAACAAACATTTAATACGCCAGGCGTGCTGCATCATTACGAAATCAACCTGTTCATGGGTCATGCTGTGCTTCTTTGCTAACCGACCAAACTCATTAAAATCATCTTCAGAAAACTGCAGATCTATTTGTCTACAGTAGTTTTTGCTGGCTTCTGGGTCGTACATATTGTTTCCTATGTGTTGAATGACGTTCAACCTATTGAAATGATTACCCTTTATTTATAACTCAGCCTCGAAACCTAGTCAATGCCGAGAGAATCTTTTGTGACAATGCTATGGGATTTTATCTCAGAACTACCCTTGAGCTTATAATTTATTTCCAGATAGATAATGCGGTGCGTGAAGGCCACATCAAACATTCCCCTAATCAGCTCAATCACAGCCGACTCGCTTTTGAATTTAGGTGGTGGTAGTTCTTTAATCGTCATCATCACTCCCTGCGTATGGATCCCAATCCACAATAGCCGGCGCATTACCAAAGCCATCGTTCTGTCGGATCTTCTTCACGGACCCCATCGGGATAGCATACCGCTTCATCATGTGAGCATAACGCACGGCTGATATGATATCATCTTTCTCTTTGACAACCCGGCCATGATCGTCACGGTGATACAGCAATTTCTCCTCGAAGAACTCACGGCACGTTGAGAACACCTTGAATTTGCCATCACGCATATCCTGGAGCATCTGCCATAGACCAGCTTCAACAGATAATCCACCCTCAACATGGGTAGCGTGTGTCTCGACCATATCAAAGCCAGCGGTCTTGTAATCATTCTTGAGCTGTTCA
Organism: Candidatus Woesearchaeota archaeon; assembly: GCA_017608295.1. The sequence continues at coordinate 40,613 of JAFCGF010000016.1, forward strand.
CCGCCACCTTTCTCGTGTTGCAAGCCATCATGCGGCCATGCACTCGGCACATCCTTGGCCCAGGTCTTAACAGCGGTCCACGCCTGGCCGGCATCTCGTTCTGATTTACGCCATACATGAACCACGTATGTGATTCCCTCATCCATATCGAGCCACAATTGGATATGAGCCTGTGGGTGATCCCAACCGAAATCCATACCATCAAGCACAAACCAATGATCCGGACACTCAAACGGCTCGACCTTGATATCTTCATCAGCGACCGGGAAGATGACACCAGATCCCAATATTGGAATACCTTTGGATCTCATGTCACGCTGATACTCAGGTATGGCGCCAAGTAATTGCTCTTTGGTATCCTCATCCAAGTGAGGTGCATCATCCCAGGTAACATTCTGAATGTACTGACCAGGCTTGATATCATCCAGGAAGTGAGATACCAGCGGTGTTCTGCCATTCTCAGGCGTGAATGTCATCACGACATAGCCACCCTTGCCGCCATTGCCTGTTGCGGTACGTGTTACGCACTGAGGATAGATAGCCTGGTCGCGTGGCTCTTCATCAATCCAGATGAAATCAATCGACTGACCCATCAAAACATGCTGGCCTTGCTCGTATGCCTTGAAGCTGATTGATGAATATGAGTTGGATGGCTCGTGATATACCTTAAATTCTTTGACTAGGCCACGCGTGGAAGGTGCCCGGATGATAGAATCCATATCAATGGACTTGAGAGGGATAGCACCTTTGCCAAAATTCTCGCCATCGAGGATATCACCCAGCAGCTCTTTCTGGATCACGTCACGGATCTGCTCGAACGATACACCAAGCGCCCACATCCGTGGAGCGTGCTTGAACCTGATACCATCCCACCAGTCTGGGTATCTGCCGGTAGCATGATAAGCAAACTCGCGTGATTCACTGAACGTCTTGCCAACCCTGTTGGCAGCCATGAGCAGGCGTTGTTTGTTCTTCTTGCCGGCAGCGTAGAATGTTTCTTGCCATTTATATGGTGTGAAGTCAGCCAGGGCATTGGTAGCTATAACGTGCTTGAGCTTTTGCCTCACGCGTATCTCTCTGATTATCTCTTCATCGGTTTGTGGGGATTGTGCGGCCAATGGTTAATCCTCGTAATCCAATGGGGGCAAGCGCAGGATCTTCTCTCTTGTAAACTTGCCAGCTTCAAATCCACGATCATAAGCTTTAGGGCCGTACAGAAGTTGACCAAAAAGAACGCCAATCAGAAATATCATTACCAGTTTAATCATCATCATCCCTCTTCAACGCAGCCAGTTCAGCCTCAAGCTCTTCCCTGGTCGCATTATCCAGGTCGAGTGATACTGATTTCTTTTCATTAAACGACTGGATAGCAACGTGCTTACCAATCAGCTCCAGGCCTTTGGCAGCTCCACCGGAATCAAACTTGAATAGCAGGTTGCCATCATCATCGGTGTCCTGCACCATATCCTTGCCGACACGCTTCATCACAGGACTGACCTCACTCATGCACCGCTCGTGTAGCTTGACTGATTGCCGTAGAACGTACTCTGCATCTATCTTGACAACGGCCATACGAGCGGCTTTGCCCTCTTCCACCAATTTGAGGATGTGCGCATTGGTCATGAGTTTTGATCCCTGAGATTTAGCTGTCTTCGCGCTATAACCCGCTCTGATGGCCGCTTGCGTACGGTTGCCATCAATCAGCATCTCGGCAGCAAATAATTTTTGCTGATCGTTTAGCTTTCTAATCTTGTATTGCTTGGTGGTTTTTTTCTTTTTGGTCATACCATCCACTCTATCCCAATGTTGAAATCCAATCAATAGCTGGGTGAGAAAGTATGCCGAATGAATTGTTTTCGCCTATAAACCATAGTAGAAGCCAAAAACACTAATAAACTGATTTTACATTTTTAAATCCATTCCTTTATAACCCTTTGTGAGTGCCAGTTTCCGAATAAACTGAATTAATTTTCGTCGCCTTAAAGAAAAGAGCAAAGAATATCGTTAAAGGTTAATCATGTATGTAAAGTAATCCTGAGAGAGGTGAGAGTACTATATATATAAAACAAAAAAACAAATAAAAATAAAAACTACTACTACGTAGACTCACACACACTTACAGACCGTTTAGGCCAACCCGAATAAACGGAATTAACTTCAAACTAGATAATTATATAAATAACTTATTGATTTAATGTATGTTATGATTTAATAATAATAGAACCGAAAAACAAAATGGAGATACGATTATGAGAATCGAGATTGAGATAACTAATGAGCAAAGTTATGGCTCGTTAGTTAAAAGGATAGGGCAGCAAAAAGTTGAGGATGTTTTTAGCAATGCTTGTGATGCTGTTTTATCTAGTATGGATACAGCATCGCTGGGAACCCAGAAACAGAGGGTATATGATATTGTTAAAAAAATGGGCAACGGCTCGCCTAAAGACTTCTTTAATGCTTATCGAGATACCTACCCAAATAACAATATGGCGTATACAACTTTGGGCGTGTATCTTACAAACATGATTAGCGATGGGGTTGTCCTTAAAACCAGTCGCGGCCAATACGCCTATATTGGCTACAGAGGCGCAACTGAGCCTGCGCCTATCCCTGAGCCAGCCCACGAGACTCCTGTGGAAGATATAGGCAGCCAGCTCAACGATGAGCTTACAGAGGAAATATGTGACACCATAGAGGTTGGCGGGAGAAAGTGTACCGCTGATTATATTGTTGACCATATAACTATGTCTGACGAACAAGGTATAACCGCTAGAATAGATACCCTAGTTAAGCATGGCATCATCAAGGTACAGCAATCATCGCTGCATGGTGAAGCCGTTATAATCTACACAATAGCTGTATAAAAACAAAATTAACTGTTGAAATTAAATCAACGCAGTGTATCGTAGTAAAGCAATAAATGAATCATAAACAACGGAGAAAACCAATGACCGAAGCAAACGGCAATAAAGCCCACGTAACCGAAATCGACAAGGCAATGGAAACAGCACGAGAAAAACAGGCCGAAGAGGTCCTGCACGAACAGGTCCGCATGGAACGCCTGCACGTATCCACAATGGCTCTGTCAGGACTATTGGCCAGTGGAATGAACCGGAGCGTAAAGGACGTTGTGAAGCAAGCTATTGGTCACGCTGACGAGCTGTTGAAACAGGTGACGAAATGAACGCCCAAACAGCCGCAGCGCTGGCCAAGGTACGCAAAGACCTGTGTGATTTACGCAGGGACTTTGAAGACCATCGCCATAACGACCAGATTCGGCTACGCGACCAAATAGCTATGGCGGCATTGGCAGGGGTAATGTCTTCGTCTAAGGTGGCGTTGCGTTCTGTGGAATGGCAAAGGGGCGCTGCGTGGGATGCTTATTCTGTTGCCGACGCCATGATGAAAGAGAGGGTGAAATGACCCCAGACAGCCCGAAAGCAATTGATAGATATTTTGAAGAAGTTAGGAGATACCATGAGACAAGAAAACGCAGAGCTACAGCCTATAAAATACCCGAAAGCGTCAAAGCCGACATCCGCCCTAAGAGCATGGGCGCAAATGCTAGTGTTTGCTACGGCTCTGTTCGTATGCCTGGCAATTTACGATTATCGCCTGGGTCAGATCCAAACGGACTTTCAAGAGTGTGAAGCCCGCCAGGACAAGATTGATGACTATTACGGCATTCATACAGGCATGGGAGGGTAGCCATGACTGAGAACAAATTCTACGACCTGACGCCTAAGCCGGCCGACAAGATGGACGATCTGCGCCAGGACATTGAAGACTTGAAAGCTCTTGTGACCAGCCTCACATTAATGATAGCCGTGGGGATGAGAGCATGACCGAGAATAAATCCGAGTTCAAACAGTACAAGATCTACGTCGATGGCAAATGCCTTGACACAGTAGGCAGTTGGTCAAACGATAGCTGCCGGCGAGCGGTACGAAACGATTATGCCGACCGGCGAGGTATCCCACGGCATTACTTGAGGATGCGCCCGGTCCATATCAGGCCGTCAACGAGACAGCTACAAAATGAAAAGAGGAACACGCTATGAAAGAAGGCATATACTTTGGCACGGAAACCATGACGGTTGTGGCGTACATGGACGGGCAACCGACCAAGACAGAATACGACCTGTCGGGCGCTTGGACAGACCCCGTACCAGAAGGGATCACCTTCACGAAAAACGGATACGGCATGATAGTCGGTGACGATGTTTACCTTTTGCCAAGGCAATGGGATGTATCTAATACAATTCCTTTCGAAGATAAGGACCTGTGGAAACAGGTGGTCGATGGCCTTGAGGCTGTGTACGAGGGCCGTAAGAAGGAAGCCCCTCGCCGAAGCCTATTCCGTAAATGGGGAATATTTCAATAACCAGTTTCGCCTGCCGATAAACAGGCGGATAGTCGGGGGAGCGGTGCCAAGGAGTTAGAGGGCTTTGGCTGTCAATAATGACAAGGAGAGCCGCGACCCCGGCAACTTAACAGGAGAGAACGATGACCGATAAAATGCCGGACGAGATATGGGTAATAGAGCCATGGAGAGAAATGCGTAGTGGCGTGTCAAGACGACCAACAGACGACCACACCGTCAAATACACCCGCGCCACAACCGGAAATAATGACCAATGTGCAAAAAATGCACATTGCTCTGATAAAACAGACGCAGGGGAGGCGCTTAAAGCTTTGAGGGTTTTGTCACAGTTAGCCATGTGCGCCCCAGCGCACGACCTTGACCGACTTATTGATACGATTGACAAGGCGATAAAACCAATCAAAGCAGCCCTAACCGATCAGCAAGCGCAAATAGAACGTGCCGGAAAGTTTGTGAACAAGCTTGAGGATGAGCTTGATGAGAAGCAAGCGCAGGTTGAAAACTGGAAAGACGCAGCGCGCAGACAAATGGAGCGCCAGCCGATTCATATTATCGACCCAAGGCAATCCGAAACCATTGCCGAGCTAGTGGCGGCTTTGGAGAACATCGCAAGCCATCAAAATACAATAGCGGGAGATTTAGTTGTTATGTCACCAACATATAAAATAGCAACCAACGCAATACAACGCGCAAAGGAGGCGGAATAGATGACACCGAAAAAAGGCGACATAATAGCAGTTTGGTTTTCTTGCGGAGCCGCCAGTGCAGTAGCTGCAAAGTTGGCTCTGGAGAAATACCCAGACTGTGATGTTAGACTAATCAACAATCCGGTTATTGAGGAACACCCTGACAATTTACGATTTATGAAAGATTGTGAAGATTGGCTGGGCGTAAAGATTGATATAGCAAAGAATGAGAAATTCCCTGATTGCTCTGCACATGAGGTCTGGAAGAAAGTTAGATATATGGCTGGTCATGCCGGAGCGCCTTGCACGGTTAAGTTAAAAAAAGAGGCTCGGCAGCAATGGGAAGACGAAAACAAACCAGACTGGCACGTTCTGGGTTTTACGATAGATGAGCGCAGAAGGTACGACAGGTTTATTATGGGGGAGCTGCCCAATGTTCTCCCTATACTGATAGAGGCAGGGATAAACAAATCAAAGTGCTTTCAGATACTAGAAAAGGCAGGGGTCAAGCGCCCAGCTATTTATGACTTAGGCTATCCGAACGCTAACTGTATAGGCTGTGTTAAGGGGCAGTATGGCAAATACTGGAATCTGGTTAGAAAGACGTTTCCAGATGTATTTAAACAACGCTGTGAACTATCAAGAGAGTTAGGAGTTAAACTCTGGAAGCTAACTGATACAGATAGGCGCTTTCTTGACGAACTGCCAGAAGATTACGATGACGGACAACAGGTAATGGATTTTGAATGTGGAATATTTTGTGAGGAAAACCAATGAAAACAGATGATGCGATTGAAGCGGTAAAAAAGAACACAGACAGTCTAGGCGATATAGTCTATGTGGACGGACATGGGTATGAGAGCGATGTAATAGATAGCAGCCATGTTAAAACCATCCTCCGCGCCCTAACCCTATTGAAGAACTATGAGGGGATGGAACGGAAATGGACAGAGGGGTTGTATAACGCTCAATACGATGCGGGCTACAACGCAGCCCTAGACGAACTAAAAAGCAAGATGGAGGAATAGATGCTATTTTCGACCAAAACAAATGAATTTCGACCAGAGAGGGAAAACCAAATGAGTAACTACTGTATAAAAGTACGTAACAAAGAAACCGGAGAAGTCCGAGCCTGTGCTTGCGTGGATGATTTTTTCGGTCAGCATAATTACGGCTATATGGTTGAGAATGTTGATAAGGTTTTGACAGGCGATGAAATTGAAAAAGATTGGGAGATGGAAGATGAGTGATTACGAGACTATCAGAGAGGCTTTGGAAGAGCTGCACCCCGCCGCACAATTATACGCAGACTGTAACGACAAAATAAGCCGTGATTATTACCACGAATATAACAAAGCCCTCGAAGCCCTTGACAGGCTGGAGAAGCAGGGGGAGTGGCAACCGATAGAGACAGCGCCAAGAAAGGGCAGACAAGCAATTTATATATGGGGGCCAAACTATCGGGAGCCGCAGAAAGTTTATGCAGACTCGTGGTGGACTTGTGGATTTTCTGTAGAGACAAAACCTACCCACTGGCAACCACTACCACAACCACCGCAAGAGGAAACCCCACGCTGCACAGACACAAAGGAACTGTTTTAATGGTAATTACAGTAGGGTTGCTTTTGTTTTTGTATGCAAGTTGGGGCTTTGTCCGTATCAGAACGCTTAATAGGCGCTTAGATGAAATTGATGCAAACACAATAAAGTTCATGAAGGCGCAGAACGCTCTGCACAGCAAATCAAAAAGGATTAAATAATGGTTGACTTATCAGACCAAGACCTATCAGGCACAATGGTCAAACCCCAAACCCATGAAGAAGATCCACGCACAGCGTTCATAGGTGAGCTGCGATCTTATGGCTTCACTATTAAAGAATCCGTCCCGGAGATTGACCGCATCCAAAAATTTGCCACGCCAGGGGATAAAGGATCTTCCAAAGCCGG
>JAFCGF010000005.1 GCA_017608295.1 Candidatus Woesearchaeota archaeon
TGTGTGCGCGCGGCAGCTTCGCTCCGCATGCACACCTTTCATCTAACTGTAGAAAAAGCTATCGGCCATTCATCCGCTAGCTGAAGCCAGCGGATTTCTGGCCACAAAGATTAAAAAATCTGCCCTAGCATGTCCCGAACACCATCCTAAAGCCGCTTTTCCACCAACTGGCTTATAAATAAAAGGAGCTCTCTATCGACGATATGGCAGTGGAGTTTGAAGTCGGCCCATGCAAGAAGAAGGCGGCGCTCAGCGCGATTCCCCTCAAGAATACTGAGCTCTCGCTCGACAGCATTGCCGAGGCGTTTCCCTCGCTTGCCACATCGAGGCATGTGATTGTCGTTGAGCTGGCAGATAAGGAAAAGCACGTCGAAATCATCGTGCACAAGGACGGAAAGCTCATCTTCAAGCAGTGTGATGACAAAAAGCTTGCCACAAGGCTCGCGAAGCGCATCTACAAGGTGGGAGCGAGATGAAGGCGGGGATGAATACACAGGAACTCAAGCGCGGGCTGCTGCTGCTCTCAGGAGGATTTGACAGCGGAATAGCGGGCAAGATGATGCTTGACCAGGGGCTCGAGATAGGGGCAGTGCATTTCTCTCAGGAGCCATTCACCGACTCAAGCCCTGAAGACAAATCGCGGGAAGTCGCTAAGAAGCTCGGCTTCTCTCCAGTGTATACAGTGAATCTCGGGCAGCAGTTCTCGGCGCTCGCTGACCAGTGCACTCACCGCTTTTTCTTTGTGCTCACAAAGAGGCTCATGCTACGGGTGGCTGCTGAGATTGCAAAGCAGAAGAGATACGACTGCCTCATCACTGGAGAGAATCTGGGGCAGGTGAGCAGCCAGACTCTCGATAATCTCGCTGTGATTGACGCTGCAACTACTATGCCTGTGTTGCGCCCGCTTCTCGGCCTGGACAAGAACGACATCATCGCGAAGTGCGAGGAGTGGGGAACGTTCGAGATATCAAAAGGGCCAGAATTATGCGGAGTGCTGGGGCCGAAAAGGCCTGCCACGCGCTCAAATAAGGAGCAGATAAGCGCGGAAGAGGCAAAGGTCGATATCAAGAAGATGGTAGAAAGCGCTCTCACAGCAGCTGGACTGTGAATTTCTCTCCACAAGATTTAAATATCAAAACGCAACTACGTTAATTTACGCAATTGCATGAGGTGACGCACATCGGAAGATTTACGGTTTCCATACCTAAAGACTTAAAGAAACAGATGGACGAGATGCCTGATATCAACTGGCCTCAGGTCGCGAAGGAGGGCATCATGAAAAAGCTGCGAAAGCTAAAGAAGTTCGAGGAGCTCGAGCGTAGGAGAATGATATAGTATGGTGAGCCTCAGCCTACCCGTGGAGGATGATGTAAAAGGGGAAATCGAGCGGCTTTCTTGGGTCAACTGGTCCGAGGTAGCAAGGGAAATCCTGAAAAAAAGGGTCATCTTTGAGAGATACATCAAGGGAAGCAAGTTTAGCAAGGAAGAGGAGCTCTTCTGCGAAGAGCATGACTGGCACCCGACCGATGAACTCCCCCTGAAGGAAGAGTATGTCAAGAAGCTCAGAAAGATAATGAAAGGACCTCATGTTGAGATGACCTTAGATGAATTGGATAAGTTGCTGGAGATATGATAAGCCTTTCTTTCGAGATTTCACCTAAGTTGAAACGAAAACTCGACAAGCTAGGGAAAAGAGACAAGACACTTGCTCTTGCCATCAGAAAGAACATCCGGAAAATCACCAATACAAATCATATATTTATCAACCAACGCTACAAGAATCTCCGGCACAATCTCAGTCATCTCAAGAGGGTACAGATAGGCAGCTTTGTCCTCCTATTCAGGGTTAGCGGTGACACAGTCATGTTCGAAGACCTCGTGCACCATGATGAAGCATACAAAATATGAGCGCTCTCGCTGATTCTCAGCGGGATTAACTGCAGAACTCTAAGAACTATTCCTGCTCCTTCGGCTCGATGATATGCTTAGGCATCACACGCCTTATGCCGATAGGGATGACACCTGCCGCAAATTCCCTCTTGGCGATTTCGACGGTATTGTACTTCAACTCCTCGAGGTCCTTCTTTGTGGTCTTAAGAAGAAAAGGGGCGCCCATGGAAATCTGCAAGGCTCGTGCACCTATGATTCTCGCTCTCTCGTACTTGGTCAGCTTAAACTCGGGCTCTTGTTTCTTTGCCATGTGAACATCAGGGGGAAGTCTGGGCGTATTTAAACGTTTCGCACTTATTCGTCGAAACGGCCCCTCACAGCGTATTTGCTCGAGGTGAGAATCTCGTTGTATAATGTGTCGGTGTCATCAGGCCGCAAGGGCAGAAGCTTGTAGAGGGTGTAGGCCAGAAATAACACTACACCAATACCGCCCACAATAATAGCGCTCTCTATCGTACTTGCCTCCTTTTTCCAGAGTGTTAATCAATCACCAGGCCGCATTTGCCGCAGTATACTTCGCCGCCGCGCTTGATGATATTCGTGCTGCCGCATTCAGGGCAGCGCTCCTCTTCTTTTTTGGGCTTTCCTTCATCATCAAGATCCAGGTCGTCCCATTCGTCCGGTTTCATCGTGTTGTTATCCTGCTTATGTGCTCGCTCTTGTTCACTGTTATGACGCTCTCGACAAAACTCTCGATTTTGCTCTCGTGAGACACAATCACTATCTGCCTCACATCAAGCTCGTCGAGCACCATACGGAGCTTGTCCAGCTGCTCTGAGCTGAAGCCGTCAGTGGGCTCATCAAGGATGATGAGGTCCCGCGTCTGTATGCTCGATACAGCATCATTCACCACCGACGTTATCGCGAGCCGGTACGCCAGCGCCAGGGAAGTCCTCTCACCACCTGAGAGGTCCTGAGTCGGCATCTCGTACCCGTTCTGCTCCACGACAGGGGCGAACTCCTCGTCAAGCCGCACACTAATCTCCTCGCCCTCGAGGAGGATACTATAGTAGCGCTGGAACAGTTCCGAGAACTCCTGGCGGAGGCGATGCATCACTTGCCGCTCTATGAGATGCATCAAGGGGATGAATTCCTTCTCCGTCCAATCCCGGATGTGCTTAAGGTGCTGATGCTTTTGCTTCAGGTTGGCCTTTTTTACGAGGCGCTCCCTGAGATGGCCCTGCTCTGATTCGAGTGACGCAAGCGTCGTGGAAGCCTTAGTCAACCCGGTAAGCAGGACCTGCTCCTCTTGCCGCAACGCTTCCAGCGCCGACTTATATTCCGCATACGCGTCCTCAAGATTTTTAAACTTTTGGATTCTGTCATGGAGAGTCGCGAGTTTTTCCTGAGATTCTGCCCTTTCAGCGCTAAGTCTCTCATTCTCTTCCTCCACTCTCTTGGTGCGCTCCTGCCGCTCCCTGAGCTGGTCCTGAAGGTTATTACGCTCCTGGGCTGCCCTCTCCTGCAGGCGGGCCTCTTCCAATTGTGTCACGAGGCTATCATCATCCGGAAGCACCTTGAGCTGCTGCTCCACCTCTGTCCGGGTTTTCTTCATCTCAGCGAGCTTTTTCTGCCCTTCCTCAAGCCTCACCAGCGCCTGCTGGAACGAATCGAGCTCTGCCTCAATCTTGATTGCGCCTTCCCTCGCCTGCTGGAGCGATTTCTCGTCTGTGGAAAGCACACCAAGCTCTTTCTCAAGCGCAGTGAGCTTCGCCTTGGCCTCCCCTACAACTTTCTCCGCGGTCTTTATCTTGAAGCGCTGGTCTGTGAGTATCGATTCCCTATGTTCATGCGGGACTTTTTGCTGGCAGAGCGGGCACTGCTCCAGGTCCGCCATCTTACCTACTGCCTCATTTGCCTCAGCAAGGACATGCTCATTCAGGGATAGCAGGTTCGTGATTTCCTTCCTATGGGAATCCATGCTCGACTTCTTCGAGGCGAGCTCTGCCTTGCGCTTGATGATGTCATGCAGCGACTTCAGGCGCGTCTGCCGCTCAGCCAGATCCTTCTGGATGGCTGCTTCGTCCGGCGCCTCCTGCTGCAACTCCGCTGTGCGGCCCTGCAGCGACTTCAACTGCGCTTCAAGCGCAGTGCGCTTTGCTGTGGATTCCGTGAGCCTCTCCTGAAGGGCTTTGATGTCCGGAATCTCCTTCTGCTCAGGGAGCTCATCGAGTTTCGCCTTGAGATGCTTCAGCCCAATCTCAAGCGTCTCCTGTTCCTTCACTTTTTTCTCGAATTGTTCTGTTACTCCTGATAACCGTGTCTTCAGAGCTGACTCCTCTCTCCGCAATGATTCAAATTCCTTTCGCTGTTTCTCGAGAGATTCGAGTTCAGCGTTTTTCTCCTTGATAGAGTTCCTCTTCTCCTCGAGCTTCGGCTTCACCCCTTCGACCTGCTGCTTCGCGTTCTTCGCCTGCGCCTTCAGCTCGTCTTCCCTGCGCTTCAGTTCCTCGATATCCGCAGTCGCGCCCTCCAATGCGCGCGCCTTGCTCCGTATCTCCTGGAGCGCGGTTTTCGAGTTTTCTCTGATAGTGCGATATTTGTCAACCTGAAAAAGCCTCCGCAATGTGTCGAGGCGCATGTCCTTCTGGTCGAAAAGAATCGCCTTCATTTCTTCCTGGGGAGTGTACACAGTATAGCGGAAGATAAGGTCCTTTGATTTTGTCAGAAGAGATGGCGGATACCCCAATAATTCAAGAACCTTGCTTTTCAGCTCCATAGGAGTGAGGTCCTGGCGCACATCGTCCATTACGATATAGCCAGAGTCCTGCACAACGTCCTTGGCCTTGCGCTTGAGCATCCGTTTTACTGTGACGCGCTTCTCTCCAAGGGAGAAGGTGAGCTCGACTGCACCGTTTTCTGCTCCGTGGCGAAGCAGCGATGAGCCAGACAGCACTCCGCGCATAATCCCAAACAACGCGAACTCGACAGCAAGCAGCACAGAACTCTTTCCAGCGCCGATATCTCCAGAAAGAAGCACTGTGCCTTCTGGAAAGTCAACACTCTCGTTGGTGTAGCTCCTGATGTTCTCCAGCTTCAGGTTGCGCAGTATCATGTACTTCCCTAACCTCGACTAGCAAACAGACTGGATATATAATTTTCGGTCGACGAGCTAGAAGTTCATTCATATCTGAGCGCGTCAACAGGATTAAGCTGGGCTGCGCGCATCGCGGGGACAATGCCTGACACCGCTCCGATGATGAACGAGAACACTATTGCAAAGACAACAACACCAAGCTGAATCTTAAATTTGAGCCATGCAAAGCCGGCATAGGCAGCGATGACATTGATAAGCAGTGCAATGCCGCTTCCAATAAGCAAGCCGATAAAGCCGCCTACAGCACCGATTATCCCTGATTCGATGAGGAACATGAGCAGGATATGTTCATTCCTCGCACCAACAGCTTTCATCACGCCAATCTCTCCAGTTCGCTCCAGCACTGAAGTGAACATCGAGTTCATGATGCCGACAGCGCCGACAACGAGTGAAATCGCGGCAATGCCCACAAGCACGAACTGCACGATATCCATGATTTGGGTGAACTGCGCCAACAGCTGGTCAGGGGTGAAGACATCAATCTCCTCATCATCAATCTCCTCGCGGAACTCGTGCTCAATCTCCTTTCTCCCGTCTTCTAGGGAAATGCCATCCTCCAGTGTCACCACAGCCACATTCACCATGTCATCCTCGTCAAGGAGTTCTCTCACAGTCTCCAAAGGAACAATTACCATGTCATCTACATGGGCGCCGGTCTGCTCAAATATGCCAATGACCTTGAAAGTATAATCTTCAATGGTGATGCTGTTCTTGAGGCGGACATCTTTGTCAAAGGCTTCAATAGCTACCTTCTTCCCTATGATGACAGAATATTGCTCTCCGGAAGTGAACATCCGCCCCTGCTCAAGATTGATGTCAGCATCAAAGAAGCCTTTATCACCCAGAGTAGTATCGTAGCCGGTGACCATGGAATAGCTTTCCTCCTTGCCGTAGAATATAGGCAAGTAGCCGTTCAGCGCGGGATTGACATAATCTACACTTCTCAGCCTCTCGAGACGGTCGACATAATCCTTGCTGAAGCCGCGGCTGCCTGCAGGCGGCCCCTGAAGGCGCGCAGGCACAATCCGGATATTAGAGATACCCATCTTCTCAAACTGGTGCTCGACAGCGTACTTGAATCCTGAACTGACTGTAATAAGAGCGACAATCGCCGCGACTCCAATCACTATGCCGAGGATAGTGAGCCAGCTGCGGATGCCCCTGCTTCGCATGCTCTGCACCACTATCTTGACATAATCATTCATCTTATTTCCTCAACGCGTCCACTGGCTGGAGCTTTGCTGCCTGCACCGCAGGTAATAGCCCGGAGAGCACTCCGGTCACGAGTGCGAATCCCAGGCCAAAGAGTACGAGCCATGGCTCTATTGTTATCCTCAGCATCCCGCTCCAGTCTGACGCCATTGCAGCGAGCTGGATGAGATACGACAGCCCAAGGCCGAACAGGATGCCAATGATGCCGCCGACAAGGGCGACAACGGCAGCCTCGGCAATGAACAGCGCCATGATATGTTTTCTGCCCGCGCCGACCGCCTTGAGTATCCCAATTTCCTTTGTTCTCTCCAGGACCGAGGTGAACATCGAATTCATGATGCCGACACCGCCGACAAGAAGCGATATCGCAGCAATGCCGACAATCACCACTTCTATCACAGTGAGAATCGAGCCAAACTGCTCGAGGAGCTGGTCAGGTGTCAACACCATATAGTCCTCTGCGTCATGGGCGCGGTCAAGATCTTTTTCAACGGCCTTCACAGCATCATCAATACTTATTCCATCTTTCACCGTGAGGTCGATGTAGCTCACAGACTCATCCTCATCAAACACTTCCCTGGCCAAGTCCATGGGAATCATCATGGATGAATCATCCTCAGGGTTTCCGATGGGCTCAAAGATGCCCACAACTCTCACCTTGTGGTCGTCAAGATAGAGCACATCATTCACCCGGATATCCCTCTCAAACAGGGAATCCCCAAGCAGCGGGCCTATGATTGCGGCAGAGACGTCCTGGCTCTGAAGGGGTCTACCCTCCTCCATATCCATATCAAAATCGTCGAGCATCCTCTCGGCATACTTCGCCGGAACACCCATAAGATAGCCTGCCGCGGTATCGCCCTTGTAGGTTATCTGTGTCATGTCCATGAGATAAGGGATTGCGTACTCAGTCACATGATTCTTATCAAGACGCTCAGCATCGTCAGCAGTAAGGCCGGACGATGTACCTGGGATGACGAATCCCTTGGGCATGATCATAATCCTGTTTGTCCCAAAAGCCTCGAACTGCGTGGTAATCGCGTTGCGCAGCCCGAAACTTATCGTAATGAGAGCAATGATGGCAGCTACACCTATCACTATGCCTACAATAGTGAGCCATGCTCTTAGGGGCCTGGAGCGCAGATTCGCTAGCACCAGGCCAGTGGGGGTAAGTGTCATGCTTCCCTCACAAAACTATGCCTTCTGCTGCTTCTTCTTCTTGCGGTGCTGATATAACCAGTAGCCGCCGCCGACGAGAATCACCAGATAGATGAGTGTTGTGATAGGACTTCTCCCTGCAGGGATAAGCCCCAGGCTCTTCGCTTCCTTGACAGAATATATTGGGACATTCACTTCATCAGAGAATGTGTATGGCTTGTTGAAGCCGTCCTTGTACTCCACCGAGACAGTCAGGGGAAGCACCTCATCGATATCAGCATCTACATTGAGGGTGAACTCAGCAGTCTCGAAATCATCGCTTTCGAGGTTACCGAGGTACACGGTATTCGGAGAGATGACCTGGTACATATCACTAGTCTCCAGAATCATCGTCATGAACTTTATCTCGCTCGGGCCGACATTCGACACGCTCAGCACGACATCTCCTGTCGAGCTTTTGGTATAGAAGTCCCTGTCCTGCAGGTTCAGCTCGAACTGCGGGGGCTGGTCCACCACTAAGCCAAGGAAGGTGCTCGTGACATCGGTTTCATATTCAGTCCCGTCCTTGTCAGTATAACTTAATGACAGCGGAATCTTATATACCTTACTCTCAGCGTCGCCGTCCACGATGATGGTGAAGGCAATCTCAGTGCTCTTTCCCGGAGCGAGGGAATTCACTGTCTTCTCGTTGCTCGAGCCAAGCGCGGTAAACGGCAGCTTCTCATAGGGAATCAAGGTTGATTCAGTGATTGTCGTGACGAAGTTGAGCTTCACCTTGATGTCCTTCAGCACACCGTCGGCGTCGTTCGTCAGCAGGAGCTTGACCTCTGCGGTCTGCCCGGGAGCCGGCCTTTCTGGAATTACAGTCACAGTATCGACAGACAGTGTCGAGGTCTGGGAGGCGATGCGCACTCCGAAATCCTCCAGTAGCGTCCAGCTGAGCCCATCATCAAGGGAGTACCTAAGATCAATGGTTTCGTCACCTGGAAGCGCTCCAGAATCCACCTGCACCCTGTAATAAAGGGTGGCGACATTATCAGCGGATTGGACGGGCTCCAGGCTGCCAATTTTTTTCTGGGCACTCACAGTAGGCTCCAGGGAGAAGGGATAGCTCGGCACGAGCTCGAACATCACGTTCTTCGCGGTCTCTGAGCCGATATTCTCCACGTTCCATCTCAATTCCAGGGTCTCTCCAGGACTCACCGGGTCCGGGCTCTGGCTGGTGAGAGTCACGGTGAGGTCATATCCATCTGCAGAGAGAGGTATGACAATAACCTGTGCCGCGACGCTGTTCACTACCATGAGGCAGAGCGCGATAAGCGTAATCAGTGCTGGTATTTTCTTGTTCATTGCTGTTCACCTTTTCCGTTTGTTGAAGTTGATTCAATTTTACCGTCACGCAGAAGCTCAGCCCGATCGGCGCACTGCGCCACGTCCTGGTCGTGAGTGACAATGATAATGGTCTTATGCTCAGTCTTGTGAAGGCCGGTAAGCAAGTCCATGATTTCCTGCCCTGTCTTGGAATCAAGGTTGCCTGTGGGCTCATCGGCAAGCACTACCTCTGGGTCATTCGCAAGCGAGCGGGCAATAGCCACTCTCTGCTGCTGCCCTCCTGAGAGTTCATTGGGGCGGTGGTGCATCCTATCGCCAAGGCCAACCTGTCCGAGCAGTTTCGCTGCCCTATCATGCCGCTGGTCCGCAGTTGTGCCCTGAAAAAGCATTGGCAGAGCCACGTTCTCGAGGGCAGTGAGAGTCTGGATGAGATTGAACTGCTGGAATACAAACCCAATTTTTCTCCCCCTAATCTGCGCAAGGTCGCTCTCGCCCAGCTTGGCGATGTCCTGGCCCTCAAGCCAGACAGTGCCTTGAGTAGGAATATCAAGACAGCCCACGAGGTTCATCGCAGTGCTTTTCCCGCTTCCGCTTGGACCCTGGATAGCGACAAATTCTCCCCGTTCAATTTTGAGAGTAAGGCCTCGAAGGGCATGGACTTCTACCTCTCCCATCTGGTAGGTCTTCCAGACGTCCTTCAACTCAATGATTGGTATTCTCGCCATCCCAATCATAACATGAGATGTCCAGATTTAAAGGTTTCCTTTTTAAACGCTCAACGGACAAGGAAATACACAAGCACTATTGCCATAGCTGCACACACCGCGCCTGCATAGAACACTCCAGCTATCCCAAACACCATATATACGAGTGCCATCACCAATGGACCAAGAGTCTGTCCAAGCCGAAGAACAGTACCATTGACCGACATAAAGGCAGCCCTGTAATTCATTGGAGCGAGCTTCACAAGAATCGTATGCAACAAAGGAACGTTAATGCCATGGGCAAGGCCGAACACAATCAAAGGAAGCGCCATTGCCCACATGCTTTTCATGAAGGGAAACAGGAGAAGCCCAACAGCATACAGGGCAAAGGCAACCTTAAGCAGGCGCTTCTCGGAAAACAGGCTGCCCAGCCTTCCCAATTGTGATGATGCAAGTGCAGTCACAATCGACATGAGGGACATCGCCAGCCCAATATCCACGGGAGACGCCTCAAATGAGTCCGCAAGAAGAATGGGAAGGTAGGTGAGGAACGAGCCATAGAGAATGATGAAGGTGAGCACGCCAGCAAGGAAAATACCCACGACCTTCGCGGTGAGCATCGCCTTCAAGGCGCTCTTCAAATAATCCCGGATATGCTCATCTCGCTCAGGCTCTGGATTCACCAACCCAAACCAGACAAGGAATGCGACAGGAACCGCAAGCACAGGCAGGGCAAAGGGATAATACCAGCCAAGGCCTGCGATGAATCCTCCAATCGCAGGATACGCCGCAGTCCCGACGCTAAGCACGCTCGCGTTGTATCCCATCGCTGTCGTGCATTCCTTTCCTGAGAAGAGGTCGCCGATAATCGTAACATTAAGAGAGCCAAGGGCAGCTGCACCAATTCCCTGGATGAAGCGAAGAGCGAGTAGCGTAGTCCAATCACGGGTGAATGCGCAGGCAGTTCCGGCAAGAGCGAACAGGAACAGCGACGGCACGAGAATCCTCTTCCGTCCAAAGCGGTCAGCAAGCACGCCCAGTACAGGAGTGAGAAATACTCCAGGAAGAGTAAATACGGTGATGAGCAGGCCGACTGCCTGGGGAGACAGGCCAAAGAACTCAATCACCTGGGGAAACGCCGGGGTGATGCTCGACACGCCCAAGACGGCCATGAGCGTGACACCATAAATCATCATGAGATTGCGCTCAAGAAACAGATTCTGAGAGGGTTTCTCATCCATGGCAGCAGCTAGACTAGTAGCTGAATTAATAAAACTAGGGGTGGCCAAGATTACTTGTTCCCGTAATTGAAGATTTTGGTGATGTCAGTCATCTCCTCCTCTTCAACTGAAAGCCCTCTTCCCCGCGTTGAGGGCTCTGATCCCTCTGGATGGGGGGATGATTCTGCCTGCTCCTCTCTCTTTGGGGGCTCGGGCTCTGCCGGGGTGATGACCGGCTCCTCTCTTGGCTGTTCAGGGGGTGTTATGGGCTCTTCGACTGGCTCGGGCTCAGCAGCAGATTCCTCTTCTTCTTCACAGGCCGTAATTGGCGGGCCATAGATAAGGTGCGCATCTGCGTCCAAGATATCCCGGACAGCAGGGTCGTCTGCTGGGTGCTCGAAATCCTCTTTGGGGGCTTCCTCAGGTGCTTCCGGCGGGGCAGTTGTCGCCTCTTCTACTGTCTCTGCCTCAACCGGTGTTTCCTGAAGGAAGACAGCTGGGGTACTTTCCGGTGCGGGTTTTCGTTCTGGGGGGCGAGGAGCTGGTTCCTCTTTGAGTGGGACATTCTCTATCTTGCCTGGCTTTCTCTCCTTGTTGAGGTGGCTGACCGGGGGGCCGCATTCCTCAGGAGTGAGATTATCAATCATCCAGCCCTCTTTTTTGGGGCGTTCAGTAGGATGCCTATTAGGAATCTTCTCTGAGCCATAGGGCTCACTTCCGGGAGTCCCTTCTTCAATCGATATACTGTTAGCTAAGGATATCGCGTCTATTGCGCTTGCCGCTAAGCCATTCTCCTGAAGCGTCTGTGCAAGCTGTGCAATGTGTGGATTTATCCCGTCGAAGCCGCTCTTTCCCATGAATACTCACCTCTTAAGTAGAGCCCCCGCTCTATCGCCATGTAGTATAAAATGTGCTCTTCACTCTTTTTTTAGGGACTTACTATATTTAAATGTTACCTTTGCCCTCCCAGTATACATTTTTATAAAAAGCTTATGGTCCTACATCAGATACACTGCAACAGATGGTCTCAAGACTAGAGTCCAAAAACTATACGTCAGAGCAAAAAATACTTAAGGGGAAAAAAACAAGGGTGCATCATGGAAACGCGCAGACAGCAGATTATGGTCCTACTTCGAGAGGAGCCCATCTCTCTCCAGCATATCGCGAACCTGTTCAAGACTACTGTCAAGGACATCCGCGAGGATATGAAGCACATCAAATATTCCATGCAGCAGAATGAAGAGCTTATGATGCTGCCGGCAGAGTGCAAGAGCTGCGGCTATGTCTTCAGGGAGAGGTCAAAGATAAAGCGGCCGACTAAATGCCCTAAGTGCAAGCATGAGCGTATCATCCCGCCGCTGTTCTCGCTCAAGAAGAAAAAGAAGAAGCATTAATTGTTGTAGTACTGGCTCGCTGAATCGTCGACTCCGTCGATAATCTCTTTCAGCTTGTCGATGAATTTAGTATCCGGGGCATCGCCAATCTCATGGTTGTATCCATCACCTTCTTCCTCAACGAAATAGACATCGTATTTCTGCGTCTCCCCAAAATAGGCGAGTGTGTGGCTTGTCGCCAGTTCAGGGTCTGCTGCCATGACTGCCTCCCTCACTCTTTCTGGAGGAAGCACATTATGCTCACTGGCGTAGTGCTCCCAGAGTCCGCAGACCAGCAGTTCAACACCAAGGTCGCCCAGCATAATCTGGTAATCGATGTTTGTTCCTTCTTCGCAATCTTCAAATCTGCAATATCCGAATCCCATTTTATCCCCCTATACATCCAGTAAGCTTTTCTGCTCCTCGTGTTTCTTTGCACGGATCTTACGGAGCATTTTGTCCTCTGACATCAGGCGGTCCTGCACTTCACGTGCACGCTCAATGACCTCATGAGGCATGCCAGCAAGCTTTGCCACATGGATACCATAAGACTGGTCTGTGCCGCCCTCTGCAATCTTCCTCAGGAACACAATCTCCCCGCCCTTGTCCTTCACAAGGATATTCATGTTCCTGACACGCTCAAACTTCTCCCCGAGCTTGTTCAGCACATGATAATGAGTCGCGAAAAGAGTCTTGGCCTTGAGGTGGTGGTATATGTGTTCGGCGACAGCCCAGGCAAGCGACACCCCGTCAAACGTCGATGTCCCCCTTCCAATCTCATCAAGGATAATCAGTGAGCGGGCAGTCGCTGAGTTCACTATGTTGGCGGTCTGCGTCATCTCCACCATGAATGTGCTCTGTCCGTGAGCCAAATCATCGAACGCGCCAACTCGAGTGAATATTCGGTCAACGAGGCCCATCGTAGCAGACTCAGCAGGCACAAAGCTTCCGGCCTGAGCCATGAGGCATATCAGGGCAACTTGCCGCATGTAGGTCGACTTGCCTGCCATATTCGGGCCTGTGAGAATGACCATCTCTCCCTGCCCGAGCACGCAATCATTGGAGATGAACTCCTTGTTCACCGCCTCGACAACAGGATGCCTTCCCTCGCGGATATCCAGCACAATATCATCGCTCAGGAGCGGCTTGGCATAGCGGTTGCGCAGGGCAGAGTCAGCAAAGGAACACAACACGTCAACTGTCGCAAGGACTGAGCTTGCCTCCTGGATGTCAGCTATCTTCTCCGCAAGCCTTTGGACAAGCTCATCAAAGAGTTTCTGCTCGAGAGCCACAATACGACCCTCAGCATTCAACACCTTTGCCTCGAGCTGCTTCAGCTCCTCAGTGAAGAAGCGCTCTCCTGCTGTCAGGGTCTGCTTCCTGATATAGTGCTCAGGCACCTTATGGAGATTTGATTTACTCACGTGAATATAATAGCCGAGCATCCTGTTGTATCCTACTTTCAGCGCACTGATACTATTGTCTTTCTTCTCGCGCTGCTCCAATTCCTTCAGCAGCACTTTTCCGTGGGACTTCGCATCCCGCAATTCATCGAGCTCAGGATTATATCCCTCCTTGATTACGCCGCCGTCAAGCAGTGTCGCTGCAGGCTCAGGCTTCAGCGCCTCCCCCAAATGCTGCGCAAGTGGCTCAAGAGTATCAAAAGAAGAGAGAGAGGCGAGGACCCCGGTCTCACACTTCTGGAGTTGCGCCTTCACACTGGGCAGCAATGCAATCGTGTCACGCAGGGCAGCCAGGTCTCTCGGTTTCGCCCTGCCCACCATCACCTTGGACTGCAATCTCTCAATATCAGCTGCCTGTTTCAACAGGGTTCGGAGTTCCTCACGCACAATCGGCTTTTTGGTGAGCTCCTCAACAGCGTCGAGCCGCGCGTTAATCCCCTTGACATCCATCAGAGGCTGCGATAGCCATTTCTTCAGAAGCCGCGCTCCCATCGCTGTGCGCGTACGGTCAAGCACCTCAAGCAGAGTGTTCTTTGAGGACCCATCCCTTATATTGCGCAGTATCTCGAGATTTCGAAGTGTGACCTCGTCAAGCACCATGAATTCGCTGGGAGAGAAGTAGGAAATCTTCCGGATGAAGTCAAGGGACTGCTTCTGCGTCTCGGTCAGATAACAAAGAAGCGCACCGGCAGCAGAGCTCGCAAGCTGCTTCTCCTGAAGGCCGAAGCCATCAAGCGAAGCAACCTTGAAATGCTCTCTCAATAATTCCTCGCACCTGTCACCCTGAAACTGCACGTCCTCAACAGGGGAGAGGTAGGCAGCGTCCTTCAGCTCCTCGAACAGCTCCTTATCCACTCCTAAGCTCATTGGGACGATAATCTCTGCTGGAGAGAACTGCGCCATCACAGCACGCAATTCCTTGCGGTGCAATTCAGTGGCGAGGAACTCGGCAGTCGAGATGTCGGCAAAGGCAGCCCCTATTTTGTCGCCTTTGATAGTAAGCGCCATAAGGTAATTATTGCTCTTCTCATTGAGCAGCTCATTCTCAACCACTGAACCAGGAGTGATTACACGAACAACATCGCGCTTCACCACTCCCTTCGCGAATTTTGGGTCCTCTATCTGCTCGCATATTGCGAGCTTGTAGCCTGCCTTGACGAACTTCGCAAGGTAAGGCTCAAGTGCATGGTAGGGAATGCCTGACAGCGGAATCTTCTTGTCGTCAAACATTCCCCTCGAAGTGAGCGTGATATCCAATACTCTGGAGGCAATCTTGGCGTCTTCGAAGAACATCTCGTAGAAGTCTCCCATCCGGAACATGATGACACAGTCTGGATATTCACCCTTGAACCGGAAATACTGCTGCATCGCAGGAGTAATTTTCTTGCCAGCCATAACTGCCCCTCTTGCATCTGAGTTTTGCAGGAGTTTTATAAGAGTTTGGTCTCAGGTCGAAGAAAAGGGCTCAACAGCGTCCCAGTCGCCGCCAATCCACTCATCGTCCTCGCCCTTCCAGTAGAGCTTGTTTCCGTATTCAAAGAAGTCATGGAAGTGATAGAACTCAAGGGTGTGCGGCTCAAGCTGTGCATCCACATAATATGTGCATCGTACAGCAGGGCCCTGCACCATGGGGTCAAGGTCGATGGCGATGTTGCTCTGGTCAGTGATATAATATGTGCTGTCAGTTGATGATGAGCCGACGCTTGGGCTCTTTCCATTGGTAAAATGCATCTCGCAATGCTTCGCCCACTTTCCCCCGTACGACGTATCTCCTATGCAGAGGATATTAGAGTGCTCAGCGAACGCCCCGACAGAATGGAACCTGCCGACGTAGGTGACGGCAAGCGTGTCGTCCTCTGTGCCGTGAAGGTCTCCGCCTATGTAGAACTCACGGCTGTCGCGGCTCGTGTCCACGGTGAGGGCATTGTGGCCCAACTCATACAGGGCCTGCACGACGGGGTCGAGGACCCTGCGCGGCTTGGCGAACTCATAGCCATCTGCAGCAAGTACCTCATCCACAAGCGCATCGAGGAAGCCCTGGGGCTCGAAGCTCTTGTCCTTGAGGAATTGCCGCGCCATCTCGGCTGCGTGGTCGAAGGACTCCTTCCTCTTCTCACGGAACATTGAATCATCAAGGGACAGGGTTCCATTAACATACAGGCCGACGAGATAGTCCACGAGCTCAGAGCAGTCCAGCTCTTCGGCTGGCTCATAGTGCTCGCGCTCTTTATGTTCGCCTTCGTCTGCAAGCTCCTCTCCAAGGATATCGCGGCTCATCTAGCCACCCCGTAAACAAAAGACGTGCCCGGGGAGGATGCTTCACAGGCAGTTTTGACAGCACCAGAACTATCCTGCTGGACATCTCTCCCATTGCACATCGTTCTCACAGTAGTGAGTGGAATAATTGAAATCAAAATGTCACCTCGCGCCATCCTTCCTTGCCGTCAGGCTCGAAGAGGCGGTTCCTGTATGAGTCGCAGAAGGTGTCGCTGTCCTTGAAGAGCGAGCCCTGCTTGAACCTCAGCCACTCATTCATGCTCACCCTTTCAGACACATAGAACTGGCTATGCTTCGCATCACCCACATGGCTAATGCAGTCTGAAGTCGGGACTCGGAAGGTGCAATACTCCACAGGATACTTGCCCACACCCTCGACAGCGTCTTCACAGATGAATTCGGAATATCTCGCAAAACCACTGCCAGGGTACTCTGCATTACCATGAAGAGTTATCTTACAGTACTGGGCCCCGCATCCCAGCTGCTGGATGAAAGGGGTCCTCACAGTGAGTTCAAGGGGCCTGCCCCGTGTCCCTTTCAGAGTGCCAAGGGAATAGCCCAAAGGCTTGTCGAGATAGGGAGGCAGTGTGAGATCAAAATCATTGTGGCCAAGGTTGTACAGTGCCTGAATCAAGGGATCAATAAGATGCTTCGCCATGGCAATGCGTAGGAATGAGCCCTCAGGCTCGCGCATCCAGAGTGAGGTGACAACTGCATCCAGAAATGGCCTGTGCGCAAAATTTTCAATGGGTTCCAACAATGATTCATACAATGGGATAAGGACATGCTTACCAATCCCATCATATCCAATCTCCTTGAAGCGCCTCTCAACCCAATCATCAACAATACGGCCGGCAAGACCCTGATGCTCATATTCTAGCCCAGCTTCATAGGTCTCCGATTCATCAGAAAGCTCCAATCCTTCCAATCCGTCAAGGAGATCACGGCTCACGGAAACACCTCTTCCCAATCGCCGTCATCTCCACTCGGAATGAACAGGCGATTCCTGTATGCGTTGAGACCCATCTTACTGAAGGACTTCATCACACCCCTTAACAGCCTGGAGCCCAGTTTGCTATCATTAAGGTTCATGTCCCACCAGAAACCATGCCTTCTGAGCACATAGGTCAGAAAGCTTTGCGAGTATGTTGCATCTGAATCATCAAATTGCCCATCAACATAGAATGTGCACCCTTCACCAAAGCCAACAAAATCTTTGGTGAGAGTCCCAAGCGAGGGAACGTAGAATTCAGTTCGCGCAGCAAAACTCCCTGCAGCATTAACCTCGCCATTAGCCGTCAAGACACTACGCTTAGCTGCTGTTCCAAGTTCATTGATTGATCCATTGAACTGAAGGTTCACGTATTCCACGCGATTTGCCACACATCTTGCATCTGCTGAGCAGGATATCCTCATGGGATTCTGCTTTGTCCCTCTAAGATAACGCAGGAGATATGGGGGAGGGCGCTTCATCTCAAGTGAGAACACAAAATCATTATGACCCTGATTATAGAGTGCCTGCAATAGGGGGCTAAGTACTATCTCATCGGTGACCTGAAATGCCTTTTCATTTGTGGCATCACGAACAGCATCAATCACATCATGAATAAAGCTACAGGGGTCCTCGATTGCCGGTTCGTCCTCAAGAATCTCAGAGATCTCAGTTGTGAGGTCATTGAATCCCCTCTCACCACCCAGGCCTGCGAAGCGATAACCAGTATTGTTGCCGATATCAATATAGATAGCCGTAATGCGGTCAACGTGGCTGGAATAGTCATGCTCCAGCCCTGGCTCGTAGAATCCTCTGTCAACTGACCGCTCCAATCCTCCCAGGCCGTCAAGGACATCGCGGCTCACGGAAACACCTCTTCCCAGCCGTCTCCCTTAGGGTGGAAGAGCCGATTTCTATTCTCGAAGAAATAGGTTGAGCGGAACTCACGCACCCTCGCTCGTGTCATGTGCATGTCCACATAGAACTCACATTCCCGGGGTGTCTCAGGAGAATCAATTCCCCTTGGGAGGAATTGCATCCCCTTCACGTAGAAGGAACAGTTACTGCTATAATAGCCAACCTGCTGCGAATCTCCCTCAAAGTGGAACTCACTGTCGTGTGAATGTGCGCCTGCGCGGAACACATTGCCCACAAGAGTAAGTGAGCAATTCCTCACCTTATGGCCGAAGAAGCCTGTATCCGCCCTGTACGCCACGACAAGAGGCGCTTTCTTAGTCCCCATAAGATAGCTCCCCAGGCTCGTTGGATAGCAAGGCAGGCTATAACCATCTATAGCAAAATTATTGTGGCCAAGGTTGTACAGTGACTGTACAAGCGGGTCGACAAGCTGACCGAGATTGGTGAGCTTGTTCTCAGAGCCTTCCTCATCAAGCCTCAGCGCGATACCATCCACCACAGCGTCGATGAAAATGTTCGCGTTGAACTCGGAATCAACAATATCATCAAGAATCACGGTGAATCTCTCAACATTCTCTTTAAACAGTTTCTTGTGCTGGTGCGTTCCGACGAGTCGCCGAAGGTCATCCAGATACATACCAACAAACACATCCACAAGCCCCCTATCAAAGCCATCCTTACCCGGCTCGTAGTGCTCGCGCTCTCCTGAAAAAGTTAAATCTAATCCTTCCTCTGAAAAGAGGTCTCGGCTCATGGTGCTGTCAAGAAAAGGGAATCTCGCTGGACTTTTAAGCGTTCCGTAGAATGCTGACTACATAGTGCTCAATTAAGGAAGAATAGTCTGATCAAGGCCTACGCTGCAAGGGCCTGGCAGTGCTCCTCAAGCAACTCCATCTCTGCCCGCAGCATCTTGAGCTGATACAGCCTAGCTGGATGGATCTGGTTTCTCTTGCTGTCCCACTCGAGAGTGCTAATCTTGCGCTCCACAAAACGGATCCGGCTGGCAGCCTCATCTTTAGACAGGCCTGCTACTTCTTCTACTAACTGCTGTGCATCTTTTTTTTCTAGGTCCATAGGGTGTACCCCAATTCACTTATTAAAGAAATCCCAGCACAGATAACCCCTGCCGCTGGATATTGACTCCTTCTCAAAGTTCTTCACCTTGCCTTGGTCAGTGTCGAACTGGGCAAAGAAAATGGTTGTCCCCTGCAGCGGCTCTCCTCTTTTTGCCGCCTTCAGGAGGTAGGTCCCGTTGTCCCAGTTCTGAGACTGCATCTGGAGGAACTCAACAAAGCCGTTCTTGGAGGCAAGGGTTGATTTATCAACATACATGAACGGCTTCTTGTGATAAGGCTTGCGCAAGCGCTTGCCAATCTTGATGACATGCATAGGCTTGCTGAAGTCTATATTTTCCTTCTTCTGTTTTAGTACCATGGTATGAACACAACGAAAGACTAAACAAAACCGGAAAAAACACCGGTGAATTTGTCCTTATTCAGTAAAAAGAGAATGGTGCTATATATATATATGTTTGGGTCTGATTTCAGACGATAAATACCAGCAGAACTCTAATCAGCGCCTGGCTTTCTCGAGCTTCCCGGAGAGTAACGCGGGCAGGCTCTGGTCATTCAC
This sequence comes from Candidatus Woesearchaeota archaeon, assembly GCA_017608295.1. The sequence goes on from JAFCGF010000005.1 coordinate 19,328, forward strand.
CTGGATGACACACCAGCGCACGCCGGGGATGTCTCCCTTTGCACGGCCCTTGTTGCCGCCAATACATTCAATCATGACTTCGTCGTGCTCATCAATCATCTTGATGGCACCGTCGCCCGGGGTAAAAGCGGTCACCTGCTTACCATTCTTGGTCAATTGCACACGCACGCACTTCCTCATGCCTGAGTGAGGCTGCTTCGCCTCCAATTGAGTCTTTTCAAGCACAATTCCCTTGGCCTGCGACGCTCCCGCAAGGGGGTCTGATTTCTTCTTCAACCGGAGGACGCGCCTCTTATAGTAGGGGTCACTCCACCTAAATTTATGCCTTCGCTTCTTCAGGCGGTCTCCCGCATTCAGACCATTCGCTTTTTTTGCCATTATACAACCTTCAGTTCCGATATATCAAAATGGCGCCGTACAATCGCTTCGTAACGAGCGACGTTCTGGCGTCCCTTGCCAATGAGCAGGGCACGATTTTCCCGGCTTGTGCCCTCAATCACGACACTCTCGCCGTCCCTACGGACGTCTTTCACCCTAAGCGGGTGGATAAGATTCCGCACAAACTGCGTTACTTCGGGGTCAAACTCCACTATTTTAATCTTTCGCTTTAAAAGGGCCCTTAGTTTTTTCAGCCTCTCTCCGCCCCTTCCAATCGCCTTTCCTGCCTGATGCTGCTCGACGACAAACAAAATACCTGAGTCCTTGCCTGGCATGCAATCCTTAAGCTTCGCCCCAGTCACGCGCTCGAACAGGCTCATAGCCTGTATCAGCGCAGTATCGTACTTGACGCGGGCCATCCTATTCCTTCCGTAGTCCCAGGACAAGGATAGTATGCTGCCTCCTGCACAGCACACCCAGCTCATCGCTCGGCATCTTCAGGAGTTTGACAGGAATGCCCGAAAGCTCTCCATAATGCTCTACCTCAGTCCGCACATCCTCAGGGCAGTTTGAGGCGAGGTATACCATCTCCACAGTGCCTTCACGCACCATCTGCATGGTTTGCCTGACGCCGAACACGAGGCGCCCCTGCTTACGGAAATTCTTTATTTGTGTTGTCGAGTCCGTTTTAGTCGTCTTTATTGCCATAGTATCATCTCTTCTCAATTCTTCGAGACCAGCTTGGGCAGCCCTGTGCCAAGCGGAACCGGCTGGTTTAGCATGACGTTCTCCACGACGCTCGTCAGTGGATCTACCTCTCCGGACAGTGCAGCTGCGATGAGGTGCCGGATTGGTGTCTCAAAAGACGCCCTAGCCAAAGCGCTGCTCTTCTCCTGCACGACACCATATCTCGTGATACCCTTTATCAACCCCGAGACGCACATCGTGTCAGCCACGAGCATGATGTGCCGCGTATCGACATTCAGTCCCTGTGTCTCGATGACGTTGAGCACCTCCTTTAGGACAGTGGCGCGTGCTGCCTCGACACCAAGAACCGCTCTAACCTCATGGATATCATTTGAGGTGGTGCGATCCTTATCGACAAAGTCGAGCATGAGTACACGGTGCAGGCTCGTACCGGCGGTGACGATGATGAACTCATCATCCTTCTTCACCGGAAGAACCTGGCTGATATTTTTCACACCCTTGATGTACGTCTTTTTCATCTTCTCTTTCATCCTATAGAGATCCTTGATGTCCATCTTCTGCTTACTGCTCGTGATGATGAGCTGGAATTCCTCAATCTCCACTGCAAGAGACTTGAATGACTGTCGGATTTTCTTCTTGATGTCCTTCGGCTCGAGATCAAGGTCATCGAGCTTCTCAGCATCAAGTGTCATCTCTATACTCAGCTCGAGTGGATTGATGACGAAGCGCGTGACAATCTCATGTAGCTTGGTCTCCTTGATGGACATGGCCTTCTTCTTAATGTCCTTTCCCTTGTTGAACGGGCTTTTGAGGTAAATTTCCATCATGGGTGTGGAAATCTTCTTCTTCGCGTCGAGAATCTCGATGATTCTCGGAAGACCGACAGTGACGTTCATCTGTGACACTCCAGCAAAGTGGAAAGTGTTAAGTGTCATCTGGGTGCCCGGCTCGCCGATAGACTCTGCCGCGACAAGGCCCACACACTCTCCAGGCTCGACGAGCATGCGCTCATATTCCTCAAGAGCGCTAGCGAAAACCTTCTCGACCTTGCTCTTCGCAGCCTTGGGTGGAAGCGCCTCCTCGATTTCTTTAATGATGCTCTCGGGAAGCTTCCCAGCATATTTCCGTTTTATAGTTGAATCTACTGGCATTCACATCACCTCCGCGATGAGCTTCTTCACATCGAGTTTTCCCTTCTCAGACTTTGAGACATCGATGCTGTCCTCGCCATACTCGAACTGGATAATCTTTCCTGCAGCATCCCTCACAGTCCCGTCATACTCGACTTTCAGGTCCTGCATCGCGTTCGCAAGCCTCCTGTAAAGATAGCCTGACTTAGGCGTTCTCAGGGCGGTGTCCATGAGGGAGTCCCTACCTGTCATGGAGCCAAAGAAGAACTCGTGCGGAGTCAATCCATCCTTGAAGCCGTGGCGGATAAAGCCATGGGCATCAGGGGAAAGGTCGCCACGCTCGAATGCCGAAAGAGTCCTATGATTAAAGCCCCTCACGATACGCTGGCCGCGCATAGCCTGTTGGCCGACGCAGGCAGCCATCTGCGCGAGGTTGAGGAAATTGCCTCTCGAACCAGAGTTGGCCATCACCAGGGTCGCAGTATCTTGAGGTCCGAACTCCTTGACGACTTTACCAGTCATGTTTCTGGCCTTGTTCAGCCGCTCAAGAATCTTGAGCTCAAGAGTCTCCATTTTGCTTCTGCCAGGAAGGGCCTCAAGCTTGTCCTCGCGGTACTGGGTGATGAGCTCCGCCACATCCCTATCAGACTCTTCGATAGTCTGGACCACGCGCTCTTTTGCATCGGGAGGCAGGTCTGTATCAGATATAGCAGTCGAAAAACCGTGGTCAAGCAGCACAAACACGCCCAACCTGAATATATTCCTGATAAGCTCGATGGTCGCCTGGGGACCGTACTTTTTGTGGAAGTTCCTGAACATCAATCCAGAGCCTTCTCCAAGATTCTGCCGGTCCATCACTCCCTTCAGGAGTTTGCCTTTCTTAATGACGACAGGAGAACGGTCTCGCGCAGTCCCGGTGAAGCTAAAATCCTTTGGGAGCAGGGCGCTGAATACCTCCTTTCCGGAAACTTCCTTCTTCTTAGCCAAACCCTTGAAATCATCCACGCCCACCTGGGCAAGGAGTTGCATAGCATCCTCATAAGAATACGAGAGCTGCTTGGTGAGGATATAGCAGCCGGATATCGCATCCTGGATGCAGCCGATAACGTTAAGGCCATATCTCGGGCTGATAAGCTGAGTCGTGACTTCCATGAGGATTTCCGCCTCTGCGCGCGCCTCCTCTGTCTGCGGAACGTGCAGGTTCATCTCGTCCCCGTCAAAGTCCGCGTTGTAGGGGTGGCACACAGCAGGGTTCAGCCGGAGTGTCTTATAGGGCAGGACCTTGATGCGGTGGCACATCATAGACATCCTGTGCAATGAGGGTTGCCTGTTGAACACTGAGATATCGCCATCCATCAGATGTCTCTCAACAATAAATCCCGGCTGAAGCTCCTCAAGGAGCTGCTCTTGTGTCTCGTCGGTAATCTTTTTCTTCTTCCCGTCCGGGCGCACCACATAATTAGCACCTGGATACTTAGTCGGCCCGCGCTCGACGAACTTACGCAGGTATTCCATGTTCCAGGGAGTAATACGCTCTGGAATGGTCAGCTTCTTCGCCATCACAAACGGGACGCCGACTTCATTGAGTCCAATCATAGGATCAGGGCTGATAACAGTACGGGCGGAGAAGTTAGTCCTCTTACCTGCAAGGTTATGTCTTATACGACCGCGCTTGCTCTTGATTCTCTCGGTAAGGGTCTTGAGAGGCTGTCCGGAACGGTGCCGCGCTGGTGGAAGCTGCGCGACGCTGTTGTCAAAAAACGTCGTGACGTGATATTGCAGCAAATCCCACAGGTCCTCAATGATAATCTCCGGTGCGCCGGCGTTGATGTTCTCGAACAGGCGCTGGTTGATACGCACGATGTCGCCAAGCTTATGCGTCAGGTCATCCTCGCTCCTCTCTCCGGACTCAAGGGTAATGGACGGGCGCATTGGCACCGGCGGAATTGGCAGCACAGTCAGGACCATCCACTCAGGCCTCACTGCCTTGGGGTTCAGGCCGAGGACTGCGAGGTCATCATCTGAGATTTTCTCGAGGCGGGTGCGCAACTCGATTGGGTTGATGCGCTTCTCATCCTCATTATATGTTGTCGGCTTCTCGAGTGATATCTTATGCTGTGAGGTTTTACAGTGCGGGCACTTCGTGGCGTTCTTTGCCTTCTTCGCCGCAAGTTTATGGGCCTCACGCTGGGCCCCTATACCTCCACGCTCGAATGCCTTTTCTGCTTCCTCGTTGAACTCTTTGATGACAGCAGGCGAAAGAAGGACGCGATAGCAGTCCCTGCATGTCCCTCTGAGCAGCATGAGCACTGTAGGCACAAACTTGATGTGCACGACAGGCCGCGCCAGGGCGATGTAGCCAAAATGCCCTACGCACTCCTTGATCTTGCCGCCACAGGTCTTGCATCTGAGCCCTGGGTCAATAACACCAAGGCGGATGTCCATGAGGCCGCCATCTACAGGATAGCCCTCCTTATCGTACAGCTCCGGTGTCACAATCTTGGCCGAGGCCATCTTCTTGATAATGACGGGGCTCAATACCCCAAAGGAAATCTTCCCGACCTTCTTGCTGATTATACCAATATTTTCCATGATAATCACCACTTCCTCTCAAGCATCAATCTTGGATAAAGACACAGCGACTTCATCTCATCCATGATGAGCTTGAATGCGTAGCTGAGCTCAATGAAGCTGATTTTCGCGTGGTCGCCGCAGTTGACGCAGTACGCCCTATTCTTGAAGGGATCGTACACAGACACCATGCCACACTCCTCACACACTGGCACCACTGTTTTGTCAGAATCAAAGCGCTCCTTCAGCAAAAGAGACGCGCCGTGGGCGACAAAGGTGTCTTTCTCCATCTCTCCAAGCCTTAAGCCTCCTTCCTTGGCGCGCCCTTCTGTCGGCTGCCTTGTCAGGAGTTGGATTGGACCTCTGGCACGAGCATGAATCTTGTTCGCGACCATGTGCTTCAGTTTCATGTAGTACATGTTGCCCACATAAATTTTCACAGGATATCCTTCTCCAGTCCGGCCGCTGTACACCATCTCTGTGCCGTTCTCCCTGAAGCCAAGCCTCAGAAGCTCCTGGCGGATGCGATCCTCAGGATCTCCTGAGAACAGCGTGCCGTCGATGTAATCTCCCTTCAGCGCTCCGACCTTTCCACCCACGAGTTCTATAAGGTGGGAAATAGTCATACGCGAGGGGATACCGTGCGGCGAGAAAATAAGGTCAGGAGTGATACCGCTCGCAGTGAACGGCATGTCCCCAGAGGGAACAATCAGCCCCACAACACCTTTCTGGCCGTGCCTGGAGGTGAACTTATCCCCTATCTCCGGGACTCTGGTGTCACGGACCTTGACTTTCACGAGGCGGTTGCCCTCCTTATTCTCGGTAAGGACCACGAAATCAACAATCCCCTTCTCACCATGCGCAAGGCAGACTGAACTCTCTCGTCTCGTGTCGAGGGAGAGGTTGTATTGGTCTATGCTGCTAAGGAACCTCGGCGGAGAGGTCTTACCAATGACTACATCTCCGGTGACGACCTTCGCCTCAGGGAAGATTATGCCGTCCTCCTCAATAAGGCGGTAGTCATGCTCTGACTTGTAGCCCTTAACATCCTTATCAGGAATGCCAATATCATCCATCAGGCCGCCAGAATATCTCAGCTCCTCTGCCTTGAGGGGCCTGAAGTAAGTGCTTCGGGCGAGACCGCGCTCGATTGAGCCCTTATTCAGGATAATCGCGTCCTCCATATTGTAGCCCTGATAGCTCATGACAGCGACAACGACGTTCTGCCCTGCGGGATGCTTATCATACTCGCTGACTTTGTGCATCACGCTCCTTACGAGGGGCACCTGTGGAGTGACAAGAAGGTTCACGTCCATGTCTGTGCGCTGGTGGAAGTTACTCACATACAAGCCGATGGCCTGCTTCTGGTTCTTTGAGCCCATGTTGATTCTTGCCGGCGGGCTGAAATTGCCAAAGGGCACGAGTGAAGTACAAAGACCGACTATGCCTAGCGGGGATATCTCCAGGTGAGTATGCTTCTCAGTGAGTTGATCCTCAGTGAATGCCACAAGGGCACTCTCTTCTTCTCCCGCATCAAGGTACTCAATGACGCCGTTCTTCACAAGGTCGTCCCAACTTGAATCGTTCTTCTGTATGCTCTTCAGGTGCTTCTCTGTGAGCAGGGGCACTCCATCCTTGACTATGATGAGAGGCCTCACCAGCCTGCCATTAGAACACTCAATCTCAATATCTCCTGTCAGGGATAAATGGATATTGGACTTTTGCGGGAGCTGGCCCTTTCTGCGCTCTTCGACGAACCGCTTCACGAGCTCTTCTCCTTCTTGTACATTCCCTATGAATTTTCCGTTAAGATAGACTTCTGCCATTTTCATTAGCCTCTAATCATCTTCACGCCGAACTCGCTGAGCTTTTTCATCACATCCTCTTCAGAGGATTGCTGTGTCACGCTTGCGAGCAGTGCCATGTTTTTCTTCAAACCGATATTAGTACCTTCAGGCGTCTCAATAGGACAGAGGCGCCCAAGATGAGTGGCGTGCAGTTCACGGGCCTGGAAGTTCTCCTGTGTAGCTGATAGCGGGGACACGACTCGCTGGAGGTGAGAGAGCATCTCCAGGTAGTTCAGCCGCTGGATACGCTGGCTCACTCCTTTCCTTCCGCCGACCCAGCTGCCTGTGGCCATCGCGCTGTAGATATGAGACGTGAGAAGCTTGTCCCTAATGATGACCTTGATGCTCGGGAATTTCCCTCGCTTCACAATCCTCTGGAAGTTATAGAGGATGTCACCGATGAGTACTTTCAGGTTCACCCTGAACAGGTCGGCAAGAAGGTTGCCGCTCATCTTCACGCGCTTGTTCATCAAGTGATCCTTGTCATGCGGCGGCAGCTGCTCGGTGACCACGCGCAGATAGCGCTTCATGATCTTGCAGAGGTTGTAGGCCTTCACCGTACGCTCCTGATGTGTTGTCCCAAGATGGGGCAGCAAGTACTTGTCCAGAATGCCCTTGATACGCTCGATGCGGATTTCCCGGGTCTGGCTGATGCCGCTCTTCTTCGCGATGAAATCCAGCGCATCCTCCTGCGTCTTGACAGACGAGTACTCGTAAAGGTTGATGTATACGTGGTCGAACATCGGGTTGTTCGGGTTCAGGTCCGCAGACACGAAGTTCATGATGTCCTCGTCCTTCAGCAGTCCCAGTGCCTTGATGACTATAATCAACGGGACACGCTTGATTCTCGTGAACGAGAAGTAGATGATGCCGTCCTTCATGAGCTCGAGGGTATGGGGAATCTTGTAGGAGCCGCGCTCGCTGAAGAGCTTGCCCTCATACCTTGATACACCAGCTTTCTTATAGGCGACAAGGAGGCGGTTTGCAGCGAGGTCCTCAATCTTGACCAGCACCTTCTCGCTTCCGTTGATGATGAAGTACCCTCCCGGATCCTCAGGGTCCTCGCCCTGCGCTGTGAGCTCTTTGGCAGAAAGGCCGTTGAGATGGCAGTACTTTGACTTGAGCATGATTGGGAGGCTGCACACTCTCGCGTTAAAGCTCTCCCTCTGAGTTCCGTTGATGTGGGCGCTCACCTTCATGAACACAGGAGCACCATAGGTCAATTCCCTAAGACGGGCTTCTGAGGGGTATATGGGCCTCTGGGAGCCGTCCGCTTCAATCATCTCAGGCTTGTGCACCCAAATCTTATCGAGCCTAATCTTGAACTCATCGATATTGTGGGGGATAATTGTTGGCTCAATCTCCCGGTTCTCCTCGATGATGTTGTTCAGCTCAACCTCAATGAAACGGTTGAAAGACTCGATGTCAGACTTGATGAATTTCTGGTCCTCAAAATATTTCTGAATCAAGAGATTCGGTTTATACATTAGTAACCACCCTGTAGTAGACTGCTGTCCCAGCAGTGTAGCTTTTCCTTGTAATCTTGATGATATCCCCTAGCTTGGGGTCAAGCTGGAGTATGGACGGGTCAGTTATGGCAACTCTCGGCATCTGCTTGACAGTCACATGAAGCCTCTCGAGCAAGGGCGCCTTGTCCTTCTCTGGAACCTTCTCATGCTTAGGAACAAGAACATGGTTCCTCCCATCGATAGGCGGCAGCACAACCTTCCTTCTTCGAACAGGAGCCTTCTTCTTCTTCGGAGCAGCTTTCTTCTTCGTGCTCTTGACCTTCACTGCCTTCTTTTTCAGCGCAGGCTTTTTCTTCAGCGCAGGCTTTTTCGTGCTCTTGACCTTCACTGATTTCTTTTTCAGCGCAGGCTTTTTCTTCAAAACAGCTGAGGCTTTTTTCACCTTCACAGCAGGTCTTTTAGAAGCAATTTTTTTGGTTTTTGGCGTGGTATTTGGTTTAGAAGTCAAGGCGGCTTTCTTGGGCTTTTTCGCCGCGAGTTTTTTTGTTTTCTTTGAAGTGGGTTTTTTGGCTGGCATGTCCATCCTCCTTTGTTTCTTCGTTCGAGTATAATGGGCCGGACGGGATGTTCTCCGCTACTCGTCTCCGGGCAACAGTTTCGAACCCGCGACCACCTGATTAAAAGTTTCACCTTCCCTGGCCGAAACCAAGCAAACAGGTGCTCTGGCCGAGCTGAGCTACCGGCCCATCACCCCATGGGAAAAGCCTACTGGCTTTCTGAGGGGAGCCCAGAAAGCATTCAAGCATAGCTTGACGTGCCATCCGGGCGTACGCCCCGGCCGGGATTTGAACCCGGGTCGAAGCCTCGACAGGGCTTCATGATAGTTGCTGCACGCTTTTGGCGTGTGCCAGGCTACACCACCGGGGCCTTTTTCTATCAGCGCATTTCCCTACCCACACCAAAGCAACAGACCACTGGCTCATTCAGCAATCAGTAGAAAGGTATGTCTTAAAGGGACATTTACCACGCATGGGGTGGTGAGTCCTGGTTCATTTATAAATGTTTGGGTCTAAAAAACGAGAATCTGCAAAAGAGCAATTTTGGAGTGTTTATTCCAAAAATTCTCTGCACGAGAGTAGCAAGAACGACAACCTTTATATAGTTTGTATGACACTAGTATATACTAAGAACCAGTATACAAAAACATATAAAGGAGTTGGTGCTCGGCTTGGGAGGCGGGTGGCGGCCAGCGGCCACTCTCTAAACATAGAGCATACATCAATTGCCCAGAAGGGCGCATACTGAGGGAACAACCATGCTCGATAAGTTCGCACGGCTTGTGAATGCCTGGTTTTGGCATCAGGTACTTTCACTCTTCGGGCGAGACCATTCAAAGCATTGAGAGCAAGAGAGAGGGAGAGAGATCCACATGAGGCGAAGATATTTCGAGAAAATTCCAGGGAAAAAAACCTGGAAGCGCGTCGAGAAAGAGAGCCCAGTGATAACCGAGGAAGTGTTTGAGAAGGACGATAATATTCTCGTTTGAAGCTTTTCTCATATAAGCACTCCTCGAATCAAAACATATTTAAAGTTCTGGGAACACGGCACTCTAAAGAATGACATCGCACCCAGGAGTTTCTTCAGTACCAACAAGCGGCGCAAGGCAGCCGGCTGTGCCTTCACCAAAGGCACATGCTGGAAAAAACTGGCCTACAAGCGCCCCGGCGCAGCCATCCAGCACCCGCACTCGCAACAAGCCAAAACAGCAGCGCCAGGGAAGCAACATGCTTGCCATCATCCTTATCAGCATAGGTGTACTTATTGTGCTAAGTGTCATCGTCGCAGCAGGCGTCTCCCTGCTCTACACTGGCGGCTCGGGAAAGGGAAATGTCGCGGTGATTCCCATAGAAGGGATGATTATGTCTGAATCGGGTTCAGCATCCCTGTTCGCAATGCCCAGCATGAGCTCCGATGATGTCATACGGTTTATCGAGAGCGCGGAGGATGACCCCTCTATCGATGCCATAGTATTCAAGATCAATTCTCCAGGAGGGACGGCGGTGGCCTCAGAAGAGCTCGCACGCGCAATCCGGGATGTCGAGAAGCCGACAGTGGCATTTATCCGCGACAGCGGGACATCAGGGGCATACTGGGCAGCATCGGCGACAGACTGGATTATCGCGAACAGGATGTCCATAACCGGAAGCATAGGGGTGTATGCTTCACAGCTGGAATTCGCAGGGCTAATGGAGATATACAACGTGACCTATCGCAGGCTCGTCGCAGGAGAGCTAAAAGACATGGGCACCCCTTACAGGGAGATGACTCCTGAAGAAAAAGTCATCCTTCAGGCAAAGCTCGACAGGATGCACCAGTACTTCATTGAGCAGGTCGCCCTCAACAGGGGTCTCACAATCCAGGAGCTGGAAGGCCTTGCCACAGGCATGTTCTACCTTGGGGAAGAGGGAGTGGAAAATGGACTGATTGACGAGGTCGGCGGCGAGGAAGAAGTGTCTGCCCACCTCAGGGTCGTGCTCGAAGTAGACAGTGTGCAGTATATTGAATATAGAAATGTGCCCAGCTTCTTCGAGAGCCTCGGCACATTCTTCTCGGGCATTCTGCCAACACTTGGCAGGGATAGCTACACAAAAAGCCCTGAGATACTCTTAACATAGCTTGTGAGGGGGAACATGGATTACAGGACAAGGATGAAACTTGCGTTCGGAGGAGTACTCTTTGTCCTAGTGATTCTGTCAAGCGTTATCCTCAGGCCCTTCATTACCGCTATAGCGAGCGGGCTGCTCCTCGGCTTCATATTCTTCCCCCTACAGAAGCGGCTGCTCACCCGGCTTAAGAAGCCCAACCTCTCTGCAGCGATAGTCACGCTGCTCGTCGTATTCGTGCTCCTCGTCCCTGCGAGCTTCCTAGGCAAGGGCGCATTGAAGCAGGCCCAAGCAATCTACCCCAAACTGGAAGAGGGGCTACGGACATCATTAATATCATCCCAGCAGGAGTGCGGTGATGAAGCCACCTCGCTCAAGTGCTGGATGAATATGGAAATTGCCAAGGTCATCAACCAGGAGGACGTGAACAGCTTCCTCGACCCCGCGTTTGAGCAGGTTGCCACCTGGCTATGGACAAAGGCGCCGACACTTCTCCTGGCAGTACCAATATTCCTGCTCAACCTTATCATCGCGCTGCTCGTGATGTTCACCACTCTCGTCGACGGGGAGAAAATGGTGAAAAAGGTCAGGGACTTCATCCCTCTCAGCAGGAAAGATGAGCGGGTGATGTTCAAGCGGGTCCATCAGACGGTACATGCCCTCATCTATGGGCACATCTTCGGAGCTGTTGCGCAGGCACTTGCGGGAACAATAGGGCTATTCATCATAGGCATTGGGTCGCCGCTTTTCTGGGGCTCCCTGATGATGCTCACTGCGCTCATTCCCTTTGTCGGCGCGCCATTCATCTGGATACCCCTGAGCATCGGCCTTTTCCTCACCGGCTCAACAGTCCAGGCAATCATCTATCTCCTCTGGGGCTTCATTGTCATAAGCAGTGTGGACAACATCATCCGTACAGTAGTGGTAAGTGACAGGACTCACATGAGCCTTGTCGTCATATTCCTCGGCATCATCGGGGGCGTGGTAGTCTTTGGAGTTCCGGGCTTCATCTTCGGGCCGCTCATCCTCTCTGTCACGGCCACAGTGCTTGAGATCTATCCTGACAGCCACACGGCAAGATAGCTTAAGAAAGGTGATACAACATGAAACTTATCGTCAAAGACTTGGACATTGGAACTGGAGGACCGCTCATCGCGGTCATCCACAAGGATGACGCCGAGCGCCTGGACCTCCATTCAGAGGACAGAGTGGTTCTTAGCCACGGTATCCTCAAGGAGATGGCGATTCTCGACATAACAGAATCCACCCACATCGTGCTCCCAGGAACCATAGGGTTAATGGAAGAGGTGATAGCTCATCTCCAGACAAAGAGCGGCGACACTGTGGAAATCATAATCGCAAAGAAGCCGAAGTCCATCCAGTACATCAAGAGAAAGCTCGATGGTGAACTCCTCACCTCTGAGGAGATTGATGAGATTATCGCGGACATCGGCGCCAACAGGCTCAGCGAGATTGAGATAACCTATTTCGTCGCCGGCACGTACGTGCATGGGCTCTCCCTCGACGAAATCGCAGCGATGACCAAGAGCATGGTCAAGCACGGCGACACACTATGCCTCCAGAAAAAGCTCATTGTCGATAAGCACTGTATAGGTGGCGTCGCCGGGAACAGGACGACAATGGTCATTGTACCTATTGTGGCGGCAGCAGGGCTCACCATCCCAAAAACAAGTTCACGCGCCATCACCAGCCCAGCTGGAACTGCGGATGTGATGGAGGTCCTGGCCAATGTAGAGGTTAACCTACCGCGGCTCCACGAGATTGTAAATGAAGTTAGTGGGTGTGTCATCTGGGGAGGTTCCCTGAAGCTGGCGCCTGCTGATGACAAGATTATCCGCGTCGAGAAGCCCCTGAGCATCGACGCAGAAGGCCAAATGCTGGCCAGTGTGATGGCGAAGAAATTCTCAGTGTGCGCGAGCCATGTGCTCATTGACATCCCTGTCGGCCCTAAAGCGAAGATACAGGATCATGATCGGGCTGAGCATCTCAAGAAGCTCTTTGAAGATATTGGGGACATCCTCGGTATGAAGGTAAGGGTCATCATTACGAACGGCACCCAGCCCATAGGGAATGGGATTGGGCCTGCTCTCGAGGCCCGGGATATCCTCCTCACCCTTATGAACGACGAGCGCGCCCCGCAGGACCTCAGGCAGAAGGCAGTCATGATGGCGGCCCATATCCTTGAGATGGGAGGAGTAGCAGATAAAGGAAAGGGAGAAACCATAGCTGAGGAACTCATCACCTCTGGCAAGGCATACCAAAAGATGAAGGACATCATCGAGGCGCAGGGCAAGCGATATGACAATCCTGATGAAATTCCCCTCGGTAAGCTCACCCATGAAGTGACTTCTCCAAAGAACAGCAAAATCCTGGATATCAACAACAAGCTCATCGGCAGGCTTGCAAGGCATTGCGGCTGCCCAAAGGATCATGGAGCTGGGCTGTACCTACACAAGCACGTTAATGATATGGTCAAGGAGGGTGAGCCCCTGTTCACCCTGTATGCAGAAAGTGATGAGAAACTGAGCCATGCGAAGGAGCTTCTCGCAGAGGAGTTCCCCTACGAATTGATGTAGTTCTCAGAAAATCGCGGTGCTGACAAAGGCCTCGAGCCATGCCGAGATGACGAGGAGCATGATGGCTACACCTGAGAGTTCCAGAACGTCTGCAAGAAGCTCTCGGACATATTTCTGGTTCTGCCTGCTGTAGAACAGGCCCAGAGAAATCATGCTGCCAGCAACACCTGCGATAAGATACGCCATGATTTCAGGTATGCCATGCACGAAGTAGCGTAATACCCCTAATGATATCGCGTGGAAATACGTCTCCAGGCTAACAATGCCGAAAACACTCGCAGCCTGGCTCACCACGCCCCGCATGAAATTCCCAAGAGCAACACCCAACACAGAAGCGTTCCACACAATAATAAACACAGCTCCAGCACCATAAAGGAAACTGAACAGCACGCAGAAGAGCAGGACGCTCAAATTATTCAATAGAATCTCAGTGAAGAAGTCAATGCGATTGATTGGCTGCTCAATCACGGGCATGGTCGCACTGGGTTCAGCTGTCGAGAATCCAGACAAGCCCACTATGACCTGCTGCTGGGATTCAAACGCAAGGGGCAATGCCTCGACAGGCAGTACAACATACCACACGACAAACCCAAGCACCACTCCTATGAAAAGGGCGAACAACACCTCTATGGTGTGAGCGTGCTCTCTCCAGAGCAGTTTTCCCTTTCCATGCTGATATTCCTGCCTGGCGACGTGGCGGATGAGGTCATAAAAAAGCGGGAACGCGGCGACAACCGTCAAAAACACGCTGACAAGACTCACGCTCCTGTGGAAAATCCACATGCTCAGCACAAGCGCGACAGTGGTATAAAAGAATCCAAGAAACATCGTCTTCTGGGGGCGGGCCCGTGCCTTGGCAGGATTTATGAGTAACTCCAGGACTATGCTTCTCACCTCTCAACATGCCGAAACTGCAGTGGAAATCAAGCAAAATCTTTATAAGGTGCTTACTGCATTTGTGGCACTACGCTATACTTAGAGATTCTCATATAAAAAACCTCTGATAACCATGGCATACTACGAAAAGGATATTAGGGAAGTCTACCACGAGCTGAAAACCTCTAAAACTGGATTGAGCGAACTCGAGGCTGAGAACCGCCAGAAGGAATACGGCCCTAATGAGCTGATCGAGGCGGACAGGACAACCCCACTTGAGATGCTTCTTGCCCAGTTCAAGGACTTCATGGTTATCATCCTCATTGTGGCTGGTGTCATCTCTCTCATAAATGCCCTGTACAACCACCATCCCGAGGAGATGATTGAGGCATACCTCATATTTGGTATCGTCGTCGTAAACGCCATCATCGGCTTCTATCAGGAATACAAGGCAAGCAAGGATGTCGAAGCATTGAAGCAGATGCTCTCGCAGAAGTGCCGCGTCATCCGCTCGGGCGAGATGCGGGAGATGGACGCGCGGGAGCTTGTTCCCGGAGACATCGTGGTCCTTGAGGAAGGGGATATCATTCCTGCAGATGGGCGAGTCATAGAGGTCGCGAGCCTCAAGGCGACAGAGGCTGCCCTAACAGGAGAGTCCATGCCCATAGGCAAGCATACAGAAGCGATTATAGATGAGCATGTGAGCGTGGCTGACCAGAAGAACATGGTGTTCATGGGAACAATCGTCGCCCACGGCCGAGGGAAAATGGTCGTGGCAGAGACGGGCATGGCTACAGAATTCGGCAAGATTGCTTCTCTCACTCAATCTATCAAGGAGGAGCCCTCTCCGCTACAGCTTGAGCTTGATGATGTGGCCAAGTTCCTCGCCAAGGTTGTAATAGGGATTTGTTTTATCATCTTCATCCTCAACTCATTGAGGGGTGTCCATTGGCTGAACAGCCTCATATTCTCAGTGGCTGTGGCAGTCGCTGCGGTTCCGGAGGCGCTGCCCGCCATCACCACCATCACTCTCGCCCGCGGGGTGCGGAAGATGGTGGAAGTCAATTCCATCATCAGGAAACTCACCTCTGTCGAGACACTCGGCAGCACGACTGTCATCTGCTCAGACAAGACCGGAACTCTCACCAAGAACGAGATGACAGTCAAGAAAGTGTATGTCAACGGCAAGCTCCTGGACGTCACCGGTGTCGGCTATGAGCCAAAGGGAGATATCCTCAACGGCGACACCAAGAGCGACAGCCCGGAATTGCAGAAGCTCATAGACATCGCCTGCCTGTGCAACAACGCGAAGCTCACTGAGGGAGAGAAGGGCTGGACTATCATCGGTGACCCAACAGAAGGTGCGCTCACCACTCTTGCGGCAAAGGTGGGCAAATCAAGCAGGGAACTCGAAAATGAACTGCCGCGCATCGCAGAGCTACCCTTCAATTCCGAGCGGAAGCGCATGTCCACAGTACATGCCTCTGGCAAGAAGCACATGCTCTATGTAAAGGGAGGGCATACAGCCACAACATCAAAATGCACCTATATCCTTGAGAACGGGCGGATACGGACATTCTCTCCAAAGGACAGGAAGCGCATCAAGGAGATGGATGAGAAACTGGCGAATCAGGCCCTGAGAGTGCTAGCATTTGCGTATCGCAAGCTGCCGGACAAGATAGATGTAAAGGGAGAGCAGCTCGACGAGGAAGAGTTCGAGAAAGACCTTGTGTTCGTCGGCCTCGTGGGCATGATAGATCCGCCCAGGGAAGAAGTGAAGGACGCTGTTGCCATCTGCAAGAAAGCAGGCATCCGTATATTTGTCATCACAGGAGACAACGGAACAACCGCGAGAGCGATTGCCAAGCAGATCAACATTGCTGACGATACTACGCCTGTCATAGAGGGCTATGAGCTCGAGGAGATGAGCGACAGGGAGCTTTACCGCATGCTCGACAAGGACATCATATTCGCACGCACACTGCCGAAACACAAGATGCGCATCGTATCCATTCTCAAGAAGCGCGGCGAGATAGTCGCAGTGACTGGAGACGGCGTGAATGACGCTCCTGCGCTGAAAGAGGCCAATATAGGTGTGGCGATGGGCATCACAGGAACTGATGTCTCAAAGGAAGCGGCAGACATGGTGCTCGTGGACGACAGCTTCGCTTCCATTGTCAATGCAGTCCGCGAGGGCAGGACAATATATGAGAACATCAAGAAATTCGTGAGGTATATCATCTCCTGTAATATTGGAGAAGTTATCGCTGTCATCGCGGGGATAGTCATCGCCGGCATACCACCGCTGACGACTGTGCAGATCCTGCTTGTGAATCTCGCGACAGACATGTTTCCTGCACTTGCATTGGGCATAGAACCCCCTGAGGCAGATATCATGGATAGGCCCCCAAAGAAGGCGAAGAGCAAGATTATCAACAAGGATGATGTGATAGTCTGGCTCTACGGCGGACTCATCATGGGCATAGGGGTATTCCTCGTGTTCATGTATTACCTCTGGAGCGGAGGCTTCACCTTTGGTATGGGCATCAAGGAGATTGAGGCACTGCCAACATATGCAAAAGCCCTCACTATGGCCTTTACAATCCTCGTGATGTACCAGATGGCAAATGCTTTCAACAGCAGGAGCTACGAAAAGTCGGCATTCAGCATCAACTGGTTCTCAAATCCCAGCCTCATCGCAGCCGTGGCAGCCTCAATCATCCTACAAATTGCAGTGGTGCACACAGCAATTGGCCAGAGGCTCCTAGGAACTGTTGCGCTCTCAGCAACGGAATGGATTATTGTTATCGCAGTATCACTCACCGTGTTCATCTTGGAGGAAGTACGCAAAGCGAGACTCAAGAAATCTGTTCCCCAGAGCGCGTAGTCACGCCTTCTTCATGCACTTCTGCCTACGTGCCTTCTGCTCCTTGAGATAAGGATAGCGCATCACATGCCCGCAATCAAGGCAGGTATAAGATGCCTTGCTCTTTGTGAGGCGGACTCTGCAGTTCTTTCCAGGCACGAGGAAGTGCTGGCATTTCTTGCACATCCTGCGCCTCTGCCCTGGGGTGAAGCGTACCTTAT
Organism: Candidatus Woesearchaeota archaeon; assembly: GCA_017608295.1. Next base: position 36,654 of record JAFCGF010000005.1, read on the forward strand.
ATCGCATCTGGATGCGGCGTGCGAGCTTTGCGTATCTGTGCGCCAGGGGGTCAGGATAACGGGATGCTGCCTGCTCAAACAATGTGGAGATACGCTCTTTCGCATGCTCGCGCTGCCATCCAACCTTCTTCCTGTGAGGGCGTTTCTTTGCACGCTTCTTCTTCAATGTATTCCCAGGCATACTTTAGGGAAGAGTCTTACCAGTATTAATACTTTCTAAAAGGGAAAAAATTCAGCTAACTGGGATTGCACTCCCCGATATAGGAGAACTTACAACAGTCAGTCTTTCCGTCAGGAACAGGCTCAAGGTCAGCCTCAGTGACCCTGTGCTCTCCGCATGACTCAGAGCACCACCTGCCGCCGTATCCTGCGCAGGACGTCTCTGTGTCCCCAAACATCTGGGCGAACTTAGCGAACTGCCCGGTGAAAATCATGATTAATACCACGAGAACTATGAGCACGATAGCAGCGATGACCACCGCGTTGAGCGATAGCCCCTGCCCTTTTTTCATTTTCAGCATCTTCATCAGCCTCACCTCAGAGGATTGCCTCTGTTGCTATCTCATTTTTCAAGGTATTTAAAGATTTCGCATATCAAGGGTGGGAATCTTCTTAAAGCGCCAAACATCTCAGCGCTGCATGGACGAGAAGCAGCGGGAGATTCTGCTCAAAGCACTCTCCGAGGCGCCGGCAGAAAAACAGGAAAAGGAGGTTTTAGCCGACCTAAAAGAGGAGCGCTACGAGCGCACTGTAGTGGGAGAAGACGCAGCCTCATCTCTCCCAAAAGAAGCTGAGCCTGCCGGACGCATTGTGTGTATCGACGGCGGCAACGCAGAGCTTATCCGGGCACCGCATCTCTCTCTCCAGCTTGTGAGACTGGCTGCAATCACCTACCAGGGAACCAAGCGCAAGGAGACACAGAGGGAAGAATTCTTCGTCATTGTGAAATCAGTAAGGGATGGAGGGCTCGAGTATGAGGCGCGCATCCTCCGTAAGAATACAGAGGAGATGCTACGCTTCAATCCCACGGACAAGAGGCTCACCATAGGAATCAAGCGCGCTGAACCCTCCCTCATAGGTGGTGTTGTGCGGAGGCTCTTTGAGATAAGGCTGGCTTCAGATATCGCAGCCCTTGATAAGGGAGATGCCGTGGTGCTGGACGGCACGCTTGAGGCGACGTATCCCGGGGAGAGAGAGCTCATCGCTGATGCTGCTCGCGCTGCTTCTGAACATGGTGTGACACTTGCCGGGCTTGCAAAGCGGTGTTCGCTGCTCACCACCTCAGGAAGGCCATTGCTCAGGATGATTACTGCGCTCGCAGGCCGCGGCACCTGGCAGTGTGAGTTCGCAAAGGGTACTTCAGCTGAGCATGACGCGCGGCTCTTCGCAGTGCGACTCCATCCAAAGGCGAAGCATACCTTCAGGCTGGACATCTCCAACAAGACCTTCAATAAAAACACACTCAACAGCCTTCTCGCGGCTCTCGCTCTCCACAGCAGGGAAGCTACGTTTCCGGGTTACCCGTACGGGCTTATAGAGGCGGACAAGATAGCGCGCGTCTCAAACCAGGAAAAGCGCTACCATCTTTCATTGCTTGAAGCGAGACTTGGAACTGACTGGAAAATATTATCTGAGGCAATGTCAAGCATGAACGCCCACGACATCCTGGATTCTATGTGAGCCTATTTTGAGAAGGCGTGCAGCATATCTGCTTTCGTGATGACGCCGGCAATCTTATCCTTTTGGCGTACGATGATGATGGGGAAATGGCGCAGAAGCGCGGTGACTGCGCTCGCCCGGGTATGCACTGATATGATTGGCGGAGCCTCCTGCATCACCTCAGCGATTGTCGCTGACGCCATGTCCTGCTTTGGCTGGGTAATCATCTCAAGGACTATACTTTCGGACACAAGGCCAAGCACATGCTGGTCCTTGATGACGGGAAGCTGTGATATGCCATGCTGGTGCATCTTGCGCACCGCATCGGTCACGCTGCTCGCCGGTGAGCACCCTATCACCTTTGCGACCATGATTTCCTTGGCCTGGAGCTCTTTCTCCTTGCCCAAGGTCTCTAGGACCAAAAATATGCTCTTCGCCCGTGAATATGTCGGGTCCAGCTGGCCTGATTCTATCTTAGCGATAAGGCTCTGCGACACTCCCGCGAGCTTCGCCAGTTCAGCCTGTGTCAGTCCATGCTGCTTGCGCAGCCTCTTGATATCCTTAAGTTCAGAGTACATGTTAGAGGAATAAATACTGCTTATTTATATTCCTTTCGGAATCAAAGCCCCTTATCGCCGTTACAGCTCAAGAATAGCGCCTTCTTCATTCAGAGTGACGAGTCGGTAGCCCACGCCGAGCTTGTGCAATGCCGAGAGAAGTGCCATGTGCTCCTTGCCAGAGCCTGAGATGATATTTACAGCGACCTCAAGGTCAGTGAACTTCCCTTCCAGCGCTGTCTTGATAGCAGCTGAAATCTGCTCAATAGGACCCATCGAGTTGACGACAATCATCTCAAAGGCTTTGTCGTTGGTGTAGCGCTCTTTTCCAAAATCGTTTGAGATAAGGAATATCTTTCCCCACTCCTCGGATGCGATGAGCTTCGACACAAGCCCCCAGGTCCCTTTTCCAATAGACAAGCATGCAATCAAATCTGTCATGATGAATCACCTTTCTCTAGCGGGAAAGAAAGCGAGATATAAATCTTCCTGAACCTGAATAGCTACATCATCAGGAACCAGACAACGACCATCACCAGCCCCACGGCAAGAAAAGTAACACCCAGCAACACCATGAGAGCGAAGCGGAGGGAATGGTCCTTCTCCTCGTGCTCTGGAAGCTGCTGCTGGTGCTTTCCAGGCTCATCGTGAGTGCCCATCAGGTTGAGGGCCTGCTCCACCTGCCCTTCCTTCCAGCCCTGCGCCATGAGCGTGTCCTTGATCTGCTGGCGGGGCATGCCTGCTGCCATCTGGTGCTCTATCCAGCGCTGAAGTTGAGGTGTCGGCATAGTGTATTCACAGGAAAAGGAGTTATATAAGTTTTTCCTCATCACTGGAGAGCAAGTATCTTTTGCTTGAATTCGTCAAGCTCTGTGAGGAATCTCTTCGCAGTCTTGGGAACATGTTCAGGCTGAGTCTTGAAGATTCTAGCGCATTCAGCAAGCACATCGCCATCGAATGTCTCAGTGGATGTTAACTCGAGGTCTGAAGCGTCGAGCGGCTTGTTCTTCTTCACTGCTTTGCGTGCCTTTTTCCAGGTGCGGAACAACTCCTCGCATCTACCAGGAAGCTGGTTGACAGGAACGCCGAGTATCTTCGCAGTCTCACCCAGGACATCCCCTTCCTCAGACTCGACGCGCTCAGATGCCTTACCCGCAGTAAAGTACAGGCGAACTATGCCGTCCTGAATCTTCTTCGCCTTGATAATCTTAATTTCCCCTGCCTCTCCAGTGCGCTGGAGGTGGGTTCCGCCGCAGGCCTCGACATCGGTCCCTTTGATATCAATAATCCTAAGAATCTTACCAGGCACAGCCCCGCCCTGATAGATAGACATCCCATATTTCTTCTCGGCCTCGTCGCGCTTCATGAACTGGCTCTTCACCGGCAGGTCCTGCTTGACAATATTGTTGGCTTCCTCCTCAATCCTAACAATCTCTTCAGGAGTCACATTCTGGTAATGGGTAATGTCAAGGTGCGCCTTCTCGACAGTCTTCTTTGCGCCTGCCTGGTTCACGTGCAGGCCAAGTATCCTGTTGGCAGCTGCGTTGATGATGTGCGTGGCGGTATGATGCTTAGCAAGCTGGAACCTGCGCTCAGGGTCAATCGAGCACTCCACGTCTTGACCCACTTCAAACGAAACCGCGTCTTTGAACATGTGCACAATCGTATTGCGGTATTTGAACACATCGATGACAGGAATCCCGCCAATTATGCCAGTGTCATGTATCTGCCCTCCCGAAGTAGGGTAGAAATATGTCTTGTCCAAGGCGACCTGGTTTCCCCACACTGAGGCAACCTTTGCAGTAAATTTCGTGTGAGTATAATCCTCATAATAGAGGGTCTCGCTGTCAGGCAGTTCCTTCAATACGACGTCGCGCTCTTTCAGCGTGGCATGGGCTTGCTCCTTCTGGTTATGCAACTCTGCGACCTTCGCATAAAAGTTATCTGGAACCGCAATTTTCTTGCCTGATTCGGCAGCCACCTCCTGCACCAGCTCAGGGGCGATGCCGTGGCTATCGTACAGCTCAAGCAGCTTTTCCTGGCTGATGGTGCCTTGGCTGAGAGACCTCTCCAGCAGCGCCCTGCCCTTTATCTTTGTGGCCTTGTAGCGCTCCTTCTCGACTTCCAGTATCTTGCTCACCTGCTCGAGATTCGTGCTCAACTCAGGGAAGAGCGGCTTCACATAGGCTGCGTGCCATTTGCACACCGTAGGTAGGTCAATGTCCCACTGATACACATCTATAAAGCTCAGCGCCCTTCGCAATATCACTCGAAGATTATAACCACCGCCGACATTAGACGGCAGCGCACTGTCTGAGAGCGCGACAAGAAGTGACCGGGAATGTTCTGCAATCGAGTAGAGTGCTGCGAGGGGCAGCACAGTCTCGCGCAGCTTTTCCACAGGCATGCCCACTTTGCCAGCCACGAGCTTCCACGTCTTGTCAATATCCTCTACCTCATCAACATTGAGAAGGCTCGCATAGGGCAGGAATCGCTCAATCACATCAGGCTCAGAAGAAAGCCCGCTCTGTTTGTACAACTTCTTCATCACAGGAGGAAAGGTCGTCTCATAGGAGGTCGAGCGGCCCTGGCAGAACCATGCGGCCCGCTCCTGGCCCTGACCCATGTCCAGCACTTTGAGCTTCAGCTCCTCATATCCCTTTGGTGTCTGCTTAAACTGCATGTATACCTGGTTCGCAATTTCAAGCCCACGGGAAAAGAACTCTATGCACGGCCCGAAATTGCCTGAGCCTGCCCACACATCTTCATGCAATGTTATCTCTTCGGCAGGTATCCCCATGCCCTTGGAAATCCACTCAAACAGGTGGCTGAAATATTCATTCGGAACATATTCTGAGGGCGGCCTGAAGCCATGCTGGCCCATCATCACAAATCCGGTATAATGCGCGCTCGTGATGCCCACATTGTCGATATCATTGAATCGAAGGCAGAACTGCGGCACAGTGAGCGGATTGGCTGGCGGGTCTATCTCTCCATTCACCACATAAGGAATAAAATCATCAACCGAGGCCTCAACAAAGGGGATGTCGCCTCGCCAACGTGCGACAACAGGATACCTTGGTATAGGAGTATAGCCATGCTTCTTCAGCATCTTCGAAAAAGTATCCCAGACGCCTATGTAATCCAGCTTCTTCTTCGCAGGAGTGTTTCCTATGAAATCATAGCCCCCGACACAAGAAGCGTCTCCGCATATTTTCCGCTGGGGGTCAGTGTCCCAGAAGAAGCGGCCGCAGGATTCACATTTGCCCCGTTGGAATCCCATCTCCTCAGGCACTTTGGTGGGATAGAATTTTTTCGGGTCTTTCCGAAACTCCACCTCATACTTCTTCTTAAGCTGTTTATCTGTGAGCATATTCAATCACCAGGACTCTTCTTGGGTGGGAAAGCACGCTATTTATGTCTTGTGGTGTGCAAGTGTTTGGCGCATCTGAGGGAGAAACTTTATATACGGGTGTTGGAGATGGGATAGTGAATATAGAAGATGGCAACTGCACGGCCAAGCAAAGGAGCTGCACGAAAAGGGCGAGCGAGACCCACTATCAAAAAGAAGTCTGCTCGGCCAAAGTCAATCATGGGAGAGAAGGCTATCGTCGACCTTCTTGCAGGGCCACCAAAGTATTCACAAGTCAATCCCGAACTTCACCTTGTGCCTGAGCAAGAAGATGTACTCCAGGAGATGGGCCATATCGGCGCAGGGCGCGCAAGCGGAGAACTCTCAAAACTCACTGGCAGCATTGTCAGAGTGGCTCAGCCGAGAATTGAGTTCTTCACCATGGATGAGCACGCGAAACAGTTTATCGAAAGGGATTCAGGAGAGGTTGTGGTGGTGTTCACGCATATTGGCGGGGATGCGCGCGGCGATATCATGACCATCCTGTACGATAACTCCCCTACTGTGTTGGTGGACATCATCAAGGAACAGTCAGTCGGAAAGACAAAAGACCTTTCTGATGATGATGACAAGCGGAGAATCATCTCCATCTGCTCTGACCTCTGTAATAAATATGTCAATTCAGTGTCGCAACTTCTCAGCCTGAAACTCGAGAAAGAAGAATACCGGCTTGTGGCTGCCCATCCCCAGGCCTTCTCGACGTATCTCGCAATGTCCATGCTCGCAGGAAAGGAGAATGCCATCTTCCTCAAGGTTTCTACGGACTTCTCCACAGAGCACACGAACAAGGATACCGGGGAGATCAAACCTATCACTGGCGATTTCATATTCCTCCTTGAGCTGGACTCTGTCATTGGGATGCTCAAGGTTGTGAAAGAGAAGCTCGAGAGTATCAGTATCTGAGGTGGGGGGATGGATTGCCTCATAGAATGCGTACCGAATTTCAGCGAGGGGCATGACAAGGAGAAAATACAACGCATAGCGCAAGCCATCTCAGATGCCCACAAAGAGGTGCTGCTGCTCAGTGTTGAGCAGGATAAAGACTACAACCGCGTTGTGGTCACATTCGCAGGCACGAAGGAGGCTGTCCTTGAGGGGGCATTCGCAGGGATACGCCAGGCCTCTGAAGATATCGACATGCGCATTCACAAAGGAGAGCATCCCCGCATCGGCGCCACTGACGTAGTGCCGTTCATCCCTATTCGGGGCGCGACCATGGAGGAATGCGCTGCTCTTGCGAGAGAGCTTGGAAAGCGTGTCGGTAGCGAGCTGGGCATACCGGTTTATTTCTATGCAAAGGCAGCGAAAAGCCCTGAGCGCGAGGTGCTCTCAAAGATACGCCAGGGGCAATACGAGGGATTGCCTGAGAAGCTCGCTGACCAAGATTGGAAGCCTGATGCAGGGCCTGCTAAGTACTCAGACAGCATCGCGCGCACAGGAGCCACTGTGATTGGCGCAAGACCCTTTCTCATCGCCTACAATATCAACATCGCGAGCGATGATGTGAGCATCGCGAAAGCAATTGCCGGGCTGGTTCGCACGAGCGGGAGAAAAGTCACTAAAAAAGAAGGCACAACGGAAAGGATTCCCGGTTCGCTCAAGGCAGCGCAGGGCATGGGGGTCGCGCTTGAGCAGCACAACATCACCCAAGTCTCGATGAACCTGCTTGACTTCTCCACAACAGGAATGCATGCCGCGATAGAAGAAGTGCGCAAGCATGCGAAAGAAGCAGGCACCGAGGTCACTGGCAGCGAACTGGTTGGCCTTGTCCCGCTGCAGGCGATGCTCGACTCCGGGCGGTTCTATCTTGGAAAGGATGGGGAAGAAAAAAAGCTGGTTGAAGCCGCAATTCAAGGCCTTGGCCTCGATGACCTCGCGCCTTTTGACCCGGAGCAGAAAATCATAGAATCTATTGTCAAAAACAAGCTGAAAGACAGACCAGAGGTGGAATAATGTTCACTGAAAACACATTGAAACAATTTCTCGCAGAGCTCTCATCGAAAAACGCCACTCCAGGCGGAGGGAGCGCATCTGCGCTCGCTGGGGCTTTATCAGCCTCGCTGCTCTCCATGGTGTGCAATCTCACCATAGGTAAGGAAAAATTTATCGCAGTGGAGCCAAAGGCAAAGGGCATACTGGCAGAATCCGAAAGGCTTCGTGACCTCTTTTCCGAGATGATGGAAAAAGATGCAGAAGCTTTCAACAAGGTAATGGCTGCCTACAAGCTGCCAAAGGAAAGCGATGAGGAGAAAGCAGAGCGCAAAGCTGCAATCCAGCATGCGCTCAAAGGTGCCGCCGATGTTCCCCTTAAGATAGCACAGCAGGCACTACATCTCCTAGAGCTGTCCCAGGAGCTTGTCGAGATAGCTAATCCCCACGCCATATCAGATGTTGGAGTGGCCGTACTGCTCGCAGAAGGCGCAGTCTGGGGCGCATTGCTTAATGTAGACATCAATGCAGGGATGATAAAGGACAAAGAACTCTCCAAGGAGCTAATCTCAGAGGCAGTGATACTCCGGGAGAGAAGCTCAGCCATCCGAGACCTTGTCCTCGCAGAAGTCAATGAAAGGATGTGACACCATGGACCTGCTGATCAAGAACGCGAGCCAGATAGTGACTCCCAATGGAATCATTGAGGAAGGAGCGCTGGCTGTATCTGAAGGAAGGATTACTGCAGTTGGCACAGGCGTCACTGGAAATGCCAAGAAGACCATCGACGCATCTGGCAAGGTCGTGCTACCAGGCTTTGTGGACTGCCACACACACGTCGTGTTCGGAGGCTCGCGTGTTGCTGAATATGAGATGAAGCTTCAGGGTAAGTCATATAGTGACATCCTCAAGGCAGGGGGTGGAATACACTCCACAGTCAAGGCAACAAAAAATACGCCCGCAGCAGAGCTATACGAACGCGCGTTCTACCACCTGAAAGATATGCTCTCTTACGGCACGACAACAGTGGAGATGAAGAGCGGCTACGGGATAGCAAAAGAGACCGAACTCAAAATCCTCAGAGTACAGAAGAGCCTCATACAGAAAATAAGGCATCTCACGCTGAAGAGCACGCATCTCGCGCATGTGCTGCCACACAACACCAAGGCGCGCAGCCGCGCTGATTATATTGACATCCAGAAGCAGATTATCGACAAGGCAGCTGAGGAACAGCTTTGCGACGCATTCGACGTCTTCTGCGACAGAGGGGCATTCACCATAGAAGAGGGCGAGGAACTCCTGGCATACGCAAAAGCAGCAGGGCTCGCTTTGAAGATACACGCTGAGCAGCTTTCTTACACAGGAGCCACAGAACTTGCAGCCAAGATGGGCGCGCTGAGCGCGGACCACCTTGAGCATATATCTTCAAAGGGGATACGCGCGCTTGTCGATTCAGGAACTATAGGTGTGGTGCTGCCTGGTGTCAGCTTCCACCTCCAGGAGAAAAAGCTGCCGCCAGTTCAGAAGATGCTCGATGCCGGCGCGACCTTGGCACTCTCCACAGATTTCAATCCTGGAAGCTCTCCTGTGAAGAGCATGCAGTGCATTGTAGGCTTAGCATGCAGGCTGTACAAGATTCCAGTGCTGAAGGCAATCGAAATGGCGACTATTAACGGCGCGAAGGCCCTCGACCTTGATGCAGAGCTTGGCTCGCTTGAAGCGGGCAAGGCAGCTGACATCGCACTCTATGACATGGAAGACTACCGGGAGCTGGGGTGCAGCTTCGGCACGAATCTCATCGAGACTGTCATCAAGTCAGGTAAAATCGCCTGGCAACGGCGCTGACGGCGCTAATTACGTATTCTACGCCTCGCACTTCAACTTAGCATTCCAGAGATTTTCGTTTCATCTCGTCTTCTGTGAGCTCTTCCTTTGAGAGATAATGATGGATGGACAGCGCTGCCTTCCTTCCCTGGCCGAGCGCGGCGATGACTGTAGCTCCTCCAGTTATAGAATCGCCTCCGGCGAACACTCCCTTCACATTAGTCATCATGTTCCCATCCACTCTGATGCCACCCCAGGAATGCGTCTCCAGCTCAGGAGCGCGCTCGAGGAACATGCGGTTCGGCTTTGAGCCCAGAGCCATGATAAGTGTATCAATCTCCATCACATGGTTGCTTCCCTCAACGGGGACTGGCCTGGGCCTGCCGCTCTTGTCCGGCTCTCCTAGCTCCATTTTGAGCAGTTCGACACCTGTCATCCAGCCATCCTCGCTGCTAATGACCTTGACAGGGCAGATGAGCTCGCGGAAGATAATGCCTTCCTCTTGGGCATGGTGAAGCTCTTCCTTTCTGGCCGGAGATTCTTTCTTCGTCCGCCTGTACAGGATATTCACTTCCTTTGCGCCAAGGCGCAGGGCGCACCGTGCAGCGTCCATCGCGACATTACCTGACCCAACAACTCCTACGCGTTTGCCGCACACAATAGGTGTATCGTATTTCGGAAACTTGTAGGCCTTCATCAGATTCGTCCGGAGAAGGAATTCGTTCGCAGAGTACACTCCCTTGATTCGTTCCCCGTCAATCCCCATGAATCTTGGGGCTCCGGCACCTGTGCCGAGAAAAATCGCATCAAACTGCTCTCGCATCTCCTTGAAGGGAATGCTCTGGCCCACCACAGTATTGAGCTTGATTACCACTCCAATCTTCTCTAAGAAGCGCAGCTCATAATCAACAATATCCTTCGGAAGCCTGAATGCAGGAATCCCATATTGCAGCACCCCGCCCGCCATGTGCAGGGCCTCAAATACAGTGACTTGATAGCCCCGTTTACGCAAATCGACTGCACAGCTAATGCCTGCGGGCCCTGAGCCAACGACAGCGACTTTCTCCTTGCGCTCTTTGATGTCCGGCTCCTCCTCAACGCCGTTCTCGCGCGCCCAGTCCGCGAGGAAGGCTGCAAGCTTTCCTATATTGATGGCGTCGCCGGTCTTGCCCAGGATGCAGGCGCCCTCGCATTGCTCCTCCTGAGGGCACACCCTGCCGGTGATGCCAGGAATCGGATTATCCTTCTTCGCAAGGAAGAACGCCTCTTTGAATTTCCCCTCAGCGACCAGGATAGTCATCTCTTTGAGGTTCATCCACACTGGGCATCTCCTCTCGCACATGGGATTGGCACACTCGAGGCATCTCAGTGCCTCTGCCTTCACTTGTTCAGCAGTGTAGCCGAGCGGGACTGAATCAAAGTTCTTGGCGCGCACTTTAGGGGGCTGCTCCGGCATCGGTACGCGAACCCTATTTATTTCCTTCTTCGCCATCAGTGGCACCCCCCGCCGCACTTCTTGAAATGTTTCATAGCATCCTCTTCCTGCTCCTTGAACATGGCAAGCCTGCTCATGAGTTCCTGAAAATCCACCTCATGGGCGTCAAATTCAGGGCCATCTATGCACGCGAGCTTCATCTCTCCTGCGATGAATACCCTGCACACCCCGCACATCCCTGTGGCATCCACCATGATGGGATTCAGGCTGACGATGGTCTTCACGCCGAATTCCTTTGTGGTGAGGGCAACGAACTTCATCATAATGGTAGGGCCAACTGACATAACGCGGTCAACCTTTCCCTCCTCGAGCATCTCCTTCAACGGAATAGTGACAACGCCTTCGCGACCATATGAGCCATCATCTGTTGTGCAGATAAGTTCATCGCTTATCTCCTTGAACCGCTCCTCCCAGAATAGCAGGTCCTTGCACCTCGCACCGAGGATTGTGGTGATGTGGTTGCCTACCTTTTTCAGGGCGCGCGTGATGGGATACAGCGAGGCTATTCCAGTTCCGCCTCCCACACACACTACCCTACCAAATTTCTCAATCTCAGAGGGATGCCCGAGAGGGCCCATCATGTCAGCGATTGAATCACCTACCTTGAATGTGCCCAATTCACAGCTCGTCTTGCCAATCCGCTTCACGATAATCGTGACTGTCCCTTCCTCAGGGTCAGCATCTGCGATGGTGAGCGGAATGCGCTCGCCGTGCTCGTGGATACGAATCACGAGAAACTGGCCTGCCTGGAAATGCTTCGCGATGACAGGCGCCTTGACCTTGATGAGATAATCATCCTTTGTTATTTCCTCTTTATAGAGTATTGTATGTTCAACCTTCCCAGAACTGCCTATTTGCCCCTGGGGAGCAGTTTTGCATCCCATGATTTCATCTCCCCCATCTCTGTAGCTAGGGGTGCACAAAGAGAATTACGTCTATATGAATGTATCGCTTTATAAGGCAGGCTGCGTATTTTCAGCCGTCGTTCTCTGATGTGGCTTCAGGAGTCTCTTCCTCAACAGGAGCTTCCTCTGTCGGCCCTGTAACTTCCTCTCCTTCAGGAACCACCTCCTGAACCTCCTGAACCGGAGCCCCAAGGTCAGCTTCAAGATCAATTTCCAGCTGGCTGAAGTCGATGATGTCTCCATAGCTAAGCCAGAGATGCTCGGTAATAGCAGTCTTCTGAGTGTGCGGCCTGGGTGTCTGCAGGTACTCAAGGAAATAAAATCCTGCCTTTTTATGATAGTCTTCCCAGAGCTCAAAGTCATCCTCGAAGTCTGCCGTGATGGACAGATCCTCATAGATGAAGCCCAGCTCGAAGAGCACCTGCATCATGTCCTTCTCTGACTGCGGGGTGAGCGGAAAGAGCTTTGAATACTCAACCACACCCTCAAGGATGTCAGCGGCTCCAACAAGGTCATTGGCATCTAATCTCTCAAGGGAATCAACATACTGGTTCGTGAGGATTCTGCTATTGAAGAACGTCCTATAAAATTGCTCCTCAGCATTGCCCAGCTCAAAGGTAACCACTCGGCTGCCACCACTATTAAACCCTAATCCCATTAGCTCAGGATTTTCCATCCTGCTCAAACGGTCTTGGGTAGCAACTGTCTGCACATCAAGGCCCATTGTCGCAACCAGCTCCTCCTTGACACCAACAGGTAAAGTGCCGTGCCTGAACTCCATGAGATTATACTGGCCCAGCACTTCCTGGAGCTTTTCCTCATCAAGGTCGAGAACCTTATGGTCCCGGCTAGCATACATGTCAACAAGGAAACCGTCAGCAGTGGTGAATGAGACTACACCATCACTCCTATACACAGCATCAATGTCCAGGTTTGTAATCTGAATGGATGGAATTAGGTCCTCAATCTCATCGATAAGATAATCCACAAACACAGGGTCTGCCATATTCTGATTAATATATTCCACACTCTTGCCCTTGAGCACAAACCAGAGAGCATTGTAGATGTCGCTCTGGACTGCCTGTGTCGCGCCGTCCACCTCACCGCCGCCCTCTTGGAGAATCTCCACAAGGCCGGTCAGGCCGTGGACATCATTTTCGAGCGCGGTCTGGAGGAATTTCTCGCCGAACGAATAGGAACCATAGCGCATCACATACGCTTCGATGGCGTTGTCCCTCACCTGAAAATCAAGGTCATTCACATGCACGCTGTACATGGAGCCCTTGATGGTGCCCTGAAAGTCCACTGAAAGAGGAACGACAGCGTGGCTCGAAAGTGGAAATGGAGCGACGTCGGAGAACGGCCAAGTCAGGTGTACCTGATCCTCGAAGAAAGGTAGATCCCATCCTTCTTGCAGTTCCACTGCGGCATGACCCATGTTGATGGCGTATACTGCATCATCTGGTCCTGTAAAATACATGTTAGTTGCTGCATAGCCAACCACTGCACCTCCAATAAGAAGGCCTACGCCAATCTTTCCCTTGGGCAGCTTGAATTCACGCCTCTTCTTTTTCTTCTTTTTGCCAGTATCTGGCTGAGGCATTCTGTTCTTGAACGGGCTGTCGTAGCCACTTGTTGACATAGTTATCCACCCCCACGCTTGATAGTAATCCTATCCATAGCAGAGAGATATTACTCCCCAACTACACTACTACTATAGCGGGAAAAATTACACTCTTTTAAATCTTTTCGGGATAAGATGGATTAAACACTCAATGTGTGAGAAAAATGCTCTTAAATCGAGTAAAATAAAATGGAAGAGAAAAACGTGGAAGAGAAGATTTTTAATCTGCCAAAATTCTTCCTGCAGGTGTGTGGAAGGGGAACACATCATGGCACAATACGCGATTTCAGACGAAGACAGGGAGAAGCTGGACGCTCTCGAGAATGAAAAGGTCTGGAGCCTCATAAGGGAAGCCGCTGAGCTCATGAAGCCGCGAGACATCATGGTCTTCACTGACGACCCCCATGAGCTTGACAAGGTGAGGCAGCTCTCCATCCAGCGGGGCGAGGAAGCTCCACTGGCGATGGAAGGCCACACTGTCCATTATGACAGCTACAACGACCAGGCTCGTGACAAGAAGAACACCGCCACACTCCTGCCTAAGGGGCAGACTCTTAGCCGAGGGCTCAATGTCGTGGAGCGCGAATCAGGCCTCAAGGAAGTGCTTGGATTCATGGACAACTCAATGAAAGGCAAGACCATGATAGTCAGGTTCTTCTGCCTCGGGCCGACTGACAGCAGATTCAGCCTCTGCGCACTCCAGGTGACTGATTCCTGGTACGTGGCCCACAGCGAGGACATCCTCTACAGACCTGGGTACGAGGAGTTCAAGAAGCTCAAGGACAAGGATGACTTTTTCTACTTCTGGCATTCCGCAGGAGAGCTCGACGAGAGGAACTGCACGAAAAATATTGACAAGAGGAGAATCTACATCGACCCGCTTGAAGGAAGAGTGTTCTCAGTGAACAATCAGTATGCCGGAAATTCGCTTGCCTGCAAGAAGCTCGCCCTCAGGCTCGCCATCTGGAAGGCTGCTGACGAGGGCTGGCTCGCAGAGCATCTCTTCATCTCAGCATTCGGTCCTGTTGAAGGGGGACGCAAGACATACTTCTCAGGCGCCTACCCCAGTGCCTGCGGAAAGACCTCGACAGCGATGCTGCCAGGGGGAAGCATTGTCGGCGACGACATAGCCTACCTGCGTGAGGGCGCGGATGGAGAGATACGCGGCGTCAACATCGAGGCAGGCATCTTTGGCATTATCCGTGACGTCAACTCAAAAGACGACCCCGTCATCTTTGAGACCATCCGGAATCCAAAGGAACTCATCTTCAGCAATGTCCTCACCACTCCTGATGGAAAGGCATTCTGGCAGGGCATGGGGCTTGAGACTCCAAAAGAAGGGTTCAACCAGGCCGGCGAATGGAAAGAGGGAGATGTTGACAAGAATAACCAGATTATCCCGCTGTCCCACCCCAATGCGCGGTTCACCTGCCGCATCCGCGACCTGAGCAACGCAGACGACCAGCTGCATAATCCTGAGGGTGTGAAGGTCGACGCTATTCTCTACGGTGGAAGGGATTCTGACACGTGCGTGCCTGTCGCAGAGAGCCTGAGCTGGGCCCATGGCGTATTCATAGGAGCCACTCTTGAGTCTGAGACAACATCTGCAACTCTGGGGCAGACTGGAGTGCGGAAGAGCAGCCCAATGGCGAACATGGACTTTATCATCATCCCGCTAGGCAAGTACCTCTCGAACCACATCGCATTCGGGAATAAGCTCAAGCACTGCCCGAAAATCTACAGCACCAACTATTTCCTTAAGAATCATAAGGGAAAATACCTCAACGCGAAGCTGGACAAGAAAATCTGGCTCCACTGGGCTGAGGGACGAATCCACGGAGAGTTCGAAGCCTTAGAGACTCCCATCGGCTTCCTACCAAAATACAAGGACCTCAAGGGGCTCTTCAAGAAGAGTCTGGACAAAGACTATACTCAGGAAGAGTACGAGGAGCAGTTCGCTATCCGCATCACCCAGTACCTCAAGAAGTTCGACCGCATGGAAGAGCTTTTCAAAGACGAGCCTAAGATGCCTCAGGAGTTCTGGGATGTGCTGAAGGAGCAGAGGGAAGGCCTTATCGCGCTGAAGGAGCGTGCAGGAAAGGATATTGTGTCTCCGCTGGAGCTCTAATCACGGCTTAGAGTCTCGTGCTTTTCTCGAAGAGGTCGCATCTCCTCATCCCTCGAAAGGAAGTCCTCCATCCTGTTGTGGATGAACCTATCCCATACCTCGAGAATCGCTTTTGTGTCATCGTCAGCATCGCCGAATTCTGACACAAGCTTCTCTATTCCGTCGACAGCAATCTGCTGGTGCTCAGGGCTCATGAAGTAGCAGCTGCCTGCCGCATGGTGCCAGATGCGCGCCTGTGCAAATGCCCTCGCATATTCATCATCAATAGTATCAGCAAGCTCAGTTCCTTTCACAAGCAGATCGTAGCCAGTGAAACCCCATTCCTCGCGGGGAATGTCATTCTCGCCATACCAGCCAATCATCCTCGGGGATATCTGGTCATACTGCAATACTGTGAGCAGGAGCTTCTCGTCATCCTTAGACAGATCCTCGAGAATCGGTTCAGGAACAGTGAAATAGAATTCATCCGTATCCTTATCTGTAGAGAATGGCTTATTCAACCTGCTGAAGAACACCTCGTCAGCCTTAATCAGCATCTCATTAGGTAAATCATCTGGAAGATGCTCAAGCGTATCCTCGTGATGCACCTCCTCGAAGAGATAGACGGCATTAGTCTTGATGCGGTAAGAATTTGAATAGAGAACTCTATCTATCGCGCACTTAAATGTGCGGACATGCTGGCCATATCTCTCTTTCATGTCTCGAGTAAGTGTCCTTGCTCCACCAAGGCTACGCGCGACCCAGAAGCCACCCCATCCTGCCCAGTCCTCGTTCCCCGGCACTACATCTTCCTCTGGCAGGTAGTACCACTCACCAACGGGATAGGTATGGATATTGGTGTTATTCCTCAGGCCGAGGGATTTCATGTCCTCAGTACATACCCTGTATCCAAGGGGATATTCCTTACCGTCAAGCGTGACTGTCTTTATTTTGCCGGACATACCCATAAAGAATAGATTACATTATAAAAATTTATTCCTTAAGAGTGAATATTTCCCTCCCTCTAGGGGCTGAATTAAGGCTGAAGGAGGTGAGCAGCGCACTGCCAAGTATCACTGCAAGGATAGCAGTATAGCACTCAGATGAGATGATGCTTGCCTCTAGCCCAATCAGGGCTGCGACAATCCCAAAGGTCAGCCTGAAGTTGAAGAGCACACCTGCAAACCGAGAGTAAGGCTTCAATATAGGTACAATTGACGCTACAATGCGCGTCCCGAGATACTTCGCCCCAACTGCAAGTGTAAGGAGGAGAGGAACAAGCCATAAGAGCCTTGAAGTGAGGCTCTCGAACTGGAAAGCCATACCGGCGGAGAAAAAGAACACCGGTGCGAAGAAGCCGAATATGATGCCATGGAGTTTCTCGATGACTTTCTCATCTTCTATGAAGAGCTCATTCCAGAAGAGCCCCGCCATATATGCTATGATGGCTGCATGCACACCTGCTACCTCAGCGCCGAAGCCCAGCGCAAGAATCATGAGCAGCAGAAACCTAACCTCATATTCGACGATGTTCTGGCCGTAGCGAGTGAAGAGCCATCTGCCCAGCCGGGGGAGCACCCACATTGAGGGAAAGACCAGCAGGAGGAAGACGAGCGTCACCCAACTCAATCCTTCAAAACCAACAGTAAGGGCGAACATACTCAGCAAATCAACAACCATTGCTGAAGACAGGAGCAGCTGGCCACCTTCCTTACTCAAAAGCCCACGCTCTTTCAGCACGGGATATACAATTGCCAGTGAGGTTGTGGATAGGGCAATGGAAAGCAGCAGCGCAGCCTGCATGCTGAGTTGAAGGAGAAAGAGCCCTGTGCAGAAGATAAGGAGGAATGGGGCAAAAAAAGCAGCCATGCCGACCAGCGCGCTTTGTTTAAAGTTCTTGGAAAGTAGTTCCATGTCTGTCTCAAAGCCCGCATAGAACATCAGCCCCAGCAACCCTAGATGAGAAAGGAATTCAAGCCATGTCACGCTATGGAGGTGCAGGAGATTTCCCCCAACAATCCCAGCTACAATCTCAAGTATCGCGACAGAAATGCCGAACTCTATGGAGAACATCCCTGCGATGATAACAAGCAGCCCTATGATTACCCCTTCATAAGCCATATGCTCCTGAAAGCGCCCAGAAGATTATTAAGCCTTTCCGTCAGAATCACGGAAGAAATCACTTATTATTTTCCTTATCTTCCTCTTTTCCACCCTTCTTTCCCTTCTCCTGCTCTTCGAGGGCAGCATCAAGCTCTTTTCGGAATTCGACAATCTGCTCGTAGTGCTGCTTCTTCTCTGTCTTTGGAAGGCGGGCGTAGGACTCATTGACTGAGATGTATAATTCCCTCGCTTTGGCGACATCGCCAGCATCGATGAATTTCTTTCCCTCATCGACAAGCTCTGCGATGGTACCTTCACCAGTGGCGACTGCCATCTGCGCCTGGGCACCACCGTCATACTTCCTCGATAGGCCAAGGACATGCTTGAAGATAAAGAGCCTCTGGGCAATGTTCTGGACGACGAGGACGAATAGGAAGAGCAGCACCGCATAGATGACAAGGAGGTATATCGCGGGGATGAAACCCTCAAAATAGGGGCGGGTAAGCTGTAGGCTCGCGGGCATATGGAAGAGCACCGCCTCCCTAAGCAGCTGCTCAGAGATGACAAAGGGATTGAAACGGGCAATTTCCTGGATATAGACTGGCATACTCTCCAATGGAAGAATCATGTTCGAGAGGAAGAGCATGATACTGCTCACAGAGATTGCGGCGAGCGACGCGGTCTCCTCAGAGCTGAAGAGGTTACCTATGGTGATGCCGATGAGCGAGAAAAGCGTCACGACAAGGAAAAGGAGGATAAGTGTGGTGGGGATGTTGCCAAGAACCTCAATCTTCAATCCCCATTGTGTCAGGGCGAAGATGATGATGAGCTGCACAGCAAGGAGAACAACTACTGTCAGGTAGGTGGAATAAACGAAAAGCATCCCTTTGATGGGGCTGATGAGATTTCTGAAGAATGCCTTGGAACGCTTTTCATTCAGGATGAGATTTGAGCCCAGCAGCACGGTAGTAAACATAATGAGCATCACCACAAGGCTCGGATAGAGGAAGCTGATGTAGGTCTGGGCAGCAACTGGCTCTATCTTCGTCGAGATAGGCGTGACGATACCTGACACATCAGTGACTGCGATTGCATCTATCTCGTCGGTGATGTCATTCACTGTCCCTTTGACTGTCATGATAGTATTGAGGTTCGTGTCAAGAGTCGTCCTGACTGAGCCAGTGTAGCCGGTGACTGATGAGCGGGCGCTCGCAGCAGTGGAAAGCTGGTCAGAGACATCGTCGACAGCCGCACTGACATCATTGATCATCGCGGTGAGTGAAGTCCATTTTGTTGAGCCCAATTCAAGCCCATCCACCTCATCCTCAATATCGTCCAACTCATTTTCAAGTGAGTCCTTAGTTACCCCTGCTGACAAGCCAGAGGTGATGTTGTATGAGGCGTTCACGCTTCCAAGGACATCATCTCTCATATCTCCCAATTCAATCAGGCGGGTAGCATAGGTCGTCTTTATCGAAGAGGTAGGGAAGCTAGAGCTATCAATGTCGAGATCCATCGAGTTGAGCTTCCTATCTATCTCGCCCTGCTGTGTCCTGATAAGCTCATTCTGCTCGACAAGCGTGACAAGATTCGACTCTTCCCCACCAAGGCGGGAATTCGTGCTGGTGAGTGAATCAAGCAGCACTTGAACAAGACCGCCGCTAATCTCCTTGGTCCTGGAGCTTATACCAGCAGATATTGTATCCATGATGGTGTATACAATATTAACCCTTGAATTATCTACATGGAATGTAATCTCGTTCGTCACCCCTGATGTAAGGTCAAGATTTTCGGGAAACACCATGCACGCATGGATTGCCCCTTGCTTAATGCTCTCGACACATTGGTCCTGAGAGGTGAATTTTGTCACGGAAAAATCCTGCTCACGGAGCTTTTCGAGGAATGATTCTGAGAGGTTATCATAATTTGCCGAGTAGGTACCTACCTTCAGATTGAAGAGGCTAGTGTTGTTGAAGGCAAGCCCAACGAAGAGCGTGACACAAAGAGGCCCGAAAATGATAATCAGTGCACTGACCTTGGACCTAAAGAGCAGCTTGAGATTCTTCTTCACCACGGTGAGAATCTTTCTCATTTCTTGCCCTCCTTCCCCTCGAGGACAATTCCCTCAAAAATTGAGCCGAGGTCTGTCCGGGCAGCGGAAACAAATAAGACGTCTTCCTTATCCTGGTCCAGAATGCGAATCACGCGCTTCAGCACGTCCTGTGCTGACAAGGAAGGGACCAGTTCCATCGCTGAAGCCGCTGCCTCGACATCCATCTCATCCTTGAGCTCCTCTATGAGAACACTCGCATCCGGCACGCGGATTTCCAGCTTATCATTCCTCTCGAGGAAATGCTTATCAGCGAATTTATAGCTGCGCTTCAGCTCGGAGATAACTCTCTCATAATTTCCAGCCCTAGTCTTAACAACAACAATCTCTCCAAGATGGAAGCGGACCTGCAGTTCCTCGGGAGTGCCAACCGCGGCAACCTGAGCATCATACAGGATAGCAATTCTACTGCACAGGGTCTCCAGCTCCTCCAGAAAGTGTGAGGATAGGATGACAGTGGTGCCGCGCTGGTTGATGCGCCTCACGAGGTTCCACATCTGTCCTCTGAGAATAGGGTCAAGGTCAGAGGTCGGCTCATCAAGGATGAGGACATGAGGATTATGGATAAGGGCGCAGGCGATATCGAGCCGCTTCTGCATTCCTCCAGAAAGCTTTTCCGCAATCTTGTTAATGGAGGGGGTCAATCCCACCAGGTCAAGCAGGATTTCTATATTCGTTTCCTTGACCTCTTTAGGCAGGCCGTACATCGTGCCGAAATATTCGAGGTTCTCCTTAACTGTGAGCTTAGGGTAGAAGCTGGGAGTCTGGGCAGAGAATCCGAAAGTATGCTTAATGTCCTCAGAGCCGCCCCGTACTATCTTAAACTGTGTCGTGTCCTCCTTCGTGCGGATGATGCGCTGCGGCTTGTAATACACACTGCCGCTCACCGGCTGGAGGACTCCCATGATTGTATTGAGAAGAGTGGTTTTTCCTGAGCCAGACATTCCAACAATCCCGAACACTTCCCCCTCGCGGATGTCGAGAGTAACATTGCCCAGAATCGTCACCTTGCCGAAACGGACAACGAGATTCCTGACTTTCAATATGATGAGGTCAGGCTCGGCTGCTTTCAGTGCATCGTTCTTGGCAGTCATTTCCAATACCTCTGGATTCACTCCTTCTTAAACTTTACGCACGTCACGGAAGGGTGCGGAATTTTGTGTTTATCAGCCCCCATTCAAAGAACAGGATAAGGATTGCCAATAGCAGCAGCGGCAGCCTCAGCTCGATGCTCGTGGGCTGGCGCCTCGTTGTTGCAAGAGCCTGGTATGCCTGGTCTATCTGCTGCTGGTTCTCCACCATAAATAGGTTGCCGCCCGTACCGTCCGCGATGTCGCGCAGCGCCTCCTCATCAATCTGGGACACCAGGTCAGAGCGGATAAAGGTGCCGCCCTCCTCAGTGCCGAGCCCTATAGCATGAGCTATGAGCTGGTTGCTGACAGCGTACGCCACAGCATCGTCTATCGAGACGCCGACATTGTCCTGTCCATCAGTAAGGATAATCACCGCGCGGGGCCTGTCTGAGGATATCATGATGTTCGCTGAGGTCACTATCGCGCCTCCGATATCAGTTCCTGACACCCGAGAGCTTTTGATGCCTTTGATAGCGTCCTTAAGAAGTCCCCTATCTGTGGAGGGGTGCTGATTGACATAAGGTGTCCCTGCGAAGGTGACCAATGCAACCCGCGCCTGAGGTGGCATATCATCAATGAATTTCAGCGCAGCTGTCTTGGCTGCCTCAAGCCGGGTGGGATTGAAATCATTCGCGAGCATGCTGCTGGAAGTATCAATAGCGAGGATGTAATCATACTCGCTGACATCTCCGGTATACCAAAGCACTGTACCTGCTGCAGAGAAGATGAGGAATAGCAAAGCCACAATCCTGATGACAAGCATGATGATATTCTTGTTCAGCACCTGCATCCCGGTGACACGCGCAAGCGCCTCGAAGTTGGCGAACTTGATTGCCCTGCGATGCACATGCTTCAAGATTAGGAAATGCATGATTATGAAGAATGGGATGCTGACGAGGAATGTCAGGTACAGCGGGTGCGTAAAGGTCATCTCAATTGTGATCGCCTCCTCTCGAAGAATTTCAACACCGGAAAGAAGAATTCCTTGTCAGTGAACAGGACGATATAATCTGAATTTGTCCTGGTGAAATGTTCTGTAAGCTCAATGAGTTGCTCTGTGGTCTCTATCTCGTATTCATCTTTGATCTTGTCCGTGTCGATGAGAAGCTCCCTATCTGTAAAGGGGTCTGCCATGACAACCTGTCCTCCACCTTCAGGCAGGGTCATATCACGGGGGTCTCGGATGATGAAGCCTGTGAGGTCATATTTCATTGCCACCATGGAGAAATATCGCTTCCACTGCTTGCCCAGGCCAAGAAAATCAGAGATGATGAAGATGATGCTGCCTCTCGGGAGAGAGCCCAGTGTAAACTTCAGGACATGGTCAAGGCCGAACTTTCCCCCATAGTTCTTAGGGTTACTCAGCGCTCTTGTGAGGAAATAGAAGTGGCGCATTCCAGCTCCGCCGGGAATTATCTTAACAATCTTGTCATTGAACATGCACAGCCCTACACGATCACCGACATTGAGCATGCCATAAGCAAGGGTCGCTACGAGCTCTCCTGCATATTCGCATTTCAGCTTCTCAGTAGAGGTATAAAGCATCTTATCGCTCACGTCGAACAGGATGAAGATATTCAGGTTTCTCTCTTCCCTCAGGACGCGCACAAGGAGGTCTCTCGACCTCAGAGATGACTTCCAGTCGATTTCCCTGGCATCATCCATCCCAGGAAGATAGGAACGGAAACCCTCGAACTCGAAACCGCGCCCCTTGAATTTAGATTTATAGGCTGAGGACATGTATTCCTGCGTTTCTCCCCTCCTGAGAGACGCCTCAAGCTTCTTGATGAGGGGCTTGAGATCAAGCTTAATCTCCTTCATTGCTACCTCTATGGTACTGGGACCTTGTCGAGAATTTCCTTGATGACATCATCTGAAGTTATGCCCTCGGCCTGTCCCTCGTAGTTGATGATGATACGATGCCGAAGGACGTCCTTGGCCACTTTCTTCACATCATGAGGTGTCACGTAGGTACGGGCATGAAGCATGCACTCCGCCTTTGACCCAAGGACCAGGCCGATAGATCCTCTCGGCGAGGCGCCAAAGCCCACAAACCTGCCTGACTTCACCTTGTACTTCCCAGGATTCCTTGTGGCATCGATGATGCTCACTATGTATTTCTCAAGCTTCTTGTCAAGATAGATTTTCTTGACATCCTCCTGCATCACGACAATATCATCAGGCGTGGTAGTACGATTCAAAGTAACGTCCGCAAAGCGGCGCACCTCAATGTTGACATTGAGAATCTCCTGCTCTTCCTCAACTGTGGGATAGCCTATGTTGAGCTTGAAGAGGAACCTATCCACCTGCGCTTCTGGCAGGGGGTATGTTCCCGCCTGCTCTATAGGGTTCTGGGTCGCGAGGACGAAGAACGGCTTGGGCAGCGGAAAAGTCTCCTTACCAATAGTGACCTGGTGCTCCTGCATCGCCTCGAGCAGGGCTGACTGCACCTTCGGGGGCGCCCTGTTAATCTCGTCCGCGAGCACGAGGTTCGCAAATACAGGCCCTTTGATAGTATAGAAGCCGACTTCACGCTGGTATGAGGTCAGTCCTACTATGTCGCTCGGCAGCAGGTCAGGCGTGAACTGGATACGGGAGAACATACAGCCAGTGATGACCGACATGGTATTGACGAGAAGAGTCTTAGCGAGACCTGGCACACCCTCTAGCAGGACGTGGCCGCCTGCTATCAATGACCTCAATACAGCATCAACGGTGTCGTGCTGCCCCACGACTGCTTTTGCCACTTCTTCCTTGACAGCGTCCAACTGCGCCTTATGCGACTTAACAACCTTCCGTAGCTCCGCCTCAGTCATACATTTCTCTGGGCATTGCTCTTATTTATATGTTGTGGCTTTGAGGAGAGCGAGCTGTCCTCTGTCAAAGGCATCGTGCTCAGTGAGGAATTCCAGAAGCGGCAGGTATTGCTCTGGGCTTGTCCCATTATTAAGAGCTTCGACTATCTCTATTCTCAGCCCGCCATAGAGTTTTGAGAGATCCGCGCCCTTATCATCAAGCCAGCTCAGCCGGCGTAGAACTATACGGCTCGCTTCATGCAATTCTCCAGTGCAGCATCCAAAGTCTTGTGATGATGACAATCCTTCAGTGTACGTATCTGCAGCTCGTTGATAATCTACTGGATAACCCTTCTCTTCCAGCGCTTCCAGCAGAGTGAACCTCTCCTCAAGGATGGAGACTGACTGCTCAGGAGTGTAGAGGACAACTCGCTCAGATGGGGAATCACGCGGATAGTGAACCCATGCCTTTGGTGTGATGATTAACGCGTACAGTGTGTCAAGCAGAGTGTACTTCTCAGGAAACCCGCCCTTTCCATCAAGTAAGTCAAATAGCTCTGCGCACATCTCAACCTGGCGATGATTTGACTCCCACATCAATACGTGGCGGTCATATGTTCGCCCATTATGCCTTTTAGTCTCCTGTTCAATATCTTCAGCAAGATCATCGAGGATGAGGTCGATGGCCTCGAACTCAGAGAGCTCCAGCCCGAGGTCCCTAAGGCGCTCAACAGTATCAAAATATGGCTGCAGATACTGCTCCTCAAACTCCTCAGCTGTGAGGGCTGACTTAATGCTGCCAAATCGCTCCCAGGGCTGGAGATTGCCCCTAATGGACGTCTCCACCTTATGCACGGTGAACGCAAGAGTAATGTCCATGTACTTCACCCCTACTCCCATTTCCATGGCCTCGAGAAGGCGTTTTTCCCTCTCACTGAGCAGCTCATCCGGTGCGCTCAGGATGGGCTTTTCTTTCTCGATGTGATGCAGCTGGTTCTCTATATATGCACACAGCGCATCGGACTTATCTCCCTCAGGAAGCCCAGCAATGAGCTCCAGATTTCCTTCCAGCATTGCATCTAGGTCAAGTTCGTCTTGTTCCATATTATTCCCCCCTACAAATAATTTGTGCAGCGTGATAGATATCAGTCGCAGTGATGTCGGGCTCGCAGCCAGCTTTTTTCTCAGGGCCGCATCCAGTCCCCACAAGAATCGTATTGAGACCCATCCTGTTGCCTGCCTCAATGTCTTTTGCCATGTCTCCTATCATGTAGCTGTTGCGGATGTCAACTAGTATATCCTCATTCACATACTCATCCACATACTCACTCCCACATACTGCTTCAAACATACCAGTACCTGGCTTCTTGCATGCGCATCTCTCTTCCGTAGTGTGAGGGCAATACGAATAGCCATCAATCTCAATCCCGTGTGCAGCATACTGTTCCTGGATGCTCTCGAACACTGCATCTACCTCCTCCTCTGTCATCCGGCCCTTGCCAATCCAGGACTGATTGCTCACCATATGGAGGAGATATCCGGCATCCTTGAGCATGCGTAGGGCTTCGATACTGTCCTCGTATAGCTCATCAGTCGGAATCTTAGGATAGCAAGAATTATCGACGAGAACACCATCTTTATCAAGGAACACAACACGATTCATCTCCCCGCCAAAGTAGGCATCCACGTGAGAACGCAGCTGGTGAAACGTGGCATCCTCGCTACCATCACCATACACAATCTCAGCGCCAACCTCTGGCGCAATATCCTCGAATCTCTGCTTCAAATCAGATATCCGCTCGAGGCATTCATCTCCGCTCCGTGTACCACCACGTTTTCCAATCCTTGATGCGGCTTCCTCCGGCTCACAGAGAAGGAAAAGGGCGAGGTCAGGGTCAGGGAAGAAGCTGTTCATCTCAATCAGTGTGTCAAGCGGAATGTCCTCTCCCTGATAGGCATAGGCAGAATACTTGCTTCGGTCCATAAGGATAACAATATCAGAGTCTTTCTCTCTCTCAACAATTGGGAGGATATCGTGAACATACTGATGCCGCCTGTCAGCTGTGAGCAGATACGTCTCAATCCAGGGGTCGCGTTCCTCCTTTGGCTGCCTCCGATACTCCTTGAGGGTGTCCCGTATGAAGTCAGTGGGCTCATACAAGAGATATGCGGCCATGCCATAGGTGTCCATGATGTACTGCTCAAGGCGCTCCATCTGAGTAGTCTTCCCAGCGCCTGACAGTCCGTCCAGTGTGATGATGTGCATTCTAGTTTCCATGTTTTCACTTCCTATATCCTGCAGAACCTAAAGAAGAGAAATCGCGGTACATCTCAATAGAGTCTCCGAGATAGCGCTTCTTGAACCTGCGCTCTGGCAATTGGTCGAGGACCATGAGCTCATTCCAGCCGTTCGGAACGATAGGCACCTGATACAGTTCGTCAACATCAGATATCCGCACGCATTGAATCGTCAGGCCAAGCCGCTTCGCGAGATAGCACCTGTGGGCTCCGTCAAGCAGCACATCCAGCGAGAGCTGCGTGCATCCCCTGTCCAGCTGCTGCGGAGAGGCAAAAGGAATATGCATATGCTCCACAATAGGGGGAGCGAGGGGGACATCTCCATCTGGCGTTCCCAGCAACACAATGCCATCGAGGTTAAAGAGGTCTATGCCGTGTTTCGCGGCAAGAAAGTCCCGTAATTGTTCCTGGAAGAGCAGTCTATCCCTAAGCACATACCCAGTCGTGAGGTTCAGCTGGCTTGGCAGGTAATCACGCAGTTCAATAGAAGCGGTTGTGTAGGGGAGGCGTTCACTCTGCGCGAGCCTGCTTTGCCTGAGCTGATTCTCAAGTTCCTCAAATGCAAAGACCTCTTTCACCACAATATCTGAGATGTCCCCCATCAATGAAGTAGTGGTGTTGTAGATTATAACTCAATTGTTGTAATATTTTTTGACACAGTGTTGTAGATAAACATAAATATCAGCGCGCTGTTCCGCGCTGCATGGTGCTCAACAAGCAGACTATAAAGCAGATTGAGGACTTCGTCTTCTCACGGCCGAGGACAATGCAGGAGATTGCCCATCTGACTGAAAAGAACTGGCGGACAGCAGAGGGATATGTGAAGCGCATCAGCCAGGAGAACGGCACCATCGCGGCCCACACCTTCCGCGGCGGGACACGGGGCGCATTGAAGCTCGTATACTGGCAGAACATTGATAAGCCCCACAGCAGCGCGGTCCAGGAGCGGCTCTTCAGGCAAATCCAGCTGGGAAAGAAAATGTCCGACTTCTCTCCTATGGATGTGTACCAGTTCGTCTCCCCTGAGATGAAGGATGCCTATCTGGAAGAGCAGGACGACGAGGCGAAAGAGGTGAAGCAGGACCTCATAACCCCGCTGCGGAACGCGCAGGAGCAGGTCCTCATATTCTCTGGAAACCTCTCGTGGGCAAATCTCGTGCAGGACGGCACATCTATGCTCGACGTGTTCAGGGAGATTGCAGAAGCTGGAGTGAGCATCAAATTCCTGACTGGGCTGGATATCTCGGCGATGAAGAATTATGAAATATTCTCTCAATTGAATGCACAGCTTGGAAAGAACAGCATCGAAATACGCCACGGCGCTCATCCGCTCAGGGCATTCATAGTGGATGATAAGCTTGCCCAGTTCAAGGAGACTAAATATCCAAGCGAATATGGGGGTGGAGAACTCAAGCGCAAGACCTACATATTCTACAGAATACATGATCCTGAATGGGTCAGATGGATGCAGAAGGTCTTCTGGAACATCTTCCGCACTGCTCTGCCTGCAGAGAAGCGCATAGAGAATCTCAAAATGATTGAGGGGCTGCAATTACTTTAATTAGTACTTTTTAGTGATAAAAATAACATAAGATTTATAAATCATTGAATGAATTTCACCTCAATGACAGATAGCACTCTAAGCCGTGAAGAAGAAGAGACCTGCCTGGACTACTTCTCGAACTGGCTCGAACTGGCCCGTAGCCTCCACCAGGTACCAGGAGCCTTTGACAGACGAGTCGCTGCTGTAAGCGATAATGATAAGATGAGTGCGGTCGCGGAGAAAGCACGTGAGGGAGGCATGATTAAAGAAATCACAAATGACGACGCGCCGCCTGGAATCACAAAAAAGGGGAAAGGCTTTGTCATCGACGGCTGGAGCCTCAAGACATTCCTTGACATCATGCAACTTGAATCTAATCTGAGACTCGGGAGATTCCAGTGGGAGCACAACTTTGACATCCAGGAAACAGAAGAATTTGGCCTACCTCAGATCCTGGTGCGAGACCCTACTGAATCTGCCGCATTGCTCACTGAAGAGATAAGGAACGCAGGCATAGTGCCTCAGCAGGATGATATCGCTACCATCATCGCCGATAGATGGGCGACTGCCTACACAATCACTAGCTTTTACAGGCCAGGATTTACCATGGAACAGTGCCGCGAGGAGCTTGAGAGCATGAACATTACGTTAGATAACGTGGTCCAGCCAGGGAACGAGAGCAAAGGCAGAGTTGGTGAATTCCTTGAGAGGAAGTATCTCGCTGCTGAACAGGTGCTGAAGCAGTTCTTCCCGGACTCAGCCATCCCTCTCTGGAAAATCTCTTCATTCCCCTCAGCAATTGAGCAGTATCGCTCATCCGTTTCTGCTGAAGAGCGGGCAGTATCTGTCGAGTTGCTCACAGACCAGTTCTTCGAAGCGCTCAGCGAGAAAAAAATAATTCCTCCCATCCATCTCAGGCTGCTAGAAGAGTTCCTCGAAACACCGGGGTACACCAGAGAAGACATACCCCTGCAGCGGTGCGAATTGCCTGGCACGAATAATATTATACTACATAATGTGAGGCTACCAGAAATTCTCATTGACGTGATTCACAAAAAATATATCCCAGAGCGGGCAGACCATCTTGAGAAGGAACTGCTTATGGCAGATTTCCTCCGCTTGCAGGGCATCAAAGTGCCCTTCTGCTTCAGAAACCCGACTGATTCTGAAGGTATTATACTCCTCTACACCCAGGGGACCAATGTCGCTGACCTCGTAAAAGCAGAACAGCAGGGAACATCTCAGTATGCCGACAAGGCAGATGACCTCACGGTGATTCTCAGGCTTCTCACAGATATGCACAGTCTCAACAGGGAGACGATATCTGAAATGGAGTCGCTTTCCCAGCACGATTGGAGCTCTTTGTTCAGGAACAAGTTCCTCTCCCAATTTGGAGGCGATACTGCGCCTCTTCTCGACAACTATCACACAATTGCAGACCTGCTGTCCAAAGAAGGCACATATAGCCTCATTCACGGGAATCTCCATATAGGCAATTTCATGATAGATAACTATGCGGATTCCGGAGACAGGGGCATAACTCTCCTTGACCTGGAGACAGTCTGTCTCGGCCTGCCGCAGGTTGACCTTTTCAAACTGCTTGAAGACACGCGGCTCGGGCTCTCAGAGGAAGATAAGGCAGAATTAAAAGAGTTCTATCTCACCGCTCAGGAAGACACTACAGGCAGTGTCCTCTCTGAAGAGGAAAGAATCAAGTTCCACGAGATGTACACTCTCGTCTCTATTGGCGGGCACCTGAAGGTCGTCGCGATGTACGACAAGTATGCTGAGAAGCCCTCAGTCTCGAGTTCTGGCGACACATCCGAGACATTCAGGGAGAAAGCGACTTACCATCTTGGCCAGGCATTTTCTGCAGTCGAACGCTCGATTGAAGCAGGATATCCTCTTACAGAATTTCTCGAAGCACTCACACATTATGTATGTGAAAATCCCCGTATCTCAGGGTATGCTACTCCAGATTCTGAAGCATGACCCGTATCTTCGTGAGTTCATGGGCCTGAACCACCACGACCACTGCCCTTGCCATGAGCAGCGTGTCTGCCTTGCCGAGTCTCGCGCTCAGAGTGTTGATTCTCTTGAACAGGTGCGCCCTTGTCCTGATAATATCCTGGAGTTTCTTCCTGCTGAACGCGAAGTAGAGTTCCGAGACCTCAAGCAGCATATTGTTTATATCGGACAGGGCTCTTATTGTCGAGTCCTGGATGCGTTCCTTGGCCAGTGACTGCTCCTTGCAGACATAGGAATACACCTGATTGATCTCATACAGGCATTGCATTGCAGCATAGTTCAGATTTGCGAGCCTACTGTCTGAAAATGATTTCTTGTTGATATAGCGGAAGCAGAACACGATGAAACGCTCGATGTGGTGATTCCTCGCGCGCAGTTCAGCGAGCATCGCCTTGTCATCTGCCTTGACTGCCTGCACAGTCTCCCCACCGTAGGAAATGAGCATAGTGAATATGCGCCTCAGCACTGTATCAAACTCATCTGCCATCACATCGGAGAGGTCTTTGATAACAACCCTGTTCGCGGTATGCTCCATGACTTCCATCCCTATGAGCCTGCCTACAGTCTCTTCTATAATCTCGGAGACCGGCATCTGCCCCGCCTCACCGCGTTTGCTGAGCACTGCGGCCGATTTCTGCGAATACTTGAGGACAATATTCTCATATCCGAGGATGTATGCGCCGAGTATATGGTGCCTAATGAGTGAAGAGTCGAGTTCAGAGAGGTCGAGCGTGATTGAAGCGAGCCTCCTCTCTTTCCTCGTCGAGAGCAGTAACTGGTTATTCAACTCCTCGACCTCGATGGTGTCACCCTTCTTCAGCCCGAACCGCGACGCCCACTTCGCAGGCAGCGTGACTGAAAGAGAACTGTTTCCGTGACGGATGAGTTTGCGTTTCATGGCTGAGGGGGAGCTTTCAACATATATAAGGTTTACGAAAAATAGACAAAAATACATTAGGATATACACTACATACAAAAGGAATATATTTTCTTCATCTCTTCCAAGTAATAATTCACATTAGGTGATACACATGAAATGGGAACTTGAAGATAACAAAGAACTCGAACTGAAGAAGACAAAGCGCGATTTCGGAGCAAACGACCTCGAGATAACAATTTACAACCTCGCTCCGGAGAATCTGAGAGAAGAAGACAGGAAAAGGCTCTTCTCCGGGAGACATCTAAAACACAGGGAGTGGAGGTTCAAGAAAGACAATCTGTTCTCACACTACACCCTGAGAAGAGAATCTCTCGCACAAATAGTCACAGAGAAGAGCGCAAGGGATTGTGTGCGGAAACATCTCGATGCTACGGGGTGCAGGTATGTTTATGGGAATAGAGAGAATTTCGTCGATTCATTCAAGATAGAAGGAATCTACAAGGGAAAAAGGTGCATCATCGACTTCCAAGCCAACCCGAAGATCAAGAAAAAAGGAAGAATCCTTAGGCTGGAGAGTAATCCGAGATTCCTGGCCAGCAAGCATGTATCTGGTGAAGAGGAGATAGTTGATCTTGTCCACCTCATCACGAATTTCTCAGAGATTACCGAACTTGACATCAAGATAGACACAATTGTGTGGGATTGTCCTGGCTATTGGGGGATTCGCGGCTGGTATGGGGGCTCAATTCACCCAGTCTCATCCCTACATTACTCAGGAGAAGTATTCAGAGAAGACTACAATTTTGACTTCACCAACATAGGGGACAACAGAAAAACCAAGAAGCAGCTATCGCTTCAGGATGTTATTACACTCTATTCCCTGCAGGACGCAGAGATTCCAAAGAAGCTCAAAGAACTCTGAGAATCTGCGAGAAGATTACTTCTCCTCAGGAACTTCCTCGAACTCAGGGGCGGCTTCCTCTTTCTTTGGTTCCTCAGCAGGAACTTTCTTGAATTCAGGTTCAGCAGCTGGCTTCGCAGATTCAGGCTCGGGCTCAGGGGCGGTTTCCGGCTCCTCTGGCTCAAGAACGACACCAGCGATAATCTCGGGTTCTTCAGGCTTTTTCTTGCCCTGGAGATTATCCTCCTCCTTCACTTTCTTGCCTCGCCTGGTCTTTGGAACTTCAACCTCGGTCTCGACCGCCTTGGCCTTTTTCCTGGTTCTTTCCTTCTCAATAGAGAGCTCCCGGATGACACACCGCTTCAGAGGATAGAGAGCATTCAATTCCTTGATGACATTGTGCTGGATCTTGTTGCTCAGGGCATCTCTGAAAAGGTCGTCTGCCTTGGTATTCTTGACAGTCTTGAGAATGATGTTGCGCATCCCCTTGCGCAGTGCTTTCCTCACGGGACTACTCGTGTTCCCGCGCGTGAAAAGCATGGGCTTTATCCTGACACGCACCTTGTCAGAGGTAAGGAATATACTCGAGTCCTCGATGATATCAACCCTGCGGTGCGTCATGCGCTTCACTGCACTGGGCATAATCTTGAAGGAGTGTATCTTGGTGTGTGCCTGGTTCTCAGTCACCTGGTCGATACGCAGCGAGACATTGATATTCTGCTGCTTGATGTCATGCGTGATATTCATCAGGTTTGCAGTAAGCATGCGCCCCACAGCTACATCTGCGGACACAAGAGGAATCTCCCCTACCTGTGTCTTGTTGAACAGCTCTGGTGCCAGGATAGGCAGCCATCGCTTCTTTTTCACTTTTTTATCCATTACTGAACGCTTGCGAACTTTAGCCATACCCCGTCGATGAATCCAAGGGCGTTTATAAACATTTCGTGCTCTTTCTCCCGTTAGATTAATAAATGAGCTCGCATTCCACTTATCACGCAGAGAGCTGGGACGGTCATGGCTTTCCCAGACTGGAAGCAATTGTTTCTCGCTTCCGCTGTTGAAGACCAAGAGGTAAACCAATGGCACGAATGTATTCACACAAAAAGGGAAAATCCCGCTCGACAAAGCCCTCAAAGCTGCGCAACCCAGGATGGGTGCGCTATACAACCAGAGTCGTGAAGAAGCTGGTCACGAAGCTCGCGAAGGAGGGCCTGACAGCGAGCGAGATAGGCATCCACCTGAGAGATATATATGGTATCCCTAATGTCAAGATCATCACCAAGGCATCCATCTCAAAGATTCTCAAGGAGAACGACCTCACTCCCGAGCTGCCTGAAGACCTCATGGCCCTCATCAGGAAGAACATCATGATTCGCGCGCACCTTGAGGAGAACAAAAAGGACCTCACTGCAAAAAGAGGACTCCAGCTGACTGAGGCCAAGATACGCCGCCTTGTGAAATACTACAAGAAGAGCAGCAAGCTCGCGGCAGATTGGAAATACGACCCTGAGAGAATCAGGCTCCTCATAGATTAGTTCAAGCTGTTTTTTCGCTTGTGCATCACATAGTTTAAGCTGTAGCAATCTTTAAATGTGCCATCAGCTTCTCGTTTTGCCAGGGGGAGATTCGTTCTCATGGATGAAGGGGCAGCTATTGACAGATTCACAGCGCATGTCAGAGACGCTGCCGCGCAGTTCACCACTCTGCCTCGCGACAGCCCTGTCAGGTTAATCTCACACCTTGATGCAGATGGCATCTCTGCCTGCGCAATCATGATCAAGGCCCTGAGCCGCGAGAGCCGCCTTCATGCAGTCAAGGTCATCCAGAGCCTGGACGAGCGCATCCTTCAGGAGCTTGCGCGCGAGGACTACGGCACATTTATTTTCGTCGACCTGGGTTCGGGGCAGCTGAAGGACATCGCCCGCATTCTCGCCGGAAAGCGCGTATTCATCCTCGACCACCACGCTCCGCAAGAGCTTGAATCCCTTCCCCTGGACATAACTCATGTCAATCCCCACCTGTTCGGGATTGACGGCACCAGTGCAATTTCCGGCTCAGGAGTGACGTGGCTCTTCTCGCAGGAACTGAATCCTGCCAACAAGGATATGGCGCACATCGCCATCATAGGCATGCTCGGCGATATGCAGGACAGATCCTCCCCACTAAATAACATGATTGTAGAATCCGCCATCGCTTCAGAGAAGGTTTCTGCACGCAAGGGCCTGCGCTTCTTCGGGATGCAGACACGGCCACTGCACAAGGTACTCGAGTACAGCACCGACCCATTTATCCCTAACGTGTCTGGAAGCGAGAGCGGAGCCATTCAGTTCCTCAAGCAGCTCTCCATCGAGCCAAAGGATGATAGACAGCAGTGGAGGCGCATGATTGACCTCAGTGAGGAGGAGATGAAACAGCTCGCCACAGGTATCATCCTGCGCCGCACCACCGGAGATGCCCCCCAGGATAGCCCAGAAGACATAATGGGAGATGTTTATATCATGCCCGGCGAGAAGGAAGGCACTCCCTTACGGGACGCAAAAGAGTTCTCCACAGTGCTCAACGCATGCGGGCGCATGAACCGCGCTTCAGTGGGCATCGGCGCCTGCCTCGGCAATCCCGCGCTGAAGAAGGCTGCCCTTGACACTGTCGCAGAATACCGGCGAAGTATCATGAACGCACTGCGCTGGGTCGAAAACAACAGGGGCTCTGACTTCATCCAGGAGAAGAAGGGCTATGTAGTCATCAATGCCCGCTCGGAGATTCCCCATGCGATTATTGGCACTGTCGCCTCAATACTCTCAAAGAAGAAGCTGTACGCTTCAGGAACGATTATCCTCTCGCTCGCGGAGACCAATGACCAGAACCTCAAGGCCAGCCTGAGGGTGTGCGGGCGTTCCTGTGAGGTTGACTTAAGAGAACTCATTGTCAGCATAACCCGGAATATACAAGGGGCCAAGGCAGGCGGCCACAGGGCTGCGGCAGGTGCCCTTATCCCAGGCGATGCTGAAGAGGAATTTGTCGAGAGCGCGCACACTTTCCTCAGGAAGCACGCCCTTGAAGAACGGGTAGTGTAAATCTCGTTGCAGAGCTACTTCTCATCACAATAAAAAAGATGAGGCCGGTCTAGACAGGCCTCAAAAACGTATTTACTTCTTGTCCTTCCGCTCGTAGTAGTACCAGCCCAGCGCTCCTGCCAGGATGACCACCAGCACAATCGTGATTATCAGCCCGATTGGCTTTGTCGGCGGCTCTACTGGAGGCTCTACAGGGGGTTCCACAGGTGGCTCTACAGGTGGTTCAACAGGCGGCTCAACCGGAGGCTCAACTGGAGGCTCAACCGGAGGCTCTACTGGCGGAATCTGTGGCACCATTATCACAACGGCGAACACGCTAAAGCCTGGCGACTGTGACGTATAGTAATAATACGTGTTGTCGCTGCTGCTTATCAGCGTGGTGAGCTCTTCCCAAGCGCCGTCGTTGAAGCGTATCAGGCGAATATCACCGGCCTTCACGCCCTGCTCAGTAAGCCATGCCCTCTCCACTTTAAAGTCGAACACAGCTTTCTTGATGTCTTCACTGTTCAACCTCTTGGTCGTGACCTCGAAGTATCTGTTCGCGGTTCCCGGAGTGTCAACTTCAATACTGGTCGGCTTACCGGTTAGCTTCTGCACCTTGACCTCGATGTTATTGACCTTGTTCTGCACTTCAATCTGGAGATTAGAGAGGCCGACATCTTCATTCACATCTATATCCTTAGGTGTGTTCACTTCGATTGTCTGGATAACAGATATAGTCGAGGGCTGAGGTGGAGTCACTGCACCGCCGCCGCCGCCGCCACCACTAGAACTTGTGGTGAAGCTGGTCGTTGTGTCGGTGCAGTAGTTGTCCGCATTACAGGACTCGATTGTCGCTGTATAGGCTGTCACACTTCCCAATCCAGTCAGTTCAAGAGAGTGGCTGGTCGTGTATGCTGACGCTGATGAACTCGATGAGCCAGCAACCACACTTCCTGTCGCGGAATCATCAGTCGTCCAGGTGATGGTCGCGCCACCTGACGTCACAGATGAGGCTACACTGCTAATGACAGGCACAGTCAGGTCCTTCACAGTCACCACATATCTTGTCATCGTAGCGCTGTAGTTACCTGTTTCCGGATAGCTCAGATTCACATCGTATGTGCCACGTGTGGCAATCGAAGTAGTATTATCGATCTGCGTGCCTGTTCCGAAATCAGCGCCGTTCACATACAAGGTGAGGGTCGTTCCTGGATCACCTGTCGTGAAGCTGCCGTTGATGGTGAAGTTCGAGTCCTCTCCAACAGTAAGGGCTGCCTCACTGTTATTAAGGCTCAGGTTCAT
This sequence comes from Candidatus Woesearchaeota archaeon, assembly GCA_017608295.1. The sequence goes on from JAFCGF010000005.1 coordinate 72,315, forward strand.
CACCGGAGTGCCTTTCGCGATGGTGAATGAATTCCAGGCCATACTGTCGTTCATGTTGCCGTACACATCTGTCGCGTTCATGCGATAGTAGTGCGTGCCGCCCGGCCAACCATTTAAGGAGTAGTTCCACGTATTCGAGCCGATTGCACCCATCGCATATGTAGCCAAGGTACCTGAACGGTTCACTGTGAGATACACTTCCAGGCCTGTGGTGTTCCAGTCAGTCCAGTTCACCGTGAAATTAGCGAATGCGGATGCATCCCACGAAGCAGGTGCCACCACAGTCTCATCCACGTACGCCGGCGGCGTCGTGTCATTCACATTCACTGTATACGACGATATGGTACCTGTGTAGTTCTGGCTTGTTGTATAGTTCACAATGAAGACATAGGTACCAGGCGTGGCGAACAATGTGGAGTTGATGATGCTGGTCTCAGTCGTCACACCTTTCGCTGTGCTGTCAAGGAACAGGTTCAGCGCCGTGCCGCTGTCACCTGTCGTGACACTTCCATTGAGGACGATGGTGTTGTCCTCCAGCATGAAATAGTTAGTGTCAGTGTTTCCATCAATATCCACTACCAAAGTTGGAGCAATCGTACTCACAGTAAAGCTCTGCCAGGCCATGGTATCGTTCATGTTGCCATACACATCTGTAGCATTCGTGCGCCAGTAGTGCGTGCCAGCCGGCCAGTCATCAATGCTATGCGTCCATGTAGCGCCTGTGTTGAACATCCAGTACGTTGATGTCACTAGACTGGCAGTTCCACTGGTATTACGATTCACGATAAGGCTCGCATTAACGCCTGTCTCGTTCCAGTCATTCCAAACAATGCTGAAGTTCGCATATGCGCTCGCCTGGAATGTTGTTGGTGCTACCACACTTGCTGAAGTGTCATTTGGAGGAGTATCGTCCTGGACATGCACGAAGTACGAGGCGTTTAGGCCAGTGTAGTTCTGGCCCTGGGCATACTGCAATGAAACATTGATACTGCCTGGAGTCGAGAATAAGGTGTAGTTGGCGACTGCATTAGCCTCATTAGCTGTTAGCATACCGCCAACAAACAATGCCATCTGTGTGTTTTGGCCTGTCAGTATAGAACCATTAATCCATATGCTGCTCTCCTCGTTGATGGTGATGTCGCCTTCCAGGTTGTGCGTGCCGTTGCTGAAATTAAGGTCGAGGATTGGGGTGGCAAGCGCGACGGTAAAGATATGGACGTCGGTCCTATTGGTGGTGCCCTCAGAATTGTTGGCGTACATCCTCCAGGTATGGGTTCCCGCAGGCATGACCGCAGAGATGGTCCAGTTGGTGATGTTAAGGTCATTACCTGCACCGCCCGCAGTGAGATTAATCATGGAAACGTTTGCGTACGTACCTGAGACATTCGACTCAAACATCACGTGGGTGATGGCGCTGCCATTTGTCAGCCAGCTGATGTTGAATGTTGACTCAGCAGTCGGGCTGTATGTCGCCAGAGTGTAGTTCACTTCATTGAGCGGACTTGGGTCATCCGAACCTGGGTCCGAAGCAAACGTCAGAACGGCAAACAGAAGGAGAATCGTTGTCAAAAAGGCAATGAAAAAGGTCTTATTTCTAGCATTCTTAATAGTACCCACCTCGCACGGGCTGTTGTATAACCTTAGCTATTTCCCAGTGTCAATACCGCTGAAGTATTTAAAAATTGTGTATCATACAAAATCATACTTAAGTATACTTAGTGACACTAACACATTGGCTACTAGAGAGTAAAAAGTAGACCCCAAACTATCCGAAACATAAATATATATAAACAGACTGGTGTTCCACGAGTATCTGTCCTAATCATGGACTCACTGACTATCGAGGTGAAATTGGGTGACTACAAAGCAAGTGCATATAGTTTCGCTTAAGAAAGGGAATTACTGTGTCGTTGACGGCGTCGCGAGCCAGGTTGTCGACGTGCAGATATCACGGCCTGGAAAACATGGCCACGCCAAGGTACGCCTGTCAGCAGTCGGGCTGATTGACGGCAAGAAGCGCATCGTGGTGATGCCTGGCCATGACAACATAGCTGTCCCTATTATTGACAAGCGAAACGCACAGGTGCTCTCGGTTCAGGGAGATATGGCAAATGTGATGGACTCTGAGACATATGAGACTTTCGACCTGAAGATTCCGGATGAGTTCAAGCAGCAGGTTGTCGCCGGCATCACGGTCCTCTTCTGGGTCATCTTAGGTGATAAAGTCATAAAGCAGGTCAAATCTGCGTAATGAGGTAATACCATGGTTAAGTTCCCTGAGGCAGACGCTCGCCATTTCCACAACGTATTCGTGTGCCGTAAATGCGGCACAAAGATTCGCACTACGAACATGAAGGTCATTCTCGGAAAGGTGCGCTGCAGGAAATGCAAGAGCAAAGCTCTGCGGGCTAAGCGTAAGAAGTAGGACCATGGCTGGTCTATGGGCTTTTCTGAACAGCACGCCTGTAGTGATTGCGTTCTATATCCTAGTGTTCGGGCTCGTCTATATCAAGCGGGATAAGTTTGAGATACAGGCGAAGATTATCGCGCTGTATCGCACTCAGATTGGAATTCCCTGGATAAACCGCATGGCCGAGAAGTATGGAAGGATTATCCGTGGCTGGGCGAAGCTCATGATATGGCCTGCCTGGCTCTTCATGATTCTCATCTCGGGCTATCTCATATACAATTCCTTTGCACTCTTTGCCCAGCCAGGGGCTCCGGGCGGAGTGGGGATTGTGCTACCGGGAGTGAAGGTTCCCGGCTCACCTATTGTATTGCCTTTATGGCATGGGATTCTCGCGATTTTCATCGTGGCGACTGTCCACGAGGCTGCGCATGGCCTGGTGGCTGCCGCACATAAGCTCAAAATCTCGGCGACAGGCATATTTGTCATGGGTCCCATCCCAGGGGCATTTGTCGAGCCAGATGAGAAAGAGCTCCTGAAGGCCCCGAAGAAGATTCAGACCGCGATTTTCGCTGCCGGCCCGATGGCCAACATGGTGCTGGCACTGCTATTCTTCGGCGGATTGTTTGTTATGAACGGCATCTGGATGGAGAGTGCCCAGCCCTACGCCATAGGCATGTCCTTTCAGGCCATAACTGAAGGATTGCCAGCGGCTGAGGCAGGTGTCCCGGCCAACATCCCATTTATCTCTGCCAACGGGCAGATGCTCTACACCACAAATGATTTCACAGATGTGATGGATACAATCATGCCGGGGGACGAACTCGTGCTGGTGAGTGAGAGCGGCACCGAATACAGGATTATCGCTGGCGAGCACCCGGATAAAGGTGATGCAGCAGGTTACATCGGCATCATGGGAATGAAAGTGCATTTCAGGAAATGGTCCGGCATTGATGCTGCGAAGCTCGGCTTCATCAGCTGGACCCATGAGCTTTTCCTGTGGCTCGTGATACTATCAAGCGGTATCGGCTTGGTAAATTTATTGCCCTTGGGCCCTGCTGACGGCGGTAGGATGATCCAACTGGTGTATCGTGGCTGGTGGGGGAAGAAGCGCGGGGACGACATCTGGAAAAAGACGAGCGTTGCGTTCCTTGTTATCCTTGCCGTCAATGTTTTCGTCCCAATGTTCCGCACTCTCCTCAATGCCGCGGTGAGCGCGGTGCTTTCTGCTGTCGGCATGGGCTAGGTGCTGGGAATGTTCGAGGTCGCGCTTTCTGGTGTTGAGCACGCAGGCAATCTCGGTGCTGTGTGCCGCGTGATGGCTAATTTTGGATTCTCCAAGCTTATCCTTATCAATCCCAAGTGCTCTGCTTCAGACGAGGAAGCGCGGAAAAGGGCGAAGCATGCGCTTCCCATTCTCGAAAAGGCGAAAACAGCATCCTGGCAGAAGCTCAAGGAGTTCGACCTCATAGTAGGAACGACCGCGAAGCTCGGGACTGACTACAACCTTCCGCGTTCTCCATTGCTGCCGCAGAAGCTTGGTGAGAGGCTTTCAAGCGCGAACCTGAAGGGGAAGCGAATCGCGCTGCTCTTCGGCCCCGAGGGTGAGGGGTTATCAAACGAGCAGCTGCTTGACTGCGATTTCACTGTCACGATTCCCTCGTCGAGCAAGTATCCTACGCTGAACCTGAGCCACGCGGTGGCTGTACTGCTGTACGAATTGTCGCGAGACACACATAGCAACGCGATACAGGCGGATTATCCCCTGGCAGGCAAGAAGGAAAAAGACATCGCTTTGGGGTTGGTGGAGGACATCATGCCGCATCTCGAGTTCTCACGAGGCATGAAGGAAGAGACCCAGCGCAGGGTGTGGAAGCGGATGCTGGGCAAGGCCATGCTTACAAAGCGGGAGATAACTGCCTTATTAGGATTCCTCCGCAGGGCGCGGGACAGGCTGGACGGAAAATAATCACTATTTCTTGGGACTAACCTTTAAAAAACACCTCTCGCTCCCCTTCTTCAGGTGATACTATGCCTACTCTCGATGAAGTTATCGAATCAGTGAAGAACAAGGAAACAGTGCTTCCAACGGGATTGTACCTCATGCACAAGGAGGACGACTGGCGCATCATGTTCATACAGAGCAAGATTACCAACAAGCAGGAGGCTGAGGAAGCCCTGACATTCATGGTGGGCGTGACTTCTGACATTCCTGAGGCAGTGACGCAGGAGCTTGGGCTTGAGCTCGGCTCATACCTCGTCTCAACAGAGAAGATGGACGCTGACGAGGTTTTCGGGGGCGCTGTCATGAAGATAACCGGATACCTGCCTTTGCTCAACAATGTGCTGTGCGTTGGTATCCTCGAGGACCACGCATGCCACGGCTTTGAAGGCGGCTGGCACCTCATGCCTCCAACCGAAGAGCCGAATCTGGTCCAACTCATCGCATGGGACTGCTACAAGGTCATGGATGAGGCTGGGATGAAGGAATACTGCGTAGAACACGAGATGCCTATTGACGAGCAATATCTCTGACTCTGATTATCTCTGCTTCAAGAATTCCTTGAGTGTTTTTCTTACACGCGGAAGCTTCTTTGGATTCGCCTTTGGCCCCAATATATAATACACCTTCTCTGCATCAGGGCCCCAGGAGTAATTGCCGGGCTCGACCTGAACCTTCTTCACCTTGAACAGCCCATACTTCGTGCCCTGCCTTAGGTGATAATATATGGTACGCATGCTCACCTTGGGAAAGGCCTCGAGGTATGCCTTGTACAATCCATAGCCGTACCCTTTCTTGAGGACGTGCAGCACCTCAATGAGATTCTCCCTCACTCCGCTGCCCGGCGGCCTTCCGCGTGCCATGCATCCAGCTTTTGCCCTTGAATTAATATGTCTTTGCGCTTGGGGAAAAGTATAAAAACGCCTTGGAGTTCATTTGCTAACATCTGCCTCGGTAGCTTAGTGGTGGAGCGGCTGACTGTTAATCAGCAGGTCGCCTGTTCGAATCGGGCCCGGGGCGCTATTGGTGTGCAGAGTGAGTTCTATCCTCGAGAGCAAGCTGAAAGAGTTTTCCTGGCGGAAGAAGCGACTTTCCCGTACCTACACAATTCCCGCGGAGATTCTCGAACTGGATAATCCAATCATCTTCTATCCCGGAGCAGGACGCGACATCTCTCTCGCTGAGAAGCTCGCCGGCTCACATGCGAGAGTCATCTATCAGGACATTATATATGGGCATGAGGTCATGCTGATAGACAAAGCATACAATGAATACATCGGCGAGAAGAGCGTGACAGAGGAATTCCTCGAGTCCATCCAATCACAAGGTGCAGAAGTCATCCACGGTGCGCTCACTGCGGATTCTCTCGATGAGACGGCTGACCTCGTGCTTCTAAAAGGGGTGTTCGGCTTTCTCTTCCAGAACGATTTCTCTGAGATGATTCTCGCGAACTGCAAAGAAGGGACCTTCATCACCGGCTACCGCTTTGACCTCGATGTGATGTGCCTCCTGTACGACGGGCTTGAGCGAGTGGATAGCCAGTTCATCCGCGTGCATGACGGATATAGTCATTCAGAGCTGTACGAACACCTCACCAGGTTTCCCGAGCTGAGCTTCTGGGCGCTGAAGGGCAGTTTCCGCACTTTTAATTCATATAAGATAGGCAAACAGAAATTCGAGAAGCGTGGGCGTGCACTCGTCGAGAAAGAGCTTGAGAACGCGGAGCCCGATGAGCTCCAGATGTACTTCGATGCCCTGCCCAAGAACACCTATCCAAAATATCTGCGAGATTTTCTCAAAGACCGTAGAGCACTCTAAGAGCGCTTCAGCAGTCCCTTGAGTTTCTGAATCCCTTTTAATCCGCGCTCGACGAGGTCGTTCGTCTTCAGGATTTCTACTGGCCTAGTGAACTGCACCTCAAGGGTTTCCCAGCCTGCATCGTTTTCAGCAAGGCGGAACACGAGGAAGTGTAAATGTGGCTGCCCTCCTGGGGCGGCGTCGCCGACCATCGCCAGAGCGTCTCCCACGCTGACTTCCTGTCCGACAGAAACAACTGCGCTGTCTTTCTTGAGATGCGCGTACTGTGAGTATTCTCCATTCTCGTGCTCTATCATGATATGGTTGAGATACGTGATGTCATCAAAGGTCTTCTCGCGGCATCTCTCCTCGACGTGCACGTCTTTGACAATACCGGCTGCTGCAGCGCGGACCTTGGTGCCTGCAGGCAGAAAAAAGTCCACCGCGTGCTCGAAATGCGCGAAGTGCACTCTAGGGTCAGACACAGCTTTCACGCCATGCCTCACATTAAACGGAATTGAATAGGTATTCTGCGTCTCCATGGCGGAGACACAGAACCTTCAACAATAAATGTGTTGCGCTTACGCCTATTCGTAGACCTGGCTTTCCATGTAGTCAACGGTCATCTGAGTAAGTTCGACCAGCGGCGCGAATGTTTCGCTCTCTATGATCCTCTTTCCGAGTCCGCCCAGCTCGTGGTCAGTCCTTCCTATAGCTGACTCATAGTCTTCTCGAGTGGGGCAGATTTCCTTCAGCTCTGCGCGGAAATTATCCAGAGTAGCGACATCAGCGATAGCATCAATGCCTCCTGCGTCCACTACCTGGTCGACGAGGGCGTAGATAGCCTTGCTGATTGGGCTCTTCTTATCAGTCTTCTTCGCTGCCCTCTTGCCCAGCGCATAGGTGAAATTCATAATGGCGTTGAGGAAACCAGAGTCAATCTCTTTATGCTTCGAGTCTTCCATCATATCGTCAAGCTGAGCCATGCCTGTCATGTAGAACTTCTTCGCTGTGTCGCCAAGCACTGTCTCCAGCATCTCAGTGACAAGCTCAGAGTCAACAATGAGTTCGTCGCGGGCAGCTTCAGCATCCTTCTGAAGATCTTCGATGTCCACATGCATGTCCTCGCCAGCCACTCGTCCATACAGCTCAAAGGCCTTGCCAACTGTGGTTACGGTCGCATCTGTGATTCTGCTAAGCATGTCCCGGGTCAGCTCCTTGTTCTCTGGATTCTGCAAGTGCTCAAGCAAGTCTGCTTTGCCAAGCTCTAAGAGTGTCTCGCTCACTTCTTTCTCAATTTCATATCTGTCCATTGCTATTCCTCCATACTATTAGATATCATCCAATGAATACTCAATAGTGATTTCCCGTTCAGTTTATAAATTTTACTCTTTTTTAGTGGTAAAAATGATTGAAGTTAAGGATTTAAACATTACACCGAACCATAAGGTATTTATAGCCCATTTGGAGTTCCTACTGCCCCATCGGGCCCGTAGCTTAGTCTGGTTTGAGTGCCTGACTGATACATTGGCGGAACGGCAATGGTCGGAACGTCAGTGACAGACATCAGGTGGTCCGGAGTTCAAATCTCCGCGGGCCCATTCCACCTACTGCTCGGAAAACTCGCCAGACACGATATCTGCGTCAATCTTATAGCCCGCTGCGTTGAATCCGCTTGGAGGGATAAGCCTCTCCATGATGTCATCGATAATCTGCTGGTCAAGAGGGTCTGAAGGGTCGAGCGCGGAGAGCCGCTGGGTACCCTTCTCGCATTCGTGCTGATAGAAGAGATGTGGTATAATCGCATAGACCTCATTGTCCATCACCTGGACCTCGAGGATAAGCGACTCCCGCGTGGGGGGGAATCTGGAACCTTCAGGAATCCCGACATAGCAGCCGTCCATGACACCATTCCCTATGCTTGAGAAATAGGGCACGCCATTCACGGTCAAAAACGGTTCGATGACATGGGGATGGGTGCTCACAATCATGTCCGCACCGCTCTCCACCACTGTTTTTGCGGTCTTGAGCTGTGCCGTCGTCACGCCCGCATAATACTCCGCGCCTTGGTGGAGCAGGACCACTGCGAGTGAGTCAGAGGGAGAGGCAAGAATTCCCTCGGCGAGACGCTCTGACGTGAATCCCAGCGTGCCGGGGTAATCATCGCCTGCCAGCCACTTTGATGAGACGAGAGGCGTGTCAACGAGATAGCCGAGGAACGAGATAGTGTTTCCGTTGTCAGTGAACACATATGGCTGTTCTGCCTCCTCAGCATCGAGGCCTGCGCCGATAACCGGGATGCCTGCTTCCCTCAGCCGGGAGATACCTGAGACAAGGCATTCCTGACCGTAGTTGCCGCTGTGATTGTTTGCGAGATTGACTGCCAGAGGGATGCCCGATCCCTGCATGAAGATGAGCGTCTCCGGGTCGATGCCCATCGCGTAACCGCCCTGGGGAACACTTGCGGGGAAGTCTGCAGCGCAGGGAGCTGCCTCATGGTTCAGGATGACTAGGTCAGCGCTCTTCAAGAGCGGCATGGCCTCCTCCAAATTGTTCTCCAGCCCCCCGGCGAAGTCGAGGTGCCCAGTCCTGTACTCGATGGTATCACCGATGAATATCAACCGCGTGATCCCGCTCTCAGTCTCGACGCCCCTAGCGTCCTCAGCGTCTGGAGAGAGTTCAGGGATTGAAGAGAACATGAAATCATCAAGTGTTTCGCCCGCTATATCCTGCTCCTCCCATTGGAAGGGATATCTGTCCTCCGTAGGATCAACCGGGACTTCCTCGACTACTAGGGCGGCAACAGAGTGCTCTGTTCCCTGATCTAGCCCTTGCCTGCCTACATAAACCGGCACATCTCCTGAGAGGAGGGATGAGACTATATAGCAACCTGCGGCCAGGATAGCAATATCCCTCGCTTTCATGACTCTCAAGTAGTAATGGCAGTATATAAGTCTTTCCCTTATGGGTGCCACATGCCCTCCCACCCGCGTCAACCCATCACAAAAACGGCTTGTGCAACACGAACCCAGAGGATTTAAAACCTGATACGTGTTCTCGGCCATCATGGGGGATGAACACTACTTCACATATTACTACGGGCGCTGGATGGAGTTCACACCAGGATTCATATTCGAGGAGCTCGATGATGACATCATCTACTCGGCCAGGATAAGCACAGGGCTCTTTGGGACAACCAGGTGCCCAGCTGGCAATCGTGGACCAAAAGACAAGAACGAAGTCATCCTCGCTGCAGGGAATCAAGGCCTTGTCAGGCTCATAGAGATGGGGTTCATCCCCTGCGATGTGTGCGAGCCGGAATTCGACTGGACTAGCATCGAAGACACAGTCACCGAGCTCTACAACATAGAGAGTGAAGAAGACTTCAGGGACAAGGACATCGTCCCGTACGACGCGAGACGCCTGGACTGGGAAGCAATCACAACTATAACCAAAGGGCTCCCAGGACGCATCTACCTCCCGGAAGGACTCAAGAAAAAAGAAGTGAAAAAGTTCGCCAGGAGACTCAAGCCCCATCCTCTACCAGAATTAGGCTACTACGACCAAGATTCAGAAGAGCGATTCACGCAATACTAAAATCTAGGCAGAATCCCCTTATTCATATCGTAGCGCATCTACTGGCTTAAGCTTCGAAGCCCGATACGCGGGAACCACGCCTGCAAGCACACCTATTGCGATAGAAAGCAGCAACGCACCAATGAGGAGTTCTGGCGTGATTGCGGTGGCATTCATGCCATTGGAATCCATCATAGTCATTGCAATCTGATTAAGGGCCATGGAGATAAATGCTCCGAGGCCGATGCCGAGCAGCCCCCCGACCAGGCCAACCATTGCAGCGTTGGACATGAATATAAGCAGGATGTCGCGGTTCTTTGCACCGATGGATTTCATTATGCCGATTTCCTTGGTCTTTTCCAGTACCGAAGTGAACATGGTATTGGCGATGCCGACAGAGCCCACCAATAATGAGACCGCAGCGATTGCTCCGAGGAAAAGAGTCAGAATCTGCGTAACATCAGCTATTTGTTCCTGTATGGATTTTAAAGAGAAGATTTCGAAATCTTTTGTCCTTTCTGTGAGGTGCCGGAATGTCATCAGCCTGCTGTCCACATCTCCCATGACCTGGTCAACAGCTTCCACGTCTTCAACTTTTATGATAATGCTATGAAACTCTTCATCACCTACACTCTCAAGAGTCTCCCGTGCCGCTTTGATGGGCATGATAATCTTGCCGTCATCGCCGCCGAAGCCCCCGCTCTCTTTGAGTATACCCACTATCTTGAATGACTTGTCATTGATGGTGAGCATCCTGTTGAGCGCCAATTCCTGCTTAAAGGTCTCTGTTGCTATCCTGTCTCCCACGACAACACTACTAAAATCCGACGGACCAAGAAACCTTCCACTTGCCAGCTCCGAGGTGGTGGTCTCTTTCCAGCTCAGGGGATCCACTCCGTCAATAGATACTCTTGTCGTTTCAGCAAGATAATAGGCCTCCCCCATGCCCGAGACCATACCGTAGATAAATTGGACATTATCTACTGACTGCAGGAACTGGACGTCCCGCTTGGTGAGGTCTTCCGGACTGGTTGTTTGCTGCTGGCCACCACCGTGTGCCTTAGCCATGCCTCCTCTAAAACCACCTTCAGCCTTTCCTCCGCCGGGGCTGATGAAGATGAGGTCAGCTCCCAAACCACCTAAGCTGCCCTGGATGTTCTGCTGCAGACCCTCACCTATGGAAACAATAGCTACAACAGCTGCCACACCTATGACTATACCTACAATAGTGAGCCAGCTACGCAGCTTACTGTGGCGCAGGATATTCAGCGCCAGCCTGAGGATCTTGCTGAGTCTCATGCATTCACTTCTTACTGATTCGCGCTCGTATGGCCTCTCTCTTCCGGTAGATGACAAATCCTATGATAAGGATTATGCCAATCACCCAGGGGTTTCTCCACAAGCTCTTCTGCTTGCTCATTCCTAACTGCTCTGTGTGACTGCCCATGTCGATTGTGCCTGGTGCCCTGAACTGGATAGATACTATCTTTTCCAGGGATTGCCTTACACCTGTCGTATCTGTGTACTCTATGACCACATCGAGATTGCTATCTGAGGCGAAACGGTCCCTGGACATTCCTTCCGCATCCCCTTTGGCTGCCATGCCTTCTGAACTGGGTGCTATCTGGAATGAGACCATAGTATAATCTCCCTTATCGAGATTACCGATAATCGCATCAGTACTGCCTACAATGCTAAATCCCGCCTGCTGGGGAATCCGCACGGTGACTGAATAGGCCGGGCTGCTGCCAACATTGGACACAGACAGTGAGGTCTGTCCTGCGGAACTCTCTGAGAATGTCACGTCAAAATCCGTCTCCCCACCTATAAACACGCCTGCCTGTGTTGACACTATTTCAGTGGTCGTGACTCCAGAACCGTCATTCACATCATACTCAAGCTCCAAATCAATCTGGTAGAGGTCAGGGTTTGCGTTGACGCTCGCCACCACAGTGTATTGGAGTTCAATACTCTCTTTTGGACCGAGATACCTGATGTACCTCGTATTGTCAGTGTTCACGGGCAGGATATAGCCGTTTTCCTCATCCCAGGAGAAAAGCATGTTCTGTAGGGGAGCGCTGCCGAGATTGTTGATAGTGAAGGTCATCGGTGTCTCTTTCCCCGGGATGAGCTTCGACTTGTCAATGTAGATGATTTCGGCATACTCATTAGCGGTGACTTCGATGATGAATTCATCCACCACAGCAGCAGCAGCAACATCTCCTGTCGAAGACTTGAATGTGATTGCATACTGCCCAAGGACTGCATCCCTATCTATACGCAGCTTGAATACCAGCGTACGGGAGCTGTCCTCCTCCGGCCAGTTAGGGAGAGAAGTAATCGTATAGCTACTATCCTCTCCCGGCAGGACTGAAAATGGATATTCCGGAATGAACGAGACAGTGAAATCGCGCACTTCTGCCTCTCCATTGTTGATGACTCTCAGCCTCACCTCAACAACATCCCCTGCCTGAGCAGGAGTGGGGTCCTGGTTGAGCAGGGACATCTGTATGTCTGATAAGGTTTGGGCTTCTGCTGTCAGTGTAAGGAGCAGCAGCATGATTAATGCCAGGGTTAGCTTTCTCATTGTTCTTGTCCTCCGTGGTGTATTTTCTCTATTTGACCGTCCTTGAGGTGGATTGTTCGTTGTGCGTGCTTTACAAGGTCCAAGTCATGGGTGACTATGATGACTGTCTTTCCTTCTTCTCTGTGGATTTTTCCTAGCAAATTCATGATGAACTGCCCGGTCTTGCTGTCCAGGTTACCTGTCGGCTCGTCTGCCAGGATGATTTCAGGGTCAACGGCAAGGGAGCGCGCGATGGCAACGCGCTGCATCTGGCCTCCGGATAATTGGCTCGGCAGATGATGCATCCTATCTCCAAGACCTACCAGCTCAAGCAGCTCTGCCGCCCTTTCTTTCGCCTTTGAGGCATCTGCATCCTGGAAGTCTAAAGGCAGCATGACATTCTCTAATGCCGTGAGTGTTGGTATGAGATTGAACTGCTGGAACACGAAGCCAATTTTCCTCCCGCGGACTGTTGCTAACTGTGATTCACTCATCTTAGCAATGTCCTCTCCATCGAGGAAGATTCTCCCTCGTGTTGGGATGTCAAGACAGCCAACGAGGTTCATCATCGTGCTTTTACCACTTCCACTCGGACCAGCAATTGCCAAAAATTCTCCACTCTGGATATTCAGGTCTACCTCTCTCAAAGCAAGCACTTCTACTTCGCCCATTTGATATATCTTCCAGACCTGCTGAAGGACAATATGGCCGTCTGTCATTTTTTACTCATTTCCCGCATAAGAAACTCCATACGATAATCTATGAATCTAAAATAAAACTATCCCCCAGGATTTATCTTCGGGGCCTTCGAGGCCTTCTGCCGGGTCCCCGGAGGCTTCTTATGAGGTGGTTTCTTGTGAGGGTCTTTCGGTTTCCTATGTGGGTCGCGTGGCTTTCGGTGTGGATCCCTCGGCTTTCTGTCAGGGTCTCTCGGAGGCCTGGGGCACCCGTCATCATCGTCATTAGTCAGAAGGTATTCCAGTCCCTCTGAGATGATATCGCCAAAGGTCTCAAAGATATTATTGGTGTACAGCAGTCCTGGTGTGGAGTACAGTCCACCGGACAGGTAGTTTCCCATATATTCCATGTTTATCCCCCAATTAAGCTAAGTCGAGATTTAACCCCCACATATATACTTAACGTAAGCGAGGGCCCACAGCAACACTTAAGTAATTCAGAGAAGAATTCGGCTGCATGAAAACACTCATTGAATCACTTGATACAAACGAGAACGTAGACTATCTGCTGGACACCTGCTTCTTTGTCCATTCATTCACCAGCGACAGGGTGAAGCCGCTTGTGAAATTCTGCAAGAACAACAAAGTCGGCATGACCACGTTCAATCTAGAGGAATTCCTGCACATGCACCACAAGCTCAAGGGACATACCAATCATCATGTCAGGTCGTTCCTCAAGAAGAAGCTTATCAGCCTTGTACCAATTGAAGTGCATCCAGGCCAGCATGACATGGAGCAGAAATTTGTGGACAAGTATGACCATGAAATTCTCAAAATCATCCGCGACCCGAGCGACGCAGTGCTCTTCGCGCACGCAGTCCAAATCGGAGCCGACATCCTCACCCGGGACAAGCACCATATCTTCACCGCTGCTGCTGAGAACTATTCAGAGCAGCATGGAATACACATCTGGAACAACTTTCCCCATGAGGAACCACAATGATAGAGCCCACACAAATACTCGACAGCCAGAACCTATCCTACCAGATGAGGAGCATAGGCCAGTTCAAGGACTTTGCGCATGCTGCCTCCATGATGGGGCTTCAAACAAGGCAAGTCCTGAAGACACTCATTATAGAAGGCCATTCAAAAAAAGTGTACTGCTGCATGATTGGAGGAAACCAGAAGCTGCATATGAAGAAGCTCAAGCGAGTCATCGATGAGTTCGACGTGCACATGTGCCCACTCGAAAAGATTACAGACGTTACCGGCTACAGGGTAGGGAGCATTCCGCCATTTGGCATGCTCACGCGATTGCCCACATATATAGAGCACTCCCTTGCTTCAGTAGGAACTGTCGCAGTCGGCGCAGGGACTCAGGGAAGAGAGATTCTGCTCAACATCGCGGACTTGAAACAAGCAACACAGGGAACATACGCCTCTATTGTCAAAGGCACTTAGCTACTTCAGCTTCTTACAGTGGCGCAGCTGCTTCTTGAAGTCCTCTGAAGCCATAATCTCAGCGAGGAAGTGCACGCTCCACACAATGCACAGTCCGGTATTTTCCTCAAATACAACACGGGGCTTGCCGGTCTGGGTGCTCACTGCGATATCCCTATAGGGAAGATACGCCCCGATAACACCAATAAAATGCCCACCTGGAGGCGCGTCTCCTGCCTTTACCTCCTCAGATCCCTTGTCCAGTTCTCCAGGCAGGGGACGGGTGAAGACCGGGCTTCCGCTGTTGCCCGGGAATGCGCTCGAATCGACAAAATACGTACCGTCCTTGTTGATTCTGCTCACAGTGCCTGTCCTGATGATAGGATGCACAGCAGTCACATCACCAGCTCCCGGCTGGAACGACAATGAGAAGACATTATCCAGCTCAGAGAGACGCTTCAAATCTAAGAAGTACTTGTCAGGAACAGTGATGACGTCCTCTTCCCCGGCAGCGAGGCGCAGGGGAATCATGGCCACATCCACACCAGGGTTCTTATGGATGACCCACTGTATCTTATCCTCGCGCATGAGCGCTGAGATGCTTCGCACCTTGACACGGCCGTCCTTGGTGTTTGTCAGGATGAAGACCGGCTTCTCGTATTCCTTGTTGCCCCTGCGCTCTGTCACGACGTGCTTTGCAGTCACGAGATGGTTGATGCCGTCCACCTGGACAAGGAATCCAGTGCCTACAGTCTGGAAGCTCGCGTCCTTTGTCTTTATGGTTCCGTCTGGATGTTCGATGCAGATGAATACTATCGTCTTCTTGAGTTGCCGCAACATTTCTCGAGTGCCCATGGTGGGACATCCCGGGCACTAGGACTAATTATAGTTTTCCCCTCACAGCAGTTCCTCTTTCTCCAATATAAATCCCCTTAACCGAAAAGTATTTATACTTGAGACTTAACAATAGTTAATCATTGGCTGAGAAAGGTGATTAAAATGATTCGATGACAGAAATCCGGACGGGCAGCGTTGAACCAGCGTTGAACCTTCGGTTCAACTGGCCCGTCTGAAGCAGACGGGAATTGAGGCCCGAAAGGGCCCTTCCCACCCCTCTTATTTCTCATGCTCACTTATTCACTATCAAACAAAATGGAGGTGGTACCTATGTACCAAGAAACACTAGAAGAAAACGTGAAGCCCACTCATGGCAAATACCTGACGTTGCTCCGCGATGCCCCGGATGAATGGAACGCCCGCGACGCGGGTGACACCTGGAACTGGAGCGAGACTATTGAGGAGCTGAAGCGACTCAACGACACACTTGACCGCTATCTCAATAACGCAGGAGGCTACATCACAGGCCTAGAGATTGAGCTTCCCATTGTCAGGGAACACACCTGGAAGCGGGTGTACGACGACGAGGGAAATATTGACAGCGCCCTCACACGAGAGGCAAACAGAGACTAGCCGTACATAAGTATACCGGCGACTATCAGCGCATCAAGCAGCAGCCATCCGGCGCTCGAGATGATGATAGGCCAGTCTTTCCGGCTGATGCCATATAATGTCCAGATGAAGGCATTCACGAAATAGGCAGCCCAGGAGATGACAGACACCCCCGAGGCATTCTTGCCTACCCAGATTTTCAGGACCTGCGGGATAGTCATCAGCACCGCGCCGAATATGGCGACATAGATGAGCTTGTCAATCACCCTGACCCAGCGGGGCTGCTGCTCCATGCGCATTTCTCAGAATTCACTTGCTTAAATACTTGTTGGAATTCTATCTAGAACCTGAGAAAAAAAAGAAAGAGAAAAAGAAAAGAAAAATTGCTGCTTACAGCTACATGCCCATCCCTGGAGGCATGCCCATTCCCGGAGGCATTCCGGGTGGAGCTCCGCCGCCACCGCCGCCGCGGCTCGCGATGACATCATCAATTCTCAGAATCATCGTGGCCACTTCAGAAGCGGACTGGATGGCCTGGGTCTTCACCTTCAAGGGCTCGACAACGCCTGCCTTCCAGGAATCTACAACAGTTCCTGCGAAGACATCAAGGCCTGCCCACTTTTTGCCAGCCTCATGGCTCGCCTTCAGCTCGGTCAGCATGTCAATCGGGTCAAGGCCTGCGTTCTCAGCGAGAGTGCGCGGGATGATTTCCAGCGATTCAGCAAAGGCGTTTACAGCAAGCTGCTCTCGTCCGGCGAGAGTCTGGCCGTATTCACGCAGCTGCCTCGCAAGCTCCACTTCAGGGGCGCCTGCTCCGGCAACAACCTTACCGACCTGCAGCGCAGCAATCAAATCGCCTATTGCGTCCTCGATAGCGCGCTTGGCTTCAGCTACGACATGTTCGGTACCGCCGCGCACAAGGATGGTCACTGCCTTAGGATTCTTGCAGTCCTTGACAAAGGTCATCTCCTCGTCTCCTACCTTGCGCTCCTCAACGACACCGGCGAATCCAAGATCACCTACGTCGAGGTCATCAAGGTTGGTCACAATACGCGCGCTAGTCGCCCTGGCGAGCTTCTCCATGTCGCTCTTCTTCACCCTACGGGCAGCATAGATTCCCTTCTTCGAGAGGAAGTGCTGAGCGAGGTCGTCGATTCCTTTTTGAGAGAACACGACAGTTGCGCCGGACTTCTCAATCTTGTCCACCATGTTGCGCAGCATCCTCTCCTCCTGCTCCACAAAAGCCTGGAGCTGGGAAGGGTCGGTTATCTGGATTTTCGCATCGGTCTCTGTGTCCTTGATCTCGACTGCAGAGTCAATCAACGCAATCTTCGCGTCCTTCACCTGGCGAGGCATGCCTGAGTGCACACGCTCCTTGTCAAGCACAATGCCTTCGACAAGCTCGGTGTCATCGACACCAGCGCCGACCTTCTTTTCAATCTTGATGTTGTCCTTGTCTATGTGCAATTCCTTGCCCTCGACATCTATGACACTCTTCACTGCCCGGACTGTGAGCTCAGCGAGCTTGTCCTTTGCTGACTCCGCTCCCTTGCCTGTCATGGCGGTCATGCTGATTTTCAGCAGGGTTTCGTCATCACTGGTGTCAATCGGCTCACTCATCTTATTGAGGATTTCCTGCGCCTTCTCCGCTGCCTTAGTGTAGCCCCGGACAAGAACTGTCGGATGGATTTCCTGGTCGAGCAGGCGCTCTGCTGTCTTGAGCAGCTCCCCTGCGAGAACGACCGCAGTCGTGGTACCGTCCCCGACCTCGTCCTCCTGCGTCTTTGCAATCTCGACAATCATCTTTGCCGAGGGGTGCTCAATGCCCATCTCTTCAAGGATGGTCACTCCGTCGTTTGTGACGACTACATCGCCGAGTGAGTCGACGAGCATCTTGTCCATTCCTTTAGGGCCTAGCGTCGTCCGGACAGTCTCGGCCACGAGCTTAGCGGCCATGATGTTCGTGCGCTGGGCGCTCCTGCCTGTAGTCCTCTGGGAACCCTCAGGCATGATGAAAATTGGTTGTATCTGTTGTTGTGCCATATTGTTTTTTCACCCCATAGTTGTTTGAGTTTTTGCGCCACAATTCAATAGTGGCAAAGGGTTGGTTTCCAGCCAGTACTATATAAAACTTTTGGTATTTCCAGTCGACACACGTGATAGGAGAGTTCAAGGAAACCAAAAATATTTTTCTTCATAGTGATAACTTTAGAGGGGTTTTCGGACGAAAGAACGAAAAAATATTTAAAGGGGGAAATCGGAAAACTCTAGAAGAGAGTCTGGAGTGGGATGGCTAAAGACCAGATAAGCACCAAGGCGATAGTATTTTTGCTTGTTGTTACCATAATAGTCACAATTGCAGGCACATGGCTTATCCTCGGTGCCTTGACTTCTGCGGGGAGCAATACGAGAACCCCGTATAAAGAACAGGCGTCAATCTCACTGGTTCTCATAGAACCACCCAACGAAGATAACACAAGCATTAATGAAGAAGGAGGATAGGAGGATAGGAGAACATGGAGAAAATATCTAACAGAACAATAGCAATGCTATTGATAGCGACAATCGCTATCTACCTCGGCGGCACCTTTATCAGCCTGAACAAGCTGGCTGACAGCGGATATATGGCCACTGGCTTTGCTGGTGGTGCGAACGACACTGGCGAGGTAAAATTGAATATTCAAAGCCAGACCGACATCACGTGGGTTATCGACAGTATCGAATGGGGCACGGGCTACGTGGACTCGGCATGCAACAACTGCACTATGTACGTAAACGGCTCGACCAACCTTGACGCCACCTGTGACGGCACTGTTAATGTCTGCGGCTATGACACGACCTGCTGCAAGTCATTCAACTGGTCCAATGTCTCGCTCATGCTGAGGAACCAAGGTAACCAGCCTGTCAGCGTCGCCATGAACATCACCCAGAACCACACCGACTGGTTCGGCGCAAACACACCGGCTGGTCTTGACTTCAAGATAGTGGATACCAGTGTTAGGGACCATACCAACGCGGACGTGGCTGACACTACAGTTGCATGTCTTGGCAACAGCACCGATACTGACGGCTGGTGGAGCTATGAGTCTACTTCTGGTGGTGACATGGCAACGGCCTGGAATTCCTTAGGGCCGTTTACGGCAGGTTTTGACATTGATCAAAAATACATCTGCGGAGACGCCGCTGGCAAGAACTTCACCTTCCTCAACACAGCGAACGAGGCGAACTTCGACATCAGGGTAATCATCCCGCAGAGTTACACTACATCAGGGGAAAAGACAGCGACCATTATGGTTCAGGGCACATCTTAGAGGGGAAGACGAGATGAATGACAAGAACGACGTGAGTAACCAAGCAGTCGCAGTGCTACTAGTGCTGACCATCCTCGTGACAGTCGTGGGGACATGGCTCGTGCTGGACGCTCTCGCAGGGACTGCTGCAGCTTCGCCTTCAGGGGGCTCGCGTGATGGAGGAGAAACAGCACAGCTATCCCTTACCCTTATGAAAGCGCCTGTGGACAAGAGCACGGCGCAAGTGGGTCTGACGCTGACCAGCCCTCCTGAAGAATAATCACTTCAGGATGTCCGGGGATTGCTCCTGCGTATCAGAACTCTCAGCACCCCGTCAAGGAGATAAGATAAGATAAACAAAGAGGGGAAACGAATGAGAAGACTACTCCAGATTATGATTGCTCTCTGCCTCCTCTCTGCGCTCCTACCAGCTGCATCGGCCATATCCCTTAGCCATGACTCAATCGTGTCTCCTATCCTCTATGAGCCGGGCAAAGCGTACACATATAGCTTCACAGTCTCAGATTATGGCTATGACGCCATCATTGAGGTGGAGGGCGATTGGGCCAAGTATGTGCTTATCAATGACATCACCAGTGCCCTAGATGGCAAAAAGGAGTTCTCAATCACTGTTATGCCCCCTAAAGTCCCTGACACGCCGGGTCTCCATTACATCTATGTTGGAGCCAGGGAAATAACCCCTCCAGGCAGCGGCAATGTCGGCGCGATTGCAGGAGTGAGGAAGCAGATTGGCTTCGATGTACTCTATCCCTTCAAGGCGATAACAGCAGGGCTCACAGCGTCAGACGTAAATATAGGGGATCCGGTCCATTTCCGGGTCGGCGTGAAAAGCGAGAGCTTACTCACCATACACAAGATCAGCGCGACAATCAAGGTGACTGATGGAGATGGCAACCACATCGCCTCCCTCCCTACCAGCAGCATGAGCCTCAAGCTCGGAGAGCACAAGAGCCTATCAGCGAGCCTTGATACAACTGGACTCAAACCGGCCACCTATTACGCGAGTGCAACAGTCACTTATGATGGGAACATGACAACACTAGAGGACAGCTTCCGCGTCGGCACTCTCAAGGTTGACATCACTGACCACACTAAGGAAGTGAAGGTCGGCGCAATTGCCCCTTTCTTCATTGAGGTGAAGAGTGGCTGGAATGACCGTATCGAAAACGTACACGGCGAGGCATATATAGAAGGAAAGTCCGCTGTGAAGACTCCCACCCTTGCTCTCAAGCCATGGGAGCACATGAACCTTACCGGCTACTTTGATGCCAACGGATGGGAGCCGGGAATCTACAACAGCACCATCATTATATCTTTTGGACAGGGTGACTCCACTATAAAGAAAGGCACACTCACTATCATCGAACAGAAAAATGCAGGGGGAGGATGGATTGCCAACATCGGGTGGATGCATCTCCTCATCGCAGGCATCATCACTCTCATCACGCTTCTCGTGGTCAACCTCCTGTTCCTCACGAGGAAACGCAAGAAAGGTGAAAAAAAGAAATAAGGGAGAGACGCATGAAAAAGACAACCTCCACAGGACTACTTGCCCTTGCCCTCATCGCAGTGATGGTGCTCACCTCCCTTATCACCATACGCTTTTTCTTGGTAAGAGAGCAGATTATACACATAGAAACTGTCCATATGGATGTCACAGTGGGTGACTCCATTGGTATCAACACAGATACAGATGCCCTCCACTTCGGGACTATCCAGCCAGGGGGACGAGGTATGAGGCCCATGATGGTAGAAAACAGCCACCCTTTCCCAGTGAGTGTAAGGCCACTATTAACGGGAGAATTGGAAGAGTACGCATGGACTGAGCCTAAAGAGGTTACCATCAAATCCGGAGAGAGCGAAAGAATCGAGATAGTATTGATATTGCCGGTTGACCTGCCCAAGAGAAATTACAGCGGCACAGCTAGTTTCATCTTCAAGAGAGTAAGAGAATGATCGCTTCGCCCAGAAGGCTGGCACTGCCCCTCATCCTCATGTATCTTTGCTTGGTGTTCGGAAGCCAAGCCTTTCTCATCTCAGTCCTCGGGGGTGGGTTTCACCTACCTGGAACACTTGCTATAGACAATGAGGAAGCAGGGATATCACTTGAGATTTATCGGGTGATAAGCCTCCAGTTCACTGTCGACACCCTCAGTTTCCAACAGGGCTTCATCAATGAGACTTGCAATAACTGCACGATGAGCACTCAGGGCTCGGGAAGCGCAGATGCTAACTGCTGTCACATATACTGGGCAACACCACCTGCTGATGGCCTGCTCCTCGAGAACTTGGGCACGACGGTTCTCTCCCTCTCCATTCAGGGAAGCCACAATGCTTCTAACTGGATTGGCGGTTCTGGACCTGACCCGAGCTTCCAGTACAAAATAATCTCAGAGGCGACAGAGGCCCACTCTGGGGCAAAAGGCGACGACAATAGTGACTCCTGTCTCTCTGCCTGGGCAACAACCGACTGGACAGAGCTCACCACAGTGGACACATATGTGTGCGGCAATACAACATCGTTTGATTTTGATTATCACGACCAGAATGACGAAGCCCATCTCGTCATGAGGATTATCATCCCAAGCAACGCATCCAGAGGGCAGAAGGCCCTTACCGTCCAGGTCACTGGGACCGCTCCTTAAGATACGAGACGCAACACAAGATTTATATTCTCTGTATGGCGGTAAGAAAGATAGTGGTAGCGGGAGCTTTAGATACGAGAAAAGAGGGGCAGAAATGGCCTGGGAAACGTATAGTAGTTACATGTGTAGCTATTTTTATCTTCACAATTGCATTCATAGGAACCACAGCCCCCTATGTGGCAGGGGATGACAACAGCACAGGCACGGTCAGCTTCATCTTTGGTGTCTATCCCAATGTACAGGTTCTCCATGTTGAGAACTGGTCCACAGTCAACGGCACAATCGTCCCCCTCGCGAAGGCCACTGACCAA
Source organism: Candidatus Woesearchaeota archaeon (assembly GCA_017608295.1). The sequence continues at coordinate 94,496 of JAFCGF010000005.1, forward strand.
GATGGGCAGGATGACATCAACTATTTAGAATTTTATACTCTCAATGACCCATGCTACGGGACAGCAAACGAGACCCTTCTCGGCAACGGCACTAACATCACTGACAAACACTGGAATATCTCACTGGACACGACTGGCCTCGCAGAGAGCAACTACTGGAAAATCAAAGCAAGGGCATACGACAACCTTTCCATAGAACTGGACTACGAGGCGTACGATTACTCAAATGAGTATTTCACAGTCAACAACATTGACCAGGAACCAAATTGGACAAACTTCAAGAATCTTGCATCCACCAACTTCACCGCAATGCAGAACGCCTCGCTCCTCAATGATTTTTGCTCTGTGAAAGACCCCACACTCGAAAGGACCGATATTGGTAAAATCAGCTTTAACTCTACTGTATGCACGGATAAAGTTAATTTTGACACCTATGTTGGGATCACCCCGGGTTACGTGTCAGTAGACGCCTGCGGCCTTGGAGACGAAATATACAGATTCATCCCCGGCACCATCACTTTCTACAATCTCTCCATCGTGGACGTCAACATTATCAAAGATACTGTCAACTGCGGAGGCTGCACTCTCGTCAGTTATACCCACACTAATTACACGAACGGAACCCTCGTATTTACCGTGGGTGATTGGGACAGCTATTGGGGCTGGGATTCTGTAATTTACTGGGTCACAGATGACCTCGAGCTCACTGCCTGGGACCAGAACGATTCAGGAATGCCCTTTGCAGACCTCACTGCCTACAGGAACGCTGACCTGGATTTCTTCGCGAACTACACTTCAATAGGAGGGCCTTTGCCAAACCTTAACGAAACTAATTGTTGGATAAGGTTCCAGACAGGCTCCGCCTGGACAAGTTACCTGAGCATGATTTATAACACCGCGACGACATTCTGGGGTTACACGAGAAGCTTCACCGCCCCTGAGAAGGTAAACTGGTCAGTCATATGCAACTCTACTCTCGCAGGTTACGAAGAACTCAGTTCATCAGGGCAAGTCATACTTCCTAACAGGCCTCCAGAGAGAATTATCGACCATCCCGATGTCACGATGTTTGAGGACAGCACAGCCCAAGGGCATGACCTGGACAACTATTTCCTCGACCCCGATGGAGACGCTCTCAATTACAGCGCATATCTCCCCGGAAGCATCCAGATAAACATAGATGTCGCGACAAGTATCCCCACCTACGTGCCTGACCCAGACTATTATGGAACCAGGACCAGTTACTTCACAGCGAAAGACATCTACGGTGGCAGTGTGCAGGGAAATGATTATACTATCACTGTCATCGACGTGCCAGAGCCTTATATCCCTCCCGCGCCTGATACTGGCGGAGATAGTGGAGGAGGGGGAGGAGTACCCCCACAGTACTGCGAACCCACCTGGGAATGCACTGACTGGAGTGAGTGCAAGTTCAAGCTACCGAGCATCATGGAGGAATTCCTTGAGGGTTTCACAGGCTACGAGACGCGCGTGTGCACTGACTTAGCCAACTGCGGCTATGATTTCCTCAAGCCGGAAGAGTTACGCGGCTGCCACTACCAACCCACATGCTTCGACCTCATCAAGAACCAGGGCGAGACTGGAGTGGACTGCGGCGGACCCTGCCCACCGTGCCCGACGTGTTTCGACGGCATCCGCAACCAGGGAGAAACTGGGGTGGACTGCGGCGGACCATGCCCCTCGTGCCCGACGTGCTTTGACGGCATTCTGAATCAGGGCGAGGAGGACATTGACTGTGGCGGCCCGTGTCCTTCGTGCGAGCTTGTGAGGGTGACCTCCAGGGAAGCGGAAGATGCCCTCAACAAGTGGATAATCGCACTTATGATCGCCATGGTACTCTCCGGCGTCACCCTCTCAGTCTATTACAGCAGGCCCTATGCCTCACGGCTCAACGAATGGCTCCTGCTCCAGATGGAGCGCCTCACTGAGGTTCCAGTGCCTGAGCCCACGCTTCTCGACCTCGAGCTGAAGACACTCGCGCAGCTCCAACAGCTCGATGAGCGGCTCGATTCAGGAACTCCTGCTGAGCTCAGCAAGGACTATGCATCCATCATGAGGACATTCTTCGAGAAGGCCAGCGGGCTCACCTATGAATTTACCTATCAGGAACTGCTCAATGAGCTACGGCAGCAGAAAGTCGGCCCAGTGACTATCAGGACGCTAAAGAAGCACTTCACCTTACTTACGGGCATCGAATTCGCGAAGCAGTCGCTTAAGCGGCCTGAGCTCCATGGTGAGCTGCTTGAGGCGCGCAAACAAGTCCGCGCTGTGGTGAAGAGCCTTGCGAAAACCGAGGCGCCCACGAGGAAGGAAATCCAGAAGCGCGCTGCCAAGAGGCGCATGATACGTGAGCAGAAGCTGGTGCTGCAATTCAGCAGGATGCTACTGCAGGCAGAGCGCGCGATTGCAGACGGGCAGATGGATGTTGCCAAAACTTTATATAACAAGCTGAGAGGAAATTATCATCAGATTCCTAAGAAGGAGCGCAAGGACATGCTGAAGCGTATCCAGGAGCTCTACAAAAAGATATCAGGGGGGGCGAAGTGAGACCAGCCACACGCTTAAGGATAGCGCTCGCAGTAGCTTTCCTCCTCTTGGTTCTCTTTGTGTGGGGAGCTAACCCTGTATTTCAAGATTTAGGTGACCCAACTAATTTTACCATCATTGAGGATGAACTCTTCACTTATACAGTAGCAACATCAGATCCAGATGGGGAATACCCCCTCCTTATTGAAAATACTGGAAATACATCAGCTATTAAATCTTTCAACATGCTGGTCTTAAATGGTACGCATGCCCTCATAAATTTCACCCCTAGCAATAGTGAGGTAACAAATGCAACGAGTTATCATATTGTGTATATTATAATTACTGACACTGCAGATTCATATAACCAAGTACAGCTCAGATTCAATGTCACGAATGTAAACGACCCCCCTGCCATATTGAACTACACCCCTGGCAATCTCTCGCTCAACGTGACAGAGAACAGCTCGCTGCTCTTCTGGTACCAATACAATACTTCAGACATCGATATTCAGTGGGGAGATGTGCTCAACGTATCGTGGTACGTTGATGGTGTGCTCAACCTGACTAATTCCACTCAGGGAGAATACTGGAACTACTCACTGGATTTATGTCAGCCGACACAGAGGAATTTCACCTTGAGAGCATCAGACCTCGCAAACCTGAACAGCACAATCAACTGGACAGTGAACATCTCTAACATCAACAGGCCCCCTGTGTTCAACCTCAGTAATAACATGACTAACCAGACCTGGAATGAGGATAGCAACCTCACGAACACTACTCTTGACCTTGATGATCACTTCAACGACCCGGACTACGAGGAATGCTTCCTCAACGGCCTTGACGGAGACAATCCCACATTCACTGCTGAAGTTCTCCAGGGAAATGGGAATATCACAGTCTCCATCAATACGTCCGCACCTCATCACATCACATTTATCCCTGACCCTGATTGGACAGGGATAGAAGTCATAAGGATTGTCCTCAACGACACAGCCGGAGGAATCGCGTACAGCAATAATTTCACCCTCAATGTCACGAATCTCTACGACCCACCTGTGTTCAGCCCTGGAATCACAGACCAGATTGGATACGTTGATGCCCCATTCACGTACGACATCAACGCAACAGACTCTGACGGCGATACGCTCAACTACACCGATAACAGCACGCTCTTCACCATCAATGACACGACAGGTCTCATCTCCTTCACCCCCAACTCGAGCCAGATTAGCAATTATTCCATCTTCATCAATGTGAGTGACGGCAGATTCCTTATCAATGCGACATTCAACCTCACAATCCTCAATAACACAGCCCCCATACTAGACATCATCGCAAACTACACTGTAGTGGAGGGAGGGACTTTCCAGATTGATATCTCAGGAACAGACCCCGATGACGATAACCTCACCTTCACGACAAACAGGTCAGAGATATCGGTAGCTGTCGTGAATGGAACCCACTCCACAATAACCTGGTCCAGTGTTCCTGACAGCGTCTCGAACGCGACGCACCCCATTCTTGTCACGGTCAGGGACATACGAAATGCGCCGGACACACAGGTCTTTTGGCTCAATGTCACTGCCCAAAACTTCCCCCCAGTTCTCGGGGCGCTCCCAAATTTCACCATCCGTGCCAACAAAACACTTTCCTACAACCTCACGGCAAGCGATTTCGACGATGACACTCTCGTGTTCAACATCAACGCAACCAAGGTGAATTACACACAGAGTTCCTCCACGTTGGCCAACCTCAACTTCTCCAACGGAAGCGTGCAGGAGTTCACAGCAAATATCAGTGTGACAGAGACAGATACTGGAGTGAGTTACCAGGATTCACAGATTGTCTGGTTCAACGTGACGGACAACTTCGCGCCCACACTTTACCCCATAGGTGAGCAGGCCTGCACAGAGGATGCAGCCTGCTACATCAACCTGAGCAGCTATGCCAATGATTCCAACACAAACGATTACTATCTCGAGGTGCTCACCTACTGGACAAATGCTTCGGGCTTCTCCTGGCTCACGTACGATTCCAGCACAGGGCAGATTCTAGTCAATGTCACAGACTCTAGTGACGCGGACAAGTTGTACAACATCTCATTCAATGTGAGTGACGATGTCCTCTCCACGAATTCCAGCTTCATACTCAATGTGACTGACGCGAATGACGCCCCCTACTTCCTCGAGGCTGTCGAGAATTTCACGGAGTGGACCAACATCATCGAGGACACTCTCGTTATCATCCCCTCAACCTTAGTGAGTGCAGGGGCAGGGCCCTGGGTCAATGCCACAGATGAGGACGGAGATGACATCACTTTCTGGATGCAAGTCCTGGTAGGGCCGAACACCACTCTTTTCTCATGGAACGAGCCTGCGAATGGGCGGGGCTACATCAATTTCACACCGAGGCAGGTCGATGTGGGAAACTACTCAGTCAACCTCACAGTATCAGACCCGAGCGGTGGCTGGAGCGGCCAGATTGTGAACTTCACTATCCAAGACCTGAACAGCCCGCCGAATATCACTCAGGTCTATCCTTACGGGACGCCATTATCAAACGCTACCATCTATGAGTTCTACAACACTACTAGTTTGCCAGATGGGACATGGCTACAAAACATCTCAGAAGGGACAGACCTCCTGTTCAACCACACCACCACTGATGAAGAAGACCATTCCCTCATCTATACCTGGTTCCTCGATGGCGTGAATCAGACCGCGAATATCTCCTGGACATATGAGACTGGCTACTTCTCGGCAGGCAGGCACAACGTCACCCTCAGTGTTGATGATCCATATAACACCACATCATTCACGTGGAATGTAACGATAATGAACGTTGCCCTGCCCCCCATCTTCGGCAGGAAGGAACTGAAGCTCAGCGCAGACTTCATCAGCGGGAACTTCACAAATACTACTCTCATCTACCCAGGGAACATCACTCTCTCTACTATTGATGGGGAGAATTACACCACTTGGGGCACTTATGAAAGCCCTGTGATTGACCTCTGGAGTGATGACGGGGACGGCACCGCGACATCCCTCGGACACTACATCCTATCAAACATCACTTACAGCACGGTTATTCCCGCCCTTACAGAGATGTATCTCGAAGTGAGAAGTAACGACAACGGCACGCACTTTGTCAATTGGACAAACTGGACAGCCAGCACCAATCTCTCAACTGGCTCTAACATGATGGCATTCCCTGGCACGAAGGACAAGCATATCCAATATAGGCTAAACTATACAAGCCAGAGTGACAGCGCAACACCTCAACTCAACACGATTGCCCTGCATTACAACATCTCAAATTATACCATCACTGAAGGGAGCAGCATCAGCGCCTGGCTCGACCTAGACGACTTCTTCATCAATCCTGACCCCGACTGCTCAGATATGACATTCTCCGCCGGAGGCTACACCTCGCTAAGTGTCTCTATAGATGGCAGCACAAACGTCGCCACGATTGCGAGCACTGTGGACAGCGTTAACTCGACGACAACCACAACTGTAATCTTCACTGCCACATGCGGTAATCAGACGGCAACAAGTAATGAAATCCCGGTGACCATTGTCGATGCCGGGCAGACGAGGTACATCACTTACACCTCATCAGGAGGATCCGGCTCAACAGTCCTACTAGAAGTACCACGGCTTGTCGAGACGACCAGTGAAGAGTTCCTCAACCTCAACCTCATCACTCCCGGCTCGGTCATCATGTACGAGAACGACACAGTCATCGCCCCGATAAAACTCAAGAATGAAGGCAACCGTACTGTCTACGGTGTGACACTGTCTGCAACCAGTGAAAATCCTGATGTCACCATGACCTACACTGTCAATTACTTCTCACAGATTGACCCTGGCCAGGAGGAGGACACGAACCTCATCATCACCTCCTACACCACCATGGGCAATTACCACATCACGGTGCACGCGAACATCTCGGAGCCAGATAGCACAGACTCAGCGCAGATACTCATAAATTCCATAGAAAAAGGCTCATACAGCCCGGAAGAGATAAACACAAAGATTGCTTTCACAAGGGATCTGCTGTCTAACAATCCGCAGTGCCTCGAACTGAACGAGATGCTTTTCAGAGCAGAGACAGCCGTGGGCAATGAGGAGCTGGACGAGGCAGCCGAGCTGCTTAGCATTGTCCTCGAGAACTGCAGGTTCCTCATCGCCCAGAGCCAGAAGGTTCAGACTGATAGGCTGGACTTCTTTGAGTCATTGTACAACCGCATCTTCGGCTCGGTTCCGTCGAGCAGGACGAAGCGCTATTTCATCATCACTCTTACAATATTCAGCCTGATTCTCGTCTCTGTCGCCTTCGAGCGTGTGCGCATCTGGGAGCGCTTCAAAAAGAAGAAAAAACGCAAGAAGCCTCCAAAGCCAAGGATGCAGAGCGTGTGACATAATATTCTAAGTGAATAGAATCACAATTCCTGCTATTTCAAGAACCGGTCTAAGGCTTTATCGACCTGCTTAGTGGGCCAGCCGTTCTCCAGGAGGCGCTCACGGATGGCATTCTTCTCGATATTGTGCTCTATGGCGAGGCGTATGAAGTTCTCAAGCTCGTCCTCGTCACGCTCAGGCATCTTCATCCCAGGTACATCCTCAAGCTTCCCCCCTGTTTCAGGCTCAGGAGGCTTTGCTGCCACCGGTTCGGGGTTCGAGGAGAGAGGCACCTTGATTTGAGGGGCATCTTTCTCCTTTGTGAATGCAATCTCTCTTTTTAGGGCAGTGACCTCGTTCTCAACGACTTTCCGCTCTTCCAGAGTGAATGTGTTGAGCTTTTTCTCTATCTTCTGGAGATGCTTCTCCGTCTTCTTGACGTTCCCGTCCTCTAAAAGCTCATAGCTGTCTGCGAGGAGTTCCATGACATTCTCCATTTCCTCTTCGGGGTTCCGGAAGTGCTTGGGCGCAAGGAACTTCGCCCCCACATGGAAGCCTAGCTGTGCCCACTTCCCCAGAATCTTCACTCCTGCAACAAAATCCCTCGCAGTATCTGCAGGGAGAGTCACTAGGGGAAGTTTCTTTTTCCCCTTCTTGACAGAAACCTGGACAACATCCTCATAGACCTTGTCAATGACTAACCTGAACTCCTCGATGTCCCTCTGGACAACCTTCTTGGTGATGCTCGAGGCGGAAGCGTATCTCAGGGTGGTCATCTCAGTAAGAAATTTCTCGACTGCTGTCTTGACGCTCTTCTTGAGTTGTTTCTTGTGCAACTCCTGGATAAGCTCCTCATTGGTTGGCTCATAGCGGATGAGGAAAAACTCCCTGAAAAAGTCCCTTGAAAGGTCTGCCAGAAGGGTGAATTGGTGCTCAGGGTCATCTGACGCAGAAAGCTCTTTCTCAAGAGCCTGGACCTTCGCCAAGTATTCAGTTCTAAGCTCACGGCGCACGTCTTTTCTCGAGCCTGCCCTCTTCTTTTTCTTTTTCCGCCCTTTGGCCATACAGGTAGGATTGAGAATCAGAGATATATAAATCTAACGCGGTTCAGGAGTCGTCCTCGAGCCCAAGAAGAGGAAAGATGGCGTCAAGAAGCCTGCGTTCATAGTCCTGCTTCCGCTCCCCTTCTAATTGGTCTTGTGCAAGAGTATCTATAAGGCGGGAGGTGACGTGGCGCTGCTTCTCCTGCTCCCAGCCCTTGATAGGAATCTGACCTGTGTGCTCTGCAATCGCCTGGCGCTCCAGTTCCTCAACTGATGAGTGCTTCATCTTTGTCTCCTCAAACTCAGGGGATTCTAGCTTTGCGGTGTTGCGCATCACGAAATGCGCGCCTCTCTCGTAGAGTTCGTGGAATATTGCCTTGAAGTCAATGTCTGACACTCTGCCTGAGGAAAGGCGCCCCCAGAGCCGCAGCGTGACTATTGTATCGACATATTCCTGGCTGCGGATTTTCTCAAGGATGTTGACCTGAACTTCCTCGGGCGAGAGGCCCTCGCATTCCAACGAAAGTGAGGCAGCGTTCTTCACCATGACAGGGATTCGCTCTACATTCACCTCGGCTGTGTCTGTATTGGCAGCCACCATGAAAAAACCCCCGTGGCCGAACTCCTCAATCTCTGAGAAATTGTCAGGAAACAGAGGTCCTGGATACACCACAAGGCCATAGTCCTGAATTCTCTTTTCGAGGATGTAATGCACATGGCCTGCAGCATAGTAAGGAAAGTTTTTTGGCAAGAGGGAGAGTGGTGGGGCTTCGACTGCCTTGAGTTCCTTTGGCTTAAGCTCTTCCAAAGCCGTGTGGAGCATGAAAATCTTGAAGCCCTGCTCTGCTTCGAGAGGTTCTCTCTTCAGATCCCGATAATACGATCTTTCCAACATCCCGCGCCTTCCTATGATACCTGCTATCTTCACTCCAGTCTTCTTGTCCTCTGTGAATTCCAGTGCGAGTTGCTCCTCTTCAACATGGCCCTTTGCCACGTTCACGCACAATCCCGCTTTCTCTATCACGTCCAACATAGTTCTTCCGCTGGGAGAATAGTCATGGCTGCCGGGGATGAGGTAGACTGGAATCTGCCTGTCCTTCAGTTTTTTCAGTGCCTCGACAACACGCTTGATGCTGTCTATACCTGGCAATGAGGTGTGGAATAGGTCGCCTGCTATGAGCACAAAGTCCACTGGCCTGTCTATACAAATAGATACAGTGCGGTCAAAGGCTTCTTCAGCGAGAGTGCGCATGCGCATGTCTTTCCATGAGCCGATATGGCAGTCCGCGATGTGCGCGAATGTGATGTCCATACTACGCTCAAGAACTTGCGCGATTGATAAAACTTCTCACAATCAGCGTTCGTAAATAAGAGCGCCATCCGTGAAGTCGCTCACTTCATCTGCTATTTTTCCGGGAAATACTTCTACTTTGAGTTTGTTACCTTCAAGGACCTTGAAGAGGAATACTCCCTGAATCTCGTCGGATGGCATTGGCTCAAGATCGTCCACATAGGTTCTTCCACGCCAGTAGTCCATCGATGGAGACTGGTACCAGAAATTGACAAGCTCATATTTCACGACTTCTCCGATGCTGACTGTGGCTGGGTCAGGAGCATTTCCAACTACGGCAAACTGGGCATGCTTATCGTTAAAATCACCTGTCGAGACGCGGATGATGTGCGGAAAAATGTGATCATATGTTATCGCGAGATGACCGTCCCAGTAGCGGTCCTTGATAATGCCCTTATGATATCTGGTGTTCTCCTTGAACCAGTTGCCTACCAGCTTACCCTCAACATCATAGTCAATCTTACCCCATCTTGGTTCATCTTTGCGAATCATCTTGGATTCTATCTGAGTCCTCAGTGAGTCATCAAAGTAGTTAAGGATGTCCACTGAATGCACTTTTGGGGCAAGGTCTGCATAGTGTTTAGGATAGATGAAACCGGGAAGAGTAATATCTGAACGGTGGATGGAATAATCAAGAATCTCTCCGCTTACCGTACCAATCACCTCCCCTTCTTCCACAGGGATGAAGACTGAAGCATGAAGGTGACCAGGAACACCGCCTTCTTTGAAGTTTGCTTCCCTGAGAATATCTTCTCTTAGAGTGTCCACGTGAACGAAGTAGGAAGACAGCGTACAGGAATGCTCTATTGCAACGTCATAATCAACATGATAGTCTTCAGTTGGAAGTTCCTCCACCCTATCAGAGTGCCACTGCACTATGTTTCCAACAAGGACTATAACTCCATCTGCAGGGGATCTGACTTCAAACTGCTGGGTGTTTTCGGTTTCCCCATCTTCAAGAAACGCATCCTTCAGATGAAGATATCCATGGTCCACTGGAAGGACGTGAGAACCTGTAACTGCCCCCATGGGCTCTATGAATTCCAACTGGTCAACCTCAAGGGGAAAATAGCTCATCATCGTGGGTCCATCAGGGTTGCACTCTGAAGTATGCCAATAGTTGCTTTTCATAGGCGGCCCCCGTTTCACGGCCTTGTTAATGAATGGGCCAACAAAGACAAGGAAGACAATCAGAACCACGCCTACAAGTATGAGTTTCTTTTTCATGCTGTTACTTGGGAAACCCTCTATAAAAATTATGCGCAAGATTCTTATACAGTACAGGTATTCAGGAAATGCATGTCACAGGGGGAAACTGTAGGTCAGGTCATAGCCGGGCAGTTCGGGCAGATTATTGTCAGGCAGAAGGGAGATTCTCTGCTTGAGCTTGGGCAACTTGTCGTCGCCGAGGTCCCTGGTGGGAAGATTCTCCTGCAGGTGTTTGACCTTCATTATGGCAGCCAGGTGTCGCAGCAGAACCGTGAGCTTGTGGCAGGGTTGCAGCTCGAGGAATCTGCGGATTTGGAGCTGATGGACCCCCATCTCAGGAATTATACTCTTGCTCATCTCAAGAATATTTTAGCCATTGGTGGAGATAAGGCGTCCCACAGCAAGACGCTTCCCACGTTTTTTTCTGAGGTCCGTAAGCTTCGCACAGAAGACTTACCCTTCTTGAAGCCGGTCAAGGAGCCTCTTTATTTGGGGCAATTACGCTCAGGCAGCAGTGTTCTCGATTTGAATGTCGAGATACGGGGGCCGCAGGCGATGCGGCACCATGTGCTGATTGCAGCTACTACTGGCAGGGGTAAGTCCAATCTCGTCAAGGTGATGGCCTGGCGCCTGATGGAACACAATTATTGCGGTCTGCTTATTTTTGACCCCCATGACGAATATTACGGCAGGAATGCAATTGGACTGAAGGACCATCCCTCCCAGAGCCTTGTGTATTATAGTCCGCGTGACCCGCCGCCTGGTGGACGCACTCTTAAGGTCAACCTTGCCTTGCTGCGGCCAAACCACTTCAATGGAGTTGTCGATTGGTCTGACCCGCAGAGGCAGGCATTGGGAGCATACTTTTCACAGTTCCACGATTCCTGGATAGAGGCCCTGCTCAGGGAAAGCCCGATTGAAGGGGTAGAGTTCCACGAGGGCACGCTTGCTGTTGTGAGGCGGCGGTTGCTTGCGCTGTTGAATCTGAAGCTCACGTCCTCAGGCATCCAATCGAGAGGGATATTTGACACAATCGCTGGCAAGACCACAATCGCTGACATCGCGAATGAGCTTGAACAAGGGAAATGTGTTGTTGTCGACACTTCAAGCTTCTCAGGGGATGTTGAGTTATTGGTTGGCTCTATGCTCACCAGTGAGGTGTTCAGGCGCTATAAGCGCTATAAGCGCGAGGGCCAGTTAGGGCAGAAGCCAGTCGTATCTATAGTGCTTGAGGAGGCTCCGCGTGTGCTGGGGAAAGAGATTCTCGAGAGAGGCTCAAATGTGTTTTCGAGCATCGCTCGGGAGGGTCGTAAGTTCAAGATTGGGCTTACTGCGATTACACAGCTTCCGAGCTCGATTCCCAGGGACATTCTTGCTAACATGAACACGAAGATTATTCTTGGCATTGAAATGGCGCAGGAGAGAAAGGCGATCATCGAGAGCGCTGCCCAGGATTTAAGTGAAGATAACCGCACCATCGCATCACTTGATGTGGGAGAGGCTCTGATTACCAGTAATTTCACACGATTCGCCACTCCGACGCGCATCCCTTTATTCGAGGACCTAGCCCAGGCCACACCCAAGAAACAGAAGACCATCCAGAAAGCCTATATCGGCATGAAGTGACTAAAGCTGAGCCCGTATTTCATCTGCGAGCTTTGTGAGGAATTTCTTGGGTTCTTCCTTCCACTCTGATTTGAGTATGCCCCCCCAATGCTCATCGATGAAGGTCCTACCAGCATACTCACGGGGCTTCTCGTATCTTGGCACAAGGTGACAATGCAGATGCGGCATAAAGTTGCCGAGCTGCATCACATTGAACCAGTCGTGATTGAACAACTTGCCGATAGCTGATTCCGCATCCTTCACTATCTGCTGAAGCTCAAGAAGTTCTTCTTCAGTCAATTCCTTGAAGTGCGTGACGTGGCGCTTGAGAATCGCGAGAGTCCAGCCAAGAGGGTTCTGGTTCTTTTCAAGCACAAACAGCCAGTAGTCGTATTCTTTCAGGATGAGATGCTTCTCGGCAAAGCCGCAGAACAGGCAGTCTTCACTCATCTTCCGGAGTGTAGCACTTGACAAGCAGCCCTACGTGAGCAATCATATGGATGTCGCTGCTGTTATCTGCGCATCTTGGCGCAGGCTCAATCTCGAAATCCAGAGGCTCATACAGCTTGGTTGAGAACAGATCATGGATTTCGTCCCAATCCCCGCAGACAGGTGTCCTGTAAATCCTGTTGAGCACCCTGTTACCTGCGCAGTAGTCTGTCATGTCCATGATGTCAACTGAGAGCATCGCCTCGAGCTTCTCAGCATCTGTTGTGATGTCTTCTAGAATGCGTTCTGCTGCCCCCATAGGTGTAAGTACGTCTGGCATTGACTATCCCCTCAGCAAGTAGAATAACTGGCACATTAAAAGCGTTACGCTCACATAGCCTCAAAATGCTCCCTCAGGGCGCGCGTCTGCTCCTCAAGAGATGCGTCAGGCAGGAATAATAGCTCTCCTATCGCCACAGTGACTGTCCCGCGCTTCTTGGGCCAGAGCTCCTTCAAGGAGGATTTGTCCACTGAGCCTGCTGGTGCGGGAAAAATATCGTAATAATCCTCTGAAATCTTCATCGGCAAAATAGGCACGCCCATTGTTGACGCAAGATAAGCTGCGCCCTTGCGGAACTCCTGTAGCTTGAAGTCGCGCTGCATCTGCCCCTCTGGAGAGTAGATCATGAGCCAGCCCCTATCGAAGAACTCTCCTATATGCTCAAGGCTTGTCTTTGTCCCAAGGCTTTCCTGGGCGAGGGGAATCGCTGAGACAAATCGCTCCATCCATTTTCCGAAGATGATGCGCTTTTCCTCTGTGCCCCAGTAGTATGATGTCGCTGCAGCAGAGGTCTTCCTTCTCAATGAACGGGGCAGCGCTCTCAGGCAGCACACCGCATCCATCAATCCGACGTGGTTGAAGCAGAGAAGCGCCGGGCCTTTGAGGCTATTGAGATTCTCCTTGCCCTTGATGTCCAGCTTCACATAATGGCCATGCACCGGGAAGAGGAGTAAATCCTGCAGGAGGCGCTTCTTGAGCTGGTGCTTTCCAGTGAAATAGCTGAGGTCGAGCAGTTTCGCCGATGCCTTGGTGGAGCTCTCAACCATTGTCCTCAGGTCAGCGACTGTCGTCTCCTGGGTAATGGCAAAGTCTCCCACAGATACCCCAATCTCATCTTCTATCAATGCGACAATCTCTGCCCTATTGAGCGAGTCGAGCTTGAGGTCCATCACCAGACTGGTCTTGTCTGATATGCTCTTCGCGGGGATGTCTGAGACCTGGCTAAGTATCCTGAGAAGAGTATCCTTTGGGACAGCGTCTTCCTTGACAGCGATTGCTCCGCCCTTACCTTGGAGCTGCGTCAATACTACTCTGCGATTGATTTTCAGGGTTCTTGTTCGCGGAAAATCATCTTCCGGCCAGAGCGAGAAGTCCACTATCTGCTGCTTATTCTCCAGGCTATTGTTCACTGCCTGCACAACCTCAAGAGGTTCTGTGCCGCTGTTCAGAATAAAAGAAGCATGTACCATGTCGCCGTGGCCCTTGTCGATTCCTACAATACAGCATTCCTTGACAGCAGGGTGTGTCTTGACCACCTTCTCGATGTCTTCGGCATACACATTCTCACCGTTAGGCAGCACTATCTTGAAGGCATCGCGTCCCACAAAATAGACATTTCCATTCCTGTCAATCCGTCCTATGTCGCCTGTGCGGTACCAGCCGTCGACAAATACTTCAGCGGTTTTTTCTGGGTTCTGGTAATAGCCTAATGAGATTGAAGGGCTTCTGATGAGAATCTCATTATCCTCTGCGAGCTTGATTTCAATCCCTCTCGCTGCCCTTCCTATCGAGCCCAGTTTTCTCTTTGAGACTGAGGTGGGGCACGTGGCGACTGCTGTCACTTCTGTTGCCCCGTAGCCTTCTACCACTTTCATACCAAGGTGTTCCCATCTCTTAGCAGCTTCGAGGTCGAGAGTTGCGCCTCCGACCACCATGAACTCGAGATGGCCGCCGAATTGGGTGTGGAGCTGCTTGAACACTTTTCGTCTCAGAGGCATGGGAAGGCATCTACTTATGCCGAGCATTGTGTTGAACGTGGATTTCTTGCCTGCCTCCTCGACCTTGAGCTCTATTGACTTAAGCATGTTCTTGAGGACTGCCGGCACAATGACAAGATGTGTGCATTTCGAGTAGTAGAGCTCCTTGCTAATTGTAACGGAATTCACTCGTGGAAGATAATTGACCTGGCTGCCAAGAGTGAATGATGCAAGAGTATTCACAACCTGCTCAAACGCGTGGCTCAATGGAAGGATAGAGAGTGACTGGTACCATTTCAGCTTGGGAAAGAGGCTCAGGATTGATTCTACATTTGAAAGGAAGTTTCCATGGGTGAGCATCACTCCCTTGGGAGTTCCGGTTGTGCCTGAGGTGAAGAGAATCTCGTAAAGGTCGTCTCGTGAGATTTTTATGTCTCTCCTGTGAGGCATCTCATTCAATGCAAGCTCCGGAATCTCTTCCATGCAAATCTTGGTTTTGCAGGGTATCTTCTGCGGGATGTAGCGGGACTTTAGGGCTATTTTTGGCTCTGTCTGCTTGCAGTATTTTCTTATTGTCGATTCTGTGGTCTGCATATCTATAGGGACGATGACAGCTCCCATATGGGCTGCCGCTATCATCGCGATGACGTATTCAGGCATGTTGGGGGCGCATAGCGCTATTCTGTCTCCTTTTGCTAGCCCTCTTCCATTAAGGTATGTCGCGAATCTTAATGATAGGTCAAGCACCTGCTCATACGTAAAGACTTTCCTTCGAAATCCTCTTTTGATTCTTGCTGCGGGCTTGTTTTTATGCTTCTCGCAGAAGTGGAAGTAAAACTCGCTGAGGTTGTTGAGCTGTGAGAAGTCAGCCATCGTACACCACCGCCACTGCTATGGCAAACTCTTTTTCATGGGCGATGCTTATGTCAATCTTCTTTTTTGTTTTTGCAGTGAGCTGTATACGCGGTTTCCCCGTGTCATCTGTGAGGATTTCAATATCTGTCCATGCATCGAAGAATGTGTTGTCCGCCTTTTTTATCGCTTCCTTTGCCGCCCACTTGCCTGCCAGGGTTTGGACATCTGCTCCCTCGCGCTCTTTCATCGTGAAGAGGCGGTCAAGCATCTCGGGTATCGCAAGGAGCTTCTTCTCGAAGCGGGGGATGTCCACGATATCGATTCCTGTCGAGAGCTCCATCTCTTGCGTGAAGAGTTACGCATCTATATAAGGTTGGCGCAAGCTTTTTATAGTCAGCTCAAAGTCCTGAATCCACCCTGCCAGGCGTTACCCGGCTTAGTGGATGGTGTGTGCCTGAAGCTATATCACTGGGTTCGGGCAGGGTTTTTGCGCCGGTGGTTCAATGGTAGAATATACCCCTGCCACGGGTATGCTCCGGGTTCGATTCCCGGCCGGCGCATCCTAGTTCTAGTTAAATGCGGTAACTGTCCGACAGTGTTTATAAAGCCGGGAGGAGGCTGGAAAACCCGATGGCTGAAGAAGACATCTACAAGAACAAAGCAAAGTACGAGCGGTTCCTCGCTGGTCTTGACGCCCTGGCAGTTCCCCCTAAGAAGAGGCCTGCAGGCAGGCGCAACGCAATTTATGTCGTGAAGAATCCTGAGAACCTGAAGCATTTCCTCAGGCTGCACCATGTCTTTGAGAGCAGGGATGTGAGCCATATCAGGCGGATGCGAGTAGTGTACACTGTGCTGCTGGCATCACACGCCGCTGAGAAGGATTTTGCTGACTGCACCCGCGATGATGTGAACAAGATAGTGGCGTTCATGCACACCCGCTACAAGAGCCCGAAGAGCAAGAGAGACTTCATCCTGGACCTTCGCTATGTCTGGAAGCACCTCTTTCCTGAGAAAGACCGCGAAGGGCGTGAGGATGAGACTGTAGTGCCCTATCCTGTGAGGCATCTCTCAGCGAAGATAGATAAGTCAAAGGAACGGATGCGGAACGACCGCCTGAGCTGGGAGGAGTTCAAGCGGATTGTGGATTATTTTGCGCACGACCCCCGGATTCAGGCATACGTGATGCTTGCCATGGAGTCCCTCGGGAGGCCCCAGGAGATTCTCACACGGAAGCTGAAGCACGTCGAGTTGCACGACCTCTACGCCAAGGTCTGGCTCACAGAGCGCGGCAAGGAGGGCCCTGGTCTGCTGCAATGCATCGACTCTTTCCCCTACCTGGTGAAATGGCTTAAGGAGCATCCCCTGAAGAGCGACCCTGAGGCGCACCTCTTCATCAACATCGGCAACACCCATTTCGGGAAAGGCCTGACTCCGTTCAACATGAACAAGCACCTGCGGAGGGCGTGCCGGGACTTGAACATCAAGAAGGGTGTGACATGCTATTCCCTCAAGCGTAATGGAGTGACGTTCAGAAGGCTTAGGGGAGATTCTGACCTGGAGATTCAGCACGCAGCACGCTGGACTTCGACAAAGCAGCTCAACACCTATGACCTCTCAAAGCAGGAAGACGCCATGCAGGTTGAGCTCATCAAGCGCGGGATTGTCAAGCCAAAGGATGGAGAGAAGCATCTGCAGCCAGCGACAAGGGAATGTATCTACTGCGGCACGCTCTCCGGCTTCACAGAACAATTCTGCAGCAACTGCAAGCGCCCGCTTGACCGCGACGCAATCAAAGGGCAAATCAAGACAGTCGAGGGCATGGAGCAGCGCATGAAAGAGCAGGAAGAGAAGCTGCAGAAGTTCGAGCGCGTCACCAAGCTGCTGGAGCCATTAGTCAGAGAGAATCCTGAACTCTTTGAAGCCCTTGCCAAGAAGGCAAAGCCTGAAACCTAAACAATTCAATTATACGTGGTGATGATGAACTCTGCTGACTGAGTGCCACCTGCATATCCTTGGTAAATAACTTGTATGAGCTTGATTTCATTCCCATCAGACAATACATCAGACTCTCCCGCTGTGAGTTGGCTTGTTGAAACTCCGTTGACCACGAACTTGGCCACCCCTGTGTTGACGTACGTGAGAGTCACTTCGTAGCTGTTGCTTGTGACACTATATGTTCTCGTCTCACCCACCGAGATGGTGTCCGTTTTTGAGCCTGTTGGCTCTATGCAGGCGTCGCTTATGCATCTGCCGTCTTCTGAGCAAGCGCAATCCGCTGTGCAGCTCTCGCATCCCTCTCCTGAATCACATACGCCGTTCCCGCACCAGGTGACACATACTTCGTTCTCGCATTTCTCTGAGCTAGAGCATCCGCAGTCTGCAGTGCAGGTGTCACATTTTTCATCCTCCTCGCAGATGCCATTTCCGCAGAAGTTCACGCAGACTGCGTTCTCGCATCTCTGGGTGTAGCTGCATCCGCAGTCTTCAGAGCAAGACTCGCAATCCTCGCTAGAATCGCACCTGTCGTTTCCGCACCAGACCTCGCATTTTCCATCAGTACACCTGCCGAACTCTCCGCACCCGCAGTCCTGTTCGCAAGTTCCGCAGTTTTCCTCCAATTCGCAGATTTCATTCCCGCAGAACGTGATACATACTCCTGCCTGGCACCGCTCGAATGATTCGCACCCGCAGTCCGGCTTGCATGTGCCACAGTCCTCGTCCTCTTCGCAGATTCCGTTTCCGCACTTCAGCCTGCATTCGCCTTCGAAGCATTCAGTTTCACCTGTGCAACTCTCTCTGAGTTCTCCTTCGTAACCGCAGCTGTCCACCCAGTAGGCTTCGTTGTCCTTGCAGATGCCGTGGTCCTGTGGTGTTGCGCAATCTTCCCTGCATGTCTCGCAGCCCTCATTATCTTCGCAGATTGCATTTCCACAGTAGGTTGTACAGATGCGCTCTTCGCAGCGCTCTATCTCTGAGCAGCCGCAGTCTGCTTCGCAGACCTCGCAATTCTCCTTATCTTCGCACTCTCCGTTCCCGCATCTCCATGTTTCTACAACATAGATTGGATTGGTGTCTCCTCCGAGAAAAACAGTCACGTTGCGCTCACCATCGCTCACTTCGACTTTCCAGATGGGTTGCTCCACTACCTCTGCCCCATATGGGGTGAGGGAATCTTCTGTTACAGCAGTTTTTCCCGAGAGGTCTGCGTCCGGGTGCTGGCTGAGGAATTCCTCTACCTCTGGAATGGCTTTTACTGATTCCTTGAGCTCTTGCGCTGGCCTGATGTAGCCTAAGTATGCTATAAGAAGAATGGTGATGACAGCAGCCACACCCATGCTGATGAGGAGGGTAGTTGAGCCTTTAGAATATCTCGCCTGCATTCTTTTTCTAGCTGCTTTCATGGGTCCGCTGTGAATAAACCCTTTTCTCTTATTTATTTGTTCCCAATTCTTATTGTCTGCTCTGTCTCGGAAGCCTGCTCCCCTCGCACAGGGTAGGGGAAGCAGGCTGAAGCGTAGTAGTGTGAGAAATAAAAAAGAGGGGGCTGCTTAAGCCCCCTTACAGGACCTCTCCTCAGGGGTTTATGCTTTCTGTGCTCACCTCTTATGCGTATGTTCAATAAGCCTGCTCGCTTTTGCCAGGTTCCATTTCCTTCATTAAGTGTCGTAATCGTCAATCTGCGCCAGCACTTCGTCATAGACTTCGATGTCTAGGAGCAGCTGCCCTTCCCAGACATAGACACTTGGCGCGAAGTCCGGCCAGTTCAGCAGGCTCTCGTCCTGCTCATAATAGTTGAAAAGCCAGGTGTGATTGCCCTCTACATGAATCCTGTCGAATGTCGCGTTCCATAGCGTGCCGTTTGAGTCTGAGATGACCACAGGTGCATTTGAATAGGTGTTGCCGAGCCAGGCGGTGGAGTGAAAGATTGCAGCATCAATGATGTCCAGCGCAGCTGACTCATTAACAGCCGTCGTTTCTTTCTCTCCTAAGTTGAGATATTTGTCAAGCGAGTTGTTGTAGAGCTGCTCAATCTCAGCATCTGTGAGAGAACGGTTGTAAACGCGGAACTCGTCGATTGTGCCGTTGAAAAACATATAATTGCCGTTCCAATTGTTAACGGCACCGACCCACCAGTCTTTGTTTTGGCTAAAAAGAGTAATGGGATTCTCCCAAGTCACATTCCTCGGTTGTTTCACCCCATCGACGAAGATGTTCATCTGACTATTATTTCTCATGAAGATTATATGGTGCCACAGTCCGTCATTGAGTTCAATATTATTGATCTCGATCGCTTCGCCATAATTCACCCACGGGTTCAAATAAAATTTAATGTTCTTGTAAGTTATGTCCAGATAGCCCCAAATTGTATCGCGTTCATACATACCATAATTATTAGAGTAACCAAAGAAAGCGTGATTGTTTGACGTCGCAGAGGTGTTGAACCATAGTGATACAGCGAGCTCTGTAGATTCACTGAAATTATGGATTCTGTATCCTGAATTAATATAAGTATTGGAGAAGTTGTAGGCTTTGCCATATTTCCCGGTTACCCATTTCGCGTTGGCCCCGGGCGTAGTTCCACTATACTGTCCAGTCCTATCTTCAGCGCTCCTGTTAATATCAAAGGGATAGTATAGCATAAGCTGCTCATCATATATCTCGCTGTTCAGCGTTTCATTGTCTGTGACGTCATAATCTGCTTCTATGCTGTTATTTGCGACAAGTACGAAATCACTGCAGTTATTGTAATACATTGTGAGATTCCCCGTTAGACTCCCTGGCACGAGGATTTGCTTTCCGCAGAAGCCTCCTGTGCCGTTCACATGGATGGCGATTCCCTCGTCAGATATGTTGACAATTTCATGCCTGAATTTATAGTCGCGGTCCCACCAGACCGAAGATGCTACGGTGAATCCTTCACCTGTTTCCTGCATTGACTGTTGTGGTGAATCCGGAGCAGCCACATAACCTACTCCCAATAAGCAGAGCAGGGCCAGCACTACCAGTGCCCCGATGATGCCATTCCTCAGCGCAGCTTTTCTGTCCATTGTGTGTTCACTTGATTGTGTTGTTGATGAGAGCACTCACCTGACTTGTAATCTCGGATGCTTCAAGCGACGAGTTCTCCCAGATGATGACCGCATTAGTGTAATCGTCCCAGCCGGGCGTGCTTTCTCCATCTGTGATGTAGTTGAAAATCCAGTACTGGTCATCATACTCGAGCACCTTGTCCCAGCTTTCGAGCTCCTGTGAAGCGTCTGGATAGCGCGCGTACACTCTTTGGTCAGTGTAGGTGGTACCGTTTGCAGCGGCGCTGGCAGTGATGCCAGCTTCGATTGCGCTCTTGCCTTCCGATTCGTTGGCACTAGGTGGAGGATCATCAGACGCTGCTATAAACCCAAAAGGACCTCCGTGCCCATGGCTGATATTCCCGGTGATGTAAGACATCTCTGAAGCGTTCAGGGTGCGGTTCCATAATGCAGCAAGGATAATCACACCGCCATATTCACTATATGGAACGCTTAGCTGTTCTTGCGCACCTATGTGGAAGTATCTTGCTGTCTCAGTTGAGCTATATGATGTCGAACCCTTGGCGGTTCCATTGTAGTTTCCCCAGTAGTTGGAGCCATCATTTCCAGCAAAGAAACATCCGAAATTATCATTAGACACTGATGGATTAAACTCATGGGCCCATGCTTGCCCTAAGTCCTGAATCCCATAGTTATTTGTATTATGAGATCTAAGTAGTGCTAAATTTTTTCCAGCAGATGCCCAGGTGACATCTTCTGCCCAATCGACAAGGACTCCACCTGGAGTCGTGTAATTTTTTTGGATGCACACTCCAAGTGTAAACACCGGGTCTGCGCTGCTTGACATCCTTGGAATGATGCTGCCTGAATCATACTTCGCCATCATATCGCCTGAAAAATTGATGGCCTGTTCAGCATATCCGTAATCGTCAGCGACCGCATAATCCTCGATTGCAGAGGTGTTGCCAATCCAGGTAAGATTCGCTTCCTTATACACAGCTTCCTCAGCAGGATGTGTGCTGTTGAGGTTGTACCACAACGCAATCCCTATGGAAACGTTCACATCCACTCCACTCCATTCAGGGTCAAGCTTGATAATCTTCTGCGGTGAAGAAAGGTCGCCCTTCCAGCACCACATCTCCCATTTCTTTGATGTGTCTGTGTCGCTGGGCACATATTCTACGAGGTACTTTTGGCTGCCTTCAATGGTGTCAGTTCCTGCTGCGTAATACATGCCGTCGTGCCAACCAGTAGTGAGATGCGAGGTGACATCTTTCCATGCTTCATATGTGACTTCTTGAAGCTCTTGGGTGTAACGCGTATAGGTTCCGTTAGTGTCTTCGACTTCATAGGGGACATCCACAAGCATCTCCTCTGTGAACTCTTGCCATCGTGCCATGCTGCCACTCTTCGGCTTCTCGTTGAACACGAAACCGCAGGTGAGCTGCTCAGGTGTGCCTGTATTCTCGACCGTTATCTCAGTTTTACAAGGTTGCTCTCCATGCGCCCTGAGGCACTTGAACGGGCTAGCAGTTACTTTCCAACCTCCATATTCCCAGTAACCATCCTCTCCGTCAAGGGTGTAGCCTGAGATGGCAGGCTCGTCTGCCCTCACCTGGGTGAAAACAACGATGAGGGAGAGAGCTACCGCTAGGAGCATGAGGCTGATGAGGCTTTTCTTACCACTTTGACCCCAGGTCGTCAGCGCGCTTAGCCTTTTCTTGCCTTGTTTTGTGTTCATGGTTCATGTCACCTCGATAGTGAGTGTATCATTCGAAATGAGGCCACCTCTCTCCACTGTCGCTATGGTGTTGTAGGTGCCGCTCGATGAGTAGTTGTGGAGCACGATGATGACAGCGTGGTTATCGCTAGGAACTTCGAGTATCGAACTCCGATTCTCTTCACCCGTGTCAAAGCTCCAGTTGACAGCGCTCACGCTGGCTGGGAAGGTATTCTTGATGAGGAATCTGAATTGCTGCTCTGTGCTATTGTCGTATGTATTCTTAAGCAGCGTTGCGTTCATGTCCGGCACTGAATAGTTCATTATCCGTTCATGGACTCCATACGCTGTTGTCGATGCAGTGAAGTTCACCTCAAAATAACCTGTTTGTCCATAATCTTCCGCTCCAAACACTAGGATAGTCTCGTTCACAGTGAGATTGAAGAGAATCTCTCCGGCTGCCAAGTCGCTGTTGCCAAAATCTATTGTACAGTTGATATCGCTGACGTTCTTGGTGTACTGGTTATTAAGCCAGAACCTGAACGTCTGAGTATAGTTGGTTGAGTCAATCGCCCCGTATGCCGAAGTGTTCAGGGATTGGATGTCTATTACGAGTTCTGAAGATGCCACCAGGTCATCCTGGGTGGCGTTGACTTTCAGAGTCTTTGAACCTGGGGTAGTGTAATTATGGTAGAAGAACACGAAAAGGTCCTCGCCTGAGGAGAGGTTGAAGCTTATATTGCTCTCTACCGATAGACTGTCGTCTGTGTCTACTGTCCAGTTGACATTGGGCACTGTCGTTCCGTTGTCATTTTCTATGCTGAACATGACTGTCCTGCCAAGGATTTCGTCGCTATAGAGCTCGTCGGGTGTCGAGACATCAATGACAGGCAGTTCCACATTGTTGACAGTGATGATAACTTCTTCTGAATCTTTCATGAGGTCATCGTCCGCTGTGATAGTGAACGAGTGGGTGCCGCTGTTCGTGTAGTTGGCGTACCAGAGTATGCTGGTGCCGTTCTGCACCCAGAGCGTCGAGTTATCAGTGATGTTGAGCGTATCATTTTCCCCGTCGGCCACATGGATTACTGCGTATTGCCCTTCATATATGGTAAGATTCTCCGCTTGGATGACCGGCGGGGTTTCAGGGCTGTAGTAGACTGCCAAGGACGCGTTAATCCTGCCGTCAGCTCCTGTTACGGTGATGGGATAGTTGCAGTCTAGGTCAGTGCAGCTCATCACGTAGTCCTGCATCGTGAAGTTGAGCGCAGGGGTGAGGTAGCTGACCTCTAATGAGTCGAGTATGAATTTCGTCTGGTTCCATGGGGTTGAGAAGTTCACCCGTATCTGGCAGTATCCCTGCGTGTCTGCAGTGCAGTCTTCCAGGGCATAGCGAAGGTAAAGTGTGATGTCCACATCTTCAATTTCATAATCTGGGACGCTCCTTGCCCACCAGTCGTTGACGTAGATTTCCGTGGAGATTGGTTCAGGATAATGACCTGCGTCGCAATAGTGCGTAGCGTTGAGCTGCGTCGTGCTGTTCTCGCATCTGGCAGGGAGTGTATTGCAGACGCAAGTGTGATTAACGAAAGTCTCATTCTCCCAGTAGTTGCAGGCAGGGTCGCAGCTCAGATGGTCACAGGTATAGGTGAGCGGGTTGCCAGTGGAGGTGTTGCAGTATTCATACCCTGCGCAGTCGTCAGTGCGGCCGCATTCCAGCACAAGGTAGTTTTCTGAAGTGTCACCAGGTATGCATCCAGTATTATTTGCATTGTAGTATGTGGAAGTGGTCTCGTTCTTGCAGCGTTCTAAGGTATAGGGGCCGAAACCCACCTGGTAAGCTGAAGTGTGACTGTCCATGCACCAGATTTCTTTTGTAGTAATTGAACTGGAGCTCGATGAATAGCTAATCTTTACGTCATCCTCTTCTACATCTTCAATGGAGCTGTCTCCACAGGGAGCGGCATCGCAGGAATATGTTGGATCTCCATCTGATTCAGCGAAACCATCTATGTAATTGGGGCTGCATTCTCCACCGACCTGTACAGTTTTGCATTCCATATTAGTATAATAATATGAATTGCTCGTCAGCAGGTAGGCTTCTGTGAAGTTGTCGTTGTCAGCATCGTAGTATTTCCAGTTGTTTGCCGATGGGCAATAGGGTCCAAAATAGCCCTTCCACACGCCGTTTGCGCAAGAATGAGTATTCCAGTCTTCCCAATCCCACACCGTGCACCATGCACTCTGTGGCTCAAACCCCTCGGTCTCGAACTCTTTGACTTCGACTATCGTCGCGTTGATGTCAGTGACGCTCTGGTTGCCCACGCTGAGCGCTGCATAGGTGATGATAGCGTCTTTTGGGATGGAGAGGAAGAATGTCTCAGAGTCGTTGTTAAGAATCCAGGTGCCGTTCTGTGTGGTGTCGTTGAATTCGTCTAGGATGAAATGCTGCTCGTGCAGCTCTCCCGGAAGCGTGTAGTCAATCCCGTCGTCTCCGAAGTCCACTGTGATGTTGTTAGGATAGCTTATGCTTTCAAGGAACCGGACTTCGCTCTCATACAATGCCTGGGAAGCCCATTCTCCGTTGATGTAGCGATAATACCACCTCGTAGCATTATCATTGTTGGTACTATTGACAAAGTCACTGATATCGTCCACCTGCAGGGAGAAGTGCGTGCTGTTCGTCGGCCAGAGCGGGTCTTCAGTGTACAAGTCGAAGTAGAGGTCTTTGTAGGTATCAAAAAATGGTGGAACATTACTGGTCACGACTTCATACAGGTCTGTGTTGTAGTTGTACATGGCAAACCTGCCGTTCCCCTGCGCGTACACCCTTGCTCGAAGGCGGACGATAAGATGGCCCGGGCTTGCAGGAACTGTGAGGTTGCTGAGCTCTACGATAGCTCCTGTAGCGTTTCCTGCTGAATAGTATGATGACCAGTTGCCATCTGCAGTGAGATTCGCCCAAATCTCTCCCTCGTTGGCTTCAATAACTGTCGCGTTCGGTGCCTGGTAGTCTGGAGTGGTGTCGTAATCGTGCGGGAAGCCGCTCAGGTAAAGCTCTGCTGTCCAGACACGGCTCTGGTTCGAGATGTTGATACCTAATGAATGGCTCTCAGTATCGGTGTAGTTGAGCGTCTGGATTGATTCTGTGTCGTTGAATGTTGTGAGATTAGTAGTGTCCCAGCGGAAGATTTCCACAGTGACAAGTTGAGAATCTCTGAGTTGTCCATCAGATACTGAAGCAAGTACTTCATATGTTCCTGATGAATTGCCTTCTGTAGTGACCCACCTAGCATTGTCTAGGATTGGAGATGTAAATGAGTAGGTCAAATAATCATCATTAGGGTCGGATGCACTTCTTCCTAAATCGATAGTATCGCCTTCTATCGCCTTTACATCCTGAATGAAGGGGAGTTCTGGTTTTTGATTCTGGGTGTCTAATGCTGTAATGCTCGATGAGCTGCTAGTCATGATGCGGAAGCCGTGCATTGCTTCTCGCATCATCTCTGGGACTGGTTTTTCAGGTACATGAGTAAATACACCATACACTCTGCCTGTAAGCGGGTCAAAAGGAATGCTTTCTCCTTGAGATGTCAGGACACCATATTCCTGATATGCTTCAGCGACCATGGTTGGATTGTTGATTATGCTGTCATGTTTTACGATAATTTCAGCATATCCATCACCATCTACGTCTGCGATAGCAGGAGAGCTCCATACACTCCCTGACAAGGTCCATCTCCACTCTTCCATGCAAGTGGATGTTCCGTCGTAGCTGATAGCATAGACTGTTCCGCTCTTAACACCAAAGATGACTTCATTAGTATCGTCGTTGTCAATATCAGCGATGACTGGGGAAGCGTATATTTCATCCATGTCGCCTCCATCAGTGAACTCACAGAGCTTTGTCATATCCGAATCGAGGATGACAATTTTTCCGCCATAGGGCGCCCCCCAATAGTCCCCATAGAATTTGCTCACAAGGTTGCGGTTTTCTCCAGTGACGATTTCGTAATCACTATTGTCACCGTCAAGATCGCCAATGGCAGGATCAACATTAGCAAACCATTCGTGTGAATAATTCCCCTGGATGTTTCCGTCTTTGTCTACCTTCCAAGTGTAATTACCCCAGGTGAATCCTGTGCTATTACATGTAAGATCACATTCATCTGATGCTGTTGTGTAGATAATGTCAACTGTGCCGTCTTTATCAACATCCGCAACTGCAGGGGTATCAAAGAGCTGGCGTTCGTGCATATACCAATACAGCTCACTGCCATCATTATCAAGGACAAGTAAGCCTGAGACACTCGGACTGACAATCTCGAGTTCGTCATCTTCATCAAGATTCGCAAATGCCAATGTGCCTTCAGGACCCATGCTCTGGGCATACCATGATTCGGTTTCCTTCGCATTCTTGTCGAGGACGTACACATGGGATGTGAATTGCGTGATGTAAGCCATATCTGCGAATACCACCTCTAGCTCGCCATTATTGTCAAGGTCAACCATTGATACACTTTGGATGGAGCCTTTGATTGGGGAGTCGCCTGCGATGAGCTTGTCGTTGACAACATACGGGCTCTCCCAGCCCGGAGCTGGTCTTCCATCCTTAGCGTTAAGCACAAACACTTGTCCTGAAGACGTACTAAACGCTACCTCCGGGATGTTGTCATCATTGATTATGTCTGCAACTTCAGGAGCCCCCCAGATGGAATCTACCTGGATACCGTCGCTTTCTGTGGGAAAGTGCCACATTCGTCTCCAGGTGCCATCTGACTCACGATTGAGAGCATAGATAACATCATCACCATGCAGTGTAGGTGCTGAAGCAGTGATGATTATCTCATTCACTCCGTCGTTGTCTATATCAGCTGCGACTGGTGAATCTAGGAATACAGTGCTGTCTGCTGCCTCATCATAGGACCAAGCTTCTTCTATGCCGCTGGTTGATGATAAATCGCCTCGCATAAGTGTGAATCCTGTGCGTTGATGATTATGACGGTATGTGTCCCAGTCGCAATGTGGACCTTTTGGGTCGTACATGTCCTGAATATACTCACTAGGATAATCATCAACAAGATTAATGATGCCTTGTTTTCTGTAGATGTCACAAAGCGCGCATTCGTATTTTTTGTAATCAGGGCCCTGCTCCATCCATTTTTTGAAGAATTTAAGAATGTCCGTTGGGGCCTCGTCACGCATAAGTTCCCATGTTTTTTCGGCTTCACCATGAATCCAATCATCATCACTACTAGGATAACTGTCCTGACTGTCTGGACTGTCGGCTATGTCCCAGAGGATTTTAATTGTCGTTAATTCATAATCTTGAGCTTTTTCAGGTTGATAACCATTGACTGTAGCATCTTCGAAATGTATGTTAGTTATTCCAAAGCCCCCTTGATTAGCTGAGGTTCCGAGAAGCTTGACTGAGTAATAATGGTCATTGTCTCTCGCTGCAAGTGGGAGATACGTCGCAAATCCTTCTTCATAAGCACATCGTGAAGGAGAGCCACATCCTTGCACATCAAAGAAAGGCACATTCCAAGAAGGTTCGACCGATATGCTTTCAAAGGGTGCATCAAGGCTGTGGCCGCCCGAATATGTCTGCAGAGGGTAAGGGTAAAAATGGTCCATTACAAAGTGTGAATATTCATGAAGTGGAGCGTCGTGCTGCGCTGAACCTTTATTTATCACTATTCGTTCAATGTCAGGTCGATAATAATTTGTTAATTCGGGAAACGGGGCAAAGATGTTACATTTTGCCTGATTCCATTCATCACCCGTAGAACCATCTGAATCTCTATCTGAATTTTCACTGTCTTCAAATTGAGTTAGATAGTCATACATCTCCCCTAGATTCTGTAGCATCTCAATTGCGTCAACATCTGCAAAATCCCAATCTGACGGGTCCGAGTTTAGAACAGGTGACACTTCATCGCAGAGTGGAGAATACACTATTTCGACTTCATAGTAGTCTCCTCTATTCCAATTATAATTATCTATGCTATATTCGCGAACAGAGCACACTGCAGAGTCAGAGAGTATAACTAATCTTGGGGAATTAAGGGCAGTGATATCAGTTTCTCCAAATGTGAAGTATCCTTGTGAGTCTGTCGTTGTGGACTGAATGTCTTGTGAGCCATCCCTGAGAACAACTGAAAAATTTTTTAGGCGATTAACTTCAGCATCTTTATTGCGCAACGAAATATTCCCATGAAAACAATCCGCAAATCCTGTAGGGATTAGAAGGAGGAATAGTGCCGCTAGGATGATAATCCTCTTCGACTTCTGTTTTTCGCGGAGGAACCACATTATCCTTTACCTCCTATCGAAATCCTCATCTCATCATCAGCCTCACTGGATTCATCATGACTGATGACTCTGGGGGATTGACTCGGATTGTCTGCGTGAAGTCGTAACGGACGGAGTCGTCTTCAGAGATGACGATGTGCATACGATGCTTACCCGGCACTAGGGGGCTGAGTTCGAGGAAGTAGTCCTTTGTCTTGTCTATGGGCACTGCTTTTTCTTCGTCTGAAGTGAACTCATAATCTAGTTCCTCAACTGACATCTGCACTTGGATCTTCCGTGGCTTGCAGAGGGCCTTCAATGCCTTCGTACATTCTTCCCCGTATAGATTGCTGAACACGAGCTCAATGGTTCCTGGCTGCCCTGCAGTTAGCTCAGGGATGATGAGTTGATATTCGTCTGGCTGAGTTGGCTCTTCGTCAGATGTATACTCTAGCACACTCGCTAAGTCCAGCATACCTGAGCCGTATTGCGCATCCTTTCCTTCGACGCCAAGGTCAAGGGCGCTCTGCTCAAGGAGAGACTTTATTCCCGTTGGTGACAGAGTAGAATCGTGCTCCAAGAGCAGTGCTGCAGCGCCCGAGACATGCGGGGCAGCCATAGAGGTGCCTGAGTAGCATTCATAGCCCCATGGCACGGATGAGCAGATGTTTTCGCCTGGAGCGACAAGATCTGGCTTGACGAAATCGTCAATCATCGCTCCTCCGCTGAATGCTAAGTGGTTGTTCTCTCTATCCACAGCACCAATAGTGATGGCGTTTTCAGCAATTCCTGGTGTTGTGACGCCAATGAAGTCGCCACAGCCATTGCCGCAGTTGCCTGATGCAATTATTACAGTAACGCCAGCTGCTACAGCTT
The DNA here is from genome assembly GCA_017608295.1 of Candidatus Woesearchaeota archaeon. Next base: position 123,901 of record JAFCGF010000005.1, read on the forward strand.
CCTCAATCTTCTGTACTTCAGGAGAATTGAGTTGTTCTTCAGGAGAGCTGTCGTACGTTGCGCCAAGGCTCAAGGAGATGATGTCTGCATCATTAGCAATCGCCCAATCAATCCCGTTGATGAGCCAAGACAATTGCCCGTAACCGTAATCATTTAGCACTTTTACATTGAGAATCTTCGCTCCTGGCGCAACTCCTACGTATTGTCCATCTCCTGCTGCGATGCCTGCTACATGTGTGCCGTGGCCGTGGCCATCATCTGAAGAAGTGCTTGTGAAATCTACGCTGGCGATGACTCTGCCACTTAGCATCTCGTGGTCAGCAGCAACGCCAGTATCAAGAATCGCAATCGTCACATCCGTGCCGAGAAGTCCCTCGTTCCAGAGCACATCAGCGCCGACCTGATACACGCTTTCATCAAGATGAGCCATGGTTTCAAGGTCAGGCCAGACTTCAATTGTGGAATCGTCAGCAGCAAGAGCAGCAAGCTCCTCACCATCAAGCTCTGCAAATAGCAATTCATCATCTAGGCTCTTCTTTAGTTGTCCAGAACTGAGCACAGTAGAGAAATTCGCATCCTTGTGAACTTTGATGAGAACCTTTGACGTCTCGCTATCTTTGACCTGTCGAAGAGAATGATGGACCTTGCCGAGCTGCTGAATATCTAAGCGCTCATCGAGCTGCTTCTCCTTCTGCTTATTTGGAAGATTTGTGGCAAGAGCGACTGTTGCGAGAAGGAAACAAAGGATAAGAGCAAGCGCGCTAAGCTTGATTTGCCCTTTGTCAGAAAAGATGAACTTGCTGAAAATGGCTCCAAAAGAACTTCTTGAAGTTAAGCGCCTCCCTGCGCACAATGATTTTTGCTTGCTTTTTCCGTCCATGTTTAGTGCCTAACCTGCACTTCCAACATGTCCGCTAGTCTAACGCCTCTCCCCGTTTTCCAAACTCCATTTTCTTTTTGTGTTGGAAATTCTAATTATTTTTTCGCTTAAAGAAAGTTTATAAATTCTTGTGACCTTTGAAAAATAGTAAAAAATCCCAGTATATTTTTTATACTAAATCGGGTTTAGACGAGAAGAAAAATTATTTATCCCGTTTTACGAAGATTTATCTCCTTTTTTCATTTTGGGATAAATCCTCTCTTGATCCCTTAAGGAAAAGAATTATTAACTGGTAGGTCTTTTTTAGAAGATATGATGAATAGGGTATTGAAGATTGGATTGATGGTCCTAGGCGGCCTTTTATTACTTTACTTGGTATTTGTCGCAGAGTATTGGATAAGTGATTACTTGTGCATGGATTGTGGGGGATTTGGTGAAGTTACAACCATTGATGAAGCATGCGCTACAGTTGGAGGAAAAGCATGCGTATTTTCGTGTCATGAAGCATGGATAAACGGAACAGAAGATATCGTTCCCGAGGATGTCTATTGCTGCAATCTCTCTTATGATGGTCCTTGCAAGGAATAACTCTTATGATATAGTGCTAAACTACCCTTTATGTCCTCTCATCTTCCCGGAAGTCCCATCTTCTGATTCTAAGTCCAGATGTGCATACTCTTTGTCATTATGAATTCTCACAGAAAAGGTTATCTCCTTAACTAAGAAACATCGCAATTCTTCCGGTCATTTCCCCGCAACATTGTTAAGGGAAAAATCCAATGCGCCTGTCAATGGCCAATAGGTATATCGATAAATATGGATATGAGAGATATGCAGATACTCATAGGCTCGTGCATAGGGGGATTGCGTATGAATACATCTACCGCAGAAACAGGAGTCACTATCCGCTTCAGTTTAGATATTACCAAATCCATCATAGGGATAGGAACAAGAGAAATAATGTCCCGGGAAACCTGCAAATAGTCACACGAGGAGAGCACAAGCGGATTCATAAGCCAAGCTTCTTCCGCATCCTGTTCAGGCTGGTGTGTTTTTTTTCGGCTCGACGCGCCCACTGAGGATATCGTCAAGCTTCTGAACCCAGTCAGGCACCTTGATTGATTCTTTCTTGTCTTCCATAACTATCACCTTGAACGAAGAGCTAGAGCCAGAAGTATTAAGTGGCTTCTGAGAACGCTTTGGTACAGTGCTGGTACCAACCCTTGGTCCAAGACTTGGTCCAAAGCGTTCCCCTGGTTCTTCTTATGTGTTTCTTGCGAAGCTAGAAGGCATGACGTGCATCGTGTGCGGAACGGACACCAACCCGTACGACCTATGCCACACCTGCCAGCGCTGGTTTCTCTGGCGCTACCAGAACGATGGCGAGGTCTTGCATTTGGTGCTGAAATGGTTCCGCACGCAGCACGGAGGTGAATTAGATGAATTCAATGAATTCGACGAAATCAATGAAGTGGATAGCATTGGTCTTGCTGCCCTTGATGATCCTGCCGATTTTTTCGATGGCAGCGGAAGCGCAGTTGGATGACGGCCCTACATCGGGCGAGCAGGAGGCGTTCGACGAGATACTGTCGCCTGTGATGACAATATACAAGCTGGTCAAGTACGCAGCCTCAATAGTGGCTGCATTGGCACTGGTAATAGCAGGCATACTGTACATGTTCTCAGCGAACAATGTGCAGCGCAGGGACCAGAGCAAGTCCTGGGTAGGTTATATCTTCATGGGCCTTGTCGTCATCTGGGCAACCCCGACAATGATTGGGCTCCTGACATGAAGCTGTTGCTGACTATGGTGCTGCTGATAATGACAGCGATAGCCTTGCCCGGAGCAATCGGAAGCGTATGCACCCGCTCTCCAGCCGGATATCTGCGGGAAGATTGCGAGACAATCATCGCAAGCGATTTGGCACCAGACGAGAAAGCAGAGGCAGTTGGCGCATTGCTCTCAGGCTACAGTGGGCAGCCCGCCCATGAAACCGTCCTTGATTGGAACAGGCAGGCCTTGAAGGACGTTACAGGTCAGAGTCCTCCCTCAGCAACCCCCACAATGAGCCAAGGCTCCATCCGCGATGCGTGGACAAAGCTCCTTGGCCTTCATCCCTCCATCCAACAGCAGGGCGCCCTCTTCCACTCGGGAGAGGGTGTTGCCCTGCTCGCCTCACATTATATTGTAGAGCCGCATGCGGGCACCCTTCCGGGAGACTGCCACACTACGTATCACCCCCAAGCAGAGAGTGTGGCACTCTCCCTTCTTGTCAACGGCGTACAGCAGGGGACAGGCTCAGAGGTTATGTACACAGCCAGCAGTGACGCGACCTTCACAGCCCAGCTTAGCGTGTCGCAAACCACGTATGTGGAAAGATACAAGGACGAGCCCTTTTGCTGCCTGTGGAAGCACGGCTGCAGTCTTTGGGCCTGCTGGAAGTATTGCCTGGAATGGTGCCCCAACTGCAAGTATGATTCTTCCGAGACCTGGCACGATTCTGTTGTTGTCGAAGATTCGCTCGAAGCAAAGCTCCATATATATACACCCGAGGCATCGCTCTCAGCAGTTGAGCAGTACGGCGATACTGTCCGGCTGATATTTTCTCCTGATGCTGTCGAGAACACGTTCCTTGAGACAGAAGTGCAGGACTTTGTGAGCCAGCCTGTTGTATATTCAGCATTGATGGACACCTCCGGCTTCGCCACGCTAACTGTGACTGCTAAAGCTCAAATGCCAATGCAAGAAATTGATTTTCTCCTGCCTGCTGGAAGTGACTGTCAACTCTCTACTGTTGGCCATTTCGGAGGGACTGTGTACCCTTGCACTACATGGTACACAGGCTCTCGCATCTCAATATCAACGGACAAGCTGTTCTACAAGGCAGGCGACACTATATATGTCTCTGTTGAAGGCGCTGAAGGAGATGTTACAATAGAATATGCAGGGCAGATGCATTCCACAATAGACGAAGACGGGTTCACGCTCAAGGCGGTCTCGGGCTCGAATCGCATCACAGCCTTAGCTGCCTGGCAGGAATCGTCCGTGACAATCGGAATAGTGAACCCGGACATCTGGCGCTTCTTCGCGAAATTGCTTGTGCTCTGCTGTGTTGTCGCCGGAACCTATTCGTTCATCAAAAACTGGGCACGGAGGAGATTTGGAACATGGCCTGCTCACTAGCCAACATCGGGCAGTGCCTGCCAGAGTCCTTCATGAATTATCTGCTTGACATCCTCAACACTCCCCTGGAGCCCCTGCTTACGTTTGTCCAGAAGCTCTTCACTGAGCCGGTCAATATTAGCGGTTTCAAGTCATTGTGGACAGTTATTGTTTCCATCCTCGGATTGTTCTACGGCCTTGCCTTCCTCTGGGCTGGCTTCAACTTTATCATGGCTGGCTTTGATTCTTCCAGAAAGGAGACAGCCAAAACCTGGCTCAAGAACATCCTGATGATGCTTGTCGCTGTCCAGGCAAGCTTCTGGCTCTACCAGCTTTTGGTGGAGATGGGCGCCCTGCTCACAGCAGGCGTGTTCTCGATGATACCTGAAGAATTCTTCAGGCTCACAGCAGATGTCTTTTCGGATATAGGCATGTCCCTGCTCATGACCGGCTGCTATGTCCTGGTTTTGCTCTTTACTGCATTGCTTCTTGCTATCAGGTACATCTTGGTTGCAGCAGGCGTGCTGTTCTTTCCTATTGCGCTGTTCCTCTACTTCCTGCCTCCTTTGAAAGCATTAGGGCGGCTGATGCTCTGGCTCACCGGCGTTGTCGTCTTCATGACATTCTTCGCGTCCATATGCCTGCTCATGGCATCAAAGCTCCTCATACTGGACCTCTTCACAGGCAACAAGCTCATGCTGATGATGGCTTCGTTCATCCTTGTCGATTTCACAATGATGGGCATGCTCGCCTTCAGCGTCATCAAGGCAGCGCTCTCCCTCATGGACATCAGCCCCTACCAGGGCATCACTACATCACTAAGAATGATCGCATAAGCGGAACATAATTCAGCAGCAAAGACTTCCCTGCATCCATTGGCGATAACACTGGATGTGGCACACCACTTTACCGGGTAACAGTCCGGGTTTTTATTTTCACTAAGAAATAGAGATTGTATCAATTGCCTTATCGCATTCATCAATAACAAATTGAGGCACCATTTGATATTTTCGAGGATTTAACTGATAAATATAATCATTTTCGATATGATATGCTTGGTTGATAAATTTTTGAATCACTTTAGATTCAATTACGTCCGATTTATTCTCAAAAATAATTCTGTATATGTGAAGTTTCTCATAATTATTAGTGGAGGAGCGATAAATTTCGCTCATTTGTTTGTCATCACACATAATTTTCAATAGACTCTTATAATTAAAATCAGTAATATGTTTTTGAATCTCTTTCTTACCTTCTTCTATTTCATTAGGAGTCATTTCTCTGTTGTTAGTTCCTTCTTTTAATGTTGGTGTTCCCCTCCGATGCAATAGATTTGAAATTAATTGATAACCAAATCCTTTTTCATTTTGGATTTCAAATAATCTACGTAAATACACTAATTTGTTTACAGTTTGTCCAGATAATTCGTTTATGTTTGCTTTATTTACTTCTATGAACGTTTGAATATCTGACCTTTGGATTTCTATTTCAGATAAATGTCCATGATTGTTTTCTAAGAATGTCGCAATTGGTATTTCGAACCTGTCCCTGTGATGGAGGATCATGTCTACAATTGGTTCAAAATCGTGAGTTAACATCAAAACTGTTTTGTCTCTCAAACTTTGTTCTTTGCTAAACAGCATATCAATAATTGCATACTTCTTATTTTGATCAAAAGATGAAATAGGATCATCAAGAATAATTACGTCTGGAGACTCATTTATAGCATCATACATGAACAATACTAATGCAAACGCATTACGCTCTCCAAAACTTAAATGTTCTGTCACCGTCGATATTTCATTATCCGTTTCAATATGACGTAGTTTAAGATTATAACCTCCTTCCTGATTATCCATTAAGTCAACAGAGTAAGGATATCCAGCAGTTTTGAGAAATAAGTCAATCTCAGTTTTATATTTAGATATCAATCCTTCAATAAGTATCTTTTGCTTATTGATTTGTCCTTGTAGTATCCCCACTTTTTCAAGAGTCTGAGTAATCGCATCATTAATCAAAGCTACCTTACTTTTTGTTTCTTCTGAATTCAAATGATTAAATAATTCCAATTTAATCTTACGTGCTTCTAATTCATCCATAACCGTTTCTACATCTCTTAATGAGATAAATCCGAGACTCAATGCCTCGACAAATTTATTGCCTAACTTATCTATTTGAGATCTAATCTCTCGCAGATAATCAACTTCGTCATCAGTATATCCCTTAGAATTCTTAATAAAATCATCAATTCTCTTCTTAGTATCTTCACTGAAGTATTTTCTTAATCGATTGAAAACCTCGATTATTCGATTTAAGTTTTCCACAGATTTTGAATCATAAACTTTGGATAGAGTTTTAATCTTCTCTTTCTCTTCTTTAATTTCGGAAACGCAATATGGGCAGTTATCAGTTACATCTAAAAAGGGTTCTCCATTCAATTGCCACTTAATCCATTTGTAATTCTCTTCAAGAGCAATATACTCGCTGTAATCTTCTAATTCAGGGGGGATATTCAAGATCCTATTCCCGTCTGCAAATGCCCTATGTAATTTACTTGATTTATGGATTCCGGTTTTTGTTGGTTTTCCAAAACTACTGCTTAGTTCACGGAAATCAGTTAATAATTCTTCAATCTCTGGGTCTCCTATGAATGAGTCTTTTATTTTCTTAATCAGTTCTTCAATACGTTTCAGTCCCAATTCATAATCTTCATTCCGGATAAGAATATCAAAACTTCCTTTCAATAAATCATCTTGCTGGAACACAAATTCATCAACATAAGCTTCATTAAAGATTTTTACATTGCTAATTTTTTCTGCACCCGTTATTTCGGGATCGTTTTTGTCTTGATCATAAAACTTAAATGGTTTTAATTTCAATAAAGAATTTGAACCTAAACCTTTGTCATCGATGAAACTCTTTAATGCTTTAGCAATTGTACTTTTTCCAACGCCATTTATTCCATATTTAATGTTTAATCTATTTTCAACAATATTGACTTCCCCTTCCTCGATATTATTACAATTCCTAATCTTTATGTCCATTTTCCCTCCCCTCACTTAAAGTATACAAAATATACTTTACATCATGCCTGTTGGAATGGTCGGTTCCCGGGTGGTTTATAAATCTTATCCTTGTAATCTCGGAGATTCTCCGGAGAATTCGAACATGTCATACGAAATACCGACAGAACTGCAGTATCAGGAGCGCATCGTATTCGGACTGACGATGGCTCAACTAGCTTGGGCGCTCCTGTTTGGGATTCCTATTTTGTACATCGTGATGAAGACTTCGGTCTTTCTCGTGTTGAAGATTGTGGTTGTCGCCATCCTCACCGCGATTGCGGTGCTGTTCATGTTCCTCGACGCCCTCGGCTGGGTGAAGCGGCTTGTCGGTTGGTGGCGCCTGCGCGAGTTCAAGGCTGGAGAGCCGGAGATGAAGAAGTTCTTGCCAGTGTCCTTCGCAAAGGATTGCGTTTTTGTGCAGCAGAATAACGGCAGGACGCAGAAGATAGCCGTCCTGAAAGTGTCACCCATCAACTTCGCCATTAAGAACCGCGAAGCGCAGAATGCGATTGTCACTGGCTTCCAGCGATTCCTCAACTCCCTTGACTTTCCCATTCAGATAGTGATGGGCACTGACACCTTAGACCTTGACGCGTATCTCGACGCACTTGAGAAGCGAGCTGGAAAATGTTATGCTGAAAGATTCGAGGATTACAAGGCATACTTGAAGCAAGTGGTGAAGGAGCGGAGCGTACTCAACCGCATATTCTACCTTATCGTTCCTGAGCAGCAGCGCATCGGCTTAGGCATCCAGGTTGAAATCTGCAAGTCACAGCTTGCAGGCATGGACATCGATGCAGAGCTTCTCGACAGTAGCCAATATCCTGTTGTCTTGGCCCAATTCCTCTGCTTGCCCACTGCCAGATATCCAAGGAGTGTGGTGAACAAGATGGACTTAGTCCACATGGACGATGTCTATTCCTGCATCCTGCATGCTCACGGCTATCCCCGTGCAGTCGAAGCTGGCTTCCTTGACCGATTGGTGACTCTCCCAGGAGACTTCGACCTGAGCATCCATATAGAGCCGCATCCCATTGAGAACACGATGGTCATGCTCAACAGAGAGCTTCAGAAGCAGAGGGCAGACCTGTATGCAGCAGAGCGCAGGAGCATCCTCACTCCATCCTTAGAGATACAGCATCGAGACACTCTCAGCATCCTTGAATCGTTGCAGAAGGGCCAGGAGAAGCTATTTCGTGTTTCGCTCTACCTCAACGCCAAAGCATCATCTGAGGAAGAGCTTGCACTCCTGACAAGCACTCTTCAGGCTGAGCTCAACGCCCTGCTCATATTGCCGAGAAAAGCCTCGTTTCGCATGGTACAGGGAGTTCAATCCGTATTACCATTAGGCATGAATTCGTTGAAGCAGCAGCGCACCATCACGACAAAGCCCTTGAGCGCTTTCTTCCCCTTTACTTCTCGGTTTCTCCAAGTGGACGAAGGAGGTGTATGGTTCGGCTTATCAAAAACTCAGGTTCCCCTTATCAGGGACATATTCTCACTCACCAATCCCAACGGCTTAATCCTCGCATCAAGCGGTGCAGGCAAATCATTTTTAGCCAAGCTCTTCATCATGCGCCAGCTTTTGACAGGCACAAAAGTCCTCGTGATAGATCCTCAAGGCGAATACTCTCCACTTGTCGAGCACTTCGACGGCCAGCTCGTCACTCTTTCGAGGACAAGCGAGACCATCATCAACCCCTTGGACTTGATGGGGCACAGCTACGCTGAGAAGCGCCTTGCTCTCATGGACCTGTTCCCCATCATGCTCGGCGAAATGTCCGAAATACAGAAAGCAGTGCTGGACAGGGCCCTGACCAAAGTGTATGAGCAAAAAGGCATTTCGTCAGACCCCAAGACCTGGAACCGCACTCCCCCCATTTTAGGAGATGTACTGCACGAGCTGGAAAGTTCCATTAAGGTTGTCACAGTGATTGAGAAGCCGACCTATCGCTCGCTCTCTAACAGATTGTCGATGTACGTCACCGGCGTTTTCAGCTTTCTCAACACCCAGACTAAGCTCAACTTCGACAATAATTTCGTGTGCTTCAACATAGGAGAGATGCCCAGGCAGGTCAAGCCGGTGCTGATGTTCCTCATCCTTGATTTTGTCTATCTCAAGATGAAGTCAGACGAAGGCAAAAAGCTGCTCGTGGTTGATGAAGCCTGGTCATTGCTTGGCAGAACAGAGGACTCTACTTATGTGTTCGAAATTGTCAAGACCTGCAGAAAGTTCGACCTTGGGCTGCTGCTCATCACGCAGGACGTGGCAGATCTCCTGCGGAGCGACGCAGGGCAGGCAGTTTTGTCGAACAGCGCCTACACCATCCTCCTCAGGCAGAAGGCAGCAGTCATCGAAGATGTAGTGAGAACCTTCCATCTAAGCGGCACAGAAAAGGACAAGCTTTTGACAGCCCAGCGCGGCGAGGGTTTGCTCTTGATGGAGAACGAGCACACCGAACTCCAGATAGTCGCGAGCGACCAGGAGAAAGAGCTGATTGACACCAAGCCCGAGAAGAAAGAAGAAAACATCCCAGAGCGAGAAACCGTCAACCTCAATGTCAATCTTAACACTCCGCTCTACCGCATGGACGAACTCACCGAAGAAGAGCAAGAGTATCTGCTCAAGCACGGCTTCACGAAGCACCGGTTCGTAGGTATCGATTCCCAGGCACCGCGAGACTGGCTGTTGAAAGGTTCGTCAAGAGAAAGCCCCGCGCACTTCTTCCTTGTGCATCTTATCGCAGACTACCTTCGCACACAAACAGACAAGGTTGAACTTTACGAAACACGAGATGCTGACATTGTGTTCACCGCAAGGAACGGCACCAAGGTCGCGTTAGAGATTGAGTGCGGGAGCCAACTCAAGACAGCGAAGAAACGTTTTGTTGAAAAAGTAGAAGCGCTCCGCGGGAAATACGGCAGGAACTGGGTGTTTGTGGTGTCTCGCACTAACCTCAGGACCAGCTATAAACGGTATGGGAAGGTTCTCACGAGGCAGACAGTGAGGTCATACTTAGACTCTTTTTTCGCCTGATACGGTCGCCCTCTCAAAAAAGCTCTCCTGGCTGAAATCTGCCGGGAGAAGCGTTTGTATGACCTCAAACCCTTAGACATATACTCTCCTCAAATCATTTTAGATAACACGGGTAACTTTTCCATAGTTTTAAAAAAGGCTCAGGTAATGATTTTGACATGGGTAAGGATGGAAACATGGCGGGAATTGTATGGCTTGTAGTTGCTTTCATAATTTTTGTCTTCTGCATCTATGCAGCCAGCTTCATCACACGCAATCCACTTTGAGCCCCTAAGAATTTTAAGGAGAAATGCATTTCTAACATAAAGATGGATAGACTACGTAATATTGTGACTGACCGAAGCTGGTACCATACTTCCGCACCTCTTGAAGTGTTTGAAGGAAGACTGAAAAACATGGAGATTCTATTGATAACAGTGCTCTCCTCGGATGCCTCAGATTCTGTGAAGAATGAAGCGCGAAAACAATATTTAGTGATGTTAGTTACTTGTTATGAAACCTATGTTAGGGAGGTTTTCAAAATAATTCTCGATGAAAATCTGGTTCCGACATCTGATATTTTTCAGTTTCGTAGGCTGAAGAATCTCAAGTTCACACTAGAAGAAGTGGAGTTCATGAAAAAAGAAAGCATTGAACTTTCAGAGCTCATTGCTGAGTATATTAACTTTCAAAACTTCGAGCAAATGGTTGGCACGTTCTCGATTATCAACATTAATGAAAAGATTGAGAGCTTGATTGACCAAAAAGACGGCATCATGCCTCCCCTAAGACCAATACTTACCGATGTGGGAGGAGACCCAATGGGATTCCTTATGGAATTTCAAAAAGCTTATGCTAAGCATGTGAAAATGGGCGATAGGGATACGATGTACGCTCATATGAAGCGAATTATTGCTGCTCGACACAAAATCATTCACAGAAATATTGATATTGAGATAACTCAAGAAGACATTTATCTAAATGCTGCAGTTTTTTATGAGTTTGTTATTTTGTTGGATTTCATACTTCAAGATTTACGTGAGATTGCCAAGGAGACTCGTATAACCAAATAGCTATTCAAACTCTGCTTGGAATCACTTTTCTCGCCTCAATTCTGAAATTCTAAATCACATCAAGAGTCACACCACACCCCATCTGCCCGCACCCCTCGCCCCCGAGGGTAGCAGGCCGGAGCGCTGACGCCTGATGGAAACGTTTATATGGGCTTTGAGAAGTCTGGAAATGAGAATGAGTAACAAGATTGTGGAAGTGTCATTTAAGACAGACCCAGATGGATTTATATCTCAACAATGCCCTGAGTGTAATAGGTATTTTAAAGTAAAATTCGAGAAAAGTTCAAAGAAAAAGCTTAGTTATTGTCCTTATTGTAGCTTCAATAGTGAATCCTTTCTAACTGAAAAACAAATCAATTATGCAAAAGATATGATGTCATCTAAAGTCGTTTTACCTCTGTTAAAGAAATTCGGTAACTCTTTCAGTTCTTCAAGTAAATTTATCCAAGTTAAGTCAGAATATAAATGTAAACCTCATGCTTTAGCACCAATCGAGGACAATAGAGTTAATAAGATAATTCAATTTTCTTGCTGTGCTGAGGATGCAAAGATTAGGGATTCTTGGAATCAGAAAGTCTATTGTATTATATGTAAAAAGGAATTTGAATCTCTTGGGGGTGAAATCAGAATGAATTCAGCTTACGACTCATTTGAAAAATCCTATAAGCGGTTGAAAGATTATGCTGAAAATGTTCTAAGTTCAGATCGGGCTAACTTTGAAACTAATTTAAAGATTTTCATCAATCATGTAGAGAAGGATGGATTCTTTTCTCCAATAACAAAACAACTTAATAATCATCCAAGAGTTGTTGATGGTTGGTGGAAAACAGCCTTAGATTCAAGATCTTCCTTTGTTGGCAGTGGCAAGTTGGATTTGCCTGAGGATGAGGAGGAGAGACTTGCGTTATTATATCAATTATGTAAGTCAATTAATTCTAATGAAATTAAACTAACCACTATTGCAATGACTTTTTTCGGTGGTTCTAACTTAAATTATATGGTTCAGAAATTTAATGAAACTTTCTTCACACCCTTTTTGAAGTTGTTAGAATACAAAATAGATGAAATTGAGGAAAAAGTAAGAATTGATGAAAGTACATTGGGTTCTAATGAAAAATATACCGAGACAGTAAAAACGGTAATAAATGTTCACGGTGACAATTTAGGAATAATCTCAACAGGTGATAATACGACCAATACTTTGATTAATAGTGAACCGGAACTCATAAATCGGTTGTTAGAATTAAAAACTATAGAGGATGTTGAAGATAAATCTGGATTCAAGAACCTTGTTGATGAGATAGTTCATCTGACTAAAGATAACGAAGATAAGATTACAATTGTACAGAAACTCGGAGAGCTTATTGGCCGAAGTCCTTCTGTAAAATCAAAGTTAAAACAGATTGCATTCAATGCCGGAATCGCAGTTAGTTCTAATGTAGTAATTGAAGGAATTAAATTTGTTCTTGGCATTTAGTAATCCCTCTTAATGTTTCAACTGAATGGGAATTGTGCCCCCTCTCCCTTCTTCCTTCGCGCTGCACCTGACTCATGCCGTCCATTCATCCCCCGCAAATGCAAATCCGGTTGATACACAAATTAGGCAGAGCCTAATTGTGCCCAAGTAATCGAAGATTACTTTGGGTGTTAGTGCGGCCTGAAGCCGCACGTCGCACTGCTTCCGTACTCCTTGCCTCTGCTGCCCTTGTGTCGATGGCCTGCTCCCCCTGCTTCAGTTGGGTAGCGGGTCGGAGTCCGCACCTCTTCATCAATTTCGAGAACGATTTCGAAATCCGAAATCACATCAAGAATCACTCAAATTGAATGGGCCGAAGCTTGTTTTGAGGAGGTTTTTTAAACGACTGTGCGATGTCTAGGATAGAATCCAATGAAAATAATGTGGAATGCTATCAGTAGATTCGTTGAGAACATTCAGACTACGTTCCATCGGAAGAAAGACCAGGCTATAGAAACTGTCCAAGATTCATTCATTCCCAAACTCAAGCCAATTATTCCCAAACTCAAGCCAAGTCTTATTTTCGTTCTCGGAATTGTTGTTGGTCTTCTATTTGGTGTAGTCTTCGAGGAGCAGATCATTGACTTTTATTCCTACAACATTTTACAAAATAAACCTAGGGTGCTAGTAAGCCTGACCTCAACAGTTATTTATCCGAATAACGAAACGATAGATTTACTTTCTGATGGAAGAAGCTACTTGAATTCTGCGTTACCTTACTTGTATGAATTTAACACTTATGAGAATATTGTGTTTAATCCGTTCACAGAAATTAACTTCAGTTCCGTAAATGAAACATTTTGTTTTATTACAGCACCTACACGTATTTTCCTTGAGTCAAAAGAATCGAAGACTGCATCCTTCACCTACGATTATCGGGTGGAAGAATTAGGTAGGGGTGAGCCGTATCTATACCATGACATAATGTTGCATAATCTCGGCAAGGTAAAGATTGAGAATCTTCGATTCAGAATATGCTTTGATGGCTTAGTGGACCTTTCGCCTGACCAGTTTAATGTCTTCAGTGCTGAGGGTGAATGTATTATCGGAGAGAAAGACATTCTATTGCCGGATGATAAATATGTCATCAATTTTGAGCTATCTGACGTGAGCATAGAGGATTTTAATCCTGATCAGATTTATAATGAGCTGGAAATTCGATATTACAAAGGAGAGTTATATCAGGAGAGAGTCAATTTCTCACAAAATGTCTTTATGAATACCTATGTGATTGGAATCCAGAACTGTGAATTCTCTTCACGGAGCCTTTCAATTGAAAAACGCATTCTTCTCAATAAGAAAACTGGTGAGGCAACCGCCGAGTACGACCTGGTTTCATGACGGAGTTCACCTTTTGCTTTTTTAATATCTTGTGACATTGAGTTTTTTCTATACTTTTCCGTTCGTGTCTCCCCCGTACACTGAAGCTCTGCTTTGTGTCCTCTCCCGCCCGCGCCATCCCTGCGTCCACATTCCACCTCACTCGCCGTTCTCCCCCTGGACATGATGAAATCGTCATCAGAGCAAACTGCAAACAGTTTGATCATTTAGTGCGGCCTGAAGCCGCACGTCGCACTGCCTCGCGCTCTTCTCGCAGAAGGACTGTTTTCTCTGATGCTCTTGATACTCGTCTCCATTGCCTCTCCATGTTCTTTCATCCTCTGGACACTTTCACACCTAAGTCGATGAAAGTGTCATCGGAGGAAAGAAACATGGATAGTATTGCAGTGTATCGCATAGTACAGTCGCTCAAAGCGAACAACAGCGTGCGCTTCGACACGCATGACCTCGCGGACTTCGATTCGCTCCTGGCGAACCTCGACATCTGCACACCCCTGAAAGCGGCTGACAAGGCGGCCCTCCTGCAAGAACTGAGACCGCTCGCAGAGCGCTACCAGACCAGCGAGATGAGGCGCATGGTCGCACGGGGAACAGACGAGATGCTCGTGTGGTGAGGTCACAGATGGATGTGTTTATATAGCCTGGCTTATCCCTCCCATAAGGAGGATAGCGATTGTGATGTTCGGATTCCTGAAACGGCTGGGAGAGTTAATTCTAGAAGCAGAACGTGAACTCAGTCGTAGTGATAAATTGTATGGGGGGTTGAGAGGGTGGCTTTTTGGTTCTTGCATTCTCGCTGCCGCTCTTCCTGTTCTTTTTCAGCCAGGGCGAACGAGGAGGAGAAAGGCAATGAGCACGAAGTTCACGTTGCGGCTGAGCAGCTCGCTCCGGCGTAGGCTTGAGGAAGAGGCAGCGCACAGAGAAGAGAGCCTGAGCGAGCTCGTGAGAAGGAAGCTGGACCCGTATGGGGAGGTTGGGACGTGAGCCTGAGCCAAACAGGTGCTAATTCAGGAGCAGGGTGTGGCTGTAGGGAAAGACAACTGTTTGGATTAGGGTTTAAACGGAATTATGCACGTTCCCAAAGACTTAAAGCCTTTTTCTGAGAGATTTCTTCCTCAATTTTTCTTAATTCTTCAATATCAGTATAATAGCTATCATAGAATGAACTATATTCTTTGACTAGTATATTCCAATTTTCTGTCACTTTAGGGAACGGTGAACTAAATCTCCCCCTTGTTTCATGTGGTCTATGACCTCCATCATATCCATAATCCTTAATGATGTCTATACTTTTTCCAGAAATTTGGCTCATAGTTTCTTTAACTATTGCTTCGTGCACTTTTCCGAGAGAAAGTAGATTCCGTGTGTTTTCAGTTTTTTCAAGATGAGGAAATACATTAGGATTAGAAAATGATTTTTCAACCATTTTAGCTACTTTATCTTGAAGCTGGCAAATTTTCCCCTTCATTTCTTTTATTTGTTCTTCTCCTATTTTTTCAGTAACGCCCAATTCATAAATGACGTGTCTTTTTGCTTCTTCTTCAATGGCACCTTTAATTATTGGTATAGACTCTTTGATGACTTCTTCCCTCACCCTTTCCATTTCTCCTTTAAGTCGAGAAATATTAGCTTTCAGCCCGTCAATTTTCTGTTTTGTTACATCTTCCATAATACATCCCCACCGACAGAAAAATCAGGAGTTTCTTTTATGTGTTTCTCTCGCAGACATCTAAGTATATAAATCGAATTCTGTCTTAAGGAAAAATGAAAGACATTCCTTTCTCAGCCCTAAGAAATCCTAAACAGGCATTCATTATCGCTCTAGGGATGCTTCTGGGTTTGATATTCCTTGTATGGATATTTAGATGAGATTTTTTATTAAGAGGGGCATAACCCCAAACGTCGATGGTAAAAATCCCACTATTAACCAAGAAAGAACGCTTGAACTACAGGATAGATTTTTTGAAACACGAGGTGGGTTGGGGATTAGCTAAAATTGCTATGATTTTAACCTTCATTGTCGGAATGGACAAAATCTGGTACGCTCTCGCGTTAGATGATAGATATGAGACACTATCTTTGTTATTGAAATTGTTCTTATGGGGAGCGATTATTGGTTACAATGCGATACTTCTTCTAATGCTAATAAAGCAGGTATCTATATTTCGAGAACGTTATGAAGAACTAAATGAGGTATACACAAAGATCTTCGGAAAATAGGGAATTTTTACACAAGGAACCTTGATTATTACACAGGCGTCAATTTTTACACAAGGCTACCACAACCCTCAAGAACTCGAAAATCATTTGGGTTTTAGAGCGAAATCTATATAAGTCGTATAGAGGATAGAGAAGCTAGCACATAGAACCTTCTGTTGGATGGGGCCGAGGAAAAACACCCGTTCTGACTTAACGTCGGAAATCCACTGGACAGACGGGCGTAATGCATATAAAACGTCAGTGACCTAAAACTCATATCGCATTGAACTGGATGCGCCCTTCCCGGCCGGCGCATTCAGAGACTATAGTTAATACAATTACTCACCATCACTATGGAAAAAAAAGAAATCAATTCTAAGGGAATGTTTTACTCAGGAATCCCATTTGTCGGTGCTGGTGTCGTATTCATGGCTGCAGTGAATGCTGCGCTTGGAGCAGCCTTTATTGGAATCGGAATCACGTTTATGATTCTCGGAAGAAAGGAGGTGTCAAGAAAATGAGATGTTCAATATGTGGTGCAGAGGCTTGTTACATGGTTGCGGTCGACAGTAGGTTAAGCAGAATAGCTACACACGTTGTTGATAAGTATGCTGCAAGATGTAAGAACTGCCAGGACAAGAAACAGCAGTAACAGACCACTTACACAGTCGGCGCATAGTCGTTCATTCTAGTCCACACTAACGAAGACAATACCAAAGAATAAATCCCTTCTCAGCACGCGTGCTTAGGGATACAATTATCACACTTGCACTGGCCCATCAGCCTTGCACAATCTTGACATACCATCGGCTTATATCCATAGTAATATCATCTCTTCATGCTTCCTCATCTGGAAACATCCTTTCAATCCAATCAAGGGGATACGTTTTCATCATAATCAATCACCTCTGTTTCTCCTGCCTCTCCCGTAATAAGTATAGGGCTCTGTGAGCCGGGTTTTTCTCATCCAGAAGACAAAGGACACCTGCACTCTGTGTCTCGTCAAAGCCTCCCCATCAAGAGAAGGCACCGAATCTTCCACACGGAAAAAAAACGGGAAATGTTAGTTATTCCCTAATATACTCCTTAGAAACCACTCTCTCTTTATATGTGTTGAGTCATTTTTTCGAGTTTTTAGAGGGCAGTCTATTCCCCTGGCTGGTAGCTGTAATCGAACACGCCCATCTCAGAGGCCTGCTCATAGATGACCACAGGCTCACGCTCCACATACTCCCTTGCATCGTCTGAGAACTCTACAGGATAATCATCTACAGAGTATTCAAACGTCAGCTTTGCTAGCTCTCCCGATTCATCAACATTAAAGATAGCGTAATAGGTCTCGTAGTTCCCTTCTATCAGGACCTTATTGCCATCCACAGTCCATTGGCCTTCCAGCAGATAATTAGCGTCATACTGGTCTATGCCGCGCATGAAGGTTCCTGTCCAATACATGTTGTCGACATCCAGGAAGGCGAGCATATCAGGCCTGCCGTCGCTCTCCCATTTCTCAGTCGATATCCACTCGCCAGTCAGTTCACCAGTATGCTCATCATGAAACAGCACCTTATTTGTGAGAAAAGGCTCCCACAGGCCAACGCTATTAGTGCTCTCTCCTTTCTTAATGTAAGGCTCAATGATTTTCTCCTCAAAAAGCGCGATAAAAACAGCCTGGTCCTCTGCTTCAAGATAATCAAACATCGAGACAGCCCTTCCCCTGGAGAATTCGCTCACCTGGCCATCTGCCCTGTTAGAATCAGCCAACAAGAACTCCAGAGAAGGATTCGAGCCCATATAAGAATGACCCTCGCCTAAAGCATCACCACGCTTCAGCTCCTGGTCCTGCTCCACAATGCATTCCTTGAGATAGTGATGCCTTCCCTCTAAGCCATCACCATAATCTATCTGGACCTGGTAGCCCATGTAATCATTGCCAGGAGTGACAGAAACCACCACACCATCAGCCATGTTCCGGATGATTGTGCCAGGCTTCAATTCAAAAGCAGCAACCTCCACCCCTTCTATGCGGTCATTAATATGTGCACCAAAGCCCTGGAAATGGCCATTCTTTTCAAACACGATTTCGTCAAGCTCAACAGGCAAGAAAAGCCGCACATCAGAAGCGTGCTCAGGAACTGGCTGGACAATCACATCCTCCACCCACTCTACTTCAGGAATATGCTTAAGAAAACGGCCTTTGCCTGGGACTGGCTCTTGAACTTGTGTAGGAGGCCCAATCTCCTCATAGGGTTCAGGCACATCCTCAGGCAGCTCTTGAGGGAGATCAATATCCGCATTACAGCCCATAAGAACAACCACAATCAGGATGCACGCCAGCAGTCTGAGGTTTAATGCCATCTTACCCGTAATAATTTAGCCAGCCACCGAGCTTCCAGGCATCGTACCTCGGGTTCCACACGCCCCTGGCCTGGTATGTAAGGGCCTTTTCTGAAAACTCAGCCATTGGGGTTTCGCTGTACTCGAACTTCATGCGGGCCTGCTTCGCCCCTGTGGAATCCACTCCCGCATCCTCGGTAATCTCAAAGAGTGCGTAGGACTTCAAGCCGTGTCTTACTTCTGTAAAATCAAGCGTCCCTTTCCCCGTAGCAGTATATATCACCTCATATGTGCCATCTAAATACACCATAGGGTTCCCCATACCTCCACCCTCGGATCTCAGGCGATAAATATTTCCGGTGTAATACGCGTTGTCTGCTTCAATGAAGGTCATAAGAGTAAGCTCACTCCCGTCCCAGTCCTGCTCAACAAGGAACCATTCTCCCATAATGCTATTGGGCTCGTGAATCATCATTTTATTTGTGAGGAATGGCTCAAGCGGAGTCCAGAGTCCTTCAGGCACTACACCAGTAGCAGCATAGGGTTCAAGCACTTTCTCAGTATACGCCTGCTCGAAAGCTGCCTTCACATCACTCTCAAGATAGTCAAATGGAGACACCGCTGTAAAGCCATGGCCGTTTGAGCTTACCAGACCGCCGTTGATATTCTCGTCCTCGCAGTAGATCTCAATCTCATCCACATTGTCAAGCCCCCACAGGGAATTTGCCTTACCTAGGGGGTCGAGATGCTTCACTGTATCGCCTACCTCAACAAAAATCTCATTCATCTCGCCGTGCACGCAATACAAGCCGTCTCCATAGTCTATGCTAATCATATATTCTGGCTCACCCTGTGGCTGGATCATGTCTATACTTATCACTGTGCCGTCTCCCATCGCTCCTGGCGTGACTCCTTTTCTCACAGAAATCCAGGGATGGTCAAGGCCCTCTATGTGCTGGCCCTGATGGACTCCAAAGCCAACAATGGGAACATTGTCAGGCATCAGGTCCTCCAGCGGAGCAGGCAGCTGCAGCCTCGTTGAAGATGCCTGGGGATGCAGGGGCTGGGTGATGACATTCTCCACCCACTCGACTTCAATAATCTCTCCTGAGGGGTCCCCTAGCCTGGGAGGCATCGGCGGCTCACCATCATCATCATCAGGGATCTCTGGCACATCAGGGATCTCTGGCTGGTCAGGCTCATCATCATCGCTGTAATCAACAATGCCATCTGTCTTACCACATCCAGCGACAACAAGTATCACACACAACAACACAATCAACGATTTCAAACCCATGATAATCAACTCTGCTGTATCAATTTCAGCCTTCAGAGTCTTTAATATCTTTCGATAGGGGTACAGCTACGTCAATAGTAGCTGATTGCACACCAGGACTAATCTTTGCCGTCGAAGTCGCGCTTCTTATCAAAGTGGCCGCCCTTCATCTTCCCAGGATGGTGCGGGTGGCGCTTTGGATGATGCTTCTTTTTGTGAGGATGATGCGGGTGGCGCTTTGGAGGGTGCCTTTTCTTGTGATGGTAACTGCCCTTTTTCATCCTGTCCTTCATCTTTGGGTGGCACGGGTGGCATCCCTTCTTCATGTGCGGGTGGCCCCCTTTCATCGTCTTCTTATGCGGATGACCGCCCTTCATGTGATGCCCGTGAGGCGGCATTGGAGGCCTCGACACGCTCGCGACCAAGCCTAGATAGTTCTTGTTGCAGGGCTCAATATCCACAAGCTCTTTCAGTGTGGTCACTGCCACAAAGTCTCCATGCATAATGTACATCCCGTAAGCATGCTGGACCATCTCCTCTTCAGGTCCAACTCCAGCTTTGTCTTGCCACTTCTCCAGCATCTCGAAATCTCTCTTCTTGAGGAAAATCTTATACCCTTTATTCACAACCCACTTATCAGGCTCGGCATCAAGCTCATCCCACCAGCGGAGCAAAATGCCATAATGACCTTTCTTAAGGTGAGAGCAAAAAGCCATATCAACATCCATCTGCTTCATCTCGACACCCAGAAGGCCCTTCCATGTTTCAAGCCTCTCAAGGGTTTGGACATAAGGAGGTTGACTCTCGATGATGCGCTTGTAAAGGTCACGTGCATCCATCTCACAGATGTAGCCTTTACTTCCCATTGCCCCGCCATAGACCTCCGGCTCGACACCGCTCAGCTCCATGAGCGCGGTGAGGTTCTCCAGGTCATCTATCTTCACATAATGCCTGTATCTTCGTTGTACTGAGTTCTCAAAATGCTCTTCCAATGTCTCTTCAATTCCATCAGGTAAATCCATCCCCAATCACCAATAGTCCATCCGCCCTCTGCCTATAAAAATGTATCGAGAGCAGAAGGCATATAAGGGAGCTTCTCCTAAAAATGAATGATGGAGAGTCAAAAGGTTCCTCAGGAAGGACGGTTACAGCGGATGGGATTCGTCATGGTAATATTTCTCGGCATAGGCGGCTGGATGTATTACCACCACCTCAAGAATCCTGCCTCAAGCCTAATCGGCAAACTATGGCTCATATTGATAGGTATGGGAATGGCACTCGCTTACTCCTTATTCCTCAGCACCAAGGCGAAAACCAACAGATAGGCCGGAAACCATACTTCTCACTTGCTAAATCCATATAAAATCCAGGCTGTTTTGAAAAAGTTGATTCTAGATGAAAATCGCGTTTATCGGCACACATGGAACAGGCAAGACTACGCTCTGCCACCTTCTCACAGGAGAGCTGAAGAGGAGGGGCATCCATGCTGACATGGTAACAGAAATTGCCAGGAAATGCCCCCTGCCAATCAACCAGGACACAAACGCTGACGCACAGCTATGGATACTCGTCAACCAGATTGGAGCAGAGCTTGAAGCGGCAAACTCGCACGACTACGTCATCTGCGACAGGTCTGTATTGGACAACTACGCATACCAAGTCGTGAATTCAGGAGGGCACACCCTCATGGAAGGATTGGTGGAGGAATGGATTCTCAGCTACGACATATTATTCAAGACGCCGAACTGCATCGAGATGGAAGCAGATGGCATCAGGGACACTGACATCGAGTTCCAGAAAACAGTTGACAAGCAAGTGGACCAGCTTCTCATCGAGAAAGGCGTTGACTATGTTGTTCTGCCGGACAAGCCAGAGGAGCAGCTTGGCTTTGTGCTGGACTATCTTAGCTTCTAGAACTCATACTGCATACTGCCCATACCCAGCTTCTCGGCAGACTCTATCTGCCCCAAGCCAGAGCGGTGATGATGCTTGAGAAATACATCTTCACCAGCTGCAGCGACGATGATGTCATGGCTCGCCTTATCGACCGCGACAATATCCTCACTCGCCACATAGCCGCAGTCAGGCGCGATAATCTCCCTTGAATCGCCCCAGCAGTCGCACTGGAAGGTTATTGTATTCAACACAGAGATGTAATACACGTCCTTGAAGCGGGTGGCTGCGGCGTTCGCACCATCAGCGAGCAAATCGTCGAACAGCGCCACCTTTGGTTTGAGAATATCCTTTGGGCACACGAGGATGCAGTTGGAGCAGCCGAAACAGGAGACAAACTCTGCTTTCTTCCCTATCCTGATGCCGTTGAAGGGGCAGTTGGCCTCGCACACGCTGCAGGCATCGCATTCTCCAGTGAATTCTGGCTTTCCTCCCTCGTGGATTGCGCTCTTGCTCTCCTTCGATAAAGCCCCCATCCCTAGGTTCTTGATAGCTCCACCAAAACCGGGGCACTGGTGGCCCTTGACATGAGTCAGGACAAGGACACCGTTAGCCTCAAGCAGGGGCTTACACACTCCGTACTCCATGAATTTGCCTTTCACCTTGACACAATCATCGTCAGTACGCACGTCTCCAAGCGCTCCCCAGCCCCTTTCAAGCGCTGCCTTCTTGTGCCCTTGTGGATTATCCCTTGGACTAGAATACGCAACAGAGGAATCATAGAGGAAAAACTCAACATTCAACTCCTTCAGCAGGTCGATGAACGGCTTAACCTGCTCCGGCATGAACGCTGTCTTGTTGCCAGGCTCACCAAAGTGTATCTTTACCGCAATCTTCTTGCCAGAGAAGCGCTTGAGCTCTGGTTTCACGCGCTCAAGGAACGCCTTCATCTCTTTCTCGTGAATCACTGTTGCCATCACATATACTCTCCAAGCCCCTTCTGCGCAGGCATGGGCTTCTCAACCTCAACACTCTTCTTTGTTTTTTTCTTGCCATCATGCTTTACCCACTGGCTGAAATCCGGCTTACCGTATTCGCCGTCATAGCCTGGATGAAAGGGAATCTGCTGACCGCGGTTCGCCAGGATGAGCTTCAGGATTTCAGGAGAAGCATACTTCGCGATGTCCTCCTCAGAAGCCTTGAGCAATATACTCATCTCGTCTCCGAATGCAGAGAGCAACGCGTTATACGCTGCCCAGCATTTCTTGGTCGCGACTCCTGAATTGAGCGCGCCTGAGATGAGTTCTGAGAGTGGAATGAGATTGCGAAAGGGAATCGCATTATCCGGCTTGTATCCTTCAGGCCTGTCTGCAAGCTCCTCCACACGGTTCAGTACGCCAATAGTCAGAGGCTTCATGCACTGGGGGCAGATATTATTGTGTTTCTTGGATTCCGCAGGTGAGAAGCAGACATTGCACTTGCGATGGCCGTCAAAATGGTATTTGCCCTCATGAGGCCAGAACTCAATGGTCTCAAGCAGGCCTTCTCTCGTTCTAAGGATTTTGATGAGCGCGTCATAGCTCCAGTCCTTCAGCTCGAGGACATTTCCCTCCCTTCCTATTCTCCAGGGCCAGAAGCTGTGAGCGTCGCTGTTCGAGATGAGAGTATACTTATCGAGGGCAGACAGGCGCCAGTTCATCGCGGGGTCACTTGAAAGGCCGGTTTCCATCGCGTAGATGTGTTTGGTGGTGTCGTCAAAGCATTCCTCGACAGAATCAAATCCGGATTTCGAGCCAAACATACTGAACCAGGGGGTCCAGATGTGCGCAGGGATGATCTCAATTCTGTCGTCAATCTTTTTGAGCGCATCAACCATGACAGGACAGCTTGTCCCGAAGATGGGCCTGCCGTCATAGTCTATTCTTCCAAAGCGGAGCAGCGCCTCCTGTATCTGCTCAACCACTTCAAAGCCAGGCGCCAGCAGGCAGAGATGCACCCTTCTGCCCCGCCCTCCCTGCGAATAGATAAGCGATATCTCGCCGGAGAGCACGAACTTGTAGCCGGAAGAAGTCTCGAGAATCCCGCTTCCATTGTCAGTAAGGGACTGCTTCATCTCAGCGAGCCACTTGGGATGTGTCAGGTCTCCAGTGGCAAGAAGGCCTATGCCCTTCATGCGGCCGTATTTCTCGAGGTTCTCAATAGTAAGATTCTTGGACGTAGCCTGAGAGAAGTGGCTATGGATGTGCAAGTCAGCATACACGCGCATTGCGCATTTGAGAAGCCGCGACGTTCTAAAGCTTTTCGATTCTATTCACTCAAGATGCTCTACGCAGTTGAGCAGGCGAAGATTATGCTTCCCGTCCTCATCGAATTCTAGAATGGTTATCGCAGTATTCTGCAGGCTGATGAAGCCAATGTCCTTGCCATCCAGTTTCTCCAGAAATTCAATCAGCCTCATAATAATGCCACCATGGGACACAAAGAGCACAGAGTCCTGGGAATGCTTCTTGAAGACAGCATAGAGAAAGGTGGTGATGCGCCTTATCATCTGTTCATTGGGTTCCGCATCAGGAGGCAGGTTCCACTTACCGTGTTTATCAAATCCCATCTCCTCACAAAGCTTGCCCTCGCACGAGCCGAAGGCCCGCTCACGGAGTGCCTCTGTGAACCTGAGAGGAGTCCTTCCATGATAATGGTGGATTGCCTCAGCAGTATTTCTTGCCCTGGCAAGGTCACTGCTGTATATGCAGTCAAAGTCCTCGTGCCGCAGCCGCTCAGCCACTCTCTGGGCTTGCATTCTGCCTTCATCTGTCAACTCGCCGTCAGTCTGCCCCTGGATTCTCCCTTCCACATTGCCAACAGTCTCGCCATGCCTGACTAGATAAAGTTTCATAATTGGATGAGAAAGCAGAGCATTCTAAAGTGTTTCGATAGGCTCAAGATGCTCCACGCAGTTGAGCAGGTGAATCTCGTGGTCTCCGCCCTCCCTGAGGTCAAGGATGGTGATGGACGTATTTTCAAGGGGGATGAAGCGCTGCTCGTTCATTTCATCCTTCTCTATCGCGGCAAGCAGGGCGTTCAGCAGCCCGCCGTGGCTCACGAAAAGGATATTGCCCTCTGGATACTCGTCATACACCCGGTCCAGCAGGCCCTTGGCGCGGCGCATCATGGAATCATTCGGCTCGACGTTCTCCGGCAGGTCGTCCCAGTCCCACTCGTCGTCCCAGGGGATGCCCTCATGGCCCCCCATGTCGCGCTCCCTGAGCTCTCTTGCGAAGTGCATCGGAGTGCCCTTGTGGAATTTCGCGATAGCCCTCGCGGTATTCGCAGCCCTTCCGAGGTCGCTCGCGTAGATGACGTCAAAGCTTTCCTTTCTGAGGCGCTCGGCGATGCGCAGGGCCTGTTCCTGCCCAAGCTCGGTGAGCTGTCCGTCAGTATGGCCCTGGTGAATGTGGTTCACGTTCTCCACAGTCTGCCCGTGGCGGACGAGGTAGAGTTTCATGGCAAAAAATATACCAGGCCTATTTATAAATGTGATTGAGGAAAAGCTGAAAAATCATTTGAGATGCTTCAC
Organism: Candidatus Woesearchaeota archaeon; assembly: GCA_017608295.1. Next base: position 149,231 of record JAFCGF010000005.1, read on the forward strand.
GCAGTCAAGCAGGTGTATATCATGGTTTTCGTCCTCGCGCAGCGTGAATATGCTCACCGAAGTGTTGCGCTGGCGCGACACCTTATCGACCTCTTCATGGGGCACCTTGAGGATAACTGATGTCAGGGCGCGGTTGATGCCTCCGTGCCCAACAAAGATAACAGTGCCGTCAGGAAACTCGTCGTATGCAGTATCGAGCAGCTTCTTCGCCCTCGCCACAATCGTCTCCTTGGATTCTCCCTCGTCCCAAAACGTGTTGTCCCACTTGATCTCATCCTTGCTCTTCCCTGTCAAAGGTCCATGGTCGCGCTCCCGCAGTTCTTCTATAATGCGCAGAGGAATATCAGGATGATGTTTCGCGATTGCCTTCGCAGTGTTGACAGCGCGCTTCAGGTCGCTTGTGAAGATGCAGTCAATTTTCTCATCTTTCAATCTCAGGCCGAGCTTTTCAGCCTGTTTTTTTCCAGTCTCTGACAGCCTGCCCGGAAGGTGGCCCTGGATAATGCCTTTCTCATTCTCCACAGTCTTCCCGTGGCGCACAAGGATGAGTCTCATAAAATCTCTCCACCCTACCTAATTAATAAATCTATGCAAACACTTATTAGGTGCAAAAATAGCGATGTGCGCATGGAAATCCGGCCCCTGGTCTGGCTGTCAGAGGGCGGGAAGATGGTGTCCCGCAGGCTCATTGTCAAGGCAAACGGCTTCATGCGCTACGGCGGGGACGACGAGCACATCTGCCGCACGATTCTCGACGAATGCTGGAACGGGACTTATTTCCGCACATCGACAGGGCACTTTGAGAGCTTTTACTCAAGGGACTTCGGCTGGGGCGCAGGGCCGCTATGCATGTTAGGCTACAGGGAAAAAGTCCTAAAGACCCTGAGATGGGCACTCAAATCATTTGAGTATGTGGGCAGGACAGCAACAATCATAACCTCAAAGCGGCGTGTGTTCGACGCCTTCACCTATGCACCAGATTCCCTTGCCTTCATCCTCCACGCCCTGCACGAGGCAGGCGCGAAGGAACTCATCGGCTTCTTCCACGAGTTTCTCGAGAAGGAGGTTCAGCGCTGTCATGATGTGTGCTGGGATGAAAAAAGAGGAATGGTAAGGGCAGACAGGGCATTCTCATCCATCAAGGACAATGCGATGCGAAAATCCAGCACATACGACAACACGATGGTCGGCATGATAGCGCGCTACTGCAATTCTTTTGGATTGAATAACCCCTGGGATGGGGTTGATTTCGAGGAGCTTCTTCTGGAGAAATTCTGGACAGGCACCCACTTCAGAGAGGACATCACGCCCAATGAGATGGTGACAGGAGACGCGAACCTCTTCCCCTACTGGACAGGCGTTGTCCTAAACAAGGAAGCCCTGGATAAGTCCATCCGCGCAGTCAGGGAAGCAGGGCTTGACAAGCCCTTCCCGCTCAAGTACACTGCAGCCCATCCAGACAACATCATGCTCACGCACCGCATCATCGCGCCCAACTACGAGGGCACGACAATCTGGGCCCACCTCGGGATGCTCTACATCGAGACAGTCGCTCAGGCAAACAGAAAGCTGGCAAAAACATACCTTGACCAGTATACCTCAAGAATCAACCAGCACAAGACGTTCCTTGAGGTCTATCATCCCGACGGCACACCCTACACAGCGCCGTTCTATGTGAGCGACGAGGGCATGCTCTGGGCAGCGAATTATCTCATGCTGAAGAAACTGTTAGGATAGCCTACTCTTTGAGCTTCCTGTATAAAGTCAGCTCATCCTTGAACCTGAGGCGGATGTCCATCCACGGGTATTCTTTTTGAAGAGTTTGTGCCAGTGTCCGGGCAGTGTCCACATACTTTTCGGTTTTCTTCTCATCCTCCTGGTCATACACCATGAGGGTGAGGCTCCACTTTTGGCTGTCCTCATTGGAGAAATCTGTCTGAAGGGACATCTCAAGCTTTCGAGGGAATACCTGATACGTATTTTTCCTTGTGGTCTCTTCCCAGCAGCCTTCCCTATTCAGGTGCTCGATGCGCTGCTCAAGGGTTGTTATCTGCTGATTGAGCTTCCGGACATGGCGCTTCTTCCTGCGATATTCACCTATTGCGCCCGTGCTTGTGAGGAACTGCCAGTTTCCCTTGATTTGAGGCTCTTCACGGTATTCCTCAAGGAGTATTTCCATCTCACTCTGGGCTTCCTTCACTTCAGTCTGCAGTTCAGAGCGCTCCTTCCTCATCTCAGAAGCCTTGGAATCTTTACTCATATTCGCATACGCGAGCCACTCCCATTGGCCCGGGCCGTGAGTATCATTGAGAATCCTCGAATAGCTGTTGCTGAATTTGTATTTGAACTTCTTTTCAAGCTCCTCTTTGATTTCCTCAGCATAGGGTGTGCCGACCCTGGCTACACCTGGAAGGTCATCCTTGATTTTGCCTACTTTATCTCCCATCGTTACTCCCCCAATGAGCGCTGACAAACTGAGGAAGCGGCTTTCCCATTATAAAATTAACTCCTGGATGATGGAATGTGCGGGCAGGGAAAAGCTTTATGAAGCCGAAAGGCGAAGATGAAGCAGAACATGGAAGAGAAGACCATTGACCCCCTGGGGATTATCGTCGGAGGGATTGCGCTGCTGTTCGTGGTGATTGCCCTTGTCATGGCAGCCTATACACACCTGACTGCTCCTGAGCCCTGGGAATCAATTCCCGGGAACTGTAATCTTCCAGGGAATCTCATCTGCCTCAATCATTCCCTTACAGAAGATAATGCAAAACTCGTCCTAGGAAACAATCTCGGGAGAATAATCACCATCACAGGGATTTCCATATCTGAAATAGAGGGGAAACAGCACTGCTCATTCGAGTCATCAACTGAAGAGGGGCTGCCCCTGGGGCAGGGGCAGATTATTACGCTTGAGAGCGACACGTGCGGCATCCGCTTTACAGAAGCAGGCACAGAATACAACTATACCTTTCAGGTGCAGTTCACATACGAGGGCGGCGAGGAGACGCTGTCCTTTGACGGTGAGATATCAACGTTCGTGAAGAAGCGATAGATTTTCCCAGAGATACGAACATTCTCAGAAACAAGATTTATATAATCGTAATACTCGAGAATGCCAGAGGTGACTATACATGCAAATATGGATTTGGAGTCTTATTGGCATTTTCATCCTGTTTCTCCTCTGGGGTATCAGGATAATTCGTCCTACACACCGCGCATTGGTTGAGCGATTCGGAAAGTACAACAGGTACGCTAACCCAGGCTTCCACTGGATTATCCCAATCATTGACAGGATGTTCCAGGTGAACATCACAGAACAGATGGTGGATGCTGAGCCGCAGGAAATTATCACAGGCGACAATCTCAATGCCCGCGTGGACGCTCAGGTTTATTTCAGGGTAAAGCCTGACGAGGGTGATGTCAAAGCATCGCAGTACAACGTATATGATTTCGAGTACCAGATAGTCAATCTTGCAAGGACAACCCTAAGAAACATCATCGGAACACTCACACTGATTGAGGCGAACAGCGAGCGTGACCGCATCAACGTCGAACTCATGAAAACTCTCAAGACTGAGACTACTAACTGGGGCATTGAAGTCGTGCGAACTGAATTGAAAGAAATCGACCCGCCAAAAGATGTCCAGGAGACCATGAACAAGGTTGTGAAGGCAGAGAACGAGAAAATCGCAGCAAAAGATTACGCATTGGCAACTGAAACTCAGGCAGACGGTGACCGAATGGCAGCCATCAAGGTAGCAGCTGGTTTCAAGGAGGCAAAGATTCTCGAGGCACAAGGTGACGCGCGGGCAATCCAGCTTGTTCACGAAGCAGCCAACAAGTATTTCGTCGGGAATGCACAGCTTCTCAAGCGCCTTGAGACTGTTGAAGTTTCACTCAAGAAGAACGCAAAAATCGTTCTCCCAACTGAAGGCAATCTTGTCAATATCATCAGCGACATGGCTGGCGGCATAGTGCCTTTCGAGAGGAACGGCAAGAACGTGAAGGTTCCTAAGCCGAAGTAGTGTAGTCTTCCAGTCGGTCCATCATATCGGAAAGCATGTTGAAGCCGTTTTGCCAGAAGTCAGGAGATGTGATGTCCATCCCAACTTCAGCAAGCAGCTCAACAGGATTCTCTGAGCCTCCTGCTGAGAGCACTCTCTCTATCTTAGGAAGATTCTCTTCAGGATCTTCCTTGTACATCTGGTAGAGGGACATGGTGAGGAGGTCTCCAAAGGAGTATCCATAGCAATAGAAAGGTGTGCGCTGGATATGAGGTATCTTCGCCCAGCTGTACCTGGTTTTCTCCCCTACTTCAACGCTATCCCCGACCATCTCGGAATACACATCATGGAAAATGTCAGAAAGACTCTCCATAGTGACACCCTCTTGGATTGCTTCATGTGCTGCCAATTCGAACTTCACTATGTAGGACTGCCAGAGGATTGTTCCATAAGCATCTGTTAGCTTTGAGGCGAGCATGGTCTTTCGCTCTTCATCATCAGCTTTTTCAAATAGCTTATCCCACACAATCATCTCACACAGTGTCGAAGCAGTCTCAGCAAGCGTTATTGGTGCATGCTGGACTGATTGTGAGAGATGGTTGGCGTAGAGTGAATGGATACCATGGCCAAGCTCATGAGCAAGTGTCATCACGCCATCCATGGTGCCGTTGAAATTCATGAGCACATAAGGGGGAAGGTCAGGACCTACTGTCGCACAAAAAGCGCCTCCCCGCTTACCTGCCCTGGGATGTGAATCAATATGGTCAGCATCTACAATTGCCCTCGCATGCTCTGCAAATGTGGGTGAGAATTCCGCCAGCGTCTCGAGCACCAGCTCAAGGCCTTCCTCATAGCTGATTTCCTTGGGCTTCTTATCATCAAGCGGTGCCCAGAGGTCATAGCCATGAAGTTTGTCCAGGCCCAGCAACTCTGCTTTGTGGCGGAACCAGCGGTGGAATATGCCTCTGTTCTCTGTGCACGTCTCGAGTAGAGTCTCCACGACTTCGTCTGGAATCTCATTTCTGCGGTTCCTCACTGAGATAGGTTTTTCATGTCCCCTAAGCTTCACGCCCACACCATTCCAATCTTTCACCGACGCTTCGTAGATAGAGAAATACAAATCGAGATTTTCCGCAAATGCCTCTGCGGTTGCTATTGAAGCTGCCTCTCTCTCCCTTCGGTCAGGTGAGTCATAGAACTTACTCAATTCTGCCCTCGTGTCAAACCATCGACCTCTCTTCTTACCTTCAGGCTTGAAGAAATATCTCTGCTTGGCCTCAATCTTCGCCCTCAAATCTGAAGGCAAACTTCCAAGGGCGTTGTTCTTCGTGGAGATTGCCTGTTCAACGTCCTGGTGGAGGGTAAAGCGCTCTGATTCCCTGGACAGGTGAAGCCCGTATTCCTGGTCTGGCATGGTTGGTGTCGCTGCAAACAGCCTGGCCGCATTCTCATCATCGAGAGTCTCCATTCCCTCGACTTCCTTTCCTTTGAGCCAGTGGCTAATAGGTCTGCCAGCATCTCCCCATTTGTTCCAGAGGTCCATAGTCTTTCCTTTCTCAAGCCCACCCTCAGGAGAACTCGTGTCTGTGCTCAGCTGAAGATAGCCATGATAGTAAAGCCTGTACATCCTGGATGAGATATCTTCTCCAAATCGGATATATTCCTCGAATAGCTCCTTCGACATGTCAGGAGACATCTTCTCTTTCCATTCACTGTACTTTTCAATATCGGGTTCAATGGTCCCATATATCTCGTCCCACCCGTTGGGAACAAGACCAGTAATATCCCACCTAACTTCATCCATAAGTATCACCAACTATACTTGTAAAAATGTCTTGCTAGTTTATAAATCTATCGTTTTTAATTACTTCCAAATAGTGAATTTAAGTAATTTTTATGCAAAGAGACTAAGACAGATGAAATCTCAAGAAGATAAGGTCTGAACGAGCCCGCGGGGATTCGAACCCCGGACCTACTGCTTTATCCGCCTCTGCTCTTTTTTTCTCCCCGCTTGCGCGGAGACTACTCCAAGACTCGTCATTGGCGTAGGAGGCAGTCGCGCTATTTGCCTTACGGCAAATCCACAAATCGCAGATTTGTCGTATCCAGACTGCGCTACGGGCTCTTAGGTGGCGTTAGCCAGCTAAGCCAGTCAATGCGTAGCATTGACGCTGCTTGACGGAATGGAAGCAGATAATGTTTTTTAAAGGTTCTGCCATCTTCAACTGACAATGACGTTCACCTTGAAGCAGGAGCCTGAAGACTTTGTCGTAGAGGAAATCCCAAAACCCTGGATAATCAACGACATCAAGGGCCCCTACACCTATTTCAAACTTCAAAAACGCGACTTCACCACAGAGGAAGCAGTCAGAAGAATCGCACAAAAGGTCAGGAGGCCGAGGAAGCTCTTCGGCTATGCAGGCACAAAGGACAGAAGGGCAATGACAACACAGTACTGCTCCGTCAAGGGGAGTTTCCGCACATTAGAGATGGACGGAATATCAGCAGAGCCAATAGGTGCAGGAACTGAGCCAATCTCCCTCGGAGACCTTTTAGCGAACCGCTTCACCATAAAGGTAAGGGATGCAAAAAAAGAACCCACACGCCTCAATTATGTTCCCAACTATTTCGACGAGCAGCGTTTCGGCTCGAAAGGGGACAACCACATCATCGGAGAAGCGATTCTCAGGAATGATTTCCAGAAGGCGGCACAGCTTGCGATACAGCAGAGCATCAGATTCGCAGAAAAAGCCAGAGAACATCTCGAAAAGAACCCCAATGAGCATGTCGGCGCATTGCGCCTCCTGCCGAAGAAAACCCTCCTCTTCTATCTCCACAGCTATCAAAGCATGCTCTTCAACGAGCTGCTCGACGGGATAATACGTGTATCGACAGGGGACATCAGTGAAATCAAGATACAGCCCTTCGGCACCTTTGCAGTCCCTAAAGAAGTCCTGCTCAATATGCTTTCGATAGAGCTGCCCATCATCGGCTTCGGCACAGCATTTGAGGATGTTGAAGATAACATCATAAGGAAGCTCGCAGCAAAGAGCATTTCATCAAGAAACCTCACTCCAAGGAGCTTCATCATCCGCCAGATCCCCGAACTGAGCGCAGAAGGCAAGATGAGAAGCGCTTTTGTTGCCCTGGACGGCCTTGTTGTCAAGAAAGAAAAAGATGGCTTTCTCGTCTCATTCTCACTCCCCCCAGGAAGCTACGCAACAGCCGCTATCAAAGCAATGTTCGCGTAGGGGATATATGTCCCATTTTTCAAAGAAAACACTTATAAGCGTCCCTCTATTGTCCGGAGCCAGGGGAAGGACACTATCATACATTGGAGATAGTTGTACCTTAAGAAGGGGAGTGAAGTGGCACGCAGCCTTGAGGAGTATCTAGATGACATCAAGCAGGAAGGCCTCTCTTTAGACCACAGAGAAAAAGTCGTCTGCGATGCATTTAGGGAAGCAATCAAGGAGCACGGGCGCTACCCTGCGAGGAAGATGCTTGCCGAGAACCTCGGAAACCTCTTGCGCCAAGAAGAGGCAGTTGACATCTACAGTGAGTCCACCCCGGGGTGTGATAAGCACTTTGAGCTCAAAAAGCAATTCGATGATGGCGAGCGCATCGTCATCGAGGGCATAGGTTTCTACAATCCCAAGGCAATCAACACAGAGAATCCCCTACAGAACTCGACCGCGGCAAACACATTCTTCAACACGATAACAGCATCATATATCCCGCTCAACATCGCCAACAAGTTCACGGACAATGAGATTATCAAGAAACTCAGCGCAGGCGTAATGCCGATGGGAATTGCCCTAAAACTCTTCACCAAGGCATTCAAGGAATGGAACAAAGAGAACCGTGATTATAACAAGGTCGCAAGGTACACCCTGGCGGGCGTGGGCGGAGTAGCCATATCAACAGGAGTGACATTTGTCAATGGCCCTCTCAAGAAGTACATCCTCAACCCTATGATGGCAGCATACAGCGGGATGGCCACAGGCATCAAGGACAGGTTCACCAAGCGGGGCCTTTCCCTGCACGAGCAGCTTCCCCCATTGGGCACAATCCGCAATGACCTCAGAGAGCAGGCACAGCGCTACGACGGGGTGCTGGCAGCCCACGATGAAGACATCTACGCCATCAAGAGAGATTATATTCCGGACCTTGTGAGGGATGTCAATGTATTCCTCAAGCATCACCTCAAGAGCGTGAAGCCGCGGGACATCGACATTGAGTTTGATATTGCAGTCGCACCGCTCAACACCATAGTAGACGACAGTGTCTCCCTTGGCAGCCGCTCCACTGAGACTGTGGAGTTCTCATACTTCCATGTGAACGGCCTGAGCGCCCCAGAAGTCGCATATTCCTACATCACCTCAGCAATATTTATCGACCGTGAGCAGAACCCGGGAATGATACGCCTCAGGGGAGATGAAGTACTGGAGGAGCTTGCAGTATACCACAGCGACAGGGGATTCGACATCATGCTCGAGCAGACACGCCTTGAGACTGTCGCGTATGCCTATGCTGATGTGAGAAGGGCCGAGCTTGATGACACCATGGAAAAGGACGAGATACTCGGCGAAATCAGCGCAGAGCTGCTCTTGCTTGGTATCGACGAAGAGATCATAGGGACCATAAGGGAAAAGCTCTACCCCGACATCATTGGGGAAGCAATGGCCGTATTCCAGAAGTGGACAGGTAACACAGATGTATACGGCTACCTCACACATTACACGCTCATGAAAGCCGAGGGGCTTTTTTGAAGGAAAAGTGATAACATCAACTCGCCGCTCGGCCCCATCCACCGGCTAAAGCCGGTGGTATTGCGGGTCTCGCATTTATAGGCGAGTTGATGGAATTGAAAACGTCGCGCTAAAGCGCGAGGTATTAAACCATGACGTTTTCAATAAGCTAAAATTGAAAAACAAGGATGGGGGAGATAGGGATGACATTACAAGAAAAAGTGCATGCACTCTATGATGTGATTAGCGACAATTTTTACAAGAACGTTCCTGACTTGAAGGTCAAGACACCGAAGGGAGACAACGCAGCCTATAATTCCTGCCTGCTCTTCTCGACGCTGACCGCGTTGAACAACGGAAAGATTCTGCTGTTCGGCGAGTACGGGGGGGGAAAGACGACCTCGGCAGAGTATGTGTTGTCCATGTTCAAGGGCATTCCCCTGGACATCATCCAGATGGGCCAAATCAGGGGCCATCCTGAGCTGACAGAGGAAAAGACCAAGGGCCGGCCTGACCTGGCAAAGATGAACGCCGGTATCGGGGAGGAGGTCATATGGGAGTTCTTCCCGCTGCTGCCCGGCCACCTGATTGACGAAATCAACCGTATTCCCGAGAGCAAGCAGAGCATGATTCTCGAGGGAGTGGGCAGAGGAATCTGGCAGTACCTTCGTGAGATTCTCTTCAAAGAGAACTGCCCCCTGTTCTCAACAAACAACTACGCTGACAAGGGCAACGTCGACCTGATTCCGCCGATGAAGGACAGGTTCGACATGGCTGTGGAGTCGAAGTATCCAGGGGTTTTGAACGCGCTGGACATCGCCCTCACCTACCACAACGAGCACGACCACCTGCTCAAGAATGAGACAATCAAAGCAGACTGCATTGACATACTCATGGACGGCACCAAGCGCCTTGAGGAGCTTCCTGCCAAGCTGGAAGAGTACAAAATGCACATCAGCGAGAAGTTAAGGGTCGAGACGCTCTCTGCAGAGGAACTTGAGGATATCAATCTTGAGATTCGCGCGATGCCTGTGGACGACAACGCCAAGATGTTCCTCAGTATGCTGATAACCGAACTGAACTGGAGCCCTGAGCACGGGACCAAACGTACAGGCGAGAAAGCAAGCCAGCACTATGAGCAGTATCTCTTCGCGAAAATAGAGAACGCTGGCTCAAGGCGAATGGACAAGGCCATTGTGCACTATGCAAGGTCGCTTGCGTGGCTCACAGGCGCAGAGTCTGTCAATCTCGAGCACATCACGACCGTTGCCCCTTACACCATGTGGCACCGCATCAAGTGGGCGGAAAGCCCCTGGTACCGCGGCCACAAGGAATCACGGCAGCGCGAGGATCCCGAGGAGCTACACATCTCGAGAAAGGCAGTCGAGGAAGTCCAGGGGAGGATGCGCGAGCAGATGAAGAACGATACCCTGCCCAAGTTCTTCAAGATGCAGGAAGAAGTGATGGAGGGCAAAGTAGAGTTCAAGGCATTCAAAGCCAAATATGAGAGAGCGCAGCACCCTGTGTTCTCTGAGATTATGGACATCACCGAGCGACTGACCCAGTGGTAAGCCCATGGATGAGGATAACCTCGAAGAGATGCTGAAGCGTGTCTGGATGGAGGTACGGGAAGCCTTCTGGTACCCTCCCCTACCGGACCCTGTTTTCATGGATCCCATTCCCGCACCTGCAGGAATGGACATGCAGAACCATTTCAACACCTTCGTGAGCAAGGCATTCCTCGGCTACCTCACTGAAGTCGGCCCTGCCGACACAGAAACCATTCTCACCGGGCTCCTGCTCCACGAGGCCAACCATTATGTGACCTGCCCGAAGGATTTCAAGGGCTATCTTGAGTTGTTCTCAGCTTCCCGTCACGCGACATGGGGAAAGCAGCATGGGGTTGACATGGCAAAGAACGCGGTGAATTACTATGCCGATGTTGTGGTGAATACAGACATCACGGTTGTGATGGACAGGCATGAAGTCACCGAGATCTACAGAATCATGTATTCACCTGAGATGAGCGTACACCCCAAGCTAGGCCCTGCCATCCGGGCATCAGAACCTATCAACCGCATCATGGGGGGTCTGTATCAAGAGTTATGGGAATGCGATTTAGGGATTGTACCCATAGAAGAGGAACGAGCCATCATTGACGAGCTGAAGGGAATCGACTACCTCCATAGTGATAATAGGAAAGAGGACGTGCGGGAGTTCACACGGATTATTCTTCCTGTGATGCAGGAGATGATTGAGAAGCAGAAGGAAATGCAGAAAGAGCAGAAGAAAAAGAAGAAGGACCAGAAGGGCAAGCAGCAGCAAGACCAACAGGGAGATCCTAGTTCCTCCTCCTCAGGAGAGGAATGCGAAGAGGGAGAGGAAGGAGACGAGCAGGGAGAGCCCCAGTCAGGGCCAGGCGGGGAAGGGGATGAGGACATGTTCTCAGACGGCCTCCTTGATAATATTGACCCGAGCAGCTTCTCAGACGACGAGATAGAGGAAGGCCTGCGGGAATTCGCAGAAGAAGAAAACCAGAACGATTTCGCCGATGCGATGCATGATTTGGATTTAGATGAGCGCTTATATGGGGAGAAAGACAAGAAATCAACAGGCTATATCCCTATCAAACGTGGCAAAGAAGGGCTGCTGGCGCAGATTCAATTTTACAGCGCTCTCGCGAAGAAGTATGACCTACCCATCAAGACCCAGGAAATCCACAAGGACGGCTCATTGTATCCTCACAGCCACACCAAGTACCAATTGGGAGATGACCTCCAGCGCGTGGACCCATTTAACAGCATGGGCAAGGTCATTCCCGGGCTGAGCAATCGCTGGCAGATGAAAGAGAGTGAGACAGTCGGCCAGAAGGAAGGTGTCCCGGACGCGATTATCTGCATTGATTCGTCTGGCAGCATGATCAACCCGTCTGGCGACTCGATAAACACGGGGAGGATATCACCAGCTGTTTTAGGTGCGTTTTGCGCTGCTGACGCTTACCTGGCGAATGATGCCAAGGTGGCGGTGGTGAACTTCAGCGCGTCTACCAACAGGACCGACTTCATCGACGACACGAAGACACTGTACAAGCTCATCTGCAGCTATCAGGGTGAAGGGACTCAATTAAGGACTGAAGCTATTGACGAGCTGGTCGAGATGGCTACTGATAAGGTGGACATCATCCTGATAACAGATATGGCGATATTTAACATCGGCGAGGTGCTGCAGAACCTGAGCGAGCACACAAAGACGAACCGTTTGACTGTTGTGTCGCTTCATAGCCCTGGGGCTGTCTCCCAATACGGAAATTATGAAGGGGAGTCCTTGAGGAACGTGAAGATGCTCCAGAACCAGCTGGGCGATAGTGACAATGTCGGTTTTTACCATGTGAAATCTACAGACGACATCGCCAAGATTATCCTCGGCGAAACCACCAAGTCTTTCGGTATGAAGTAGGCAAACCTTTTTAAGGCAATTTCGGTCAATAGTAGCCACGGGCCTGTAGCCTAGTCTGGATAGGGCGGCAGCCTTCTACTCCCCAGGGAGAAGCAAGCTGTAGGTCGGGGGTTCAAATCCCTCCAGGCCCATAACCCTTTTGGGCACTAAAAAGGATAACATTTAAATAGTCCTAGCTCTTTTCTCGTCTATAATGAAGGATATCTACAAGTTCGATATGTATCTCCAGAGAAAGATGGAGAGAATCAGAACTGACCCTGAACTCAGCGAGGGAAACAGGGAGCTAATTCTGCGCTATCTGAAGGAAAGCCAGCTAGGCAAGACCGTCCGCAAGGGGCAGAAGCGCGAGATTGGCCCAGGGAGGAACCTCCAAACTGCTGGCTACCTGACGATGATGGCAAAGGATTGGTTCAAGAAGGACCTCGACAAGGTGACGCAGGAGGACATGGAGAAGTTCGTCATGGAGCTGAACACTGGTGTCATAACGACAAGCAGGAGGAACCCTGGCCACAAAGAAACCCCCTACAGCGATGGCACAAAGTCGAACATCAAGAAGTTCGTCAGAAAGTTCTACAAGTGGCTCCTTGAGGATAACAAGCGTTTTCCTGACCTCGTCGAGTGGATAGACACCTCACAGAAGGAAACAGAGGTAGAAGCTATCAAGGGGCTGAACAAGGGCGTGTGGGAGATTGTGGAGATCATACCAGTTCTCAACAAGAAGGCCTTGGTGTGGGCGACCTTCGACAGCGGTTTCAGGGAGGGAGAGATTATCAACTGCGACATCAGAGACCTTGAGCAGCGCGAGGACGGGATATTCTACCTCACCTGCAGAGAATCGAAAACAAAGCCCCGTACTGTCTCGCTGCCGCTCTCTTCTGAACTGGTCGGCAGGTGGCTGGAGAAACACCCTGACAAGGACAATCCAGACGCGAACCTATGGCAGACCTCGCGTCGGCAATTCTACAAGACAGTAAAGCTGTATGGGAGGAAAGCTCACAACGCCAACATCACAGTGCACATGCTCAGGCACACTTCAGCGACATATTATGCCCCAAGACTCGACAGAACAACCTTCTGCAAGAAGTTCGGGTGGAGCTATGCCTCGAAGAGTCCAGACAGGTACATCGATTTCGCCAAGGTCAGCCAGAGCAAAGTGATTGAGGTCGTCAAATCAGAGAAGTACGGCAATCTGAAAGAGGACTTCGACCAACTCAAACTCGCGAACAATATCATGAGGGAAAACATGGAGAAGCTCACGAAGAGACTCCAGCACTACGAACAGGAAGGCCCTATCATGGACAGGGCTATCAGCGGCGACAAGGACCTCATGGACAAGGTCAAGGCGGCAGTCCTTGAGGAACTGAAGAAGGAAGCCGCAGCGACCCAGACTTAGCCCAACATCGCTCCCACTGAAATTATTACTGCTAACAGGATGAAGCCCAGGATTACAGACGCAAGAATCAGCCATCCCAGGAACTCAAATAGAGAGTGCTCACCAATGCCGTGGATGCTCTTATGCTCCTCTCTGGTCACTATCTGAAGGTTCCAGACAGCGTTGTTCCTCTTCTTTCTGTCTCTGTGGTGCACTTGGTACACCCTAAACGGCCTCGAGAAGAGGTGGCTGTTCGGGAGATAGATCTGCCAGTAGGCAATATCCCTGTGAACGAGCCGGTTGCTTCCAACTTCCCTTTCGTATCCGTTCTTGTCGATGAACTTTGCAGCCATTGATAGCCGCATTGGAAAGAGTTCTCTTGAATGTTTCCCCCCTCAGACCGGAAGATTTCCGAACTACTGAGGCAACTTGCCCTTCCTTAAGGGGCCATTACGGCCATTTCTCCCCCCTCCGTGTAGAAGAACAGCATCAATGGCATCGGTACTTTATCGTTTCTAATCATCTGCAAGACCTTGTCAAGCTTCGCTTTGGTACGGCAGACTAGGGCCTTGTAGTGGATTGAATTCTGCTTGTCCCGCAGCACAGGCAAGCCTTCGATGATTCCCTGCCTGAAACGCAGGGTATTCCATGCCTTGGCACTCTCTTGATAATACATTGGTCCCTCGAACTCTTGGAGGTCGTTGTTCCAGTCGATATACCTCCGCACATTTTTCTTCCCCATGTTTTTCACCCCATTGTTGCCTCTAGGTGAATAGGTATTCCTAGAGGCCGGTCCTGTTTTGTTTTGGAAGAAAACCCTCGGTTTCCTTCCCCACTGCAATTGTTTTGTGTAATATGTTGTTTCTTATTTACTACTTTCTAATAATAACTAATAGGTAACAACCTTTATATATCTTGTGTTCCAAATATGTTAAGAATACTATGGTAAAGACAAAGAAAATATCAACTTTTTCAAATTATTTAGACCCTTTATGTGAAAATATTGTATATCTCCTCTCTCTTGACTGCAGAACTTCCACCAGCAAATTGGCAGACGAATTAGGCGTCACCAGGAGGAAGGTAGAGACCCGCGTGGAGAGGCTCTTCTCAGAGGGCTTCGTGAGGCCAGCGCTTATCAACAACGCCCCGCCTGCAACCTATGTAACAATCCTCATGGAGCTGCGGGCCATAAAGCAGCCTATCATAGAGAAGATAAGGAAGCTCCCCACGCTCACTGTGTTCCGCGAGACCACTGGGATGTATGACTTCTCCGTCGTGTGCCGTCCCCCTTCCTGGAGTGCGGTGAGGGAAGTGGTCAATAAGGTGAGCACCCTGCTGCACAGGAACACCATCAACTTCGACGTGCTACCACACGAATACATGAGCGCCCTGACCTACGCGTCGTTCTGCCACAAGGCTGAGCTGAAGAAGGAGTTCTCGATGGTCAGGCCTGCAAAGAGGGAGATCACTAAGTGGGAGATAAAGGTGCTCAAGGCGCTCGAGACAGACGCACGCATGTCCTACCGCGAGATATCAAAGCAGACAGGCATCCGCTTTGAACGGGTGTCAAAGATTGTATCCGCACTCAAGAATGACGCACTCATCCAGTGCACCATTTACCCTGATTACAGGAAACTCGGACTGGAGTACCACTACTACCTTGCCAGAGTCGAACCGCTCAAGCGCCAGCAGTTCGAGAACTACATCACAGAGCATCCGCGAGTTCACTGGGTGAAGCCCTGTATTCCTGGCTTCAGCAGATGGGATTACGTGCTGTCTGTGGTGGCGCAGAGTATAGATGACTACATAGACACTACCAGACAGATACGCACTGACAATCGAGGGATACTCCGTGACCACACAGAGCTCATCAACAAGCTGAGATATACGTGGGCGAGGAAGAAGTGAGAAGGCAGTCAAGCCCCACCTGAACCCGGACCTCATAGAGTCAAGTGGAGAGGAAGCGCAGGAAAAGGCTGGCTAGCGGCTTTTAGGTTCAAGTAGCCCCTTCTCACCGAGCAGTTTGGCTATCATGACGGGAGTGAGTCTATCAATGTCATATGGGAAATTATTATTAACTTGTTTAAGACCATCCTGGATATCTTTTAGGTATTCTTCCTTAGCATAGAAGAGTAATCTATCGCCTACAAACTCAAGGTGATAATCTACGGGAGGATTAATCTTGGGAGGTTTAGTCTTGTCAGGATTAGCCTTGGGCCTATCCCAATCCTGCAATTCATCACATACCTTAAGTAATGTTGCAAGACGGGCCTTATCGAAATCATACGTAAGACTTTCAATATCTAAGTTGTGAATAAATAGTGCTGCGCACACATCAGTGATATCCTCATTCAAATGTTTATAATCCCAGAACCCGCCGCGTCCAGTTGTTTGAGAAGGATTGTTTTCTTTGTATTTCTTGTCAATCGCTTTCATCACTAAAATAGTGGATGCAATACCATGGTCTGTCCTTAAAAACGGCTTTCTGTCAAAGCGCTGTCCTTGTATCATCTTTTGAAAGATGGGATGCACGAGAAGTGGGATGTCCCAGCGTCGAAGTCTGTTCTGAACCAAGTCCAGGGTATTTCGTGGCGCGCTGATTTCAACACTATATAATGAGAGGTGGCCCTTCAGGTATCTACCCATCTGTGGCTGGAAACTGGAATCTA
Organism: Candidatus Woesearchaeota archaeon; assembly: GCA_017608295.1. The sequence continues at coordinate 165,483 of JAFCGF010000005.1, forward strand.
TTCCCAAAACCTTTTCCTCATACAAATTCAAGAAGTCTCTGCAAGTATTATCAGCAATTTCTAGCGGATAACCTATATCATGAAGTAGTGCCGCCAGTTTCCATTGAAAAATGAAGGCTTCGTCTTCCGGGTTGAGAATCTCACAGATTATTGCAAATCCCAGAAGAAAGGTCAGAACTGCATGACATACGTGGTCTCTTTGGTGTCGCTGCAAGTCCTGTAAATTCAGTTCTAGGTCGGCCAAGTGGTCAGCCAAAACATACAACTCCCCTTTCTTATGGAACTTTAAGATTGCACGAATTATATCCACTGCTAGTTTCTGTCTATTTTTATAGTTGCTTGCCTCCATTTTAAGAAAGGCCTTTATGTCCCGTCTCAAGCTCTTCAAGATCTCTGGGTCAGCTGTTAGAAGATGTAGTTTAGTCTTAATCAATTCAAAAATGGTTTTATTTATGCCCTTCATGGGAAACGGGAGGGTATGGGTCTAATAAAAAGGTATCGAGATGTGCTCCACAAACCTGAAATAATTCCAATCGTAAAGGAACAAGACATAAAAAGTATGGATACTTCACCACTATAATAAATGGCCAAGCAACAATTTCGGATTGGTGACCTCGTTCAGCTTAAGGCAGACTCTTCGAGATGGGGTTCAATAGTTAAAGTTATGAGGCCAATTGCAGGAAAGAAAAGATACCTTGTTTTTGACAGGGACCAGAACCAGCAGCAATTCTTAGAATCTCAGTTGAGAGCCGTCCAACCCCCAGCCGTTCTCACAAATAGTTCAACCCCTTTAAACGAATTCCGTGCTAAGGTTACTGCGTTCCGATTTTGTAACCCTCTCGTAGATTCACTTTACTCATTACACTCTGCCAGGATTGACTTTATACCTTTCCAACTTAAGCCACTGATTCGTATTCTAAAAGCAGACCAACCACGCATTTTAATTGCCGATGATGTGGGGGTTGGAAAGACCATAGAAGCTGGGATAATACTCCGTGAGCTACAAGTGAGGAAGAACATCAAAAGGATACTTATTGTCTGTCCTAAAGCGCTCGTACATAAATGGCACGCGGAGATGCTGAGATTTGATGAGACGTTTAAGCCTTTGACCTCGGAGGACCTTAAATACTGTTTGCTCGAGGCCCACAATAATGGTGCATGGCCGGGGCAATATTCCAAGTCAATCATTAATCTCGAGCTATTGCGTCTCACGAACTATCTACATGGCTCAAAAAGCAAAGGGATTCCAGGACTCCTAGAGTTACAAACTCCCCCAAGTTTTGATTTACTCATTGTAGACGAAGCTCATCACCTTCGATCAACTGCAGGCAATACAAGAAAACTTGCGAAGTTCTTGTCCACCATCTCTCAGAATGTAATCTTCTTAACTGCTACACCTATCCAGACCAAATCGCAGAACCTCTTCACTTTGTTAAATTTACTCAGGCCAGATATCTTTCGGAGTTTTCGAGAATTCAAAGAGATTGTAGAGCCAAACAAATACTTGAACACAGCTATACGCCATATCAGGTCAAAAAAACCAAAAGACACATGGGAGGTTGACGCGGCTAAAGCAATACAAAAGGCCTCCGAGACAACTTATGGGAAGAAGATATCAGACAGATTCGAGAGCTACCAAAAAGGTTATCATAAACTACGAGAAGGTCCCCTGTCAAATGAAGACAGAGTGAGTCTCCTAAGATATCTAGACGATTTGCATACACTCTCTCAGGTTATGAATAGAACAAGGCGTCGTGATATTGGTAAGTTTACTATCCGTGTACCGGTTAAAGTGTCTGTTCCTTTCAATAAGCAGCAACAGGCATTTTACGGAGAATTACGGCAATTCCTTAAAGAGCTCTTATCTCACAAATATGGCCCTAAAATAATGAGACTGATTATCGATACATTTGAAAGACAGGCTTCAAGTTGCCTGCCAGCATTTATAGCCGTACTACCCAATATAATCAAGAGTGGAAAAATTAGCGAAGAGTCTTTCGCTGATTTTGATTCTGAGCTTATAGCGACCCTACCCTCTCCTTTGAAAGAAAAAGCTAATCATTTGTTAAATTTGGTAGAATCTCTCCCCCCTGCGGATCCAAAGTTTGATGAGCTGTATAAGATTATTCAAGCCACACTAAAATCCTCTGGACCCGGTAAATTGATGGTATTTTCCTTCTTTCTGAGAACTCTATCGTACTTGGAACAGCGTCTAACTAAACAAGGCATCAGAGTAGCAGTCATCAGTGGAAAGGTGCCAGACCGTGAACGAGAACAGATTCGTGAGCGTTTCCGATTACCCAAAAAGAATGCTGATGCCATAGATGTTCTGCTATCTAGTGAGGTTGGATGTGAAGGCCTGGACTATCAGTTTTGCGACCGCCTTGTTAACTACGATATCCCCTGGAATCCGATGAGGATTGAGCAGAGAATTGGAAGGATTGATAGGTATGGTCAGAAGAGTCCAAAAGTTCAAATCTTCAACTTCATCACACCTGGTACCGTTGAGGAGAGAATTTTCTATAGGTGTTTTAAACGGCTTGGGGTGTTTACAGATACAGTGGGTGATTTAGAAGATGTTCTGGGGGACCTCACTGAGAATCTGAATGCAGTTCTTCTGGACTACTCCTTAAATTCGAAAGAGGCAGAGAAAAAAGCCATTCAACTTACTGATAATGCTATACGTGCAATGCAAGAACAAAGAAAGCTTGAGGTTGAAACTGAGAATCTCCTAGATGCGGGAGGTTTATTCACACAGGATTTACAGTCGATGAAGGAGAATAGCCAATATGTCTCTCCCCACGCACTCCAACACTTTATATTTTCATATCTAAAGATACGGTGTCCTCTTTCGAAAGTTGTTCCAGATTCAAGCAATCCGGCCCGCATTGATATAAAACTAAATGCGGATGAAAAAGAAATCCTGATGAGGGATTTGCTTCGCGTAGAACACAATGGTAATCAAGTGGACGAATTCAAAGGGTGGTTATCTTCAGATGTACCTGCATACACTGTTACTTTCTCCCAGACCGAGGCACTTGAGGATAGGCAAGTTCCATTTATTACTCCCGTACATGTGCTTAGCAAAATGGCTATTGATTCTTGGGGTCCTATCAATGCTCCCTTTTTCACACGAGTTAAGGTTAAAGGCAAAGATACAACCCTCAAACCCGGAACCTACATCTTTGCACTCTATAAATGGGAGGTTCTAGGGGTCCGACCGAGCATCCAATTAGTTCCTCAATTGTGGGACCTCACTCAAGGTAAGCAGGTGCCTATTCACTTAAATGACCTTCTTCAATGCCTCTTTAGCCACGATGCTGTATCTGTAGATGATGCATTTCCGATGAGCACCATTGAGCTTGTGCTCAATGAACTTGACACAGCCATACATGCTCGGAGGCAGGAGGAACTTCACCTGCTGAGTCAGAAATATGGAGAGCTGTTCAAGCGAAAATTAGCTTCAGTAGAAACCCGCTACAAACTTCAAATAAAGTCAATAGAGAAACAGATACAGTTGATTGGAAACCCGAGCATTAGAAGATTAAAGGAATCGCACAAGAGCCGTCTTCACTGGGAACTTGAGAGTAAGAGAGCAACTATAAGTCAGAAGTCCAGACCGGACATTGTTATTGGGTTACTCGCGTACGGTGTGATGGAAATATAAACCTCAGGTGCAGTGTTTAGTTAAAGGCCACATTCGTCACGGAATTTCTTTAAGCAAACTTCATGCTGGAAAAAAATCCCCTGCCTATCCATATCCAGTATCCGCTTTCCTCCTCTTGTTTCAATTTCGGGAGGGAATTCATCAATATACTCCATAGCGTCCAGTAGATGGCCAGGTAAACTCGAAAGAAATTCTTTCATCTTTGGTCCGTTCTCCTTAAAGAATTTATTGATTTGTTCTTTTGGATCCATAAGATCAGCCACTATGATTTTATTGATACCCTTCCAATATTTTCTCCAAAACGTATCGACAAAGTAAAATCTAGCATTCCATAGAAGATTTCTCTGATGTCTTTCTAGAGTATCTTCATTGTAATCGAATAGTTTTTTAAGTCTGTTCCTCTGCGCAGGTTTTAGCTCAAGATTTAGATTCTGTAATGTAGCTGCAGCGCAAATCGTTAGTAGAATATGTGTAAAATCTTGGTTAGTCACATGTTGGTTGTGGCCATCCTCTATGTCTCCATAAGTAATCCAAATTGAGTTGTGCAGCTCGCGACTTTCATAAAACTGCTCAACTTTGGTTCTTGCAGCATGAGCCAAGTTCTTTGTGGCCATAAGATACTGACCAAGAAGAACCCGTCCAAGTTTATTTGGTGTGCCTGACATTGGATATCGGGTTCGAGGTTTCTTAGTACCAATGCATGCTTTTAGTTCTTTAAGCGGACGTAATGAAGACCCTCCTTTGAACTTACGTGATTTCCTCCGCCCCCTCTTCTTCTTTCCGGCGGAGACACTCCTACGGAGATAAAATCTTTCCTTATAGGTTTTAGGAATCCACTTTTCTGTTCCCTTCCAGTGACTGCGCATAGAAACGTAAAATAGCCCATACCGTTTCAGTTTTTCACGTAGAGTTCTATGAAGTTTATAATTCGCCCAGAGATCTGATGTTTTAATTGCTTCCTGCGTATTACTTGTCACTGCAATCTTTGATCCTAAGGAATCATTGAATGTCTTCTTAGCGGGATCATATAGGATACATATCTTAACTGGTATAAGGACTTCCGTCAGGTCAGGTGGGTCAGTCTCCTGCGAAATCTCGTAACACGCTGCAAGCGTTTGTGCGCCGTTCACTATAAACAGATTCGAAAAGATATAGGTGTCCTCCATTCCTTTGACCGGAGTAGTTCTACTGGCTGTAGCTGTCAGGCCATTATGGTAGAGTCTAAACCGCTCGGGGTTGTCACTAAGTGTTCTACGAAGCTTGTCTTGGAAGCCAGTTTTACCTAAAGAGAACCGGACATTTTTCCCAAATAGAAACGGCCCCACATCTTTTCTGGCGAAGTGTGCAACTAGCTGTATGAGTGAGACGTATCCCATCACTAGCTCCACTCCATCTTCAACGGATTTTGGTGCTATTATACCCCTAAAGGATAATTGTAAGTCTGGGAGCTCCTTCCAATCACATCTAACATCAGTAGCCTTGAATATCAGGTCTGGCCTGGAGATGAGGTTAGTGGGAAGCAGAATAAAGTTATCACCAGAGTCAATTCCAACATCTTTTAAGATTGTATCTACGGACAAATCAGAGATGTCTGACCGAGTTATGTAAATGGGTTCAATCCTCCACGGGTCATTTTGCTTTTTGAATCTTTCATGTAAGCTTTGGAGATGGGCAACCCAGTTCTGGTCCTTAGTTCTTATGGTATGAGTTTCACCCCTAATAATTCTAGCTTTCACGTCTCGTAGGAATTCTCTCAACTCCCGTGCGTCGTCGATTGAGGTTCTGTCCTTACATTGAATTGGGTACATTACATGGTTTCTGCTATCAACAACAACCCCATCAATGCCTCCATCGCTATCTTTGGTACAATCGAATGATAGGTCATCGACCCGGGAATTAAGTAATTTCTCACGATCATATGCTAATCCAGGAAATCTACATAGAAGTGCTAAGATGAGCAGCCCTTGCTTTTCTTTCTCGCCGTGTCGTTCAGTCAGTTCATCAATCAGTTCATCTTGAAAAGCATCTGGGGATAATTGCCCACCGATAAAGACATCTTCTTCCTCAACGTTGTACAAGTTGAGTCCGTTTAGCTTATCAACATAAGTTTCAATTTCATACGTCTCTTCTAAATCCTCTGGATCAGTTGGTTCTTCATACACCGGTTTTGTTTCGTCATTTGCCATGTCCATCACTTTATGTAAAACTAACTAACTAACAACAGCTAACTAGAATAGAACTATAAATACCTTTCCAGACCTGAGTTTTTATCCCATTTTCAGATTTTGGGATAAAAATCATTTAGAAATCAAAGCATACGCATTGTGGTTGTGGATGCTCTCGAAGTTCTCACTCTCTACAGAATACCACGTGATACGTGCATCCTTATCAAGATGGAGGCTAACAGCCCGGACCATATCCTCAACGAAACGTGGGTTGTCGTAAGCGCGTTCGGTTACGAATTTTTCGTCCTCGCGCTTTAAGAGAGCGAAAAGTTCGCTACTGGCTTCTTTCTCAACAATCTCCACAATCTCCTCTATCCACACAAATTCTTTGAATTTAATCTTAACTGTGACGATACTCCTCTGATTATGTGCTCCTTTCTCTGAAATCTCCTTGGAACATGGACACAGGGTCTTAATGGGCACATTAACCTCGAGGATGAACTCTTCCTCTTGTCCATTGCCGTTGCCGACGAATCTACAGTGATAATCCATGAGGCTTTTCTTCTTTGACACAGGGGCTTCTTTCTCGATGAAATAGGGGAATGAGATTTCGACGTGGGCATTCTTGGCATCTAGCACCTTCTTCATCTTCTGCAACAGGTCGCGCGTAACGTGCATATTAAATATCTCTCCTCGGTGCTCTTCGAGAATCTCGACAAAACGGCTCATGTGGGTGCCCTTGAACTGGTGCGGCAAATCTACGTACATGTTGACCTGAGCAACAGTGTGTTGAAGATTCTTTTTTCTATCGGCAATAGTGAGCGGCATCAGGATGCCCTTTATCCCGACCTTGTCAATTTTCTTGTTTCGGTCATCTCGAGCATTCTGTAAATCCATCATCTCACACACCCCTTAACTTATTCCATATATGAATCTGAAGCCGAGACGAGTATCGATACCCATATTGTTTGCACCATCCAATAACACGCTCTTCCTTCTCAATCAGTTCCTCACGGGAAGTGGCCTCAGGCATGAGGATTATCCTATTGGGTTCAATCGCCCTGGCTGTGATGTACGTCTCGAACACCTCACCTAAGTCACCTACAGAATCGACCACGAACTTGAACCAGCAGTTATTACTACCAACAAGATACTCGATGACTGCGGGAATATAGCGCTTGTTTAATGGCACCCCGCTGTTCTTCAGCTTTGGAGAGGCGTTTATTTGGTCAATTAATTCGTAGAACCCTGGTGCTTCTAGGGTTGCATTAGTCTCGAGCTCGAGGTACACTCCTTCGTCTTTCAATGCTCTAACAAATGGGATGAGCTGCTTCCACTGCAGCACTGGTTCGCCGCCAGTAATAACGAGGTGCGCCTCCTGAGAGATAAGCTTCTCCCACCACCCCTCCTTCTTCCAGGATTCTACAATCTCCTCAAAGGACCATTCCCGTCCCTGCTTCCACACTTCAATAGTATCGCAAGGCCACTTGCAGAGGAGGTTGCAGCCTTGCAGCCGAAGAAATACTGCTGGAACTCCCATAGTGGCTCCTTCTCCTTGAACTGAGTAGAACTGTTCACTTACCTTAATTGAGCCTTTAGGAACGTGTTTCATAGTCAATCGGGTCTTCCATGCCTGCTGTCTCGAAAGCTTCCAAGCGTTCTACGCAACTGCCACACTTACCACAAGCCTTTTCACGGCCCTTATAGCAGGTCCAGGTTAAGCTGTAATCCACTCCAAGTTCTTTGCCTCTGCTAGCGATATATCCCTTGTCTTTGTCTACATAGGGTGCACGGAGTTCGAGTTTGTGCTCATCACATATCTCAATCACTTTTCTCATGGCATCAACGAACTCTGTCCGGCAATCGTGATAAATCGCGTGGTCCCCTCCGTGTGCACCATAGTAAAGGTAATCCACTTTTAGACTGATGGCGTATGAAGCTGCTAAAGCGAGCATCACCATATTCCTATTCGGCACGACAGTAATCTTCATATTTTCCTCTTCGTAATGTCCGTCTGGAACGTCGATGTGTTGTCGTGTAAGGGCACTCTCAGCCAAACTGTTTAATGCTGGTGTTTTCACAGAACGAAAGGGTATACCCAGTTTTTCGCATGTCCTCCTAGCCATCTCCAACTCTTTCTTGTGCTTCTGCCCGTAATCAAAGCTGAGGGCATAGGTATCGTGGCCCTGACTCACGACATCATAGAGTAGCGTAGTGCTATCCATGCCACCAGAGAGCACACACACTGCCTTTGTCATTTCTCTTCACCCCTGTATGATGCAGAGGAGGTAGGTGTTTCCCAGAGGATAACTTCAACCACGGCGAGGTCTGCTTCCCTTAGTTGATTGTAAATCCATTTCGAGAGGTTCTCGGCTGTTGATTCAAAATCCATAATCTGGAGTTGCAGTGGGCGCTCTTGAGTCTCGCTGATTTTCTGCAGCGCTGCTACCAAAGGGTCTCCCTTTGAAAGCGTTAGGGCATGGTCAAGCTTTTCGAGAACCGTCTCTTTGACGATTTTCTTCAAATCGCCGAAGTCCATGACGAAGCCGTTCTTATCTGGCTCACCCTCAATGGTCACCTGTAACTTGTAGGTGTGGCCGTGCAGGTTGTAGCACTTGCCTTTGTGAAATGGCAATCTGTGCCCCATATCAAATGTGAAGTCTTTTGAGATTCTCATGGTTCTTCCCTCTTGTCAACGAGCCGACCGTGGCGAGCGTCAATCTCACCCATAAAGTCTAGCATCTTCCGTAAAGCGGTTCTCACTGCATCTGAGAAGTTGACGAACTTCTTATCGTCACCAACGTGTTCATTCACATCGTTAATGATGTGCTGCGGTATGTTGACAGTAACCTTTGGCATAGTATTCCCCCCGTGTGGCTAGGGCCATCCACTCATAAGGGGGCTTTTATATCGGGGCTTTTTATGTCTTTCGCTCTGCAAGTCGGAAATCTGGCGGTCTCAAGGAGAAAATAGATTTAAATAAACACTACAAGTTCTCTTATTGCGATGACTATAGAGTTCTCAGTAAAAGGGGGAGGGCTTGGCCAGTACCGCCAAGGCACCATACGATACAAGGGGTCCAACTTTGAAACCCCCCTGTACTTCCCATCCCTAAATATCATGACAGGCCCCCCAACAGGTAGCGGCATCTACCAAAACGGAGGGTTCCATCGCTGGCTGAAGATACTGCATATCCACAAAAGTGAACGGCCGGTGTTCCTTACACAGGTTCTTCATTTTCTTGAGTATGGTATCTATCGTAAGGAGAAGCTAGCAGCGTGGACTCAGAAGTCCTTTGAGTCCTGGATTAATCAAAACCTCAAAAAGGCCAAGAAACCCCTCATTATGTTTGATTCGGGCGGATTTCAATTCATGAATGACGTAAATGATGACCTCAAGCGGTTTCTTAAGGATCAACTAGAGATAAATGTTGACACTGGCGACATATTGGATTTACAGCTACAATTGGGTGCCCCCCTCTTGATTTCTTTTGATTATCCCCTCCAACCGAATCTAGCCCTCGCTGAAGCCAGAAATAGGTCTCAACAGAGCATAAAGAACTGCATACTCACGCTTCAAAGGCTAGCCAAACAAAACACCTCGCCTTTGCCCTTTTTAGCAATACATGGACGAACTAAGGCTGAGGTCACGGCTTACTGCAGAAAGCTCTTCGCTGACATTGAGGCAAAGGGTCTTCAAAATGAACGTTTTGGTTTAGCATTGGGTTCGATGGTTCCCTTTGCCTTTGGGGGGAGAACTCGAGACTACTTGAAAATTCTTCAGTGCACAGCCGCACTTAAGGATGCTATCCCAAAAGAGTACGGTGATGTGCCTGTCCATGTCCTAGGAATGTCAGGAGCAATTATGCCTGCGCTAATGCTCTTGGGCGTTGACAGCTTCGATGGCTCATCATCCACCATGGCTGCTACGAACCTGAAATATGATAGTCTCAATGGGGGAACTAAGTTTCACTCTGTCAAAGATGGGCGTCTGAGCTGCCAGTGCCGGGGGTGCAAGATACTAAATGAAACGGGTTTGGACATGGCTCAAATCCATAAAATCCTTCAAACAGGGGAGCGGGTAGAATTTGACTTCCTCACAGAACACGACCCTCGGCCCCCACTCAATTTACCTCAGAATGACCATCGTTCCGCCTTGTACGCGTTTGTCGCATATCATAACTATTCCGTAATCCTCGAGCGTCTTGCCAACTATAAGAAGGCTCTCAGAGAAGGGGACGGTATTATTGATATCTTGAAGAATTCCAATATGGGTAGTCGCTCAGAACACTCTAGGGTTCTAAAATTTCTCGACAAACGCATTCCTGACTTGAAGCTCAGGAAAAAGATTCCAATCGAGGTTCAAGGTAAGCTCACAAGATATGGCGTTCGGAACACGCAGAACGATATCAAAACCCCTCCTTTTTCCTTAAGATACAATCGGAACAGCTTTACGGTCCCCTCACACTATAAGCCCCCAAAAGGGAAGGACATTTGTTTGATTGTCCCATGCTCAAAGAAAAAACCCTACTCCAGTTCACCAAGTCACAAGGCAATGTTTGATTTCCTCACATCACATTTGGGTGGCGAGCTCAAGAGGATTCACAAGGTAACTTTGTCGGGGTTGTATGGGCCTGTGCCCGAGGAGTACGAGAATCGAGACTGCGTTGCGGGCTATGATTATATGCTCAAAGAAAGCCCAATTTATGCTAATCAAAGGGATACTGTTACTAAGAGACTCACTAACTATCTGCAACAACAGGGCGCTCGCTATAGGGCAGTGTTGGGATACTGTACTAAGGAACCATATCGTCGCATCATAAGAAATTCCTTCGAACAATTGCCCGGCGGTTTCGAGTCCTACCAACTAATCCCAAAGGACACAAGTAAGAACCTAACGGATGAAAACAATTTGAGAATCTTGTTAAACAGGCTTCGTTCTCTCTGAGCTTCAGCCACCCGCCTTAAGCAATTCTGACAATACCAGTAGGTGGAGCACTTGCTCTCCTATTTGTAGGCGGTATCTTCCCCGGAGGATTTTCTTTGCGCTAACTGGTTTTCCTAGATAGCTCTCAGGTAATATGCCATTGTTCCAACAGGCCAGTGCACGAAGTTCTGATAAATCGTGGTGCTGCTGGAAGAAGTCGCTCGCAGACACTACAACATTCATGAAGAATGGTTGACTATTTCCAAATCCTTTTGCTACGAAGTTTTTCTCTTTTGGATGAAATTCTACGAGTTCAAAAGGTAGGCTTCCACCCAAAGAAGCCAATGCAACTAGGTTCATTGCAACTTCTAGCTCATTGGTGGGATTGGTAAGAATAGTCTGCGCTTCCGAGACACGTTGCAATCTTGCCTTTGAGTATTTCTTCGTCCTCGGGAGTTTGTTTAGTTCTTTGAATCTCTTAAACCAAGGATCAGTTAGGATTTCATCACGAATATAGTTTCGCACTACTTTCTTCACGGCCCTGAATACCCTGTTTCTCTGGATAGTGTTTCTATTCGCATTCAACTGAAACTGGTTACAGTTGACAATGAAGTGGAAACTGTGATAACCAACATCAACAATTTCATTGACGCGCTCGATATTGATGTAGTCCTTAGCGAACCAAACACCCATCAGGTACTTTGCGCTGTCCGTCAAGATATGCTTGGATTTAGCTCTCTTACCCGCTACAGCTCCAATGATTTCAATCTTTATGCCCGGAATCTTGAGGATTTTGGGACCATAGTGCTTACACATGAATTGAGAGCGCTCAGGTTGATATCTCGCCCGATAGCCCATAGAATCTCTTCGAGGTAAGCGATGCTTGCCACTCATAGTTACAATGGAATCCTCGGGCTTCGCATTTTCGTTCAACCATTTCTCCAGACCTGATGCATCAATCTGTATCTGGAATGGTTTCGCTTTTCGGTTAAATAGCGGCTTCGAACTTCCCCCGATGGTATTCCAAAAGATATACTCGCGGAGTGAACTAAGTGTGAACTGTTTGTAACGGTTTTCAAAAAATCCCACTACGGTGACTTTAGAGTGGGTGTGTTTTTTATTAACAATCTTCCTTGTGATTACGGGCTCTGGGAGAGACTGATTCCGCAAATTCAGCCATGAATCCTTTACCTTCACCTTGTATCTCACGCGCTGCCCATTCTCCTTGGACACACTGTCAATGTAGAACTCATCTGACCGATAACAAATTTTAGTGCCGTAGCCTTTCTCCCCAATCTGTTTACTCTTATCAGAGAACCCCAGATTGAGAAAATTATGAATGTCCTGGGCAGTCATCCCACGACCATTATCCTTTATCTCAATTACAAGACGCTCAAACTCGTCCACATTAGTCTTAATCCATACCTTTGATGCCCCGGCGTCATGAGCGTTACTTAGAGCTTCTCTAATCAACTCCAATGGGTTCTTGAAGTTATTGGATATCTCATATAAAGCCCTAACAACGTTCGCCCGTGGTTTCATGATTGCCTCCGAAATGCTCTATTCTAGTCCTCTACGGGACGTTTTTTATAGTTTTTGATGAAATTTCCGGAAGATTTTCGATGCCTGTTATTTCTTCCCCAATATGCGGCATTCCTCTTCAAGCAGTTCTATGACTTCTCCGACTGTTTGCTCGGTCTTGAAATCCCTTTTTAGCACATCGATTGTTGCCATTTTTTCCGCGTAGAAGTCTTCACCCTCCCCCATCAGGACAGATTGGAAACTAGTTCGATTCTTAAGTGTTTGGAGTCGAAAATGACTCCGTAGTTACCCTTAGTACACGTAAATTTGGACAACCTCGATATCTGGCAGGTCCTCGATTATTCTCGCGCCCCAGATGACGTTCGCGTCCTCGTCACAGTACTTCCCTATGAGCTTCTCTCCCCAGTCGTTGATTTCATCAAGAGTGAGAGTAGTATTTCCCCTGATGAGGAACATGGCTCCATGCGCGAGCTTGCCTTCTTTCGGGCCAATGCTGACTTCAGTACCACAGGCCAGCACAGCATCGATGTCATCCTGATCAAGGTGGCAGAGATTCATCTCGTCTTTCAGTTCCTCAAGCACTTTATTCAATTTCTGCATGTTTTACCCCCTCATTACACCTTTAGGTCAGTAACCTTTGAGCACTGCTCCTTCTTATCCCAACTCACGCCGAGGAGAAGGTCTCCCTCTGCCAAGATGTAATCATTGCGCGAAACGATGATGACCTGCCTCTTCTTTGCGATATCCCTAAGCAAGGCACCGACACGCTCCCCGCGCTCCTTGTCGATTCTAGCACCGACATCATCAAGAATGAGAGGCCCATTATGGTGAGACGCAAGGGCAAGGATGAAAGCCAGGGTGAGCAGTTCCCTCTCCCCGGCAGCGAAAGATGCCTCGGCCCCCCTGGAATGAGTAAAGCAGATGCGGGGTGCGCCCGGTGCCACACTGAGTTCCACCCTCTCAAGTTCAGGCACAAGTAGATTAGCTTGCCGCTGAAACTCCTTCTGAAGATCACTCCACGTTGCGGTGCTGGAGGCGAGCATAGCGAGACCGAGTGCTGCACGGTCTTCTGGAGACATGAAAAGGCCATCGTACATGTGGATGCGGTCTGATAACTCAATGCCTTGGCGCAGAACCTCGGTGTCGGGTGTGCACTTCACTCGAGGCTCGTCACCATCTGAATCAGTGTAAGTGAGCGAGAAGATGTTCTTGTATCCATAGAATATTGCCCGGAGGAGGTTTGACTTCCCGCCTCCGTTTGGGCCCAAGATGACGTTCAGCCCATTGCTGAACTTAACCGTTGTCTTCTTCCTGAATGAGAGGAAGAAATTCTTAATCTCTACTCTCTTGATGTAATTGTATTCCATGCTATTCCCTCCATCTCGAACACTTCTCCGAGTCCCCTCCAACTTGCTCTGCCTTTTTCTGATGTCAGACCGGCAACTCTTGATTTTAATGCTGAGAAGTGTCGCCTTTGCACGATTTAGGTTTATACACGCCCCATGAAACATCTCTGCTTGCTTACGGTCAGCACTCAACTCCCTGAGATAGGTGTCCCGGGCCTCAAGGATGATTTTATTGTCATGTAGCTTCTTCTCTATCCTGTTCAAATCCTTCTTCAGCTCCTTCTGTTTCCCCTTTATCTTCATCTTCCCGAGGATTGTCTTCTTCTCCTCTCTGAGTTTCTTCTGTTTCTTCCTCAGGGTGTCGGCTTCCTTTTGGATAGCATCATAAATCTCCACTGCCTTGGAGTTGATGTGGCCCATTCCGCCTATAGCGACCTCGTAACGCTCGATATGACTCTCAAGCCTGGATTTCGACATCTTTGTTAGTAGTCGCACATCTCCGAACCCCCGGAATTCTTTCTCGAGTCTGGTGAGCTCTTCCCTAAGTTCTAAAGTCTTCTTCATCGTCTCCTCCATCTATCACAACCTTGCAAAAAATCCACGCTTGGGTTCAAAGATTACTCCATGGCGCTTGAGTTCTTCAATCACGTCATCCACGTCTTTGACATCAAGCCCCTTGGCTTTGGCACCTGCAAATACCTCCTCCATATTGACATTCTTTCTGGAGAGGTCGTCGATAATATCAAGAACAATCTTCCCTTTAGGCGTAGTGTAGTCTCTATGCTTGAGTTTGATTCCATGTTCTTTATACATCTCTTCCAGAAGTTCTCCTATCAATCTGCCGTTTCCCTTAATGTCCTTCCGATTCCTATCAGCCATCTTCATGAGTTCGTCGAGCTTCTCATCAGGGCTGTAAAAATGCTGGAGGGATTCGTTTGGAGATTTACTTTTGCTAACTGGGGATTCTAGTTCCTGCAGGTAGGCATTGCGCTCATGTAGTTTTAGCTTGAGTTGTCCAATCCTCGCCTTAGAAACCCGCTTTCCAGCGGCACGGCGAGCAAGAAGAATTTCAAGTTTTTTTTCCAATTCCTCTTTCTCTCGCATAATCTTCGCTATGAGTTTCAAAGTCTGATTCTTCGTCTTCCCTATCTTAACCACCTGCCTCCTTCTGCCTGAGGAATTCAGAAGCGTTTATATATTTTTGGACTGTCCAAAATAAATTATACAATAATCTTAATTATAAGACTGACAAACGAAATGTATAAATACGAATTCTACGCGAGACAGAGCATGGCAACCCACCTCATCACTACATTCTTCCACTTCGAACCATTCAAAAAGGTCTTCTGGGAAGTGAAGCCTGACTCTGTGTATCTCTTTACTCAAGAGGAGGAAAATGCAGAAAGCAGGCAGGAACTGAAGAAGCTTGACAAGGCACTGCGGGAATTCTCAGGTCTGTTCAAGCAGAATATAATCAAAGTGCCGATGTATGGAATTCACGAGGTTGCTACAAAAGCCGTGGAGGTCATTGACACCATCCAGCCGAAAAATGACGACAGGGTGATTATCAACATCACTTCAGGAAGGAAGCCCATGGCAATCGGGTTGCTTTATGGTGCCTATGCGCGGCCAAAGCTGGTGAACCAGATTATGTACTTGGCTGAGGAACACAAAGAGGTCATCCAGCTCCCAAAGATGTACTTTAATCTAAGCAGAAGTCAGAAGCAGCTGCTCATCCATATCAGGGAGCACGGCACTGCCACCATCAATGAGATGGCTGATGCACTCGGGATATCACGGAGCATGCTATACAAGAATCTAAGCGACCTCTCGGACCAGGGCCTCCTCCAAGAGAAGGAGGACTGGGAGCTCACTGATTTCGGGAGGATAGCTGTGTTGTAAAATGGCAAGGAAAAAATACGCTGATTACAATATTCGCATGGACAGGGATGGGGATGAGGTCACTATATACCAGGACACTCCTGAAGGTAGAGTTCAGATATCAACTACTCGAGAAGAACTAGATAACTGTCTCAAAGGCCTTAAGCGGGGTCAGGAACTCATCCTTGAGCAGGAATCTGGTGGTGAGATTCAAGAAATCACACTGACTAAGGAGCATATAGGGACTGCCTTAGAACTCCTTGAGGGAGATGATATGGGGGACTCTGTAAAATATCGCCACCACAAAAAGCCCAACTAAGGTTAGCTACAAGAAGTCCTCCAAAGGTCTCATATGCCGTGTTCTCTTTTTCCAGCAGCGACTACAATAGTATCTTCCTTTGAGGAGAGCAGTGACCTCGTTCTCGTCTCCACAGTCCTGACACCAAGGGAGGATGCTTTCTCTTCCACATATATCGCATTTGAGCAGATACCCTTTTTCAGTCTTGCTGATGATTCTCACGCAGTCATATCCCTTTGAGTGAGGACTAATACAACAGAACCTCATAACTCTGAGATTCTCACTTAGTTCTGCCATTTACATCACCGGCAGAGGGGTCCAGAAAGGCCTTGAAATAGTCTCCTGAGAGAATTATTCCTCTGCGACTGAGCCCATGTTCTCAGCTGCGCTCCAATACCCCTCACCTATCACCACGTGGTCCAGCACCTCGATGCCGAGCAGCTCCCCTGCCTTCATGAGGTTCTTTGTGATGACCATATCCTCTTCGCTTGGCTTTGTTGCGCGTGGAGTAGAGAAAGGAGCGCCATACAGGGCTCACGCCTTGCGGTCTCTCCCTTCCCTCTCCCCGAACCGGACGTGCGCCTTTCAGCGCATCCGGCTCTCCATCAGACACTTA
>JAFCGF010000017.1 GCA_017608295.1 Candidatus Woesearchaeota archaeon
AGAAATTTCAAGGCCAATAGAAGAAACAGCGGTCGAAGGCGTACCTGCGCAGTTGGCATATGGTGCTGTTCAAGCAGCTCCGATACTTGCGGGAGCGGCCAGCCCGTTTATGGCTGGTGCTAAAGGATTGTTAGGGGCGGCATCAAAAATACCTATTGCCGGCAAACTGGCCTCATTACCTGTATTGAGGTCGGCATTAGGATTTGGGGCGTATGAAGGCACAAAAGCATTAGCAACAGGGCAACCCGATCCCTTAGAAAAGGCAAAAGAGGGGGTAATAAGCGGTGCCACTTTTCACGCTGGAGGCCGCCTTGGAGCTTCTGTTGGTGCAAAGGCTCTTGGTCCCCTGACTAAACATGGAGCGCGCATAGGTTCATCTATAGGTGCTGGCGGTGTATCTGCGGCAATGGCTCCAGAAGGCGAAAAAGTATCCAGCGCTCTTATTGGCTCCGCATTTGGCGCAAGACATCCAAGCGAACCGTTTAAGCACAAAACCCCTAAAGCCCTCATGAATGAAGCAACTTCGATTTATCGAAATGTTTTAAGGCCAACGCAAGGAGAAGTCAAAAAAGTTGAAATTGTTAAAGGAAAAAACATAAATGATTATTATCAGCTTGCAGCAAAAGAGAGATTGCCAATAAAACAAACATCTGACAAGAAATTAGATACTGCTTCCGCCCGTGAAATTATTAAAGAAAAAACAAAGGAAAGCAACGCAAGGTTGAGCGATGTTTTAAAATATGACAAAGACGCAAGGTTTGATTTGGTGGAAATAGGAAGATCTGCGGTTAAAGATGCTCGGTCAAAAGTAAAAAATGCGAAAGAATTGCAATCGGCTGAAAAGGAAATAGCTGATTATATCGGCGCAGAAATGGAAAGGCATGGAAGTCGATTCATAAATGCTGAAACGCTTAACAATGTTAAACAAGGAATGTGGTCTATAGGGTATGATCAACTGCGTCCCACCGCGAGAAAGAATGCCAGGCGTATAGGGTTCCAGATTAAAGATAAGATTGAAAAAACTTATATTGATAAAAATATCCGTGAAATTAACCGTACGACAGGGGATTATTTAACGTTAGACAGATTGCTCGAAAACGCGCACGGACGTGTTGTTAAGGGCGGTCGGCTGGGCGGATATTTCGGGCGAACTACGGGTGCGCTTATTGGTGGATTTGCAGGCCAGGCCATACCCGTTCCTGGCGTTGGTCCGGCTATTGGAGCTATGGCGGGGCAGCAGATAGGGGCAAAAGCCGTTGACATATTTTCTTCTCCCAAGTATATGACCAGGAAGGCTGGGAAAAAAATAAGCAAAGCTGAATCCATGTCAAAGAGAAAATATCCATTAGACAGATTCATGCAAAATCTTATTTCGAGATTATCCCCAAAATTGAGTCAAGAGGTTATAACGCCAGAAGTTTTACCGCCAGAGCCACAAAAACGCCTCACTGACTTAAGGACAGGACAAAAGGCCTTACCCGCCCCCCGCGACGTCCCCTATTCTCCAAGCATGCATAAAGTTGTAGGGGGAGGCATACGTGTGCCACCAACGCACGGTAAAGGCGTTATTGCAGGTCAACCGCCGCCTACGCCGTACACAGGCACAACTCTCCCCGTTCCCGTAAGAACTCCACGCCCGAAGATTACACCCGCAGAAATACGAGAGATAATGAAACAGAAAACAAAAGGAAGAATACTGAGGTCTACGGGGCAAGAAAAAGTTTTTCCGAAATCAATAAAGGAAATACGATGAAAAAACTCTTACCTTTCTTACTATTATTTTTAATTCTATCAATCCCAGGATTTGCTCAAAATACAGTTGCCCCGCCTTTCTGTTATGAGGAAGTTGACGGCGATCCCGCAACGTGTTTTTCTACGCCTTTAAAATTCCCGAATGGGACATTGACAGAGAATGCCGACGGTTCAATGACGTATACAGCTGGCAGCGGTTCAGGCACGGTCGACACCACCGCTCTCTGGCTTGAGTCAAACAATATCATAGATACTGCTTACGGCGAAGACGACATTGCTATTGCCACGGAGGTGTTTTATGTAGACGTTAGCGCGGCGAATGTTGGGGTTGGCACAAGTACGCCAGCGTTCAAATTTCAAACAATCGGTGACTTGGCTGTAGGGACAAATATTCTGTTTGTTGATTACAGCGCATACAATGTTGGTATCGGAACAAACGAGCCTCTGGCTCGATTGGATGTAAGAGACGGAGATGTTGCGATATCTACCAACGTGCTGTTTGTGAACGCTTCAACGGGCTACGTTGGGATTGGGACAAGTAACCCGCAGAAATCGCTTGATGTAACAGGACAGACGAACCTTGAGGGCGTAGTTACGCTTGGCGTAGCGGCATCTGATTTTTCAATCCCAGTGTCAAGGGTTGGGGCTGGTTTAGGCTACCTTTGGGCTTATAATAACGCTGGAGCGATGATCTGGACTGACCCGACATCATTGGCGGGGGTAGGTCAATGGACAGATACAGGCTCATTGATTCACCCCTCAGAGGTAGGCGACCATGTGTCGATAGGCACATCTACGCCCGATCCTTTGGTGTTTACTGATATTCGGGGTGGCGATTTAGCTGTTGCGACTAATTTATTGTATGTAGAAACCAACTGGAACAACGTGGGAATAGGCAGGGTAGGGGTAGGCACAAACACCCCGTCAGCGATGCTTGAGGTCAAAGGGTACGCGTATATTAATGGTAGGCTGGGAGTCGGCACAAGCGGTGCTTCCGAGTTTCTCCATGTTAACGGGGATTCAGCGTTTCAAGGCGGGGATTTATCGGTTGATACCACTTTATTGTTTGTTGACGTAAGCGCTGGTAACGTTGGCATTGGCACCTCAACCCCGTCTTACAAACTCGATGTAAATGGAGCGGGCAAGTTTGACGGGATCGGAGATTCATATTTTGATACTAACGTAGGGATTGGTACAAGTACACCAGCGTCGAGATTAGACGTACAGGGCGGGGATCTTGCTATAAACACGTTGATGTTATTTGTGGATCAGAGTGCAGAGAAAGTCGGCATCGGCACAAGCACGCCAGTGCATAAGGTAGATATTATAGGTGATTTGGCAATATCCACAGCTTTGTTTATTCCTTACAGTGCAACGCCAACAGTTGACGCAGTCGGCAGTTTGGCATTAGATACGAGTTTAACTGATCCCGAGAATATGGGGTTACCTGTTATTTATGACGGTACCCGACAACTTTATATTGTCGCAACAACAGATACGCCAGCAGATAATGAGATACCTACTTATGATGACGCAACAGGATTAATTACTTTTGAGGAAGCAGCTGCTGCGCCAGCTGGCGGTAATGATTTCTATTGGACACTTCAACCGCAACAAGTGCATTTATCTGAGACTACTATTCCAGAGATTGACGGGGGTGATGATGCGTGGAAACTATTGT
Source organism: Candidatus Woesearchaeota archaeon (assembly GCA_017608295.1). The sequence goes on from JAFCGF010000017.1 coordinate 3,434, forward strand.
TTGACGATACCACCATTGAGACAGGCATATGGGAAACGTCATTACGACCTTATGGTCTTGGCAATTTGACAGGCGAAATTGTATGGGAGGCAGAATCTTCGAACGATGCAGGTGAGACCGTTGATTGGCAGATAGCTGTAGATTGCTGGACACCGAATACAGATAGCCTGAGTATAGATACAAGATCTTGGGGGGCAACGGACACTTTGACAGATTCGGTTATAAGCTCTGATCAACGTAGACCTTACACTATATCGGATGAGGTACTTGAAGGCGACGGTTGTATCGAGGGTGATATTATTTATGTGAAAATCTGGACAGATACGGGAAGTGATACAGTTGTTGGAGACAGAGGGTTACTTAAAGCAATAATCTACGAACCGTAGGGGGATATATGAGAACGTTAATAATCTGGTTGATGTTATGCGGTGTGGCTTTGGCAGGAGATTACTGTTGTTTCGATAAAGACGGCATAATCACCGAGAAACACTGGTCAGTTGACGGCGCAGACCTTCGGGCAAGGGATGACTGTTTGCAGCTGACTCATGAAGAAATGCAGGAAGTCACCGAGTGGCATAAGATTGTTAAAGGCGCATTAGCGAAGATGACGCAGGAAGAAATTGACGCTATCGTAGCAGCAAGGGCGGCAGCGGCAAAGCAGACAGCGATTGACGCAGTAGACGCTTACCAGATAGACAGCGAGTGGCTGGCGAAAGCTCTGGTTGACCAGAACCTTATATCCGAAGCTGATTTACTTACAGCGATAAAAACGTTGAAAGGGTTGACTCCGTGAAGATATTAACTGGATTGTTAATTATGATGTTGGTGTGTTGCTCGGCGTGGGCGGGGGTGGAGTTTGATGGGACTGATGATTATGTTGATTGCGGGAGTGATGCGAGTTTAGAAGTAGCAGATAACTTTACAATTTCGTTTTGGATGAAGGCAGATACAACAGGTGGTTGGAGAGGTATGGTTCAAAAGGGGAGAGATGATGTAAACGATTATTTTGGGGTTTGGTTAAGTGGTACTACATTATATTTTGGGACTAATAAGACTGACGAATCGGCAAATCTGTTAAGTGGCGGCAGTATATCAACAAATATATGGTATTACATTACAGCGGTTTATGATGGAATTAACAAACGAGTTTATACCAATGGTATATTAGCTGGTGGACCGACAGCGGCAGGAGTGGGGAATAGTTCAAAAAATTTAAGTATTGGTCGTGCGCTTGGAGTATCTGAATATCATGACGGCCAAATCACCGAAGTCGCCATCTGGAACACCGTTTTATCCGCTCAACAAATAAAAAATCTTGCCAATTCCAGAGTCAAGGGGTTACCTTTACAGTTTGAACGGGACAATTTAATGGGCTACTGGCCGTTAGATGATGAGAAGTCAGGGACAAGCGGGGACGGTGACACCTTCCGAGATTTAAGCGGCAACGCTAACCACGGGACAGGTGTTGACGGTGCAAACAATACAGGGTTGACGTGCAGGGGGGAGAGGTTGACTTATCCATGAGAATACTATTTTTCGTACTTGCATCTTTGTTTCTTTGCATAAGCGTAGCTTATTCCAGCACGCTTATCCGTAACGCCAAGCTGCAAGAAGCGTCTATATATAAGGGCGGTGCGGCACCAGAAGCGGATTCGTATTTGTTGCTGGAAACTGGTGATTATTTCCTTCTTGAAACAGGTGATAAAATAATTTTAGAATAGGGAGAGAACATGCGAAATATTGTATTATTTTTACTGATTTTGATTATCCCGTCAATGTCATATGCGGCTGATTCAAAAATATCTGCGTTAGATGCTATAACTGCCCCTACGACAAGCGATTATCTTCCTATTGTTAATGACGATGATACCTCGAATAAAAAAATTACCACAGGAAACCTTCTGGGCGTTGCCAATGATTTAGATAGTAGCGGTGACGTTGCGAACGATTCTCATGACCATACATCGACAACAGTATCCGGATTAGATATTTCCGCAGATACCAACTTAACAGCTGGTGACCACATAACTCTGACAAATGACGACCTTGATGTTGATGATGATTTCCTTCTTAATACCGGGGATACGGGAACAGGGGCTTATATTTTCCAGGATGGAGATTTCTCGATTGATACGACGTTATTGTTTGTAGATGTTTCAACAGCGCGGGTAGGAATTGGCACATCAACACCAAGTACTAATTTAGAAATTTACAGTACAAGTGACCCTACCCTTACTTTCGGAAATGATGGTGATGACGGGGTTATTCATTGGGAAACCAGTGGTGATTATTTTTCATTGGAAGGCGCTGATTTGGGATGGATAGTTATCGACCCTTCTGATACAGATAACTGGGTCGGTACTTTTTATGACAATACAAATAACCGAGGGATAGTACAAGCATGGGATTCAAACAGGTCCGGTGCAGAGGATTTAATGTTAGGAAATCATACAGTCAATCAATTATTTCTTGATTCTGGAGGGAATGTCGGCATTGGCACGACTGCCCCAACCGCAACACTTGACGTAGTGGGTAACGTCGAAATTAATGGCAGCACGGTTATTGCAGGTGATTTATCTATCGGCACAGGGTACGACTTCGTCATAGGCGCGAATGATGTCACAGATGCAAACGATTACATCGACGGGGATTATGTTTCTTTGGATAGCCTTACAGTATCAACTTACACAACGTTTCAAGAATTTATTAATACGACGCATTCGGCTGGCTGGATAAGTGGGGGAGAGTTTTCAGACAATGGGGATGGCAGTTTATCCGTTGCCGTAGGAAACGGCTTGTTTAAGACAACTGATTCCGTGTGGGGTACAACAGTGTTCGGCAATTGGAGCGCGGACACGAATGTTAGTCTTACTGATAATGATACAAATACGATTTACGTTGATTACAACAGCGGGACTCCTTCAATAAATGCAACGGTTACACCAGGAGCAACTATAGATCACACGACGCAACATACCCTGGGTGTAGTATATCGTGACGGAACTACACTGCACATGCTTCGTGGCGGTGCTATTATTAATAATATCCCTCGTAGAGTACACCGTCATTTCAAAGAAGATGAAGGTAACCACAGAACATCGGGCATGGTTACGGCGGAAGCTGGAACGCGGGAAATTACTATCACTGAAGGGGTGGCATACGCTGGACTCAATCGTTTTACAACTGATGCGTTTGATAGTCAAACAACGGATTTTACTTATTACTATAATGACGGGGCATGGCAGACATCCGCTACAGGGACAATAGATAACACGCAGTATAACGATTATGGGACAGGGCTGGCAACTTTAACCGCTCAAAGGTACGGCGTGCATTGGGTATTCATGCACTTTGATAGTGATGTCTATGTTGTGTACGGTGTTGGGAATTATACTATTTCTCAGGCGGAAGATGTGAATCTTCCTGCTAATTTACCAGATATAATTAATGATTTCTCAATACCGATTGCTAAAATCATTATTCAAAAGAGTGGAGCATCTTTTACGGCGATTGAAACACCATTCGAGGAGTCTTTTTCTAAATCTATCGTTGACGATCATAACGATTTGGGTAATCTCGATGGCGGGGAAGCTACTTTTTACGGGCACAACACCATCGCGGTTAATGCCTGGATGACAGCGAATACTTTGGGGAGCGACGGTTCCCTTGCCATTGGTACCGAGGTTTTGTTTGCTGATGCTACGAACGAAAGGGTCGGCATCGGCACAAGCACGCCAGCACATAAGGTAGATATTATAGGTGATTTGGCAATATCCACAGCTTTGTTTATTCCTTACAGCGCAACGCCTACAGTAGATGCGGAAGGTTCTTTGGCTCTTGATATGAGTTTGACTGATCCCGAGAATATGGGATTACCTGTTATTTATGACGGTACACAGCAGCTCTATATTATAGCAACTACTGATACACCTGGGGACAATGAGATACCAAAATATGATGATGCTACGGGATTAATTACGTTTGAGGCTGATGCTGGTGCGGGTGGTTCTGCTGGTTTCTCTTGGAGTCCAAAGATTTTATCTGCTAAATTGTCTTCAGATGATCCGCCTGCTATTGATGCTGGTACCAGGGCATGGAAAGTGCTTTATGATGGCTCCTCCATTGAGACTGCTACTTGGCAGACAGTATTAAGACCGTATGACGGCGGTACGCTTCAAGGTGAGATTATTTATTCCATGGCTTCTGCAAGTGATGTAGGGGCGACGGTTGAATGGGACATAGGTATAGACTGCTGGACACCAAATACAGATAGTTTGAGCATAGAGACAGCTTCTTGGGGTACTCTTGATGAGTTAACGGATACTGTTTTATCTGGACAGCATAGACCGCATTCAATAGCAGATTCGAGTCTCAATGAGGATAGTTGCGCAGAAGGTGATTGGGTTAATCTACAAATATTTCCTGATGTAGATAATAATGCTACAGCTGGAGACCTTGAATTGTTGGGGGTGACAATATGGGAATAAAGAGAAAGGTTTTAGTTTTAATCGTTTTGCTGATGTCAGCAAAATGTTATGCGGGTGATTTTGTTTGTTATGATGAGGAAGGAATAATCACAAGCAAGCATTATAGCGTCAATGGTGATAAACAGCGTAAGCAGGGATGTTTGCGGGTTGAGAGGAAGATGTTTAAAGTCCTTACACGTTGGTATAAGATAATTAATAATAAAGTTATAAAAATGACACAAGAAGAAAAGGACGCTATCCTTGCAGCAGAAGCGGCGGCAGTTAAACAAGCCGCGATAATTGCGGTTAACAACCTCGAAATAACAGTCATTGATTTAGGCAAGGCATTGGTGCAATTAGATGTTGTGGGTGGTGCCGACTTAAAAGCAAAAATCAAAGAAATTAAGGGGCTTGATGAATAAGATTTTTATGATATTGGTGGTCTTGATGTTATGCGTTTCGCCGTGTTGGGCGGGATTAAACTTTGATGGCGTGGACGATTTCTCAAGCGCGGGTGATAAAGACATCCTGGCTGGCGCAACAGCATTCACTATCAGTGCTTGGGTAAAATTTAATTCTATAAGTTCAGATTATGACGGAATTATTTCTGAATGGGCGTCAAATAAGTATCAATTTTTCTTCGGAAAATCTGACGGTGACGAGCTTTTCGCTGGTCATGGAAATGGTGGGTCTGGAAATACTGGGTCTTTTTCAAACAACGTTGATTTTGTGGCAGGTACTTGGTATCACGTTTTAATTCGTTGCACGGGTGGAGGAGATAGTTCTAATTATGATTTTTTTGTCGATGGGTCACAAACAGCCGAGACAGGACAATACGGTAGTGCTTATACGATTGGTGATGGTTCGGGAAATTTAAAAATTGGAAATGATGATTTATCAAATGATTTAAATGGAGTTGCCTCTGAAGTTGCTGTTTGGAATGTTAGTTTAGATACCAATGAGATTTCTTTGTTAGCTAATTCAGGGGTGAAGAGGATGCCTTTACAAGTGCAATATTCCAATTTGGTTGGTTACTGGGCGTTGGATGACGAGCCAGACGGATCAAGTGGTGACGGTGATACTTTTCTTGATTTAAGTTCAAACAGAAATGATAGTACTGGGGACAACGGCGGGAATAATACAGGATGTACAAGTGTCGCTGAATCAGTTTTGAGTTATCCATAACATGCTAAAAGACTTCCTAAAAGCGTTGTTAATATCTTTCATCATCCTTGTGGTGGGGTTCGTTTGGTTGGTGGTGAGCGACATGGGGCTGGCGGGGGTGTGGGAGGTTTTGTTTTAATGTCAAACTGGCGCAGAAAATCCGATAAGAAGGAGTTCAAGGCTTACAGGCTTTGTCAAGACAAGCCCATTGACGTTGCGGGTGGCATGACTGTCAGGGGGTATATGGGGGACTGGATTATTGACACCGACGAGGGAAGGGTCAAGTATGATTCGACGATATTTTATAAGGAGTTTGAGAAAGTAGAGGATGAGTAGGCTAAATGCTGAAAATTAAACCTGCGAGGCTGATTGCTTGCTCCTCACAAGAACAGCCTCAATCGATTGGGGGGTGGATGAGAGTATTCTTACTGATTAGTATATTGTCAATGAGTGTATGCGGGTGTGCAGGAATTTATGATTCAAGGAATCAGAATTACTTGAATATTAATAAGCCTGAGTACAGTGGGGCGGCGGCGAAAGATGCGAAGCTTAAGACAGGCAGATTGATTGCCTGGTCATTATTAATGAAAGTTCCGAGTGTGGGGGAAATAGGGAAATGAACATAATTCTTGCTTTGATAATTTTGGCGTTAAGCGGGTGCAGTTCCGTTATGCAGGAAGCACATTATGAGTATCATCCTTATTACCAAAAAAAATATCTTTGGTTTGGTGAATATGTTGAGAGGCACAGAAAAGAACGTTTCATTGATAAAGAATATACTGCCAGTGGTACAGGAGGTAAGGCAGATTTTGGAGCAAGGAAGGTTGAAGGCGGAACTTATGATCCGATACCGAAAAACATTGGGTTAGGAAAGGCGAACTAATGGATATCGCAATTCCAATCGCACTGCTTTTATTTTTTCTTGCCGCTATCTACGGGATAGGGAAAGAAATGGTAAAACGTCCGACATATGATTATGTGGAGAAAAAGTACATGGAAGCCAAGATGTGCGACGTTTTAAATACTCAAGTCAACAAAACCCTCGAGAAGCAGGGTATGGCTATCGACGAGATAAAAGAAGAGGTCAAGGGGTTTATGGAGGTTCGGCGGGATATTAAACAGATTTTGGACAATCAACGGAAGACGTAATTTCTAAACCCCTCCCCGCGGTGTCAAGTTAATTGCTTATCCCCCTTTGGGGTATCGAGTTGATTTCTTTTTAAATACTCTTCGAGCCACCTCTCATCACTTACCTCCATTAATTGCTCAACCACTTCCCGCACTTCTTTATCTGTAACTTTTGGCAGCCACTTTTTCATTGCGCGATAATAAATGTTCCAAAGTTCTGTTGGTGTCATACCACCTCATCCTCATAATCCCCGAAGATAACCCGTCGGTGATGCCACTCGGTTTCTTTTGTTCCCTCACGATATCTCTTTCCACCTTCGGTGCAACTTTTTACTCTTCGTCTTTTCCCACAAGCAACACAAAAGCGATGCCTATTATTTACAGCTATAATTGTCTTCCCGCAATCTTCGCAGGGCTTAGGTTGCATTTTTTGCCCCCTTGTCATCGAATATAATTTCACAAGGGAACACATCTCCCCTTAACTCTCCCCTATCAAACAAATCCTCACAATTCATAATTAAATAAAAACTTCTTTTGAGTTTATGTATTGTTGCCAGCTTTCCGTCCAGAATTACCGCCCATGCTTTTACTTTTTTCTTAGTCATTTTGCCACCTTTTCTTTTTTATATGCCAACGGACAGACTTCAATATATTTACAACAATCTTGTCTCAACGAACAAACTACCTCTCCAGTTATTACATTCTTCCAAGATTTTTCACATCCTTTAAGTTCGTAGAACAATTCTGGATCCATTGTATTCCTCTCCTTTCATACCGCCTCATCCTCCTTATCCCCGAAGATAACCCGCCGCAGGGCTTAGGTTGCATTTGGCACCTCATCGTGGACTGTATAATCATATGTGTGGGTATCCCCATACGTATACGTTATAACACACAATTCTTTTCTGTCTCGGTGCATTGCACGATGTCGCATTATTCCAAGATGGTGAAACGACTTTTTACAAGTATGACAATATGTATTCTTAACGAATGCTATTTTCATTTCTTCCCCCTATTCGCCTTGTACCCCTCGACAAAGCCCTTTAAAACAGCATAAATACATGCGACGAGACATATAAAAGAAGCACCCGACAAAATAAACATAAGAAGAAAAATCCAAAGTTTAACAACACCCACAAATATATCATTCATTATTTCCCGATCCTTTCCGCGATGGCGTCAACTAAAGAGTGATTCTGTTTCTCTTTTAAAGCTCTAATAACCGAAAATTTAATATCTCTTCTATACCAGTCCATTATAATTTTTCGTATTTCTTCCCTGTCTGGTAATTTATTTCTTTTCTCGAGACAACTAATAGCCTCTTTCAATGCTTCTGTTTGAGAATAACCCCCGCCTCTTTTTTCATATTCCTCTATCATCCACTGTAATATTTCCGTTGTATTCATTTCCCAATCCTTTCTGCGATGGCATCTACGATTTTACTACAAAATCTACCTATAAGCAGAGAATCCGTTAATTGTTCTCCGGGCCTGGCTTCTATTATTTCTTCACGCAACCCGTCTATCTCGTCTATTTTCACGAGAGTTATTTCCATTAATTCTGCCATGCTCGGCAAAAAGGCGTCGTATTCATCAATGACTTGATTGCGCCCAATGATACACCCACCATTGAAAGAATACCCAAGCATATAACATCCTTCAGTTTTCTCTGGTTTCTTTTTCATTTCTCCACCCTCTCCGAGCTGATACGCACAACAGCATTCGGTATAAATTTTATTAAATCAGTAAATATGTCTAATGACAACAACACCTCTTTGTTCAAATTTGACATAGAATTCGCTTTAAAAAATTCAAACCTCTTACTTATCTCTTTCATTTGGTCGGGATGTTCGTCTTTATTTAGTTCAAGAATCACGTCAACTTTTTTCACCATTTCAAGTACTTGCTCTCTGTCGTCCCTTAAATACGCCTTCCTTAATTTAATAATGATATCGTTGAGGCTCTCCCCGCCCGCCATATTAAATGTTATACCCGCAAAAGCAGGATGACAGGCAGGTGTACAAAAAGCTAAAAACAGAATCAGTGTAATCGTTTTCATGGTTTCCTTTCATTATTTAAAATGGTAGAGGAGCGTTTATCGGAGTCAGGTACCCGCCTTTATCTGCTGATTATTTTTTGAGACGCTATCTCTATCTTTAACAGCTTAATCCGAACCTCATTTTGTTTCATTTCATGCGCATGACAACGTATTGCATTAACGCTGACAACAACTGAAAACACCCGTACCACCAGTTACCATAATAGAAGCAGACAATAGATGCCAATGTAAACAGGATTATAATTAGTATTGGGAAAAATATTATCATTTCAGCCTCTCCATTATTGCGGTAACAATTTAATTAGCGAGTAGCCCGTCGGCTTAAATACCGCCTCGTCCGATTCCATACCACCGGCGTACTCTATGCCCGTCGGCATATTTCGATGGAGAAAGTGGTGTACGACTCCTTTTTCAACCGTGTTTCTGAGCGGTAACCTCGCTGATTTATTTCTTATAAAACATGCACATCCCAATCACGAGTAAAATACTGCATTTTTCCATCTTCATCAAAACAAACTGCCGTTTTTACTTTCCCACGTCCAGGCATTCCCTTTTTTATGAAATGGCTAAAGGTATGTATTTTATCACTGAATATAAATTTATTCCCTTCTTGAAGTTCATATATTGTTACTGCACCTGTTGACATAATCATTTCCTTTCATCAATGGGAGCACAAAGACTCGAACTCTGAACTGCAGGTCTACAGCCTGGCGTGATTCCAGTTTCACCATACTCCCTAAATTTAAAGCCCTGGCAGGCTGACTGTAAGCCGTCATTTAACCATTACGCAACTTCTGGCACCTGCCACGTCCGCAAATAGAAAAATAAACCTCTGGTTTATTGGTTGGCGGACTGGATTAAATCTGAGTGATGCACCGGCACGCTCAACTTCTTTGTGGCGTGGCAGTAATCACACAAAAAACATCGTTCTGGGTCGGCTTTACCCGCCTTAAGGTCAAGTATCCGCTCGACGTTCATCTCGACTTCACGCATCGCGGTGTCAAGCTCGTCTTGCTCAAATGCGATGATTTCGATTTCGGGATACTTTTCTTTTGAGGCGGCGGCAATATAAAACGGGAGTTTCTTGCCAGTGTTAATCTCCGTGAGCCGTTGGTATATTGCGCCCTGGACGTCATACCCATATGCGACGCAGAAGTCTACCCGCCCTAATTCTCGCGACCATACATGATCGCGAAGGGATTTCATGACCTTTAAATCCACAATACATACGTGGCGAATCAACGAATCTATTTTGCCTTTCCATTTTGCCCCGAATATCTCACCTGTAAAGATTACCTGTTTCTCACCTGCAAGATATTTCATCATATACGGATCACGCTCGATGCGGGCTATGATGTCATCCATATACATATACTCCGACCTAATCCTAGACGGGTTATTTTTCGTGCCTTTGGTATATGCTTCTGGATGCTGACCTAAAAATACATCGAGCGTACCTTCAAAATGAGCATCGACGTAACTGCTAGCAAGCATGGCGGTTGTCGAATCCTTTGTCCAAAAACCGTTCATTTCGGCCAAGGTGCGCTCCTCGCACCCTCGTTTTATCGGCGTACCAACAAAAGATTTATACTGGCTAACGGAGAGATATTCTTTCGCCGATTCTTTTGAAAAGTAATTCTCGTTTGTAAGGAACATTATTTCTTCTCCCCCTTCTCCGCTGCCTTGTCTTCCTCAGCCCACGCCGACTTTTCATAATCTGGTTTTTCGGGCGGTGGTTCTGGATGCCATGAGTGCAAAGGCGGTTCCTCGGCGGGTTTTTCTTCTTTCGGAGCCTCAACTTTTGGCTTGGGGTTAAACGGGTCGGTTGCTTCTTTTTTTGCGACTTTTCCTTCTACGTCAATTACTGTCCCGCTTCCCTCTCGCCAAGCCTGATCCTGCACGCTCTGGTCAAAGTCAAGCTGTATCATCTTACATAGCCTGCGGAGTACCGTCTTTTTGTACATCTCCCCAGGGGTGTCTTTCCAGGCTTTACCGTCAGGTTGCTTCGAAAATTTGCGGCGGGTATTCTCCATGTCGGCAAGGCTCATACTGTCATACATCATACTTCCGTCGGCGTAATAAACCACAGCGAAAGCCCCCATAATCTTGGCATCGTTGAGCATGAGCGGCTTAAAATCAACGTGTTGTTGACCATCCCTGACGTATTCCTCGAAGATATCCCCTTCCCTTACAAGTTTGGCGTAGATGTCCCTGACCTTGTTAATGCTGTACTTTTTGGCAAGTTTAATCTCGCCTTTGTAGTCAGTTTGAAACTGCAACTGATTGCCGTAAGGGATTGCGTAACATTCCCTATTGAAGAAATCCAGCCCGAGGAATGCGCCTTTAAGCATAGTCCTGGCAACGCTTCGGGGTTCCAAGCTTTCAATTCCTTTTGTTTCAGCTAATACCGTTAGGCAGTTTTGTAGGAAACGCGTCTGGTTAAAATTCTCAGGCAACGCTTCCATTTTATCCTGCATTAACGTCTTAAGATTGTCTGATACGGTTTTTAATGCTAATCCTTTTTCCATGATGTTTCTCCTTTTTGCACGGTTAATTAATAAATAGGCTTCCTGATAAATATTACTCTTTTCGATAAAGCATTGTAAATGTTCTCGGCTTCACCGAAATTTCCTGAATGATGTCCTGACATCGTGAGGATAAAATCGTCTTTCCCAAAAACAATTACTTCTTTTTCTCCAACATCATGCGCCGAGTAACAACCGCTTAACGATATAATGTCTTTTATTTTCATTTTAGTTACTCTCCACCTTCAGCTTCCCCTTCGTGACGATGCTCGTAAAATATTGACACTCCACATCATCTTCAACCTGCCTGTAAAACTCCGCCCGCACATCCTCGTCTAAATGCTCAACCTTATCAACGCAGATGAGCTTGAGCGGGCTGTCCTTAACAAGCGCCCGGGCAATCTGTAGGCACACGGTGACTTGCTTCGACGTACTCATGTTAGACAGCGGAAGCCCGTTGACGGTGACATTTCCCCCTTCGTCAATGCCTAACCCCCTGGTCTTGTTATCTCCACACTCAATCTTTTTATATTTTTTTCCGTTTTCCTCGTGATAGTAGCTGATATGCATATCAATAGGGAGTTCCGTGGCTTGCAAAAGCTCCTGTGGCTTCCGCCGTGCTGTTTCAAGGCAATCGCTTAATGTATCAGCCTCAGCCCCTTCACTCTCCAACCGTTTCTTTAACATCTTCGCTCCTTTAGCCAGTGGGATATACCCTTTCATTTCCTCGGCGTATTCGCATTTCTGGCGCATTTCTTCGGTATCAACAAAAGTCCTGGGTGCCAATAGTCCGGCTTCTTTTATCTTGGCTGCCTGGTTCTGGAGTTCTTCCTTCCTGCGTTCCTCAATGGTTCTAATATGCGCAGCGTTTTCTCTATCAATAGCCTTTTCTTTTTCAACGAGGCTTACCAAGTCGAGGTTCTTAATTTTTGTCTCAACTCTGGCTTTTTCTAATTCCAGTTCTTTGATTTGAGCTTCAACGCCTTGAAGTATTTCGCGCAAAGCATCTTTTTCCATACCGATATCCAGTTTCATTTCATCAAGGTTAAGCCGCTTTTCGTCATCAAGTTTTTTGACTTCCATGTCGTACCTATTGTTAATATCCCCAACAGTCGTTTCGTTTGTGTTGATACAATACTTAGCTTTTTCGATGTCCCTGTTCGCTTGATCCGCGTTTCTAAGCGCGTCATACTCCGCCTTCAGGCTGACCTTCTCCCACTTCTCCGTATTGAAGTTATCAGGCAGGCGTTTAAACAAGGCGTTGACCTCGTCGGTAGTATTACTAACCTTCTGATTGGCATCATGCCGCAACTGATAAAACCATGCTTCGATGTCCTTAAGCACCTTAAGCCCATGCTGAGCGTAGTTGACTTGCGGCGCCCGATCAAACCAATTAACGGCGTCCTCGTCTGATACCGTGATAGGCATCAAATTTAAAAGGATATCTGTTTGTTCCGCGGAAGATTTCTGCATAAAATTGACAGGATTAAAGGAGAACATCGAAGCTCTTTTTGTCGCATCGGGCTGCAGGAGGTTTTTCAGGAAAGTCTCTGGCGATTTCTTGACAGGCTCGCCCTCCTGAAACACCTTGACATTTCCCCTGTCAATGCCCGCCTCGTCTTCCTTGACTGTCCTGGCAATCTTCAACCCGTCATCTGTCTCAAGCTCGATATAAGCCTTCTCCGCCCCGACACGGACAAACTTTGTCCTGCGTTTAATGTTGTACAAGCCTTTCTCTATGATTTCCAGAATAGCCGTTTTGTTCTTCTCGTTGCCCCCTGAGATTATATTGGTCTGTCCGAGATTTAAGGACAGTTCCTCTATCCCGAGACAATCCTTGATTACTAAGCGTTTGATTTTTGACATGCCGATTTCCTTTCTTTATTTCCACCCGCGATTGATAAAACGTTGCATCTTCTCTACATCTATGCCTTGTCCTGGGCAATGCTGATGATGCCTTTCAATGCGTACGATCTTAAGGCGTCGGAGGAGTTCTTTGAGATTACTAATTTGGCGAGGAGTAAACTCATCATTACCAGTGAGGGCAATCCCGATGAGGTGGTTACGGCCTTTAGCATGTGCCCCTTTCTTATTGATATCTCGACCTTTCTCGATTTTCCCGTTTGCTCGTATAATGTAATGATATCCGATACCATCCCAGCCCCTTTCTTTGTGCCAGCGGTCGATTTCTGCGGCTGATACATCATGGCTGGCGGTATGATGTATTACTGCACGGGTTAGATCCATTTCGCTGGCACGGCACAGCGAGCATATGATCGACACAAACACAAGGGTAAAAAGTAATACCGCTGGCAGAAACCAACACGGGTCAGGGAGATATGTATATTTTTGCATGGTGTTCTCCTTTATTCTTTATGGATTTTTTTTTTCTATTCTTACTATTGCTTTGTGTCCTTCTCTTGCTTCCTTTATTGTTTCGTACCTGCGCGTTACGAGTGCTTTTCCCTCAAAGGAAAACACCATTGTTTCAAAAATTAATGGTGTCCCGCCGCCATAACAGTGATTTATTCCTAGCCAAACAGTTGATATCATTTTTCCGTTCGTTAAAACATCTTGTTTGATTATTCTATATTTTGAATCTTCTATTTTCCTCCCCCAATTAAACAGGTGAATTTTTTTTCCGTCCTTACCGTAAAATTCAGACATTAGATTAATCCTTTCTGGCTTCCAGCAGATCGGCATATTGCTTTTCTGCTTTATTTCTTATTGTCTGCATTTTTTATCCATTCTTCGATTAAAGATGTAATAACTTTTTTTTGAGTTGTTCCTAACCTCGCACACTTTGCCTTGAACCTGTCTTTAATTCTGTCGTCGATTATTTCTATGATTAGTTTTTTCATGTTCCTGCCTCTTCCTTTCTATGGTAAAAGTATACCATGTAACAAATATTTGTCAAGTGTTTTTATTTGGTTTATTTTAGGAGTTGATTTTTGTTTGTGGCTTCTCTATATATAGCATCTCGCACAAATATTTGCAATACCTTCTTTTGTTTATTTTTTGTTTTAGGGGTTGACAAAACAGGGATTAGGGTATATGCTTTTCGTTATGGGCAAACTAAAAAATAATTTAATTGTAAAACATACCCGTCACGCCTCTCTACGATGCGCAAATTGGACGGGTTTTTTATTGCCTCGTCAGGAACAACAGAGATTAGTTTGCCCAAATTACACTCTGCCTGGCGGGGTTTTTGTTTGAAAGGATGAGCGGTAATTATGACATGGAGAATTACGCCTCGGAAAGGCTTCCTGATCCTCTTGAGTTGATCGCAAGAGTTACTACGTAAAGTTTGCCAAAGGTGTAGGGGTTTCCTTTGGGATAGCTACCCAGACCGCATTAAGTATTTCCGCTTAATTACCGCTTTTAATTATTATGGCATTAATACAAGATGGATTTATTTTTATTTGGAGATGTTTTAAAAGGACGTCTTTCTACAAGAAACCTTTAACAGCTCATCTTGCGTTGCATCTATTATTGGAGGCGTGCCATGAGCCTCAAAAATTTATTTTTAACAACGAAGAAGTAATTTTATTGCGAGGACAAATTTTAACTGGTCGAAAAAGCCTTTCTGATGCCTCGGGGCTGACACAGCAAAATGTTAGGTCGAGTCTAAAAATTTTAGAAAATATTGGATTTTTAACCACCAAACCAACCAACAGGTTTAGTGTTATAACTATATGTAATTACAATGATTACCAAAAAGACGGAGAGTACATCAACCAGCTAACTAACCAACAAGTAACCAACAAGCAACCAACAAGTAACCAACAAGTAACCACATACAAGAATGATAAGAATGATAAGAATGATAAGAATGATAAGAACATAAAGAACATATATAGTGCGTTTTTTGAAGGTCTTTGGAAAGAATACCCAGATCAAGATGGCAAAAAAGACGCCTTTAGGCATTTTAACGCGAGTGTTAAAACCGAAAAGGATAAAGAGGATATCCAGAAAGCTCTTAAAAATTATCTCAAATGCAAAAAAGTGAAGAATGGATATATTAAAAAAGGCTCAACTTGGTTCAACAATTGGCGGGATTGGATAGATTATGTCGAACCCCAAACCGAAAAGGAGAAAGAAGATGAATCCCTCAAGCGTATCTTCCGAGATTGATGTTGAATATTTCAAGGAAAAAACCCTAAAGTATTGCCCTGTAATATATGACGAAATAAACAAGATGCAACCGATGCCAGCTCCGCTACGCCCTGTTGAGCTTATAGAGTTTGATAATTTTCCAAAAACAAAAAAATACGAATCAAAAGAAAAGTTTTTTAAGCAGGATTTTATTAAAGATTATCTCGGAAAAAAATGGCAGTCTGAACTACACAACCGAGACTGTTTTTTAAGGCTTTATGAAATATACCATACAAATGAATGGTGTTTTGAAACCATAAAAGAAGCCGAAAAACATGCAGTTTTGCAGAAATTACGGTTGTTTTACGATAAAATCAAGCATCAAGATACTATTTATCCCGCATTACGATTAAATTTTAAAGAATTTAAATTTGATAAGTACGAAACCCAGCAACAAGCCACCTGGGAGGAGTGATGCCAATTAAAAACGACCACATCCCGCATCTCGGTCTAACCCTCCGCGAACTGGCAGAGATGTTTGACTGGCAGGAGATTGAAATTGAGGAAAACGGGAGAAAGGAGAATTATGCAAACAGTTAAGAAACCTAAAGCCTGGGAAGATGCGCCTGAAACTATACCAGCGTTGGAGTGTTATATCAGCCTTACCGAAAATTGTCTAAAGGCTAATGAGTCGTTCCGCAGGAAGCTGGAGAAACGAATGGAGTATTGTATCGCGAAGATCAAAGAAATGGAGGGGGTGAAGAATGAAATGGATATGTGAGGTCTGTGGTGTACCGTGTGAAGTGACTGTTGATAGCTCGGAAATAGGCAATCCTGCGGGTTGTCTTTTCTGGCATGAGAGAGATGCAGATTGGAGGAGGGTGGAAGATGAAGACGTATAATATTGTACCAGTAGGTAAGCCCAGGATGACCCAGGCTGATCGCTGGCAGAGTCGGAAGCGTGTAAATAGGTATTGGGCGTACAAACTCCAGGTGCGCAAGGCTAATATTATTTTATCTGAATCGGGAGACAAAGTAATGTTTGTTATGCCTATGCCTAAATCTTGGTCAGTCAGAAAAAAAAATAAATATGCCCATCTACCGCATCAGCAAAAACCTGATTTAGATAATCTTATTAAGGGGCTTTGGGATGCAGTGTTTGAAGATGATTCACATGTTTGGCAGGTTATCGCAGAAAAAGTTTGGGGACATGAAGGACAAATAATCGTAGATTAGTGGTTTCGTGGCATAGTTCTTAAACGCGCGAGGATGCCCGTGGTTGAGTCTTTAAAAACAGTGTATACTTATTTTGTTTTAACTGTTGGATTCGATGCTGGGCGTTTTCGGTAGTTTCAGGGCATCTGTGGCTTGACATGTTTAATAATATTAAAATTCAGGGGGTGCAACATGCAATTAGTAATCGGGATTTTCATTGGCGGTACATTGGGGTTTGTTTTTTGTGGGTTGTTTTCAAAGGGTAGGATTGATGAAATTTACGGGTCAAAAGCGGAAGTTGTTGCACAAAACAAGAAATTAGTCAAAGAAAACAGGGATTTGAGGGGGCGGATATCTCTGCTGGGGATGAAATGATGTGGATTTTAATCATTTTGTCTAATTTTATCGCCTTTTTGATAGGAATCAGGACAGAACAGGAGGAAAGCAAGCAAATCTGGGAGGAAAATCAGCAGTTACGGGAGGAAAATGAGGAGCTAAGGGGGAAATATGAGAATAAAAAGAATCAGGCAGCTGTTTAAGGTTGTAATAATTATGCAGTTCATTCTGTTTTGTGTGTTGTGTTTTATTTGCAATGTAATAATGGACGTGCCGTATGACTGGGACGTAACGAATGAGATTGAAGCCAGGCTTAACCCGTCACGCAATGAGATGCATTTCTTAAGCAATCAGGTTTTTCTTTTACGCAAGGAATACGATTTGCACACAGACACCATACACTATGGACGGGTGAATCTACTGGAAGATTCAGGGAACGGGCGAAGCCCGGACTATGGAGGGCGATAGCCCGACCTGCTTGCAGGCTGGGTAATCCAGCCGTTATAATCATTGCTTATAGATATCTAATATTGACTACCTATCAGGTTATTAATTGAGACAGATAGATGGGCAAAAGTGTTATTGTTAACTACAATTGTTAAAGAATCCTTGACAAAGAAATAATTTACTTGCTATAATTTTGACGTGAAACCAACGTCTAAAAAAATAGCGTGGCATAACGAAAACCGTAAGATAAGCGATTTAATACCTGCAGCATATAATCCTCGTCAGACAACAGAGAAACAAGCGAAAGATTTAACTACATCCCTCGATAGATTTAACCTCGCGGATCCTATCATAATCAATTCCAACAATACAATCATCGGCGGCCATCAACGCATTAAGATATTACAACAGCAGGGTGTTACTGATGTTGACGTTCGCATCCCTGACAGATTGTTAGCTGCCGAGGAAGAGAAAGAGCTTAACCTCCGCCTAAACCGCAATCTCGGGCAGTGGGACATTGAACTGCTGGCAGACTTTGACGCTGACATGCTTACTGATGTGGGTTTTGACTCGGCAGAGCTTGATAATATCTTTAAGGCGGAGCCCGATGAGAAGGACGACGAAGTGCCCGACGTGCCAGAGGAGGCTGTCTCAAAGCTTGGTGACGTTTACCAGCTTGGGCAGCATCGGGTTATGTGCGGGGATTCGACAAAGGTTGAAGATGTTGAGAAACTCATGGATGGTAAGAAATCTCAAATGATACATACCGATCCTCCGTACAATGTAGATTATGGTGTTTCGAAGAACCCCCGTCATAAAATAAGAACGATCGAGAATGACAAGCAAGATCCAGAGGAATGGGAAGAGTTTTGTAAGTCTTTATATAGCAATTTCTTATCATTCAATACCGGGGATATTTATATGTGGGGAGCGCCAAGCCCTGAAGGGATGAAAATGCGGTTGTGGCTCGTTGAGGTGGGATGTCATTGGTCTGCTACTATCATTTGGAAAAAACAACAGTTAGTGTTAAGCCCGGCAAAGTATCAGAGAATGTACGAACCGTGTTTTTATGGATGGTTTGATAAAAGCGGATTCAGTGGAGACAGAAAACAAACAGAGGTATGGGAAATAAACAGACCGTTGAATTCAAAGTTACATCCTACGATGAAGCCTGTTGAGTTATGCAATCGAGCAATTCAGAATAGTTCTAAATGGAACGATATCGTCCTTGACCTCTTCCTCGGCTCCGGCTCCACCCTCATCGCCTGCGAAAAAACGAACCGCATCTGCTACGGCATGGAGCTTGATCCGCATTATATTGACGTGATAATCAAGCGCTGGGAAGACTTTACAGGTCAAAAGGTGGTGAAAGTCAATGGGTAGAAAAAAAGGTATAATCGGAAAGCAGTTTACAGACGCGGTCATTGATGAACTTGCCGTCAAGCTCATCACATGGATTAAGATACCGAATAACTTCTGGCTTGGTAACTTTGCGGCAGAGAATGAGTTTCATCGTGGGCAGTTATCAGTTTTTGCCGAGAAGAATAAGAATTTTGCCAGTGCCTATAATCTCGCCTATCAAATCCAAGAAAATAAATTAGTTATGGGCGGGCTGTCAAAGAAGCTTGATGTAACTATGGTTATTTTTTCCTTAAAGAACGTTGCAGGCTGGCGTGATAAGCATGAGCATATGCATAAGGGCAATGTAACGTTTGCTAATTTAATCAAACTATCTACAGAGAAATGATATCAAACATTACGAATGACGAGATTAAGGCTGCGAAGGTAATGCGTGAGAACTTTATAGCTCACCCAGAGGATTACTTTGTCAACGTCCTCGGTGTCGACCGCCAGAACATCTGGCCTAAGATGCAAGAGATGATTAACGCCGTCCGAGACTATAAGAAAGTTGTGATCAAGGCGGGGCACAGTGTGTCAAAAACCTATACGATGTCTCGTCTTGCTATGTGGTTCCTGTATTGCTTCTACCCCTCGACGGTAATAACAACAGCTCCGTCACATCCGCAGGTAGAAGAGATTCTTTGGCGTGAGATTCGCAACGCTCATGCTGGAGCGAAGTTAACGCTTGGTGGCGTCGTCACGAAGACAAAAATCGATCTCCAAAATGAAACTGGACAAAAATGGTTTGCGTATGGCTTCGCCACTAAACCTGATACGGTGACAAAAGAGGCAACGAGGATGCAAGGGTTCCATAACGATAATGTTCTTGTCATCTTTGACGAGGCCGCCGGTGTTGTGCGCGAGATATGGAACGCTGCAATGTCTTTACTGTCGTCGGGGAATGCGAAGTTTGTCGCTGTTGGAAATCCGACGTCGCCTGTCGGAGAGTTCATCGAATGTTTTAAAGACCCCGCGTTTCATAAGGTTACGATTTCTGTTAAGGACACACCTAATTTTATTCAAGGGCGGGAAGTTATCGTCGGGTTATCGGGTCGAGAGTACGAGCAAGATGTCCGTGATAAGTTTGGCGAGAATTCAAACTATTACAAAGCCCGTGTTTCGGGAGAGATACCAGATGAAGACCCTGACTCATTAATCCCCATATCCTGGATTGAAGCAGCCGAGGCAAGGGATATCCAGCCGATTAAATCGTATATCAAGCGGTTTATCACGGTTGATGTCGGTGACGGTGGGGATGACCACGATGTGAATGTAGGACAGAAAGAGCAAGACCACGACGAGACAGTTATTAAGGCGTGGGAAAACAAGTTAGAGATTGACGAGCTGATTTTAAAGAATAAAAAGATAGAGGATTGTGAGCCGTATGTTTGGAGGATGTTACGTAAAATTAATGGAAACTGTATTATTGTTGACGGGGACGGTATCGGTCGGGTCATGGTTAAGTTGTTGTCGGCGTCTAAAGATGCGAAGACGAAAATAATATCTTTTCAAGGCAGCTCGAAACTTGTGTATAATAAAGATGATTTCGAGACACGGTATTCCGAGGGACATTGGCAGATGCGGTTGGATTTTGAGAGCGGGCTGATAGGTATCTCCAAAAACCCCGACCAGCGTCAAGAGATATCAGCTGTACGGCTGGTCAATCATCCTCGTGGATATATCACGATCGAGAAAAAAAAATATCTCAAGAAGCGGTTGGGACGCAGCCCTGGCAACAAAGACGCTATTATGATGATGAGTGCTGAGTATGACAACGTGCCGATTATCCGACGTAATCAAGGATGGGCGAGTTATAAGAACAACGACCAGCATCAAAACACGTCAGCGATGGCGGCATGAGGGGGATAAATGTTAAAGTCTGAGGCAAGAATAACCGATCGTTTCAGGAAGAGAAATAATTTTTATATGCTATGTAAAAGAAAACTTAAATTGTTGACAGAGATTGCTAAAGATGCGACAACGGAGCATCCACATACTCAAGAAAAAGCTCGGAGAAGGAAACAAATCGAGAGAGGTATATTGAAAATTAGTTAGGGGGTGTCACATGGAAGGTTGGCACGAATATTTTGAAAGGGAGAATGAGGGGGAGGATGAAGCAAAAGAGATTGCGGCGAAAATAAGCAGAATGGTCAACTTTTTAGACATGAATGTCAGGAGATTAATCGGAAAGGTAAGGCACAATGATTGATTGGTTGCGTAGATATCAACGTTATCCTAATTTACGTCGGGGAATATTGAGACCTATTTACCAGGACTCCTGTCGGGTGTACGGAGATGAAGTTAATCTTAGAATTAATGGTATTGACCACATGATATCGCAGTTTCAGGCGATGTGGCTCAAGGATTACTGGGAAAAAATATTTACGTCGACCACCCTCAAAAGGCTTACTTCATGAAACGAGACCTAAAATTCGACGAGGAACGGCAGTTTGAGAAAGACTCTACGGCTGGCGTAGACCTCCCACATGAAATATTAAAGCTCTACCGCCTGCGTCGATTAATATCAAAGGCTTGGATACCGCTGGGAATCAGCAGGGAAGAGGGCGCGGATATTTTAATCTGGGCTGTGGGTGAGGACGTGGCACATCTTAATTTTTTACTATGGCCAGAGCGCATCAAGGAAAACGTGGGGCTGACATTTGATATCAAGCAGGCGAAAATCATCGATGTGTTGCGGTTGGTGGCGGGTGTTTGGCAGAAGAAAAAAGTTAAACCTTATTATACGGGGGTGTAGGATGGGGGAAGAGTGTAAGCATGAAAAAGTAAGAATGGAAGAATATTCAACAAATGCATGTAATTGTGAAGTTTGTAAGAAACGTATTCCGCTGAATCAAGTTCTAAATACTTATTTTGAACGAACTGAAAAGCTCATGGATTTCCACAACCGTAAATACGGCGTACCAATGGAGGGATTTTAATGTCAAAGAGATATCCCAGAATAATTTATGTTGACCTGACGGACAAAGACGAAGAGTACAGCTTCATTCTTCCCGTCGACACAAAGTCCTACACGATTAAGACAAGAGGTGGAACGGCACTTAAACTCGCTTATGACCCCGACGGAATCACAAACGGAAACTATATTACTATACCGTCAGGGAACTCTGAGACGGAAGATAATCTTTATCCTGAGGTGGCCTTAACGGTTTATGTCCAGTGCGAGAAAGACGCGGAAGTTTTGGAGGTTAAGAGGTGGCGATAGTTCGACTATTTGACAAAGACGGTAATGAGTATGGTTTATCAGCTGATTTCAAAAAGGTTTATGTCCCTCAGTACGTTTTGACGAAAGAGGAGATCGAGACTACAAAGTTTATTACCGTCGAGGAAGAGACAACAAAGTTTAAGGTGCGGGAAGTATCAACGACGAGATATGTTGAGCGGACAGAACCGACGATAAAATATATCTTAAAAGAGGTTGAGGTTGAGAAACCCGTTATCCGTCGGGTTAATCTTGATGTGCCCAATAAGGCATCGATTGAAATAATCAAGGACGCTGTCGATATCATCGTTCAATGTATTAAGATTATCCCCGACTTAATCAAGAATTTGCATTTGTTATTTGACTGTGCTAAAGATATCCCGAAGATACGGCAGGAATTTATTGCTATGAAAAGAATGATAGAAGGGTATCAACGCCCAGTGTTTCGGGATGTGGAAGTGGTGAATGCTGTACTGAAAGACAAGATTGTTCCTCGTCCAGTATTTAAGGATGTGGAAATTATTAACCCGATCATCAGGGATAAACCCATGACAATCGAAGAGGCTAAGAGAGCCAGTGAGCAGGTGACAGAATGATAAATTTTCTCGAATACAATAATATCGGTGCGGTTGCATCCGAGGCAGCAATAAGCGTTGATGCGACTGCTGTCCCTTACACCGTGACCGCTGGAAAAAAGGGAGTAAGTTTTCAAAACGTCGGCAGTAAGGTTGCGTGGTACGGAGGTTCTAACGTTGCCCCTGCGTCAAACATTGGTAATAAGCTCTTTCAGAGCCAAGGGCTTGTTTATAAGGGCACGAGGAATACCTTTAAGGTTTATTTCCGATGTGCGGCAGGTGAATCCACAACGATAGGCGTGATTAACCATGACTGACAAACCAAAAGAAAAAGTTATCGATAAACTACAGAAATGGTGGACGCTCGCCGAGGGAGCGCATCAGCCGTGGCTCGTTCAAGCCAGACAAGATTTAGATTTTTATATCGGCGGTGATCGTCAGTGGGATGCGAATGACCTATCAATATTGAGGGCGGAGAAACGTCCAGCGCTGACATATAACATGCTTTTCTCGCTTGTGAATTTAGTGTCTGGATATCAACGTCAGAACCGTCAGGATATTACTATTTATAATCGTAAGGGCGGGACAAAAGAAATAGCAAATATTCTTTCGGAACTGATTAAACATATTCACGACGGATCGTACGGCGATTGGGAAACATCATTAATGTTTTTAATGGGGATCATAACTGGCAAGGGGTGGCTGGGACTTAACGTTGATTATGACGACGAGGTTACTACAGGGGAGATTGTGATAGAAAACCTTTCACCGTTTAGGATTTACCCTGATCCTTTTTCGACGAAATATGATATGCGGGATGGACAGTTTATTTTTAAAATTGCGTGGTTGCCGAAAGACCGCTTAAATTTAGCTTTTCCTGAGAAGAAAAACGAATTTGAAGGATTAGTTGTAAATGAAAAGGATAAAGAGCCGTTACCGTTCACGGAAGGCGACAAGTATAAAGACTGGCCTGTTGAGGGCTCGTCAACGGAAGAAATAGACAAGTTTCGGTACCGTGTAAAAGAATGCTGGTGGAAAGATTTTGAGGAGCAGAAGTTTCTCGTCGGCATTGAGTCAGGTGTTGTTAAGCAGGTAGATTTTCCGAAAGCAAAGATTGACGCTATTCTTAGGCAATACCCGACAATGCGTATAGTAAAACGTGTCCGTCCTGTTCTTAATTTAACGACTTATGTTGGTAACGTAGAAATCCAAAATATCAGAGATCCTCTGAACGGCGTAACGCAGTTTCCTATTATTCCATTTTTCAGCTATTGGGTGGAAAACCATCACTGGGGGGTTATCACGCAGTTAAAAGACCCACAGCGAGAGATCAATAAAAGGATATCGCAGGCATTGCATCATCTTAACCAGACGGCTAATTCTGGATATACCGCCGACGAGAACGCGACGGCTGATTGGGACGCGCTTGAAAACAATATCTCCAAGCCAGGATACATTAAGAAATTAAAGCCAGGGGCAAGGTTTGAGCGGGATACGCCTGCGCCGTTATCAGAGGGGCACATAAAACTTGCAGAAACTGGGAAAGGTGCTGTGCGTGAGATATCTGGCGTTAATCCTGACTTAGCTGGGTTGCCAGAGGATAAGAACGTGTCCGGTATTCTGATGGCGCAACGCAGGAGCCAGGGGTTAATTACAATTGAGAGCGTCTTCGATAATATGCGTATGTCAAAGCAGATTTTAGGAACACGTCTTATTGAAATGATCCAGAAGACCGACGTTTATACTAAGCAAGAAATATTGACAATGGTAATTGACGGGGATGTTAAAGAATTTCCTGTTAATATGCAGGCAAAACAGAACGCTGTGGGGGAAATTAAGAATGATCTAACGATAGGAAAATATAAGATTTCTGTCTCTGAGTCGAAGACCTCACCGACCGCAAGGACGCGAGATTTCGCCATGCTTATTGAGGCCGTCAGGGCAGGGTTGCCGATACCGCCAGAAGTACTTCTTAAGGCAAGTGATCTTCCATACAAGGAAGATATCATGCAGGCGATGGGTGCGGGAGCGCCGGCGCCAGGAGGGGCTCCAGGTGGAGCGCCGCCGCCGGCACCGAAACCAAGACCTGCGCCAGCTGGGGCGCCCAGATGAAAAACTTTGAATGGACAATAAAATTAATTCAAGAATTAGCCGAGAGCCAATATACAGGCAAGATTGAGATTAATTTTTTTAAGGGCGGGATAACGAATGTTAACCGATTCGAAAGTATTAAGCCACCCAAAAGCTTAGAAACGAAAGAGTAAAACCACAATCTGAAAAATAGATAGGGACGCTGAGAAAACCTCAAGCCCGACATGTTTTAAAAGTTGAACATTTTGTTCAATAATTTAGACAGTCGGGCTTTTTTGTTTTAAATCCTCATAACGAGGCCACGCTTACCTTGTGAGCGTTTAATCACCAGGCAGATTACCGCACCTCTGCGGGCAGTTAAAAAGGAGGCAGTATGTTAACACAAGACGAATGGGATGCATTAACACCCGAAGATCAAGCAACGCGTCAAGATGAAAAACCTCAAGCGGGAGGCGAACCACCGCAAAATCAGACAATCGATGAGTTAACAACGTCTGTCAAAGACTTGAAAACTCAACTCGATTCCTTGCAGAATGAGAAGCAAGGCATTTACCACGATCTTAAGCAAGAGCGTGAAGTAAGGCAGCAGTTGGAAGCAACTCTCGGGGAGCTACAGGATAGGGGTAGAGGTGACGAATTTGACCTTGAGTCTATGGCAGACGATGATTACCTTACGGCAGGGCAAGTCAAGAAGTTGATGACTTCGCTTAAGAAAGATGCTAACAGGGACACGGTTGCCGAGGCACGTCAAAAGTCAGCGGAAAATTACGCAGAGAATGAAGAGGCGATGGTTGAGAAGACCAAAACCGCAAGCGATGAATTTCCAGTCCCTTACGATGAGGCTATTGCCGAATTTCAGGTAATGGCAAAAGCTAAGCCCGCATTCTGGAGAGCCGTGCAGGAAGAATCGTTGCGGACAAACGGAAAACCCGCGGAGACTGCTTATAGGATTGCTCTTACTTCAAAAAAGTTTATTGCCAAGATACGTGCGAACACCAGGGAGAGCTTACTTGATAAGCTCGAAAATGAAGGACAACTTAAACCACGCAAGTTGCCGTCCGGGGGTCCGGGCAAACCAGTGTTAAATGCGGCAAATTTAACAGAAGAACAGATTATGAATTTATCTGACTCCCAGCTCGACGAGCTTCTTGCTAATACATAAGAGGAGTATAAGCAATGGCAGAAACCAGATTTGCATCAGGCGACAACCTTGCTGTAAAACTGTGGGCTGTAAAGCTATTCAAGGAATCAATCAAAGATATTTTCTTTGATAAATATACGTCCGAGGACGGGAAAACTGTTATTCAGAAGAATACAGAATTCACCAAGAAAAAAGGTGAAATCATGACTTTCCCGCTCCGTATGAGACTTACCGGCGACGGCGTCAATACGGACAATGATTACCTTGAAGACAACGAAGAGGAAATGACTTTTTATGACTTCGATGTTACGCTTGAGGAACGCGGTAATGCAGTACGGGCAAAGTCGAAACTTGACCTGCAGAGGCCAGCTTTCGATCTTAGGACACAGTTCAAGGAAGGATTAAAGGACTGGGTGACAGAGTATGTTGACAAAACAATAATCACTGCTTTGTCTGCTTCTCCTACGGCAAATAGAAATATTTTCGGCGGGGACGCAACATCAACAGTGGATATTGAGGCGGCAGATACTCTCTCTACATCCTTGATTTCCAGGGCAAAGCGTAAAGCCAGATTAGGTACGCCTAAAGTGCGCGGCTGTATGGTCGGCGGAGAAGAGAAATATTTGCTTCTTTGCCATGATTACCAGACCAAAGCGTTGAAGGCTGAAACAGCATGGCAGAATGCGCAACGGGAAGGTAATGTCAGGGGAGAGAAAAACCCACTTTTCAGCGGTGCATTAGGGATTTGGGATGGTGTTGTTGTAAAAGAATACGAACGCGTGAAGACATATAACACCTGGGGCGGGGCAGCCCTCACAGGTGCAAGGGCTTTATTGTTAGGCCGCCAAGCAGGCGTTGTTGCTTACGGGCAGATGCCAGCATGGTATGAAAAAATGTTTGATTACAATCGTATTCCAGGGGTTGCCACAGATATTGTGTGGAAGGCAGCTAAAACAGTCTTCAATGGTGAGGATTTTGGATTAATCGCAGTTGACACTTATATTGCCGTCGACTAAAGAGGGAGGATAAAAAAATGAGGAAGTTTATTGCTTTTATTTTTGTCGCCCTCTTATTGATGGTGACAGTACAACCAGCTCATGCGTTGTATGGGTTGGAGAAGTTTTGGGGCGCGGTATATGATGAAAACGGAAACATTCGGACAGATGTTGATACGGTAACGGTGTGGACAGAAGACACTACTACCGTGGCGACTGTTTATTCTGATAATGTTGGGACATCATTAACAAACCCCATAACAACCGGCTTAAGTGACGGGATCTTTGAGTTTTATAGTGCTACTTCCGAATTTGATGTTTTAATTGAGGCTGGAAGCAGGGCTACGTTGCTTGAGGATTGGTCTACATCGAGCAAACACGACATCGTGATTGACACCCAGGTCGCAACTGATAGGGTTATGCGTTTCTTGCCCAATGAGTTTATAGGCTATGACTGGGATAGTGGCGATAATCTTGGGAAACAGTCGGCAATAGTTCTCTTGACTTCAACTGCTCCTGCTCTTGGCGTAAGAAATGACGCATCTTGTCTTATCTGGTTGGATGCAACAGAAACCTATGCTCAGGTGACTTTCAAAGTACCTGACGATTATATTTCGGAAGGCACGTTTAGGGCTTTCACGGATTATAATACAGGTTCCGACCATCCAAACATCCAGTACCGCGTTTTTATTAATTCCGATGGTACCGTGTGGGACGTCAGCTATACAACCCAAACAAAGGTTGATCCTGCTGGAACCGCGGGAACGCCAGAGTTAACAGCCTTACCTATCACAACCGATTTTGCTTCATTGGCGGCAGGTGAGATTGTTACTTTTGCTGTTACCAGGGATAATATCGATACATCTGCGGCTGAACTGGAATTGTATTATGTTGAATTTAGCTACAGCGCTAAAAATTAAAGAATGGGGGCGGGTTAACAAATCCGCCCTCGTTTTTCTCCTGGCCATGGCTTTCTGCATCCTTGGCCTTTATCCTGCAAAGCAGTTATTCTGGATGAAATGCTGGATAGCAGAATGGGCAATAATAGCCTTCATCGGATTGGTTTACATCAAAGAAAAATGGCTTAAGGTTATTCTTTTTTGGTGCTTGTTTAGGCTTATTTACAATTACAGCTTTGAATCTTTTGTTGTATTTCATTACATTTTTTTATTTCTGCTGGTCTATCAGATAATTCAAAATACCTTGGATGTCGATTGTAAGTATGTGGTAATAAACGGGTTATGCGTAATTATGTTAATCCAATTAGCATATATGTACTTACAGTATTTTAAATTAGACCCGATATTTCAGGATATAGGGCAGGCTCGGATAGGAAACGAAACGATAGACGTAACAAAAAATGTTAAAGATTTTGTAGTGGGGACTTGGGGTCATACAAACTTTTCGGGCGCAAGTTTGGCGATGGTTATCCCTTTATTCTTTCGCAAAAAATGGAATCTATTTTTGTTGCCATTGGGATACATGTTATTTTTAACAAAATCCTTAGGCGCTATAGGCGCTTTATTTATCGGAATTATGTTCTTTGTCATATTTAACCTGAAATTAAAGAAATGGCTGAAATTCTTTATTATCTCGCTTGTATTGTTAAGTGGATTTACATATGCCGTAAAGTACGAGAAGCAATATTTGAGCTTCGATAACCCCAGGACGGCATACTTAAGGCCGGTTGTTCAATATGTTAAAATTCGGCCAGTCATAGGGTGGGGCTTAGGTCAATATAAATTTGCTTACCACGCCATTCGGCGCGCCATAGCGAATGATAATCGGTCGAGAGCTACTAATCCTGGGAATCGATCCCATTTACATTTTGAACTTATTGAATGGGTGTTTGAAGCTGGAATCGTAGGGGGAATGTTGATTTTAGGATATTTTACACATTTATTTATACAATTTATAAAATTTAAGAGTTATTTCGGGTTGATATTAATGACGGGGATAATAATATCTTTAGCAAATTCATGCTCAACGTTTAGTTTTCACACCCCTATTGCATGGATATTTTTAATATATTTAGTGTTTCTCAAAAAGGAGGTAATCCAGAATGTTAATCAAATACACGGGACCAAAGCCGTCTAAAAGGATGGAATTCAACAATGCTACATATTACTTCACACCCACATGTGAGGTTAAAAACCCTGAACATCTGCGCGCTTTACTGCATACAGACATGAAAGGGTTGTTTGAGGTGGTTAAGGAAGCTCCAGCTGCTCCTACAGGTAATGTATCAGAGAGCGATACAAAGCCCGAAACCACAAAAAAACGTAGTAAATATTACAAGGATAAATAATGTCAATTACAGCCGTAGAATTAAGAACAATTGGTAACGAACGTACAGGCAGGGCTGAATCTCAGTCCGATATTGATAAATTCGTAAAATCCTGGGTAGCTGATTTAACGTCCCGCGGGATTACTTTAGAGGCGGAGGAAACCGTTAACTTCGTTGATGAACAGCCGAATTACATTGAATCGGCATTCACTAACAATTTTAAGAAAATTGACGCTATTACTGTGATGCATACCGACAACACGGAAAGCCCGCCATTGCGTGAAATTTCGTGGCAGAGGTATAAAGAACGGGTATCTCAGGATACAGCGCCAGGCAAGCCGAAAGAATACGCCAGATTTAACGAAACTATTTATGTCTGGCCAAATGTAGATGCTGATACATATGACGAGATGAAGATATCAGGTACAATCTATCACGCCGATTCGACAATAATAAGTTATGCCGACAGATTCAGGGAATGCGGAATTCAGTACATTATTTTTAAGATTTACGAGAAATACGGTTTAATTAAGTCGAAGGGTGTCGTGCATACAGCGCTTTATAAATCTGAATTTGATAAATTATTCAGCGATCAGAATACAAAGGAAAATCATACTGTCAGGTATAATGACATTTAGGGGGTGGAATTATGGCTTTAACGAATCCGTTTGATACCGCGACTCCAGCGGGCTCCGACAATCCGACCGCTGGGGATGATAGAATTCGTGAACTAAAGGACGCTATCGTTGAACGGGAAGGGCAGGATCATTACTGGCCTGATTCGGGCACGGTTTACGATGATGATGATTGCGGATTGCATAGCAAGGTCAGTCTTTTGGTTCAAGGTGCTGACGCTTCCGCCAAGGCAAATGCAATTGTTCTTTACGGGAAAGATGTTGGTGGAAAATGTGAAGCCCATTTGATCGATGAAGACAGTAATGTTGTTCAGTTAACATCCGCAGGGGAAGTGAACGCTGCAAGTGAATTCGTGACAGGCGATTTGCTGTTTTCCTCCGTAACAACTGCACACACGGGCTGGACAAACGTCACAGCGACTTATGCGAATAGGCATATCAGGGTTGGCAATACGGAATTGGGTACAGGCGGAAGCGCTACATTGGCTGGTGCGACATCAGGTCATACCTTGCAAGAATCTGAAATTCCCGCGCATACCCATAGTTATGACGCTCATTCAGGTGGGTCAACAACAGGTAATGGCGGAAATAGCAATATTAATCCAGATGGGGATACAACGGGTAGCAAGGGTGGCGGCGGTTCCCACTCCCATGCTTTGACAAGCGTAGCGAATACGCCCTTATATGTGGATGTTAGAGTTTTCAAGAAGGATTAACAGAAAGGCAGGCATAAATGGGAAATCCATTGGCTTTTTTTAAAAAAAACGGCAAGGCAAAAAAGAATCAAGCATTAAAAGAACGCGTCCTAAAGAATCGGGAAGGCGTTCTTGATGCTTTCGCGGAGAATATCAAAGGGGCAAGAGCATGCCCTTTTCTTGTGGGACAAAAATGTATTGGCGGTCTTTGTGAACTTTTTGGAGAATACCAGAATATTACTCCTGAAGGCAAAAAAATGACTTATCATCGTTGCAATATTAATCAAACAACAAACCTTTTAATTGAAAACGCCAATTTGACAAGGCAATTAATTCAAGAGCAACGCCAGACACAGAAATTATTAATTGCTATTTACGAAAGCAAGGGTGGTGGAAAGTGAACCCAGAAACCAAACGTATCCTGAAAAAAAATCTTGAAGATATTAGCAAAGAGAAGAAAAGGCTTGAATTCGATCTAACGGCAGTCACGCGAAATATTGGCAGCAGTGAAACAAGGAAAAAATATCTTGAAGCAAAAATTCAAAGCCTCAATAAACAAACGCAAGAGATTGTGAATGATATAAATGGCAAATAAACCTTTTGGAATATTGAGCCCGACATCAGGTATAAAGCAGGATTATCCGTCAATTTTGCTTAAGGATGCCTATATGCCAGATGAGAGTGATGATATCGATAACGTCTGGTTTAAGGATGGTGAGATTCACAGCATCCGGAAGAGGGTTAAAGAATTCACGCAGCAATTAGATGATCCGATCCTATATTCTGAGCAATACTGGAAAAAAGACGAAACATTTAAATTGATGGCGGCCACGAAGCGGGATATTGTTTATCGTGATGCCGCAAATGATAGGTATGTATTTGTTACGCCTCAATATAGTACTGGCGTTCTCAGGGTGGAGAACGGGTCAGCGGAAGTATACGGAGGGCTCAATCTCGATGATTGTGATGATGACGGGGTGGCTTGGGCGGACGGTTCTGGCGGGGATGTCACTGTTTCACGTGAAACAACCGAGAAAAAAGAGAATACTGCTTCTGTGAAAATGATAGTTGATGCAGCCGCGGGGGTTGAATTATTGGCTTACCACGATATTGCGGCTGTCAACTTATCAACTTATGATGCTATTGGCTTTTGGTTTTATTCAAGCGTGGCGTTAGCTGCTGGAGATTTAAAGTTTTACATGGATGACACGGCTGGTTGTGGATCCCCGATAGAAACTATTGATTTACCTGAAATTGCTGCGACTACATGGACATGGGTTGAAATCGATATGGACGATCCTTCATTGTGTACTGCTATTGTATCGCTTGGGATATACCAGGCCGTTGATAAAGGCGCTATGACGCTCTACATCGACCAAATAGTGGCAGGCGACTGGGAAGGTCAGCTAAACGCGAACGATTTTATTACAATTGGGACAACTTATTCAACTGACGACACATGGTATGAGGTTTCCGCGGTTACAGATACCCACATTACCTTAACGGCTGTTTACGCTGGCTCTACGGCTTACCAGCAGGCATATTTAGCCCGCCAGACATATACGGGCGGAAATACGGATTTTTGGAAAAGCGTCACATTTAATGACAATTGGCTGGTCACAAACGGCGTTGACAATATACAAACATATGACGGTTCTGGTCAAGCCGCGGATTTATCAGGAAGCCCTCCTAAAGCCCGTGAAATTACCGTCTATGAGAACTATGTTATAGTTGGTAATATTCAGCCAGGGGAGCCGTATACATATCAATGGTGTGCCATTGGGGATGAAACAAACTGGTCAACAGGAGATAGCGGGTCTAACGAAATAGATGACTATTTCTTAATCAAGGGATTCGCTAAAAACAGCGGATTTTTGATTATCTTAACGGAACGTACGCTCGAGCGTGTTTGGCTTGTTGGCGGCGATCTTGTTTTTAATAAGAAACGCATAACATCCGATTGCGGGGCATGGGCATCCAGGTCAATAATCGAGACAAACAGTGCGATATATTTTTACGCGCCTGACAACACTTTCAGGAAATTTACAGGATTAACTTGGGAATCTATTTCACGTCCATTCGATAAATACATCAAGGATATTCATCCAGCATATGAGAAAAGTATTACGGTAACATACATCGAGGAACATGACGTTATTCTTTGGGCTGTCCCTGATTCAACAAGCACGGGAAGATTGAACCAGGTGCTTTGTTATGATTTAAAAAAACCTATAGGTGTCGATAGTTGGTCAAAATTCGCAATGGAAGTAATGGCCTTCGGGTTTTATGAGGTTGAGGATACGGAAACATGGGATACTTGGTCGTTTGCGACATGGGATTCAATCACATGGGATAGGTGGGATACGAGAACAGGCTTCGAGGGAGCCCCGCGGGAATTATGTACGGATTATAGCGGAGATACTTTTAGGTTGTTTGCTTCTGAAACGGATAACGGGGATTCGTTTACAAGGAAATTTGTATTATCAACATCGCTCTCTAAAAATAAAAGCAGCCTGCAATATGTTAAGCGATTAATTAAAGCGAGATTAATATTCAGAAACGAAGAGGCGGGTACAGTAAACGTTTACATTAAACGTGATTTTGAAGGCTCGTATCAGTCTGCTGGCTCGGTGTCTCTCGACGGAAGTGAAGATTTTTTGTTTCTTGATGTTTACATGAATTATTCAGGAAAAAACTTTATTTTTAAATTTGAAGCGACAAATAGATTCAGATTTATTGGTATGATTTTTGATGAGGAGTCGTTTAGCATCGAGGGGAATAGATGAAAACGCCCAAAACAATAATTGCCCCTGACGCATCAAATATAAAAGACGAGGAAGTCCGCAGGGTTTTAGAACAAATTTTTACATTACTTGAGTTAAACCACAAAGATTACCGCGACGACTTATCTTTAGATGTGGTTATATTGCCAGTCAATGACACAACCCCGTCGGTGAGAGACAAGAAAACCTTTGTAACAGCAAATACCGCGGGGACGGCAATCACGGATTTTGATGACGCGCAAGACGGGCAAAGAATAATAATTATTTGTAACGACGTGAATACTTCTATAGCTGATGCTGGAAATTTTAAGTTGTCAGCGGCTTGGGCGCCGAATGCCGACGACACAATATCATTGGTTCATTACGGAGGCACGTGGTATGAATACGGTCGAGCGACGAATTAAAAATAAAATATTTTATTTCCTTTTAGGTTTTTTAATCTTTTTTTCTTTAGCACCTTATAAATCAAATGCAAAATTGAGGGAAAGTGAAATAGAGGCCTTCGAATGCGTAGACAGATGTGCGGAAATAGAAAATGCCGAAGATGTTGAGTATATTTATTGTTATGAAAAGGCATGCGGGTGTGAGGTGAAAATTGGATGGTTAGATTGCAGGGGTAAATCTTATGAAGAATGGCGAGAGCACAAAGAAAAGGATAAGAAAAATGTTGACAGAGACATCTAAAGTAACAATCTCAACCACCGACGCGGAACATTTCAAAAAGATTTTTTCGCTAATCCCAAAAATCAAGGATGCTCCGTATACAGAAAAGGAATTCAAGGTTTGGTGGATTAAAAATTATCTCCCTACTACTTTTCGTGTTTGGATAGAAACCGACGACGACGGAAAAGAAGTTTACAGCTTTGTAATAGCGCAAATTGTTAAGCCTATGCTTGACGACGAGGTTTTTATTTTGCTTGCATCTGGTGATCCTGAGTCGGGATGTGGTCAAGAATTAATGGATCGGGTTGAGGGTTGGGCAAGGATTAAAGGAATAAAAAAAATAAGCGCGTATATTTATCGCAGTCCAGAAGGATTTTGTAAAAAATACAGTTTTTCAAAAGGATTTACAGAGATATTCAAGTCTCTGAAATATTAAGGAGATAGCTAATGGCTGGAAACTATAAGAAAGAGCTTCCTGGTCCAACAGAGTTAACGACACCTGCGCAGAAACAAGGGCGACAGTATCTTGCGGACGAATTAAAAAATAAAAAAGTTACTCCATATGGGGGTCGGTTGAGTGCGGATAGACCTGAATATGAGGGCAATATTCCTGGATTGGTAGATACTTATGCTGGTCGTGGAGCATCGCCATTAATTCAATCTGCGCAAGATCAGCTACGAAAAACGATTGAAGGTGAATATGATCCGCGGACATCTCCATATTATGCTTCATATCGCGATGAAGCGATGCGGAATTTCGGAGATCTCCAGACAGCAATTAAGCAAAGCGCTCAGATGGGCGGGGGGTTAAAATCCTCAGGTAGAGTTAAACAGGAATTTCGTGCGGGCAGAGATGTTGGTATGGATTTAAACAGTGTGCTTGGTGGATTATATGAGGCGGAAAGAGGCAGACAATTGGGAGCTATTCCACAAGCTCAGGCATTAACGGAATATACCGAGGGTGCGCCGCTCAGGACATTGCAAGCCATTATGGGCGCTGGTGGATATCAATCATCGGTAGAACAAGCGGATCTCGATAGAATGTATCAAGAATTTCAGAGGCAGCAGGCTGAGGAAAAAGTCCCTCTTGGCATTGCGGAATTTTTAGCAAGCCCAAGTAATTATGCCTATTACCAAAAAGAGTACGAACCATACACAACGACAAGACAGAAAGCAGCCCGTTATCTTGACCCGGGGGGCGGATTTATGGGGATGTATGGAGAAAATGAGCAAAAGAAGAATCCACTAGGCAGTATATTGAGTTGAAATAATTAAATATGGAGGGATGAACATGGTAGGAATCTTAGCGGGGGTGATGAAAGCATTAAAAGCGATTCAGATGCTAAAAGGTCTTAAGTCGTTAAAAGGAAATAAACAGGAAGACGCATCAAAGATCGGTCAGGCAATGGGAACTTCGCAACCAAATATCTACAGGAGACGATAAGATGCCTTTTTATTATCCATATCAGGGTGACAGAAGCAAATATTCCCCAACAGAAGATTCTTCTCCCAATCCTGGGAATTTAGCACCTATTGTTAAGCGGTTGGCAAGTCTTTATATGGGTCGACAGAAAGCCGATAGAGATCAGCAGATACTCGATTCTTTAGATGCCGGCGAAGGCATTCCTGCGAGGGAAAAGCCAGGAATTATGGGGCTTATTAGTCAATTTATAACTGGAGATACGCAATCTGGTCAGTCATCACTCGAGCGGGCAATGGCTGAAGCGCAGATAAAGAAGGCGACGTTAAGTCCTACGGATGAATTAATACAGCGTGGGAAGGCCGCTGATGCTGAAATGAAGATATATGAGGCAGGGGGAGCGGCGCCAAGCCTATTCATTGGCGCTCAGGCGCCCACAGTGCCGCAAATACAAGGACAGGGAGCACAACTACCAGTTCAGCCCAGGCTATTGCAAGGAGCGCCTCCTGCGATAACAGGCAGGGTAGGACAGCCGGCTCCTGGGGACATCGTTCCTACTGGGTATGACCCATTTCTCAGGCCAAAGGGATATGAGCGAGTTAAGAAAACAGCGGCGCAAGAAAAAAGAGATGTTGAAATTACGGAGCTTGGCGGGCAAATAAGCAATCTGGTTGGATTATTTAAGAGAGCAAGGAAAGAAGCTGGTACTGTGCCGAACGTTGGCAAGCCAGGCCTTTCTGGTAGGGTTGCAGGCATAGCAACTGTCCTGAAGGGTAAGACCGGATATTCTCCGGCTGTCAACGTATATCAGGATAAAATAAAGGCATTTGCGACAATCGTAGCAAAAGCCGCAGGTGAAGTGAGGCCAACTGACAACGATATTAAACGTTTTGTTAATACTTTGCCAACGTTAGCGAAGAATGACGCAGAAAACAAAATAATAATTGAGCAATTAAAAGCTGATTTGAGAGCAAGGGGGGCTAAGGTCTTATGGGAAGAAAGAACCCAGGGTGGTGTATCCTCAACCGCAAAACCAACGGCAAATAAAAAGTTAGATCCGAACACAGCAAGAGAGATACTCAATCAGGCTGGCGGTAATAAAAATAAAGCCCGTAAAATGGCAACTCAGATGGGGTATTCGTTCTAATGGACATATTTGACCAAGTCGCATTTACTAAGGATGTTAAGGGGAAGCAGGCTGTAATTCCTACGAAACCGAGAGATATTTTTGACAAGATATCTGTTGAGCCTAAACGTAGGTCAATCAAATCCCCGCTTTTTGCCGCGGTAAAATCCGCATCTGATATTATCGGCGGACCGTTCGCAACTCAATACTGGACACATGGCGGTCCGTTTCGGCATGCGGAAGCTATGCGGGAGGCAGAAGAAATTTCAAGGCCAATAGAAGAAACAGCGGTCGAAGGCGTACCTGCGCAGTTGGCATATGGTGCTGTTCAAGCAGCTCCGATACTTGCGGGAGCGGCCAGCCCGTTTATGGC
>JAFCGF010000091.1 GCA_017608295.1 Candidatus Woesearchaeota archaeon
ATAGAAGGCGAACCATCGATGCCCATCCATAGTTTGCGAAAGGTGAAACCAAGCGGTAAACCATCACTACTGCCTGCTACAGCCGGATTAATTTCATATTGATTCAGTGTATACTGGCTGTTCAAAGGCAATTGCTGACCCAGAACTCCCTGGACAATCAGCGTTGCCAGAAAAATCAGGGTGGTTCTTTTCATTGCTTTCATATGATAGAAAATTAAACTGTTTTACTGCTATTTAATAATGTTCACTGTCCCTGAGGTTGGATCACGACCATCTCCCCAATCGATTACATAGAAATAGGTCCCTGCCGGCAGATCCTTCCCGTTTTTGGCAGTTCCATCCCACGGTTCCGGATATCCCCGGGCACTTTCAAATACCAGGTTCCCCCAGGTATTATATACCCTTGCCTGTATATTGGGATACTCATCCTGGCAATGCAGATTCCACACATCATTCTTTCCATCATCATTGGGTGTAAATGCTTCGTAAATTTCACAATTATCAGTAGTATCTATACAACCAGAAACATCCACACTATTATAATCTTCGCAAAGGTTAGCATCCCTTACAACTATATCATAAGAGCCATCCATAAGACCAATGGAATAAATATTTGTAATATCGAAAGTTGTCCCCCCATCAATTGAATATTCATAAGGTGATGTACCTCCGCTTACTACTATTTGAATTGCACAATTTGTTATCCCAGAGATATACTCAATCTGGACTCCTGCCCCAGCAGTCAGCGTAACCGGAGTGCATGAAGTCTCACAACCACCTGCATCCTTCACCCGAACGTTATATGGTCCTGGAGCTAATCCTGTAAACAGACTATCTGCCTGCCAGTTGGTTCCACAATCAATGGAATACTGATAGGGTCTTAAACCACCTGAAGCTGTAACAGAAATGGTTCCGTCATTTACTCCTGTACACGAGGTAGTATCAAAGTTAACGAAATCAATTTGAGGTCCTATCCCATCCAATATAGTTACAGGAGTATCTGCCATCTCACAATCATTTGCATCCTTAACACGCGGATTATATATTCCTGCATCCAGGTCAGGGAAGACATTACTTAGCTGCCAGTTTAATCCTCCATCTATCGAATATTGTAATGGAGCTATTCCACCAGATGCAGAGATTGTGATGGTTCCATTTGCATCACCCGGGCATCCAATTACATCGGTTGTAGTCACGTCATTAATCACGATTTCTACTGGTTCATTAATGTCAATGCAGAGATACTCCTGGCAGTTATTTGCGTCAGTTATTGTTACACAGTATTGACCTGGAAGAAGCGCACCTCTGTTTTGAGTTATAGCAAAATCATCCCAGAGATACGTATAAGGTGGAGTCCCACCGGATACTATAATTGCAATGGTTCCATCTGACCCACCAAAACAAGTAACATCTTGATGCATTTCTGTGATAACCAGAGGAGTTGGTTCTGTTAATACTACATTTGGATATATTTTTTGGCATCCATTATCATCAGTTACAGTTACATGATAGGTTCCTGCTCCAAGTCCTGTTGCACAAGCTGTTGTTTGAGCACCTGGATCATTCCAGAGATAAGTAAGGGTCCCTGTTCCACCTGATGCATTTGCACAGATTTCGCCAGTAAGCTCACCGTTGCATAATATAGGCTGCGTAACTGAAGGATTTACAGCTATAACAGGAGCCTCTTCAATTTCAATATTATTGATTTGGTCAGTACAGCCATTCGCATCTGTTACGGTAATACTGTAAAAACCGAGACATAAATCATAGAGATCCGGGTCGGTACTACTTATCGGACCTGTCCAGTTATATGAGTATGGAGGAGTGCCACCGCTTACATTGATATCTATTGAACCATCACAAGCCCCATTACATTGCTCATCTTGAACAGTAACAAGTGATACTAATAATGCCGATGAAGGTTCAGTTATCGGTTCTTCATCAGTTGCAGTATCTAATGTGTTATCGGTAACTATTACTGAATAGGTACCAGCCGATGCACCAGTTAATTCCGCACTAAAACCCTGATCATCACCTCCCTTCTTCCAAACATATGAAAACGGAGGAACTCCACCACTAACAACGATTACCCTTAAATATCCATCACTTCCCCCGAAACAAGACACATCAGAAGTCGAATCAATAATCACAATAAAATCGGTATTATCACCAAGAGCAAAAGTTGTATCTCCTGTACAGGTTCTCGAATCTGTTACCGTTACTTTATAGGGACCACCAACATCCAACCCGGACTGATCCTCTGCAGTTGGGACCAGGTTTACAACATCCGGACCCTCCCAAAAATAGGTATACGGAGGGCTTCCTCCAGCAACTTCCAAATCAATTGCACCATTTGCATCAGGAGGTCGAAGTATATCAGTAACTGCTGAAGCGGCATAACTGAAAGGATCGGGTTCTGAAATGATTTGTGAATCATCTTTCGTACAACTATTTGCATCAGTAACAGTAACATCGTAGGTTCCAGCAAATAAGTTTGCTATATCCTGTGTGGTTTCTGAAATACCTTCTCCGCTCCACAGGTAAGTATACGGAGCCGTACCACCTGATACTTCCAAATCAATTGCCCCGCTTCCTTCACCAAAACACTGGGCATCTGTTGGATTCATAACAGTGGATATTACAGATGGTTCGATTAATATAACATTTACGGTATCCTTGTTTAATAATGCATCGGTTACAATAACCTGGTAAGGTCCGGCAGCCAATCCGGTGGCAGTGGAATCAGTTGAAGTACTGCCTGTCCATTCATATGTATAAGGATATGTGCCAAAATAGGGGGTGACAATCAATTCCCCGGAATTATCATCATAACAAGAGAGGTTTTGAATTTTAGTGAATGTAGCTGAAAAAGGAGGATCATATTTGGCAATAAAAACATCTTTTCTTTTGGGACTAAGATCATCCGTCGCATTCACTAAGATCTGAGACCCCACATAAAGGGTGTCAGACTGGAAATAACCGGTAACAAATGAGCTTCCGGAATTGTCAAATATTACACTCAATCCCCTGTCGTCTAATACTCCGGTCATCCCATGTGCTTCAATAGGGTTACCATCAATATCATACATCAGGAAACCGGTATCATTATTCCCCAGATTAGAAGTCAGGGTATCATTGTTCACAATGAGGGTTCCGGAATAATAACCCGAAAACACAACATAGTTCTGGTAGAGGGATAAACCATAAGCATTATCTGTAGAGGTGTCTCCGTTTCCAACTACAAACTGCAAGTCCCCTGTCTTGTTATATTTCCCCAATAGAATATCATAGCTTCCCTTACTTACCAAAGGACTTGAATCGTATGCTCCTTTTGAAGAGACATCAAAATTCGCAGTTGTTGAAAAATATCCGGTAAAGTAGACGTTTTCATATTGATCACAGAGGACGGTGTTGATCTGGTCAAGGGCGGTTCCACCACCCTGCCTTACCCAGAGCACATTCCCGTCCGTATCTAACTTGAACAATACTATATCAGTAGATCCTATACTTACACAAGAGTCTGTATCGTAGTAAATCTTGTCTTCAAAATATCCACCGATATAAACATCATCACTTGCCGTAATATGCACAGATAGGAGCTTACCATTATCAACTGCCGTGGGAAAATGTTTATACCAATCTGTGGAAGGGGTTCCTCCCGCCTGATCAATTTTGGCTGCAAAAACATCCTGGCTGCTACCTGTTGCTATAACAGTTTGTGTTCCATTGAAGGTGATTTCCGTTTTAAAATCCCCCACCATTAAAATATCATTACCATACACTGAGATTGCCCTGGAAAACTCATTGTGAGCTCCGGTTGAAACCTGGTAAGCCCACACAAACGTTCCGGCAGAACTATACTTTGCCAAATAAATATCATTTTTATTGAGTGCATCGGGGTTACTGTTAATCAGTTCTCCTGCTCCACCAGGGCTTGCCGGATTGAATTCGGCCGTTCCTTTAAAACCACCCGTTACATAGATATTATTCGCTGCATCAATGGTAATATCTGTAGGTGTTTCCTGGTCAGCACCACCCAATTGAAGGCCCCATTGGTAATTCCCATCTGCATCAAACTTTACCAGTAGTGCATCTGTACTTCCGGAGGTAACAAAGACATCTGTTCCTGTATTAACAGTACCCTTTATCTGAGCATAGACATATACATTACCGTCGGAATCAACAACAATACCCCTGCTAACATTATCCAGCGTACCTGATAATTTATCCGCCCATTGCCATTCCTGTGCAATCCCGAAAAAATTACCAGAGAAAATCAACATAAAAAGAACCAGGGCATATCTCATAAATGAATATTTTGAATTCATGACAAATTCATTTTAAATGTTTACAAAACTTTATGGCTAGCAAAAAAAAGAATTTAGGTTCAGGAATACAAAAATATGTTAACTATTTACAAAAAATCTCGATTATGCTCTATCTTTTGAGATTTTTATGAAGTTAGAATTAACGTAATGAATTTTACTAAATGACCACATTATAAGCTATAATGTTGCACGGTCATTTTTAAACCTGGGGGACTAAGAAGTTTTTATCCAGCGAGTTGTATAATAAAACAGTAAGAATTCGAAAGGACTACTTAAGAAAAAATCCTATATTATAGCGTAATTCAGCTACCTAATATTAAATTGTTTTCAAATAAGCCATTATCACTATTTAATCAATATTTCACTCCGGTAGTTGTATTTTCCCTTGAGTTCGATAATATAGTATCCACCTGAAAGGTTATCCCGTGTAAGTTCCACTCTTGAATCTTTGATCCCGGTGATCTCTTTAACAATTTTCCCCGTCAGGTCCGTGACTGTGAGTGTATATAGTTCGTTGTCTGGATTATAAAATTCTATCGTTGCTCTACTGTTAAAAGGATTAGGATAGACCTTTATCTTTTCTACATTGACGTCGTTTATCTTTGAGGTACCAATATCTACATCCTGATCAACCGGGTCCCCCATACAACCATTTTCATCGGTTTCTACCACCGAAACGTTTCCTGTACCTGTTAAACCCCATTGAATGCTAATCGTATCATTTCCCTGACCGGATAAAAGAGTTCCACCTGTGACAATCCATGCAAATGTTGAATTCAACTTCCCTGTAACATCATATGTCTCAGTAGCTGATTCATCAACTTCAGTTGCTCCTGTAATTGCTCCTGTAATCACCTGATCCGGTTCAGTAATTTCAATGTCAACAGTATCTTTCTCACCTTGTGAATCAGAAACAATTACTTCGTACATACCAGCAGCCAGGTTAGTGGCAACCTGGTCCATTAAACCTGCATCATGATCCCAGGTAAAGGTGAATGGTGGTGTACCGAAATACGGGGTAACAGATAATTGACCATCTGCATATCCAAAACATGATACCATCTGAATCTCAGTAAATTCGGCCTCAATTGAAGGATTATACTTAGCTATGAAAACATCTTTTGTTTTGGTTGGTTGGTCATCTGTTGCATTAATCAGAAATTCTGGGTCAAATAATAGGGTGTCCGACTGGAAGTATCCTGCAATATATGAATTCCCCAAATTATCAATAACTAAGCTTAATCCTCTATCATCAGTAACACCATTGATGTCATGTGCTTTAAGTGGATTACCTTCTCTGTCGTATCTAAAAATTCCCACATCATTGTTGCTGGTCCCGGAGGACATAATTGTGTCATTATTGAAAATTATAGTACCTGCAAAATATCCTGTAAACTCAACAAAATTTTCATATAACGCTAAACCATATCCATTATCATTTCCTGTATCTCCCAATCCGTAAACAAATTCCAAATTCCCAAGATTATCATACTTCCCAAAAAGAATATCATATCCGCCTTCACTCGTTATCGGATCAGAATCATATTCACCCTTTGCCGATACATCCAAATTTGCAGTTGAGGAGAAATAACCAGTAAAAAAAACATTTTCGTTAAAATCTGCTGATATTGTATTTATCTGATCCAAACCACTACCACCACCCTGACGCACCCACACAACATCTCCATCACTCTCCAATTTTAATATTACTATGTCTGTAGAACCGGCACTTACACATGAGTCTGTTTCGAAATAGAGCTTTTCGGTGAAATATCCGCCGATATATATATCTCCATCAACAGTAGCATCAACAGAAAGAAATTTACCGTTATCATTCGTTGTTGGGAAGTGTTTATACCATTCGGTTGTAGGAGAAGCAGTCTGGTCAATTTTGGCTACAAA
>JAFCGF010000048.1 GCA_017608295.1 Candidatus Woesearchaeota archaeon
TCCATCGCAGAAGTATTCTTGTTCTATGTCAGAACTCATGTTAGTAAAGGGAAGAACTGCTATTGATATTTCATCGGTATCCCCAATATCCTCAAATTTATCCTGCTTGAATATCTTGGGATAAGCCATTATCACAACAGCCACAATCAGTACAGCAATAATTACATCGCTCACTCTAAGTTTTCGCTTTGCAGGGATTGAAGCTGTCTCTTTCAGCTTTATGACCTTTGCTGATTCAGTTTTTTTAAGTCCTTCAGGTGTAATATCAAATATCCACGACATTACAATAGTGATAAGGAATCCAATGGCAAGCAATACAATAACTAACGTGGGAACCCATTCAGGTAAGCTTAAGGGTTCTGTGATATTATTAATAAGCTCAATTATTACAAAAGCAGCTGCCCCGTAAACTGTAATTACACGAATAACTTTCCTTCGTTTTAATTCGCTCCAGAAATTAGATGAATTGTCAGATTTTGCAGGCATTTAGGTTGGTTTGGATAGTTAAATTTAATCCAACTTGGTTACATTACCAAAACTCCTTAATTCACGTGTGGTGTGTTATGAGTTTTAAAGGTACTTGGTATCAGAGAATAAAAGTGGCTACAAATAAAAAATGGGATACATTTTTGAGAGGGGATGGGTGTTACATTTGCGGGAAAAATGTCACATCCAAGATCGAGGGGGAATTGTATGAGGGAGTTGATTGGGTTAGGGAAAGAGAGTGTGGACAAACTGGTGACAGATAATTCATTCTTCCAGTCCCATTTTCTTCAGAAGATCAATAAATCTTGGATCAGATCTGAACGGATCCATTTCTGGATAAATCGTAATCCATATCAAGCCGAAAAGATGGTCTTCATAAGCCTTCTCCAGATAACTGAAACCCTCTTCTTCATATCCTAAAACAAAATATAACAGAGATAAATTGCGGA
The DNA here is from genome assembly GCA_017608295.1 of Candidatus Woesearchaeota archaeon. Next base: position 936 of record JAFCGF010000048.1, read on the forward strand.
AAGGTATTCTTTCTATTTCTGAGAATGAGACCATTTCTTTAAGGATTTGATTGGCTTTATCCAGGTCTCCCATCCGGGCATAAATAATTCCTCTCCATACTTTAAACTTTTCTTCACTTTTTTCAATCGCTGATAGTGCTTCGTCATACATTCCTTTATTTAAATAGACTTGCGCCAAAAGGGATTGTAACTCGGGAAAATATGGATCAATCTCTACCACTTTATTCAGAGCTGTAATTGCCTTATCATGTTGTCTGGCGCACATATACACTTCTCCTACACCTCGACTTATTACTAATGATAATGGTTCAAGATCATGAGCTATTAGAATTTCTTCAATAGCCTCGTCATAACGTCCCAGGCTTAATAATAACATTGCATACCAATGATGTGCCGTTGCATAATTTGGGTTAAGTTCAATAGCTTTAATAAGTTCTTTCTCCGCATCTTTAAATTTCCAATTAAGAAAATATACCCATGCGATTGAAGTATGAGCTTCTGCAAGAGAGTTATCTATATTCAGAGCTTTTAATGCAGCTTGCTCTGCCTGAATAAAATATGTTGGTTTTGGTGCTGGTGCATATTGCACCAACATTGAATAAGAATCAGCTAAGCCAATATATGCCAGAGCATAATTGGTATCAATTTGGGCTGCTTGATTAAAATAATTAATTGCCTTCAATAAATTTTCTTCAGTTCTCTGATTCCAAAAATAACGTCCTCTCAAATAAAGATTATAGGCTTCAGTATTTTCTGTTGGTTTTTTCTCAATATTTTCGATTTCCTCAGGAGAAAGAATAGTTTTTAATTCCTCAGCAATTCTGGTAGTTATTTGTCCTCTAAGTGTTAAGATATTGTCCCATTTGTCCTTAAATTCATGAGCCCATATATGATTATCATTATTAGCCTGGATAACCTGTACATGAATACTTACATCTTCATTTTGAAGCTCGATCGTTCCTTCAATTATAAAATTTGCGTTAAGCTCTATCCCAATCTGAGGCATTGAAGGTTTAATTGTACCCTTGTATTGTAAAGAAGAAGTAAATGATCTAACCTGAAATCTCTGAATCTTTACTAATTGAGTAGCTATCTCATTGGCAATAGCTTCACCCAGATGTGAATCATTTTCCTCATGGCTAAAATTCTCAAAAGGAAGTACAGCAATGGTTTTCTCCAGCTTAGATATATCTGAAGATTGTTTAATATTCCCTATTACATAAATCACAATAAAGGCAATGATTACCAGGGTACTTACATAAGTAGAAATTTTCCAACCTCTTGATACAGGCTGTAATATTTCTTTGCCAGCCTGGCTTGATTGTTTTGTCTTTTGGATTCCTTCGGGTGTAATATCATATACCCATGAGAGAATGACTGTGATTATAAATCCTATGGATAAGAGCACAAAAACAAGTTTCAATGTCCATTCTGGCAGTCCAAAAGGTTCAGCAATGATATCTACAAGTTCAAGAAGAACAAATGCAGCAGCCAGGTATCCAATAATAACACGGATAACTTTCCTTCGTTTCAATTCGTTCCAAAAATTAGATGGATTGTTGGATTGTTGAGGCATAGAGTTGGTTTGGATAGTTAAATATAGATCAACTGGTTGTCAATATCAAATTTATATAAAGGATGTGAATTTTATGGTCCTTTTAGTAGGTTCCATTCTATCCCCGAAGATCACATAAATAAGAGAGCATCCTCTCAGACACTCTCTATCTACAAACCATTGAGTAATGAGCAGTCACATGCAAATTAATGGCAGTAACCCGAACACCATTTAACCTGTGGATTAAGTAGATGAGTATTTATTCAATAGTATAAGATCGACTTTCAGCCTACTCTTATTCATTTGTGACATTTGCGGGAAAAATGTCACATCCGGAGTTGTTAGGGCTTAGGTTAGGGTGGGTAGACAAATGTTTGACAAATCAAGTCGCAGCTTACTGATTAAAAAAGAGTAACTCGAACACCTTTCTCCTGACATTCAAGTGGGTTCTCATTCCAGCCAACCATTAATTTCCGGTATAATACAAATATTTATAAAATAATGAATTGGTAAAATCACTTGCTGGTTCGGATAGAGAATGTTTCATTATGCTCATCCAGTTCTGATTCGATATTATAGAATCGACCAATATATCATTATAATAATTCTTGATTTTTGACACTTTTGATTTACGTAGGATATATTCTCTTTTATTTGGTCGCACCATCGATTCTTTAGAAAACAGTTGCCCATCACTTTGATATAAAGTCTGGTTTAGACTACTATCCGTCCAAGAATATTTTATAATGTTGATACACAAAATAATTGGTGACATTATTTTGTTGTAAGTATAATAATTTAATAATGTGATTCTGGTGGATGCAACAAAATTTCTTGTTTACGGGAACACCAGATGCGACATTTGTTTTGACCCGAAAGATATCCTCTTTTCTAAAGCATTGAAGAACTCCTTCCGGCAAGCGACCTATTCATGTCTTAACGATTCGGCCGGGTTTACATTGGCGGTTTTAGTGACCTGGGCAATAACAGTTGCCACAGCAATGACCAAAACAATTATTACCGGAAGGATAAAGAACCACCAACCGATTGAGACCCGAAATGCAAAATTCTCAATCCATCGATGCATAAAGTAGTAAGCAATTGAAAGACCAATGGGTACAGCAATCAAGATTTGATAAACGAAATACCGGATTAGCAATAAGACATTGTTAGGAACAGAGGAACCAAGGACTTTCCTGATCCCGATCTCTTTTGTTCTTTGGATGGTAATAAAGGATGAAAGTCCAAAGAGTCCGAGACAGGCAATAAATATGGCCAGAAATGAAAAGGACCCAAAAACTTTCCCAAACTGGATCTCTAATTTATATTGCTCCCTGAAATAGTCATCCAGGAAAAAATAGTTGAATGGGTTTTCGCTGAAGAATTCATTCCATTGGTCGTCTACAAAAGCTATTATATTCTGAACATCTGCCTGGGGAGCAAGTTTAATGGAATAAAAAGAGGTATGGCTCTCAAAAAACCTGAATATCAAAGGATCCGTAATTTCTTTAAGGCCCTGCTGATGATAGTTTTTTACAATTCCAACAATTCTGAATGTATCGCCCCAGAAAAATATCTGCTTATCAAGTGCATCACGGTAATTTTCGAATTCCAGGAGTTTAATAGCTTTTTCGTTAAAGAGGACTGTTTCGCTATTATTAGTGTATTCGGGAGAAAAATTTCTTCCCTCGAGGATGGTTAATCCAAATAAATCGACATAATCCCAATCCATTCCGATAACCCTGTACTGGTTCCCTTCTTCTACGGCCTGGCTTAATAATCGTATCCCTCCGGCATTCCAACCAACTTTACGACCAGGGATCGCAGTTGATGTAGTGATAGATTGAATATCAGGTTTACGAAGCAGTTCTTCCTTGAAACCATTAAACGTTTCGGTATAAGTTGAATCGTTTACACTGGGACCCTGCAGAACAAGAACATTATTTATATCAATCCCAAGGTCATATTTTTGCATGAAAGTTATCTGTTTATAAACAAGTATTGTAGCTGCGATTAAAACAATGGAAGTGATAAATTGGAAAATCACCAGGATTTTACGTAATAATAGCCCTTTTTGATTCTGACTGAATTTTCCTTTGATGATAGACGCCGGTTTAAACGAGGAGAGAAAAAAGGCCGGATATGCTCCGGAGAGAATGGCCCCAGCCAAAAAAATGAAAACAATAGTAATCCAGAATCCCATATTATGGATAAGACCATAATCCAGCATTTCTCCTGTAATCTGGTTGAAGAGAGTATACAACAGAGAAACAAGGATGATGGCAAGAATTATACTTATAATATTCACAAGGATCGATTCGACCAGGAATTGCAGGACAAGCTGCCTTCTGTTGGCGCCTGAAATTTTCCTCATTCCAACTTCCTTGGCCCGATCAAGGGATTTTGCCGTTGAAAGGTTTATATAGTTGATCCAGGCTATAACCATGAGAAACAAGGCTACAATAATCAGTGAATATACCGACTGGGTATTCTTGTTTACCTCTGCTTCGTACATGAAATCTGAATTAAGGTGGATTTCCCGTAGTGGTTGTAAGTTATATATTGCTGCTGAATTGTATTGCCTCAGATCTTCTCCAACCTGTTCTTCAACAAAAGCTGGGATTTTGGCTTCGAACTCCTTAAAGTCTGTTTTCGGATTTAGCAGAATGTAATTAAAGAATCCATCCCATTGCCATGCCGTATTCACATCTGGCTGGAAACTCACATAGGTTTCCCATGAAACCAGAATCTCGGGTTTAAGATGGGAATTGTCAGGAATATCTTTAAAAACACCAATGATGTTCAGTTCAAAGTTCCCATTGTAGAGAAGGCTCTTTCCGATGGGATCTTCCTCACCGAAATATTTTCGTGCTATGGATTCCGATAAGATCGTTTCATACGGTTTCTTTAAAGCAGATGATTTGTCTCCTGTTAAAAGCTGAAAAGAAAAGACTTCAAAAAATGATGTGTCAACCAGATAAATCTTCTCTTCCCTGAATCTCTTATTTTCGTATGAAAGTACTCCATCCCAAATTGCAAACCGTGTAAAATTTTCAACTTCCGGAAAATTTTCGTACAATGCATGTCCCACTGCAGAGCACCCTGCAGCCCACTGGGTGGTTAGTTCACCTTTATTGTACCTATCTTGCTGGATCCTGAAAATCCTATCACTTTTTTGATGAAAATCGTCATAACTCAATTCGAATCGGACATATTGAATGATCAGGATAAATGCCGTCATCCCAATAGCAAGCCCAAGAATATTGATGATGAATGGCAGTAGATTTTTCTTAAGGTGACGGAAAGCAACGAGAAAATTATTTTTTACCATTTTCAAAATAATTTGGAATAGAAAAGCAATTTATATTTATATAAATGACGACAAAGTAGCATGAACGTAGCAAAAAGATTGTCCACATGATGATAGAAAGATAAAAAACAGGACTAAAAACCCAATGTTTCTCATAGTTAATTATTTACCACTAATTTAGGATTAAAAATCTAATAGTCAAAGTCGTTATCACATGCAGATATGTTGTAGCAGTTGATTAGGTATATGGTATACAGGGAATGAAGTCCTTTTGAATAAAAAATGGGATACATTTATTTAGAGTGGAACATGTGTCGCATCTACACATGAAGATCACATAAAAAGAGCATCTATCACAGACACTCTCTATCTACAACCCATTGAGAGATGTTCAGTCACATGCAAATTAAAGGCAGTAACCCGAACACCTTATAACCTGTGGATTAAATAGATGAGTATTTATTTAATAGTATAAGATCGACTTTCAGCCTACTCTTATTCATTTGTGACATTTGCGGGAAAAATGTCACATCCTGGATGGATGGTGAATTGTATGAGGGAGTTAGTAAGTTTTGGAAAGTGAGCGGAGACAAACTTGTGACAGGTTACTATTTACTAAAATCAAATATCAGAGTATTGTTCAACGGTTTCATAGCAGAAATGAGCTATGAGGAACCTTAACCGACTATAAAATGCTCTGCTTTCATCCGCCCCACACACAGTTTTATCATTAATCTTTTGCGTCTGATTTGATAATCTCTTCATTATTACTTGGCTGGATTTTATCACCTGGCCGTAATACAAGAAAATCTTCTTTATCCCATTGACCATTCACCATTCGCAGAAGTAAATCTAAACTTCCATGGATCTCTTCAAAACTCCATCCACGCTCCACAGCGTCTTTTTTTGTCTGGTCTTTATAGGCTTGGAAATCACCAACTTCTGTATCGATGTAAGCGAGTTTAGTATAATATTTCATCCAATCTCCTAATGTCTCAATTAGGTACTTTGCATTCTCCTCACCATATTTTTCTACATATTCCTGGTATGTCCTCATTCCCATTTGGGTTGTCGTACTATCGGGATTGGATAAAGGTGATTGAGCTCGTTCAATCCAGCCCACGGATTGGTAGTATGTCCCTGGATTCTGATTAAAGTAATCTAAATATCTTTCTTTTGATCCCATTAATAATGTTATGCAATCGTGTGCTCGTGGTACAACCAATGGTATCTTTGAGTTTAGCCCCCTGATTCCGTTGTTGCAGAGCCCAAAGGCAAGAAGAATAGCCTCATATTTTTCTGTTTCTACAGAATCAATTTCTGCCTGAAGTTTTTCTGCCATTTTGATTTCACCGAGGTGGTGGAGGCCTTGTTCAAGAATACGTACATTCACAATATTTCTTACCGTCGATACACAGTAGTAACATTCTCGATAAAGAACTTCACAAGCAATTAGCATGTAATGTTTTGTATTGTTCATCTTTATTTCTCTCTGCTGAAACCTTTACATATATATAATACAGGCAATATCTTTATTGTTGATTAAATTCAATCACTTATTTACGTTTGTATAAAATGTCAAATTTACAAAAGAATTAACTCAAGTTGTAAATATCAGAAATATTGAACACCTGAAACTGAATTGAAGTAAGCAATGTGGTTTTGAATAAAAAAATGGGATACAATTATATGGTGTGAAATAGGTGTCGCATTCCAAGTATAAATGTAACCTAAGGATGAAACTGGTTTGAAAGCAGGGAGTTACTAAAAATGGTATGGGATCAGGGACAAACTTGGGACAAAATATAATTAAAGTTGATTTCTACTTAGAATAATTAAGTTTTTAAAGGTTCAATTAATTTTGAATTTACTATAGATTATTGTATATTTGTATATAATAAAAGTATTTGGATTGGGGTGTCCCCGGTCGGCAATAGCTCAGATTTATCTGGGCTTTTGTTTTATGGGAAAATCTTTAACCCATATCTTTTAGTTCCTCTTTTGTAAAACTTTGGTTGAAAAAGATCAAAAGCTGGATTTGCTCTTTTGGGATCTAGTGCATACCTGGCAATTGGATACGCTATAAGATCAGATAATTGAAGGCCATTAATATTTTGAAGTTTATCTCTAAAATGAATTCTTATATTGTGAGCTTTAAGTCTTTCTGGAGTTATATAGAAAGTCCCAACATTGCAAATTCTAACCAAGTGTTCTCTTAATTTGTCGTCTTCTTTTCTCCCTCTTTTTTCTATTATTATATGTAGGTCTCTATTTGCTTTGTTTCTTGAATCAAAATAAAAAACTGATCTTTCAATTATAAAGGAAAGAGCTATTTCATATACATCATTTTTTAATTTACCGTATTTTCTAATAAACTTTTCTTTATGGATGACCGATGATATTATCACATAATCTGATGAGCTAACAACCTCATCTAAAGCAGAATAAAATTTTTGTTTTATAGTATTATTAAATAATATTTTAAACTCTTTTTCACATTTTCTTATATCTCTTGAATGAAAGATAACTTTCTTATTTCCCCAGATATCTTTTTTGATTTTATCAAATTCTTTATCAAGAGCATCATGGTTAGAATCAGAAATAATTATTCCACATAATACAAAAACGGGGAAAGTCACATCAATATTTGATAGACCATGATCACCAGATTCATCAAGAAAAAGAAAGTATCTCATGTTATCTAGATATTTCTGTCAACTAATATCAAAATCTCAATTATACATTAGATTTTTGATTGAATTAGGACATTAACAGTTATCACAATTATTGAAAGTATTAGAAAAATCAATTCAATCAGAGGTACCTATTTGCCTTTTATGTTGTACTTTGGTTTAGTTCTTTTAATTATTCTCTTTTCACTTTTTCCTGCATCATCAATCTTAGGTTTTTGTTCAATCTTAACTTTATATCCGCCTGGAATTGGATCTGGGCCACCACTTAAATGATCCTTGATTCTTTGTTTAACCCTACCTTTTTTGGCAATCCCTGTATAAATGTTTTGATCAGATTTGTTAATTATCTTATATACAACTGGCATATTATTAGGTAGTTTTTCAATATCACTTTTATTTAATCTTACTGTTGTACGTTTTCGTTTTACCATGGCTTTTTAATATTATCATGATTTGAATAATTGTTATTTATAAATTTACTCCAACTAATCAATAAATCCAAAATCATGTTTTGCGGTATAGGGGAGTTACTACTCTCATCAAGTCCTGCAAATCAAGGATTAGTCATAAGCAAGGGGTCCCCTACACCGTTAGATAGGATTAACAACGGTTATCCGGGTTTGATGATTATTGGTATATCGCGGAAAACCTTACCCAAGACGTCCCCTACACCGTGAATGTGGATTAAGCAACCAGGCTGGGTTTTAGTAACCTAATCCTCTTTATCGTACGTAGCCCTCATCCCAGTTGAAAAGGCAGATGGTATCCTAGGTAAAAAGAAAAGTGAAATAAAAAATAGGATACATTTATATGACATTCTTCATTCGTAGGAATGATTATTGCTTTAGGTATTATGAATACAATCTTTAGAGTATGAATCATATTAAGAATAAGCGTATCGTCTTCGGTTTAATTATCTTGTTCTTTTTTTTTGTGTTTTTGATGGCAAACAAAGAGGATAGTCAATTCGAGTACCCTGGGACCTGCACCCATCCACAATCTCAATCACTCAAATCTTCGTTCAATAGTGTGCAATCCTATTCACCATCCTATCCCCAATCCAACTTCAGCAGGCATGAAATCCTCCAAAAGAAAGTGAAAGGATATCGTGAACAAACATACTGGGGATCTGAGCACCCTACCCATGAGAAAACTCGTTACATGAATGATGATGAGTTTGGCTGTTATATTAACGAAGAAATAGAGTTAAAGGATGCTGATGTTTATTGGGGAGCTGAATACTGATAGTAGCAGTAAAAAGATGCCGTTTAAACTGATTTTAAGTCTGCTAGTGCATTATTTAAGCATTACTATATAGATGCTTGCTTTGAAGAACTAGCGACTCTCAAATTTCACCTTTTATTATCATTATGATAGTACCTATTATTATCATAACGACGAATACAATTGCACAACCCATAGTAGTCCTATCAATCTCATCTCTCCCTCGTTGATAATAGAAAGCTCTCTTTTGATCTTCTTTTTCAATTTCTTTCCAAAGTTCTTTTTCCTCATTTTTGTTCATGACCTTATACCTAATTTTATATTGGAGGAAACAATTACATAATAAATTTAATCAATAATTCGGACTATAGTCCGTGGATTCGGCTATTTTTTCTGAGTTCCTTTACTGCAGACTAATGTCCGAATCATGCTTTCCGAAGTATTTGGAAAAACATTAAATAAGTTAAGAATAGAAGCAGATTTCACTCAAGAAAAACTGGCTGAGTTGTCTGGTTATGATCGGACTTATATATCACTTCTTGAAAGGGGTCTAAGACAGCCTACAATCACTACAATATTTAATCTGTCTAAGCCCCTGGGTATTCCACCTCATCAATTAATTAAAACTGTAGAGGAAGCTTTAAAATAAACTCCGTTTTATCGGTATAGGGGACTTGTCCTTGTTTGAAAATCCTGCAGAACCGAGCCTAACACTAGGTACATGGTCCCCCAGACCGTTTTGGGGATTAGCTAAGGTTATCTAGGTTTAACGATTATTCCGCTAATCCCTGATTAATCCGAGTCATCAGTCCCCCAGACCGTCATAAACAAGAATATTAAGTAAAGTAAGACCGGATTCTATTATAAGCAGGACCGTAAGCCGGAAGAGTCCTCTTATTTAAAGGACTTTGTTTTGACTATAATTAATCATTTTCAGGTATCTTCAGGAGCAATATCTAGGACCAACTGAGTAATGTCCCCTCTTTTCTCCTCTACTTGATACCCACCCTTAATCTTATATATGTAGAAATCAAAGTATTCTCCATTATAAATAATCTTAAGATCAAGGTCTATTTTCTCTAACTCGCCCAATTTCGATCCTGATAATGCATTACGAAGTCTATCTGTGTCATCTCTTGAGAAGGACGGATTAATATCCAAAGGATTAGTTACTAGATCCCAGATGAGTTCAAAAATGGCCGTTGCTTCATTTAGTGGAATTCCACTATGATCAACGCACATTAAAGCGAATGAATTTTCTTTCATAATTTTTAAATTTTAGTTTAACATATAATTGATTTACAATAGAATGCCGTATAAAGCACCTAATTTTGCTTCTAGTTCACGCTTGATGCTTATACTATGCAGATTATTATATTGACTAGTTAGTTCTCTTATACTTCTTTTAAGATTGCTTCTTTTTTGACCGGGATCTTCAACATCGTAATCAATAGAATCGATAAGATTGAAGGTCTCATTCAGGCCATATTCCCGGAGGCCGATCAGGGCCAAGAAATTCTTAAGCCAGCCATTACGAGAAACAAGAATCTTAGAAGGAATTTCAATATCAACGATATTAACCTTATTGAACGTGGCTACTAAGACCTCATAGAGATAATTGAAAGTCTCAGAAGTACATACATCTATAAAAGTCAGGTTCTTCAAACGAGGTATAATACTGTGTCCCCTCAGAGACTTAACTTCATATCTGAGAATATTTATTTCTTTAATAAAGTCGGGAATAGTGGAAAGGGCCTGACGGGATTTTTTATCCTTCTGCATTTCAAGAATCTTATCATAGAAGGTTATCTCTTTTGTGTTGGATTTGATTCGAAATGACACGCTTTCTCGGCCCTCTACAACTCGCTTATGTCTGGGGAATTCCTGAATTGCCTTCATATAAACAGAAACAGGATACTTAACAAGAAAATTAACACCAAAATCAATTCTAGTAATCTTAGCATCATCAAGAGGTATTTCAAGGATATCAGATAGGGAATTCAGGACTAATTCAACATCAGACGGGGAACAAGAGGCTAGGTTATTCCCATACAGGAATTTAGGGATACTCCCCTCAAAGGATATTCTGTTTATGGATTTATCTAACAGGGAATAACGGATGGAGATTTTAAAGTTATTCAGTGATCCCTTTACGAACCCCATACCATTATTGGTATCCTTTAGGATTTTGGATCCTTCGAGGTTTATGATGAAGTGATCAAGGGATTGGGTATTCCCCTCTAGGTCTTGGTATCCTTTTATTGTGTCTATCATTTTCTCTTGATTTATATGATAATCTTATATTAGAACTAGTTATTATATCATTGCATCTTGCGCCCATTTATAATATCCCTGATTGGATCATTGAAGTTTCCATCAACAAAGCACTGAAACAAGATCTGTGGAAAAACACGGGGGCCTTTTACGAAGACTAGGTATAAGGTTGGCTTTCTTCTATTGGACTGTCGCACAAAGAAGTACTGATCCTTAAATTTCCCACATCCGTATTTTGGAGCTTGAAATGAAAAAAAGATTTCTAAGCTAATTCCGCTGGAATCGGTCAAATCATAAATAATCCCTGCATTAGTCTCACGTTGTAGACGCAGGACACATGGATCTGAGAGTTTTATACTCCCTCTGCGATGGCGTTTCTTAACGGTATGAAATACGGAATCTGATCCCGGAATAGCCCTCAGCTTGTAGAAGGTATGGATCAGTTTGCTGAACTGGAAATTGGGTTTACTGGATTTTGGTAATCTTCCGAAGGGTATCATTGCACATGTTTATTTTTATGCAATGATAGGAAGGGTAATTAAGGTAAGAATTTATTTAAGTTTCTTTAATTTCTAAAGTCAGTATATCAATATAATTCTGAGGCTGTCCTTTATCATCATTACCTGAATCACTGAATTTGGACGATAATGAATCAGGATTTAATGGTTTACCTTCAGGATTTGAAAAATGACTGGAAATAAGAATAATCTTTTCCTTTTTATGCTTTAGAGGATTAATCACTATTGCATTGTGAAAAAGAAGTTTAAAAAGATATACAATATTGTTTTGATATCCTTTCCAAGGTATCAAACTAGTCTGATCTTGGGTTGGCATAAAATGGGGTTTAAACTCATCAATTAAAACTGTTATTTTTCCCCAGCTAATTAAAAAATCATGTAATGATTCTATGATTTTAATTTGTTGATCCTCATTTCCAATAAGTTGAATATAACTATAAGGATTATCTATTCCTTTTGAAAAATTATATTCTAGATGCTTTGTAATAGTCTTTGACAAATATCTATCTTGATTTTTTGTTCTTTCTTGATATTTAATAAGTTTTCTATCAATAACAGATTTGATCTTAACACATTCCTGAAGCATTTCATTTATCCTATTTGAGCTGATTTCATATTCAATGAGTAGATTAATAACCTCCTTCAGATTATTTGCTAATTCAATCCAATAGAAATAATAATTCCAGTCATCAATCAGATAATATCCTTCATCATCATGGATTCCTTCAAATATTTCCTCTTTCATAAAAATTAAAATATGATAATCAACTTTATCAATAGCCATTTCTTTTAATCTGGCTATTTTCTTATTAACCCATGCAAGATCCATGTCAATAGAATATTAGTACCTAACTAAGTTACAAATTAAACCTGAATAGAGGGGAGTTTCATTACAGCAGAATATTTGGAGTCATCAATAACCTTTGCGTAAACCTGGGTGGTCTTTATATCACAGTGTCCTAAAAGTTCTTTAACTGTCATGAGATTTGCACCACTTGCCAAAAGCAAAACTGCATTGGTATGACGTGCACTATGGAATGTTATTTTTTTGCTGATTTTAGCTGTTTCTAGCAATTTTCTAAGTATACGATTGATACTTCTATTATGCAGTAGCAATTGAAAAACTAGAGCATCTTTTTCAGGTCTATCCCCGATGATTTTTAAGGCCGTTTCGTTAAGTGGAATGTGATTAATCTTTCCTGTTTTGGATTGAATGATATGAACTGCATATGTGATCCCATTTCCGTTATAATTAACTTCTTTGATTTGGCTCCATTTGAGTTTACGAATATCCCCAAACCGCAAACCAGTAAAACACGAAAATAAAAAAGCCTTCTTAACTTCATTCTGATAAAAAGGAGTATCCGCAATCTTCTGTATCTCATCAATGATTAAGAACTCCTTTTCCTTTTGAGGAACCTTAATTGATTTAACTGAATCTGCCGGACTTTGAGCCAGTATCCTATCCCTGACACTTTCATTCAAAGCACATTTTATCTTGGCAAAATATGTAGATGAAGAAGAAGGAGAAACACTATTCAATAGGAGAGTAACAAATCCCTCAAGCCAATTCTTATCTATATTGGCAAATGGAACATTCCCTTTTGTGTATTGAAGTAGGTATTTGTATGCATTGAGCCAGACCGTCTTTGAGTTCCCCAATCTCTTGTTCATTTGGACTTCAAAGTACTCAACAAAATTCTGTTTTTGCTTATCCTTGGATGGGAATCCAAATTCCTCGTTCGTAAGCTCAATCATACGCTTGGCCTTTATGTTTTCAGCCAATTTGAGTTTATCCTGACGATAGGTCTTGTCATCTTGAGGCTCAAGGTATATCCCAAGGAACTCTTTTTTGCGTTTCCTCTTTGCATAATAAATGTCTAAATACAGGCTATACCTGGGTTTCCCTGATCCCTTCCTTCTTAATTTCCTTTTCCTGAGATGCACTTTCATACCCTAAACTTTAGGTTAATTTAGGGGACAAATGGATGACAAGCAAGGAATAAGGGGCTAAACCTTAGTAGGTTAGCCTAGTTTCTATTGAATGTAAATAAAAGAGGTTATTTGGAGATGGGAACTTATAAATTATTGATTACAAGAATAATGCTCAATAATAAATAAAACCAATCCAGTAATCATCATTAAAGCACCGATCAAGATTAAACCAATTCCAATTCTTTTTTTCCTTTTTATCTTTTTATTATAATCATGTCCAAATAGGTCATTGAATATGGTTGATGGACTAATGCTATGGTCTTTACTTAATTGGGGGCCAACTCTATCTGCCAAGGAATCTGGCTTTAAGGGCAGTTTCTTCTCGTCAGCATTAATAATAATTAGTACCCCAAACACATCAAATAAAACACCAACTACTTGAAGCACTATTGCAATTATAATTATGTCTTTCATAATTTAAAGGTTTTGTTGTCCGTCTTGCATAATAAACAATCACAAAGGTATAACGAAGAATGTAGACTGGTAATTAATTATTGTCAATGTTATTAAGGCAATTTTAGGATTCCATCCTTTCTTTCAAGTAATAAAATTAAATGCTAAACCTGGTTCAATACTTGCTCCCTTAATGTCTACGTCTACATGATTCAATTGTCCTATTGGGTATTCCCATACATGATATTCAAAACTTATTTCGTTGTTACATTCACATGTAAGATCTAGAGCAAATACATAATGGTTCTCAGTGCCCATTTCTCTTTCGTGACTTTCAACTAATTCAAATTCAGCCTCAGTACCTTTGTAGCTGAATCGCTCAGGACAATTTGAGCAAGTTATTGAAAATGTTCCTGTTGCAATACTCATACTTATTAAATTTAAGTTTATATAATGAATCAATAAACTATTTTGTATTAAAACCTATATTAGGTTAAGAAATGAAACTAAAATATTAATTGCATTAATTAAATTCTCTTTTTGATTATTGATAGTTTCAATGTATTTATTTCCATGAAATAGATTGTTCCTCAATCTGTATACGATAATGATACAGGTAAGAATTTTATGTGATTCATTGGAATTCGGATCTAGCAGTGTTTCTTGAACAAATTGAGGTCTGTCATTTTCTCTTAAATTTAAACTATTGAAACGCTCATTAGTTTGCCCATTTGTAACATATCTGTTGAAGAAATATTCGTAATTCTCTCGAAAATTTTCATATTGAATGTTATTCTCATTTATTAGTCGTCTAACAATTTCAATACGAAAACTCCTGTCACAAACTTCCCTTTCAAAAATGTTCCATAGCAATGTAAAATCTCTTACTGGAGAAATGTCCTCATCAGTATGATTTGTCCCATATCTCGAGTTTATCCATTGAATCAAATCAATAGTAGTCGTCATATTTATTCGTTTTTACATCCAATGCTTGGAAAATTTTCTGATACTACTAAGGTACAAAATTACATGGATATGATCTAAAGAAATGCATTCAAATCACATAAAGCATTTACTTAGT
This sequence comes from Candidatus Woesearchaeota archaeon, assembly GCA_017608295.1. The sequence goes on from JAFCGF010000048.1 coordinate 15,979, forward strand.
AAATAGTTCATAACCTGAGTATTGCAGTTCAATTATTGACAGACCAATCCATTTCCCTGCAAGCCTTGTGTTAAGGAATAATGACGAATTTTGATCTATCATGTAATAATTTTCTTTATTTATATTAAGCCATTGTTCACAATTTGTCTTCTCTCTAACATATTTCATAATGTGCTTTCTATAAATTGAGTTGAATTCAAACTTAGAAAAGAAAGAACTAATTTCTATTAAGGTATTAAAATTTACTAATCCAGAATCCTTGTGATATCCAGTGTCTATAGTGGCTAAGACTTTAATCTTTGGCATTAAATAATATCTTATCTCATAGAAATCTTCTGGTACTTCCTTGGTATTTCCTATTATTTCATCCTTTACTTCAATAGTTCTGTAAGGTATAAGTCTATTAAAATCGTCTGGTTCTTTAATATTTCTAAAATTCTCATAGACAATTGAGAATAGGTCTAATGATAATCTTAATGTTGATGGATTTTTCATCATTATCTGTTTTAGAACCAACAAGGTACAAAAAAGCCTCAACCTAATAATTAGTGCCTGATTATATAATCTATTGAATAGACTATTATTGAATTACTTTTTCATTAACACTATCAATTTCCTCACTCCCAAAACTATCCAAATATGTTCTTGTAACTAGTATATCTTGATGGCCAAGAGCATCGCTAATAATTCCAACATCAATCCGGGACCAAATAGTTGACAAAAAAATCCGCAATCGCAGTCACAAGCTTACTTTTCAACTTATAAACTACTCACTAATTTTGTGTCCCATTTGCGGGAAAAATGTCACATCAGAACTATCAGAATTCTAAACAAATTTTGTGTTAGGATTAACAGATCTATGTTGAAATTGCCAATTTAGATTCTAATTTAACGAGTCTAC
>JAFCGF010000092.1 GCA_017608295.1 Candidatus Woesearchaeota archaeon
CTCTGACCACCTTGCGCCGATTTAAACTGACCACCGTATATGTCTGATTTTAGTACATCTAAACTTGTTTATTCCGATCGGCCTGGGGTGGTCAACACCGCCGGCTTGTCCAGTCAGTGAGACTTTAATTTTGAGAAACAAAATTGATTAGTCGAACTGATCCCGAGCGTAGTCGAGGGATCACATGGGTTATATTCCCCGCTCCTTGGAGCGATTAAATACAGATACCATTGAGATGCCTCGTCAGCTTGCTGCGAGGAGCTTCATTCATTGCAGGGAGGGTGGTGCTTGCTGCGAGGAGCTTCATTCATTGCAGGGAGGGTGGTCAACCATTTCGGCGTGAGGTGGTCAATATAAATCGGCATGAGATGGTCAATTTGGTCGGAATATCCAGTTGAACAATCAAAAAATTATTCTCCCTTCAAGGAAAAACGACTGGCCGGATCAAGAACGGCTGGAAATATGGTTTGAAAAGTACCAACAGGCCGGATAAAAACAAGATGATCAATAAAAATTCAATACCCCACACCCAATTTCTGACATAAAGAGACCTGCCCGCCACGAAAAATCATCAAAACTCTGGAAAATCTCTCCGAAATTCTCATCATGGAAGGTGAAACAGCCTTGAACCGGATAAAATTGAGCTTACAGAAAGGCATTTGGCATAAAATTTCCTTCTCTTCAACAATTTTCTTGCCTTTCCAGCTCTTCCCGGAAGAATTTTGCGAGAATAACATGAAAAATCCCGGGTAAATTAGAGTTTTAGCACCTTTCTGAGCAAAAATCATGGTGCTATCGGAACGAAAAGGAAATGATCGGAAGAAATCGGAAGCAATCGGAAGAAATCGGAAGAAATCGGAAGAAATCGGAAGAAATCGGAAGCAATCGGAAGCAATCGGAAAGCTGGAGCTAAGAAATATTTGCCATGAATGCGTTGCAACCCTGGAAAAATGGGAAAAATGATGAGTTTTTACATGAAATTCGTTGTTTTTTCGAAAAAAATAGTGGTTTTAGCAATTGCTAACTGTTTTTGGATTTTCCAGACCTCCCAAACAATTTTTTCACCGCCCAAAAAAGATACAGGATTATTGATATAGGTATGCAGTGGAAGAAACAGCCTAAAATTCCAGTTTTCGCCGAAGTAAATTGACCCCCTTACGCCGGACCAATTATCCGGTATACGCCGCTCCAAATTGACCACCCTTTAATGCATGATCTTTCCTTTGCAGACACAGGAAAAAGATCGTTCTTAAGTCAGTGAGACTTTAATTTTGAGAAACAAAATTGATTAGTCGAACTGATCCCGAGCGGTAATCGAGGGATCACATGGGTTATATTTCCCGCTCCTTGGAGCGATTAAATACAGATACCATTGAGATGCCTCGTCAGCTTGCTGCGAGGAGCTTCATTCATTGCAGGTAGAGTGGTCAACCATTTCGGCGTGAGATGGTCAATATTAATCGGCGTGGGACAATCATTTTAGTCGGCATTTCCACATGGAACAATCACTCCGGCAGATAATACCCACGTCCTACATCCAGTTTCTAGCTACAGAAGCCTTCCCTTGATAAAAAATCATCAAACGCTGGAAAATTTCTCTGAAATTCTCATTTATAAAGAGGAACCGGCGCTATATTGGATAAAATTGAGCTCACTGATAGGAATTTGGATGAAAATCCCCTGCTTTCCAGAAAATTTCATTGCCATCCGGGCTCTTCTCGCCAAAATTTCGAGCCAATCGGCAGTTTTTTTAGAGAAACACTCAAAATCGCAAAGAAATAAGCAGGAAAACTCACGATAGGAGAGAAAATCGGGAGCAAAACCAGCCGAAATGCCCCGAAAAATGGAGTTTCGCCACGTTACATGAAAAGTAAAAGGTCGAAAGCGGCTGTATCCGGTCAAAAGCTGCTTTATCCGGTCGAAAACGACGGAAGTGGAACAGGGAACAGGGAGTGAATGTGCTGCTGCATAAGGAGTGTTCAGAAAAGTGTGTCAAAGGCACAAATCCCCACAAAAATTCACGCATAAGGGGGGAAATATCGCAAAAATCAGCTAAAATGAACCGAAAATTGTCATTTTTCCACGTTTACGAGCAAAAATCCTGTAAACATCATCGAGTAAGCGGACACAAACGGACATAATATGAGGAAAATGATGGTTTGAGCGTGATATCTATGCTAGTAAGCGGACATAAGCGGCCGGAAGCGGAACGAGAAACAGGGAGTGAATGTGCTGCTGCATACACCGGATATCGCGAAACAAGCGTATAATGCCGGTTTTTACAGGAAATTAGGTCATTTTCCTATGAAAATAGTGCTTTTCGGATTTTTCCACCCTTAATACACTTTGCTGAATATACTTCTACCCGGCTGGAGGAGAGGGGAGAGATGCTGGCGGTGAAATACTCGATTGCCAAAGTCAGTAGGAGAGTCTATTCCTCTGGTGGGGTGGCACCACTATCTCGCCATCAAATGATCCGGATATCGGCTTGAACCGGTGAAAGCTGGGTGCGTAGCCGTTTACGAAGTGATAAGTCTCTGGATGTTTTGTGATGACCTCATCCCCGTCAATCATCACTGGATATAATGATGGGTGGATTTTTTTTGCGACTTGATTGTAATGCAGCCTCTACTTCTGATCTCTTGTAGAGGACCTTTCCTCCAATTCGGTAGCTAGTCAGAACACCAGCTTTAGTACGGTAATACAAAGTGGTTAAGCAGAACTTGAGGAGGTCACAAACTTGTTTCCTTGTCATGTATTCTTCGGACTCCGGTTCAGGTAGTGGAGGGGGCTGAATAAACTTTTTTGACTGATTAGTTGATGTGATTGTTGGCTCTCCTAGTTGCTTATACTTTTCCCAATACGTTATCTCTGCATCAATAATCTCAACCATGTCGTTAGATGACAATCCCTCCCTGTTTCCCACAAGTATATTGGCTTGAATAAACGCTGTTTTTAGCCCGTAAAGTTCAGCTATTCTTTCTTCAGTTGCCGATAAACCTCTAATGAACTCCTTGATAATAAAAGTTAAAACACGATAGATATCTAATTCATTTGTACAAAGAAGGGATAACTTTTTTATGAAGGCGGATCGGAAAGTATCGTTATCAATCTTGACCTCTTTCGTTTTTAGGCGTTGGTCCAGCATGTCAAGAAATGTATTCTTATTTTCGGCAGAAAGATCCTTCCATTCTTTAGAAGAGAATGTTTTGTCGCCATGTTTTAAAGCCAGTTGTCCGTTAGGCAAAGGCTCAAAAAACGACAAAAACTTTTTAGATGATATTTTCTTTTCCATTGATTTATAAGTTGATTACTATTGATCATTATTGGGATTGTTTGAAAAAAATGGATGAGATGAGAGTAAATCAGCATTTTGCTCCTGTGATACCTTGATATACTTCATAAAAGCACTTTCGGTCCTGTGCCCTGTGATTTTCATGATTGAGATGGTAGGAACACCTGCCAGGTAAGCATTTGTTGCAAAGGAACGCCTGGCTGTATGAACCGTAACGAGTTCCCATTTCTGATGCTTGGATTCAACTCTCTTTCCTCCTCTGGTTATTGATTTAACCACAACCTCATTTAATTCGGTTAGTTTACCAATCTCTTTCAAGTATTCGTTCATTTTTTGATCAGAGATGGACTTTGGGAGCGCCCAGTTATATTTCTCCAATATAACCTTGATTCTCCAGTGTAACGGAATCTCAACAATTTCGCCGGTTTTTGATGTTTTTACTCTGATCCTTGACCAGTCCCTGATAATATTTTCTTTTTCTAGTTGGATAAGATCAGAGAATCTCAACCCTGTATAACAACCAATGATAAAAAGATCCCGTTGCTGTTCTAACCGTTTGTGCCCGGAAAGATCCAGTTCATAGATGTCATTCAGCTCATTTTCATTCAGGTAAATAGTATCTGAAGTCTCATCCAGCTTTTTAAACTTTCGGTGAAGATGCCCGGTATTCATAGTATATCCCTTCTCCAGGGCATAATTCATAAACACTTTGATGTTTTTTATATGACTTCCAATCGTATTTAAAGCCAGATTTAATTGTTTTTCAAGATAATGTGTGAAATTTTCATAGAAATCGAGGTTGATATCATTAAAGTCAACTTCTTGTCCCATGAATAACTGATAGCTCGTCAGGATATTCAAGGTCCTTTTATAATGATTGATTGTCTGGGGATTCCGGTTGACGGTTTGAATATTTTCCTCAATTGAACGCAGGAAGGTCATGGGTGGGGGCTTGTTCTCTGTTGTTGGATGGACAATAGGCTTCAATTCATTTTTAAGTGTTTTCAGATGGATTGCTGAGTTTTCTGAAAGATACTCCCTGAATTTGTCTATCGCTTTGTTCTCAATGTCGTTTAACCGTCCATTCAGGCTTTCCCACTGGTCATATTTGATAGTCTCTCTGGCCCTATGTGTTTTCGCATTCCAGTGTTTTGGGTGAATCTTCTCAGATGTTGAAAGGCGTATTCTAT
>JAFCGF010000018.1 GCA_017608295.1 Candidatus Woesearchaeota archaeon
GATTTAATAATTGAATCATTGGTTTGGCCTGATAGAATTTTTTTTTTTTTTAAAGTAAAAAAGTAAGATTGGTGTCTTTTCCCTGTTTGTTCTATCCTGGTCAATCTGCCAACTGCCGTAATATAATTTATTGAATCTAATTGTTGCGAGTATATTAAATTGTAAATGTTTAGAATGATTATTAGCGTAATACTTTTTTTAACCATGTCTCAATAATTATGGATGCATTACTCTCTTCACCCCGCAGACCTTGTAATACAATTTGGATCTTTGCGTCTGCTGAAAATACATACCTGGTCAGGCGGATGATCTCTTTTACTACTTCTTTAGCGGTAGACTTCTTCTTTTTGTTTGATTCCCTGAAATCCACATAGTAAAATTACACCTTTCATGGTGAACATTTCGCTGACGATTTACAATTTTTATGAATACATCACAACCCATTAAGCTTTTCCAGTTCAGAAAAATCCTTCTCGCTCAAACCAAGTTTTTTCAAACTGTCTGGATTTTCTCGTATCCAGAGAATTCACTCATTATTTTCAATTTCTGCTAACGATTTCCTTACTCATCAGACCATCCTGTAACAAACAATTTCCTTGCTCCATTCATCCCACATTTCTGATATTCATTATAGGCCTTTGCCGCATGTTCCTTAATATCCAAACCGGAGGCTCCCTTGATCCAATGATTAATGGCCCTGTCTAAAGTATACACTTCAGGGCACATCAGATTGGTTGTCCATAAGAGAGGATAGGCACCCGTTAAGCGTAATGGTTCAGAAAAATAAGATTTACTATCACAGGCCAGGATTATCACCTCTCGTTCAATCGTATCACTTTTCTGCGGATAATCCTCCAACTCAAAGTCCATTAATCCGTTATGACCGACATAACAAATCAACTCCGAATCCCCTCCGGTATTAATGGTGTCACGATCAATCATTACCACTTCTTTATGGTTCCCGGCCGCATAATGCAGAAAATCGTACACGGTCTGTTTTATTTCATATCCATCGTAAGCATCCGTAATTAAGAAGATGGAAGAGTCTCTGTGTTTAAAAATCAGCCTCTCATAAATCATCGAATCAGGATTATCGATTTTCTTTATTAATGTCCAATTGTCCAGCTTCTTAAAAAATGTTTTCATTCCATAGGCACACCCCCAGTATAAGTTATTTTGAGGATCCTGGCCGTTACCAATTTTTGCTGGGACCGGAACAATACCCTGGTTCTTGTTATCACACAGGGCAACCAGAACATGAATGGTTTTTGTTTGTGCTAAAACAGTTCCAAGAAGTGAAATAAATAAAAAGACAAGGAAAGTTCTAATAATGGTCATATTATTTAAATTCACCAGTAGCCGAGAATAGTGGCTTAAACCATTTTTCCCACATCTCTGCAAAAGTCTCCTCATGTAATTCTTTTGCTTCCGGTTTTGGTTCATGCTTTAAATCTAAATTGCTACTGTTTGGGTACGTCTTCTTATACTCTTCTATATTATCCTTTTTCTCTATGATAGCTGGTGTATTCTCCACAGCAACATCAACAGTATTTGAAATTTCCTCGACATCGGTACCACCCAATACACCTACTGCCGCCCAAAAAATAGCTTTTACATAATCCCAGGCACCCACGCTATCCACATTATGAATGCTTTTATATTCAATGCTTGAATTGAGATTTGTATCATCCGCAATTAAATGAAAGTAATTTGTTTTTAATGTTTTGGAATTAGATTTATCGAGATAAAATTTATCCATTTTAAAATATATAGTAATAGAATCTCCTGGTATCGTATACTCAGTTAATCTTTTTAATGGTCTGTTAAGATCTTCTGAATACCACCATGTTGAAGGCGGTGGGGTCCTCGTAGATGACTGACTTCTGAATAAACTACAGAAATTGACTATTGAACTTGTTCCTAAATCGTAGCGCAGGGCCCTTTCTCCGTTGATTGTATCAATACTTGATGGAAGAGAACTTAAAGAATCTTTCAATGCAGACCTGGCGTTTGAATTGGTTATAACCATAAATTCCTTCATAAAAATACCGTAATCAACATATGGAATATCTCCACGGACCCAAACAGTATCCTCGTCTCGTAACATTTCCGAATCCATTATTAGTTGATCAACTTGCCATTTAAGATGGGCATACTCCCAATCCTCATCTGGATGAACCACACCCGTTTGATACAGCTCAATTATATATGGTGTATTTAATATTTTTAACTGAATTTCATAAGAAAATGGAGAATAGACCTCAATTGTTAACGGATTTTCGTCTTTTGAACATTGTACCAGGGGAATACATAAAATAATTAATATTGATAAAATATTACGCTGATAGTAAAAAAGATGTTTGAAATTTTCCATAATAACTTCCTTATATTAAAATTAATAGATCGTTAAACATCAATAAACATTTTTCGAATGGGATAATATGAACACCTCGTTAATCATGTTTTTCATTTGAGGATTGTGCTTCCAATTCCTTAAACATATCAGTTAACTGGGTTGGTGTGAATTCCACTTCATGATGATCAATCTTTAATTTTCCACAAATGCCTGTTTCAATATTTACGACAAATATATTATCTGTCTCTAATGGTGGCAACTCTTCATGAATTATGACATAGTTTTCGATTAGCCTTATCTTGCCGATTGATTCCCATCTTAATTTGCCGGGAGCTCCAGTCAAATCCTTATCGCTGACAAACAGCCACTTGAACAGGCTGTCTTTCTTTGCTAATACGCCATGAGAGGTCCTGTAGATCGTATAGGTTTTGTTTCCAGTAACAAGGGATAGGCTATCCCCTGATGGATTTCTATAATGATTGTGTCCATAGTATATTAAGAACCCTTTATTGGCATGTTTATCAAACCATTCAACCAATTCATCATCGGTATTATATAATTTTTTCAACGTGTCGCCTTTTAGTAAAATATAATAGGTGTATGGAAGTTTGATTTCCCCATCGTTCCATTTTATTTGGGGATCAATTATCATGTCGAAATAGTGATTACGATTCAACTCTTTAGTTGAATAAGAGCCCTCTATGATCCATTGCAATGAGGCGTCAGGAATATTTTTTTCCCCAGGGAAGATCTCTTTTGTCATTGCTTCAAGAAAAAAAATATTCCCGGGATCAGTTAATGCCGGTGGAATTGAAATGATCTTTTTAATACTGCAGAAACAACCATGGGTATTTAACTCATAAATCTCATTGCTCTTGCCATTGATAATCCTGACATAATTCCCACCAAAACCACTTCCGCCTTCATAGAATGATCTCAACGTGTCAACAACACCGTCATGATTAAAATCCTGAATTTTAAATGACTTTTCTTGTTGTCCAAAGGCTTGGAAAGAGATCAAACAAATGAATATTGATACTAGTTTTAACATAGGATATAACGGTCAGTGTAACAAGTGTTTTAATCCTTTTTGCCCCTTGCTATCGGATGTTTATCCTTCGATATATTCCCATCAGGAAGAATATGATTTAGAGCTTCTGCTTTTCTCTCTTCAGATAACTCCATCATATCATCTTGTTTCTTGATAAATAAAATAGTTGGTTCTACATTTAATTCCATGTAAGCATAAGCTTTGTGATGTCCATCCAAAATGTATTTATTTCTTGCTTCACTAAAGCCCAATGCAAATATTACGGGCGTTGCCCCCTTTTTTATCTTTTCCTTAAAATACTCTATCCGTGCACTATCTAAACTTCTCAGTGGTTGCAAGCAAATTAGTGTTAATGACAACGGGTAAATATCAATCAATTCCTGGTTTTCAAATTCTACTAAATTTAGCGCAAATCCATCAATGCTATTAAATGGGTAATTTAGCTCATAAGTCCCCCTTGTTAATAATTTCAATAAAGGATCAATCGCATAAACCAGTTTCACGTCATCATGCATGCCATTTTCCGCATAATATCTGATATCTTGGAGATACTGATTTATTTCAATTTTTGAGATGCTTCTGATTACATATTTACACAGGGATCCTAAATTATCGAACCACTCATAAGCGTATGGTTTCTGTTTATAATAAAGTATGTTCCCCCCCCAATCGCCACGTAAATCAAAAACTCCTTCTCCTTCCGAGATTTCACAAATCTCTTTTCTCATTTTTTCAACTTTTTGGCTTTCTGCGATGTGTTCGTGATTTTGAATCATTCGGTTATTTATGCATCTCGATTATTTTAAAATCTGTATCCATAAATACAGAAAGCCAATATGCAAATATACATCAGAACGAATGTCAAGTCAAGTGATTGTTAAGAAGATTCGAATTAAACTATCTGTTGCACTTACTACTTGAAATAACAAAGCCATATCCTTATCAATGATGAAAATTTCAGAGATGTGAATCTATTTCTACAGGCTGCCGAAAAATTGCCTGAGTGTTCATTCATCCGGCTAAAACAAACGAACTCGGTTCGCCTGCGGCTCCCTCAGACAGCGTTTATTTTTCAACGCCTTCTTCATTCACACTCCGGGTGGCAATTTTTCGAAGGCCATTTTAAAGTACGATTTTAGAAGTACGAATTCCGAATGGAAGATAGCATTTAGAATAACGACTTTTTTTCGTCCGTTCCGTCCGTCTCGTTTGTTTCGCTGTCACGATTGTTTCGCATTCGCTCGCAAGGGAGGGTTTGGGAGGGGGATTATTTTTTGGGTGTCGGTATTGCCAAAGGCTCCACATCTTTTCTGCAATACGTTAATAAAACGTTCTGCCGGCTGCGGTGTAATACGATGGAGGTCCCTCGTCTCCGCCAGTCGGCTGATCCGGGATGACAGGGGGTTTTACAAACTTTTTACCTTGTCGTTAAGAAATTTTAATTGAAGATTTATAGATATACATTGCTATGCCGAAATATTAAGGTTTAATGAAGTATTGCTAAGATTGCGTGAAGAAAAGGCTGCAAGCCAATGGGCTTTACATCACAAACTCCCGGAAATTATCAGTGGTGATACATTGAAAGTTGTTGCCATAATTCTCAACCCATGTTTTCGGCGCTTTTCGTCTCGCTTTTTTATATTTAATTTCAAAAGCAAACAATTCACCATTTTTTTCTTCGACATAATCTACTTCTGCTCCGGTATAGGTCCTCCAGAAATAAGAAGAGGCATATATGTTATTGTAAGATAAATGTTTAAGTCGTTCTGCTATTATAAAATTCTCCCACATGGCTCCTACATCATTACGAATATTAAATGGGGAAAAATTATTCAATAAAGTATTTCTCACACCCAAATCCCAAAAATAGATTTTGTTTCTTTTACTGATCTCCTTTCTAAGATTCCGGCTAAATCCTCTTAACCTGAAAATAATAAATGCTTTTTCAAGCAAGTCGATGTATGAATTAACTGTTTCCTGGCTTAAGTTGAGATTTTGAGCTACTTCGTTTAAAGAGACCTCGTTGCCAATTTGTAAGGCCAGCAATTTTAATAAGTCAGAGATGGAAGAAGAACTCCTGATTGAAGATAGCTCCAGAATGTCTTTGTAAAGGTATGATGAAGCCAGTTCCCTCAAATATTTTTCCTTTTGCTCACCGGGCTTAAATTGAAGTACTGCAGGGTACATCCCATATGTCATGAACTCTTCAAGACGGTTCTGCAATTCGAATAGATTATTGTAATTATGTAATTCAGCTATCGAAATCGGATAAAGAATATGGGTAACAGTTCTTCCAGTCAAAGGTTCTTTAACTCTGTTTGCCAATTCGAAAGAAGATGACCCGGTTACGAGCATTTTCATATCCGGAAGATTATCATGTATGATCTTCAGGTTTATTCCTATATCAGGAATCCGTTGAGCTTCATCAATAAAAAAAATATCATATCCGCTTACGAGAAGCTCGATCTTCTGGAAATCTCGTGAAGAAAGAACGTCCACATACTTAAGTTCATCAGCATTTACCCTCAATATTTTTCCGCTGGCATTTTCCAATATACTATTTGATATTGTTGTTTTTCCAGTTTGGCGGGCGCCATACAGCACTACAATTTTTTTACTTTCCAGTAAATCCTTTTGTAAAACGCTGTCTAATTTCCTTTCAATGATCATAATGATGTTAATTTTATTGCAAATATACCTTAATTATTCGAATACATTCTAAATATTAGCGTTAATATTTCAGATTCAATTCAATATCTGGCTGACAAAGCGTTCTGCAGGCTGCGGTGTAATACGATGGAGGTCCTTCCTCTCCGCCAGCTGGCAGATCGTCAGGATGACAGGGGTATTTACAAACTTTTTACCTTATCGTTAAGAAATTTTAATTGTGGGTTCGTGGCAGCAATCAGGGCATCTTTCTTTTCTCCAATCTTTCCAACCGTTCCAAAAGCGCCTGATTCTGAAGCTGCAACTCATCTATCATCTCCTGTTGTTCCTTTACTGCTTCTACCAATAAGGCTGTAATCGGTGCATATTGCATTGAGTAATGGTCTCCGCTATTATCAACAACCTCCGGGATCACCTCCTCAACCTCCTGTGCAATAAAACCCATCTGTAATCCTTCAGCATGATGTTCTGTCTCTTTCCACTCATAATTTACACCGCGCAGGTGAAGCACTTTATCTAAAGATGATGGGATGGTACGAATGTTTTTCTTTAACCGTACATCACTGTCATTATACCAGGCTGCTGTACCTCCAGCATCACCATTACTAAAAAATGTCCTGTCATTAATGTTATCACCTGAGTTGCCATTAATTACAATTCTATTACTAGTAAAATCCCCCCAAATAAGTGGAGAATCAGAATTTGAGTTTTCGATATAAAGTTTGTTATCTCCATATTCATTGTATCCTGCAAAATATCCCAGGAATACATTTCCTGATTTACTGTGAGTAGCTGTTCCCATGCCGGCTGAATATCCTATGGCTGTATTATTATTTCCTGTTGTATTGTTAAACAAAGCCTTGTATCCGGTTGCTGTGTTATTCCCTCCTGACGTATTGTAATATAAAACCTTGTATCCATTTGCTGTGTTCCTGGATCCTGATGTATCGGAATATAAAACCTCGGTTCCATTTGCTGTATTCCAACTTCCTGTTTTATTTGAATATAAAGCCTTGACTCCATTTGCTGTGTTGTTCGCGCCTGAAGTGTTTGCGTTAAGGGCCTCACGACCAACTGCTACATTTTTATTTCCTGTTAACGTAAAATTACCTGCATCTTTTCCAAGAAATAAATTATCTGATCCATAAGTATGGATAATCCTACTTCCATTCTGCTTGATTATCCCTGCAGTGGAAGTTGTTGTTGGAATTTCAAAATAGCCAGTAGTCTCTAAATCTCCGTTTATTTTTAAATAATCATTGTCAAACTCACCATAAATCAGAGGAGATGCAGAATTTGAGTTTTCGATGTAAAGTTTATTGCTTCCTTGCTCGCTGTATCCTGCCTGATAGCCGAGGAATACATTTGTGTCGCCTGTTATAGCACTGTATCCTGCCTGATAGCCCAGGAATACATTTCCTGATTTACTGTGATATGTTGTTCCTCTGCCGGCTTCATATCCTATGATAGTATTATTTGAGCCTGATTGGTTTGAGTGATTTGCGAGATATCCATTTGCTGTGTTATTATTTCCATTCGTATTGCAGTATAAAGCCCAGATTCCATTTGCTGTGTTACAATTTCCTGTTGTATTGTAATGTAAAGCCCAGTTTCCATTTGCTGTGTTCTGACTTCCTGTCGTATTCTTTTGTAAAGTCTTGTATCCATTTGCTGTGTTATAAAATCCTGCCGTATTAGAATATAAAGCCTGGAAACCATTTGCTGTGTTATATATTCCTGCCGTATTGGAATATAACGCTCCGTATCCAGTTGCTGTGTGATGATTTCCTGTCGTATTGGAATATAAAGCCCCGTATCCAGTTGCTGTGTTCCCGGATCCTGAAGTGATTGCATTAAGTGCACTATCCCCAACTGCAACATTTCGGTTATCTGATCCATCGTCATTAGCTCCAGCACCTGACCCAAGAAAAACGCTGTTGCCTCCTGTTTTTCCATCTAAAAGATTATCAATTGAAAAAGCACCGGAGCCAATCAGGTCCCAGGATGTTCCATTATAATAATAAAATCCAGTAGTGTCATCAGTCTGGTAGATCATCAGCCCGGTGGCAGGGCTGGAAACAGCATCACGTTGTGTCTTGGTCATCCTGGAGATAAGCACCCCTTTTGTAGTGGATTCTACGTCCAGCATAGCCGATCCATCTGGATTACTTTCATCGGTGTTGATGCCAACCTGTCCATATCCTGAGATATAACTCAGGATTACAATAAATAAGATTAACTTTTTCATGGCTTTAAGGTTTTAATGAACAAAAGAACTTCATGTAAATATATGAAATAAGAATGAAATGTCAAGAGGAGATGGCTTATTTCCACGAAGGTTTCCTGTCACAAACTTAGACTATCAGAGCCCGTAGGGCTTCCACACCGATAGCTACAGAGGATCACGCAAACACAGCGCTCCCCGGAATAACATTGGTGTATTGAAAATCGCTGGCAAGGGTAGGGTTTTGGAGGGGGATTATTTTTTGGGTGTCGGTATTGCCAAAGGTTCCACATCTTTTCTGCAATACGTTGATAAAGCGTTCTGCCGGCTGCGGTGTAATACGATGGAGGTCCTTCCTCTCCGCCAGCAGGCAGATCGTCAGGATGACAGGGGGTTTTACAAACCTTTTACCTTGTCGTTAAGGAATTTTAATATTTATTTAAACTTTCGGACTTAATAGACAGCCTCTAAGCGGGCCGGAGAGCAATCAGCTACAGGAAAGATGGTGGTGTTGAGTCGGAACAACTTTTAATTTGTTTTGATGATCTTTGCTGTTTCCGACCTCTCCCCGGCAATCACATGGATCACATAGATCCCGACAGGATATCCCGAGAGTGAGATCTTATGGGTCTGGATCCCCTGGAGCTCTTTTTCCATGATCTTATCTCCCCGCATGCCGTAGATCTCAAAATGGATGTTGGTAAATGCATTGCGGTTGGCAATTTCAAGCGTGACATCATCCCGGGTGGGATTGGGATAAAGTTTGATAAACCGGTCTCTGGCATTGCCAATAAGTATGTAAGAATCATCTTCCGTTCCAACAGGGGTATTTCGGGTCAGCTAAAGTGGAACTAAATTGAGTATAAAGTTAAGAGACACATTTTACATTTCAATATAGCTGGCCCGAAACACGGGACTTTTACAATCAAAGCTTCACGATCTTCACCGTCTCCGCGATCCCTTCCGTTACAATCCTCACGAAATAGAGTCCGGTAGGTTTTCCGGAAAGGGAAAGATCATATTTTTTCTTCCCTTCCAGGATTATACTAAGCACTTTATTTCCCTGCATGCTATAAACCATAACGGTTACCGGCTGGATTTCATCCAGGCCGGTGAGCTCCAGGGTGAAATTACCTGTAGTGGGATTGGGGTAGATCTTAAACGATTGTCCCTCTTTCGACCTGGAAGCAATAGTCCGGTCTGAATCCTCTGTTTCTCTGTTTGGTATCGTCTGGGGGATTAGACTTCCGGATCCACACCAGGGACCGGAAGGTGCAATGTAGCCGTGGAGGTACCCTCCCGCGTAAACGGTTGTTCCCGGGTAATAGAAAATATTTTGCCCGGCTATCATCGTGGCAGATCCACCATTCTGAACAATGAAATTGTTTCCGCCTCCGGCTACCCAAATGGTTTGAAGTGCATCATAACACTCTGACTGGCCGGATGTGATCACTACATTCGTAACACTCGTATTCGTTGGAACAACGGTAACGGCCTTTGAACGCCACGGGCTATTAAAACAGGAATTTACAGCCCTGACGTAAATGTTTCCTCCACTTGCGCCAGCAGTTGCACTGATACTGGTTGTAGACGAACTCCCGCTCCAACTTGCCGGTAAAGTCCAGGTATAAGATGTTGCTCCGGATACAGGTGATACGCTGTATGTATGTGTCGAACCCTGGTTCACCGGTGAAGGCCCTGAAATGGGTCCCGGTATACTCAGAGCAGGAATAACAGAAACACTTTTATACCGTTTTCCACTGGCACCGCATGAATTGTTTGCAGTTACCGAGATCGTTCCTCCACTTGAACCCGCTGTTGCGATGATTACAGTTGAGGTTGAGCTCCCGCTCCAACCTCCAGGCAACGTCCATGTGTAGGAAGTAGCTCCGGATACTGATGAAATACTATAAATAGCGGATGACCAGCCCTGACAAACCGGAGTAGGTCCTGAAATAGTCCCTGGTTGAGCAGGAATATTCGTGACAGAAACGGTTTTCGTCCGCGCCGGACTAGAACCGCAATCATTGTTTGCAATCACCGAGATCGTCCCGCTACTCATACTGGCTGTCGCGAAGATAAATGTTGATGTTGAACTCCCGCTCCAACCTGCAGGCAACGTCCATGTGTAGGAAGTGGCTCCGGATACGGATGGAATAAAATACATATGGACGGCACCCGCGCAAACCGGAGTAGGGCCTGAAATGGTGCCGGGCTGAGCTGGTTTTGTGCATTGTCGGTACGCCAGGGTATAAGTTCCGTTTGCGTCTGCATATCCCCGTACTTTAAGGTAAGCGTAACCTTTATAATCTGCAGTCCAGTCAATAATGGATCTCCCTGATTCACAACCATCGTTGTTTGCAGTAATATAAGAACAAGCTGAATTATAGAGCCAAAGATACGTATTAAAGTTCGCTGTAGCGCCATCTCCACATCCTGTTTTAAACTGATACGTGAACCCTGATTTTACATATATACGATAAAACTTACAGGCGTAATCATACGGAAGATATGAGGGATGTGTTTGCCACGATGTAGTAGAAGAAATTTCATAATCATGGCTCGGACAAGTCTTGCATATAACAGGGCAATTGATATAAAATTGATGTGTACCCGCTGTGCTGTTCTCATCATCCAGTAAAATATAATAGGTCGTGCCGGATGTCCAGGACATGGAGCCCTTAGTGCCGATGGTGGCAACATTGTCAATACAGGTCCATCCTGATGAAGAACATCCCCCGGATGCATCCTTCCACATGTAGTCAACATAACCACTTGCTATTGTTACCTCTATACTGTATGTTCCCGTATAGGGAGCAGTAAATTCGTATACATGTTCAAGCCCGGGACATTGATACCCACAGGGAGTGTTTGTTGAAGTAAACCATAGTCCTGTCCCGCCTAAGGAAGTGGTCTTGGAGTATAATGATCCGCATCCTCCAATGGTGATGATGTTATCACACGGATCAGGAATGCCTAGTCCAGTCAGGGAAATCGTCTTAGGACTTGAGAAATTATTAGCATTATGTGGAATATTTAGTGTTGCTGTTTTTGTCCCAGCTGAATTGGGAACAAACCTTACTGTGAAAGTTCCGGAAGTGCTAGGGGGAAGGTATAACGAAGTTGGACCACTAATCCAAAATTGGCTGGCATGTGTGCCTGAAATTGTTACATTGCCAGCCTCTAGGTTTAGATGAAATGGAACAGTGCCACTATTAAAAATAGTAACAGTTTTATATTCCCAATTACCCACAATAGTGTTGGAAAAAGTTAGTGATGAAGGACTTACTATCATTTGTGCAGTTGCACTGTTCAATAACCAATACTGCAAATTGTTATTGGAATATGATACAGAAAATTTACCCCATGTACTATTAAAGGAGCTATAAACACATTCATCAGGTAAGAAAAAATAGCATTTGCCCCATAATTGTCCGACAACAGAACCATTTGAATTAACTATTGGACCCCCTGAACTTCCACCAGAAGTTTGTCCCCCTAAAGTTGATGTAAAATGAAAATTCGTTTGACTCATACAAGGGTAACCAGGAATCGAAGGGATAGAAAATTTCGCATATTTCATACTGGGATCTGCTTTAGGATGATTTGTTGAATGCAACACTTCGCCAGCACTTACACCTCCAGTTGTCCACCCAAGATAGGATCTGGTTCCACCAGGATTATCTTTTAGCAATACCAAAGTGAAATCAGTTTGACTATTGGACCATAAGAGATTTGCACCATTAATTGTGATAACACCTGGGTTTAATGGTCCACCGCAATAGGTAGTAATATAATCAAAGTAGGCTTCAAGAGAGTTGGCGGATGCCTGTGTGTTGAAACAATGATTGGCTGTCAGCAAATAAGGTTGTTTATCAACGTACCGATGATCGGCTAAAAGGGCACCAGAACAAACATAATTCACACCGTCCTTCACAAATTCCAAACGGGCTGTACTTTGCCTGAGCTTATTAATATGGGTAAATGTACTGGCATAAGAACAGTTTGCGTCCTCATAACACGAGAGTGGAAGAGCATCAAGATTAAAATATCTTTTTTCGGAGTGGACAACCTGCAGAATAATAAAATATAGATTATTATCCAATGATTCTTCTGGAATAACAACCTGTATGAATGCATAATCACCAAACATCGATGTTGAATAAAATCCATATTCATTGATTTGACCTCTTAATTCTTTTTGAGTAAATGCATATTTATCTTTACCGAATAGGTTTATTTGAACTCCTTCAGGTATATTTCCTTCAGAGAATAATATCCTGAGTTTATCTGCTCCGGCAGAGCGTATGCAGGTCGTCCAAACGTACAAGTCATCATTGATCCTTTTAAACCTTCCTCCAGAAACTGATATTTCTCCTTCTGAAGGTATTTCAATGTTCTTTAAAGAAAAATGGATTGGATTTTTCAGATCGCGGACTACTCCAATTGCAGGAGGATTAACCTCTGCTTCAATTCTTTGTCTTTCTTTTGAAGTCAGTGAATCAAGTATATGTTTTTCATTCGATTTGAGAACTTCGTTTAATGTATATCGGGAAGGTTTGCTGGGAATAAAATAATCGGAAAAGACCGTTTCTCCCTCTACAGATACCGGAGTAACTGCTTGAGGATAAACATTGAGCGTAAAAATTCCGCCGAAGATGAACGTGATCAGGCAGAACAGAAGAACGGTTGATTTCTTTCTAGCATGCATGATTTCTGAATGTTTGGTTAATAAATAATGCGTTTATTATCATTTTTTAACTATTCAATTCCTTGTGTATTGAAAGGGATTCAGCCGGTTTATCTTGCCAGTACTATCCTTTTGGTGCGGCACATATCCCCGCTTTGCATTCGGCAGATATATAATCCTTCGGACAGGTCTTCGCCGTTGAAGATGATCTCATAGTCCTGATCAGCTTCGGCATATCCGTCAAACAATACTATGACTTCCCGGCCCATGGAATTATACACTTTCAAGGTCGTTTTGTTGGCCTCAGCTACTGAAAAAACAAAGGTGGTTGTGCTGTTAAACGGATTCGGGTAATTGGATAGTCTACTTTCACTTTCTGCATTCTTGTTTCCTATTGGGAATGATGGCCCATTGCCACATTCGCCCAATACTTCATAAGCATTACCATCATAAATAGCTGTTCCATTGATATTGGGTGGAACCTCTACATGGCAGGTTGCCGAACCCGTATTGCCATTGCCATCATCCAGCTCCAGATAGATTGTATATACACGGCCATTACCTCCCGCCTGGCGTTCTTTGCGTAGCTGAACTGATTTACAATCCCCTGCAATGACTATATCGTCCAGCGTGTTCCCACCACCTCCGCCTACGGCATATTCCGGTTCATCACTTGTCGCTTTTGCAATGTTAACCTCATCGATGATCAGGGATGTACAATTATCCCAGACTGATAAAACAAAATCACTCAATACGAAGGTTTCGTACTGATGGTTTGGCGGCCATATGACAATGGGGCCTGTGATGGTGGTAATAACGGGTGGTGTCACATCAACAACCGTAACTGTTGCTGTGCACTGATCCGTTTCACCGCTGTTATCCTCAACAGTCAGGGTTACTGTTGTTTCTCCTAACTGAAAAGGCCCGGGCGGATCAAGACTGAGCGTGATGGGGTAGCCATCCGGGTCGTATGAGCCGTTATCCACCTGTCCTGGCGTTACATTCGCTTCGCAGTATTCGTCGGCATTTACGGTTACATTCTGGCATACTGCGACTGGTGGGAAATTATCTGGCTCTGGCTCCAACTTTATAATCCAGTAATCATTACTTCCATGATTTCCATGTACATCACCGTCATGTGACTGGGTATAACCGGCCACAATATATCCGCCATCTGATATTTGATTAATCGACTTGGCTATATCGGCACCTGATCCTCCTAAAGTTTTTGTCCAGGTGATTTCACCGCTGTTGTTTAATTTTACGATCCAGTAATCGTTACTGCCATGATTCCCATGCACATCACCGTTATTTGAACCGGTTTGACAAGCCACAATATAACCGCCATCTGATGTTTGATTTATTGAATAAGCATGGTCTATTGATGACCCTCCCAATGTTTTTGTCCAGGTGGTATCGCCGCCGCTGTTTAATTTTACGATCCAGCAATCCCCATGGCCATGATTTCCATGCACATCTCCGTCAATTGATTCGGACCAACCGGCCACAATATACCCGCCATCTACTGTTTGGGAAATAGAATAGGGAATATCCCTGTATGATCCTCCCAATGTTTTAGTCCAGGTGGTATCGCCACTGCTGTTTAATTTTACGATCCAGTAATCGTAACCTCCATGATTCCCGTGCACATCACCGTCATTTGAATGGGTATAACCGGCCACAATATATCCGCCATCTGATGTTTGGGAAATGGAATAGGAAATATCGATTTTTGATCCTCCCAGTGATTTCGTCCAGGTGGTATCGCCACTGCTATTTAATTTTACGATCCAGTAATCTGCTTGTCCATGATTTCCATGCACATCACCATTATTCCACCAGGCATCACCTGCCACAATATACCCGCCATCTGATGTTTGATTAATCGATCGGGCCCATTCGTAACTTGATCCTCCCAAAGTTTTAGTCCAGATAGTATCACCACTGTTGTTTAATTTTATGATCCAGTAATCTGAATAATACCCATGATGCCCATGTACATCACCGTTATTTGAAGCAGCACCACCTGCCACAATATACCCGCCATCTGATGTTTGGGAAATTGAAAATGCTAAATCGGCAGCTGATCCTCCCAGTGATTTCGTCCAGGTAGTATCACCAATGTTGTTTAATTTTACAATCCAGTAATCGTTACTTCCATGATTTCCATGCACATCACCATTAGTTGACCAGGCATAACCGGCCACAATATACCCGCCATCTGATGTTTGGATAATGGACTGGGCACAATCGGAGCCTGATCCTCCCAATGTTTTAGTCCAGGTGGTATCGGGGGCCTGGGAAAGGCATTGGAAAAATGCCATGGTAAGAACTGCTAATGTGAGAATTTGTTTTTTCATGATAATTGGTTTAAGTTCAATAATAATTGTCATTAATGATCAATAATTGGTAACTGTAAAATTACTATAGGAGGGAGGGATTGTCTAACTGCCTGGTAACCAAAGTTAGCTCAATTGTAACAGGATTGATGGCTGATATTACATTTGGTTATGCATAATCGGAAGGAGATACGCCATATTTTTCTTTAAAAGCTTTAGCAAAATACGAAAGGCTGGAGATGCCAACTTCGTAAGTGACCTGTGTTACATTTAATTCGCCTTCTTTGAGCAATTCAGCGGCTTTTTTCAGTCGTAGATCCCGAATAAAATTATTGGGAGAATGATCAATAAGGCCTGTGAGTTTACGGTGCAGGTGCATCCGGCTCATGGCCATCTCTCCCGCAAACATTTCAACACTGAAATCAGGATTTGCAATTTGGCTTTCAATAATGTTGACGACTTTTTTAAGAAACTGCTCATCGAGTTTCGATAGTCCAATACGCGGGTGTTCCCATATGGTTCTCACGTGATCAGCATCGTCAATTTGTTGCCGGAGCAATATCCGTAACTTCTGGCGTTGTATGATCAAATTTCTTATTCTGATAACCAATTCCTGTGCATCAAAGGGTTTTGTCAGAAAATCGTCAGCACCGGTTTCAAGCCCTTCCAGTTTGCTTTCCATAGAAGCTTTGGCTGTTAGCATGATGACAGGGATATGACTCGTGCGCTGATCCGTTTTAAGCTTTCCGGTCAGTTCATTGCCATCCATTACCGGCATCATCAGGTCAGTAATGATCAGGTCGGGGATATGCTCTGTTGCCTTGTTAAAACCATCTTCTCCGTTTTCAGCCTCGATTATTTGATAGAATGGTTCCAGGTAGTCTTTTATGTACGCGCGCATATCGCTGTTGTCTTCAACAATCAGTACGAGCGGTAATATATTTTCAGTTTGTTCTGTGGTTACTTCCGGACTATTATCAGATAATGGAATATTGCCATAAATATAGTCATCAACAAGCAACCCAACATCCTCTTCGTTATCCGGTGAACCGTTACTTAAAATTTCTTCCTTATTCAAATGCTCAATTCCTGCAGGGAGAAAAATGATTATCGTAGTTCCTAAATCAACTTCGCTTTCTACTTTTATGATACCGTGGTGCAATTCAACCAGTTCCTTTGTGAGGGCAAGCCCTATACCGGTACCCTCGTATCCCCGGCTATGACCACTATCAACCTGGTAAAAGCGGTTGAAGATTTGTTTTAGGTCCTCTTCCTTAATACCTATTCCTGTGTCGGAAACTTTGATTTGGATTCCCCCGGTCTCCGATGAAATACTCACCTTGATCTTTCCTCCTTTTTCCGTAAACTTAAAAGCATTTGAAAGCAGGTTGTTCATAATTTTCTCGACTTTCAGGCGATCAACCATTAATGGATAATTCTCCAATGACGAATCAAAAATTAACTCAAGCTGTTTTTGTCTGGCCAACGATTCAAACGACTGAACATAGACTTTAACCAACTGTACAATATTTTCTTCTTTTGCCTTGAGTTTCATTTTACCTGATTCAAGTTTCGACAGGGAAAGTAACTGGTTGATCAGGGTTTGCAATCGTTTTGCGTTTCGATGTACAATACCCAATTCCTGCTTATGTTTATCGTCTTTTAAAACTGAAATAACTTTATCTAACGGGCCAAGTATTAAGGTTAATGGGGTCCTGAATTCATGCGATACATTGGCAAAAAAATTAGTCTTTTCCTTGTCAATTTCGATCAATTTTTCTGTCTGAATCTGTTCAATCTCCAAATCCCGTTTGAGGTGCAAACGCTTTAACTTATTACGGCGCAAAATGTAAAACAAGCTAAAAAAGATAATAGCATATATTAAATATGCCCACCATGTTTTCCAGATTGGTGGATGGATGACCAGGGCAATGCTGGCTCCTTCTTCATTCCAATACCCGTTGTTGTTGCTGGCTTTAACCTTGAAAGTGTAATGGCCAGGACTCATATTGGTATAATTGGCTGTTCGCCTGTTTCCAACATAAATCCAATCTTCATCATAGCCTTCCAGCATATAGGCAAACTGGTTTTTTTGCGGGTTGATATAATTCAATGCCACAAAATCAAAGCTGAAATCGTTTTCGTTGTACTGCAACTCAACATTGTCCGAATTAAAAATTGCATCCTCCAAATATTTTGGTTTTCCTGCGATATTTAATGCTGTTATATAAACGGGTGGGATATGCTTATTATCTTTGATACTGTCAGGGTGAAAAACATTAAATCCTTTTCTTCCCCCAAAGTATAACCAACCATCTTTGTCTTTGTACGAACTTTTGTCAATAAACTCAAGACTGACCAATCCATCTGCAATATCAAAGTTCCGGATAGAATAATCCTCATGGTTAATCCTTGATATACCATTCATGGTAGATACCCAGATGTCACCATTATCATCAGTTTCATGAGACATCATACCATTACTTGGGAGGCCGTTGTCAACCGTTAACGAGGTAAAGGTCAAATCCTTTCTGTTCAATTTGAACAAACCTCCCCTATTCGTTGTGATCCAAAGGTTTCCCAAACCATCCTCACTGAAACGTCGAATATAGATTCTATAAATATCATTCTTATCACGAGTATTCGGCAAAAAACCTATTAAACTTGTATCCTTTCTGTTCAATTTATAAAGATGATATCCTCCAAACCAGACATCACCATATATATCCTCATATATAACCCTTATATTTACATAGGAATGATCGATTACGTCTTTTTCACCACGAATACAGCGTAGAAATTTACCTGTATTTCTATCCAAAATGTTCAAGCCGGATCGGGTTCCAATCCAGAAGGTGCCATGGCTATCCTCAAAAATAGCCTCAACATGATTTGAGCTTGTACTTGAAATATCATCAGGATCACGCTGATAACGCACAAAATTATTGCTATTATCATCATATCTATTTAATCCGTTGCGAGTGCCAATCCAAATTGTTTGATTCTTATCTTCGTAAAGGGCAGATATAGTGTTACTGCTTATGCTTTTGGGATCATCAGCATCAGCTATATAGTGCTCAAATTTTGTATATTCTTTAGTTTTACTCAAACTGGTCTTGTTCAGTCCACCACCATAAGTACCAATCCATAAATTTCCTTTACTATCACCAAGGATTCTTCCCACATAATTACTTGAAAGAGATTTTTTATCATTGAGATTCTTCTCTATTTTTCTAAATGAATTTGTAAAATTATTGATCTTGTTTATGCCGTTACTCCATAGTGAAATCCATACCTGGCCTGAATGATCGTGCATGATTTGTTCAACGGAACTCCCACTTAAGCTGCTTTGGTTTTCCGGGTCATGAATGTAATGAAGTAAAACCTCTGTTAAAGGATTAAACCTGAAAAACCCATCCTTACTGATCAGCCATAATTCACCTTTTTCATCCTCGTTGATACCATTAATAAAATTTGATTGAGATTGATCATAGGAACAATATGGGATCATGTAGTTTGTAAAATGACCTCTGTTTTTATTAAACTTCGAAAAACCATCTTTTCCTCCTGTCCAGATATTTCCCTTTGAATCTTCAAAAACTGTATTTAGATTGTCGTCTAATAATGAATGCTGGTCATTCTTGTCATGGCGATATTGTTTGAACTTACCATTTTCGTTATCGATGATTTCAAGTAAACCTCCTCCCCAGGTTGTTACCCATAAGGTTCCGTCCCGGTCTTCAATCATTGACTTGACTTCCTTGCCATTAAAACTTTCGGGATCAGAGGGATCATTCAGAAAATGAATAAATGTACCGGTTTTTTTATCATATTTACTGAGAGCAGCCCTCCTATCTGAACTGGTGGATGAACCCACCCATAAATTTCCCGATCGGTCCATAAAAAGATTATTACAAATAAGGTAGTATATACCTTTGGAAGGATTCAGTGTATCTCTTTTAAAAGATCGGAATAGCCCGGTATTTTTATCAAAAAGCCATAAGCTATTATTTGCAGCCACCCATAGGTTATCTCCATCTGGTAAAATTTTCGTGGTATAGTTATGCCACCAATTGTGAACATTTGATGTATCAGGAATATAGTTGCTGAATGATTGTGTAGCCCGGACGTATTTACTAATGCCAATTGTAGTACAAAACCACATGGTTCCATCAGGTTCTTCAAATATACTTTTAATGTTATTATTATAAATTGCCCGGGGATTTTTTAGATCAATGTTAAATACTTTTACTTCGTAGCCATCATAAAGGTTTAATCCGAATTGTGTACCTATCCAGATTAACCCATACTTATCCTGGTGCATACATATGGTATATTCACTCGAAAGGCCTTGCTCAACGCCCATCCTCTCAAAGCGTGTGTTTCTGTCTAACTTATAAGTGAATTGAGCAAATGAATGGGTAGTACAAAATAAAATAGCCAGAAGCGAGCAGAAAAGAAATAATGATTTCATTGTTTCCGGGACAGAACTATTCCGGGCAGGGGCATGCGCGGGTAAAGTCAGCAAATTGGTATGTTTGGGTTGTGGTACCAATTACTATTTCGTTTTATTTGTGCGCCACTAATATATGCAAAAAATTTAAAAGGGGAACCAATACACCCTTGGATACTTGAACCTTGAAAGATATTTAAATAAACATTGCGACAAACGAGAAATTCTTCGTCTCAAACTTTTTCTAAGTGGTAGGCTTTTTTCTTTTTCTTTCTATCACAGTCAAAGACTGTCATAGCCCGTAGGGCTTCCACACTGGTAGCTACAGAGGATCACGCAAACATAGCCCTCCCCGGAATAACAATTGGTGTAATGAAAATCGCTGGCAAGGGGAGGGTTTGGGAGGGGGATTATTTTTTGGGTATCAATATTGCCAAAGGCTCCATATCCAGGTCATTGGGTACCGGCCTTATTCACTACTTCTGAGCGCCAGAGCGTTTTTAGTTTATCCTGATGAACTTTCATATATTTACACCCGGGGTGCACACGAATTATAAAGCGCATTGAAATGCGCTTTATTCAAACCCTTACCAACAATTCGAAAAACAATTTATGATATAGACCCATGATTATCATTGTTGTACTAGTTTTTGTAGTCAGTCTTTTTTTGATCATTATTAAACTGTGGAGTAATAATAAATGGATTAAACCGGATGGTCTTTTTTCACCAGAATGGAGAATCATACTTGCCGAAAAAGTTGCTTTCTACAATACCCTATCCAAAGAAGAAAAAGCGCGATTTGAATTTAAAATTCAGGAATTTCTGCTGAATTGCAGAATAACGGGGATAAATGTAAGCGTGAACATAACAGACAAACTACTGATCGCTTCAAGTGCTGTCATTCCAATCTTTGAATTTCCTGAATGGAGATATACAAACCTTTATGAGGTTCTGCTTTATCCCGACATGTTCAATGAAAAATTCGAAACTTCAGGACCGGATAGAAACATTCTTGGTATAGTTGGAACCGGATACATGGAGGGTAAAATGATTTTCTCAAAACCAGCGTTACATCATGGATTTGCAAATGAATCTGACAAGAAAAACACGGCCATTCATGAGTTTATTCATTTGATCGATAAGCTAGATGGTTCTATTGATGGGATACCGGCATTATTATTAGAAAGACAATATACGATTCCCTGGTTAGAGCTCATAAATAAGAAAATTGAAGATATTTACGCTAAGAAGTCAGATATAAATCCATATGGAGGAACAAATCGAGTTGAATTTTTTGCGGTTGCCAGTGAATATTTTTTTGAAAGACCAAAATTACTTGCAAAAAAACATCCTGAACTGTATCGTTTATTAGAGAAAATCTTTAACCAGACGATGATTTCGAGAAATCTGAATAAAAGAAAACTACATATCGGTAGAAATAGCCCTTGTCCTTGCAATAGTGGAATGAAATTCAAAAAATGTTGTGGCCGGATACACTACAATTAACGTTAAGATAATGAAAACAAAAACTCGCAGGGCTGATCAGCCCTGCGAGTTTGGAGTAATTTAGTTCATCATTTTTATTACAATACAACTACTCTTTTAACCATTCTATTTGATCCTCCAACCGTAATACGGACATAGTAGATACCGGCTGGCAGCAGAGTAACATTCCATGAGGTTAGAAATTGTCCTTCAGGTAATTGACGGTCCAAAATAGTTTGAACTCGTTTCCCTGTAAAATCTATTGCCTCTATTGTAACACTCGCTGTTCTTTCAATATTAATCCTAATTGTTGTGTTCTCATTTGCCGGATTTGGATAAATCGCCACATCAATTTCATTGTATGTGCTAAAATCATTTATGCCGGTAAGCTGGAAATCTAACTGGGCTTCAGCCGCAAATACAGGAGCCAGCTGATCAGGTTGTTCCGGCAGGTAGGGAATGTCATCTCCATCCGAGTCATTTCCTGTTTCACCCGTTGCGTCAAACTCTGCCAGTTGCATTACATTGGCTACTTTTTTGAAGAAACGCATATAAATTGCTGCAGTTTCAGTGTATCCTCCAACCAGTGCGGCCTCACGAAGAGCTCCGGCAATGACAGCAAAGTTTAAAGGTGTGTATGTTGCCGTGTCGTTATTTAATTCAGTTTTAAATGCATGTTGACCGGCAACATAATAATCTGAGATCAGGAAATCATAGGCTTCATTTGCTGCATCCAGGTAATCAATATTGCCCGTAAGTGAATACGCAGCATATAAGCCACGGGCTGCAGCTGCCTGTGATACAGCCGTTTTGGTTGTATGATCAGGACCCTGATTAAGCGTATACCCGTTATAAAAACCACCTGAGGCATCTTTCAATGAACCAATGAGGAATGAACTCTGTGCATTGAGTGCATCAAGTGCCATCTGTTCCAAAGGCGTGCCTGCGAATTCTTCTTTCATCTTAGCCAGTACCATAATTATATAACCTGCTTCCAGCGTACTGATTTCGTCTCCAGGTTGGGGAACGCCGCCCGATAAGCCTGAAGTGTTTACGAATGTACCATTAGCCATGTTGAAATGCATGGCCATCAGGTTCATGAAAATCACTTTACTGGTTCCCTTCATCAGGTCGAACGGACCAGGCATACCCGTTTGTGACATAGCAGCCGGAAACGGATCGCCATCGAATACAACATGATACGCCAGATGTGTTTCATCGCTGTAATTATCAGGATCCATCATATTCTTAAAATTAAGTGTTCCCCATAAATAGGATAATTGGTCAAAAAGATCGCTGCTTGCGTCTGTTACCTGTAACTCTGTGCCTTGTGGAGGCAACATAACGCCAACAGGAGTTTCAGTTACGCTGATTCTGTGTGGAAAATATTTGATCCCGTTTGCCGGGTCATAGGTGGCCGGATCAACGCTTACCAGTTCATTACCATCATAGGCAAGCGAATTGATTAAAAACATCGTTTTATTAATCGCTTCTGCTGTCAGCACTTGTCCTATAAATCCATCCAAAGAACTTCCTCCGTAATAAATGTTGTTGTATGGGTCGAAATGTGGACTACCTGTTGAGTCAGGTGAATTTGTCCCGTTAGGAGTGATGCCATTGTCAAGTGAGTCGTGAAACGCACCGAGCATATCCTGAGCCCAGAGGTATTGCTTCATCAGGGATTGTCCCATGGCAGCAGGGTTCAGTGTTTTATCCATTAAATCCCTGTCCCAGCGTAAACTTGAAAAATCCATTTGAAAATCAGGAGCTACAGCTTGTGGAAGATGTGGGTTTCCGTTTTCAAAATCGGCAAACTGTGGCCAGGGATTCATCGGTGGCATCTGGTTGGCAAGCATACCAAAGTGCATGATGTTTTTCATCAGCTCATCATCTTCTTTAAATCCATTGGGAATCCCTCCGGTGAATGAACCATCAAAATCGTCAGGCTCCATAGCGGCCATCTGAACGATCATCGGCGCCCACATCATGTGAAGACCAAGACCTGAACGCGAAATTACAGTCCCAAGCAAGTACCTCGAGTATTCATAATTTTCAATACCCAGCGTGTAGGAGATGGAATCAGGCAGGTTTAAAACCATTGGGTCCAGTAAATCGAGATCGTATCCCAATGCTTCTGCAAACGGTTCTCCGCTTTCGTTAATTTCATTGGCGAGCAACATCTGATCGCGTGTGCTGAAATTATCTGTTGCTGTGACTACAACTTGAGCCTGTGAAACAGAAGCTGCAAGTAACATGCTTAAAAATAGATTAATAAATGTTTTCATTGCTTTAAATTTTAAATGATTATTAATTTATTTTGTTTTGCATATGAGTCGGGCGGATTACAAAATCCTGACAAATTTTTTATCTAATCGTTTATTACTGTGTTTTACCCGGTTTTCCCCAGCTCAATGAGTTTCCTGGTTAATCATCACTTTTTTCAGCCTCCTTCCTGTTACCTGCACTCTGGGATTTACTTTTGTATCTTACAGGCAGGAAACCAAGTGTTTACGAAGAAGTTGGTTGTTGGTGGAAGATAAGTATTCTATTGTTGCAGCATCCTTGCTTTCCCCTCCTGTTGAATTATTCAACAGGTGTATATAAATTCAACAGCATGTGTAAATGAATTGATCAGCAGGGGTTTACATGATATTTTACTAGTTGGCGTTGAAATACTCAACACTTCGCATTGCATATTTTCTCAACATGCATCTCGTTATCATCTTGAATCACAATGCAATACGGGGTATTTTTTGGTTTGGCACAATAATTGAACTATCATTCCAGCGATGGCATTACTCCTTTTCATGAGGAAGCTTCAGCATGATTAAAAGATGAACTTAAATCCTTCAGTTATGAAAAACATGGTCTTTTTATTCATCGGGTTATTCCTGCTCCATTGCAGCGATGTAAGTTATTGTAGCAATAGAAGCAGTGAAAAAACGACAACCGGAAACAACCGTACTGTTGAGTATTCGATACGTATTCTAAGCGCTCCGGATTTGTATACACTTACTCAAACGTGGGCAAGCGAATATGAAAAAATGAATCCGGAAGTGAACATTGAAGTACTTCCATTGACAGGTACTCTAAAAGCGGTTGATTTAAACGCAGGGGCAGATCTATCATTTGTTTCGAATGAATATATAGTAGCACTTGATGATGCACCCTGGAAGATGGTAATTGGTCGCGACGCCGTTGTACCGGTTATCAGTTCGAAAAATCCATTTCTGGATAGAATCAATAAGCAGGGTGTTTCGGCGGAAGAATTTATTCAGCTGATAAAACACCCGGAAAAACAAACATGGGGAGTGCTCCTGGGCAACCGGCAAGCTGCTCCGGTCCATTTCTATATGATCAACGACAAATCAATACAATCACAGGTAGCTAATTTCCTGAAAACTGATCAGGGAAAGATGGATGGAATCAACGTAGAAAACGGAGAAGAAATGATTTCAGCCATTCAAAAAGATCCGTATGGAATCGGTTTTTGCAGGATGAGGGATGTGGTTGACCTGGAAAATCAGGGTCTTATTGACAATATTAAATTACTGCCTATTGATAAAAACAGGAATGGGAAAATTGATTATTTTGAAAATATATATAGTAATGTGAAAGATTTCACCCGAGGGGTATGGATTGGTAAATATCCCAAAGCTTTATGTAAAACCATTTATTCTATATCATCTGTAAAACCATCAAATGAAACTGAAATAGCATTTTTAACATGGGTACTTACCGATGGACAGCAATTCATACATCCTATTGGATACGGAGACTTCGCCTACAGCGACAGGCAGGCGAATAGAATAGATTTGTTAACGAGCAGTCAAACGAAGGTAGGTATGTTATCCAATACGGGATTCTTTGCCAATAAATTACATGATCTATCCCTCTTCTCCATGATTTTAATCGCTTTAATCCCATTCATACTGGCCTATATGATCGGACGCGCTGTGGTTCGGCACAAACGCCAAAAAAGAGCGGCAGTACCGGATGCCATTTCTGTTTCTCCTGCTGTGTTTGATAAAGATTCTATTGAAGTGCCAAATGGTCTCTATTTTGACAAAACGCATACGTGGGCTTTTATGGAAAAGAATGGTGTGGTCAGAATAGGGATAGATGATTTTCTTCAGCATATCACCGGGGCTCTTACCCGCGTTAAAATGAAAAATCCAGGGGAGAAGGTAAAAAAGGGTGACCAGCTTCTTTCCATCATTCAAAATGGCAAGCAATTAACTATTTATGCACCGATCTCCGGGATCATAAAAGCACAAAACAAATTGTTAATCACAAATTCATCAACTATCAATTCGTCTCCCTATTCCGATGGTTGGGTGTATATGATCGAACCCACAAACTGGGTAAGAGAAATCCGGTTTTTATTCATGGGAGAAAAATATAAGGAGTGGCTAAAGAAAGAATTTTCACGGGTTAAGGATTTTCTTGCACTTTCTGTTAAGACTTCTAACCTGGAATATGCTCATGTCATACTTCAGGATGGCGGAGAGGTAAAGGATGGGATCCTGGCGAATCTTGGGCCCGATATCTGGGAAGATTTTCAAACGACTTTCATTGACACATCCAAATAAAAACAACTAAAACTAAATTTTCATTATTAACTAAAATCACAACCATGGGTATTGATCGACGAGGCTTTTTAAAAACCCTTGGAGTTGCAGGGGTTACTCTTACTATGGGGAAAAGTTTTGGCTCCTCACCGGACACTAAAAATGATACAGAGTTTAACGGAATCTTATATGATTCAACACTTTGCATAGGCTGTCAGAGTTGCGAATTTGCCTGTGCGGAACAGTATGAGTTACCATATCCTACAGAGATGCCGGAGGCGGGTATAATTAAGAAAACCTCCGACAAACAGCGTGTTATGATGAATATTTATAACACCTCAAAAGGGGAACAATACATGAGAATGTCATGTAATCACTGTAACAGTCCCGCTTGCGCATCCGCATGTCTTACCAAAGCCATGTTAAAAACGGATGAAGGTCCTGTGATCTGGCGGGAAGATAAATGCATGGGTTGCAGATCTTGTATGATCTCCTGTCCGTTTGATATACCAAAATTTGAATTCGACAGCCCGAATCCTAAAATTCAAAAATGCCGGATGTGTTATGAGCTTATTCAGGAAGGGGAAAAACCGGCTTGTGTCGATGTTTGCCCAGCGGAAGCCCTGCTCTTCGGGAAAAGAAGAGACCTTATCGAGATTGCAAGGACCCGGATCTACAAGGAACCGGAAAAATACAACCATGCTATCTATGGAGAGCATGAAGTGGGTGGAACAGGGCTGCTGACCATTGCCTCCGTTCCGTTTGAGGAGCTGGGACTCAGAAAGGATCTTGGAACAACAGCATACCCTGAATTTAACAGGACTTTCCTCTATTCCGTCCCGGCCGTGCTGATCCTGTGGCCTGCGTTCTTACTGGGCCTGAATAATTCCTGGGCAGAGAGAAAAAGCAGAAGTAAGAAAGAGAAAGAGAAGGAGGATGAGTCATGAGCAGTGAACAGCAGACAGGCTTTTTCAAATTCATGATCCATGAATTAAAGCCGAAAGGAAAGATCTTCACTCCTTTCAACATCATTTCAGGGATAACAATAGCGGTAGCAGCTGTGATCCTGGTGATCCGTTTTAAAAATGGTTTAGGCTCTGTGATTCATCCTTCCCAGGAGATGCCATGGGGGCTCTGGATCAATTTCAATGTGATCACAGGGGTTGCATTTGCCGGAGGGGCTTTCGTGGTCACCTTCATGGTATATATCATGGGGATGGAAAAATATCGACCTGTTATCAGAGCAACAGTACTTTATGCCCTCCTTGCATACATGTTTTACGCTGGGGCTCTGCTGCTTGACCTGGGCCGTCCCTGGAAGGTGATCAACCCGATCATTGGCAACTCCTTTGGCATTAGCTCTGTCCTCTTTCTGGTCGCCTGGCATTTTATCCTTTACATGATCTCACTGTTTATTGAGTTCAGTCCGACTGTCGCTGAATGGGCTTCCATGAAAAAACAACGGAAATATCTTGTTTCCATGACACTGGCAGTGGTGATATTCGGGATCGCGCTCTCAACATTGCATCAATCCGGGCTTGGAGCGCTCTTTTTAATGGCCAAGCCAAAGATTCATCCTTTGTTTTACTCAGAGTTTATCCCGATCCTCTTCTTCATATCAAGCATTTTTGCCGGATTATCCCTGGTGATCGTCATGGAGACGATCAACCAACGGGTTTTCAAAGAGGACATGTCGATGCTGCACAAGAGTTCCCACGAGAGCATATTGTTGAGTTTCGCCAGAGTCTGTACAGTTACCATGTTCGTCTATCTCTTTATGACAGCTTTGGTCTTTGTGCATAGCAAGAACTATATATACATAAATACATCCTGGTGGTATTGGTACCTGGTGGAAGTAATTGGATTTATCCTGATCCCATGTCTCATCTTCATGCTTGGCTATAACCGGCGCAACCTGCTGCTTGTTCGCACCGCAGCCATCATGGCCATCATAGGAATCATATTAAACAGAATGAATATCTCAACCATCGCTTATCATTGGTATGACAATGGATTCCATTACCCTACATGGAAGGAGATTGTTGTGAGTGTAGCAGTCATCTTTGTGCAGATCCTGGTGTTCCGCTGGATCATCAGGAGAATGCCCGTATACAGGGAGTCCCCGAGTTGGGTTACCAAAACATATTAATTTAATCGATCATATATAATTAAAAAAGGAGGAAAAAATGGAAGGTTTCAACAGAATAGATATCTTCGATACTAAAGGCATGGAGTACATCTTTGTCATTGGTTACCTGGTAATCCTGGTTCTCTTCTGGAGATTATCAACCAGGCAGGTAAGCATTAAAAAACAGATCCAAACTGTCATTGGCAATCTCACAGCAAGCATGCTAAGAATTCCCCAGGGACTGTTCTACAGTAAAAATCATACATGGACACACCTGGATGAGACCGGAGCCGCAAGGGTTGGGATGGACGACCTGCTCCAGCATGTTACGGGAGAGGTGCAATTCACCCGGCTTAAAAACCCTGGTGAAATCATCAGCAAAGGAGAGCTTCTGACAGAGATAAACCAGGAGGGAAAACATCTCAGGATATTTTCACCCATCTCGGGAGAGATCGTCGACACCAATGGTGAATTGTCAGAGAGCCCGGAGATCCTCAATGAGGATCCCTACAAAAAAGGTTGGATCTATAAAATAAAACCCTCAAACTGGGTTGTCGAGACCAATGCATACTACCTCGCTGAAGAAGCAACAAACTGGTCAATGAAAGAATTAGAGAGGTTTAAAGATTTTCTGGCTGTGTCGATGAAAAAATATTCATCCGAACCTGCCATGGTCATACTGCAGGATGGTGGTGAATTGCGCGACAACACTCTTTCACATCTGCCTAATGAAGTATGGGAGGATTTCCAGAAAGATTTTCTCAATTACACCTCCTGAGAAAAAATAAAAAATGGTGTTAGATCACCATTTTTTTTTATCTTACATGGCTAATTAATAACCCAATTTAGAAAAGGGGATCTGACAATGGCGTTGTTTCAGAACATACGGCATATAAAAAATACATTTGGTTTATTACTTAAAAAGTATCTTAAGTTCCATTCCTCTATTTATGGTCAGGTTGTTTACATCATCACGATCTTGTCTGTTTTTCTGTTTGTATCGTTTTGGATCATTTTCAGGTCGGTAAACGAGGAATATATGAAAAGTGTCGTTCAGCAAAGTGGCAACAATATCGGTCTTCTTGTTGAAGGAGCTTTGTATCGTTCCATGCTTGAAAACGATAAAGAAGCGCTTCAAAGCACAATGGACATTATTAATACCATGCCGGGCATCAATAATGTGAATCTGTACGATCATCAAGACAACCTGGTTTATTCATCTTTTTCAGACGACACTCTCTGTCATGGCAATCCAAATTGCAAGGATTGCCATACGAATCTGAAAGAAATGTTTCCCGGAAAAGAGAAGTCCTATAGAATTGTAGGTGTAGACAGCGAATGCAGGATGAATAAAAAAGATCCCAATTTCAGGCATCTGTTGATCAGATCACCTATTTTGAATCAACAAACCTGCTATCAGAGTTCCTGCCATGCCCACAAAGCAAGTGAGGAAGTGCTTGGTTCACTTGTGATAAGAATCCCACTGGAAGATCTTGATTCGGCTCTCAGCAAGTCGTTAAGAGATTTTCTCCTTCTGGCAATATTGATGACCTTTTTACTGGTATTCTTTTTAATTCTATTCACAAGAAAAAAAATAAAAAAACCCTTAACTGCTATTATCAAAGCCAGTGAAACTGTTACATCCGGTGATAGAGGCACAAGACTGAAAATTAAAAAAAATCAACTGGACGATATGAGGATGGTTTCATTTGCATTTAACGATATGCTTGATAACCTGGAATCGGCAACGAAAGAGTTGCAAAACTGGTCACAACAACTTGAATATAAAGTCCAGAAAAAAACTGAAGAATTAGGAGAAGCTCAAAATGAATTGATACGTATAGAGCGAATAGCTTCTCTTGGAAAATTATCCCTATCTGTTGCCCATGAGATTAATAATCCTCTGTCGGGGATTTTAACTTACTCAAAACTGGCATACAAACAACTCAGTAATCTGAAGATAGAAGCCACAAAAAAGGAGTCTATTCTAAAACATCTGAAACTGATTGAAACGGAGACGAAACGGTGTGGAGATATCGTGAAAGGTCTGCTGGATTTTTCAAGAACAGATCAAAATGATTTTCAAGCGAAACATCTTCATGAAATATTGCTGGAAACCTATGATTTAATGGCGCATCCGATAAAAATTGCTAACATTCATTTTATAAAAGATTTTAACGCAACGACGGATTTGATCAACTGCAACGCGAACCAGATCAAACAGGCTTGTGTTGCCATCCTTGTCAATGCCTCTGAAGCAGTTTTGGACAATGGAGAGATTATATTAAAAACCTCTAATCCGGATGACAGAAATGTAAAACTGGAGATCATTGATAACGGTTTAGGCGTTGCCCCGGAAGACATCCCACATATTTTGGAACCCTTCTTTTCTACAAAGCAGAAAGCCAGTGGTATTGGTCTGGGGTTGGCCATTGTGCACGGCATCGTGAAAAACCACAACGGACATGTAGAAGTGAAATCAGAGCTGGGGAAAGGTACAGCTGTTTCGATAACTTTTCCATTGATTTGGAATGAAAGAAAAAAATAATGACTTGGTTTAATCGTATAACTCGTAAAGCTGATCGGGAAAATTCATTACTTATCAGGCATCATAAATTCCGGTCATCGATTTATGGACAGGTGGTTTTTATCATCACGATACTGGCTGTTTTTCTGTTTGTGTCGTTTGGAATCATTTTCAAGTCGATTAACGAGGAGTATATGAAAAATGCCATTCGGCAGAAAGGAAATAACGTAGGCCTTCTTGTTGAAGGGGCGCTCTATCAGTCCATGCTCGAAAACGATAAAATGGCACTGCAAAAGATGCTTGATATTATCAATAAGATGCCTGGCATCAATGATGTGATGATGTATGATGAAGAGGATAACCTCATGTACTCATCCTTTACGACCGGATCACCTTACCACAACGATCCAAATTGCAAAGATTGTCATGCGAATATTAACGAACTGTTTCCCAGGAAAGAGAAGGGGTTCAGGATCGTGGATGTCAACAGTGAATGTGAAATGAATCAAGGAGACCTCCATGGCAGGCACCTGTTGATCAGATCTCCTATTTTAAATGAATCATCCTGTTATCAAAGTTCCTGTCATGCGCATAAGGCAAGTGATGAAGTACTCGGTTCCTTTGTGATCAGAATCCCGTTGGAAGAACTTGATGCTGGTCTTGAAAAGTCATATATACTGGCAACATTGACGACACTTTTCTTATTATCGTTAATCATATTGTTCACAAGAAAAAAAATCAAAAAACCATTAACTGCTATCATAAAAGCCAGTGAAGCTGTAGCAAGCGGTGATATCAGTACACGATTGGATATCAAGTCCATTCAACTGGACGATCTCAGGATGGTTTCCTATGCATTTAATAATATGCTTGACAAACTGCAATCGGCAACGAACGAATTACAAAACTGGTCACAGCAACTCGAATATAAAGTCCGGAAAAAGTCTGAAGAGTTAGGAAAAGCCCAAAATGAATTGATCCAAATTGAGAAAATAGCTTCCCTTGGAAAATTATCCTTATCTGTTGCACATGAAATTAACAATCCTCTTTCAGGCATTTTAATTTATACAAAACTAGTTTATAAACTATTGAAGAACGATGAATGGGATGCCACCAAAAAGGCATCGATGCTGAAACATTTGAAACTGATTGAAACTGAAACGAAGCGGTGTGGTGATATTGTAAAGGGGTTGCTGGATTTTTCAAGAAAAGATCAGGCTGATTTTGAAATATGCCATCTGCATGAAATATTACAAGAAACCTATGATTTGATGTCCCATTCGATCGTCATCGCAGACATATCCTTTATTAAAGAATTTGCCGCTAAGAGAGATGATGTATATTGCTCTCCAAACCAGATCAAGCAGGCTTGTGTAGCCATTCTCGTAAATGCAATCGAAGCGATTTCGGAAAACGGGGAGATCATGATAGCCACGAATAACCCGGATGAAGAGCATATTAACCTTGAAATAACCGATAATGGGTCAGGTATTGCCCCGGAGGACATTCCGCATATTTTCGAACCATTCTTTTCAACAAAACATAGCGCAAGTGGTATTGGCCTGGGGCTGGCAATTGTTCATGGTATTGTCCAAAGCCACAAAGGGATCGTAGAGGTTAAATCAGCACCTGGAAAGGGAACAACAATATCCATAACGTTATCCGTAACAGAGAAAAAAGGAGGATAAATAATGGCAAAAAAAATCTCATTATTGATCGTTGACGATGAAGAATCCGTAAGAGATTCATTGTACAACTGGTTCATAGAGGACGGTTATCGTGTCGAATGTGCCGCAAGTGCCAAGAAAGCATTGTCAATTCTTGAATCCGATCATATAGACATCATCCTGGCAGATATTAAAATGCCCGGGATGGATGGATTGGAGATGCTCCGAAGAATAAAATCCTTAAAGCAGGATTCTATTGTGATTATCATGACCGCATTTGCCACTGTGGATACAGCGGTTCAAGCCTTAAAAGACGGCGCATTTGATTATGTGACAAAACCATTTGATCCCGACGATCTGTCGCATCTGATCAGGAATGCTTCAAAGCAAATTCATTTGACAGAAGAAAATGAAGCGTTGAAGGAAAAAGTTGTTTCGCTGGAGAATGTGGAGGACCTGATTGGTAACAGTGAAGTAATAATTAAGGTCCTTAAGCAGGTTGAGCACGTAGCGGAATCTGATTCATCGGTCATCATTACGGGAGAGAGTGGCACGGGTAAAGAACTGATTGCCAAAGCCATCCATTCCAATTCCCAGCGTAAATTCTTTCCACTGGTGAGTGTGCATTGCGGCGCACTTACTGAAAGCCTGCTTGAGAGTGAACTATTTGGCCATGAAAAAGGCGCATTCACAGGAGCCATGTACAACCGTAAAGGGAGGTTTGAGATGGCAGATGGCGGTTCTATATTTCTTGATGAAATTGCCACCATTTCCCCAAAAATGCAGGTAGAATTACTCCGGGTGCTGGAATCAAAGAGCTTTGTACGAGTAGGTGGGAACAAGGAGATTACATCTGATTTCAGAGTCATCTGCGCCACCAACAGGGATTTGAAAAGCATGGTGGAAAAAGGGACCTTCCGGGAGGATCTCTATTACAGGCTGAACGTGGTGAACATTCATATTCCACCGTTGCGTGAAAGGATTGAGGATATCCCCTTGCTCGCGGATTATTTCATTAAAAAGTACTGTACCTCTATGAACAAATCTCTTATTCCCATAGATTCCGCAGCGTTGAAACGGTTGCAGGAGTTTGATTTCCCCGGCAATGTCCGGGAACTTGAGAATATGATTGAGCGTGCAATTGTCATCGGGAACGGGAAAGAGATTCGCCTCAAAGATCTTCCGTTGGATAAAAACGTGATCGACAACTCCATTGAAAGCCTGGATGATCACGAAAAGATCCACATTCATCATATTCTCAATAAGTACCGTTGGAATATATCCCGTTCAGCAAAAGCGTTAAAAGTAGACAGGGTGACACTTTACAAGAAAATCAAAAAATACGGATTAAAACGTGCAGATGAGTAGTCTTTCCTGATCGACATCAACAATTAAGCTCTATCTGAATGAATCTGCAACATATCACATTAATTTCTTTTGGTTATTTCGAGAAGGATTTTCTGGAGCAGATAGCGGAGGATGTCTCACGCGAATTTCTCCTTCCGGTGAAGATGAAAGAGGGGCATCTTGACCTGAGTGAATTTCATGATCCTGCCCGCAGGCAATACAACGGGAACAAACTATTGAAGGAAATTGATTCCATTTTCTCTTCCGGTGCTTTAAAAACCATTGGATTATTCAGTGTGGATCTCTTTATTCCTATTCTTACCTATATTTTCGGGCAGGCATATCTGGAGGGTCGCACAGGAATTGCATCGTTATACCGGTTTAGCAATGAGCGGTATGGAATGAAGAAAGATGATGAGATGTTGCTGGATCGTTTCAAGAAAGAAGTAATCCATGAACTTGGACATACATTTGGATTAATCCATTGCCATATTCCAACCTGTGTGATGAGATCCAGCACATATGTTGAAGATATTGATCAAAAAAGTCCAAATCTCTGCACTAAGTGTCGAACAAAGATAGGAATGGTTTAACTGTGATCATCGATCAGTTCTCTCTTCCCTTTATAAAAACGTCCACTCTGTTTATCCCAGGTCAGGTTCATCGACCTGTATTTGATGTTACCGATGATCTCAAAGAGCTCCTCAACCTCTTTTTCCGAGAAATTCTCAATAGCATCCAGGTCGACCGCATGCTCAACCAGGAAACGGAGTTGTGACTCATTGACCATCACAACCAGGTCGGTGCCATGATGTGGCAGAAAAACCATTAGCCTGAGGATCAGGTATGCTTTTGATCCGGTATCGAGGTACTTTTCCACGTACTCCTCGTCCAGAAAAGAGGAGAAGGAGAACCCTGGCAAGACTGATTTAGTGACATTCTCCCACCCGTCTTGATTAAATGCATAGAACGAGGTTTGGCTACTCTGGTAGAGTCCATCAAAGCCTCCCAGGCTGATCCCGATCAAAGGTGACTTATCAGCCTTCCGGAAAAGTGTGATGATCTCATGGATAGAGCCTCCTCCCGTGCCTTCGTCCAAAATTTCGATATATCCATTTTGTATATCTACAACCGGGTCGATCTCATATTCGTCAATAGAAGAGGTAACCCATTTGCCGCCTTTTTGCTGCAAATCATATTTTACTTCTGCAAACCCTTCATAGAGGAAAAGTGCAGAAGGAAGCATCTGGTAATACTCCAGGATATTCTTCCTGAGAAACTGCTCATCATTTTGGGTTCCCGTTTCACCCTCAGAAGAACCAAACCAGTTGCAGCCAGCCAAGACCAGGATAGAGAGGAATACCAGAGTTAGTGATCTCCTTTTGGTTCTCATAATTATCATTATTTCACCAGCCCGATCTCCGGAACATCAATCCTTACAATGTATGCCTTGGCTTTCTTCCCTTTCTTACTGTCTTCTATGATCCTTGATTCTTTTGATCCGCCGGCAATATCCGTAAATTTCACATATACCTTATCAAAACTTTTATCCTTTTTGGACAAATATTCAACCGCCACAGTCAACGACTTCACATCAAAAGGAGAGTCATTAGTCAATGTGACGATGATGTTCTTCAATCCTCCCAGCATCTTCGTTTCATATTGAACATTAACCTTGTAATATTTCCAATAGTTGTCGATGATATCTTTGATTGCTTCATCTTCAGCAATCCGGTCTGCTTCATACTCACCAACAGCACTGGCTCCTTCACCCTCGGGATCTTCACCTGAGTAGTAGGCACTGCTATCCGCAACCATTTCAGTGTCGTCAGTAGCTGCACCCCCTGAGCCTCCTGTATTTGCTGCAATTAGCCATATTGCCACTACGATCACGATCAGTAAAACTGCAGCAAGGACAAAGAAAACAGGCATTTTAATTTCATTCCCCAGCAGGTTGATCGTTTTTTGGCCTATTCCCTTATCCTGCGGTGGTGTTACCTCTTTCGGCTTTTCATCTGCTGCAGAAACAGGC
This sequence comes from Candidatus Woesearchaeota archaeon, assembly GCA_017608295.1. Next base: position 35,539 of record JAFCGF010000018.1, read on the forward strand.
TCATCTTCGCCCAGAATATCTTTTAACTCGGGCAACTCTTCAGCCTTCTTCCACTCTGCCATTCCCTTGTACCAGACCATGGTATCCTTCCGGATCCCTTTTTCTTTCAGCTCCTCTATGGTAAAAGGGCCGAGTTGTTTTTTGTTCTCAAGGTAGAAATACTTTTTCATGATTGCTGATTTTATATGATTTTATATACTTTGTTTCGTTGCCTGTTCTGATTATGCGTCCGGAGGTGGCGGAGGAGGGAGTTCGTCGTCAGGGATCTCTTCGGGTGGCGCCGGTGGCGGTAAGCCGAACAATACATTCCTCAGGGCATACAACAACTCATCTTTATCATGATCTCCCGGAATAGCCCTGATGAATACTTTTTCTTCATCCTCTGCGGATGGATGCTCCAGGATCAAGTATCCTCCATCGAGAACTGTGACGGTTTTCAGAATGATCTGTTCGTCAAGATATTTATAGAGGATCATCTCCTGAATCCTGCCGGGATCGAACAGGGCTTTGCTTGTAGAAGAGAATAAGTATTTCTCCTCTTTACTTTCAAGAAATCCTTTCATTATAAGTTCATCGATGGCAGGAAGCAATTCGTCTTTCCCTGAGCTGACTAATTCAACAAACTTGTTTCCCATTGTAAGAGACTCTTTGGTGGCATCAAAACCACCTGAAGTCATAAGATCTGAAATATCATCCAGACCGACCATCAGATCCTCTTCAGCCAGTTCCTGGCCCTTATCAAAGCGTATGCGGTAAACCATCTGGATAGCAAGTAAGAATGAAACTGCATGGATGCTCAGTTCCTTAAAAACATCAGGAAACTTTTCTGATTGTTCAGGGTTGAATTGAAGATCGGAGATAAAATCATTACCAAACCATGCCTGAAGTCCCTCTTCGTCGTAAGGATAGGCAATAAATTCAACCTCCTGGTCAATGCTGGTAGCCTGTTGTACCCATAAATTCCCGTTCCTGCACCAGGCTATCTCCCGGATGTCAGCACTGCTCTTTCTCGAAAGAGTAAAGACCTCCTGCGGGGCATTCAGGGTCCAGAAAACCGGCAGAAGCTCCTGTGTCAGATGCAGTTTCTCTTCCCTGTCAATCAACAATACATCTTCATCCAGGAATTTCGGAACGCTCTTTGTAAATGCCTCCTGGCGAAATGCAAACTGAGAGAGGAGATAGAGGGATTGCATGGGAGATTTTACAGTGGTTTTTTGAGGGCATATACTTGACAACAAGACTGCCTCTTCCGTACTTAATACCAGTAATTTCATATTGTTGAACTCTCCTTCTTTAAAACCATGATTTCGGGAAGAATCCCTTCACTGTATCCGCAGCTTTCCCTGCCATACCTGTGATCGTTGAAAAATCTCCACCGGCCAGTTTACCTGCCTCGGTTGAGATATTTGTTGTAATGTTTGCCGTTGTTTCGGCTATCTTGATAACGCCATTGGTGCCAAGTTCTCCTACTTTGCAAAAACCTGAACGGATGTATCCGGCTCCCGGTTGCGGTTTCCAGATATCATGTGAGCTATCTCTCATACCATCCCACATCTTCTGGTCCTTGACCATATCCGAAAACTCACCGGAGAATTTCGTGAAGCCATCTTTATAGGTCTCCCCAATGATTTCACCGGTTTCGTAAAAGCTCTTCATGGTTGGCCCGTATTTTCCTGATTTTGCAAGGTCGCCAAGATCATTGGTCCCGGAAACCCGGTCACGGAAAAAATCAGCAGTGAAGTTAGCCAGTCCGGTGATGTTCTTCGTCGGACTGATAAACCCGGATGCCTTTGAACCGCCGGTGACAGCCCAGTTAGCCAATTCCATAATTCCCAATGCAGGGTTGGCGCTTCCTATCTTCGAAATCGCATAGGTGTTAACGATTCCTTTAACTGTTCCGTAGACCCAGCCATCGCCTTCAATATATCTTCCTTCATCTGTACAAACAGGAAGCCAATTGTCGGTGATATTCGTAATGTAATTCACCGCGCCGAGTCCCTTCTTCAATCCGGACAAAAGTTGCTTGGCTACACTCGAATTTTTAACACTATTCATCAGATCTGTTCCCTGCTTATTAATCGTTCCATCTTTATTAAGGACATTTGTCCCATCTGAGTAAGTAGAACGGTTTTTGATGCTCCAATCCCTGTAATCTTTTACTTTACCAGGATCGTAATGGGGAGCAGTATCCAGTGGCTTAAGACCGATTTCAATTCCATCCTGCACCTGATTCAAACCCAGCAAACCAAACAGGCCGTTGATCCCGTCTGTGAACTGATTCAGTAATCCGGGAGGTTTTGGAGGCTTCTCCATGGCATCTTTGATCCTTTCGGAAATATCTTTTGTATCGATCCCTGAAGCCGGGATCTCTTCCTCTTCTTCCTCCGGTTCTTCTTCAGGTTCTTCAATCTCCTCCTCTTCGGGTTCCTCTTCCTCCTCTTCTTCTTCCTCCTCTTCCTCTTCCTCTTCCTCTTCCTCCTCTTCCTCTTCCTCTTCTTCTTCCTCTTCTTCCTCTTCTTCTTCCTCTTCTTCCTCTTCTTCTTCCTCTTCTTCCTCTTCTTCTTCCTCTTCTTCCTCCTCTTCTTCTTCCTCTTCTTCCTCTTCTTCTTCCTCTTCTTTCTCCTCTTCTTCTTCCTCTTCTTCCTCCTCTTCTTCCTCCTCTTCTTCTTCCTCCTCTTCCTCTTCCTCTTCTTCTTCCTCTTCCTCTTCCTCTTCCTCTTCCTCTTCTTCTTCCTCTTCCTCTTCTTCTTCCTCTTCCTCTTCCTCTTCCTCTTCCTCTTCTTCCTCCTCTTCCTCTTCCTCTTCTTCCTCCTCTTCCTCTTCCTCTTCTTCTTCCTCTTCCTCTTCCTCTTCTTCTTCCTCTTCC
>JAFCGF010000006.1 GCA_017608295.1 Candidatus Woesearchaeota archaeon
AAAGTATAAAAAACTGGAGGATTATCATGTAGCACCGGAAGTGAAAGGGATGAATGAAGACAAACAATCTGTCTTCAAGCATCCTTATGATTTCTCATAAGAAACGGTCGTTTGATGGGTGTGTTCTGGATTGTTACTTCACTACTTCAGGAGCTTTTCATAGGCTTTGGTTGACTGTGCGAGGACATCGGAGTGCATGGAGTTGCCATGGGTGTCCATGGTGACGATAGTGGGGAACTTTTCGACTTCAATGACCCACATCGCCTCGGGTGTGCCGAACTCTTCCAGCTTCATGACGGTTTTTACTTCTTTGACCGACTTGGCCAGGATGGTGGCGAGGCCTCCGATTGCATGGAGATAGACGCAGCCGTGGTCCTTGCATGCCTTCAAAGTCTTGTCACCCATGCCCCCTTTGCCGATGACACCGCGAAGCTGGTAGCGTTTGATGACATCAGCTTCATACGGCTCCTCTCTGATAGAGGTGGTGGGGCCTGCTGCGACAAAAAGCCACTTATCCTTCAGCTTCTTGACAACAGGGCCGCAGTGGTAAATCATAGAGTTCTTGAGATATTCCTTGACCTCAGAAGCATCGTTCTCAATCAGATACTTGTGGGCAGCATCACGGCCAGTTATCATCACACCAGTGAGCGCAACTTCATCCCCCACTTTTAGATTGCGTATCTGCGCTTCAGTTGCTGGCAGAGTGATCTCAATCATAGGACACACCTCCATTGCCGTCAATAGCCATCGAGCCGCGCCTCGCAGCCCAGCAGAGATATGCGATGCTCACGAAGAAGCTGGCAGGATGCCTGTGCTGAGCGCCCATCTTCACGCCAAGCACAGTGGTCTTTCCTCCAAAGCCCATGGGGCCGATGAGGAGAGTGTTTAACTCTTTGTGCAATTTCTCCTCAAGCTTGGCGAGGTCTGCGTTTTCATTGGTGTCGTCGAGGGTTCTGAATAGTTGCTCCTTGGCAAGCAGCATCGAGGCAGCCCGGTCAGGTCCACCTATCCCAACACCAACAATCCCTGGAGCGCACCCCTTGCCCTGGGCGTTGAACACAGCGTCAATAACGCAACGACGTACACCATCCAGATCCCTGCCAGCGTGAAGCCGGGAGTCAGGAAGCTTGTATTGGCAAGAAACATTTTCAGAACCCCCGCCCTTGAGCAGAAGCCGGAAGTGCAGCCCGGGATTGTCGGTCTCCTCAAAGTGGATGAACGGAGCGCCGATGCCGCAGTTGTTGCCGCTGTTCTTGCCAGTAAGAGAATCAACCGCATTCGGGCGGAGATAGGATTTCTCAGTCGCCTTAGCAGCAGCCATCCGGATAGCAGCAGCAAGCTCGCGCTGGGACCATTGCGAAGGATTGTAGTCCACGTACATGATAATTGAGCCAGTGTCCTGGCATACAGGAGTGGAGCATTCGCCTGCCTGCTTCACGTTCTCAAGCAGCAATGTAAGTGTGGACTGGGCAGCGCTGCCCCCCTTCTCAGAAGATGCTGCATCAGCTATTGCCTGTTTCACATCCTTGGGGATAGAGGTCGCTGTTCTTCGCAGCAGCTCCAGAAGATGCTGGGACAATTCCTCGACAGAGAGCGTTGCCATGGTCATGGATAGTCTATGGCGCGTGAAAGCACTTCCCGTCCCCTGTACTCAGGCACAAGGATGGGGGCTTTCCTGTCAGTCTGCACTTTCGCGTCCTTCATCATCTTGGTGTACTTGTCAAGATGGGATAAAGTCAGTTTCCCAACGGAAGCCTTTGCAACATGCTTTGCAGCTGAGATGCCGGCACGCATCCCGAACACATTGTAATCCAATAATGAATTGCCCATCAGCCTATTCTTGCCGTGCACACCGCCCTCACATTCACCAGCAGCGAAGAAGCCAGGCACGCCGGTAAAGGCATTAGCATCAATGAACATCCCGCCGTTCTGGTAGTGCAGGGTAGGGAACACAAGTATCGGGTCTTCCCTCATGTCAATGCCGAAGCGGTGCAGCATGCGGTACATCGCATCAAGGTTCTTCCTGATGGTGCCGGCGCCGTGAATCTCCTCAATCAGAGGTGAATCCAGCCACACGCCCCGCATGCCGGTAGGAGTCTCGATACCCTTTTCACGACCATAACATTCCCTGATGAATGCTGATGCCTCAACATCACGCGGCTCGAGAGGAAACACGAACTGCTCGCCGTTAATATTGACTGGCTGGGCTCCCATACTTCTAACCTTCTCAGTTATCAACAGCCCGACAATCGGCTCAGGATACGCAGCACCGGTTGGATGATACTGCACAGAATCCATGTCCACAAACGGAACTCCTGCGTGATATGCCATCACAAGCCCGTCAGCAGTCGCTCCATAGTGATTAGTGGTAGGGAAGTTCTGCACGTGCAGTCTGCCAAAGCCGCCGGTCGCCATGATAGTCGACTTCGTACGGATTACATAGTACTGCTTGGTCTCCATGTTATAGCACACAGCGCCAGCGACTTGGCCCTTGCTGTCCATCAACAACTCAAGAGCAGGAGTGAACTCCAATACAGGAACCTCCTTGTTGCGGAACTCATCACGCAATACCCGTAGTATCTCCATGCCAGAGTAATCCTTTGCAGAGTGCATCCTCTTGCGGGAAGTGCCTCCGCCGTGCAGGACCTGATAATTCTTTCCTGTCCTGTCGTACAGCACGCCAAGCTCCTCGTGCCATTTGATGATTTTCGGACCATCAGAGACCAATGCCTCCACAAGCTCAGGATTGTTGGTGAAATGTCCGCCGCCCATGGCGTCCAAAAAATGAATTGCAGGATTGTCGTTCGGCTGGTCAGCAGCCTGTATTCCTCCCTGTGCCATCATTGAATTGGAGTCGCCGTGGCGAAGCTTGGTCACCATGAGTATTCGGTCAGGAGCGACTCCTTCGCGGATAGCCCACAGTGCAGCGACAGTTCCGGCTCCGCCGCCGCCGATAATGAGTATATCAGTGTCATAGTCCACTTTCGATAGGTCAATATCCTTCGGGTTCAGCCCAGGATAGGCCTCAATCACATCAGCGAACTCTTGAGGTACAGGGTCGCCCTTATTGGGGCCAATACGAAGAGCACGTTTTCCTTCCTTCTTGTAGTCAGGGTGAAACTCATCGAGAACTTTTTTTCGCTCATCAAGGGACATCGATTTGTAGGTTTCCTTTACTCTCTTCGGCCGTGTCTTCACGACATTTTCAATAGATTCCCTCATGGATGCTGGATAACCGCCTTTCATCTCATCTGCCATATTCAGCCCTCCTTCTTCCGGTCAGTGTATTTTTTCTTCAGCTGCTTAAGGTTCATCTTCTTCATCGCCGCGATATCCTTGACGTACTTCCCCTTTTCCAGCTCCGTGATACGTACCTTGACAAATTCAGAGTCAGGTACGATGTACTTGCTCGTCAGCCTGCGAGCCAGCTGAGCCATGTGGTAGTGCTGAATCTCGGCTGGGCAGCGCGCAGTGCACAGCCCGCATTGGATGCAGTCGAAGCTCAATTTGGTAGTCAATTCATAATCGCCGCGGAGACCAGCCTGGATGTATTCCATGACTTCAAGCTCCTGCGGACAGGCCTTGGTGCAGGTGTTGCACGAGACGCACCGCGCAATCTCAGGATACAGGGCCACAAGGGTGTTCTTCTCGGCTTTTGTTTCCTCGATTTCAAATGCAGCCCGATTCGCTGGAGTTGTTGGCAGCTGCGCCAGGAACATCCCATCCTCGGCAGTTGCCTGGCACGCAAGTGCAGTATAGAACTTGTAGTCGTCTTTCATTCGATATATTGTGGCGCAGGCGCCGCAGAAGCCTGCTCTGCAGCCGACGCCCCGCACGAGCTGGTAGCCGGCATATTCCATGGCTTTCATTATGGTGAGGCCGCGCGGAACCTCGTGTTCCTTGCCCATGATAGAGACTGTTATCATCTCCACCTTGGGCTCGTCAGTCTTCTCTTCTTTTTTTTCCATCATCACTTCCTCAGTCACAGCTTCTTCAGGCATCGCAAGTCACCCCTTGGTTTTTGTCAACAATTTTTTCGATAAGAGCAATGGCTTTGCGTCCACAGCATTTCCGCCAAGCCCTAAGGCGGATTCCTCAGCTCCAAGCGCCAATGCCAGTAGTTGTGTAAAGTACACCACAGGCATCTCCTTGAAATCAGGGTGCAGTTTTTTTATCACCTGTTGCCTGTTGTCAAGATTGAAAGCGCACAGTGGGCACGTCGTTATGATGATTTCAGCGCCGTTCTCCCTCGCACGATTAAGAATGGTGTGACACAGCTCAGCAGAGCTTTCCTTATCTGTAACGCTCTGGTAGGAGCCGCAGCATAGCTTGGTATAAGGAGTATCAATGACATCAGCTCCCATCGCTTTTATCAGGTCACCCATGATGGTTGGTGACTCAGGGTCATCAATGCCGATTTCCTCCGGCCTGAGAATGACGCAGCCATAATATGGGGACACTTTCAGGTCTTTGAGCTTCTTCTTGACCTTTTTCTTTATCTTGCCCCATCCCATGTCACGAAGAATCTCAAGGTAATGCTTTACCTCTACACCGCCAGTGTATTCATTTTCGCGGTCCATGAAGTCATTCATGGTCTTGAGCTTGTCAGGATTCTCCTTGACAAGCTGATTCGACCTTTTCAGCGTGTGGTAGCACATAGAGCACAAGGTCACCACTTCTTTCTGACCTATGTCCTGCACGCGAATCAGGTTTCGTACAGGGGCGAGATGCCTCATGAGGTCATCTGAAGTAAGAGATGAGACAACGCCGCAGCAGTTCCATCTCTCAAATTCCTGGAACTCAATGCCCAGCGCCTTTGCAGAGGTGAGGGCAGAGTCCTCGAAGTTCTTTGCGTGTGTCTTGAGCGTGCATCCTGGATAGTATGGGATTTTCATTTGGCATCAACTCACAAACTTGCGGAACGCGCTCACAAGCGCAATCTGAGGAAGCTCCTCGAGTTCCTCCTTTGTCATCTCCTTGATGCTGAGGAAATCAATGGATTTCCGCAGCTTTATCTGCCGCAAAGCCTCGGCGATTTTTGCGACATCAAGGTTTCGCGGGCACCGGGCTGTGCAGGTGAAGCACGCGGCGCAAATCCACATAGTCTTGGTGTCAAGAACCCGCTCATCCCCGACAGTGGCCATGCGCACCATCTCAGCAGGGGTGATGTCCATGTCGTCCACCATGGGACAGCTTCCTGAGCAGGTCGCGCACTGCTCACAGAGAGTCACGGCGATTCCACTCAGTTCAGCAACTCTGTCTGAGAACGCGACGCTGTCAGATGATAAAATAAGCTTTTCTGCCATCATTTACCACCTCCTTTCAAGGGATCTCCAATCTTGCCACGGGCATCATCTCCAATGGCGCTCTTGTCGATAACTGTGGCAATCTTGTTCATCTCTGTGACAAATGGCTCAATCATTGTTGTCGAGAACGCGGAGAACGCAACCCGCTTGTCATCAATGCCTGCCTTTTTCAATACTCCCTGGGCTTTCTTCACGCTGTCAGCCACGACATCAAGGCTGTGCGCATACGGTGAAGTTTCCTTCTCACAATCAGCAACATATACGCCATCAGCTCCGAGCTTGAAGGCCTCCACAATCAATCGCGAAGTTATTCTGCTTCCCGAGGGCACGGGAATGATGAAGGTGTTCGTTGGATAATCCTTCTTCTTCATCCCTACAGTATCTGCAAGCCTGTATGAGGCAGTGGTGTCTGCGAACACAATAATCCGCTTCTCATCCTTGCCTTTCTCTGCAAGGGCTGCCTTGACCTGGTCTACCATCATGGTGTTTGTTGCGCCAGCCAGGTCCAGGGCATTTGTTGGGCATACTGCAAGGCACGAACCGCATCCAAGGCAGAGAGCAGCATTGACCTCCGCCTTGCCTGTCTTGTCATTGAAGGTAATCGCATCAGCAGGGCACACAGTCAAACATGCTTTTGTCCCATTACACATGTCCTTATGCACATACGCAACCGTGGGCTCAATTTCATATTCGCCCGCGAACATCGCTGCAGCTGCACGTGAGGCAGCTGCTCCTGCCTGCGCCACAGTGTCGGGAATATCCTTCGGCCCCTGCGAGCAGCCAGCGATGAATACTCCCTCAACATTCGTGTCTACTGGCTTGAACTTTGGATGCGCTTCCTGCAGGAACCCATCGGGACTCTTCGCGAGTTTGAGTAACTCTGCAATCTTCTTCCCCCCTTTGCTCAGGTCCATGCCTGCTGACAGCACGACAAGGTCGAACTCGGACTCAATCATCTTTCGTGAGAGCGTGTCCTCGACTTTGAGGGTGACTTTCTTCGTGATAGGGTCTTCAAAGGCCTCGCCCACACGGCCGCGGATATACCTGATGCCGCTGTTCATCGCCCGCTTGTAGTATTCCTCATATCCCTTTCCGAATGCTCGGAGGTCAGTGTAGAAGACATAAATCTCCTTGGTAGGATCAGCGTGTTTCGTCAATTGCGCTAATTTAGTGGCGTACATACAGCACACGCGAGAGCAGTACTCTCTGTTGACTTTCTCGTCACGGGAGCCCACACACTGGATAAACGCAATCCGTTTCTTCTTGTCGATGCCCTTCAATGGCTCCTTTGCCATCTTGTCGACAATAATCTCCATCTCAAGGCCATTCACGACGTTCTCGAACTTGCCGTAGCCATACACTGTCTTCTCCCGACAGTCAAAGAGATCATAGCCAGTCGCGACAACGATTGTATCTGTCGTTATCTTCTTCTCCTCTGGCTTCTGGTCGAACTTGATGTACTTCTCAGGGCACACTTCTTCACACTTCCTGCAGCTGCCGTCCTTGAAATACAGGCAGTTCTCCTTGTCGATGATGTATTTGTAGGGAATCGCGAGGCTCGAGGGGATATAGATTGCCTTCCGCTTCGTCAGGCCCATCTCAAACTGGTTAGGAACCTCAACAGGGCACACATCTTTGCACTTGTCGCACCCGAGACAGGCGTCAGTGTCAGCATCTGTCTTGATGAATCTGGGATTCTCATCCATCATCACGTCGAAGTGCAGCCTATGGCCTGAGATGCCTTTTATTTCAGAATTGGTATGTACAGTGACGTTTTTGTGGGAGGCAACGTCAGACATCTTCGGCGCAAGGATGCACGCTGCGCAGTCCTCTGTTGGAAATGTCTTAGTGAGCAGAGCCATCTTTCCCCCGATAGTGGGCTCTTTCTCGATGACATGCACCTCACACCCAAGGTCCCCTAAATCAAGGGCAGCCTGGATACCCGCGACTCCCCCGCCAATAACAGTCACGGTCTTGCCAATCTTCATCTTCTTCTTTTTGAGGGCTTTTGCCTGCCGTATTCTGGCAAGTGAGATGTTCAGCAGGACCTTTGCCTTCTGCGTATTGGTTTCAATGGTTTGCTGACCATGAGGCCATGAGACCTGTTCCCTGAAGTTCACCATCTCGGCATAATAGGGGCTCAGCCCCTCCAGGGTCACGACTTTCTTGAATGTCTTCAGGTGGAAGTTAGGTGAGCAGGCAGCTACAACAACCCTGTCCAGCTTATGCTCTTTGATATCATCCCGTATCATCTTCTGGCCCTGGCCTGAGCACATGTTCTTGAATTCCTTGGCCAAGGCGACATCAGGCTGATTTGCAGCGAAAGCAACCACATCAGTGACATCTACTGCTTTAGCAATGTTAGTACCACAATGACAGACATAGACTCCGATTTTCATGATGATTTCCCCACCCTTTGGAGTGGTTATCCACTTCGTGGTGTGCTTATATAAACTTTTCCTCTTTGAATTTTTCCGTTATACCTTGTCAATAGTTAATAAATAATTATTTAAAGAATCCAAATCCTTTCTGCACTCCTTAATTTCGAATGGAGTGAGTAAAATGCATGAGGTTGGCATTATAGATGAGATGGTTCATGAGCTTCTGCATCGTGTAGAAGCCATGAGTGGCGACAATAAAGTATTGAAAGTCTATGTTAAGCTCGGGAAGGACAGCCACCTCACTGAAGAGAGTTTCTGCATGCTCTTTGAGAGCATGGCAAATGGTACAGCCCTTGAGGGGGTTGAGATTGACATCACACTTGTAGATGGTGGAGCAGTAACCATCGATACGCTTGAAGTGGAATGAGGTAAAACCATGGGAGAACGAATAGGAGTATATGTCTGCGATTGCGGCCCAAATATCAAGAACGCCCTTGATACAGAAGAAGTGGCAAAGTTTGCATCTGAGCTTGACAATGTTGTCGTCGCGAAAACACATGCATTGCTGTGCGCCAAGCACGGCCAGGAATTCCTTGTGAAGGAAATCAAGGACAACAAGCTCACGCGGATTGTCATCGCTGCGTGCTCTCCGAAGGAGCATGAAATCACGTTCATGAAGGTGTGTGAGAACGCCAACCTCAACCCGTATCTCATGCAGATGGGGAATATCCGTGAGCAGGTCGCCTGGGTGACGCCAGACAGGAAGCAGGCGACAGAGAAAGCAAAGAAAGTCGTTGCTTCCGCTACTCATCGCGTACAGCTCCACGAGCCCCTGGATAAAATCCAGATTGAGACTGTTCCCAATGTGCTCATCGTCGGCGCTGGAGTCTCGGGAATTCACGCTGCGCTTGCCATGGCCTCAAAGGGAAGGAAAGTCTACCTTGTCGAGCGGTGGCCCAGCCTCGGCGGCAGAGTGACGATGACTGAAGAAGTCTACCCCAACCTCGAGTGCGCGACCTGTATGATGGAGCCGAAACTCCACGATGTGCTGCACAACGAGAACATCGAGGTCCTCAATTATTCTGAGGTCGAGGAAGTGGTCGGTTTCTTTGGTAATTTCACTGTCAAAGTAAAGCAGAAAGCCCGCTATGTCGATCCTGAGGCATGCATAGGCTGCGATGAGTGCTATAAGGTCTGCCCCGTGAAAGTTCCGAACGAGTGGAACTTCGGGATGGACAAGCGCGGCGCGATTTTCGTGCCGTATCCCGGTGCGATGCCGAACATCGCGACTATAGATGCCAAGAACTGCCTCCGCCTTAACGGCGAGGACTGCAATAAGTGCGTAGAGGCCTGCGGCTTCGATGCCATCAAATTCGATGACAAGAACAAGGTCAAGGAAATAAACGTCGGAAGCATCATCCTTGCGACAGGCGCGACCAATTTCGACGCATCCAAGCTCGTCGACCTTGGTTATGGGAAGTTTGATAATGTCTTCACACTGCCTGAGTTCGACAGAATGCTCTCTACAACAGGCCCGACAAAGGGCAAGGTCAGGATGAAGAACGGCAAGGCGCCCAAGTCTGTTGGAATAGTCTATTGCGCAGGCTCACGTACTGAGAAATACCTGCCCTACTGCTCTGGTGACTGCTGCATGTACTCCCTGCTCTTTATGCACCACATCAAGAAGCAAATCAAGGACGCGAAGGTCATCAACCTCGTGAGCGAGCTATGCCTGCCCGGAAAGGGCTACCAGGAGTTCTATGATAAGGTCAAGAAGGACGGAGACTTTATCCGGCTCGCAGGCCCGGACGCCTGCAAGATCTCGAAAGAGGGCCAACAGCTTGTCATTGAGGCCAAGGAGTGCAACGGCAAGAACAAGCGCGTCACAGTGGACATGGTCATCCTTGCCACTGGGCTTACCCCTCATGAGGACGCAGGGAATGTCGCTGAGATGTTCAATGTCGAGCAGGACAAGGATGGCTTCTTCGCAGAGGAGCACAGTAAGCTCTGCCCTGTGAACACGACGACAGAAGGAGTGTTCATTGTTGGCGCAGCCCAGGGTCCGATGGACATCCAGCACGCTGTCGCCCAGGGTGCAGCCGCTGCAGGAAACATCCACTCAACCCTTATTCCGGGAGAGAAAATCGACATCGAGCCCATCTTCGCCGAGATTGACGAGGATATCTGCTCAGGCTGCAAGGTGTGTAATGACCTCTGCCCGTACAAGGCCATTTCTTTCAAGGAAGATGACAAGGTGTCTGAAATCAACGAAATCCTGTGCAGGGGATGCGGAACCTGCGTGGCTGGCTGCCCGAGCAGCGCTATCAAGGGCCGCCATTTCACGTCGGATGAGATTCGTGCTGAAGTCCAGGAGGTGGTACGATGAGCTTCGAACCAAAGATTGTGGGATTCTTATGTAACTGGTGCAGCTACGCTGCTGCTGACAAGGCAGGCCGCTCGAGGAAGGCGATTCCGCACAACCTCAATACAGTGAGGGTGATGTGCTCTGGAAGAGTCGACCCTGAGTTCGTGCTCAATGCCTTCCGCGAGGGTGCAGACGGAGTGCTGATTCTCGGCTGCCACCCCGGAGACTGCCACTACAAGGAGGGCAATTATAAGGCTTTAAGAAGATACACCCTACTCAAGCGCATGCTCGCTGACCTCGGAATTGAGAACGACCGCTTCCGTCTTGAATGGGTCAGTGCAAGCGAAGCTGAGAAATTCGTCAAGGTTGCGAACGAATTTGTCGAGGGTGTGAGGAAGCTCGGCCCCCTGAAGCTTGAATGCAGGAGACTTGACGGCAAATGCAAGGAGAAAGCGAAGCCGATTCTTGTTGAATCCGGAGGAGGTAAATAAAATGGCAGCTAAACCAAAAGTCGCGTTTTACTGGTGCAGTAGTTGCGGCGGCTGTGAAGAGGCTGTTGTCGACCTTGCTGAGGACATTCTCAAGGTTGTGGAGCTTGTAGACATTGTCTTCTGGCCAGTTGCGCTTGACTTTAAGTACAAAGACGTCGAGGCGATGAAGGATGGCGAGATTGCAGTCAGTTTCATCAACGGCGCCATCCGCACTGACGAACAGCTCAAGATTGCGAAGCTGCTTAGGAAGAAATCAGGGCTTGTCGTTGCCTTTGGAAGCTGTGCTCATCTCGGCGGGATTCCTGGGCTGGGCAACTTCTGGGACAAGGACACGATTTTCAAATCCGCCTACCTTGACAACCCATCCACTGACAACCCTAAAGGAATTGTACCCCAAGAGACCTCCAAAGTTAAGGAAGGCGAGCTGACGCTGCCAGCCTTTTGGGACACTGTCAAGGCACTCGATCAGGTCCTTGATGTGGATTATTACCTACCCGGATGCGCCCCCACACCTAAGCTTATCATGGATGCAGTGAATGCGATTCTCTCTGGCAAGCTCCCTCCAAAGGGCTCAGTCTTGTCTCCAGGAAAGAGCCTGTGCGACGAGTGCTCAAGAAAGGACTCGAAGCCGGACAAGATGAAGATAAGCGAGATAAAGCGGCCTCATGAGGTTGACATCGATCCTGAGAAATGCTTCCTCGACCAGGGGCTCATCTGCCTCGGCCCAGCCACTCGCGGTGGCTGTGAGGAGCGCTGTATCAACGCCAACATGCCCTGCCGCGGCTGTTTCGGCCCAACTGATAAGGCCCGAGACCAGGGCGCAAGGATGCTTTCAGCACTTGCATCAATCATCGACGCGAAGGATGAGGAAGAAATCAAGAAGGTCATGGACTCCATTATCGACCCGGCAGGAACCTTCTACAGGTTCAGCCTGCCAACATCAGAACTCCACAGGAGGGTGATACAATGAAAAAGATAACTATTGACCCGATTACGCGCCTTGAAGGCCACGGAAAGATTGAGATTTTCCTCAATGACAAGGGCAACGTTGAGCGGGCTTATCTTCAGGTGCCTGAGCTGAAAGGCTTTGAGAGGTTCTGCATAGGCAGGGCTGCTGAGGAGATGCCGAGAATCACTCCAAGAATCTGCGGCGTGTGCCCGACTGCGCACCACATGGCCTCGGCAAAGGCGCTCGATGCATTGTACAGCGTGAAGCCTTCTCCAGCAGGTGAAGCCATCAGGAGATTGATGTACAATACTTTCATGTTCGAGGACCATATGCTGCACTTCTTTTATCTTGGAGGGCCTGACTTCATTGTCGGCCCGCAGGTGCCGGCTCCTGAGCGGAACATCCTCGGCGTCATCGCTAAGGTGGGCATGGATGTGGCAGGACAGGTCATCAAGGCGCGAAGGGAATGTAGGGAAATCCTCAATATGATCGGCGGCAAGGTCATCCACCCTGTGTGCGGCCTGCCCGGCGGAGTCTCGAAAGCCCTGACTGAGGAGGACAGGGAGAAAATTAAGCCCATAGTGAAGAACGCTGTGGAATTCGCGCAGTTCTCACTCAAGGCATTCGACGACATCGTCCTGAAAAACAAGACCTATGTGGATATCATTGTCGGAGATATCTATAATCATAAGACTTATTATATGGGCCTTGTCGATGAGAAGAACCGCCCGAACTATTATGATGGCCAGATTCGTGTCGTCGACCCTGAGGGAAAGGAGTTCGCGAAGTTCCCTGCCAAGGACTATACCAAGCACATCGCCGAGCGCGTGGAGCCCTGGAGCTACATGAAGTTCACCTATCTCAAGAAGATAGGCTGGAAGGGCTTTGTCGACGGCAAGGACAGCGGCGTGTATCGTGTAGCCCCTATTGCGAGGCTCAATGCCTCAAGCGGCATGTCTACTCCGCTCGCTCAGGAAGAATATAAGAAGATGTATGAGGTCCTTGGCGGAAAGCCTGTTCATTCGACTCTTGCGATGCACTGGGCGCGCCTTATCGAGGCACTGAACGCTGCCGAGCGCATGCAGGAGCTTGCGAATGACCTGATACTCACAGACCCTAAGGTACGTAACATTCCGACAAAGAAGCCCTCAGAGGGAATTGGAGTTGTCGAGGCTCCGAGAGGCACGCTCTTCCATCACTACAACAGTGATGAGAATGGCCTCATGACAAAGGCGAACCTGATTGTCGCGACGCAGAACAACGCAGCTGCAATCAGCATGTCCATCCACAAGGCAGCCCAGGGCCTCATCAAGAACGGCGAAGTCTCAGAAGGGCTGCTCAACATGGTGGAGATGGGCTTCAGGGCATATGACCCCTGCCTGGCCTGCGCCACACACGCTCTCGGCGAGACGCCGATGATTGTGGACATCTTCAATTCGGACAGGAAGCTTGTCAAGACGCTGCGTAGGGATTGAGCTGGAGATTAATGATATGGGAAAGCGCCTGCTCATACTTGGAATAGGAAATCCTCTCAGGTGCGATGATGCCATCGGACTGGAGATTGTGAAGCGCCTATCTGACCTCCACTCAGATGATATTGATGTCAAGGAGACTGAGGAGGCAGGACTCGCGCTGCTGGACCTCATGCACGGCTATGAGCACGTGATTCTTGTTGATGCGATACGCGCTCCAGAGAGTGAAGCTGGAGACATTCTGCGCTTCACCACAGACCAGCTTGAGAAGAAGACCGGCCGCCATTCGACTCATATGCTCAGCCTTCCGAGGCTGCTTGCGACTGCTGAGAGAATGGAACTCAGGATGCCCAAGACCATAGTGATTATTGCAGTCAAGATAGCAATAGCAGACGAGTTTGGCGAGGGGCTGTCTCCAGAGATTGAGGCAGCGATTCCAAAAGCAGTTGGGCTTGTGAAGCAGGAAACAAAAATGTTTTTAAACTGAAGCTGTGATTTGAAACAAGATAACGAGGGATACCCTATGGAAGAAATGATGCAACTTGATGCGATGGGACTGAAGTGCCCCGAGCCAGTGCTCAAGGTCGCTGCGATGGCCAAGACCATCCCGGAAGGCACCATTCTTGAAGTTGTGGCAGACTGCCCTAACTTTGAAGATGACGTGCGTAAATGGTGCGACCGCACAGGGAAGATGGTGCTCTCTGTGATGGAAGGCGAAGGCGACGCGAAGACCATCCAGATTCAGTTCTGAAAACTAGGAAAAAGATTTGTACAGGGGACATAGTCTGTAGTCCGACTTATTGGAGTAATACCTCTTTGCATGCTCGACAAGCAGCGCGTGGTATTCCTGGAAGAGTGTGGCATCTGACTTGAGCTGAGATTCAAATAGTTGCTTTACATTATCATAGCTCATGTCATCCTCAATCATCTTAAGGTTCAGCAGTATCCGCCTTGTATAGGCATCCACAACAAACTGCGGCTCATTGTACGCATACAGCAATATACTGTCCGCGGTCTCCGGGCCGATACCCCACACTGCGAGCAGCTCTTTGCGCGCCGGTGCCTTTCCCTTTAACCCCAGATAAAAGCGTGCGAACTCCTTGAGCTTACGGGCCTTCTGGTTGAAGTAGCCGGCAGGGCGGATTGCCTCCTTGAGCGTGTCCATGTCCAGCTCCAGTATCTTCTTTCCTTCCAGTGCGCGTAAGGCATGGAGTGCGTAGAGCGTCTTCTCGACGTTCTTCCATGCTGTGTTCTGCGTCAGGATTGCGCCAACGCAGATCTCAAAGCGCTGATTCGCTGTTTTTGGATAGGAATAGTTGCCCTTGTGATATCCTGTAGACAGCAACGGCCACCATCCTTGTGGACCGTATTCCTTCAGCAGGGTATCATAGATGTCAGATATAGTGCGGATAGCGCTCATTCTAACTCTGCCTGCTCAAGAAGCTCATCCCACACCTCGCCAACCTGCCTGCGCAAGTTTGTATGATAGCTGTCACATGACTCAGTGGAGTTGTAGATGTTGTGGTCAGTGAAGGGCCATGAAATCATGTCCTTGCGCTGGAGTTCAATGATTCTGTTTGCTTCCTCACGTGACATATTCCTATATGTCATGAGTCTGTAGCGCTGTACTCCATCCAGGCTCTGCACAGTGACTACATCATTAAGATACGTGTCATATCCAGACTCGTAGATTCTGCTCCCCTCAATAATCACAATCCCTTCTGAATCTGAGATACGTTCCTCGAGCTCCTGAAATACATAGGGCCACACAAGCTCTTCAAGCTTTGACAGCTTATCTTTGTCTGAGAACACCCTGTCAGCGAGCTTTTGCTTGTCCACCCTGAATGGGAATGAGAAGATGCCTGGCCCGAAAGAGAGTAGCAGCTCCAACCTGAGCCTGATGCTTGACTCATAGTATTCAGCGACAATCCTGTCCGAGTCGATAACAGTCGCTCCAAGCTCAGAAAACAGCTCGCCGACAAGAGATTTTCCTGAGGCGATGCCTCCTGTCAGTCCCACAAGATAGCGTTCTGTCATCGTCTTGCCTTTCGGAATTCCTCGTGTTTGATATATGTTACTAACCCTTCGATGTGGCTGAGCTGACTCTCCCTGAAGAGCCACTCCCTGTAGAGTGTGTCGACCTTCACTCCGACGCGGTCAAAGCTCTGCTTCAATTTGCTGTACAGGCGCTTTCCTTCCTTGTCAAGGTCTGTGAGGATGATGACGCGCTTCGCACGCTCTGTGATATCGTCAACGACCTTGTACAGCGGATACTTGCTCAGCGTGACGATATCCCTGATGCCGAATGCTTCCAATGCTGACCTGTCATTAGGGCCTTCGACAACAATCGGAGCGTCCTCTTCACTGAGGGCAGCTACCCATTCTTCGATTGATGCGAACTTATCTTTCATTTTCCTTCAGAAGCCTGTGCACAAGCGTGACTGTGTTCACGGCGTCCTCGCTGTAGTGGCAGCCTATGGATTCAGCATACTTCTTTGTGAGCACTGCGCCGCCCACCATGATGGGGTTTTCTATCCCGTTCTCCCGCAGGAATTCCACTGTCTTCTCCATCTCCCTCACTGTTGTTGTCATGAGGGCGCTCAGCGCGATGATGTCTGCGTCTTTCGCATTGGCAAGGATGGTTTCCTTGCTCACGTTCTTTCCCAGGTCGATAATCTCGTAGTTGTAGCTTTCAAGAAGCGCGGACACGATGTTCTTGCCTATGTCATGCAGGTCATGCTTGACAGATGCAAAGACAATTTTCCCCCTGCTTTTGCCGTCCTCAGATCTCAGCTCTTGTTTCAGCCTGTCAAACGAGAGCTTCATCGCATTTGCCGATAACAGCACCTGAGGCAGGAAGAATTTTTTCTCTTTGAACCTGACGCCCACTTCTTCAAGTGCGGAAACCAGTATTTCATTTATCTCCAGGGCTTCATGGCTCTCCAGCGCAGCCTCGACAAATGAGAGGATGTTGTCGCAGTCCCCATATAGAATCGCATTGTACAGCTGCTTCTCAATGGGAAGCTCGCTGTAATCCACACTTTCACTGCTCACCTCGGCGTATCCTTCCAGATCCCTGTCATCCACACACACATTATGGTTAGGGTTCATGATGGCGAAGTTGAGCCCGGCACTCTTTGCCTTTGCGAGGAATGTCGCGTTTATTTCATCCCGATTCGGTAAGCCGTGGGATATATTGCTTATGCCAAGCACTGAATAGAATCCCTTGTTGCTTATTGCCTTGAGCGCATCAAGCGTGATATCTCCATTCTTCTTATCCACTGCGATGGACATCGTCATGGTGTCGAATACGAGGTCCTGTTTTGGAAAGCCAATCTCCTCAGCATGTTTGATAATCTTCTCAGCGACCCTTGCCCTGCCTTCGGCGCTATCCGGAACACCATCATCATCCATAGTGAGGGCGATGACTGCTGCCCCGTACCTCTTAGCCAGGCTAAGTATGGGCAGCTTTGTGGATTCTCCACTGATTGAGTTTATGAGCACCTTTCCATCTGCCTGCTTCAGGGCGGATTCCAGTGCTTCAGGGTCGCCGCAATCCAGTACAAGGGGGACATCAACAGAGTTCTGGAGTGACGCGACAGCCCGCGTGAGAATGCGTGATTCATCGATTCCAGGAAGGCCCACATTGACATCAAGCAGTGCCGCGCCATTCGACACCTGCTGGACTGCCTCCTGAAGGATGAGCCGTGTCTTTCCTTCCTCAATTTCATTCGCAAGAGATTTCCTGTTGGTGGGGTTGATGCGCTCCCCTATGATAAGGATATCCTCTTTGCCATCGACGCGCAGGGTTTTGGTCCTACTGCACAGCCTCAGGATGTTCGATTGTTTTCTCTTTTTTGGCTTCAATCCTCCAACACTTTCAGCAACAGCGCGTATGTGCTCAGGGGTTGTCCCACAGCAGCCGCCGATGATGTTCACTCCTTGCTTTGCGAACTCTCTGGCATGCGCTGCGAACTCCTCTGGAAGGGAGTCAAATACTGTCATACCATCGACAAGCCGAGGAATGCCTGCATTGGTGTACACCGCAACTGGAAGTGAGGTGTGCCTAATGAGTTCAGAGACGATATCCCCGCTTTCCTCAGGTCCTGAGCCGCAATTGATTCCTATTGCCGAGACTCCCAGCGCCTCGAGCACTGTCACAAATGATTCAATGTCAGTTCCAGTGGCAGTCCGCTCTCCCTCGAATGTTAGTGAGCATACAATAGGCAGGTCAATAGTGTCTTTTGCAGCTATCACTGCTGCCTTTGCTACCCGGATGTCTGATATTGTCTCGATGAAGATGAAGTCAGCATCACGAAGCGCGTCTATCTGCTCTGTGAAGATCTTGTATGCCTGGTCAAAAGTGAGGGTGCTGAAGGGCTTAAGGTATTCTCCAATCGGGCCGACTGAGCCCGCGACAAGACATTTCCCTGTCTTGCCTGCCTCCTTAATTGCTTCCCTTGCCAGCGCAACACCGCGCCGATTTATTTCCTTGACATTCCCCTCAAGCCTATAATTCGCGAGCTTCACCCGGTTTGCTCCAAAGGTGTTGGTTTCGATGATGTCAGCGCCTGCATCAAGATATGCCTTGTGGATGGACCTGATTAGGTCAGGGCTGGCCACATTGAGATAGTCATAACACTTGTGCAGCTTCGTGCCCCGGTCTATCTCTGCCTGGATGAGGGTGCCCATCGCACCGTCCAGCACGAGCACTTTTTTCTTTAGCAGTTCAGAAAATTGTCTTGCTTTGGGTGTCACGTCTTTATCTAAGGGATTCTTTTTTTATAAAGATTCTTGCCAGAAATAGTCCTATTGGGATAATTTTGAGAGACTATCCTGAAATCCCAAGGTATTTATACCTGTTTATATTGGATATATATGAAGGGATTCTCATGTTGACCGTAACTGGAATGGTTGAATGGGTTGAAATGCTCGGCCAGCAGTACCTCGGAAGCACCGTGCAGCAGTATGTAGGTTTTTTCTTGATATTGTTATGTTCAGTCGTCATCGGGCAGTCGCTCCGGAGCTTCATCGAGAACTATGTGAAGCGGTTCGCTGCGAAGACGAAGACGAATCTCGATGATATCATTGTCAGAGCCATCAGGAAGCCCTTACCTCTCCTCATCTTCGCGATTGGTATCTATGTAGGTCTACAGATTCTCACATTGACAGATCCCCTCGTCGTGATTGCTAATATCGTATTCAAGCTCTTTATCATCCTGTTCTTTGCCTATTTTTCCCTCAGGCTGACGGACAGGCTGACCGAGGATCATTTTATTCCAAAGGCAGAGAAGACCGGAACCAACTTAGATAATCACCTCATCCCTCACCTGAGCAAGACCATCAAGGCCTTTATCTTCATCATCGCTGTGCTCATGACCCTGAGCTTCCTTGGAATCAATGTTACTTCGCTCGTCGCTGGGCTTGGCATAGGCGGCCTTGCTGTTGCTTTGGCTGCGCAGGACACGCTTGCCAATATCTTCGGCTCATTCACCATTGTGGCTGACAAGCCCTTCAAAGTTGGAGACAGAGTGAAGATACATGATTACGAGGGTTTTGTCGAGACCATCGGTATGAGGAGCATTAACCTTAGGACTTCAGATGGCAGGATGATTGTGATGCCCAACAAGAGCGTTGTCAACAGGTCTGTCATCAATTATCATCACTACAATAGGCGTAGGGTGAAGGAATTTCTGCGTCTGAAGCACGATACTCCTGTCGCGAAGATTGATGAGGCGAAGAAGATTGCCACCAATATCCTCGAAACAACTAAGGGGGTACAGAAGGGCTTTCAGGTGCACTTTACCACTCTTGCCGAGGTTTCGCTGGACATCGAGCTTCGCTATTTTACTGGGGGCAACAGGAATAGAGACCTACGTGAGGCAAAGGACAAGGTGAATAGCAGGATTCTCCGTGAGTTCGAGAAGGCTGGCATAGAGTTTGCTATTCCTATTCAGAACGTTGTCTTAGAGAGAAATAGCTAGGCTAGTATCCAGTGCATGCTGCTTTTCAAGCCTGTCATACTCCTCCACTGCGCGTCTCAGCTGCTTAACCTTAGATACTACTGGATGGGTGACTGATTCAGGAATCTTCTCGATAAACCTGCCAACGTCTTCGTACGAGATGCCCAGCACATGGCGCATCGCAGCGATGGCGCACCCGAGGGGAGCAGCGTATTCCGCGTTTCCAATGGTGTAGACTATTCTGTCGAAGATGTTTGCAGCCAATTGCCTCATGACCGGGCTTTGCGCACCGCCCCCCACCATACAGATTTCTGCCGGCATCTCCATGTGGCGGGAATGATTTCTCAGCGCAGCCATCTGCGAAAAATAGAGTGCAGAGATGTTCTTTCCGGTATCATGCTCATCAAACCCATGCCTGATTATCCCCGCAGGAGCGACAGGTACGGATTCAGGGAACAGATAGGGCAGCATAATGTGCTGGCCGAACCCCTCTCTCAAGACCAAGCTCTCGTATTCTTCCCAATCCCCTGCAGTGATGTCCCTTCCCGCTCCTTTCAGTACATATCTCCTGAGGAATACCTCATGGAGTTTCCCTCCATTGGTGAAACACACTAGGGACATGGACCTGCCGGGGATGAACCCGAACACATTGTCCTCTCCGTTTGATGGTGATATCTCTTTCTGCACTCCATTTAGCGTATAGCTTGAGCCGAGGCTCAGGACAAGCCCGCCACCGCACCCGAGGAGAGTGGCAGGGTTATCTCCAGTGCCTGCCAGCACTATCGCACCTGGATTGAGGCCGTATCTATGTGAGAAATACCTGTTGACCTTCCCCACTGGCTGGTCATACTGCACCATGCTGCCCAGGGCTTCCTGAAGATTCTTTGTATGCAGAAAGGATTGGATTGAGTCAATTACCTTGCTGTCAAATGAAGGCGTATCAGCATCCAGGGTGTTGAGGTTCGTGCCCCAGCCGTCTCCAGTGTCAGCAGGAGCGATTTTTCCTGCCAGTATTGATGTGGCAAAGGCACTTAGCAGGAGAATGTGCTGCGTCTTTCTGTAGGCCTCTTGATTATCTTTTATCCACTTCATAATCTGGGCTGCTGGAAACCTTTTTTCTGCCCTGTTTCCTGTGAGTTTGACAACCCCGCCCAGCGGCTTTAGGAGGGTAGTTAGTTCCTCAACTTCTTCTGCAGTGGTCCTGTCCTCCCAGATAGGGGAGCTTTTTCTTGTGAACACCTTGTTCTCCCTGAACAGCTCTGCCAGCGGTTTATCACTCTCTGCTGACTGCTCCAGCACTCTTCCAAAGCCTTCTCTCAGATAGACTGTGCAGTGCTGCATCGCATCCAGCTTCAGTGCATCTATCTTGTCTAATTCCACACCGTCGTCCTTCATCTGCTGGAAAGAGGCATCAATCGCCTCGAGCAGCATGTATGGTGATGTATGCCTCTCTTCTTTGTCTGAATGTAGAACTCCGCCTTTAGTCTTGTAGCCGGGAAATCGCCCATCAAAGCTGATGGCCTTCTTATAGATGACACTCTTCATATCATCTAGCACGACGATTTTCGCAGACTGCGTGCTCAGTTCAAGACCTATGGTTCTTGCCATATTATCTGCAATAAAATCTCCTCTTGAAAAATCTATCTTCGCCTGTACTTCTTCAGGGTTTTCCTGACAAACGAATACGGGTTGAGTTCTCCCTTGTGAATCTTGTCGATGACATCTGGAGTCACTTTCTTCGAGATTATGCCCTGTACCTCTGAGGTGAGGTGTGAGACCAGTTCGTGCTCGATTCTTCGTTTTCTCCTCTCTTCGAGTAGTCCCTCATCGAGAAGATAGTCCATATGCGCGTCAATCTCCTCCCTTAGTTCAGGAATACCATCCCCGCTCTGCGCAGAGGTCTTGCAGATGCCAGGTTTGTTCTCTTCATCTGTGAAGCCGAGCATGTACTCGATATCCCGCACGACCTTGTCAGCGCCTTCTCTGTCTGACTTGTTTACCACGAAGATGTCCGCTATCTCCATCAGGCCGGCTTTCATCGCCTGCACTCCGTCCCCGTAGCCGGGAGTGAGGAGCACGAGAGTAGTGTCAGCGACATTGGCAATCTCGACCTCAGACTGCCCTACCCCTACAGTCTCTATAAATATATAATCATAACCCGCTGCGTCCAGCACCTTGACAGCGTCGTACGTGGCGTTAGCTAATCCCCCCAGGGAACCTCTTGTGGCCATGCTCCGGATGAATACTCCCTCGTCAAGGTAGAGGCTGTGCATGCGCACCCTGTCGCCGAGAAGCGCTCCTCCTGTGTATGGGCTTGTTGGGTCGACTGAGATGATGCCTACTTTCTTGTCCAGCTTTCTGCATTCAGCAGCGAGCTTGTTCACGAGCGTGCTCTTTCCTGAGCCGGGAGCACCTGTGACGCCGATGATATGCGCGTCTCCTATGCAGTCGTAGAGCTCTTCCAGCTCATGCTCCACAGAAGGGTCATCATTCTCAATCAGCGTGATGAGCCGCGCTATGGCGAGCTTCTTTCCCTCCTTGACGTCAGGGGCATAGGTCATGCATAGGAGGAATCTGAGATATCTTAAGAATCTTACTCAAACTCAGGCAGCCCACAGCCAATCATCGAGTCGTTCGTGAGCAAGTCGCAGGATGGCAAGTGGGTTGTCCATAAGACAACTATCACGGACATCAAGCCGATGAGTTATTTCGAGAAAGTCCTGAGCTCTTAGAGTTCAGGGCTTTTTTTTCTTTTTATTTTTTATTTTCATTTTCTCGCTCAGTCGCGCTTATTTTCAAGTGCGAAGCGTAGCGTCTCTTATGATTTAATTATTTTTATCACTTAAAAATGGTAAAATTTATATATTCTACATCTTATTTAATTCTTAGGTGATTATGATTTGGCTTCCCTTCGCTTAATGAAACACGGATATCTCCTGGCAGGTACAGCAGCAGCCGTGCTGCTATTATCATCATGTAGCCCCCCAGTAGACCCGGTGCAGGGCTGGGACGAGCCAAGCGCGTATATTGTTGAAGAGTTCTTCGATGAGGAAAAAGACGCAGAGCCGACTCCTATTCCTCAGGTAGACAAGCCTTCTGCTGAGCCAGAGGATGATGTTCATAAGGAATTTAGGCAGGAAATCGAAGCATTTCGGGAGAAATACGTCTTTGACCTCTGGGAGTTCGTTGACCTGAGCAGGAAAAGCGATGAGAAGATAGACGCGCTCCGTGAGGGCTATTCTGAAGAGGCGAAAGTGGAGACAGTGCTTGACTACTTCAACATGGCTGGACAAGAAGATGCCGCTGAGCAGTTCCTCGGAGACCATCTACTGGACAGTATCTACTATGTCACTGGAAGGCAACTTGACATGAGCATAGAGCTCGTGCCGACCACTATGGGAGACGACACATTCATAGATACGCAGACCGGGGAGGTTGTTGACCACCTTTTGCTTGTACACTCACTGGAGGAAAATGCGTGGTATGATTTAAATGATTTGATGGAGCGCTATCCAAGGTACGCGCAGAGGTCTGTGGCCATCCATGGCCTCTCAACAGACCCAGTGCTGGTCGTAGCTAAGGACCTCGCAGATACTGTGCATGTCGCTGCACATGAATTCATGCACCACGTGTTCTTCCAGCTTCATGCAGACTATCCACGTGAAGGTGAGTATGTGAATGAGCACGCCCTTGTGGATTTCTATGGCTGGATTGTAGCGTGGGACGCGATTGACCGCTTTTACTATGATTCTTTTGACGCAGAGCAGCAGCAGCACATCGACGACTTGAGGGAGAGTTTCTTTGATGAGGAAGAAAACCCTCTTCCAAACAAACCAGTCTCCATGTCAACTTTCAAACCCATCAGCACCGGGAGAGGGGGTTACTACCTATCTGGAGACCCCATCATCGACCTGTATAACTGCATCGGTGACCCTGAAGAGGCATTGCGCGTCTTTGCTCAGCTCGAAAGCGAGGAATCTCTTGACGATGAACTCCAAGCCTGTATTATGAAGGAGTTCTATGATGCACCAAAGCCGAGCTCCGTTCCTGTAAAATGAGTGAATCGGTTGTTGAGAGCGGACGGAGATAAGAATAAAGCTAGCACATAGCTGGACTTAGGAGATTGCCAGGTAACTGGGTCATCCCCAAGACCATCATCACGGACATCAAGCCGATGTCGTACTTCGAGAAGGTCTTGAGCGATTTAAAAAAACCATAACACGCCTCTCTGAAGCGTGTTACAGCTAAAAAATCCTTACTTGAGATATTTTTAGATTTCTCAAACCAGTTAGAAAGTTCCATTTCAAAATCGATGCAGTAATGATAGCTTTGAGTTTGAATAAGGCATGTTAAGACAGTTTGGACGGATAGCCAGAAGGGACGGAATTGACGCCTGACTCATGTAATCATTCCCACCAATCAGGAAGATTAAGCCCAGCAATGAATTCTTTTTCTTCCCTTAGACTCTCAGCTTTTATCATTTCAAGTTCATGTTCCCTATATTCCAAATACTCTTTAACGCTAGGGTGAGTGCGAACATACGAGAGAGATGCCTCCAAATCACAAAGATTGATGCTTGGAGTGTGGAAGTCAAAATCAGAGAAGAGGTGAAACCCCACGGTATAAGGATTCTGCACATC
Source organism: Candidatus Woesearchaeota archaeon (assembly GCA_017608295.1). The sequence goes on from JAFCGF010000006.1 coordinate 23,568, forward strand.
AGTGTTATCAAATGGAAATCTATCAAGTAATTCCTTAAATGATGGCCCTGCGTCTCTCCTGGATAGTCCCTCACGGAGATATAGGTATTCAACTGTTGTAGCTAGTCCCTCTAGCAGGATGTTTACAATCTCCCATTCTGGGCAAAAGGAGTATTGATCTGTTGTTATCTTTTGTAGTGTTTTCACCCTTACTTGCTCAACGTAATCGGCCAAGTCAACGCAATGCTCAAAATGAGCACGATGGGTCAATTCATGGACTAAGACGGCTTCATTTTCATATGGCAACTCGTCCCCTTGTATGATGTAAGCAAGAATTCCAGACATATACAGATATCCCCCTAGATATCCCTCATATCCCTCTACATAATTGGATTCATCTAAAAAAGGTAATTCAATTTCTTCTTGGAGAAATTTCACCCAGTCTTCAGTAGTGTAGAATCTTAAAGGAGGGGGTGTAATCATGGAAAATCCAGTTAGTCTTATGACATGGGGGAGAATCTGTGATGTCTGACTCTCCAATTCTTCAAATGAAGTAATCTGCATATTGAGGGATTATGGTGTTCCATTTAAATAAATTACTCTTATTATGTAGTGAATTTTGTGGAGAGGTTCAAACAGATAATTTTGCACGTGCCCATCATCTTCAAGTACTGTTCAGTTCAACCAAACATCAGTTTGGGGGAAGATAAACCTCTTCAGTCATGAAAGGCAATAATTCCCCGGGGGGCGTTTAATTTAGGTGCGAAGTCTAGAAAAGCATCACTCGAAATTTATGACCTTGTCAGCGGGCATGTGAAGCACCTCGATGAACCGTTCGTCCACAATCGGCTTGACGCAGATGAACACCCCTCGCCTCTCTCAAATATGGAGGTTGCGTTATTATCATCGATTATCAAGAGACACTGGCACTTACTGCTACCGAGACTACACTGTAAGAAAACAATCTATAGTATCTCAATGAGTTGTTTTATCTCGTTGAAATGTTTCTGGATGATTTCCTGTGAGCGTATTGATACTCTCAGAGAAACGCACCGTGCTCCAGCCCGTACACCAATCCTTCAACATCACCGTGGTCCCCGTCCTCGCAGGCCTGGTACGGCGTCCGGTGTCCAAGGGCTGGGACGTTGGCAGAGTAGAACCATTTGAGTGCGGATTCCTCTCCTCCCTCGAAGAGGCCGATGACCACATCTGTCAATTCCTCACCGGCGTCTCGCTGCAGATCCTCTAATGTGTTTTCTGGCGCCGTATTAGTGTACAATTCCATCTTTGTCACCTTGGTCATTCGTCCAGGAGATGTTCAAGTCCGAAGGGGGCGGTCCGCTCTCGGAGAGATGCCAGTTTCGCCTCACAGTCCGCTTCAACTCTCTTTGTGCAAGCTTCTGTGTACGCTTCATCGAGAAGCTCTTGCCAATCACCTGGTAAATAGGCATCAACAAACCCTCCGTCAGCCCCGTGGAAGACCTGATCTTCCCCATTGCGTATAGTAATCCAGTCAGATTGTCTAGGCAACCTATAGCTCGAAAGATGGATGTGCAGACCGTCCAATGTGAACTCAGTGCAGCCATCGGCTTTACGCTTCTTACCATGCCTCGTGAAATAGGCTTGTTCCCCGAAGTCCTCAATCACGACATACGCTTTCAGGAAAATTTCGTCTTCGTTTGCTTGCATCTTACGATTCTCAATCTCTTTGTTGACCTTCTCCTTCATTATCTCTACGTCCGTGTAATCCACTTGTACCACCTGAATGAGGGAACTAGCAGGGATTTATAAATTTATCACTTCAAAGTGGGGATTTCATTTCTTATCGCTATGGTTTCGAGAAGGTCCTGAGCGATTAAGGCTCAGGGCTTTTTTTTTCTTTATTTTTCACATATCTACAAATCGGCGGCGTCTAAGGTAAAGTGGTATCCGTACCATTTAATTGATTTCTTTGGTGTACGTCCACCTCGATGATGAATGCATCCGTGAGCTCTGGCTTTCCTTCGTTCCCATTCCTCTGCAGCCTTACGACTCTTGAAGGGACCAAACTCCGTCCAGTTGCGTAAGCTAGGATACTTTGCTTTGTTCTCCCTTTTTCGAATTGCTCGTCTTGTGGTAATCCCTATTTTACATGGCATAAGATTTTCACTATTTCCAAACAAATCTGATGGTTTAAATAGATTTTGAGATGAGGCCCGGTGATAATGAAGGGCTTACTCAGTCACGCTTCTTCTCAAGTGCGAAGCCTGCCTTCGCGGAGGTTGAAACAAATGGATAGCATAGATGAACGGACACACGGCGCGAACAACACGGAACCACGCGATAAAATCGGGAATTCCCAAATCATGTGGATGTCCTCGATTCCACGACGCCCGCGGTGGCATCTGCACCTCAAATCCTTCCCAAACCCTGTTGATAGATGGAATCCCAAATCCTGTTGAGAACTGTCCGGAAAACCTTAGTTTAATCATGTGGACTGGAGGCAGACCTCAACCGCCTCGACGCATCCGATAGCGTTCTTTCTCAGGTTGGCAAGCAGGGCGCTGTTTACCCTGACCTTTGTGCCGTACTGGAACTGCTCTCTCAGCGACTTCGCATCTTCTGGTATCATCGTGCCAATCTGGCGGACCATCCGCACGTGTCGCTTGTCCAGCTCCAGCGTACCTGAGTCAATGAAATGCTCAACAGCGTTGAGTGTGCACTCCTGGTTCCTGCTTTCATAGCCAAGTGAGAATAAAATAGCAAGCAATGCGTGGTACATCGCATAGAAGGCAGCAGACACAGCCCAATCAGGGAATAAGTCCTGGTTGTGGTCAAAGGCCCGGAGGTTATGGAGCGCCTTGTCAATATGCTTTCTTGCCTCTTCCCTATCTGGTGCAATCTCCCTTATGCCAGTGTGATTCTCGCCCTTCTCACCCTGTTTGAGGCACCATTTGAGCATCCTTTTAGTCCGTGACACTGGACAGGACCTCCACGATGCACCCCTCTCCTGAAATCACGATTCCCTTCTTTAGGATGTCGATAAGCACTGCTGACTTATCTTTGAGTTGTTGTTTCATATCCTCTCCTGTCATGAGCAGCGGGCTGATTGTCTTTGTCTTTTTGAGCCCGAGACAGAAGTCTGTTATGCTCCTCACATCGCTCTCATCCTTGATGAGGAAGAGGGCGTCGACATCCTTTGCTCCCCTGCCTTTTGTGAGGATGGAGCCAAAAAGAATGATGGCTTGTGTAGAACCACATTTCCGTAATGCTTCTGCGTACACCTTCGCCACAGGCTTGTCCTTTAGTATCCTGCTCGCGCGCTCTGTGAGTATAATCTCAGCGATTCTCCGCGCTTCTGTAGAGGAGAAGTCAAGCCGGTAGAATATGGCATTCCCCATCTGTTCAGAAGATAGGATATGCCTCTCATCCAGCTCTTTCACGATTTTGTGGGCAGAGCCGACACTTATATCCAGTTCCCGCGCAATCTGGTTGACGTTGTACTTCTGCAAGGGGTTGATGATGAGGTGTTCCAGTATCGCTGCCGTATTCTTCGCGAAGAGTGCCATCTTATTCACTTTTTTTGAATGATTATTCATTCTTAGTGAATGAGGTGTATATAAACTTTGCGCTTGCATAACACTGGCTGAGAAGAGAGATGTTCAAATACCTTATGGCACTTTTTCCGGAGAATTTCCGCTACTACTTCTGCCTTGGGACTCACCGCTCAACAAAGAAGCTGTGCTTGTCCTTGTTCTGGAGCTCATCCATGATGCGCTGCATGATGATTTTCTTTGGGTCAGGCATGAGCTTCACTCTCTCACGGATGTCCTTGAAGCTCTTGAAGGGCTCATCCTTACGCGCGTCTATGATATCCCACATCCGCTTCTTCCCCAGGCCAGGCAGCAATTCAAGGGAATGCATCCTAGTAGACAGGGGACGGGCTTTGTTGAAAAATTCGACAAACCGCGCCTCGTCCTTTGTGATGACATCATCCAATACAAACTCAAGCTCCTTCTGTGCGGTCTGTGTAAGCTTCCTGAAGGACAGCCTGCCAGAGATGTGATGTATCTTCTCTCTTTTACCGTCTCCTATGTATACTTCATCAAGGAGCTGGAGAGATACGTCTTTCTTCGGAACGAGCTCAAGCAAAGCGAACTTGGTTTTGCCAATCCCCTGCACAATCGCCGTCTTGAGATGGGAGGATTTGCTATCAAGCGGGTAGCCGTGAGGCAGGAAATCCAGTACTATTGCAATATCTTCCCTGAACCTTCTAGGCTCATCCCTTTCGTCCCTTCTCCTCCCTCTATCTCTGTCCATCATAGCACCTAAGAATGCTGGCTATTTAACTTTTTTTTGCTTTGATATATTCCTTGACAACGCCAGCGATTTTTTTTAGATTATCGTTGCTTATCGAAATAGGGTAGCCCTGCAGCACGAGCTTGATGTCGTCTGCTGTCGCGGGCATGATATCTACAATCTTGATGATGTGCTGCTCCCTTAGCCTTGGAATCTCCAGCGCGGCAATCTTCTTGACAAGCTCTTCGTGCTCTTTGTTCTTGAGCTGGAGGAACTGACCTAAGTATTCCTGCACCTTTGTGACACGGAAGCTGGGCTCCTCGTCACGCTTCTCGATTTTCTTGAGCTCTCCCTGGAGATCTGTCATGCTGAGCGGGTCTTCGTTCATGATTTTCGCGTCTGTCATAGTCCTTACCTTGTGAGATGCACCGGATGGATGATGAGTTTCTTGAGCTTGGTGATGTCTTTGACATTAACCTCGTAGCAATTGCCCCTCTTGCGGATGATGATTCCTGTCCTGCCCTGATATTTCGGGTTGAACATCCCCTTGTGTATTGAGGACTCAATATTGAGCTTGACGCGCTCCCCTTCCTTGAACTCCTGAAGATAGCGCGAGATGCTGATTTTTCCCTTCGTTCCAGTAGGTTTCGCCATCTTGTGACGCGTCTTCCTGCGGGGCCCTCCTTTCCTGTTGGTCATGAATAATCACTTCCAGAGTTGAGTCTCTTATGGTTAGTGCAGGGAGAAGCCAGATACGATTTAAAAAGGTTTGGTATTCAGGAGCCGGTGTTGATAATAGCCCCACTGAGAACGCTGTCGTTAGCCAGTTCACTGATGCGGTTCTTGAGATGCTCGATTGTGCGGCTATTGTCCTGTTGGTTCATCATCACGCCACACTCAGGGCACTTGAAGTCATACTCAAGCGCGGATTCGAAATCAAGCCTTGCGCACATGTTTGTGCAGAGAAAGAAACCGTTGAGATTTTGCTCTTCCTTTTTGAGGCGCTCTTGGAGTTTGGTGATGTTGTTGAAATGGATATGCTTTTTGAGTTCAAGCACGCGCTTGGGGTTGAATGTCCAGTAAGATATATACCAGCCCTTCTCCTTATCCTTCTTCCTGTGGTAGTTGACAAGATGAAGGCCATGAAGCCTGTAGAGCATATTACGCGCCTGATTGACCTCGATATTGATATCTTCAGCAATGGTGAATTCAGAGATATTCTTCTTGCCTTTGAGATAATTGACAAGAGGCATCACATCTTCCCCCACTACTTGGGAAATAACGTTTTTGATAAGCTTTTGTGTGACTCTCATTATGGTACAACCGATGTCTTCTATATTCCAATCAGGGGTGGATGTATATAAATCTTTCGGTTTTTTAACTATTTTGTAGTTGTAAACTTGACGCATTTTTCCTCATCTTCCTAATATACTTCCCTAATTTCTTGCATACTCCGACGCCATGTCCGTTGGGTTCCTTGCACAGGGTGTTCTCAACAGTATCAAGCACTCTCGTGCCAGATAGGGTGGACTTGAGCTGCCTACCTGCGCTCTTCGTGGCGCGGATGATGGACTGCGCTTCTTTCCCACCATAATACTTGACAGCCTGGAATTTTGTGAATGAATTTGCTCCTGCCTGAAGGAATCTCTCGAGTTGCGGGCCTCGGTCATGCCAGATGCCGGCAACAATCTCAAGGTCGGGAAAGTCGAGGCGCGTCTGTGCTATCCACCACTCCAGGTCCTTGGGGTCAGCTGGCGCAGTGAATCGTGAGCCGTCGTGCGGAACAAGGCCGTATACGACTATCTTATCGATTCTCTGGGCGTCGAGGAATCGCTTCAGCTTTGGGTAATCCTCTCTCCGCTCACCGAGGCCGATGATGAGTGTCATTACCCGTTTCATGCCCAGCTCTCGCGCGGCATCCAGCGTCTCGAGATAGGGCTCAAGTGGCTTGCTCGGGCACACATCCCTCCTCAGCCGCCAGTTGACAGTTTCAATAGACACACACACAGAGTCCACTGCTGGCTGTAATTGCTGGAGCTGTTCCTTTGTGAAAGGTCCTGCGTTGATGCACACAGGCTCACCGTAGAGCTCGTACACCCGGCCAGTGAGTTTCTTGAGTTCGTCGATAGTATAGGCGCCTGTGCCTGCCGACAGGAATCCAATCTTCCACCCCAATTCGTGGCAGAGCGTTACTTCTGCGAGCACGCTGTCAGGGCTGCGCTTCGCTGCCTTCGGCTGCTTGATGGTATCCTGTGCCAGGGACATATAGCAGAATGCGCAGTCCGCATTGTCACAATGCCAGGATAAGAATACTGCTCTCTCGAACCATGTTTCTTTGTTGAAGTTCGCCGCATAGGTGCGGCTAGCTCTGTTGATCATAGTAGTTATCACTCTAAGACACCTCCCTTTGGAGTTGTCGGGAATCCCGGGGGAAAGACCGAGATGTAAGGCGGTGCTTTCCGTGAAATAAGGGGTATTTAAGCATTGTTAGTCTTGGAAACAATAATCTTTTTTAAGCACTTCAGTGCCGGGGTGAAATAGGGGTTTCAAGCTTGTTTCTGACTACTCGCTCGGTACACAATATAGTGTGGTTTCCTTCTGGAACCTTATACCTATCCTGGCAATCGTGTTCTCACTCCTGCTGCCCTGTCCGACACGCACGACATCGAGTTCCAGGCGGTCGTTCCAGAAAAAGCTTCCCTTGCACAGTGCCGGCAGGTACATGCAATCCCCGTTCCCGCACGGAATCGTTATCCTCTCGTCGAGGCCGGAGATGAGAATCTCTCCAGCCTGACCGTTCGTCACAGTGAGATAATCTCCTTCCAGCACATATTCTTCTGCGCCCATGCTTACGACTGCCCGCGCGTATCCGTCAAACACGACCGCGTCTGGCTGTCCGGAGAAATCCTTACCTTTTCCCAGCACCCTGCCTATCAGCTTTGTCGCCTTCGGCGCAGAAATACCTGTCGCATTTTGAGTATCATACCCAAGGCCACTGAGCCTCTCTTCAAGGGATGTGTCCATCGTATCACAAGCCCGGTGCTGAAGTCCTACAGTAATGATATGACAATATCATACTATCCTATATAAAACTGTCTTGCTCAGGATGGAAAAAACCTCCATGGAAATGCATATAAAGTTCCCCGGTTCTTACGAAGCATCCGCGCGTGTTGCGTTCTTGGGAGTGAAATCATGGCTGAACGGGTAATGGTGGTGCCGAGAGACATCCTGTTTCACGAGGGAAAAGAGTTCAACGGCTTCTGCCCAGTGTCTCAGTTTGATTTCACGAAGCGAATTCTTGTCAACCAGCAATACCTGCTCAGGAAGACAACTGATTCGGACCAGAAGCTGCCAGTCGAGGAGGACCCGAGCTTTAAGCAGGTAATACCTTATTGCCTGTTCGTGCACGAGGGCAAGCTGTTCCTGTATGAGCGTCTGAGGAAGGGAGGCGAAGAAAGGCTGCACAATCAGGTTTCTATTGGTGTGGGAGGCCATATCAATCCAGTCGACGCCGGAGATGATATCCTCGTGAAGGCGATGCTCCGCGAGTTCCGCGAGGAACTGAATTATTCGGGAAAATTCACTTTTGAGCTGCTCGGCTTCATCAACTTGGATAATGCAGAGCCAGTGCACAAGGTGCACTTCGGCCTCGTGTATCTCCTACGGGGAGACTCTCCGGGAATCGCTGTGCGCGAGGTGGATACGCTTTCAGGAAGGCTCATTCCCCTTGAGGATGTGCTGTCCTCCCAGGAGAAGATGGAGCGCTGGTCAAGTGTATGTGTCGATTATCTGCGGGAGAACCCGCATATCATCCATGAGGTGAAACAATGAAATTGAAGGAATATGAGGGAAAGGAACTTTTCAAGAAATACAAGCTGGTCGTGCCGAAGAGCTTTGTCGTGACCTCTCCTGAGGAAGTCGGCGACCATCTGGACGATCTTCCAGGGGACGAGGTTGTGCTGAAGTCGCAAGTGCTTGTCGGCGGGCGCGGTAAGGCGGGCGGCATCAAGATATGCTCCAAGGAAGAGGCAGTCGAGGTCGCGCGAAAGATGCTCGGTACGAGGCTGAAGGGGGAAGCCGTGATGGAGCTTCTCGTCGAGGAGAAAATTCAGATAGACCAGGAACTCTACCTGTCATTCACCGTGAACCGCGCTGAGAAGGCCCTGACCATGCTTTTCTCCCTCGAAGGCGGAGTTGATATAGAGGAGCTTGCCCACAGCTCTCCTGAGAAGATTGCCCGCGTCGTGATGACAGATTTTGATGCCAAGGCAGTCCATGCTGACCTGGAATGGCTGGATTATGGCAAAGAGCTCTTCTCGATTGTCAGGTCACTGCACGGCATGATGATACGCGAGGACGCCCAGCTCGTCGAGATAAATCCCCTGGTCATCTCCAATGGCAATCTCGTGGCAGCTGATTCCAAAGTCGTCATTGATGACAACGCCCTGTTCAGGCATGATGAGTTCGCGAAGAACAGGGAACTAGAATTGACCGGGCTCGAGGCAGAGGCGCAGAGAGCAGGCCTTCAGTACGTCGAGCTCGACGGTGATATCGCGATTATTGGTAATGGCGCAGGCCTGGTCATGGCCACTCTTGATGTCATTGCCTATTTCGGTGGCAAGCCGGCGAATTTCCTCGACGTGGGGGGAGGCGCATCTGTCGAGAAGATGGAAACTGCGCTTGATATCGTGCTGAGCAAGAAAGAAGTGAAGGGCCTGTTCATCAATGTGTTCGGAGGCATCACCAGGTGCGATGACATCGCGCAGGGACTAGCTAATTATCGGAAGGAGAATAACATCACCGTGCCTATGGTCGTCCGGCTGATTGGCACGAACGAGAAAAAGGGAAAGAAGATTCTCGAGAAGAATGGGATTCCTGCATTGAATTCCATGGAGACTGGCGCGCAGAAAATTATTGAGCTCCTCGAAGGAGGTGATGAATAATGGGTAAAATTAATCTTCGATTAATGAACCCTCATGAACACCAGAGGTGTTCATGATGGGTATTCTTATCGGAAAAGACACAAAAGTGATAGTCCAGGGCATCACAGGCAAGCAGGGCACGTTCCACACCGGTCTGATGAAAGACTACGGGACGAAGATTGTCGCAGGCGTCACTCCCGGCAAGGCGGGCAAGGAAGTACTTGGTGTCCCAGTGTACAATACTATCAAGGCAGCCCTGAAAAAGCACAAGGCGGACTGGAGCATAGTCTTTGTGCCTGCGAAGTTCGCGAAGGATGCGGCATTCGAGGCTTTAGAGGCAGGATTGAATGTGGTGGTTGTGACCGAGAACATCCCTGTGCATGATAACATCGCGATACAATCTCTTGCAATTGAGCAGAATCTGATTGTCGTAGGCCCAAATACCGCGGGACTCATCACAGTGGGAGAATGCAAGATGGGCATCATGCCGAACCATATCTTCAAGCCCGGCCCTGTCGGTGTCGTGTCCCGCTCAGGCACGCTCACGTATGAGATTGTCGACGAGCTGACGCGTGCCGGCATGGGGCAGAGTACTGTCATCGGCATCGGCGGAGACATGGTCATAGGCACTGATTTCATCGAGGCATTGAAGCACTTTGAGAAGGACCCCAAGACCAAGTCTGTTGTTATGATAGGTGAGATAGGTGGGGATTTGGAAGAGCGCGCTGCAGAGTATGCGCACCATCACATGACCAAGAAGGTCGTTGCCTACATCGCAGGAAGGACAGCACCTAAAGGAAAGCGCATGGGTCATGCCGGGGCAATCATCTCCGGCAGTTCCGGAACAGCTGAGGCCAAGACAAAGGCGCTTGAGGCTAATGGCATCAAAGTAGCCAGGCTTCCTTCGGAAATCGATGAACTTTTGAAGTAGGTCTTTATATGTGGATTCGCGTTCCCTTTTATTATGAGGCACAAGCATTACGAGCTCACTGAGAAGAATCTCGAGACTGTGGTAAGACATCTTGAGCGCTTTGAAGATGATCCTCCAAACGATATGATGGTGGCTCGCCTCACTGAGCACGGCATCCGCTCTGAATATGACCAGAATTTTCTCGACCACGAAATGTATGAATGCTGGCTTATGGATCGAGGCATGAACTGGGAAACTGCCCATGAGATTACGCTAGTCTATTTTGATATCTCTCCATTTGCCGTGTACGATACTGGAGTGATTAGGGCGTTTCCGGATTATTTCAACGACAGATACAGGAGATTCCACGGGCTCGAGCCTCTCTTTGAAGTAGAAACTCTGCCAGAGGACTAATCTCCACGCTTCCTCAAGATATTTATATCTGTAAGCAATTGAAATCCCCTATATGATTGAAGGCGAGAAGGACAAGCTGAAGGAAGTGGAGGACGACCAGTCTCCACAGTTCATGCTGTTCCTGTATTTAGCCCTCATAGTGTTCATCGTCGCAAATGTCTACGGCATCTATGAGAACATGGATAATACGTATTACGTGACCACTATCGGCACGTCGATTATCGTTCTTCTTGGTATCCTCTATGGAGTGTACAACCGGATGAGGTGGGCGTGGTTTGTGGGCGTGGGATTCCTCTCGTTGATTATTATCAATACTCTCATGCTCGGGCTGCATCTCACCTTGATGTTCCCTGTCCTGATACTCCTGCTCCTTTACCTGAACAAGAACGAGTTCACTGAGTGAGATTTCTAGTAAGAAATGCGGGGGACGACACTTGAGCCCCACCTTTTTCTTTTGCTGCGAATCGGTTGGCAACACTTAGCTAGAGCAAATTTATCCCAAATCGAGAAAATAGGATATTTTTTATGCCAAATGGGCTCCATTTTTTGTTGATTATTTCCTACAAACTATATTTCTCACTTGCGAGTTTTTTATATATTCCAAACCCGTATCCAGAAAATGGCTTGGGGATGACCTCCCGCGTTTTCGCGGGTCGAGGCGTACATAAAAGGAGACCAAAGCCTCGATGGGAAAGCCAGGGAACAACCACGGAACAGGACCCGCAGAAGGACGAAGTCCGCTGAACCATTTCTTTGAGATTCTCTTTCCATTCTCCCGCATAGATTTTTTCAGATTTCTTACCTGGGCCCCGCACGCGGAGCCACATCACGTTCTTTGCACACCTTATCATGTAACAGCAAGAGAAAGAGATAAGCAACAACGATATAGAGGGATAAGCAAAAGATATCTCAACTAGGAATCAGGGGTGAGTAGAAATGGTAGGAATAGATTGGAAACTAGCCGCAGGCATAAGAAGCAGGAAAGCAAAGACACAGCTCAGCATCGTCGCGATGCTGGTGGTAATTATAGCAGCCATGGCAGCGTTTGTCGCTGCGCAGACATCGCTCAATGTGCAGTATTCGCTCATAACTGAGCCGATTGCTGGCGTGGCGTACACGCCGGAGTGCCTTGTTGAATGCCATCTGCCATTGCGCGTCACTTTCGGGGATGCGTATGCTGTGGACAAAACTTCTGACTTCTCGCCGAAACTCGTGATGGGTGCCGGTAATTATGACTTTGACACGCTGGAGTTCCGCCGCCTTGTCACAATGACAGAAGAGCGCACGCGCTGGGTTTCTGATTGGCAGTGCTCTCCCTGGGATGAGGAAAGTCTGAATGGCACTGTCACACACGATGGCTGCGATGACAAAGGTTACACTGAGAAATATTCTGCTGAATGGCAGGAATGGCAGCCCTTCTCACCAACAGACTTCACATTCAAGGCCGATACTGAATACGTGATTGACCTTGTTGGAAAAAGGAAAGCAGGCATTGGCGACAGCGCAGTTGACGCGCAGTTCTGCTTCGGTAGCAAGTGTACAATTGAGTATGCATGGTGGAATTCCAACTGGCAATATAGACGCCCCATCACTATCGCGAACAATGTCGCAGTGGACATGAAAACTGACTTCACATTGAACGTCACGGTTGATACCTCTGCCTGGAACATGAAGGCAGATGGTACAGACATCAGGTTCATCTACGATGAGACCACTGACCTTGACTGGATCAACACGACTGCTCCTAACGCCACCAGGGCAACGTTCTGGCTCAAGCTTCAGGGTGACATCCCTGCGAGTTTAACCAACGACACGCATTATGAGATGTATTATGGTAATGATGCAGCGGGAAGCCCTTCGCAGACGATAAGCAACATCTTCAGCCACGCTGTTAACACCTCAACTGATGATTACGGCGAGTGTATCCTTATCGCGCCTCTCAATGAGGGTTCCGGTACAAGCACGACAGACCTCTGTGAGGGGACGAGTCCTTCAAATGCCAAAGCCGAGTGGGATTCAAGTGACACCCACCCAATCGGTGCGCATGATAGCTTCAGTCTGGGCGGCTCAGGGATGCAAAAAACTGCAAGCGATGATGATACATATTATTATAATTTTGGAAAAACAACCAAGAGTAATGAGATTGGCGTGAAGGATTTCTTTATAAGTTACTGGGCGAAACTACACGATGATGATGCTGACCCGAGTATAGGTTACTTCTATATGCACACCTCTGATTGCAGTGGTAACTCCGGATTCTCTCTGGGGCGTGGTGGTGAAGATGATTTGCTCTACTGGCTTGAAACATCTCCACCTCCTCCTGGTTATAGTATGGTTAGGAATGCCAGCGCCACAGAGGGTAGCTGGCACAATGTTGTGTATACTCGAGATGACTCGGCAGAGACCCTCAAGATGTACATTGACGGTGTTTTCATGCAGGATGCCGGTTCAGCTGGAGATTTCACGACAGACCGAGATATGATTCTGGGCTTAGGGCCGTGCAGCGGCAAGGGTTTTTATGGTATAATCGACGACTTCATGATGGTTGAGGGAGTCCCGACGCAGAAGATGGTTGATGACTTGTACATGGGCAGGATGTATCATGTGGCAACTGAGCCGACCGTGACACTCGGTGCAGCGAAGACGAACATACTGAATCCCGACATCACCACTCCGACTGATTTGCAGCCTAGCCCTGCGTACACTACGGATACGATAACAACCTCAACGAACTACACTGAATCCTTCCAGGGAGATGCTGGTACGGTGTATGGGAAATGGTATGTCGATGATGTGAACGTGTACAGTAAGACAGTTTCTGATGTTGCCAATGGCACGAAACTTGATTTCTCGCTCGCTCAGGATAACTTCACAAAGCATCAGCTAGTGAATTTTTCAGTATATGCAGAGAGTGGAGACAATACCTCTGACACAAAGTGGTCCAATACTATCGAGATTCAGAACACCGCGCCTGTTGTTGACCTTTCACCGCTTGACAATATGCCTCTCTCAGAGGACACGTTCAATGACACTATCCTATTGAGCGACTATGTCTCTGACGCGGATACCGAGGACCCTGACAGCGCCATCAATTGGTCGTGCTCAACGAACGAGACAGACGTCACAGCATCTGCGGACAACAGCACGAAATACCTTACTCTCACTGCCATGAACGACTTCTACGGTAGCGCGAGCGTGACCTGCACTGCTGATGACGAGGACGGAGGGACTGGCAGCGATAGCTTCTCTGTGAGCGTCACCCCTATGAACGACGCTCCGCTGTGGACCACAGACATCCCAAACGCGAGCATCACAGAGGATGACCTCATAACAGAGCACGACGCTGACCTCACCGCCGCTCCTGGAGGTCTTTGTTCTGATGTTGACAACATCAACATTGAACTCTCCTTCAACGTGACTGCAGAGAACGTCGCAGAGGTGGACTGCACGGTCAACGGGACGCAGCTCCTCATCGAGCCTGCAGCAGACTGGTACGGCACAGCATCATGCACCATCCAGTGCTCTGACGGAGAACTCACCGCGGACTCTGGATTCAGCATCGACGTCGCTGAGGTCAATGACCTCCCGACCCACGACACGCCGCTGCTCTACTCAGCCTTAGGCACTAACTTCACCACGGAGAACCTTACTTGCACAGCACAGAATGTCGTGGACCTTGATGGTGATCTGGTGCAGAACATTACCGCGTGGTACGTGGATAGCAGTCCGCTTGAAGCACTTATCATGCCCTTCGAAGGCGGCTCAAACTCGACGCACACCAAAGACTATTCTCCGGCAGACAACACAGGAACAGTCATCGGACCTGCATGGGGCGCTGCTTCTGGTGTGCTCGGCGGCGGCTATGTCTTTGATGGTATTGATGACTACATCAATGCCGACGCCACCGTTGATGATTTCAATGGGACGCATGGCACTATGATGGCTTGGTTCAAGTTCAGCGACGGGAGTGAATGGAGCGATGGTGAGAGCAATGTTATCGTCCAGATGAAAACTGATTTGTCGAGTCAGGTGGTGGTGTTAAACAAGTACCTAGATGACACTCTCCAATTCAGGTACAGGGCGGGAGGTGTGAATTTAGATGTGTTTCTCGATGTATCGTCGCGCACTGACACCGATTGGACCTTTGTAGCTATCACCTGGGACTCAGGCGCTGATGAGGTGAAGGCGTATTTCAACGGTGCCCAGGTAGGGGCGACAGTCACAGAACTCGGGACATGGACAGCCGAGACCGGCAAGGGGCGCATAGGAAGCAGGACATTGAATGATCTCAATTTCAATGGCTCGATAGATGAAGTGCGCATCTTCAACAGGGCGCTCTCAGCTGAGCAGATTTTGCAGATGAATTCCACCGTTACCAATATCATGGTAAGTGAAGAGACCACGCCTGGAGAAACGTATCAGTGCGAGCTCACCCCCAACGACGGCGAGGCGGACGGTGAAACAAAGCAGTCCAATGAGCTCGAAGTCAGGTGGAGCATCACCTTCAATGTGAGCAGCAGTGAAATTGGGCATGTGGATATAGATGAGGTAGACATCAGTTGTGACTACACTGGCTTTGACCAAGACCCTTACACAACTAATATGTATGGTCCCTATGGATTTGCCCCGGGTAATTGGGAGTGTACCTTCACCAGAACAGGTTTTTATTACCCAAAGACTGTAGACTTCACAGCAGATAGTGACAAAAGAATAGATGTTGTAATGAATGAAATGAAGAGTCTCACTGACCAGGAGCATTTCTGGCTCGAGGAAACACACACATGGTCTGAGTGGCTTTATGACTGCTTTCAGGATGGTTCATGTAAGGACCTTCTGGAGAATATCAACCAGACCACCACAAACACCTGGAACCAATTCAAGCAGACCGATGAGGATGTCGTTGAGCTTGAGGACACCCTTAACAAAGTGGTGAACTCGACGCACGACCTCACTATAGACTACAGGATTGACGTCCCGACAAAGGAGGACTACCAGTTCCTGCCAATGCGCCTGTACTATTGGTTCCTCAGCGAGGACAATACGACATGCTATGACCAGTCCGGCGACACGCGCAGCGCTGAGACGCCGAGCTGCCATCCTTTTGTCGCTGAGACAGTGGGAAAAGTGAATACATTGCACAACTTCACTGTTGAACTCAGGCCAGATGTGCCAGCCAGCGGAGTCTATACTGTGGTCAGGAGGATAGAGATTGACCCGCCGGAAAACGGCATGCCCGTGTGGATTAACTACGGCCACGAAGGAATCGGCATGATTGAAGTGACAGAAGTTGGTGAAGGAGGGAGCGTGACGCTCCACGAGGTAGACTATATTGAAAAAACAGAACTCCCCGAGCCGACTGAAGAGCAACAGGACGGTTCAATGTCTGACGTGACTGGCATGGTCACAGGCTCAGATGAAGGGAGTCTTGCGACATCTGGGCTTCTGGCGGGCACCTTCCTCATCGCCTTGGTGGTCGTGTGCCTGACTGTTTACGGAGTGAAGAGGAAGGAGGAGCAGTAGCTCCTTTCTCTCTCATTCCCGAGAAGAATTTATATAGCGGATTTCCGCTGAATAATCTACTGTGAAGTTCAGGACCCTGAGATGGCTGTTGTTTTTCTTTGTTTTAGTCTTGATTGTGGCTCAGGTCGTGGCAATAACATACCTTGATAACTCCACGACCTGGGTGGGAGATATAATCCCAGTAGAACATGGTCCTCTCGCTTTAGGGGATGTTGATAATGATGGAGACCTGGATTTGGTTGGCATGGGATGTGATACATACGACGTCTCTGGCTGTATCTCAACTTATGCCGAGATTTACCTGAATAATGGAGAGAATTTCACCAGTAGCCAGGCATGGGGTTCTAACCTGACAGAACTTCATTATGGGGCATTTGTCTGGGGAGATGTGAACAATGATGGCTGGCTGGATTTGTTCACGATGGGCTGTAATCTTGGTGGAGCCTATGGTGATAGTTGTGCCGTGGGCAGTGCGAAATCACTCGTTTACCTTAACAATGGGTCAACACTGATTGAAAACTCCAGTTGGCAGAATAACATCACGGGCGTATGGAGGGGTTCTGCAGCTTTTGGAGACCTGGACCTTGATGGGGACTTGGACTTGGCCATAACAGGAATTGAGACTGGTCTTCCCACTCTGCTAACTCAAGTTTATTTGAATAATGGCACAGGCTTCGAGGAGAGTTCAACCTGGGAAGAGAACCTGACAGCACTCGACAGGAGTGCCCTCGCTCTGGGAGATTTTGATAATGACAATGACCTCGACCTTGCGCTTTCAGGTCGACTTCTCGGAGGCACTAAATTCACCGAGATATACATCAACAACGGAAGCACCTTGCTGCCGAGTTCTGCCTGGAGCCAGAATATCGTGAATGTGGACGATGGTTCTTTTGCTCTTGGTGATTATAACAATGATGGCAATCTCGACATGGCGATTATTGGATGCTGTGACCATCTTGAGACACATATCAACAATGGCAGTACATTTGTCCTTGATGCCAAAGATGGGCATTTTACCGGCGTATTTGCAGGCTCAGTGACATTTGGAGATTACGACAATGATGGTGACTTGGATATGATTGCCTCAGGTAGGGAAGAGGAGACCTGGTTTCATCTCTACGATGGAACCAATTTCACAGCCTCTCCATTGACTCCTGAGCCCCAATTAGAAACTCTTGAATATAGCTATCAGACCTTTGGGGATGTTGACCTGGACGGAGACCTTGACCTGATTATGACTGGTAGGAGTGATGGAAGTGTCCAAAAATCTTTTGTCTACATCAACAACATCACCACTGTGAACAACACCGTGCCTGACGCGCCCGCTGTTGCGTCGCTGTCCGCGAGCTATGCTGACGGCCAGCTGATTCTTTCATGGGACAATGCCTCTGATAACCAGACGCCGACTGCTGGGCTGTACTACAATCTCAGGGTTGGCACGACCCCAGGAGGCCATGAGATTGTCACCGGCGTCTATGGTGGAGGGGATGACAACGGTTATATGGGTAACATGATGCAGCGCAGGCAGATAACGCTGGACGTTACTCTCAACGCGAATGATTCGGTGTACTGGGCTGTGCAGACGATTGACACCGGATTGTCAGCAGGAAACTGGACAGTAGAGCAAAACTTCACAGTTCTGGACCTCGCTCCCCCTAGCTGGAGCGCGAACTGGAGCAGCACTCCAACCACTTACGCACCAACAACGCTCAGTATTTTCAACGTCACGTGGTCCGAGAACATGAACTTCAGCAATGCGTGGCTTGAATCAAATTATTCAGGGAGTGCGCAGACCTACGCGATGAACAACCTCACTGATACTGTGTACAACTACAGCGCTGTGCTGCCTGCTGGAAGCCATTATTGGATTGGTCACGCGAACGACACCGCAGGCAATACCAACAGCAGCGACACGTACTATTTCACGATTGCGAGGGCAGCGCCGACACTGAATCTCACATTGAACGGCACAGAGGCGAACTTCACGCTGAACGAGAGCGAGGCCTTGTGGCTGAATGGCACGCTCATAACAGGAGATGGCGGCACTGAATTAACATTGTATAGCAACGGAGCGGAGCTCGCGAGCGAGACAACTGTGGGAAACCTCACGAACTTCACTCTCCCTCAAGTCTACAATATCACGCTCACCTACACGCAGACAGAAAACTACAGCGCAGCAAGCGCGACCTACTGGCTCACTGTGAATGACCTCACAGCGCCTGTTGTGCAGTCTTATTCACCCATAGTGACTGTGACAACTAGCTCGACAACGCTTTCAGCGACAACGAACGAGAACGCGACCTGCAGATACTCAACCACAGCAGGGACAGCATACGTGAGCATGGTGGGCGTGATGGTCGGGGTAGCAGTAAGTCACACCGCAGACCTCACAGGGCTTGCGACAGGAACCTACCACTACTACATCAGGTGCAACAACACTGTGGGATTAGTTGCCAGCACAGACTACGACGCGAGCTTCACGGTGAGCATTTCTACAGGAGGGGGTGGCGGAGGGGGTGGGGGAGCGCCTGCCACTGATCCTAACACAAAGCAGACTACCTTCTCAAGCCTCACGCCGGACAAGGAGCACAGGCTTTATGTTGACAGAAGCACAATCGCAGCCACAAAGGTCGGTTTCGTCAACACAGTGCAGGCCATGAATGTCAAGCTGAGCGTCTCCACTGTGAATGATTCAGACCTCACAGACAGGCCGGAGAAGGCGTATGATTATTTCAACGTCACTCTCGAAGGTCTATACGCGCATGAGCTGTCTGAAGCGTGGCTCGAGTTTAAGGTCAACTCAAGCTGGATAACAGACAACGGTGCAACTAAAGATGATGTGCGTTTGAAGCGCCAGAAGGCAACATGGCAAGAACTCGATACGCTCTGGATGAAAGACTCGGGCCAATACAGCTATTTCAACGCGACATCGCCCGGCTTCAGCATCTTCGCGATTGCCCTTGTCACAGCTAAAGAGCCCGAGCCAGAACCGGAACCAGAACCGAATGCCATGATTGAGCCTGAGCCGGAAGTTAACCAGACAGTCGAGCCTCCGATAAAGCCGCCGGAGAGATCGCGTGTTCTGCTGTGGCTTACGCTCTTAGTTCTCATAGCGCTGACAGCGGCTGGAACAATCTACCTGAAAAAGCGGGGAGCGCTGCGAAGCGAGTAGAGCGCTCTTAAAAGGAAAGCATTGAACTCAAAGGGATATTCGGCTTTGCCGTATCGAACCCTGAAAACGCCCCACTATACACACTGAAACGTATGAATTCAGCTAGGTAAAGAGTGCGGGGGACGTGATTCGAACACGCGTAAGCACTAAGCTAACAGGCTCTGAACCTGTCCCGTTTGGCCACTCCGGCACCCCCGCAGCTGCAACTTCAGCTGGCACAGTAGTGGAGTTGAACCACCGGTTCAACGCCACATCACGCGGCAGCTGCGGACCAGTGCGACCGAAGGTTGCACGCTGCCCGCACAATGCGTTCACCGTGTACAGCATCCGTCACTGAATGTGACAAGAGTAATAGCTGGGTTATCTGATGATTTAAAAAAGTTCCTCTAGAGCTTGATTCTGGGATTGTCCCTGAGCTCCTTGAGCTTGGTGATGTGGTAGTGCTTGGCATGCCCTTCAGCCGCTGCTATCTTCGCTGCCTTGCGCTTTCCCTTGTTCTGGACGCTCCAGATGACATAGAATATGATTGGAAAAAAGCCCAGCAGGAAGACAAACACAAGGATGAACACCACCACAAACATGAATGTATCCATAGTATCACGTGAACAGGTCGAGTAGTATTGTTATCGGGTTGCGCCTCTTTCCACCGGAGTGCGCCCTTAGCGTTGAGAGCATATTTTCTACAGGCAGGGTCTGCAGCCAGACCTTTCCCGGGCCGACAAGCGTCGCGAGGAATACTCCCTCGCCGCCAATCAGCACGTTCTTGAAGCCGTGCACCATCTCGATGTCAAAATCAACAGTGGGCTCATACATTGCGATGTGCCCAGGATCGACGCGCAGCACCTCTCCTTCGTTAAGGTTGTACTCGAGTACCTCGCCGGCAATCTCCACAAAGGCCAGCCCCTGGCCTGACAGTTCCTGAAGGATGAAGCCCTCTCCTCCGAACAGGCCTGCCCCAATCCGCTTGCGGAAATGCATCTTGAGGTTTACCTCATCTGTCGCACACATGAATGCGTCTTTCTGGCAGATGAGCGACTTCGTCCCTGAGAGCTCCACAGTGACAATCTTTCCAGGAAACTCTGATGAGAATGTCACAATTCCGGTTCCTGCATCACAAGTGAAGGTGTTGAGGAAGATGGATTCTCCTGCAAGCCGGCGCTTGAAGCCCTCGATGAGCCCGCCTCTCGTTGTTGTGTCAAAGATGATGTTATCACTCATCCAGGACATGTTGCCCGACTCAGAATAGACTGACTCGTTCTCGTCGAGCTCAAAGGTCACTGCAGGAAATAGCGTGCCCTCAATGCGGTATCTCATGGCAACTACTCCGACTGCTGACTTTAAATGATTTGCGCCTACCAGGAGTCAAAACGCTTTTCAATCTCCTTGGCAAGCTTCTCGCCGATAAACTCGCCCTTGAAGAAATCCACGCGCGCAGCGAGCGATAATTTGTCAGCAAGGGCTCGGGCCACCTTACCATGATTGCTGCGCTTCGTCTTTTGGATAAGGGGGTGCTCGTGCAGGATGCCGTATTTGGGGGGTTTTGCCCTGGGATTCTTGAGATGGCGGAACAGCGCCTGCTCAGCCCCTAGTAACTGTACAGTGCTGCTTGGAAGTGTGGCCATTCTTTTTAGGCTGCCTGCGAGGCTCAGGAGCTTTCCCCCTATGCGGGAGCCAGATATTGCAGTGATGTTTGGGCAATATGCCTGCATTTTCTTCTCAAGATAGGCAGCCTCGCGCTCCCTGAATTTATAGCATTGCTGTAATGATGAGGCAATCTCCCTGAGATGGGCAACGTCTTCCTTTTGGAACTCTGCACCCATCTCCTCTTTTGCTGAGAAGCTCTGCTCAATCACTGCCTTCACAAGTGCCTCATGGTCGGGAATCTTCCGGGCCATCTTCGGCCTGTGGAGTGCTATCCATTCATGGAAGCGCTTGCCTAATCTGGCCATCGCCCTGTTCAGGTCATCTATCAGCCGGACAGAGTGAATAATGAGTTGGTCCTCTGAAAATGAATTTCGTATGGAGCGCTGAGTCTCCTCGATGTTTCCTTCCCTGAGCATCTTCTTGATTCCCTGCTCAACAGCGAGCCCCGCCTTTCGCCTGAGGTTGGTGTCATCTGAGCACTCAGCTCCCTCAGGCACATCTCCCTTGCGGAAGCCCAGCACCGTCACTGTGGCCTTGGAATCCTTCTTCTTCAGCTTCTGGATGAGCTTGACTTCTGCATCAAGCCATTCTCCTTCGTATTGCTCTTCGCCAAAGAGAGAATCCTCTTTGTCAACTACTTTGAATTCCTCGTCAAGGAGGAATATGCCGACAAGGCTTGTCAGGAGGTAATACTGTGCCATTGGAAGACAGGATGTCTATTGCCCTTCTAAATCCTTTCGGTTCTGAAGAAGAGGGTAGATTTAAATACCATGTTTGACAGAAGAATATTTATGACGCTGAGAGCGGAGCAGGTGAAGCGTGTCCGGCAGTACCTTTTAAGGGGTGAGAAAGTTCTTGATATTGTCTTTCCTTCGAGGATATCGCTCTTGAGATATTACAGCGCTGCCCTCTTCCTTCTTGTTGTTTCCATCCTGAGCTACAGGATTCCTATTGCCGAGCAGTACGTGACGAGATGGATGCTCGTGGCATTTATCTTAGTTGTAGCAGTCATTGTCATCTATGCAGAGCTTCGCCGCCACCACAACTTCCTCGTCATCACCAATTTGAGAGTGATGCATCTCTCTGGTATTTTTACAGAACATGTGATTGACGTTGTTATGAATAAGATAACTGATACGAGTTTCAGCCAGAATCTCATAGAAAACATATTCAATTATGGTACCATCACTGTCAATACCCCTGGTACATCAGGAATAGAAATTGTGATGCGCGGAGTGCTCTATCCAGATCAGAGAAAACGCCTTATAGACTCATTGATACACGTGGTACATCAGCAGCATGCGCACCCCAAACACTAGTCAGCCAAGTATTCTGCGCCGATATCAGTGTGAAGCGCCTCTTCAAAATCCCTGGATAGATTATAGTCTGCTAGCGTATTCTTCTTGAAGACTCTGTCGTATGTTTTCAGGGCACGTGTCTTGATGCCGCGGCCCGTCTTGACGGTAGTATTCTTCACGCCGTTGTACAGGGTCTTGCCAGTATGGTCCCAGAGCCAGCTTAATGCCCTCTGTGGCCGGTAATTATCGCCCATCGCGTCGAAGAGCTTGAAGGCGAGATAACCCACTCCGAGAGCAACACCCCCGACAACAAGAGCTTCTGCTGCGAATGCAGCCCCTAGCACGAGGCCGTTGGCAGCCCCTGCTACAATAGTCTCAAGTCCGAGAGGTAGTGCTGCAACTGTGGCACTGTACGCAGCTCCCATCTCAGCCAGAGGGATGTACTGCGCGAGCATTGGCGCGATATAGCCCGTTACAGCTCCCCATGCACCGATGCCAATAGCATCAAGTCCGTGAGTCACTGTACCCCAGAAGGGGCCATCCTGCATGAATGCGTCGTATCCTGAGCGCAGCCATTCCTTTGTGGAATCGCAGTCGCTCCTCCGTTTCCATGCCTTGAAGCCAGTGTTGTGCTTCAGCTTTTCAGATTCAGTGGTAACAGTTTCTTCCAGTTCAGTTGATAATCTCATAATCTCCACCCCGTTGAGGGGAGAGAGGGGTATTTTATAAGTTAATCCGTTAAGAAATGAAATGTTCTTACAAGAAAAAAGTCAACAAAAACATGAAGCAGCTGCCATGTTCGAGGGGGAGTGAAATGGCTGAGAAATATGTTGGCCACTCCACGTTTTTGATTGACAAAGGATGAAAGGAGGGTTTTGTTTATAAACTTTTGCTTTTTTAGTACTTTAAAGTTATTAATCAACAGAATTCTGAGAGTATTTTAGCTGCAAGTCGTACAGTGCTCCCCTCAATGTCAAGGCGCGGGTTTACCTCTACAAGGTCGACTGCCTTGAGGTTCTGGAGAAGCTTCAGCCTTCCAAGGCAGTAAAGCAGCTCTCTCGAGGTGAAGCCGCCTGGTTCAGGATAGCCAGTTCCAGGGGCAAAGGCAGGATCGACAGCATCAATGTCGACTGAGATGTAGAGCGCCTCCCATTTTCGGGCAATTATCATCGCGCTGTCCATAATTTCTCCAAGGGATTCGTGCGTTATTTCTCTCATGGGGAACTGCCGGATGCGTAATCCCTTCAGGCGCTCTACTTCTGAAGAATGCATGCTCCTCAGGCCGAGAAGCATAATATTCCTCTGCTTGAGAATGCCTTCGCTCATCAGTGTAAGGAGATAATCCTCGTGAGTCGGAGGGTTCATCGCTGACATGAGGTCTGGGTGGGCGTCAAACACGAGCAGCCCTGCGTTTGGATAACGTTTTGCGAACGCTTTGAAGCCGGCATAGGTCAATGAATGGTCGCCGCCGAGTAGCGTGAGCCGTTCATTGCTCTCAAAGAGTGCTGAGCACCTCTCGACAATCCTCTTATTGGCTTCCTCGAGATTACCTAGCTCAAGCTCGAGCTCCTCTGATTCCCATTCAATAGCTTCGCCAGATTCATTCACAGAGCGCTCGCTGAGCTTCTTCAACTCTTCGAGCACTACGCCAGGCGCTTCTCCAGTGCCTGTGGTCTTCCCGAGACCATTCTCCATCGGGACGCTGAGAATCCTCATGGTGCTTCAGGGATTGAGCAAAGATATAAATAGCTTCCTGGACTGTCCATTTTCGATGGAATACAAGCAAGTCATCCTGGTGCGGCACGACCTCAAGCTGCCTAAGGGAAAGCTCGCAGCCCAGGTAGCCCATGCCTCGAGCGAGGCAGTATTAAGGTCTCTGTCAAACAACAAGGATGCGGTCAAGGTCTGGCGCAATGATGGTCAGAAAAAAGTTGTTCTTAGAGTAGATTCTCTCGAGGAGATGTATCACTACAATCAGGAGGCGAAGGATACAGGTATCACAACTGCGCTCATCACAGACGCAGGAAAGACCTGCATCGCTCCGGGAACAGTAACTGCGCTCGGCATCGGCCCTGATGACGAGGAGAAGATAGATACTATCACTGGAAAGCTGAAGATGTTGTGATGTAACATGAAACCTAAAGGGCATAAAGGACAGGGAGTCACTCTTTTTATTGTTCTCGGCATAGTTATTCTCGCAGTAGTAGGGCTGCTCTTCGGAGTGCGCAATGCAATGCAGGACTCTACTGAGGCGCCTCTTGGCCAGGCAGATCTTGATGCGACCCAGAACTCTCTGGAAAAACAAATTGATATCTGCCTTATGGACAAGGTCCGTGAAGGGATGGATTACTATGGCGCCCTGCCTGATGCACAGGAGCAGATACGCGCGTATGTTGAGCGTGAAGTCCCGAGATGTGTAGATCTAGTATTCTACGAGTCGCAAGGCCTAACTATAAAGAGCGCGGCATTCAGCGCGAACGTTCTGGTCAGCTCGAACGCAGTAATTGTCGGGGCACAGTACCCCCTTGAGATTGCGGATGCGGATGGGACAGCAAAGGTGAGGGATTTTGGTTACAATGTTGAGATTGTGACCTCGGAGGAGTTGAGCTATGATGCTGGGGGCAGAATAATTGAGGATGTTTCCATCATCTCAGGAGATGGTGATGCCCAGCTGTTCATTCCAGCAGGTGCCCGTGTGCTAACAGACTCCGGTGAGCCGGTTGATGAGATAACTTTGGAACTTATAGACAAGACTGAAGGGGGGATGAGCAACTCCCATATTCTCGGCGAGATTATTTATGACATCCAGCCGGACGGGGTGAGATTTTCTCCTCCAGCTGAGCTCACTATCAGTTACCTGCCAGGGCACGCGATAGGTCCTGAAAGTTCTCTGACAATTGCGTATTTTGATGAGGCACGGGGCTTCTGGAGGTCGCTTCCAAGCTATGTCGACACTGGCAGCAACACAGTCACAGCGCTCATAACACATCTCACAAACCATGCCCTCACTGAGAACTGCGGGCGGGTGGAAAAGCAGGTGCTTCCTCCTGAGATTGTGTACCAGGAGCCCTGCTACAGGCCTTGCGGCCTTGGTGCATTTGGCAATCCTGAAGAGTGGGATGGCTGCTGGAAGACGACAGACTACGATGGGAATGATAACCAGGTCTATGCCACTCCAGACATGACAGATGTGCTTCTCCGTGGTATTGACGATGCAATCTATGCGACTGAAGATCACATTACTACTCTTGGCCTTGGAGGCTCCAATGGAGGAGAATCTCAATGCGGAGAGCCTCTTCCTATTACCACTACTTCAGAGGGCTTTGAGCAGGTTGGAAGTACTTCCGGAGTTTCAGCTGGAGAGGCAATTGTTGCAGTAAGATGCTCGGATTCAGATGATTGTGAGGCTCAGAAAGAGAGAGTGAATAGCAAGTTCGGCTTCACTGATGAGGACTGGGACAACGAGGGTCAGCCCGGCATTCCCAATGACCGCTGTTATGACCAGGAGAACATCCTCGACTGGGATAAAGATGACAAGTACGAGAATATCTGTGTGTGTGTCAAGTCGGACAATACCCCTTGTAGCTCAAATGTCGACACGATGTTCAAGACCCACAGCTCAGGGGGCAATACCTGGCAGGAAATCTGCACTGTAAAGAACCAGGAGGCTGCCCAGGAATATTATGATGATAATTATGCTACGCTGGATTCCTTCCAGTGGCTCATCGCACAATATGGTGACGACATCATCCTGAACAAGGACGGCATCCAGGACGGTAAAGCAGTCGAGGAAGGAGGGGTAAGGAACGGCGCTGCATGGGAAGGGGGCTGCGCCTGCACAGCAACTCTACATCAGGTCGAAGTCGGCAAGAAGGATAATCCGGCGTATGACCCCATATACAACCCTGATGAGCCCGAATTCCTTCCAGTGTATGAAGACAGGATAAAAACTGTGAATGAGGTTCCGTTAAGGGATAATCCGCAAGATGAGGATGAATCTGATTATGGGGGCATCGCCTCTCCCAATTATTATGGCTACATGAGAACATCCACCTCAATCCTCGGGGAGAACCCTTGGGACGGCGCAGGGGGAGTTGGCTATTATGAATACTTTCTCCAGACTGATGGAGACACCTGCGTTGCAGAGGGTTATGATACTGAGATTACTGTTGAATGTGACAATTACTGCCTTGTCGAGGCAATGCTCGCTAGCGGAGGATATGCTAAGCTTGGTGAATGCTCAGGTGTATGTACTTATGAAAACAGATATGAGCGGGCTGGCAACAACAGGATTCGTATACGGGTGAGGAATGACCCTGGCGATGTATGTTCTTATGGAGTCGCGGCGCATGCTGAGATGAGAAACGGCACAGGCCTGAATTCCCCGTGCCCAGATTGTGTCCCTCTCACATCGACTTGTGAATGTGGCAGTGATGTTGTTAATCCTTCGGAAGACCCCTTTCACGTTCCCTATTGCATAAATAGCGTAGTGTATTATTCTTCAGTTTATGACCCCGCTCCTCCAGATGACGAATGGTATGATGTTTGTGAGGACGAAATGCCCTGTCCTGTGTGTGTGTACCTGGACAGCAGCTATGACGGCTGCTATTGTGGGAGTAGAAGCAACACCAAGGATACCTTCGACCATTACTGTGAAGATGGCCAGTTCTACATAGATGAGCCTGAGTGTGATTCAACAATTCTCCCCTGTCCTCCCTGCGAAGAACTTACCTCCAGCTGCCAGTGCGGCAGCGAGAAATTTACAAGTGATACCGGCAAGTACTGCGATGACGGCGCGATAGTGAACGAATTGCCGCCTGAATGCACAACAACAGGCGGGACGAGGAGGTTCAATGGTGTGGTGTGCACAGACCATGGCGTGTTTCACTACAAGCTGACTTATGCGAATAATGAGCCTGACAATCCACCTCATCCCCCAAAATACGACACTTACGAAGGAATGACATACTGGACATGCGGGGCGTCAGAGACCTGTAATGCTGAAGTGAATGCCCCCGGTGTGCAGCTCACATCAGATGCCCGAGACTATGGTATTGTCCAGATGTACGATGATGCAAACAAGCGCACCTGCGGCTCGCCCTATGGTAATGGGGGAAATGAATGTGCTGGAAATGCAGATGATGTGTGCTTTATCCCTACGTGCCAGCTACTTCCAAAATGCATCAATCCAGGGGGATGCAGCGGCGACCCCTGTCCAGACGACCCCTGTTTGAAGAATGAGCGCCGTGACAGCAACTGCAATTGCGTTGGCCAGCCAATCAAAACATGCGGTATGTGCGGAAATCCCGCCTGTCCCGATCCTTGTGCAGGCTGTCCCAAGAGCTGTTGTCATCTCGACGGCTGCTCTGCCCTATCAAAGTGCAAGAGCGGCGGCGGCGACGATGACGATGACGGCGGCTGTACAGTTGGTG
Organism: Candidatus Woesearchaeota archaeon; assembly: GCA_017608295.1. Next base: position 51,137 of record JAFCGF010000006.1, read on the forward strand.
GCTCATGTACTAAAAATAATGGTAAGTCTGGGACATACAATAATCAGTGTAAATGCACGTAAATGCCCAGGCTGCTAATGCTGCTTCCAGCGTAAGACTGGCTCTCTCGCTGCCTTGACTCCGTCGAGCCTTTTTACAGGAGTGGTCCAGGGAGCATTCTTCACCCTGTCGGGATTGTCAGCAGCTTCCTTGGCGATGCGCTCCATGACTTCTATAAACTCATCGAGGCGCTCCTTTGATTCTGTCTCTGTGGGCTCTATCATCATGGCGCCCTTGACAGTAAGCGGGAAATAAATTGTGGGAGCGTGCATCCTGAAATCAAGCAGACGCTTCGCGATGTCGTTTGTCTTGATGTCATTCGGCATGTCCTGGTCTGAGAGGATGAACTCGTGCATGCACCTTGCATTGTACTGGAGGTGATAGTTCTTCTTGAGCTTCCACTTGAGGTAATTCGCGTTCAGCACTGCTGTCTCGGCGACATTTCTTAATCCATCAGGACCCAGAGAGCGAATATACGCATACGCGCGGACCATCACTCCGAAATTGCCCCAGAATGCCTTTATCTTTCCTATACTCTTCGGTTTGTTCCAGTCGAGGAAATAATGCTCTCCTTTCTTTCCTATTCGCGGCTTTGGTAGGTAGGGCTCGAGTGTCTTTCCTACCCCTACTGGCCCGCTTCCAGGCCCTCCGCCGCCATGTGGAGTTGAGAATGTCTTGTGCAGGTTGAGGTGGATGACATCAAATCCCAGATCCCCAAAGCGGGCAACGCCTGTGAGGGCATTTGCATTCGCGCCGTCGCCGTAGAGCAGGCCGCCCTGCCTGTGGATGATTTTCGCGATGTCAAGAATGTCCTTCTCAAACAGGCCATGAGTATTTGGGTTGGTGAGCATCATGCCTACGACATCAGAGTCCATCGCCTTCTCAAGAGCGCCGATGTCCACAAGCCCTGACTTGTTGCTGGGTATCTCCACGCTTTCAAAACCAGAAAGCACGACGCTCGCTGGATTGGTTCCATGGGCGCTGTCAGGGATGAGTATCTTGCTTCTTGACTCTCCCTTGGCGTCAAAATAGGCCTTCATCATCAGGACGCCTGTGAGCTCTCCCTGTGCGCCTGCAGCAGGCTGGAGTGTTATCGCATTCATGCCCGTAATCTCGGCGAGAAGGCGCTCCAGCTCATACATCAGCCTCAGCGAGCCCTGTGCATGGCTTTCAGGAACAAAAGGATGCAGCTCTGTGAATCCTGGCAGCCTCGCGACTGCCTCGTTCACCTTAGGGTTGTACTTCATGGTGCAGCTTCCCAATGGATAAAAGCCTATATCGACAGAATGGTTTTTCTGGCTCAGCCTTGTGTAATGCCTGATGACCTCGATTTCAGGAAGCGAGGGCAGCTCCAGCTTTCCGCGAACCATGTCCCGCGGCAGGAGATTTCCCGCTCTCGGCACGTCCAACTCAGGGAGCGTAGTCTTGTTCGCGCCCTCTTTCGATTTTTCGAAAAGCAGGCGCTCGTCCCATGGTAATTGCTGAGGGCTCATTTTCCACCACCTCTCAGCATGCTCACAAGTGCATCAATCTCTTCTCTTGTGTTCATTTCTGTGACGCAGAGCAGGAGGCAGTCTTTCATGAAGGGATAGTCATCTTCCAGGGGAATGCCCGCGATGATACCGTGCTCTGCGAGCCTCGCATGCACGCGCTTTGCGTTTTTCACCCTGACAACAAACTCATTGTAATGCGGCTGATTACCAAATGGAATTCCTAAGCCCGCTCTCTTGAGTGCTTTCCTCGCGTAGAACGCCTTTTGGAGATTGAGCTCAGCTAATTCAGAAAGATGCGGCCCGAGCAATGCGAGATGGATTGCGCAGGCAAGGGCGTTGAGCTGCTGGCTCGTGCAGATATTGGACTTTGCCCTTTCCCTCCTGATGTGCTGCTCCCGTGCCTGGAGTGTGAGGACATAGCCACGCTTTCCCTCTGTGTCAACAGTCTCTCCCACAAGCCTGCCCGGGATGTGATGCCGATATTCATCCTTTGTCGCCATGAATCCGCAGTATGGCCCGCCGAAGTTGAGTGGATTGCCAAAGCTCTGGCACTCGCCGGCGACAATATCTGCTCCAAACTCACCAGGACTCTTAATGATGCCAAGTGAAGTCGCCTCAGTCACTATGGGAATGAACAGCGCTTTCCTGCTGCGGGATATCTTCCCCAGCGCTTTCAGATCCTCGACAACACCGAAGAAATTTGGGCTCTGGATGAGGACAGCTGCTGTGTGCTTTGAGATGGATTCAGCGAGAGTCTCAGCGTCAGTCCTCCCTTTGGATACAGGCACGGTCTTGAGCACAAACTTCCCTCCGCGGCCATAAGTGCCAAGCACCTCGCGATAATGTGGATGGACTGCCTCGCTTATGATAATCTCAGGCTTGTCTGTGATGTTGCACGCCATGATGGCTGCTTCTGCTGTGGCAGTCGCTCCGTCATATACTGAGGCGTTGGCAAGGTCCATGCCAGTGAGCTGGCAGATGAGGGTCTGGAATTCGTAGATTCCCTGAAGATTTCCCTGGCTTGCCTCTGCCTGATATGGTGTGTAAGCAGTGAGAAACTCTCCCCTAAGCAGCATCTGGTCAACTGCAGCGGGAATAAAATGCCTGTATGCCCCTGCTCCAAGGAAGAGGACATCACCGGGCTCGTTCTGTTCTGCGATTTTCTGGAGAAGCTTGGTGACTTCCTGCTCAGACAGGCCTTTAGGGATATGCAAGTCCCTTGAAAGGCGCTTGCTCCGCGGGATATCCCTGAACAAGTCTTTTATCTGCTTCACGCGGATGCTTTTGAGCATCGACTTGCGCTCTTCCTTTGTTAGGGGAACATATTCCATCTTACTTTCCTATATGCTTCCTGTACGCCTCAGCATTTATCAGGTTCTTTAATTCTTCCTCGACAGCGTCTGTTACCTTGAGCTTGACAATCCAGCCCTTATCATAAGGAGAAGAGTTCACAAGCTCAGGCTTGTTCTTCAGTGAAGTGTTCACCTCAATGACCTCGCCGCTCACAGGCGCGAGCACATCGCTCACTGCCTTCATGGTCTCAATAACACAAAGTGCATCCTTCTGCTTCACTACCTTGCCTGTCTTCGGGACATCGACAAACACGACCTCGTGCATCTCCTGCTGTGCGTAATCACTTATGCCGACAATCGCGGTGTCCCCTTCAATTTTGACCCACTCGTGGTCCTTGCTGTAGCGCAGTTCATCCGGAATATTCACATCACCCATCTCTTCACCTCATTTCTTACCGGTAAAGGCATAGAATGGCTTCTTGATAATCTCTGCCTCTACTGGCCGGTCTCGTACCTTGATTTGAATGCTCTCACCAATCTTAACACTATTTCGCTCAACAAGCGCCATTCCGATACTCTTGTTGAGTGTGGGGGAAAGTGTCCCAGACGTGACTTCCCCAATCTGCTTTCTCCCTTTCATTACAGGGTAGTGCTGGCGGGGGATGGCGCGTTCCTTCATCTCGAACGCAATCACTTTTCTCGCTGCTCCCTCGCTTTTTTGTGTGAGCAGGATATCACTGCCCATGCAAGTCGGATTGGTCTGCTTGACCGCAAAACGAATACCACCTTCCACTGGTGAGATGGTCTCGCTTAGCTCATGCCCGTAGAGTGGATAGCACGCCTCGAGGCGTAGTGTGTCTCTTGCACCCAAACCTGCCGGCACAAGTCCTGATGGTTTTCCCTTATCCAAAAGCGCTTTCCACAGTGCTGGCGCGTCCCCTGTGTTGAAATAGAGCTCAAAGCCGTCCTCACCAGTGTAGCCTGTTCGAGAGATGATGACCTCCTTCACGCCGGCCACATCTGCCCCAATGATTTCAAAGCGTGGCAGCGCATTCAGCTTCGCCTTTGTGAGCTTCTGCAATATATTTTCCGCCTTTGGCCCTTGCAGTGCGAGCATCGCCATCCTGTCGCTGACATCGAGGATGCTGATGTCCTTGCCCTTTGGCTGTTCCATTAGCCAGCTAAGGTCTTTTTTGATGTTGGAGGCATTCACCACGAGCATATAAGTAAGAGGATTGTCGAGCCAGATGAGTTCTCCGAGATTGTACACATACAGGTCATCGACAGTGCCACCCTCAGGTGTGCACATCGCAGTGTAGAGTGCAGTGCCCGGTGTGCACATTGAGATGTCATTTGTGAGCATGCGCTGGAGGAATTCAGGGGCATCTGCCCCGCTCACAATGAATTCACCCATGTGGCTCGTGTCGAACAGGCCTGCTGCGGTGCGGACTGCCTTGTGCTCAGCTGTGATGCCTGAATACTGCACAGGCATAAGCCAGCCTCCAAATTCGACTAGTGAGCCCTTGAGTGCGAGATGTTCCTCATGTAAGGGGCTTTTCAGCAGTTCAGCCATAGTTCTCCCTCTCATTTTACTAACTGCTATGCTATATAAAGATTATGAGCAAGAAGGTTAGTTGAATCCAATATGCTACTTTAGAATAGTAAACTTCTTAAATGCTGGGGGTTTCCCCAAGACAGGGAATTACTATGGCTAAAGAACTGAGTTATGGAGAGGAAGCACGTAAGAAACTCAAAGAGGGAGCTGATAAGCTCGCTAATGCTGTTACAGAAACCCTTGGCCCTTATGGGAAATGGGTTGCTATGGAGACACCTTGGGGCAGCCCTGACCTGACCAAGGACGGTGTGACTGTCGCCCGTTCTGTTGTCCCCTTAGAGGATAAAGTTGAGAACCTTGGAGCCATGCTGCTCTTGGACGCTGCCTCTGGTACTAATAAGCTCGCTGGTGACGGTACCACGACTGCGACTCTTCTCGCTCAGCACATGTATACTGAGGCGCTCGCCGAGGATGAAGCCAAGGATGGGGCGGCGAAGAGTAAGCCCCTAAACCCAATGTTAATGTCACGAGGTATTGATGCCGCTATTGATGTCGCACAGGCAGAACTCAAGAAGCTTTCAAAGGACGTGAAGAAGCCAAGCACTCTGCATGAAGTCGCTGCAGTATCTGCGAACTATGATATGAGCATCGCAGACAGTATTCATCTTGCTATCAATGGCGGACCAGCCCCCTCAAGAGATGAGGAAAATGAATCTGAGGAACACGAAGGTGTCGGCGTCGATGGATTAATCACTGTGCGGGAGAGCAGGACGCATGAGACGTATGTCGACTTCCTTGAGGGATACGAGAGCAACGCTGGTTATCTTGAGTGGAGATTCGTCAACAACATCGAGAACATGAGCATCGACCTGGAGAATCCCTACATCGTATTGATTGACGGAAAACTGACAGGAGGCCCTGACGGATCAAATATCATCAAGATTCTGGAAGCACTGCCTGAAGAGGGGTCAAAGCGAGTGGTTATTATTGCCGATGATGTCGATGGCATAGCATTTGCGACAGTGGCGGCCAATCACCAGAAGGGAATTATCCAGGCGGCTCTGGTGAAATCTCCAGGATATGGTGAAAACAAGAGGCACCTGCTTGACGATATCGCCACCGCGACCGGAGGTAAGGTTATCTCTATGGATGACCATACTGCGCCTCTTTCGAAGATGACTAAGGATACTCTCAAAAAGATGTACGGAAGAGCAGGTTTCGTTAGTGTTATGAATGATAAGACAATTATGCTCAATAGTGAGGGCGATGTGGAAGAGGTTGACAAGCGTGTCAAATCCCTTGAGAAGCAGATGGATAAGTCCAAATCAGACTATGAGTGTGATAAGCTCAAGGAGCGCGCAGCAAAGCTCGCTGGCAAGGCGGCGGTTATCAATGTCGGCGCTGACAACGAGCCGGACATGAAGGCGAAGAAGGCAAGCATAGAGGATGCGCTCAACGCTGTGCGTGCAGCTGCAGAAGAGGGTGTTGTGCCTGGCGGCGGAGTCGCATACCTGCGGATGAGTGCTGTTGTGTATGCCGCTGCAGAGAAGGAGAAGAATGCCTCAATGAAGAAGGGAATGGAAATTGTGGCCCAGGCACTGGCTGAACCTATCTACAAAATTGTGGACAATGCTGGAATCGATGCTAATAAAGTGCGTAAGGAAGTCCTCGCCGGCGAGACTGACTGGTTCGGCTACGACGCCCTGAATGAGGACTACGGTGACATGTACAAGCTTGGTGTCATCGACCCGACAAAGGTCGTGCGCGTGGCGATTGACAAGGCAGCCGGTGTGGCGAAGAATTTCCTCAGGATTGCGTGCACTATCACGCTTGGCGAGGAAGAGGAAGGTATGTCTGGCATGCCCGGGATGGGTATGTAGTTTTTCTTTTTTTTCCGTATTTTTTTCTGTTTTTAATAGAACTTAATACAGATGATGACCTCTACTAATAGTCGTAGATAATCTTAACAGCTCGTCCTTTATGTCTCGGGAAACAAAAGCCTTACATAATGCCCATCATGGGCTCGAACTCGATTTCCTCGTCCTTGACGTGCAGGAGATAGCCGTCCTCGTCAAACCCAGCGGATGAGTCCTCTGTCCCAAGGATGAGTTCATACGTGGCATTCCTCTTTAGCAAAAGGGTGCCATTCTCATCTATGAGGCCGCACCCGACAGCGCAGATGCCGCAGTCCACGAGCTCGTAGGGGATTTTCGCCCTGGCGATGTCCATCATCGTGATAGAAAGGTCATTTGACTCTCCGATTCCTTTGTACACGACCTTAATCAGGCCGTCGTAGGTTGGCTCTTCCCCTTCCTCTAGCTCATAGATGATTGAACATCCAGCTGAGGGAGCAATCGCTTCCCGCGTCTCGAGATTCAGTGTTCCTGTAGCGTTGTCAATCGCTTCAACAGCGACAAGTTCAAGTTCAGATGGATTTCCGACCATAGGTATCACACTCCAATACTCACAGCGAATCAGGGGCTATTTTTATGCTCTTCGGTAGTTTTTAGGGATGAATGCTCCACGCTAAGTTTTCCAATACTTTTATAAACGGCAGAGCATTAATCGCCCCTTGACGAGAGAGAAGGAAGCGCGGAAAGATAGGTGTTTTGACACCCGACTTCTCTAAGGCAAGGCGCGCACAACTGCGACGCCTGTATACAATGAAGCCATTGACGCCCACATTACGGGAAAAGAAACGATACCTTGTTTTCGAGGTTATCTCCGATAAGCCAGTGGCATGGCCTGCTGTCCGTAAGACTATTAACGGAGCAGTGCTGCGCCACATAGGTGAACTGGGCCATGCAAAAGCCGGGATGCAGCTCCTTGATGAGCAGTGGAACAAGAAACTCTTCAGGGGGATGCTGCGCACAACACACACGTCATTAGACGAAATCCGCTCTTCTCTTGCTCTCATCCGTGATATCGAAGGTGTACCTGCAATCGTCCGTTCTGTGGGCGCTTCGGGTATCCTGAAGCGCGCAGTACTGCGCTACCTCGCGGAGGAAAATCAGAAAAATAAAGGAGGGAAATGAAATGGAAACCATGCCCCACCAATTGATGGGATACGACAGGGCCATCACAATGTTCAGCCCTGACGGAAGGCTGCTCCAGGTGGAGTACGCTAAGAAGACAGTGAAGCAGGGTTCAACAGCTATTGGCCTCACTGCGAAGGACGGTGTTGTCCTCGTGACAGACAAGCGTATCGTGGACAAGCTCATTGTCCCTGAGAGTATCGAGAAGGTCTTTCAGATTGACGAGCACATAGGAGCCACTGCGTCGGGAATCCTCTCTGATGCTAGGGTCCTCATCGAGAGAAGCCAGTTGAAGGCCCAGCAGCACAGAGTTGCTTACGGCACACCAATTGATGTGCTGAGCATCGTGAAGGACATCTGCAACCTTAAGCAGATCTGCACCCAGTCGGGCGGATTGAGGCCATTTGGCGTCTCTATTCTCGTCGCTGGAGTGGACAAGGCAGGCCCCCGCCTCTTTGAGACCAACCCTACTGGCATATTCTTCCAGTACAAGGCCACATCCATCGGAGAGGCAGAAACCGAGGTTGACCAAGTGTTGCACAAAGAGTACCGTGAAGACCTTGACATCAATGGTTGCATCAAGCTCGCGTTGCGCGCGCTCTACCAGAGCCTAAGCGACTTTGAGATTAAGAGAATCGATGTGGGCTACGTTGACACAACTGACAAGGAATTCAAGAAGCTCCCTGTAGCAGAGATAGAGCGTCTTTTTGCGGATGTGAAGACCAAGACCAAGCCGGCTGCAAAGAAAACGAGAAAACCAAAGAAGGAATCTGAAGAAAAGTCTGAAGATAATGCGCCGCCTGAGGGTATGGGCTAGTTGGGTGATGTTATATGAGTACACAAGGACGAGAGACATACGATAAGGCCAGAGTCTCGCTCAATCTGGCGCGCATCAGGAAGGGCGGAAAGAATTTTGAGATAGTTGTCGACGCAGACCGGGCAGTCGCGTTCCGCACTGGCTCGGATGTCGAGCTGCACGAGATATTGAAGAGCTCGGATATTTTCTCCGATGCGAAGAAGGGTGAGCTTGCCCCGGAAAATAGTTTTGAGGAGATTTTCGGCACAACGGACAAGGATGAGATAGCACGCCTCATCCTCAAGGAAGGGGAAATCCAGCTTACTGCAGACTACAGGCAGAAGCTCAGGGATGCCAAGCGGAAACGAATCATTACCATTATCCACCGCAACGGTGTCGACCCAAAGACGCATCTTCCTCATCCAGTGACGCGCCTTGAGAATGCCTTTAATGAGGCTAAGGTCAGGATAGATGAGTTCAAGAGCGCTGAGGATCAAATCAAGGACATTCTGGACAAGCTCAGGCCCGTCCTGCCAGTGAAGTTCGAGGTCGCTGAAATTGCTCTGAAGATTCCGGCAGAGCATGCTGCCCGCACATATGCTGCGGTGAAGAACTTCTCCAAGATTGTGCGTGAGGAATGGCAGAACGACGGCTCATGGGTGGCTCTTGTGCAACTGCCCGCCGGCCTAAGGGACGAGATGCTCGATGAGCTGAATAAGCTCGCCCACGGCAACGTCGAGGCCAAAGTAATAGATAGTAAATAATTGTCAAGAAAAGGTGTAAAAAACATGAATGAACAAAATGATAGGGAAAGAAAGCCCCGACGCGCCCCCCGCGGAGGAGGCTCTTATGGTTCACGAAGAGATGGACCAAGAGACAGTCCAAGAAGGGACAGTCCAAGAAGGGACGGTCCACGAAGAGACGCTCCGAGACGCGGTCCGAGAAGGGATTCAAGAAGGCCTCCACGATATGGGGGAAGAGACCGAAGAAGCGGAGGAAGAGACAGAAGGGATAACAGGGCGCCTCCAAAGCCACGGGAAAACCCCTTCGAGATGACTGAGCCCGGGAAGCTCCCTGAGGGAGCAAAGCCCCCGCTCGTGGAGAACCGCGACATAGTGGTGCCTGGCCAGATGCTGTGCACAGGGCTTGATTATCTGCCATCGAACGGCACGTTCCGGCGTGATGATGCAATTGTCGCTTCAGTGCTCGGTATCGTGAGGTTCAACGGCAGGCTGGTGAGCATTATCCCGCTGTCAGGCAGGTATCTGCCGATGGAAGGCGATGTCATCGTTGGTAGGGTCATAGACATCCTGTTGAGTGGCTGGCGCCTCGATATAAATTCGGCGTGGTCAGCTGTGCTCTCTATAACCAATACGAGCGGCTATATCCGCAAGGGAGAGGACTTGACCAAATATTACCGGCTTGGTGAGTATATGACCACAAAAATCATCCAGGTGACAAGCCAGAACCTCATCGATGTGACGATGAAGGCTGGTGGCATGCGGTCCCTTAAGGGCGGCAGGGTCATCACTGTCTCGGCGAACAAGGTGCCCCGCATCATTGGAAAGGCTGGCTCCATGATTGAGCAGGTGAAGAGTATGACTAAGTGCGATATTGTTGTCGGCCAGAATGGCATGGTGTGGCTCCAGGGTCATCCAAAAAACGAAATCATCGCGGTGGAAGTCCTCCAAAAGATTGAGCGTGAGGCCCACACTGCAGGGCTGACAAAGCGCATCACTGAGTATCTTCAGAGCCGCATGGGTGAAATCAAGACTGCAGCTCCAAAGCCGGAAGTGAAGGCGGCAGAGAAGCCAGAAACTAAGGCTAAAGAGAAGCCGGCAGAAAAGCCGGTAGAACCTGTTGCTGAGGCTAAAGAAGCCAAGGCTCCTGAAGCAGCTGAGCCTAAGGTGCCAGTACCCAAGAAGAAGAAAGAGGAGAAGCCGGTGAAGAAGAAGGCCAAGGAAGAAAAGCCTAAGGCCGAAAAGCCTAAGAAGCCATCGATTGACGATGCCCTTGAAAAGGCTGCACCCGAACAGAAGGGAGGTGACTAATCAAAATGGCATACAAGAAAAGAGTGGACGGCAGGAAGATGAACGAACCGAGAGCAATGGAGGCTGAGGCAGGCATCATCCCGCGGGCTGATGGCTCTGCAGTCTTTCGAACTGGTGACACAGTCGCCTATGCAGCTGTGTATGGCCCGAAAATGCTTCATCCGAGGTTCATGCAAGACCCTTCCAGGGGATTGCTGAGATGCCATTACAATATGATGCCTTTCGCAGGCTCTGGCGACAGGGTTCGCCCCGGAAGAAGCAGGCGCTCACAGGAGATAGCTCTGGTGACCCAGAAAGCACTGCTCCCTGTGTTGAAGCTTGAGGATTTCCCCAACGCTGTTGTTGATGTCTTCATCGAGTTTCCGCAGACAGACGCCGGCTCGAGATGCGCAGGAATCACTGCTGCGTCAATCGCACTGGCAGATGCCGGCCTCACCATGAAGGACATGGTCGCGGCAGTCTCTGTCGGAAGAGTCGATGATGCTGTGCTTGTGGACATGAACTATGCAGAGGAATCCTATGAGGACGGCCCTGTGGCTGACGTGCCCATGGCGATGATTCCTTCCACAGGCGAAGTGACACTGCTCCAGATGGACGGGAAAATAACAAAGGACATGCTGCTCAAGGCCCTTGAGCTTGGAAAGGATGCCATAAAGGAGATTTCCAAGGTGCAGCAGGATGCCTTGAGGAAAAAGTTTGATGTTGGTGATGCACAATGACTAAGAACGAGATTAAGGACGACGAACTTAGGTCCACGGTCATCCGTTCCCTTGATAAAGGGGTACGATTTGACGGCCGCGAAGACAATGAGGAATACCGGCCAATCGAGCTTTCCTCTAATATGAGCTGCAAAGCAGAGGGCTCTGCTCGCGTGCAGATTGGCGGTACTGTTGTTTTGGTCGGCATCAAGATGGGAATCGAGATGCCCTATCCAGACAGGCCTGAGCATGGAAAGCTCATGGTCAATACAGAACTGCTTCCGCTGTCGAACCCTGATTTCGAGAAAGGGCCGCCGAGTATACAGGCTATCGAATTGTCCAGAGTGGTGGACAGGGGCGTCCGCGAGAGCGATGTCATCCAAATAGAGAAGCTCTGCATCAAGCCGGGAGAGAAGGTGTGGTCAGTTATGATTGACATCTGCACTCTCAACGACGAGGGAAACCTCTTCGATGCAGCTGCCCTAGGTGCATTAGTTGCCCTGAAGACCTGTAAGTTTCCCAAGTACGATGAGAAAGAGGGTAAGGTAGATTACAAAGAGCATACTGACCCTCTGCCGCTTAACGAGATGCCTGTCGCTGTGACTGTGCTCAAGATAGGAACCCATTATCTTGTGGACCCATGCTACGCTGAGTGGCAGACCTATGATTCCCGACTGACAGTCGCGACTTTGAAGGACGGTACCATCTGCGCGATGCAGAAGGGTGGGGACTATCCCCTGAGCCTTGAGGATATCGACAAAATGGTCAGCCTCGGCATGAAGAAGGCGAAGGAGCTCCGCAAGCAGGTCGACAAAATAAAGAAGTAGAGTTTTATTTTGTTTTTTATGCTATTTAGCGTGAGCCTTAGAACAGCGGCAATCCGCTCAGTACTGGCTCAAGCATGGGGCCTACGAGGGCCCAGGCATAGGGCGCAGCGACGACCAATACACCAATGATGAGCAGGTGGAACTTGCTTTCTCCCACTGAAGTATGCGGCACAAGTGCTGCCGCTGTACCAGTCTTTATTGCTGCGAGCAATCCTATGACAATCCTGATACCTAGGTCAACCATGGCATTCTCAGTGATGCCAAGAGGGATGATGGTCAGCACGAACGTGACGTTCATGCTCGCGAAGATGAAGAGCATCATGACAGGTAATGCGTGCAGTCCATGAGAAAACCACATGCCCGGCTCGTCCCTTGCGAGCATAATTAATTCTACAATCCCAATAATGAGTCCCATCACAATAGCTGGTCCTATGAGTAAGCCTTCGACTGCCATACATACACTCCAGCAAAAATCTGTATTTAAATCTTTGTGTGAATGTGAATATTCCAACAATCTTTATATTGGCAGTTCCATTTACCCTGTACTATAGTGTATCCTGGGCAGCTGAACCACATCAAGAGGGCTTCATGGAGGGTGAAACCGATCCATGTGACGACAGATCACATAGAGACTCATCCCCTGTATCCAAAGAGGAGGCTCAATGACAGGCATGCCCGCAGGGTTGAGCAGTCTGTCCAGCGGAAAGGCCTGAAGGATGAGAAGCCCCTGAGAGTAAGGCCCCACCCTACGAAGAAAGGTCATTATCAGGTGATAGATGGCCATCGGCGGCTTGAGGCAGCGAGAAGGGCGCATCCTGACGGGAAGATACCAATCGTCGTCGTGGAAGACTATCCTGAGGAGAAGTACGATAACCTCTACAAAAAGAAGCCCTGGTGGAAGCGCCTGTTTGGCTTATGATTCAGTTTTTCTCAGTTTCTTTGCCTTCTGGTAGCGGCCGCGCTTCTCGACCTGCTCCAGGCGCGTAAAAATCTCATCCGCCGCCTTGTCTCCCAGTTCGCGCTGATATGCTTCAATAGCTTTCTGGAAGATATCTTTAGCGATGAGGGGGTGCTTTGAATCCAGAGCCCTCTTGAGGAGATGCAAGTCCACTGCCTTGTCCTCGATTTTGGTTGAGAAGAACCCAAGGCCGAAGTCGATGAAATACACGTGTGAATCATGCAGAATCATGTTGGAGGTTGTCAGGTCGCCGTGGACGATATCCTGTTTGTGAAGGACCGCGATGAGCTTTCCTATCTCAGAAGCGAGCGCATCGCGTTCCTTTGAGGAATCGAGCACTTCCTTTACTTGTGGCCCATCTATGTGTTCCATGTGGAGCAGCATTTCCTTGTCATCCATTTCCTTGATTCTTGGGCTGGGAAAGCTGATTCCCTCGAGCTTTTTCAGGATGCTTGCCTCCTGGCGAGTACGCGTTTTTCTTAGTTTTTGGTCTATCTCAGCGAGCCGATACCTCTTCGAAACCCTATCCTTGACGACGATTTCCTCTTTCTTGTATATGATTGCTTCTGCGCCGTCACCTATGCGTTCCATGCTGCTGGTGAATAAGAAGGCGTTTAAGAATCTTGCCGCGCGCTCCACACACAGTAAATATTTTAAAGTGCTCGCAGAATCTATCATACAAGCTCATATCTTTTTGAGGGGTGATTGGAATCGAAAGCAAAAAAGTGATTTTCTTCGATGGAAAGTATTATCGTGCTGGGACAGTTCCTGGCTGGCTGACGCTGGAGCATTTCCTCTTCACGCATACCCTGCACTATGGCGGGGCTGCGTTCGAAGGCGGCAGGTGCTATCCCAATAAGCTGAAGAATGACGGCACGCTCAATATCATAGGCCTTGATTTGCGAGTGGATAGGTTCTTTCGCTCCATCCAGTCTATATGGATAAACAGGCCTGAAAACGCCCGCAGGTGGTGGGAGCAGTTCAAGAGCTCACATCCTGAGATTGCCCAGAAATATGAGGAGTTCTTCAAGAGCAATGACGCAAAGGTCAATAAAAGGGACATCGAGACGTTCCCACTGAAGAAAGATGAGATGCGAAAGGCAATCCTCAATACCCTGCTGCTCAATGTCTGGTCTGGAAACATAGACCCCAAGGCAGGCGGCTACTGGAGACCGCTTTCGTGGGTCGGCGCGAGAGACGACCGCTCATTAGGCGTATTCTCCATGCACCACCCCAAGCACTTCATGATAGCGGCGATTCCCTGGGGCAAGTACATCGGAGACTTGGAGTTCAACAGGGGGGCGCCTGTCATGGTCGCTGAGGAAGGAGATTCTGAGGATAACAGGAGGAGCAAGCTCGCAAGCAATTATGCCACCGGACAGCGCCTTAAGAACCGCGCGATGTACAACCGCTTTGCTGAGATGCTTCTTACCGATAAAAGCCCTGAGAGAAATCTCCTCGAAGGCACTGGGGAGAACCTGCTTTTCTACATAGGCGATAATAAGTGGATAACACCAAAGCAGGATGACCAGCCGATTCTTCCGGGAACGACCCTGAAGACGCTCATCAAGATTCTTGAGCTGACGGGCCATACAGTCACGTACCGTGACATCCCCCTCAAGGAAGTTCTTGAAGGCGGGGTTAAGGGGGGGGCGATGTGCGGCACTGCAGCCGAAGTCACTCCTTTGTGCCTTGTCTATGATTCCTTGACGCACAAGACAGTCGAGCTTGAGGTGCCTGAAGAATTGAAGCAGCTCCAGCAGCATTACATCAACCTTGTCCATGGATTAGATGTGCCTGATGCTGTGAAGCCCCTCCAGAAGGAGCTCATCACCGAGATTAAGTGGAACGACAAGGAGCACGCGAAGCTCGCTGAGCAGGTAGTCTACAAGGCAGAGGCCAAGAAGGTCAAGCATTGACTAGCTTAAGGTCAGGGGGCTCGAAATGGGCGTTCAGAGCATACCCTCTGAATGGCTTATGCACTCCTTTTCTCGACGAGAAATCCAAAAATAATGCCACAATCCTACCGATACGTTTATTAATCATACCCAGGTGTGAAATTCAGGGAAAAAAGGTAGAATTAGCCTTGTTCTTCCATTCCCATATCATCAAGTAGGTAGATATTATGACAGCGCAGAAACAGGCTCAGGCCAGATATTCGGCAAAGGACATCACTGTTCTTGAGAGCCTTGAGGCCATCCGAAAAAGGCCCGGCATGTACATCGGAACGACCGATATCGCAGGGTTGCATCATCTTGTGTATGAGATTGTCGATAATGCCATTGATGAGGCCATGGCCGGCTTCTGCACACACATCACAGTTACTATCCACAAGGACAGCAGCGTCACAGTCACGGATAACGGGCGTGGGATTCCTGTGCAGATTCACCCCAAGTACAAAACCTCTGCTCTTGAAGTGGTGATGACAAAGCTGCATGCCGGCTCAAAATTCGACCGCAAGTCCTACAAGGTTTCGGGCGGTCTTCATGGTGTGGGCATTTCTGTTGTGAACGCCCTGTCAAAAGAGATGGACGTGACTGTCTACAAAGAAGGTAAAGTGCACTACCAGAAGTACAAGATGGGCAAGCCAGTCAAGCCGGTTGAGATTCTTGGCGATACTGAGAAATCAGGTACCACAGTCACATTCCACCCTGATGAGAAGGTATTTGACACGACTGACTACAAATTCGATGTCCTCGCAGACCGCTTACGGGAACTTTCGTTCCTGACACCAGGCATCACTATCCTCTTCACCGATGAGCGCGTGGGCAAGTCAGAGAAGTATTTTTCCGAGGGCGGCATCAAGGAATTTGTCCAGCATCTTAACAAGGCACTGAAGCCTATGCACGAGCCTATCTATCTTAACAAGGAGAAAAAGGACATCCAGCTCGAGCTTTCGATGCAATACACCACGAGCTATCGTGAGCGCACGTTCACATTCGCGAACAATATCAATACTCATGAGGGAGGCACGCACCTTACCGGGTTCAAAGCGGCATTGACGCGTACCCTGAATGCCTACGCGAAGAAGGCAAAGCTGAGCGATACGGTCCTGAGCAGTGATGATGTCAGGGAAGGGCTGACCACTATTCTTGCAGTGAGGCTTCGAGAGCCCCAGTTTGAGGGCCAGACTAAGACCAAGCTGGGCAACTCAGAGGTAAAGGGTCTTGTTGCTTCGATGATCAATGAAGGTCTCTCGACGTATCTTGAGGAGCATCCGAGCGTGGCGAAGCTTATCATCGGCAAGAGCATTGATGCTGCACGCGCGCGTGAGGCAGCAAGGAAGGCGCGTGAATTGACGAGGAGGAAATCCCTTCTAGAATCAACTACTCTTCCAGGCAAGCTTGCGGACTGCTCCTCTCGCGACCCCAGTATGAGTGAGATATTTGTCGTGGAGGGAGATTCAGCAGGAGGCTCTGCGAAGCAGGCCCGTAACCGTGAGTTCCAGGCTATCCTTCCCCTGAGGGGAAAGATACTTAATGTGGAGAAGTCCAGGCTCGCCAAGATCCTGCGCAATAAGGAGATTGCCGCACTCATTACCGCCATAGGCACAAGCGTAGGCGAGGAGTTTGACATCAATAAGACCCGCTATCATAAGATTATTATTATGACAGACGCGGACGTCGATGGCGCACACATCCGCACGCTTATCCTGACGTTCTTATTTAGATATATGCAGCCGCTGATTGAAGCTGGTTATATCTATATGGCGAACCCTCCCCTGTATAAGGTGAAGTCCGGCAAATGGGAGAAATATCTTTACACTGAGGAGGAGCTCGTTGAATTCGAGAAGAAAACTGATAAGAAGTATTCTCTCCAGCGCTATAAGGGACTTGGTGAGATGAACCCAAAGCAGCTCTGGACCACGACGATGGATCCAGAGTCGAGGCAGCTCTTCCGCATGACCATTGAGGATGCTGTGTATGCTGACGAGATATTCACCCTGCTCATGGGCGGCGAAGTTGGCCCCAGAAGGGAATTTATCCAGGAGCACGCATTAGAAGCCAAAAATATTGATGTTTAGGTGGATGATATGCGCATATTGGCCTTCACGGATTTGCACGGCAATGAGGTAGCGCTAGCCAAGGTTCTTGAAAAGGCGCGCGTTGCTGATCTCATTATCTTTGCCGGCGACCTCAATCATCACGGCGCAGATGCGGAGACATTGCTTGCGAGGCTCGTTTCTTCGAAGAAGCCCATCCTCATCGTGCACGGCAACTGGGACGAGGAAAATGTGCTGTTCAAGACGTGCGAGCTGCATGAGGACCTCCACTTCTTGCATCGCGGCATGTGGGAGATGAACGGAGTGAAGTTCCTCGGCCACGGCGGGGGCGGGTTCTCGAGAGAGGATAAGGACTTCAAGCGCCTGTGGAACAAATTCTTCAAGAAGCAGCTCAAGCCAGGAGATAAGAGCGTGCTCATCACCCATGCGCCTCCCTATGGGACGAAAGCAGATACACTCTACGGGGAGCCGCGCGGCAACAAGACCTACCGTGAGTTTCTGGAAAAACACCAGCCACTCTACCATGTGTGCGGTCACTTCCATGAGAATTTCGGCGTGACAGATAAAGTCGATAAGACGACTGTCATCAATCCCGGGCCAAAAGGCACGTATATCGATATCGATGTGTAGATTCTCTATTGCTCAACTGTCTCGATTCTTGGCAAATCACAGAACTCTGTCTTGAAGTTATAGGCGCCTGCGTTGAGGAACCTGATAGTGTCCCCGACTTTTGGCTCCCTGAGATTGACTGCATAGCGGAAGATGTCCATTGAGCAGGGAGTACACCCTTTGATAGTGTAGCGCTTTCCGCCTGATTCTAATTCGCCGTCGACGAGCAGCTTGAGCGGGACAATGAGGGTGTCCATCGCGGTGTTGTACACACTTGCGTCAACGATGATAGTGCCTGATTCAATGCGCTTTATGGTCGTTTCAAGTACCACAGCGGGCGCAGCGATGAATCTCCCAGGCTCAACAATGACCTTGATGCCGTTGCTGTTTGCGAACTCCACAAACTCCCGGATCTTGTCAAATATCGTGCGAACCATCGCATTGCTGCTATTGGAATACTCTGCGGGCAAGCCCCCGCCAATGTTGATGATACTAATCGTTTTCCATGTCTCCTCGGAGAGTGTGCCTGCCAGCTCCCTCTTCAGCGACCATTCACTCACGTTCTGGCTCTTCCGGTGCACATGAACCCCGAGCTTCTCAATACAGGGATTCTCTTTCAGCTCGCAAATCCTGCGGTTCACCACGTTAGCGTCCATCCCGAACACATAGTGCCTGCCTGTGAACACCGAATGTTCCCTGAGCTTCGCGCGCAGGAGTACATGCACTTTATGCTGAGGCCCATTCAGTGCGCTTTCCAGCAGTTCCAAATCTGTCTCGTTGTCGACCACGAACTTGAGGACACCGCTGCCAAGGAGAGAGAGTATTTCCTCCTCATCCCACGCATGCGCGTAGTACCATATACGGCTCTTGTCTTTCACCCTGTCCAAGGGCTCCATCGCGTGCATCGTGAATTCCGCATCACTCTCATTCTCAAGAATCGGGACGATGAGTGGATTGGTCTTGATGCTGTACGCCACTCTCAAGCCAAGCTCGCGCAGCGTGTTGAATCTCTCAAGCGCGATATCCTTCTTGAACACGAATCTCGCGCTCATAGTGTGTCCTCCCTTTTTTCCCCTAACACGCTTTCCTCGTGCAACTGGTCAAGCGCTCTCATCGCTATCAGCGGGAAGAATACCGATGCATCCCCGATAACTGTTACAGCGTCTGAATCGTCCTTAATCTTTCCCCAGGATTTTGCCTCCTGCGTAGTAGCCCCCGACATGCTGCCCGAGGTATGCCTCGCAGTCGAGATATAGACTGCGTAGTCCAGCCCTCCGGTGAGGAGCGCAGCGAGAATCGCGTGGTGCTTGCTCACTCCGCCGCCGAGCGCGATAAGGCCCTTCTTGTCGTCGTGGCTCGTCCATTCTATTAATGTCTTGAAGTCCCTGACAACATCGATGATAAAATCAGGATGCTTCTGCTGGAAAAGATAAAGGTGAAAGCCGAGGGCACCGTCTGTTATTGCAGGGCAGAACACAGGCACATTGTTCTTCGCAGCCTGATACAATATCGAGTTCTTGTCGTCGAGCATCAGGCCTATTTCCCTGAGAAATTCAGACACAGAGTAGCGCTTCTGCTTTTCATATAGCTCTGTGAGCATGGGGTTGACGAGGTCTTCAAACCGGGCATAGGAATCGTTCGTGATGAAGAGATTCCCTATTCGATTGAGGCCCTTCTCATGGTTCGCGATGTCATCTGAATGGAACGAGCCTATGATGAACTGCTCGCCGTAGGCTTTCATGATGTCCTCCTCAATCGCGCCAACAGTGGTGATGACTGCATGCACCATTTTTAGTTCAATCATCTGGGCGAACAGGCCTCTTAGCCCTGAGGTGACCATATTGCTCGTGAAAGTGAGGAATGTCTTCGCTCTCACCTTTTTCATTTTGATTATCGTATCAGTCGCCCTGCGGAGCTCGACGCTCTGAAAGCCAACAGAGCCAAGTCCGTCGATAGCGTCTGACAGTTTCATTCCAGGTTTCCACATCAAATCCTTCACATAGTCCATAGTAATCACGTCCATTAGCACCAAAAGAATAGAGCGTGAACTCAATGGAAGCAGCATACAGTTAACTGTGCGCCTTCACTGTGTTCATACTTGGTGGGGGGAGCATCGTACTTAAAAACTTGTCGTGAGGAGGAGGCTTGAATTCTCTTGCATCGCGGCAGAACCACGTTTCCGCTGCCCTGAATGCGGCTGCGACTCCTTTTTTTTAAGAAATATCCTGCAAAGCTTTTTAAGTCAGGGGGTGTCTGGCTCGTCATGGACTTCAGGCGGCTAGCCCCTGTTGTGGGTGCAGGGTTGGGAATCGCGACTCTCATTATCCTGCCCTCGCTATTCTCATTGCTTGCTGATTACTTCTGGTTCGATAACCTCACTTATGGCAGCGTCTTCACTACTATCTTCTTCACTAAGCTCGCGCTCGCGTTCCTCTTTGCGCTCGTGGCGTTCCTTGTCTATTATCTGCCTCACATACTGCTACTCCGCAAGCTGAAGCAGCCGAAGAAGCTATACTTCCACGTCGGCATCGTCCTGGCAGCGCTGGCTGGCCTCTCCGCGAGTGGGCTCTGGGAGCAGGTGCTCCTGTTCTTCAACGCGACCACATTCGCTCTCGCCGACCCGGTGTTTGGCCACGACATAGGCTTCTATGTCTTCCAGCTGCCACTGTTGACGCGGCTGGTTTTCTCCCTTTTTATGCTGTTTGTCATCACGTTCATGAGCCTTGTTATCACAGTGATTGTCGCCACGCCGGGGAAGATACGTCAGGTGGACGAGTTTGGCATAGAGCACCCACTGAAGGACTATGACTTTGCAGCAGCCTGGAAGAAAGTGGAGAGCGAACCAGTCTTGCTTGCGCTGTTCTCCGGCTTGGGGGGTGCCCTCCTCCTGCTCCTCGCTGCTCTCCTGTACCTCAACCGCTTCATGCTCCTTTACTCTCGGCGCGGCGCGGTCTTCGGTGCCGCGTTCACTGATGTATATATCTCCCTGCCGGTGCTCAACATACTCGTCTTCCTCAGCATCGTCACGGCTATCGCGTTGCTCTCGTTCTGGAAGGTACGCAGCGTCAAGTTGCTCGCCGTGTTGCTTTCCCTGCTCGTCATCATCGGTATCGGGGGTGGTATCGTCGCCAGTGTCGTGCAGGGCCTGCTCGTGGAGCCGGACGAGTTCAACAAGGAAGAACTCTTCATCGAGCGCAACATCCACTTTACGGATGTCGCATATGGTCTCGACAAGGTGGAGGAGTCTCAGTACGAGCTCGCGTCCAACCTCACGCTTGAATCGCTGGAGCGCAATCCCGGCACGGTCAAGAACATCCGTGTGTGGGACTGGCGTCCGCTCCTGAAGACCTACAATGAGCTCCAAATCTTCCGTACATACTATACGTTCCTCGATGTGGACATCGATCGCTATATGCTTGATGATGAGCTCATCCAGCTTATGATATCGCCAAGGGAGATGAACACCGCAGCCCTTTCTCCGGAGTCACGTACCTGGGTGAACCGCCATCTTGTCTATACCCATGGGTATGGTGTGGTGGCAAGCCCGATGAACGAGATTAGCCAAGGGGGCCTGCCTACACTCTACCTCAAGGATATCCCCCCCGTGCCCAGCGACGGCCTGCGCGTCGATCGCCCGGAGATCTACTTTGGAGAGAACACTAAGGATTATGTTGTCGTGCGCACCACCACCAAGGAGTTAGACTACCCCAGCGGAAACGATAACGTGTACGTGAATTATGAGGGTTCTGGAGGCATCCAGCTCTCGGGATTCAAGCGGCTCGCCTTCTCCGTGAAGTTCGCTGACCTGAAACTTTTCTTCTCTGATTCCTTGACAGAGGAGAGCAGGATAATGCTGCATCGCGATATTCGTGACAGGGCCCGGACTATTGCGCCTTTCCTCAGGTACGACCGCGACCCGTACATTGTCGTCGCCGAGGACAGGCTCTATTGGATATACGACGCCTATACGGTCACTGACCGCTACCCCTACTCTAAGCCGTTCAGCACGCTTCCCGGAGAGATGAACTACATCCGCAACTCAGTCAAGGTGGTGATTGATGCCTACACTGGTGAGACCACGTTTTACGCAATCGGCGAGGATCCGCTGCGGGACGCCTACGCGAAGATTTTCCCGGCGCTGTTCACGCCCCTGGATGAGATGCCCGCTGCTCTCAGGCCTCACCTGCGCTATCCCCAGGACCTCTTCGAGGCGCAGTCCCATATATATCTAGACTATCACATGAAGGACCCGAAGGTCTTCTACAACCGCGAGGACAGCTGGGAGATCCCTGATGAGGTGTACAGGGGCAGTACCCAGCGCATGGAGCCCTACTACATCATCATGAGCCTGCCCGGGACAGGCAGGGAAGAGTTCATCCAGATACAGCCGTTCGTGCCGCGCGGCAAGCAGAACCTTATTGGATGGATGACTGCCCGCTCCGATCCTCCGCACTACGGCGAGCTGCAGACATTCCTCTTCTCGAAGCAGGAGCTTGCCTTCGGGCCGTTGCAGATTGAGGCGCGGATTGACCAGGATGCGGACATCTCGCAGGAGATAACCCTGTGGAGCAGCGCGGGCTCGAACGTGATTCGGGGAAATCTCATCGCGCTGCCCATCGAGAACTCTATCCTGTACATCGAGCCGCTCTTCCTGGTTTCTACTCAGAAGGGGACGCTGCCCGAGGTGAAGCGGGTCATCCTCGCCGAGGGGGACAGGCTGACGATGATGCCTGACCTTGACAGCGCGCTCACCGCTCTGCTCTCCCGGGACTCGTCGGATGTCTTAGATAGCGTGGGTTCGGGTGTTGTGCTTGACGTACACGCCCTGGTGGATGAGGCGCTCCAATACTATGCTCAGGCAGACGAATGTCTCCGGGAGGGTGACCTTGCAGGATACGCAGAGAACATGCGGCTCGTGAAAGTCTCTCTGGATGAGATTAGTGGCTCATCGGACGCCTCGGATTCCTGAGGAGACTTCTGAATGGCTGCTGAGAACTGAGGAATATCAGTGCTTGCGCTTGTTCTGGCTTTTCTTCGGGCTTTGCCCCTTGTTTTTTTCCTCTGGCCTTAGGTCATGCAAGTACTCTGAAGCCATGATAAACTCGTCAGCAGCGTCAATGAGATGGCTTGATACGTGGTCCTGATGCGCTACTATAGTGACAGTCTTGCCGAACTCGTGAATCTTATCAATAGCAGGAATAAAATCCTCGTCTCCTGAGAAAAGCACGACATGATCATAAGCGTCCTCGTAGGCGCCGCACACAAGGTCGACGCATATCATGGAATCCACTTTTTTTTCAGCCCAATGATTACCATGCTGCCTTAGGTTGCCAAGTTTCACATCAACGTCAGGGAAGGTTTCAAGCATATCAAGAAACCGATTCTGCCTATCGTATTTCGAATGATTATCAGGAAGCTCAGACGTGAAATAATGGATTCCCGTAGGTTCTCTGGTACCGTACAGGCGCTCGAGGAGAATCATAAAGTTCTCTTTAGGCCAGCTATATTGTGGGATTCCTTCATGTTTCAGCGTATGCCGGAGATTCTCTCCGTCGATAAAGACCGCGACACGCTCCTCAAGCCCCATATTCTTTAATTGATTCGAGAGTTTATAAATCTTTCTATTATTAATCCCTAATCAGTACTAACTACTTGCTGATTTATTCCATTTCACTGGACACACTGGCCATCCCCGCGACGACAATGTTTTTATAGCGACTGCACTGTCCTGACGAGGGGAAATGATAAAGGGATTCACGCCGAGGCTCTATCAGGAGACTATCCTAGCCACTGCAGCGCTCCACAACACCCTTGTCGTCCTTCCCACAGGGATGGGCAAGACATTTGTGTTCCTCATGCTCGCTGCGCAGCGCTTTAAGCAATATCCTGATTCCAAGATACTTCTCCTGGGCCCAACAAGGCCGCTTATTGACCAGTACTATCGCGTGTTCGTGGACAACTTTGAAATCCCAGAAGAGGAATTGGTCATCTTTACAGGTATGGTCTCGCCTGAGAAGCGCGAGAAGCTCTGGAAGGATAAGCGTATTATTTTCTCGACTCCCCAGGGAATGGAGAACGATATCCTCTCCGGCAGGATAGACCTCAGTGATGTCTCGCTCATCGGCTTTGACGAGGCTCACCGCGCGGTCGGGAACTATTCCTATGTGTGGATTGCGAAGCGCTACATGGCAAAGGCGAGGTTCCCCAGAGTCATCGGAATGACTGCATCTCCGGGCTCGACAATGGAAAAGATAGAGGAAGTGTGCAAGAGCCTCCATGTCGAGGAGATAGAGGTCCGCACTGAGACTGACCCTGATGTGAAGCCCTATATCCAGGAGACAACGATTGAATGGGTCGAGGTCACGCTGTCTGAATCCTTCAGGAAAGTTCACAAATATCTTACAGATTGCATCCGCTCAAAGGTGGAGGATCTGAGAAATATCGGCATCTCCACAGGAAAGCTGAGAATGACGAGGAGAGAGATGCTGGATTTGCAGAGGCAGATACAGGGCAGGCTTGCCAGTGGAGAGCGTGACTTCACCCTGATGCGCGCATCATCTATCCTGGCTGAGGCGATGAAGGTAGAGCACGCGCTTGGGCTTATTGAAAGCCAGGGTGTCCTTCCCTTACACCAATATCTCTCAAAGCTTCAGGACGAGTCCCGTACCACTAAGGTGAAAGCGGTGAAGAACCTTGTCAAGGACCTCAACTTCCGCTCAGCAAAAATCCTGACAGAGCGCCTTATCCAGTCCAATGCAGAGCATCCAAAGCTCTCCGCGTTGAGGAATACTGTACATAGCGAACTTTCCAAGGAAGGGGAGAAGCGCATCATGGTCTTCACCCAGTTCCGGGATACAGCCACTTCCCTGGTGAATGAGCTCAATGGCCTTGATAGTGTAGATGCCCGCCTCTTCGTCGGTCAGACCAAGAAAGGCGGGACTGGCATGACGCAGAAGCAGCAGAAGGAAATGCTCGAGGAATTCTCAGGGGGACAGTTCAATGTGCTGGTCGCGACTTCTATTGGTGAGGAAGGCCTTGATATTCCCAAGGTTGACATGGTGGTGTTCTTTGAGCCTGTGCCGAGTGCCATACGTAGCATCCAACGCAGAGGTCGCACAGGCCGGCTTGAGAAGGGCAGAGTCGTTGTGCTTATTTCAAAGGATACCAGAGATGTTGGCATGCGCTGGATTGCCCACCGTAAAGAGGAGCGGATGTACCGCGTCCTTGATAAGCTGAAGCGGAAGATTGGCAAGGGAACCCGTGCTGCTCCAGTGAAAAAGCCTGCTGCTGATAGGTCTCAATCCACGCTCAAGACATTTGCCGAGCTGCCTGGCGAGGGCCTGAAAATCTTCGCTGACTACCGAGAAAAAGATTCGCAGTCAGTGCGTGCGCTTTCAGATGCCGGAGTTGACCTCACGCTCACCACGCTGCAGAGCGCTGACTTTGTCGTTTCCAGTAGAGTTGGCATAGAGCTCAAGACAGTGCCTGATTTTGTCGATTCGCTGGTTGACGGCAGGCTGCTGAACCAGCTGAAGGGACTTAAGAAATCCTTCGAGCAGCCGCTTGTCATTGTCGAGGGAGTGCAGGATATCTACTCCATGAGGAGAGTACATCCGAACGCGATACGCGGAATGCTCACCACCATCGCGGTGAGCTATAATATCCCCATCATATTCTCCCGTTCTGCAGAGGAAACAACGAATTACCTTATGCTCATCGCCAAGAGGGAGCAGGAACTCGGCTCCAAGAATTTTTCTCCGCACGGCTCGAAAAAGCCAGCCTCAACGCGGGAACTTCAGGAATATGTTGTGAGCGCCCTCCCCGGGGTAGGGCCTTCTTTGGCAAAGCAAATGCTATCAGAACTGGGAAGTGTCGAGACCATATTTGCCGCAAACGAGAAGAGCCTGAGAGCTATAGACAATATCGGCG
This sequence comes from Candidatus Woesearchaeota archaeon, assembly GCA_017608295.1. Next base: position 76,422 of record JAFCGF010000006.1, read on the forward strand.
AGAAGAAAGCCAAAGAGATACGGCGCGTCGTAGAGAAGGAATACCACCGTAAGCCAGCTTAGCTAACTATTTCTGCAGATAAAATATGAACCTGAAGGAAAATGCCAGGAGTATGCAGGCGATTCCACCGATGATATACCATTCATGGTGGGGAATAGGGTTTGGAGAGAGGAGAGTTGTCAGGACAAGCAGCCCTCCGAAGAACATGAATATCAGTGTTAGTACACCAACTAAAGGATTATCTGCCATATACCTACACCTTTAACTTCTTGATTTCGTACTTGAGCCATTCTTCCCATTTCACGAAAATTTTCTTGGAATCCAGGCTTCCGCTCTCTTCGAGGATATCGTCGCTTATCCTGTGGAACTTATCATTCGCAAGCACGACAAAGTCCGCCTCAAGCAGGTCGGGCATTTTCGTCTTCTCCGCATATTGAACAATGGTCTCCTTTATCTTTCCCCTGAGGGTGATGTTATCCCACACCGCGTCCCAGTTGCCTGCGAATTCTTTGATATTGCCTGCGATGCTCTTAAGAATCTCCGAGTCGCCGTTGATGAGGTCGCGGCTCGGCTCGAGTTGGTCATTGATGGAGTTATAGCGCATGAGGTCGACAAAGCCGCCTTCGGCCATAGGGTCCTGCTCCCAGTGCTTTCTTACCTCAGTTATCTGCGTGACACGTCTCCACTTATGGAGACCGTCCGCGCTCCGTATGGGATTCGCGACAACGATAATATCAGTCGCTTTGAAGGATGTCTTCGGCACTCTAAGGTCGTTGACGACACGGTCGTACACTCCATAGGGCGAATCCCCGTGGATAGTACCTGCGACAACATTCGCCAGCGCGCCGACGCGCATCGCCTCGTACAATGAGCGTGCCTCGTCACTTCGCACCTCGCCCACAATCAGGGCAGAATCGCCCATACGCAGGGTCGTCCGAATACCCTCTTCAGCAGACACTTCAGTGGTGCCGTGCGTCAAGGCGGAGGCTACTTTCAACGCCTGCAGGTTGTACCCTAGTTTCCTCAACGAGGTGGTGGGCAGTTCTAGCGTATCTTCAATGGTGATGATGCGGAACTTTCGCATGATCTCGACTATCATCGAGCCGAGCAATGAGGTCTTACCTGCTGAGCGTGTTCCGGCAACAAGAAAAGTCCTCGAGCCGTCGACGAGGAAACTGAGAATGCCTGCAGCGAGAGGATTAATCATGCCTGCTTTGATGAATAGGGGCAGGGTCCATGGCTTATCCCTGTGCCTTCTGAAGGCGAATGCCAGTCCGTTAGGATTGAGTGGCTCTGAGACCGCGGCGACTCTTGCCCTTGCTCCTGGAAGATGGAGTTCAGTATCGAGGATGGGATTCGCCTCGTCCAAGGGCCTGCCTGATATCATCCTGAGCTTTGTCGCCCAGGATTCGACCTCGCCCCTCGTCGGGATGATGTTTGTGTAGCAGTTGTCATGCTTGCCGTGCACCAGGAACATGGGAATCTCTCCCGGAGGAGAGTTTACTGTGATGTCCTGCACCTCCGGGTCCTGAAGTATAACTTCAATGAGGCCGAAACCGACAGTATATCTGACAAGAATACTAGTGAGTATGTCTATTTCCTTTGAGCGGAGTTTGAGGTTTCTGGTTGTTGCCAATTCCTCGATGAGGTCATGGCCGACATTATGGAAGACCTGCCGCATCCTTGAAGGGTCCACGAACTCCTGGCGTGAGGGCTTGTGCTCCGCGATGATGTTCCTGGCAAGGTCAAGGATTTCATATTTCTCCTCAGAGAGCTTAAATTCAGGGGGCATAAGATGATACAGCGGCTGGATTGTATTCGGCACGTTGAAGATGGTGACCTCACTGCTCCCCAAGGTGTAGCTGTCAATTTCCTGCGCTTCGGCAGGAAATGAGGACATCAGCTTTGTGAACATGAAATCCGGCTTCACGCTCGGGTTGAAGACCTTCCTGTAGATTGAGCGGTCTCCTGCGCGGTAGCCAGCCAGATACGCCTTGACCTGGTGGATGAGTTTACTCTTCTCGAGGAGCCCGAGGACATACTCGCAAAGAGAGACGTAATGCTTGATGGCCTTGATGTAGTTCTCATCCACTTCCTTGTCAAGGGAGATGCGCTCCCTCCTGATAATCCTCCTCAGGATGACGTATGCCCCAATGGGATCTGCTTTGAGGGTGTTGTAGATGAGATTTCTCAGTTCTGTGTAGCGCTGGTGGAGAAGCCTTGAGGTATAGTCAGGGGCAAGCATCCGGTAGCTGAACATCTCCTTCTCTTTCATCAGCTTATCGTAGATGCGCGCAATCTCCTGGAGCATCTGTGTCTGGTCAAAACTATACTCATAGTCCCTTTTCTCGAGGAAGACAATCTTGGTGACGTCCTTATTCTCACTGAGCCGCGAGATGGTGCGCGCCATGCAGATGGCATCGTCCTCGAGCGATGGAGTTATTGATGTGCCCTCGTAATTCACCCTGAGGATAGCTCCTTCATCCTCATGAACAACCTCATATTCTCCCGGTTTGATACCTTGATTGAATAGCATAACTCTTCCCTGACCGTAAAGTTCTTATAGTGCTTTTCTCACAGACTATATTGCGTGATGATAAAGGCCGTGCCTTATAGCCTCCTCTAGCTGGCTATACTCTGGGATGAGCCGATTTATAAAACTGTCGGATTCACCATGGGACTCTTCGATAAAGAGGAAAAGGAAAACTCTTCAGAGCAGGATGACCTATTTGGCAGGCCCCTGCCCGGCGCTGAGGCCCAGCCCTCAGGAAAAAGGGCTCCACAGCAGTCTGTTACAGCGTCTGCACCCGGAATGATGGACCAGATGGGAAGCCTGAACCGCAGGCTCAAGATGCTTGAGGAGCGCAGCCAGAACATCTCAAAGAGGATGCAGCTCACCGACCACAATATGATTGAGGGCACGAAAAAGCTCCATGCTGAAATACGTGCCCATACAGGGGAAATCCAGGAGATCAGGGAGACGCTGAGGGAGATTAAAGAGAAGATTGCCCTCATCATCAGGGAGTTCAAGAATGTGCCTCGCAAGGAGGACATGAAGGTTCTCGAGAAATATGTTACCCTTTGGAACCCTATGGAATTTGTCACGAGAAAGCAGGCGGAGAAGATTATCAAGCAGATGATGGAAGAGCAGGAGGATGAGGAGTAGTGATGGCTGAGACTGCTTCCAAGCAAAAGCTTTAAAAATCAGCACGAGGTCAGATGAGGTGTTAACCATGGCGCTTTTCGGTTCAGACAAACAGGAGGGAGCACCCGCACAGCCCGCTGGTCCAGGACAGGTCCCTGTGCAAGAGGTAGTAAACATGAAGAACCAGGGCTTAACCAATAACCAGATTATCCAGAACCTTCAGAGAGAGGGCTATAAGTCTCATCAGATATTCGATGCTATGAACCAGGCAGACCTGCACCTATCTCAGGGCGCCGGAGGCGCCCCAGCTGAGGCTGCCCCTCAGCAGCCTGCAGCAGCACCTCCTCAGCAGTCACCAGCAGACCCTCAAGTTTCTCCCTATTACCAGAATGACCCTGCCCAGCCCTGGCCTGGAAGCGAGCAGCAGCCGCCACAGCAGCAGGCAGCACCCCCTCAGCAGCCTCCTCAGCAGCCTCACGATCCTTTCAGTGTTCCTGTGGACAAAGTGCCGCCTGCTGAGGATCCATTGCTTGGCCAGCCAGGGATGGGACAGCAGCAGCAGCCAGCTCCAGCAGCCCCAATGACAGCCCCCCTTACAGGTCCTGCAGAAGAGGATTCTGTCGACAGGATTGAAGAGGTTGCAGAGGCTATCATCGATGAGAAGTGGTCAGAGCTGATGAAGCACATTCAGAAAGTCATCGACTGGAAGGGCCGTGTAGATTCCCGGATTGTCGAGATGGAGAACAAGTTCAAGGGCCTTGAAGCTCAGTTCGACAAGCTCCACGAGAGTATCATCGGCAAGATTGAGGAATATGATGAGAACATACGCGATGTAGGGACCGAGATGAAGGGCATGGAAAAGGTCTTCCAGAAGATTATCCCTGAGCTGTCGTCCAATGTCGCTGAGCTTTCGAAGCTCACTGATACGATAAAGGATGACACTAAGAAGAAGAAAAAGAAGTAACTGCTTGATTCTGCTTTGTTTGATTGTAGCTAGCTCTAATTACAAGATAAAAAATAAGAAACTATTCACTAGTTTGTTACGAGCGTTCTCACAGTGAATGAGCCGATGAGCAGCAGCACAATCATGCCAAGGAACGCCGGGTGGAACAGGGTATTTCGCAGGTCAGTATTGTAGTCTCCGGTGCCGACATCGCCGGGATCTGTAGGGATGGTCACATCAGTAGTTGTGGCGTCCGGATTACCTGAAATCAGCGGGGCAATGACCTGTCCTGCAGCGCCGAGGAAGACAAGGATGCCGATGACAATGAACCACCAGGCAGCATTGTCTCCGCCGAGCATCTTAACTATGGAATCATCGGAGACGTTCAGGAACCGTGTTCCCATGAGTAGGAACACCGCCATGAATAGTATCAGAATCAGGATGGGAGTCATATTGCTGATGATTTCCATCACAGTCCCTGAGATAATCATGAGCATGCTCATGGCTATAGCGACCATGGCGTCAAGCCCGGCATTCCCTCCCAGAACCTTGGTTTTCTGAAGCAGGGCATAGATTAGCACAAACACGAGTATAATCATGAATAGTGCTGACAGCCCTTCAAGTATACTGAGGTCGATTACGCTAGTCTCAAGCACGCTTGCCATTTTTTTATTCACCTTGGGGATTTTTACTTGATAGTATGTTCACGGCTTCTGGAGCATTTGCCTGAACTGGTCCAGGACATTGCCGAGGGCTGGACCCATTTTATTTGGCTGGTCCTCCTTTGTCACATACCAGATGAGGATGAAGAACACTGCCACGACAATGATAATCGGGCGGATGCTCGGATCCTCGAGGACGGTGAAAGGCCAGGGCAGCCCGGGTACACCCCAGTTGGCAGCCCGTAGGAAGATGTATGCTACTGTGACAAATGCGAGCATTGCAATCAGGCCTCCCATTCCGCTCTGCGAGATGTCGAGCCTGAAGCCGAAGATTCCTACTATGAGCAGGACACAGAGTATCGCGACAAGCACGATACTCACATTAGGCAGTGAGCGCCCGATGATTTCGACAATGTGGGTGTTCGAAGCGACGAAGAATCCCATCACGAATGCGATGACCACATTGACGCCTTTCCTGTCGAAAATCTGAATCTTTTCCAGAATCGCGTATACAATTGCGAATATCAGTAGGAATGGAAGTAGGAAGCTGCTTACTCCATAGCTTTCCATCGCCAAAAAAAACTGATTAAAATCATATCCAGCTGCCATGTTTTTTCCTCCTTATTGCCTCGTTAATCTTTATTCTTTTTCGAATCAGGCGAACCCCCTACTATGAACCAGAGGGCGCCGAAGATGATGAGCAGCATGATTGCTGTCGCGACAAGGTTGCTCTGCCAGTTGCTTCTGACATAATCGAGAATCAACTCGAGCCATCCGACAGCATGTAGGTAGATGAGGACAAGACTCACGAACATGATAATCATGAACATGGTTTGCCATGCTCCTTCAAGGAAGATTCCTTCCTCGCTTGGCTTGAGGAAGGAGCCAACCATCATGAGGAACAGTACTGATGCAAGTAGGAGCAGCACCACCCAAGAGCTGACCTTGGTGATGATTTCCACCAGCTCAGCTGATGCGATTACGAAGAATGCGATGACAAATGCCATCATGGAGTTGAGGTTTCGCCTTGGGTAGGTTGTACCATCAATCTCCTCTGTGCCAAGCACACGGGTCTTCTCAAGGATAGCGAAGACCAGGGTGAAGACAAGCAAGAATGGAAGGACAACATCATAGAGTCCTATCCTGTTGAACAGGTCGAGTGCACCGCGAAAACTTGAAGGTTCAGCCATGGTAGCCACGGGTTTTTCTTGTTATTTAAATGTTTCGTCCTTATCGAGGAAAGCGCTCTTCTTGTTGTTTTCGCGCATTTTAGTCTCCTCCTTGTTTTTGACTATTCTCTAGTAGTGAGTTTGATTCAAAACTATATAAATCTTGTGGTGATTTTTGTCACACTTCGCGATACTCTTTTAAAGCGGCTTGATACCTCTCTGGACATGGCCAAGGCAAAAACTAAGGGCAAGGCAGCTGAACCATTAGGTAAGCCCCAGCCTGTGGTTTCGCATTTCGCAGAGCATCGCGTCATCACCGAGGATTCTGACGAAGCCAGGCTGTTCTATAGCCAGGGCAGCTATGGGAAGATTGTCCAGAAGGGAAAGGTCCAGCTCTCGCTTCTTGAGGCGCTTTATCTTGTTGATAAGGATAAGCTGAAAGTGCTTGATGGCCGCAATAGGGAGATATCTTTTGAGCAGTTTCTCCGCAAGGCAAAGAAAGCGGAGCCGAATTTCTGGGTTCGCTATTGTGTCTTCAAGAACATGCGCTCACGCGGCTATATTGTGAAGACCGCGCTCAAGTTCGGCGCTGACTTCAGGGTGTATGACCGCGGGGTCAAGCCGGGAGAGGACCATGCCCGCTGGGTCATCTATCCTGTGCATGAAGGCTCTGTCCTGACATGGTATGAGTTCGCCGCCAAGAACAGGGTTGCGCATTCGACTAAGAAGCGCCTCCTGCTCGGCATTGTGGATGATGAAGGCGACGTCACCTATTATGAAGTCCGCTGGATGCGCCCCTGAACCGCAAGCTTTAAATCCTTCATCTGGCTGGGATTCTAATGAGGGAGTGAGTACTCTATGCCGTACGACATTGTGATTGGAAGGGGTGAAGACCGCAGAAAGCGCCTCGGAACAGAAGGCACTATCCTCCTTGGAAAGCAGTATGTCAAGATGGAGCGAACCACTTCACTCTCGAACAAGGTTTTTCTCGATGTATCGACATCTCATGTCGTGTTCGTGTGCGGCAAGCGCGGCTCTGGCAAGAGCTATACCCTGGGTGTTATCGCAGAGGGCCTGCTTGACCTGCCGGAAGAGCTTGCCAGCAAGGTAAGTGTCATCATCCTCGATACCATGGGAGTGTTCTGGACTATGAAGTATCCGAACAACAGAGATACCGCACTGCTCCAGCAGTGGGGCATTGAGCCGACAGGAGTTGATGTGGTTATCTACACTCCGCACGGTTACTTCAAGGAATTCCAGGACAAGGGCATTCCCACTGACAAGCCCTTCTCGATTCGGGCGCATGAGCTCGATGCCTATCAGTGGTGCGAGGTCTTTGACATCCCTATCAACGATCCGATGGGTGTGATGATTGAGCGCATCCTTGCAGAATTTGATGAGGATGATGAATATGACCTGCCTGATATTGTCAAGAAGGTGAAAAGCCTTAAAGGGGCCACGCCCGCGGTGCGCAATGCTGTGGAGAACAGATTCATCGCTGCCGATACCTGGGGGCTCTTCAGCGAGGAGGGAACTCCACTTGATGACCTTATCAACCCGGGCAATGTGATTATCCTTGACTTAAGCTGCTACGCCACGATGTCCGCTTCGGATAGATTGAGGGCCCTGGTTATCGGTCTTCTGAGCCAGCGCATGTTCGTGGATAGGATGGTCGCGCGGAAGAACGAGGAGTACAATGATGTGAAGAGTGGGACATCAATCTTCGAGGCGCCAAAACAGAGCGAGACACCGATGGTGTGGCTCGTAATCGACGAGGCCCACGAGTTCCTTCCTGATAAGGGAAAGACCCTTGCCTCTGAGCCACTCATCAGGATTCTTCGTGAAGGCCGCCAGCCGGGAATCTCTTTAATACTGGCGAGCCAGCAGCCGGGCAAGATCCATACTGATGTCATGACCCAGAGCGATACAGTCATCTCGCACCGCATCACCGCCCGCATTGATATTGATGCGCTCGGCACGCTGATGCAGAGCTACATGCGCGAGGGACTGGACAAGTACGTGAATGAGCTGCCCAAGGTGGACGGGGCAGCGATTGTGTTCGACGACATGAATGAGCGAATCTATCCCATAAGGGTAAGGCCGAGGAAGAGCTGGCACGGCGGCTCATCTCCCACAATACTTAGTGAGAAGGAGCACAAGAGCCTGTTCTGAGCATTTTTGGCAGTTCTGGAAAATTATTCCTTGTTATCCGCATAAGATTCTTAAAAGCCCTCCTGTTCACGCTCTTCAGGGAGGAGACGCTTATGAGTGAACTTGATAGGATACTTGAGGAGATATTCGCGATTGAGATGGGCGAGGATGATGATGCAAGCATCCTGAGCAGAGCCCAGAGGGAAGTTGCGGGTCTCGATGAGAGTATGGATAAGCTCGACCGCTTGATGAAGAGTGCTGAGCCTGATTCCGAAGCCCTCGTTCTGCTGGAAGAGTATATGGTCCAATATGATGACCTCATCACACAGGTTGTGGGCATCGAGCGCGACCCTGACAGCGCTATCGAGGTGAAGGACGGCATGTCGTTGATAAGAGACCTTCTCTCCCAACATACAATATCTTCAGCTTACACACGGACCTGGGACAAGATGCACGTATGGAAGCGCCAGAACCCAGATGAGTTCGAGCCTGCTGGGCTTGGCCACATGCTTAAGAGAGGCCTTAATAGTGCAGTAAATATCGTGCAAAATGTGAGGATGGTCAGCGCGATATCGAAATATGTTCTTGGACTCTATGACCTGATGTTTCTCAATGATGATGATGATGGCCTTTCCCGGAAATCCACCTGTGTCGTGGTCGAGCCGAACATCCGCAGGGTGACTGAATCCTCTGCCCTGAGGTATGAGGACATGATGCTTGAGGTGCTCATCCACGAAGATATCCACAATAGGCAGTTCTATAAGCATCCTGAGCTGGATGAGATGCGTGATGAGCTCATTGATCAGATTATCATTCTCGGCCAGATGAAAGACCGCTGGCCTGAGATGAAAAGCGTGTCAAGCGAGGAGCTTGAGGAGCGCTACCAACAGGTGAACGAGGAGATAGAGGTGCTGATGAGCACTGTGGAGAGCCATGCTGACTATTATACTGACCAAGTGCTTAAAGAAATCTGGGGTGACGCAGGCCACCATTACTTTAATGAGACTATGACAACCCTCAGGAAAGACTTGAGAAGGAAGGTGCGGAATATCTTGTGGAAGGTCACGAAGCATCCCATGGCAGAGCAGGGGAAGCGCTATGTTGTTGGTTCAGATATGATGGAAGAGCTTGATGACATTCTGGGTGTGGACGCAAGCGATTTTATTCTTGGCAACCTTCCCAAAAACCTGAAGGAGATAGAGCGCCCAAGACGATATATCGCACGCCACAGGCTCTCTAAGGAAGATACCGCGGACTGAGGTTTTTGTCCCAGATTATTATTAATCTATAACGATAGCTTTAAGAACGTAAAGCTCCTTCTTCGGGACACTATGGCAAAAAAATCACCATCCCCCAAAGCGCCAAAAAAAGCCTCCGCAAAGAAAAAAGTCGACCCGAAAAAGCTGCAGAGGGAACAGCTCCAGAAGCAGCTCAAGGCGAAGCTCCCTCCTGAAGCCCATGAACGCCTCAAGGATATCATGGCCAAGCTTGAGAAGTTTAAGGGTAGAGTGCTTGAGAAGTTCGACAAGTACGTTGTCGGCATCGCCCTCATGCCCCCTAAGAAGCCTAAGGAAGGGAAGAAAGCTGATACGAAGACGATACACGTGCTCGTCCTTGTTGATGATTCTGACAGCCAGAAGATGTCCAAGCTGGAGCTGAAGAAGAAGCTCGGCGCCATCATCGAGAAGATGGGCAAGGAAGTCGATCAGAATCTTTCTGTGAATACTATTATCCTCTCAGAGCTGTGGCAGGGCTGCTACGATGCGAAGTACGATATGCTCCAGCTTGTCGCCATCTCTGCGCCTGTGTACGACACAGGCATGCTCGCTGCCATCAAAATTTCTGAAGTACACAAGAGCATGGTGCTGAAGAAGTTTGAGAAGTACATTGTGAGCTATGTACTCGCGGGCTCGATTGTGCAGGGACGCGCCACACCGCAGAGCGATATCGACGTGTTCATAGTCATTGATGATACCGATGTGAAGAAAATGACTCGTGCCCAGCTCAAGGACAAGCTGCGCGCCATCATCATCGGCATGGGAATGGAAGCAGGAGAGCTGACAGGCATCAGGAACAAAATCAACATCCAGGTGTATATCCTGACTGACTTCTGGCTCTCGCTGAGAGAAGCTAATCCAATCATCTTCACCTTGCTGCGCGACGGTGTCCCGTTCTATGACAGGGGTATCTTCATGCCCTGGAAGCAGCTATTGAAGATGGGAAAAATCAAGCCGAGCCAGGAAGCGATTGACCTCTTCATGCACACTGGCAACCAGGCTCTGAAGAGAGTGAAATTCAAGCTCCGTGAGATAGGTATGGAGGATATCTTCTACGCCCTCCTCACGCCAAGCCAGGCAGCACTGATGCTCTATGGTCAGGCTCCTCCATCGCCAAAGGAGACTCCTGAATTGCTTGATGAGATTTTCGTCAAGCGCGAGAAGCTCCTGGAGCCTGAGTTTATCAAGATTCTCGAGGAACAGATACAGCTTCGCAAAGACCTTGAGCATGGTGCGAAGAAAGAAGTCACAGGAGAGCAGATTGATAAGTATGTTACGAATGCAGAGAAGTACCTCAAGAGAATTACCAAGCTCTTCAAGCAGATCGAGAAGACCAAGAAGGAGGAGCGGATGGCAGATACCTATGACACGATTGTCACTGTCGTGCGTGATGTTCTGAGGCTTGAGGGCGTTGACAAGCTCGACGACTCAGAGATGGAGAAGGTCTTCGAGGCCAACCTGGTCAACAAAGGCATGGTACCTGAGAAATACCTCCGTATCCTGAAGGGCGTGGTCAAGGGCAAGAAGCACTATGACGAGAAGAAGCTCACTCCCACTGAAGTACAGGAAGTACACAAGAACTCACGAGAGTTCATCCGCTACATGGTGGAGCACATCCAGAGAAAGCGCGGCAAGGAGCTCGAGCGCGCGAGAATCCGCGTGAAGTACGGCGAGAAGTTCGGCGAGGTCACTTTGCTGGGTAACATGGCGTTCATCATCCCTGAGCTGAACAAGAAGCCGAGGGAAGTGCTGAAGGCAGAACTCACCAAGGAAGGCGGCCTGGGCCCTGAAAATAAGAGCTCGATGGAAGAGCTTGAGCATGCCCTTGCGACTTCGAAAATCCCTAAGAGAGTGTTCATCAAGGGGCCGATTTTCCACGACCTCGAGCGCATCTTCGGTGATAAGGTCGAGATACTCATGCGGCACTGAGTCTCTTAACACTTGCGTGTTGGAATTGCTACTCACGAGTCGTCGATATGTTCTAAAGACGAAAAATAGACCAAAAAATTCTTAAGGAAGCCGACGCCCCCCAGTATTGTTATAATCAAAAGTTAAGGGGGAGTAAGCATGAAGACTGGATTTCTCGTGGGAGACGCAATGACAAAGAAGCCCATTACTATAGAGGGCTCGCTTACAGTTGAGGAATGCGCACGTATCATGGCAGAGCGCCATGTGGGTTCGCTCATCATCATGGATGGTGAGAATGCTCAGGGGATTGTGACTGAGCAGGATTTCGTGAGAAAAATCATCGCGAAGGGTAAGAACCCAAGAGATGTGCAGGTGTCTGATCTTATGGCACGGGAACTGCTCACCATCGCCCCCGATGCAGATATCTTTGATGCCCTAGTCATCATGAATGAGAACAACATCCGCCACCTCCCTGTCCTGTATGGAAACGAGATGGTCGGTTTCCTCACCCTGAAAGACATTCTCAAGGTCGAGCCCCAACTCTTCGAAATCATGGTGGACCGCTTCGAGCTGAGGGAGGAGTCACGCAAGCCAGTGTCCCAGTTCAGCCCGAAAATCGGCGAGTGCGATGCCTGTGGCGCCTTTACCAAGGGGCTGCGGAGAGATGGTTCCAGCAGGGTGTGCGAGCACTGTTGGCCAGAGGAACCACCCCTCAGGGAGATTTAAGGCAATTTCCCTGCGATACCTTTAAATATTCTCTAAGAAGTAGCTTATCCTATGGAAGAATGGTCTCTGCAGCAGGATTTTCTGAAATATAAGGGAGTCTGGGACATGAAGAAAGTCTATCAGGCGATGCAGGCCTGGTTCTCGAGCCGCGGCTACCGCTTTATGGAAGAGATGTACAAGGAAAAGCCGCCTGAGACCGAAATCAAGTGGGCAGCGAAGCGCCTGATTGATGATTATTATCTTTATCATATATCTCTTAAGTTCCATATCTGGGATATGGAGAATGTCGAGGTCGTGAAGGACGGTAAGAAGAAGGTTCTGCAGCAGGGCCGCATGAAGATAACCTTTTCCGCGAAAGTCGTGACTGATTATTCAGGAAGATGGGAGGCTTCAGTCTTCAAGAAGTGGCTGGAGAAGGTATATAACAAGGCCATCATCCGCCGCGATATAGAATTCAAGCATATGGATAACTTGTACTATGTGCTCTACGGGCTGCACGAACACACAAAACAGCTTCTGGGCATGGAAACCTCTGGAGGTGCATACTAATGGTCGAAAAAAAGCTTGTTGTTGACAGTGTCCGCATCAATTACAAGGGCCTGTTCAATGTCAAGGAATTATACAGGGTTATTGACAGCTTCTTCAAGGACAAGGGATGGGACAAGCGAGAAGTCCGTAATAAGGAATTCGTCTCTCCAGAAGGGAAATACGTCGAACTCTGGCTCGAGCCTTTCAAGAAGGTAAGTGATTACGCGAAGCTCATCCTCAGAATCCAGATTATTATGGAGAATCTCCGTGAAGTCGTTGTCGAGAAGGGGCGCCACAAGAAGAAGATGAACAAGGGCGATGTGCTCATTATAATCGATGGATTTCTGGACACAGATTACGAGAACCGCTGGGAAGGCCGCCCTGAGTATGTCTTCATCCGCACAATCTTCGACAAGTTCATCTACCGCAAGCATACCGGGGAGTTCGAGGCCCTTCTTGTGGAGGATTCAGATGAGCTGAAGGCCACGATAAAGTCTTTCCTGAACCTCTACCGCTATTGAGTGAACCTGATGAGGCGGAAGAAGCTCCTGAAGATACTGCTGCTTGTTTTAGGGCTGTCAATAGCAATCTCCTCTGCGCTGTATCTTCTTGCGTTCCACCCAGAGGATTTGCTGGAGCAGTTTGAGCAGTACGGTACGATTGTCGGTCCGCTCGTGTATATGCTCTGGGAGTTTGTCGCGACTGTGATTCCTCCTCTTCCAAACCCCATCTCGGCGATATTTGCTGGCTATTTCTTTGGAGTAATTCCCGGTTTCATTTATACTGTCATTGCGAATATGGTGGGCTCTGCTCTGCTGTTCTTCATCGGCAGATCTGGAAAAGAGGCCTTTGCCGAAAAATGGCTGAAGAAGGAGAAGCAGATGCGCAAGGTCGACGCTTTTTTGGATAAGGAGCACGGTCTTTATTCGCTTATTTTCATACGGTTTTCTCCGCTCTTTCCTAATGATATACTGAGCCTTTTGCTTGGCTTCACAGAGATAAGCTTTAGGAGATTCATCATCACGACAACGCTGGGCTATAGTGTGCCGTTCCTGCTCCTTGCTTATGTCGGCTCGCTGCTCTCAGATGTCGGCGGGGATGTGACGCAGGTGAACGTGCTTCCCCTCTTTGTTCTGCTTACTATTATCTCTGTTGTCGGGTTGATTCCTGTGGTGATGAAACTCGCCCGGCGCAGTAAGACTAGGCGGTAAATATTTATGTCTCAGCTTCTCATGGCCGATAGATATATATAAGAGAACCCAGTTTAATTAACTATTGTTAAGAAAAGGTGATGTGAGATGACACAGAAAAGCGAAACAATGAAAGAACACACCCTCCCAGAGCTGCCCTATGCGTACAACGCTCTGGAGCCGCACATTGACGAAGCCACGATGAGGCTGCACCACGATAAGCACCACGCAGGCTATGTCAAGGGGTTGAACAATGTAGAGCAGAAGCTCGCTGAAGCTCGGAAAGCAGGCGACTTAGGATTGGTGAAGCACTGGTCCAAGGAGCTGGCGTTCCACGGTTCAGGGCATTTCCTGCATACGATGTTCTGGGAAAATATGTCTCCTGACGGTGGAGGAGAGCCATCTGGAGCATTTGCCGATGCAATCAAGCAGAAGTTCGGATCATTCGACGCCTTCAAGGCGCACTTCATTGCCGCTACTTCGAAAGTCGAGGGCTCGGGCTGGGGCGCGCTAGTATATAACACTCAGACAGGCGTTCTTGAGATCCTGCAGGTCGAGAAGCACCAGAACCTCACCCAGTGGGGGGTCCTTCCGCTGCTTGTGCTGGACGTGTGGGAGCATGCTTACTACCTGAACTACCAGAATAAGCGCGGTGATTATGTGAATGCATTCTTCAACATCATCAACTGGAAGGATGTTGAGGAGCGCTTTGAGCGCGCACAGAATTTGTAGTTTTTTAAGCAATATTGCTCTTGTTTGCAGTGTCGTTGTGGGAACGAGAACTATGTGAGGAGTTTTTATTGCCGGTATTCTCTTCCTCAATCTCAGTCTCTTCGGCAGCCCCACTATCCTCCTGCGAGCGAATATCTATCATTAAGTTGAGTGCTCCGATGCTGAATATGATGAGGATAAGAACCACGAAAATACTCACAATCCTAATGTGGAAGTCGTGCTTCTTATCTCGGGAGCCCTTCATCGTATCAGATCTCTGGGGATTTTATCCCTCATCCTGTGCCTCTAGCATGCTTGCCACTCCCTCAAAAGTGAACTGCCGGATGATGTTGTCCGTTGAAACAAGGAATGTCTCCATGCTGTCAATCATCGGCGCCCAATGCGCCCTGATTTTTCTGATAAATAGCTCGTACGACTTGTAATCCCGGTGTAACGAGACAATCAGTTTGGTCTTGCCCTGGAGGCCCTCTCCAGGGGCGGAGAAGAAGACAAAATGGCTTTGCCGGATATACTCCCTGAATTCTTTCAGTTTGTCCTGATTTTGGTAATGTCCCCATGCGATTGCGGTGAATGCTATGAATTCTACATCCAGTTTGGCAAGGTCGGGAATGAGGGTGTATTCTGAGACATAGCCCTCTTTTTCCAGCTTCTTGCGAAGTCGCCCAACGGTCGGCTGTGTCGTGCCCATCGCTCTAGCAAGCTCTCTGTCACTCCTTTTGCTGTTCGCAATGAGTTCCCTGAGCAATCTTGCCTCAATTTTTCTCATCGTGTCAACCCCTGGTGAAGTTCTTTAAAATGTTCTTTTGAACTTCTTGCAGTGAGAATAAATGTATCAAATTAAATATTTTTTGGCATTCATTTTTATATCCCTGCCCGTGGATGTTATCAATTGATGCATCCCCGCTATACTTGACAGAGTTATCAATTGATACAAATTATCCTTGGTTTGACCTAAAAACAGGTTATTCAGGTGCGGATTCCTTATATTAAATATAAGAACATCAACGCGGACAGATTAATTGAGTTTGCCCTAACTGCTTCTTGTAGTTAGCAGGGTGTGGGAATCATGGAAGACAAGAAGAGCTTATTGAAATGGGAAAAATATACGCCTTGGTTGAAATTTGACAGATGGTTGGCAGGTCCAATCTTGGTACTTAGCTTAATATATATCCTATTTTATATAGGGATAACCGTCCTGATTTATACTGGGCTATTGGAGTTGGCTCCTTTTGGATACAAAGCACATCTTGTGGGAGGCGGCGTTTTCCTGGTGAGTTCGGTTCTTGCATTTTCAGGGTATTTGATGCACATCAATATGTTAGGTGGCTCGAGTGAGTGAGGAATATTATTTATTGGATGAAAGCGGTGTCTTGAACTCCTTGAAGAGCTCCAATGAGGGATTGACAGATGAGGAAGCGCAGAAAAGGCTCGAGACCCATGGTCCCAACGAGATAGAGAAGAGAAAGAGCGTCACGCCACTCCAGATATTCATCCGGCAGTTCACCTCATTTATCGTTATCATCCTCCTGGCCGCGATGGTCATCTCACTATTGATAGGGGAAAGACTGGATGCAATCGTTATCTCCTTCATAGTCATTCTCAATGGACTCTTTGGGTTTATCCAGGAGTATCGGGCGGGAAATGCCATTGAAGCCCTGAGAAAACTCGCCGCCTTGAGAGCGAAGGTCATCAGAAACGGAACGGAAAAAGAGATAGACTCCCACGAGCTTGTCCCAGGCGATATCATCCTGCTGGAGACTGGAAGCAAGGTTCCTGCTGATGCGAGACTTGTTCATATCGCAGCATTCCAGGTAGATGAGGCATCATTGACAGGAGAATCAGTCCCATCCGGAAAGTGTATCAAGGCGCTCAGGGAGGAAGCCCCGATAACAGCCCAGGAGAACATGGTCTTCATGGGAACAATTGTGACCAGAGGGCATGCAAGGGCAATAGTGACGTTTACTGGGATGGATACTGAGATAGGGAAGATTGCAGGCATGGTTCAGGAAGTGAAGGAAAAACCCACGCCGCTGCAGGATAAGCTGGACCAGCTGGGGAAGTGGCTTGCATATGTCACTCTTGTGGTCTGTGCCATTGTTTTCGTGGTCGGCGTCCTGAGGCACTACCTTGCAACAGGATTGCTGGAGATTACCCATGTGAATGAGATGTTCCTGGCTGCGGTGGCCCTGGCTGTCGCCGCCATCCCTGAAGGTCTGCCAGCGATTGTCACTATCACCTTGGCCCTGGGCGTCAGGAGGATGGTAGACCGGAACGCCCTGGTCAGGCAGCTCCCTGCAGTCGAGACCTTAGGCTGTACAAATGTAGTCTGCTCCGACAAGACCGGGACATTGACCAAGAATGAGATGACAGTCCGCGAGCTTTATGCTAATGATACTCTTATTGAGGTCACCGGAGAGGGCTACACCCCGGAAGGGAAGTTTATTCATGGAGAAACGGAATTGCGAGACCAGAAGAAGATTGAACTCTTGCTGAGGATTGGGGCCTTATGCAACGATTCCAGGCTGAATCATTCAGACAGGTGGGAGATTTTCGGCGACCCCACGGAAGGCGCGCTGCTTGTCTCAGCCGAGAAGATTGGCCTCAAAAAGGCTGAGCTGGAAAAGAGCTTTCCGAGAGAGGATGAGATTCCATTCGATTCTGACAGGAAATGCATGACGACAATCCACAAAGAAGGTAAGGCTAGGGTGGCTTATGTCAAGGGGGCGCCAGACATCATCCTTAGCAAGTGCGAACGCATCTTCATCAATGGGAAAGTAATACAGCTGACTGAGAAGGAAAAACGAAGTATCCTTAAGGTCAATCAGGACTTGGCCAGCAGGGCTTTAAGGGTCCTGGGCTTTGCGTACAAGCAACTACCTGAAACATACCATGCCACGCCGGAAGAACTTGAGACTGGCCTGATATTTGTCGGACTGCAGGCGATGATTGACCCTCCCAGGGAGGATGTCAAAGAGGCCATCGTGAAATGCAGGTCTGCAGGAATTGAGATAGTGATGATTACTGGCGACCATAAACTGACCGCCATTGCGATTGGGAAGGAGCTGGGCCTATTCCACGAGGGAGACACAGCCTTGAGCGGGAAGGAACTCGATAAATTAAGTGATGAGGAGCTGAGCAAGGCGGTAGATTCTGTTGCTATCTATGCCCGGGTGAGCCCGAAACATAAAGTGAGGGTATTGAACGCTTTAAGAAATAAAGGCCATGTCGTCGCGATGACTGGAGATGGGGTGAATGATGCCCCTGCGTTGAAGAGGGCTGATATCGGCATCGCGATGGGGATTACCGGAACAGATGTCGCCAAGGAAGCATCGGACATGGTCCTGACAGATGACCATTTCACCTCAATAGTGGATGCCGTGGAAGAGGGAAGAGGAATTTACAGCAGCATCAAGCAATTCGTCCAGTACACACTATCCTCTAATTTGGGGGAAATCCTCGTCATATTCCTGGCAATACTTATCGGCTGGCCGCTTCCATTGATTGCTATCCAGATACTCTGGGTGAACTTGCTGACAGACGGCCTGCCTGGCCTGGCGCTGGGACTGGACCCATTCAGCAAAGACATCATGAAGAGGCCGCCGAGGAAGAGGAAAGAGAACATCATCTCAAAGGAAGTCGTATACAATATCTTCATCGTCGGCTTTGTGATGGGGGTAGGGACGCTGGCCATGTTCTATTCCTACGGGATTGAAACCCTCAAAGCTAAGTCAATCGCTTTCACGACATTGGTCATGTTCCAGCTGTTCAACGTTCTTACCTACAGGGCCAAGGACTTTAAGATTGACTTCAAGACGAGCAAATTCGTCATTGGAGCAGTAGTCCTTTCTGTACTGATGCAACTGGGGGTGCTCTACACTCCCCTGAACCACGCCTTCAAGACCGTGCCTATCGGGCTGTTCGACTGGGTTAAGATACTCATGGTATCTTCCACATTATACATCATCTTGGAATCAAGAAAGATGCTCATGAACTATAGGGAGAGGAAAGATGTTCCGGTGGGGAGCTGAGATAACATGGCCACGGGATTTGAGATAGAGTTCATCCTCTGGATTCTCATTATTGTGTCAATCGTGTCTGTCATAGTGAGACGAATCCGGATGCCGTACACCCTAGGGTTGATTCTTGCCGGGCTGCTCATCTCGGTTTTTGACATAGACATAGGGTTGCGACTCACACCTGAATTGCTGCTCACTCTCTTTCTTCCGGGACTCCTGTTTGAGGCTTCCATGAATATAGATACAGAAATTATGTCTCGCCATATCAAATCCCTGAGCGCCTTCGCTGTTTTCGGGCTGTTCCTTTCTGTCATGGGCACAGGCAGCCTCCTGCATTTTCTTCTCCGTGTCCCCTGGGAGATAAGTTTCCTGTTCGCATCAATGATTGCACCAACTGACCCCATCGCGGTCCTTGCCATTTTTAAGAATCTGGGAGTCTCCAAGAGACTTAGCGTGCTTGTGGAAGGAGAATCTCTCTTCAACGACGGCACTGGCATAGTGATATTCCGTATCATTCTCGGCCTGGTGACAACCGGCACTTTCAGTCTCTTAGAAGGCGTGTTACAGTTCGTGACATTCGCGCTTGGAGGGCTCCTCCTAGGCTTCGTCCTGGGCTACCTTGCCTCAATGATAGTCCGGAACCTGGAGGACAGCCTCATCCAGCTGACACTGACCACAGTAGTTGCATATGGCAGCTACCTTATTGCAGAACACCTCCACTATTCAGGAGTCATAGCCACTGTGACGGCCGGCCTTGTCGCCGGAGCATATGGGATCCGCTACCTCGCACCTCACGCGAGACTCAAGATTACCTCTTTCTGGGGATATATAGGATTCCTACTCAACTCGTTTGTCTTCCTTCTGATTGGAGTCGAGCTCGATATCCTCGACCTCGTGACTAACATCATTCCCATCATCGTAGCCTTTGTCTCAGTTTTGGTGGGACGAGCATTCTCGGTTTATTTTTTCTCAAGTATCATCAATAGGGTCGGCAATCTAAGGTTCCTTACAGACCATGATGAACATATTCCTCGGAAGTGGCAGCATGTCATCATCTGGGGCGGTCTCCATGGGGGACTGTCAATGGTCCTTGTGTTGAGCCTTCCGACAGATGCGTCCGGGATTCTGGGGGCCTGGAGGCCATTTCTTCTGGCGACTATCTTCGGGACTGTCTTCCTTTCCCTTGTATTCCAGGGGATGACTATGGCGCCGTTGCTCAAGTTCCTGGGCTTGAGCGGGAAAAAGGAGCGCAGCCTGGAGTACGAGCAGGCAGTCGCCCAGCTGGTGCTGAACAATGCCGGCGAGAAGGAACTGAACCGGATGAAGAATTCCAAGCTCATTTCGAGGAAGGTCTTCAACAGGTATCGGAAGCAGATTGTTGAGGGAAAGGAGGAATCTGAAAACAAGATCTGCGAGATGCTGAAGAAGTATCCTGAGATAGAGGTCGAACAGATCAAAGACGTCGAATCCGCAATTCTTGTCGCGCAGAAGACTGCGCTGGTTAGAGCGTTCAACAAAGGGCATATCTCAAAACTGACTCTGGATGAGCAGCTCCTGGTGATAGATGAGAAGCGTCTTGAACTCAACTACCCTAAGACAGATTCCGACCAAGAACCGGAGGCATCCTGAACAATGGCGCGTGAAGAGGAACTCATAGGTGCGCGTTTATTACGTCATTTGGTGTCAAGATGGTGCCTCATGTGTTTTAGGTGCAGAGGGGACTTCACTGGCTTTACCTCGGTACTAACTGCATATACCCCTCTTTGTGATTATATAGTTTGAGTGGATCACTATGCGAATAATTAAGGAAGCATATGAGAGCGTGAAGAGAGTACTCAAGCTTACCAAGGAATACAACCGGATTTCAAGAAGCAGTGAGATTGTCCGGCGCTACATCGGCCTTAATTTATTCGACGGAATCCTCACCACGCTCGGCATCCTCTTCGGAGGCTATGTGGGGAGAATCACACAGCCAGGTGTAATCATCGCTACCGGTCTTGGGGCAGCGGTGGCCATGGGCGTATCCGGCTTCTGGGGTGCATATGAAAGTGAGAAGACTGAACGTGTGCGCAGCCTGATGGAACTCGAATCAGCGACCCTCTCCAGCCTCGAGGGTACGGAAATACAAAGAGCAGGCAACTTTGCAGCTTGGTTCATCGCAATCACTAATAGCGCATCACCCTTCATGGGTGGAATCATAGTGATATCTCCCTTCTTCTTTAGCTCCCTACTCTCAATAGGGCAGATGTATCTCGTAAGCATGGGACTGTCTTTTGCGAGCCTGATGATACTGGGGGCGTTCTTCGGCAAATCTTCCAAAAGGAGCATGCTCCGCTCTGGCCTGGAGATGGTTCTCGTTGGTGTCGCGTCCGCAGCCATTATTGTGCTCTTCCTATCAGGAGTGGGCGGTGCCTGGTAAGGATTACCATAGATAATGGTAAATAAAAATCAGCTAGCCAACTTTTTTCTGGGCTTATTTCCTATTGAGAGCTTTCACTATGTCTCGGTATGCGGGGGGAGGGATTCGAACCCACGTACCCACTTGGGGACGGGATGTCTTCGCTTTTCAGCGCTTAAGTCCCGCGCATTTGGCCAGGCTCTGCCACCCCCGCAACTTCAACTTAAGTTGGCACGGTAGTGGGGCTGAAGCCCCACGCCGCGTGGATAGCTGTAAACCGCGAGATAATACCTATCACGGTGCTATCTTACTATGTGGGAAGAGTGAGCCTTTCCACCTTCTAAAAGCTTTCGCTCCTGAAGGCAGGGAAAAGCATATAAATCAGTGTAGGAGTGCAAGCCGAGGGGATTATATATGGCTTCAGAGACAACTAAAAAGAAGAAGATGCCCAAAGCACCGGGCCCGAAGAAATCAAAGGACATCGTTATAAGAATACCCGTAGAGCCACTGAAGAGGCAGCTGAAAATCGTCGGCGTCGCTGCAGTGGTTATCGTCATGCTGTTCTTCATGTGGACTTCATTATCTGAGCTTAACCTATTCGGCGGCGGCAGCTACAGTGGTGAGCCAGTGACACTCACAATGTATGTCATGAGCCAGTGCCCGTATGGTGTGCAGGCAGAAGATGCTGCCATCCCTGCGGTGAAGACGTTCGGCGATGCTGTTGATTTCCAACTGGAATTTATAGTGAGAGAGACAGCCCCTGGCCAGTTCAGCTCCCTTCACGGAGAGCCTGAGGTGAAAGGCAACATCGCCCAGCTCTGCGCAATCAAGCACGCTCCTGATGACTGGCTGGATGTGATTATGTGCATGAACGAGAACCCCCAGGGAATCCCGGGCAACTGGAAGGCATGCGCCGAAGACCTAGGACTTGGCGTGGCTGCTATGGACGAATGCTACACTGGTGAAGAGGGTAAGCAGCTCCTCAGCGAATCTGCTGTGCGCACTTCAGCAGCAGGCGCCACAGGCAGCCCGACTATCTATCTCAACGGCGAGTCCTACAGCGGCTCTCGCGATGCAGGCTCATTCACCATGGCAATCTGCAATGTCATTGCAGACCACCCTGAATGCCTCACCCTTCCTGCATGCTTTGCTCACACAGACTGCACGGGAGAGGAGGGTAAAGTAGGCTGGTGTGAAAATCCTGGCGTTGAGGATGCAGAGTGCATCTTCCGCGACCCTGTTGCAGTGGATGCCATTGTACTCAATGACAACACCTGTGCCAGCTGTAATCCCTCTAACATGTTGAATACTCTGAAGAACGTCTTTTCCGGTGCAACTTTCCGGACTGTTGATGTCTCATCTGAGGAAGGGAAGAGCCTCATCTCAAAACATGGCATCGAGCTCGTTCCAAGCTACCTGTTCTCTATTAATGTTGCAGATACCTTCTCTTGGAGGACAAATAGCAACATCGCAGCGGCCTTCACCCGCACCGGGGACATGTACAAGCTCAGTGACGAGGTGAGCGGAGCGACGCAGTATGCTGACCCCGAGGCGCGCCAGGCCTATCTTGAGTCACTTGGAATCTCCTTTGGCGACAACAGGCCCCAGGTTGACTTTTTCGTGATGAGTTACTGTCCTTATGGTAATCAGGCTGAAGAGGGGCTCGTGGGAGTGCTTGACCTGCTTGGCGATAAAGTGGAACTCAAGCCCCGCTATGTGCTCTACAGCAACTACGGCGGCGGCGGCCCAAGCTACTGTATTGACGAGGCGAACAAGTACTGCTCGATGCACGGCATCCAAGAGCTGAACCAGAACATCCGCGAGCTGTGTGTCCAGGATGAGTATGGTATCCAGGGCTGGTTTGACTTCGCCATCGAGATGAACACTAAGTGTACTTACCAGAATGCAGACACCTGTTGGACTGCGGTAGCAGAAGGCCTTGGTTATGACACAGGCGCAATAACTGCCTGTTTTGACGCAAACGCACTGGCGTACTGTCAGCAGGACTTTGAGCTTGCCCAGCTCTTTGGAGCAAGGGGCTCTCCAGCTGTGTACATTGACGGTGAGCAGTTCGAGGGCGGAAGGACAGCCTCAGCATATGCTGCCGCGATTTGCGCAAAATTCGACACTCCGCCTGAGGAGTGCAATAACATCCCCCAAGATAGCACTCCCACTGCTCAGGTAACAGGGACGTGCTGAAACGTGTCTTCGGAAGATTTATAAGGCATGCATGAGGTTCAGGGAGAAGATATGGGGAGGCGTAGCAAGAGACGGCTGAAGAAGCAGAAGCACGCAGTCTCAGCTCCAAAAAAGAAGGGTCAGTGGGAGCGTTTCCACGACGAGCATTACAAAACAATGCTTTTTATTCCCTTCTTGCTTGCCCTGCTCAGCATCATTTATATGGGTTATCTGTATCAGACCACAGGGAATTTTATCATTCCCGGTATCAGCCTCAAGGGAGGCACGAGCATTACCTTCTCAATACATACAGCTGTCGATGTTGCTTCCTTCGAGGATGAACTCTCTCGCACATATCCTGGAGAGGAATTTTCCGTAAGGGTTCTCCAAGGCGGGGGCGAGGTCACAGCGCTTATTGTGGAGACCGGCCTTCGCGGGGAGGCATCTCAGGGCTTGATAGCCCATGTCGGCGACTCTCTTGGTGTCACGTTCGACGCAGATGATTACACCCTTGAGGAGATGGGCTCCACTCTGGGTGAGAGCTTTTTTTCTGACCTCCTGAAGACCCTTGCCTTCGCGTTCCTCCTCATGGGGATTGTGGTATTCTATTATTTCCGGAACCTTGTTCCATCTGCAGCTGTTGTCTTCGCAGCGATGTTTACCATACTTATTACTGTTGGCATCATGAATGTGTTTGGCGTCAAGCTGTCCTCAGCAGGAATTGCCGCATTCCTCATGCTGCTCGGTTATTCTATTGATACAGACATCCTGCTCACTAGCAGGGTACTTAAGAGGCCGAAAGGAACAAACTTCTTCGAGGCTATGATTGATGCGATGAAGACAGGTCTGACGATGAGTGCTGCGGGCCTGAGCGCGACATCAATTGGCTACTTCGTCTCTGAAAGCCCGGTCATCAAGCAGATTATGCTCATACTGGTGGTCGGGCTTCTTTGTGACATCCTCACCACATGGGTCCAGAATGCGGGCCTGCTCCGCTGGTACCTTGAGAATAAGGAATCCCGGGGGACCCGCAAATGAGCGCATCAAAGCTCAAGAAGATGATGAAGGATACTAGGGTTATCATACTCCTGGTCGCACTTGTCCTTGGGCTCTTCATGCTTCATCCTAATCCTTTCGCGAAGGGAGTGATGATCCGGAGCGTGGCCAGGAACAGTTCGGCATCCCTCGCGGGAATAGAGAACCCACTCCCTACTGCGCCTCCAACAAGCAAGGAAGTGATTACTCAGATTAACTCATATCCTATTGAGAGCCTTGATGACTACTACAATATCATCCAGACACTTGGGCCCGACATGACTGCTCTTGTCAAGACGACGAAGAAGACCTATCGGCTTGACCTCGGCGACCTGACAGAGCAGGTCCCGACAGGAGAGACAATCACTACGACTATGTGGGTCGAAGAAACAGTCGAAGAGGAGATTGACGGTGAACTGGTCAACGTGACCCAGAATGTCTCAAGGAAGATTGTTGAGCCTGCGATGGAAAGTGTACCTATTTCAGTCGAAAAGGCTCTGGGCCTCCGTGTTGAGAATGCCCCGACCAGTAATATTCGCCTTGGCCTTGACTTGCAGGGCGGCACCCGTGTGCTTCTCAAGCCTGAAGAGAAGATAGACCAGGAGACCCTGACCACACTTATTGACAGCATGAAGGAGCGCCTCAATGTGTACGGCCTGAGCGATGTTGTTGTGCGTTCTGCAGGCGACCTGTCAGGCAACACATACATCCTCATAGAGATTGCCGGCGTGAATGAGGAAGAGGTGAAGAACCTCCTTGCTAAGCAGGGCAAGTTCGAGGCGAGAATAGGCAATAACTCCGTGTTCAAGGGCGGCAACGACATCACGTACGTGTGCCGCACAACAGAATGCTCTGGCATAGACCCTAATAGGGGCTGCGGCGTCCAGCAGGATGGAGGCTGGGGATGCAGGTTCTATTTCCAGATAAGCCTCAGCCCGGATGCTGCACAACGCCAGGCAGAGGCGACAAAGGATCTTGAGGTCCTCATGGATCAATCAGGAGAGGAATACCTCAGCGAGAAACTGGATTTGCTCCTTGATGACCAGTCAGTGAGCAGCCTAAGCATCGGCGTAGGCCTGAAGGGAACTCCTACGACAGATGTGTCCATCTCAGGCTGGGGCGGGGGACCGAGCCAGCAGGTAGCTATCCAGGAGGCACTGGCCAATATGAAGCGCCTCCAGACAATCCTCATTACAGGTAGCCTGCCTGTCAGCCTCTCCATAGTCAAGACAGACAGCATCTCTCCCGCGCTTGGAAGGGCATTCCTCCAGAACACGCTTTTGGTGGGCTTCTTTGCGATTTTCGCTGTCGCGATGATCATTCTTATCCGTTACAGGAAGCCGATTCTTGTCATCCCTATCCTACTTGTGAACTGGGCTGAGATTTACCTGCTGCTTGCTATAGCGAGCCTGATTGGATGGAACCTCGACGTGGCGAGCATCGCTGGTATAATTATTGCGATAGGCACAGGTGTGGATGATCAAATTGTTATCACTGACGAGACCTTGCGCGGCGGAGGGGCTATTGAGCGCCACAGCTGGAAGGAGCGCATGAAAAAAGCCTTCTTTATCGTGTTCGCAGCATACTTCACCACCGTTGGCTCGATGATACCTTTGCTGTTCGCTGGCGCAGGCTTGCTCAAGGGATTTGCGGTCACGACAATTCTTGGCATCACAGTCGGCGTCCTGATAACGCGCCCTGCTTACGCTAACATCATCGAGTACATCCTCGAGGAGTAGAAATCATTCTGAGGAGATTACCCAGAAGCCTCCCAATTCGAGGTCTCCCTTTCTGTGTGCTAACACTGATTCATAGAATTTGTTCACATCCACTCCCCGGTTAATCCCGTGAGGGTCAGTGAGTATAAGCGTATCCTTATTGATTCCTTGGACTAGTGAAGCGTGCCCACAGTCACCTGCTTCTTTTATGTCATAGAGATGCCTAATCCTGAAGCAAGTGAGTATGTCATTGCCTGATTCAAGATGGCCTACTACGAATTCCTCAATGTTCTCTACTGCTGATCCGGAAACATATTCGCATGAAAGAGGCAGATTATGCCTGGTAAAATATGTATCAAGGCTAAACTCAGGCTCATTGATTCTGGTTCCGTATCCTGCTGGGGGCTCTGGCCCGCTTTCTATGGTTTTGAAGAGGTGAAGCTGGTCTTCAGGGACAACAAGGCCGAGTTCTTTGCCAATATCTTCCTGGCTCTCGAAGGATAGTTCCCTGCGCTGGAGAATCATCTGTACGCATGTTGGCACACAGCACCATGGCTGCTGCTCAATAAGCTCATACAGGGGTTCCAGGAATGCTTCCATGGACTCTAATATATGTTTAAGTTTATATATTTTACTATTTACTAGTGGTGATTAAGTACTATCTCCTTAGTTTGTTGTAGAGCAGCGCGAGCAGCCAGAGGGAGACAAAACCATCTGCGAAACCATACACCAAACCAAGCCCGATGCCCAAACCGTG
The DNA here is from genome assembly GCA_017608295.1 of Candidatus Woesearchaeota archaeon. The sequence continues at coordinate 102,955 of JAFCGF010000006.1, forward strand.
TACTCCATAGCCTGGATACACCATCCCAATGGCATCGAGGATAGCCTTAGAGTATCCGGTGAGCAAGGAAACTGCTGTCCATCCTGCCAGTACGATTCCCCAGAGGATACCTCCAGCTAATCCCAGTCTTTTTGCATCTAATGTCATTCATTCACCTCCTTTTGCTGAAAAATCTTACCTGAAGAGAGGATGAGCAGGATTCCGAACATCATTTTCAGAGTCTGCGCGGGCATCGCGTTGGCGAAGAACGCTCCAAGGACTGCGCCAAAAAGTGCCAGCGGGATGAGATATTTCAGCGCATCGCGGTCGATGTTGTCAAATTTCTGATGGAACAGCGCCCCTGCTGTTGTCGTCGGAAGGATGATTGCTAATGATGTGGGAATCGCCTCGTGCATACTCAGCCCGAAGAACAGGTTGAGAATTGGAACCATGATGACACCCCCTCCGATGCCGAAGAGGGCTGATGATGAGCCTGCGATGAGCCCCAGGATTACCAGGAGGGGGAGAAAGCCGATGTTCGATACAGTCTCTGTTGGGATGCGAATTATATTAGTCATCTTCAGGCCGGCGAAGATGAGCAGCACTGCGAAGAGCTTTCTCAGGAGATTGCTGTTGATGCGCTTCACGATGCTCGCCCCAAAGCGTGCCCCAAAGATTGAGCCCAGGAGTGTGAATAGGACTACTGTCCATCTGAAATTCCCCGGCTCTATGAGAAGATGCAAGAGGTTGGCGACAAGCGCTGTTGGAACTATTGTCGCGAGAGATGTCCCTACTGCCATTTTCATCCTGTAGCCAAGGGGCAGCACAAGGACAGGCACCATGATGACCCCACCTCCAATGCCGAGCGCAGCGCTGCAGAAGCCTCCGAACAACCCCAGTCCAGCGAGCTTGAGTTTTCTCATCTTCTAGTTTAAATACCCAAACGCTTAAATAATCATTTCTCCCAGATTAGATTATCGTAAATCTGAGTTCTCTTGGAGTTCTCTGTTTTTGCGATGGAGGAGGCATAATGGCGGTCAAGAAAGGAGTTGTGAAGAAAGGAGACAAAGTCAAGATTGACTACACAGGGACTCTTGAGGACGGTACAGTTTTTGATACTTCTGAAAAACACGGCGCGCCGCTCGAATTCGAGGTCGGCTCAGGCCAGGTCATCCAGGGCTTTGATGATGCGGTCATAGGGATGAAGGTCGGAGAGGAAAAGGAGTTCGAGCTCAAGCCCGAGGAAGCCTATGGAGAGATTAATCCAGACCTTGTGAAAGATATGCCCAAAGACAAGTTTCAGTCAGACATGGAGCTAGAGGAAGGAATGATGCTTCTTATCGCCATGCCTAATGGAGCCCAGCTTCCAGCGCGGGTTGTTGAGCTCGGCGATGATACTGTGAAACTCGACCTGAACCATCCACTTGCCGGGAAGACTCTCAAGTTCAAGGTCAAGCTTGTGGAGATTGTCAAATAGCAAGGCTCTTAAGCCGGATGATGTTCCCTCTTCTTGATGGGGCTTTACAAGATTCTCAAGGATAATGAGACTATAGAGAGTCCAGTCCCTGGGGAGTATGCTGGCTACCGGCGTGGAAAGATTTTCGGCAGGCTGGACTGCAAGTCAGGCATGCAGATGAAGAAGGAGAACCGCGTGTTCTTTCACACGATTAAAGGGGCTGTCGAGCAAGGATACAGGCCCTGTAAGAAATGCAGGCCAATGGACGAGGATGATTTTGAACAGGTGAGGCACCTCGTTTCAGAGTGTGCTACGCTTGAAGAATTCTATAATCGTGACTCCGGCTCATAGATTGTGCATCTTCCTGTAAAACGGGCAGACTGCACAGTTCTTTCCCCGTGTGGAGCCACTCACCCGTAGCTTTACCATACTTGTCACTGTCCAGCACTGGGCTCCCTGTTGGTTTTCATATACCGGGCAGAACCTTCCCGGGCAGTCAAAATATTCGTAGCAGGTTTGCGCGTTTTCATTGCCCATCAGTAATCGCCTCTTGCCCTCATCTCTGTACTCTGGGACATCCATTACAGTCGGTGTTCTCGCAGGTTATATCATCTATCTTCCATTTCAAGGCCCAGCGCTTCATCTCCATGGCGACCTTGGTGAAGTCAGTTCCGCATTCTGTGAGTTGATAATGGCAGCTCTTGGCGCGTTTTCCGGTGCGCCGGGTCTTCCGCTCGACAAGACCCTCTCCCTCAAGTTCCTTGAGCCTTACTGAAAGCATCCTCGAGGTGATGGGGTAGAGCGATCTCTTGAGTTCTGTATAGCGTAGTTTCATTGACTTCTCCCTGTAGAGTTCAAGGAGAATCAGGACAGTCCATCTCTTTGAGACTAGGTCACAATGCGCATGGATGGGGCATACTCTAGATATCATCTGCCTGCACATATAATCTAGGCACTTCTCCTATATTAATCCAGCGGTATTTTTATTGAAAACGTCATGGTTTAATACCTCGCGCTTTAGCGCGACGTTTTCAATTCCAAAAATCCGCTGTTAAGCGAAGAGCGTTAATACCCCTGCCTTTAGGCAGGGGATAGCTCTGAGCAGCGGATTTTTGTTATTGTACCGTGCATGAATTGGAGACAGCCGAAACCTTAATTAGGCAGTTCTCCCCTTGAAAGAGGTATGAATCTCATCACGCTGCTCCCACACGAGAATTCTAAGCGCCGGGTCCTGAGGACTGTGAAGGAAGTGTACGGCAACGACCATATATGTTATGTGAGCATAAATAAGCCCCAGCATACCCTGCTTCCTGTCATCGAGGAATGGCTTGACCTCCAATACCTCTATCTCGTTGACGCGGTCACGATGACTGTTGATGATGAGCCCGAGCCGCTGACAAATGGTGCTTACCTTTCCTCCCCAGCCGCTTTTGATGAGATATTTAGCCATGTGGATGAACTTCTCAAGAACCGGAGATTCGGCGCGCTTGTCTTCGATTCCTTGTGCACTCTCACTGCTTACCGCGACCAGCCTGAAGTGAAGCAGTTCATGCACAAGCTGATGGCTCGCGTGGGCATGGCTCAGTGTGAGGGTGTGTTCATATGTGTTGAGCCTACTGTTAAGCCCTGGTTCGTCGAGGAGCTGCATAAGATCGCTGATAAGGTCCTGCGTCTTGAGTGAATGTTTTCAATAGAGGTGAATTGTCATGGAATTGAGAAAGCCCGCTGTCGCGGGGATGTTTTACCCTAAGGATTTTCAGGAGCTTGAGGCCCAGATACGGGGCTGTTTTGTCCACCCCCGCGGGCCTGGAGCGTTGCCAGTCTCAAAGCGCAGCAAGAATCTCAGCGCAATCATAGTGCCTCATGCAGGCTACGCCTATAGCGGGCCATGCGCAGCCTGGGCATACAAAGAAATTGCGGAATCTCAATTCGCAGATACATATCTGATTATTGGGACGAACCATTCCGCCCACTCCCAGACAGCAACCCTTATTGACGACTGGCAGACTCCGTTCGGTGTAGTGAAAGTGGATGCTGAATTTGCGCAGCAGCTAATCAGGAAGAAGATTGCGGTGAATGACCCAATGCCGCATCTCCACGAGCATTCTATTGAAGTGCAGCTTCCTTTCCTTCAGTTTGTGTCAAAGGATCGGCTACCTGACCTGAACTTCGTGCCCTTGATTCTTGCCCCTGACATTTCGGTGAAGGAACTCGCCCTTGACCTGAAAGAGCTCATCATGGATTCAGGTAAGCGCGTGTGTATCATTGTGAGCGCAGACTTCACCCATTACGGCCCGAACTATAACTACCTGCCTTTCACTGAGAATGTGCCGCAGAAGATGCACGACCTCGACATGGGTGCTGTGAAACTCATCAGGGAGCTCAATGGAGAGGGTTTTTTCAACTATGTGAAGGAGACTGGTGCGACTATATGCGGCCATCTGCCCATTACACTACTCATTGAGAGCCTGGGCAAGCCCTCAGTTGAGCTTTTGCAATACTACACCTCTGCCGACATCGCGGGCAGCTGGAAAAACGCTGTAGGATACGCGTCTCTCGCGTTCACTGAGAAGTAGTTTTCAATAGTTTTATTTCGATTTCAATGGTTTCAGGCGTTCTAACACTCTAATTAATAATTTAATTAATTAGTGAATTTAATTTATTATTATATTTTATTTAGTTTAATGCTTGTTTTAGTTTAGAACTATTGTAATTAATCTATCTATTCCAGCCCACAAATCCTTATATATCTAGCTCCACCCTCTCTCACCTGTTCTAACCTGGGAAAGGGGGTGAGTCTCAGTGTTGAGTTTCCCTGCAAGGGGAGGTCTTGTTCACTGTAATACGCAAAGGGGTCTATCACCCAAGCGGATTCGTAGTTGGAAATTGTTGCTAAACTATATGGCTATTCTTGCCAATCGAGTCTTCTATCGGGGGATCCGACTACTTAGGCCATCAGACCTTCGGGTTCAGCGGCCAAATCCGATTACCCCTGCGTATTACATGAAACAAATTGCAGGGAATAACTCACCTGAGCCCCTATTCTCAAGCCTTGTCGGCAGCACTGTGGAGTTTGTCTACAGTGCTTCTGATGGGGACAAGCCTCTTACGGGCACAGGATATCTTCTTGGGACAAGCGAACGCTACGTCACTCTGGGATGCGGAGAGATGGTCTTGCATCTTGACCATTCTCGTCTCATCAGGATGAGCGATTTCGCTGCATGAAAGCATTTTTATATGCATCTCATTCATGTCCTGCGGATGGATACACACTCCAAAGCGATAGCACTGGTATTGGTGAGCACCCTTGTGACAAGCGCAGGCAACGCGCTCCTGAAGCTGGGCTCACAGAGCCTGAGCCTTTCGCAGCCGTTCAACACCACGCTGGCCATTGGTGTTGTTCTCTATGGCCTTTCTGCACTGATGTTCATCCTTGCCCTGCGTGGCGGTGAGCTCTCAGTGATATACCCCATATATGGGCTGAACTTCGTGTGGATTAGCCTTATCGCACTGTTCTTGTTTGATGAGCCCATGCCCCTGCTCAAGTGGATAGGTATAATTGTGGTGATGGCTGGAATCGTGATGATAGGCAAGTCCTCAAAAGACCCTGGAGAGGTGATTTGCTGAAATGGAAGCCCTCTGGACCATTCCGGCGATGCTGGTCATCACAGTCATGAGCGCAATTGCTGCGCTCTGGCTCAAGGAAGGGGCAGCCACGCTCGAGTTCAAGATTCCCTCCCTGATAAAGAATACCCGCCTTATCGCAGGCGTGCTATTATTCACGCTTGGGGCAGGGTGTTATACTGTGCTCCTCAAATACCAGCAGCTCTCAGTGCTCTATGCATTGGGCTCGGTGACTTATGTGTGGGGGGCAGTTCTTGGAAAAGTCCGCCTCAATGAGACTATAGGTGCATTGAAGCTGGCTGGGATATTCACAATCATGCTGGGTGTTACGCTCGTTGGATTTGCAAGTTGAAGGTGAGACTATGGTGACAACAAAGAAACTAAAGGAAAATGCCGCTCTGAAGAAAGAGAAGATTTGGGTACTGTCTCTGGGTGGATCGCTTATCTTTCCAGACACAATAGATATAGCATTCCTGCGTAAGTTTAGAGATTTTCTCGTCAAGATGATAGCCAAAGGGAACAAATTTGTCCTCGTGTGCGGTGGTGGTGCATTGTGCAGAGTGTACCAGCGGGCAGCAAGTGAAGTGGTGGAGGTGCATCCTGATGACCTTGACTGGATTGGAGTGCACGTGACGCGTATCAACGCGCATCTCATGAGGACAATATTTAGGGATGTGGCTCACCGCGTGGTCATTAAGGACCCTAATGAGCCCTTTGAGTTCAAGGATGATGTGCTGATAGTGGCAGGGTGGAAGCCCGGCTGGTCGACAGATTATGATGCTGTCCTGCTTGCGAAGCGCCTTGGTAGTAAGACCGTGGTGAACCTTTCCAATATAGATTACCTCTATGACCAGGACCCTCGCCATACAAAGTCTGCGAAGCCCATCAGTGCCATCAGCTGGGAAGAATTCATTAGGATGATTGGCACGAAATGGATTCCCGGGATGAACCTTCCCTTTGATCCGATAGCAAGCAGAGCTGCAGCTCAGGAGGGTTTGAAGGTTGTGCTTTGCCACGGCCAGGATATCAAGAACCTTGAGAAGCTCTTCACCGCCAAGAGTTTCAAGGGCACGATAATAGGGTAAACTCTAGAATCAGAAGAATAAATTAGTAGAACCTAGCCGTTAGGCTTATCTCTGCCTGCGGCGCTTACGCTTGAGCTTCTTGATTCTCTTGCGCTGCCATTTCCAGCGCATCTGCTTTCGCTTCTTCCAGCGTCGAGAGCTCCGTTTCATCTTCCTTACTGGAATCTGAGGGCATTTATAAATGTTGTGCGGGAAGAATCAGCTCTGGAGATATTTCTCGAGAAGTTTAGCATACTTGTCTGTTATGTTGGCGAAGCGAGGAGACTTCAATTCATTAGTCCCCATACCCCAATAGATATCCTCGAACCTCTTCTGAATGTCTACCGAGAAACTAGTTTCCCATTTGTCAAGCAGAATCTGCAGCTCATCCATCTTCTTCTGGAGGAGGGCTTTATGGAGTTCTATGCAATCCTTGTACACCATCGATCTCTCATTCTCAGGGAGCTCGTGATATTGCTGGCGGACGTGCCGATATAACCGCTCTGCCAGTTCTATCTGTCCAGATTTTAGGAGCGCATATGCTTCCTCGATGTGTTCCTTGAGATTCCTAAGTGTCTCAGGCTCGCCTGCTTTTGCCATGAGTATCTCTATATCGGGATTTTTAACTTTAAAAATTTGTGGTATCATTTTTACAGCAATAGGAGGTGATGAAAACTTTAAATATTTGCCTGCCTGTTTGTAGGAATGGTGATTGGTGATGCTGAAAACAAAGATGTCTGAGTTCAAGAATGAGGTCTTCCTTGATTTCGATGATAAAAATGTGCAGGAGAAGATGTATGCTGCCATCGAGAGGCTTCGCGCGGATTTTGGGAAGACGTACCCCTTGATTATCAACGGAGAGGAAATTGAGTCCAAACGGATCTTCACCTCAATAAATCCAAATAATCACTCTGAAGTTATTGGACAGTTTGCCAAGGCGACGCAGAAGCAGGCCGAGTCCGCGCTCGAGTGTGCCTGGGATGCCTTTGAGACGTGGAAACGCACGACTCCTGAAGAGCGGAGCAAGCTGATTATGCGTACTGCCGACATTCTGAGGGAGCGCCGCTACGACATCAACGCTGCGTTGATTCTGGAAGTGGGTAAGCGCTGGCTCGAGGCTGATGGCGACCTTGCAGAGGCTATAGACCTCTGCGACTATTATGCGCTGCAGCATCTCAAGTTACATAAGAGGGACGAGCTGACTGAGTGGCCTGGCGAGAAGACTGAGCTTAGATATATCCCACTTGGTGCGGGGCTTGTTGTGCCTCCGTGGAACTTTCCTGCCGCGATTCTTATTGGAACGGTTGCAGGTCCTGTCGTGTGCGGCAACACAACTGTGCTGAAGCCTGCCAGCGATGCCCCCCTCACCGCCTATATGATGTTCAAGGCCCTTCAGGACGCAGGCCTTCCAAAGGGCGTGGTGAACTTCCTCACCGGCTCAGGAGGAGAGATTGGCGATTTCCTTGTAGAGCATCCGAAAACAAGGTTCATCAACTTTACCGGCAGCAGGGATGTCGGCCTGCACATCAACGAGCTTGCAGCAAGGCATCAAAAAGGGCAGCTCTGGATAAAGCGCGTCTCCGTGGAGATGGGCGGAAAGGACGCGATTGTCGTGGCCGAGGATGCTGATTTGGACAAGGCGGCGCAGGGCATAGTCGCTGCTGCGTATGGCTACCAAGGGCAGAAATGCAGTGCCTGCTCACGCGCTATCATTGTCGAAAGCGTGTATGATGAGATGCTAAAGCTGCTGAAAACGGCAGCTGAAGCCCTTATTGTTGGTCCCACTGAAAAGCACACCAACTTCATGGGCGCTGTGGTGAGCAAGTCAGCGTATGAGAAAATCCTGAAGTACATAGCAATAGGCAATAAAGAAGGCAGGCTGCTGACAGGAGGTAATGGGAATGACCATCTTGGCTATATCATCCAGCCCACGATTTTCGCAGATATTCCGCCTGATGCACGCCTTGCGCAGGAAGAGGTTTTCGGCCCAGTATTGGCAGTCATCAAGGCGAAGGATTTCGATGATGCGCTGGCAATTGCGAATAATACTGAATACGGGTTGACTGGCGCTGTGTATTGTGCAGATCCCGAGAAACAGGAGCGCGCGAAGGACGACTTTCATGTTGGGAATCTTTACATCAACCGCAAGTGCTCGGGAGCAGTATGTGGAGTGCATCCCTTCGGCGGCTTCAACATGTCAGGAACCTGCTCAAAGGCAGGTGGCCCGGACTATCTGCTGCTGTACACCCAGCAGAAGTCGATTGGCGAGAAGGTTAATTAGGCATCTCTGCCTTTCATTTCGAGGACAACCCTTGCTGCGAGAGCTATCGACTCCTCTGTGAAGCCGTACTTCTCGAGTAGTTTGTCAGGATTTCCTGATTCTCCAAAAGTGTCGGGCATGCCCACGATGCGCATCGGCACAGGATGGCGCTGGCTCACAACCTCTGCGACAGCTCCTCCCAATCCTGCGGCCATCTGGTGCTCTTCAATTGTCACGATGGCTCCAGTGTCTCTTGCTACGTCTACAATCGCTTCCTCGTCAAGCGGCTTGATGGTGTGCATGTTCAGCACTCTGGCCGAGATACCTTCTTTTTCAAGTGCCTCAGCAGCCTTGAGTCCCTTATAGACTAGGGGTCCGGTTGCGATAAGCGTAAGGTCGCTTCCATCGCGCAGCTGGACTGCCTTACCAATCTCAAAGGGAGTGTCCTTGTTGGTGAAGGTAGGCACCTTATTGCGGCTGAGCCGTAAGTAACAAGGGCCTTTCATCTCAGCGGCTGCCCGCGTTGCTTTCTCAGCCTCGAGCCCGTCAGCAGGATGTAATACAGTCATATTGGGAAGCGTACGCATCATCGCAATGTCTTCCAGCATCTGGTGCGTCGCCCCATCCGGGCCGACTGTGATGCCAAAGTGAGTTCCAACGAGCTTCACATTGAGGTTTGAATAGCATACGCTCTGCCTGATATGGTCATAGCATCTGCCAGGGACAAACACCGCGAATGAAGACACAAAAGGAACCTTGCCCGCAAGGGCGAGGCCTGCAGCCATGCCGACCATATTGGCTTCAGCGATACCTGCCTCGACATAGCGCTCTGGAAATTTCTTTGCGAAGATGTTGACTTTTGTCGAGTCCGAGCAGCCTGCAGCGAGAGCCATGATGTCCTTATTTTCCTCGCCGAGGCGTGCGAGCTCTTCTCCAAATGCCTCTCTTGTGGACCGTTTTTCCTCACATTTAAGGGTGTACATCTTACTCTCCTCCAAGCGCGGCTAATGCGCGCTTTGCGACGTCGTCATCAGGAGGCGTGCCGTGCCATTTGAAATCGTGCTCCATGAACTCGACGCCTTTGCCCATCACTGTGTTGAAGATGATGAAGCTCGGCCCTTCCCTGTTTGCCTTGGCTTTTTCGAATGCATCGAGTATCTGTGTGAAATCATGGCCGTCTGCCTCAAATACAGTCCATCTGAATGCCTCAAGCTTGTCTTTCAAGGGGTCAAGGCCCAGTAAGTCTTCGGTCTTTCCAGACTGCTGCACCATGTTCCTGTCGACAAAAGCGATGAGGTTGCTCAACTTGTAGTGGCCTGCTGCCATCAAGGCTTCCCATACAGAACCCTCCTGCATCTCTCCGTCGCCGAGACCGCAGTAGATGCGCGGCTTTTTCCCGTCGCGCTTGTAGCCCAGGGCGAGGCCGACTGCTGCGGAGATGCCTTGGCCGAGTGAGCCGCTTGAGATTTCAAGCAGGGGAAAATCCTTATTGGAGGGATGCCCCTGGAGACGGGAGCCGACCTTTCTCAATGTCATGAGTTCTTCTTGAGGGAGATAACCTAGCTCTGCGAGAGTAGAGTACCACACCGGGCAGATGTGTCCATTGGAGAGGATGAACCTATCGCGCTCCTGCCAGTCCGGCTTCTCAGGATTGTGGCTCAGCACATCTAAGTAGAGTGCAGTGAACACGTCAGCCATTCCTAGGGAGCCCCCGACATGGCCAGAGCCAGCGTTGTGAATCATCCGCACTATGTTTATGCGGATTGCATTAGCTTTTTCTTTCAATTCATCAATAGAGTGTGCCATCTTGTTCGAGCGGTAAAACAGCACGAGTCTTTATCTTTATTTCGGCGTCCAGGTGCCCCACTTATCAAGCGCGACCTTGAGCTCAGGGCATTTCTCTGCTGCTTCTTGGATTGGGATGTCATCCGCGATGGCTTCAAGCACTGCCCTCATGCCTATGGCTCCTGCATGCGTGCCGCCGGGATGCCCGTGGATGCCTCCGCCTGCCTGGACTGCGATGTCCTTTCCGAGCAGGTCTACAAGGCGCGGGACGATGCCTGCATGGAGGCCTCCTGAGCACACAGGAAGCACAGGTGTCATGCCGTGCCAGTCTTGGGCCAGGACTTCCTCATATTCATCGTTCTTTGGCGCTGAGGTTTTGGTCCAGTTGTCCTTCACTTCCTTCTCATCCCCTGCGAGTTTGCCGAGCCCGCCGATGTGGAGCTGGTCCACTCCCTGAAGCCGGGCGATGCTAGCTATCACTTTCATGGACATGCCGTGCTTTGGATTCCTGTCAAACGCAGCGTGGAACGCCCTGTGGGCGTGAATAGCGAGGCCGAGGTCCTGGCATTCATCACGCACAGTCTGAACAGCAGCCCAGCCTATAGTGAGGATGTCAATCATCACATATTCATTGCCAGAGTCCTTGACGAGCTTGGCCCTGCGGAGCATCTCTCTCGTCTCTGCGGTGATGTTGATGAGATAGCTCTTCTTATCTCCTGTGTCTTTCTCAATGGTGTCTCGCAGCTTCATGCAGCGCTTTAATCTGTCTTCAAAGCGGTTGAAGGACTGGTCAGCGAGATTTTCGTCGTCTTTCAGCAGGTCGACTCCTCCGGACCATGCGTCTTCAGCAATCTTGCAGAACTCGTCTGTTGTGAGGCCGATTTTCGGCTTCGGGACGCAGGCAAGCGGCAGGCGCTTCTCATTCTTGAGGATTTTTCTCACGCCTTTGATGCCAAACTGAGGTCCTCTGAAAGACTTGATAAGTGGCTTTGGCCAGGCGATGTCCTCTAGGCGGATGTTGTCTACCGCTTTCATTCCGAAGATGTTTCCTGCTATGGACGAGATCACCTGGGGAATGCTTCCTTTCTCGAAGAGCACGAGAGGGTACGCTATCTTGACATAAGGGGGCTCTACCGAGAAGACTTTGCCGCTCTTCTTGAGCAGGTGGTCAGGCACCTTGAGGGCTGCCCATGTTCCTGTTGAGCTTTCTGATGCGACCCGTGCTGATGCTTCTTCAAAAGAGAATTCTTCAGCAGGCTCGATGCGGAAGAGGCAGACTAGGTCGTCTTTGTCCGGTTTGTAGTCCATATGCAGGAAATCTTTGTATTCCATGACAATCACCTTTTTTCATTCTGGACAGAGGGATTTAAATAATCTTCTCCAAGAGCTCTATGTGGTGGGAGTCATGGATGAGTATATTGTAAGCATTGAGCACTGCACTGAAGACGATGAGAACCTCTATGTACGCGTTGCTGCCGACACCCTTGAGGATGCTGTGAAGCGCGGCTTCTCCACCTATGCGCAGGAGGTCCTGGACAGATCTCACTGCATGGAGTATGCGCTGGACGAGATTGAAGCACTTGTGGATGTGCCTGCTGTGAATGGCTATAACGCCTACGTGTTTCCCAGGTCAATCGTGCTGCCGGACGAAGATGATGATGTGTCCTGGGACCTGAATTATCCCTTTACCCCTCCTATGAACGATATTTGGGTAAAGGCTAAGTATATCCGGCCCGGCACACCCTTGGATGGTATGACCAATAACTTTTCTGACTTGAGAAAGCAGTGTACAGTGGAAGAAGGCAGGAGAAATTATCTCGATAAGGTCTTTTCACTGGTGAAGAAGTGAAAGCGTTTCTATCAGCGTGCTGCACGCACTAAGCCCCTTACTCAGGTTCCATGAGGACGAAGGTAGCGTTCTCTGGCTTGAAAAATAGAGGTAGCAGCGCATTGACCTCTTCTGGAGTGATGGTTTCGAGCCGCTCGACATAGGTGAAGTAGTCAAGGGGATTCCTGCTCTTCGCACCCCAGCTGGCGAGTTTCCCACCCATTGAAAGAATGTTTTCCTGGGCAATATCTTCGCTAAGGAGATTAACATTTCTTGCATATTCAATCTCTTCCAGCTCTAATCCTGATCCAAGAGCATTGGTGATATTATCTATGATGATTCTGCGGAATTCTTCTGCGTTTTCGACGTCTGCTGTGATGTGCATGCATCCCCTGTCCCTCTGAGGCCAGTTGTAGCCGCTTAAGGTGCGCTCATCAAGTCCTGCTTCAATGAGTGCTTCTCTGTTCTTAGAGCCCCTGCCAAAGAGGGCAGTGCCGATAATCGTTCCTGCTATGTGCATGTCAATGAGTTCATTCTTTGACATCTCTGTGGGTTCGAAGAGGTACTTCCATCCTCCGAGTACTTTTGGCCTCTGGACATCTGCCCTTTTGAGGGGATTATCAAAGTTGTCAGGCACGACAACACCATCTGGCTCGTCCTGCTTGACCTCTCCAGGTGGTGCAAGATAGGTTCCTTTCCCGAGTTCGTTGAGCTTTTCATTCACAATGCGCTCGAGTTCATCAATATCAACATCTCCAGTTACGATGAGGCCCATGTTCGATGGCCTGTAGAATGTGCTGTGCAGGGAAAGGACATCATCTATAGTGATATCTGCTATGTCATCCTTTGTCCCTAGAATTGTGTGCTTGCCGCCATGAACCTGGTGCGCTTGAGCATCCCATGTAGCATATAACCATCTGCCTGAGTCATTTTCTGAGCGGGCAATTTCATCCCCTATGGTGCCGCATTCCTTTTTGAAGCGGTCCTGCGGGAGGTAGGCAGTGAATACATAATCCAGCATGGTTGTAAGATTCTCAAGCTTATTCTGCCGTGTGGCGAACCAGTAGTTGGTGTGGTCAGTGCTCGTGTATGCGTTGACCGTGATTGCCTTGTTATTCTCCAGTTCAGTCAGGCCATCCCTAAGATTCTTTTTCGTTTTTGGAGTGTTGGTCCTGTACTTGATGGGTTTGCCGTCCTTTCCCAGGGGGGGCATGATAAATAGCACGTGTTCAAAAAAATGAGCAGATCCTGCTTGAAGCGATACTATTTCTCCACTGTCCGGGTCTTCGAACTGGAGTATGTCTCCTCCAAAAGGAGTATAGAGCTGCATATGAGCGACTGGAGATTTCCGTTTCACGACGTAGATGTTCAGCCCTGATTCAAGAGTTCTATGCTCTGTCCTGCTCATTGGTCCTCACCTCCGCTGGAATAGGTGAAAATCTGGTTTATCGCCGGATTAAGATATTTTTGTGCTGCTCGCCTTCCATCCTCAGGACTGAGCCCTGCGAGAATCTTGTATCTCTCTGCCGGTGCCTGGTCTACAGTCTGAATGATGAATTGCTTGTATGCTTCCCCTATCCTGAAGCCTGGCTGATCACAAGATACGAGATTCCTGCCACCACCTACGAGCATGCCCTCAAGCATCTGCTCCTGCATCTTCACGAATTCCTCATCAGTGAAGCCTCCTGATGCGACATGCTCGACAATTTCCTGTGTGAGCTTTGACATCTTTTCATAATTACTGGGGTCGTGCTCAGTCCGTATGGTGAATGAGTCAGTGAATCTATTGTATGATGAATTGATGCCATACACGAGGTGGTGTTCCTCTCTGATGATTTGCATCAAATACCCTGTCCAACCTCCACCGAGGATATTGTTTACTACTTTGAGAGCAGCCTTGTCTTCTGCTGTGCTTGGCGTCTCGATGAGGGGATAGGCTCGGATGAACTGCATCTGTTGGGAAGGTCCAGTTTCAGCTATTGGCATCTGCTCTGTTGACATTCTCAGTATCTCGGGCTGCTGTAGTACACTCTCTTCTCCTGTACCTTCATATTCCTTCGCGAAATTGATGAATTGTCCTTGGATTTCATCAAGCTTTGAATCTCCTGAAAAAAGCAGGACTGGGAATGATTTGGAAAGAAGCCCTTCATATGCTGAGGTGAGCTTAGATAATGAGGCAGTCTGAATCATCTCCAGCTCAGCCTCCATGCTTAGGGGCTCCATCTCTGGAAAGAATCTGCTTTTGAACAGCGTATGTGCTCTTCCCGAATGATTCTTGATGTTGTCTTCAATGCCGTTGATGCATTGTTCTCTTGCTTCCTCAAGGATTCTTTCTCCGTCATCTTCAGTGAGGAGAAGTGGGGAGCTAAGAGTGTCATCAACAATACTGAACACATGTTCTAAGGTAGCTTCTCCTTTATCACCTGGGGGAATGGAGATATCCATGGTAAAGGTGAGTCTGTCCCGTGAGCGCATAGTGTACAGGCTGGGTCCATTAGTTCTGGTACTCCAATAGGCTCGAGTCAGGGCGTCGGATGAAGGGTACTTCTCACTTCCTTTATTGATTGCAGCGAGGTAGAAATCTGTGAGGAGCTCTGCAACAGCAGCTTCTTCAGCAGTGTCGTATTCACTCACTAGGCAGAGTTTTGCCTTCTGAGTGGAGGGCTCTGCCTTATTGTGATAGGTGAGCAGACTGTCGGTTTCATGACGGGAAAATTCTGTGTCTTCAAGCATATCGACTACTGATTCGTCAAGAGGAATTGTCATACTGTGGATAAAGATTAGTGTCCTTTATAAATTTTACCACTCAGAAGTAGAAAAAGTCAATGTTCCATCCTGACGAATGAGCCGCGTTCCTTTGATTTTGCGAACATCCTCTTCATGAAGAGATAGCTCACCCAGAAGAAGACGATGTTCATCCCCAGCCCGAGCAGGAGATAGTACAGGTTGATTGTGCCGAACACCATCTGCTGCCTTGCTGCCTCGAAGACATACGTCACCGGAAACACGTAGGAGAGCCACTGTACTGCGGCGGGAAGCACATCCAGCGGGAAGAAGGCAGCAGCGATGGGCTGGACAACAAAGATGAGGCCCCAGGCGAGGCTCTGAATACTAGTGCCATGCCTGAGGATAAGTCCAAGGATAAACATGCCTGTTGTCCAGGAGAATATGAGGAAGTTGATGAAATAGAGGATGAGAATCCACCCGAAGCTGTAGATGTTGAATCCGTAGAGCAGGAAGCCAAGTCCTGCTGTCACTGTGAATATGGCAATGGCTTTTATTGCTCCTGAGAGCATCTGTCCTCCGACGAACTCTTCAAGTGTGAGTGGTGTGATGAAGAGGGAGCTGAGGCTGTGTGACCACACTTCCCACAGTGTTCCGATTGCAATGGAATAATTGCCCACCTCAATAATAATCCAGAACATATAACCCATGATGAGGGCCTGTGATTCTATCCCTCCCTCTGTGAGGAATGAGGCAATCAGGCCGAAGACAAGGAACTGGATGATGGGAAACCATACAAGGTCAACCCACGCCTCAAGAGCGTGGTTGAGGTGATACCATGTGTGGAGCATCACAGTCTTGACTCTGTTAGGATTCATTTTCTCTTCCTCGCAATGTCGAGAAATACATCCTCTAAGTCGGGCTTGTCTATCTCGATATTTGTTATCCTAATCTTGCGGTTGCTCAATCCAAAGAGCACCTTTGGAATTTTGTCTTCAGGAACTTCCACTTCAACAACTGACTTCTTGAGATGGCGGTAGGTGAACTTCTTCATCTTGAGGTATGAGGTGACTGCAGATTTCTTGCCGTCGAAAGTCAATGTGAGCGTTGCGTTGCCTGCGTGCTTGGTAAGGCCTACCGGGGTGTCGACTGCCTCAATCTTCCCGTCTGAGAGGAACATCACGCGGTCGCATATTTTCGCCACTTCAGGCATGTCATGGCTTGTGTAGAGGATTGCGGTCTTGTGCTCTTTCTGGAGCTCCCTGATGATGTCCACGACTTCCTTCTTGATCTCAGGGTCGAGTGATGCAGTGGGCTCGTCCATGAGGATTATTTTAGGGGAGTTGAGCAGCGCCTTCACAAGATGGATTCGTGTCTTTTCCCCTGAGGAGAGGTGCCAGTAGATGCTGTCGAGCAGCGGCTCGATTTTCATCCTTTCCGCAAGCACTTCGATGCGTTCCTTCCAGTTCTTCACTTCATAGAGCCCTGAGTAGATGCGCAGGTTCTGCCGTACTGTGATGCGGTTCTGAACTTGACTATATGCCGAGGTGAAGTTGATGCGCTTGAGGCACCACTCCCTGTTTGTGTAGAAGTTCTTGCCGAAATAAGATATTGAGCCTGCTGAAGGAGTTGTGAGCCCGAGGAGCATCTGGATGGTCGTTGTTTTCCCTGCACCATTAGGTCCGAGAAGCCCAAGAACTTCTCCTTCTTTCAACTGGAAGAAGATGTCATCCACAGCGACGAAATCATCGTAGCGCTTCGTCAGCCCCTTGACTTCAAGCACAGTCCTCCCCATAGCCGGATATAATGGGCTGTGCTATTATAAAGCTAACGAGTGGAGGCTTACAGATTGTTAGTCTGCTACCTCTTCAGGCACATAGAATGTCACCATATCGCCCGGGAATTCGTACGGTGTGGTGTTGTGAGTGGTAAGATGTCCAAGAAAGCCCGGCAGGATGATGCCTGAATCCAGTCGAAGTAGCCCCTCGAAGTCGTCTGTTGACTGCTCAACAGCGACATACCCTTCTGGTGCGTCTGCCACCGGGCAGAATGCCACAAACAGAGTAGGTGACTGCAGGAGATCATAGTTGACGATGCCGTGCCTCTCTGCGATTCCCACAAGATAGACTGGCACGAGTGATGTGCTGTCCAGCTCTAGCATTCCTCCTACGTCCTGTTCCAGTGCATCTAGTATCTCGTTAAGTGACATGATTATCTCCTTGAGATGGGGATTGTTAAAGCCCTTAAAAGGATATCTGCCAATGTGTGGAACAAAGGGGTGAAATATCTCACTTAAATATGCACAGGGATGAATTTATAAACAAGCATCCCTGGTAATCTTTGGGGATGTATTATGGTTGATTCAACTTTGCTGGACGATATTGTTGCTGAGCCCGGGCTTGAGCTTGAGACACTTCTTTCTGGCTACGGTTACTCTGCTGAAGATGATTCTGAAACGTATGATGCTGTGTATGGCATTGCCGAGGAGCTCTCCGATGAGCTTGCCTATCTTACTGAACGGAAGGAAAAGTGGAAAGAGAAGGCCATCAAATTAGGTCAGAAGCTTGATTATGTGATGCCTGTTGTATGGCCTACCCTCGGCTTGGGCAGAAGAGGCGCTCTTATGGGATACGTAGCATATTCTGGTCCGGCATACCTAGCCGGTGCTGGCTTATTCATGGGCGGCGTTTTTGGTGTAATTGGCGCTGGAATCGGCGCTTTCCTGGGGATTATGATTCGTCATTACCTTAATCCTAAGGTCACTGCGCACCTTGCAGAGCGCTTTGCGGGCGGCTATCTTGAAAAGCGCTATCTGAAGAAGGCTGAAAAAGAATATGCCGGCGCACTAAGTCGCCTTGAAGAAATTGCTGCTGAACCTGAAGAGCCTGAGCCTGAACCAGAGCCAGTTGTCGAAGAGACTGTTCCAAAACCTGTTCTTCTCCTTCCTCCTCCAAAGACTGAGGAAGAAACTCCGGCAGAGCCGGTTGTCGAAGAGGAAGAAGTCGAGGAAGAGGAGTGATGACTCTTCTCAGTCGTCCTTCAAATAATATTCTTTGAGTTTTTCTTCTGGAAGCTCATGCAGGCAGTCTCCGATGAAGAAGGAGCCTCCGTAGCTGCTGAGTTCTTTGAAGTGTTCATCAACATGCTTTTTCGCAATGCCTGCCTTTTTGGCGGTGACCAGGCAGTCGCCGTCGTTATGCCATACTGCTCCATTAAGGAAATTCCGAGACCTCATGTTAGAGTACACCCGCTGGCAGAGCTCATTGTTGACAAGACTATTGATGATGGGAATATTGTAAATGAATGGGAACGATGTATCTATGCTGATGCGCGCAGAATCAACCAGGCCGACTGCAGAGGAGAGGGGGGTGATGGCTGAGAGCAGATGTACATCAGGTCCTGCTGCTTCCCTTATCACTGAGAGCGTTTCTGACACCATCTCAGCTCTCGTGAGATTCCCAGGAGGGGATTCAAGATGTCCGTACATGTTCAGGAAATCAACTTTGATGAGCGAGAATCCAGATTCCACAAACCCAGCGATGCACTCTTTGATGTACTCTTTTGCATCGGGATTGGTGATGTTGAGCACAGCCATGTCATCAAAGGGCTTGTTAGGCATTATTGTGGTCAGCCTGGACGGCGGCATGGATTTGTCAGGAAGGAACCAGTCTGGATGTTGCGTGTACACTTCACTTTTCTTTGCAGCGAGGAGCGGCGCTATCCAGATGCCTGCCTTGAAGCCGCTCTCTGAAATGGAGTCCGTGAGACTGTTGAGGCCATTTGGGAACCGGTCTGAATGTGTTTTCATCCAGTCGCCGCGTGTACAGTATCCCTCATCTATCTGCACGTACTGGATTGAGCCCTGCAAGCTGTGCTTCTCCATATGCTCAAGTTCCTTCAGGATATACTCTTCTGAGACATCCATTCCCCTTGCATAGTAAGCGCAGCATAGCGCGGATATTGGTTCTCCTTCCATGTTAAGCTCATTCCATTCAGCCAGCTTGGACGCAAAATAATCCAGATTCTCATCTTCATCGCGGAGAGAGAAGAGGATGTCTTCCAGGGATACGGATTCTCCCGGCTGCAGCTCTTTGCCGTCAAGCTGGCACGTTACCCTTACGTGGACAGAATCTTTGCTCTCCTTCTGAACAAATATCTGTGAGAATTGATTCTGTGTTGTGAGTGCGCCGATGACTAGGGATTTTTCCTCGAACTTCAGTTCGGTGAACCACTCACTGATGAGAGATCTCTTCAGATAGCCGAAATCCTGCCGAAACGAAAAAGGATTCTGGGGAAACCATATATCCATAGGGCTCCTGCGAGTAGGCGTTATCTTGTCTACGTATTGGCACTCACTCGTGCTGAGCAGGCCGTTCTTCAGCACTTTTTCAGGGAGAACAGGAAGGGAGAAATCTGCGAGGATGACTGAGTTTATTTTGATATTCTTCTGCGTGGTGTTGCGCACCTCTCCAGAAATCACATAGGTACCTTCACCTAGCTTTGTCTTTGAAATGTGAAGACTGCCGTCTTCAAGGACCTCACCTCTCTCAAGGAGAACCTCGCTATTGATGTCAGACAGGAAACCGTCAAGAGCTCCCATAACCCCTCGCTCTACAATAACGCTTGAGGATTATAAATACTTCTTTTACCTATCTCAAGATACGATTATAATCGCTGGCTCTCTGAATGACGTACTTGTCCTGTTGGCCCTATACTCTGCCTTCAATCAAATCGTCAATAATCTCTGGATTTAGCAAGGTGGTGATATTACCCAACTCTTCAACATCTGTGACTCCATCTGCGATTTTCAGCATAAGGCGTCGCATAATCTTGCCTGAACGAGTCTTCAGCAACCCAGGGGTATACTGGATACCTCCCATTCTGCCGAATTTGCCAATCGTCTCTGTCACAAGCGCATCCAGTTCACTCGTGAGATCCTCAGTGGCCTCCACTCCTTCGACGAGAGTGACATAGGCATACGCCTGACGCCCGCTCACGAATGTATTGCCTTCGATATCAAAATGCCTTCCGACCACTGCTGCCTCTGCGACAGACTCGTGGAGGACCAATGCGCTCTCGCATTGAGTACCGCTGATGAGGTGACCTGAGACATTGAATACGTCGTCGATTCGGCCCATGAGCCAGATGTCTCCGTCCTCGTCGATTTTGGCGCCATCTCCAGTGAAGTACATGTCAGGGATATGCTCGTTTGTCGCGAAATACGTGTCGATAAACCTATCGTGCTCTCCCCACATAGTACGCATCATCCCTGGCCAGGGTTTCTTTATGAAAAGCATCCCTTCCTCGCCAGGACCGCACTCTCTGCCGTCCTCATGCAGTACAATGGGCTCGACACCGAAGAACGGCCTTGATGCGCTGCCCGGCTTCAGTGTGTGCGCTCCAGGAAGAGGCGTTATCATAATCCCGCCTGTCTCTGTCTGCCACCAGGTATCGACTATAGGGATTTCTCCCTTGCCGACCATCTCATGGTACCATCTCCAGGCCTCTGGGTTGATGACCTCACCAACAGAGCCCAATACTTTCAGGCTGCTTAGGTCATACCCTTCCAGCCACTCGTCTCCCTTGGCAATAAGGGCACGGATTGCTGTTGGAGCAGTGTAGAACTGCGTCACTCCGAATTTCTCGATGACCTCCCAGTACCTGCCCGGATCTGGATAGGTCGGGGTGCTCTCAAACATCACACCTGTGGCGCCGTTTGTCAGCGGCCCGTAGGTGATGTAACTGTGTCCTGTGACCCAGCCAATATCCGCAGCACAGAAGTACACATCGTCCTCGTGGATGTCAAAGATGTTTTTGTGCGAGAAGGCAATATGTGTGAGATATCCTCCTGTCGTGTGCATCACTCCCTTGGGCTTTCCCGTCGAACCAGAAGTGTACAGGATGAACAGTGGATCCTCTGCGTTCATAGGTTCTGCCTCGCACTCAGGGGAGGCGTCTGCCATGAGCTCGCTGTAGGAATGGTCTCTGCCCTCGACCATGTTTACTTCCTCGTCAGTGCGCTCCACCACAAAGACTGTTTCGATTGTCGGAGTCTCTTCAAGTGCCTCGTCAGCAACATCCTTTAATGGGAATGACTTCCCTTTACGCCTGGACACATTTGCTGTGATAAGTGCCTTACACTCAGAGTCGTTGATGCGCTCACTCAGGGAGTCTGCGCTGAAGCCGCCGAACACGATGGAGTGGATTGCGCCAATTCGTGCGCAGGCCATCATTGCGACAGGCAGCTCAGGGACCATTCCCATGTAGATTGCGACTCTGTCGCCCTTCTCTATGCCCTGCTCCTTGAGGACATTTGCGAACTTCGAAACCTCTGTGTGGAGTTCCCTGTAGGTGAATGTCTGGACTTCATCAGGCTCGTCACCCTGCCAGATGAAAGCGGTCTTGTGCTCCCGGTCTGTTCCGAGGTGCTTGTCAAGACAGTTGTAAGATACATTGAGAGTGCCATCCTTGAACCAGGTGTGCTCAATAGTTCTTGCCTCTGAGTCCCAGTTGTATTCCCTGCCAACAGTCGGTTCCTCGAACCACTCAACATACTCTTTCGCAATCTCAAGCCAGAAATTGTCAGGATCTTCAATAGACCTCTCGTACATCGCTTCGTACGTTTCAGCATCGATGTGCGCTCTTGCGACAACCTCGTCGCTCGGCGGAAAGGTCTGCTGTTCTGTGTCCTTACCTTTACCTGTTATATAGTCCCTAATCTTATCGATTAAATCCATTGTACATCCCTTGAAAAGGGGGATTCCGGTTCCCTTCAAAAAGATTTCTGTTTTTTAATGGATATATCAGCCCTAAGCTTGCTCTTCACCTCTATAAATATCGAGTGACTGCTTATTTGGCTTCAGGAATCTCTGGAGCCTTCAGCAGGAGAGCCAGCACCACAGCTACAATGCACAAAGCTCCAGCAATGATAAATGCAGGAAGCCAGGCATTCACGTCTCCAACAGCACCTGCGTCCTTGAAATAACCTGCTAGCAAGGTCGGTCCGATGATGCCTCCGATGCCGTAACTGCTGAATACATATCCGTAGTTCTGGCCCACACTCTTGATGCCAAAAAGATCTGCAGTTGCAATGGGGAATAGGGAGAAACAACCCCCATAATTGAATCCAATCAGAGTTGCAGCGAGGTAGAAAGTGTACTCGTTCTTCCCTAGCTGGAAGAGGGCGAACATCATAATTGCCTGAACAGCAAAATTGAATGCAAGTGATTTTTTGTATCCAATCTTGTCAGAGATAGCTCCCCAGGTGATACGGCCGATGCCATTGAAGATGGCGTAAAAAACTGCCATTGCAGTCCCGGCGATAGCAGAGGCGCGAACAAAAGTCATTCCTGGATCTGCAGCCTGAAGCGCATCTATTCCAAACAGCTTGATGATGCCAATGACCATCAATCCGGCAAGAGCGCCAAACATATACATCATCCATATCATGTAGAATTGCTTAGTACGCAGCATTTCCTTGGGCTTGAATTCAAGCCCTGATGCCTTTGCTGCTGCCCTGACATTCTCGGGATTCCATCCCTCTGGGCTGTACCCTTCTGGAGGATTCACCATCCAGATAGCTCCGATGAAGACCATCACCAAAAAGATTATTCCATAGAAGAGGAATGTCTGGTGGATTCCAAAGATGTCAAGGAGCTTTCCCCAGCTGCCTGCCAGCTTGACCCAGATGGTTGCACCAAAGCCAAAGCCCGCAACAGCAAGCCCGGAGATTAATCCCTTCTTATCTGGGAACCATTTCATGCTCACTGCGATGGGAACGACGTACGTAAGTCCTAAGCCAGTACCTCCTATGACACCGATGGTGATGAGCATGCCCCACAGCGAGGAACCAGTGAAAGAAGCAAGGATATAACCAAGACCGAAGAGCGCGCCTCCGATAATGGTGACTTTTCTTGGTCCGTACCGCTTCAGAAGGCTTCCTGCGAGAATCATGACAAAAGCGAACACGACAAGAGCAACACTGAAGATGACTTGGGTTTCCTTGGTGGAGAAACCAAATTGGCCGCCATCGGCTATGGCCTTATTGAGGATGGGGGTGAAGACAGACCATGAATAAAGCGCTCCAAGAGCGAGTTGAATTAGAATAGCACCGAAGACTACCAGCCAGCGGTTCATAAGCTTTGTTTCTTTAATCTCACCAAGTATCTCATCATCAGTCATAGGATAAAACCCCCTGCCGGACATAAACAGAGTCTCTTTAAATAGGTTTTCACGGCGCTATGGTTTCCGCTCTAAGATATAATCACCCAGGAAGTTTAACTACTCTTGAGTTATTAATAGTGCAAAGATTTATATATCACTCTGCGAAATACATCTCATGGCAGAAGTATGTGTGAAAAACATCGGGGACATCTCAGTGTCCGTAATCCCACATGAGCGAAGATTCAATGCTGAAGGTGATTTCGCACTTGATTCACGTGTGAGGGAGATGTACGAGGCGAAGTCCTACGATTCTCATCCCAAGACTCAGGAAGAGGCTGACGCTCGAGGGCTCAAACATTTCAATGGCTTGGTCACTTCAGTGCCACACTTACACAATTACATATTCGACGGCAGGAATTTCTTGACATTGAATCTGGCTCCTACAAGATACCTTGTTGGACAGGCGATGAGGGATTGTGTCAAGGATGGTGACTATTCTGAAGATGAAATTCAAATTATGAGCCCCGATATGCTTGGGGTGAGCCTTTTGGTTCCAGTTAAGCTCGGTGGAGAATATTTCCTTATGTCACAAATTAAAGGAAAGGCTCTTGGGTCAGGACAAATCCACACTGCACTTGTTGCTGGCAATATTGATGCAAAATACCTTGGTGCTCCCAATCCCCTGATTACTGCACTACAAACCGAAAGTAGTGAAGAGCTGGGGCTTGACTTGAGTCATATGAATTCCACGTCATTCATCTACCTGCTGGATGAGAGGGAAACAGGGCAGATCAATCTTGCGTCAGTCGCAATGAATGCTAACGTGGTGAAAATTCTGAACGCATATGAATCCCTCACTCAGCAGAAATTAAGAAGCGAAGAAGACCTTGAGGTCATGGCGCTTGCTAGGTTGCAGATAGCAGGACTCGCCCTCACTCCGCTGGAAGACGGCTCAACAGGTATTGAGAATATCAAATGTTTTCTGCCCTCTAAGGATGGCCTAATTGAATCTGTTGAAACACGCCCCATCAGGCCTTATACAGAAGCTACAGTGCAATACCTCTCAGACCCTGAGAATGTGAAGTTCCTCCTCGAGAAAGCTGGATTCTAATTTGATATGCCCCGACCGGCAGCTAATAACCTTCGGTTCCTCAGCCGGTCGTGGCTACGAGACTTCGAAGAAGTTGCAGTATGCCCCGACTGGGATTTGAACCCGGGTCCCTGCCTCAAAAGGGCAGAATGATTGACCGGACTACACCATCAGGGCCTTCGTCCCTGCTGTAGTTCTCGGCTTCGCCTCAAACCACCATCAGGGCTCTCTTCGTTCGCCCTGATAGCTCCCAGCAGAGCTGTGAACACCATCAGGTTGAGAGATTAAGGTGGGTAATACTATTTTTTTTAAAGGTGTCGGTAAGGAGGGGTGCAATCAGCTTATAATTGAGAGAAGCATCTGCCCTACTACTTCGCTAGGGGTCAGGTTGCTTGTGTCTATCACTTTATACTGGCAGTATGTCTTGATACTTTCCAACATATAGTCTCCTAACCTTTCATCTGTGAGAGTGAGCATATCGTGTTCGGAAACGTCAGGTTTTATCTGCATTCTTTCTGCTCTCGCATCTTGGTCTGCCTTGAGATAGAAGCAGAGATTTGGTGTGATGGAGTCTTGCCGGATTTCATTGATTTTTTCGAACACTTGATCTTGGTCAGCGCTGTCGATGTACATGCGTGTATATGCTTCAAATGATGGCATGAACCTGTCTTGAACTATGACCTTCCCCTCGGCAATGCATTCCTCGATACGTCCTGCATCTTTTTCAATTTCATTAAGGTAAAGCAGGTCACGAGAGAGGGCTGTGTTTTCATCTGGAAGAGATGATCTGCTTGTAAGGTCAGGATTGGGAGTCTTGTTGTAATACGCGTCTACTCCAGCCTCGCAAAGGCGGTCAACAAGCTCACGTGCAGTGGTTGTTTTACCAGAGCACGTATGTCCTTCGATGAGGATAAATAATCCTTGGTTGCGCATAAGTGTATAAGGGATTTGAGACTTTATAAACCTTCCTATCTTTTACGACTCTCAAATAGTGTTTTTGCTGCAGAAATTTCTTTTAGAATCCAATCTGGAAATGTCTCCTCCTTGAGTTCATCAATGCCCATCCATCTGAATTTTACATGTTCATTGCTGAGCCCTGTGACCTTTCCTTTTGTGAGGCAGCAGAAGGTGATGCCAACAAGTTGGAATTCACCTTTAGTGAATGTCCATGTCCTTGAGGGGCCAAGGATGGTAATGTCTAGTCCGGTCTCTTCCCGGACCTCCCGGTGCAATGCTTCTCTTGGACTCTCCCTAAACTCTAATCTTCCCCCTGGAATGTCCCAGGTATTGGGGTTGATATCCTCAGATTCGCTCTTTGAGATGAGTAAAACCTTCTTGTCTTTGAATATGACGGCTTTCGCCGCAACTCCAAATTCCGCTGCCATGGCTCCATCTCTCTTGAGTGACTTTAATAATCTTTGCCGCTCAGAGCCGGATGAAGTGCCAGGGAAGGACTTCATCTTTGGCCCGCTCGCGGGTATACTCTGCAGGAGAGCAACCCTTGGACTCGCATGCCCTGAGCCAAGACGATTCTGTGTTCTCAGTAAAGGATTCCAAAAGCACCTCCCCAGAGGTTTCATCCCCCCGCACTAGAATTTCTTCGATGAGCAGTAGCTTAGGGTCCATAGAGATTATCTCAACACCTCTTATCTCTTGGGCCATCTCCTTGAGGAAGCTTATCTCTTGGAAATAATCCTTCTTTACCATCTGCTTCTGCCGTTCGCAGGGGGTATGGGGCTTCTTTATGTGGCAATTGACCACTGCTGTGATTCGAGTTCCCGAGCTCCCTCCTGAATCGAGGATGTCCCTTGTTTTTTGGATTATATGGATAATCTCTCTGCGGTCATCATCGCACTCTCCCTCAAAACCAATGATGAAGAAAACCCTCAGCCTTTTCAATTTGAGAGTGGCAGCAAGTTTTACACTCCTGAAGATGTCTTCGTTGGTGATGTCTTTCCCGAGGGTTTTCCGTAGCCTATCTGTTGCAGCTTCAGGAGCGATTGTGAATGGTCCATGCGTAGTCTCTGTGAAATGGCTGATGAATGTGTTGTCAAGCATGTCAGCTCGCTGTGATCCTGCGCCTATCGTGAAGCCTAGTTTATGGAGCCGATTGTAAATCTCCGAGATGCGGGGATGGTCTGTGTCGGCAGGTGAGATGAGCCTGATTTTATTAGTGAGGGCCCTCATTGTGTTGGCTTCATCTATTACTTTATCTACATTTTTGAAGCGGGCCGGGCGAAAGACCCGGGGCATGACGCAGAAAAGGCAGTTGTGGAAACACCCCCGAGCGACCTCAAGGAAATAGTATCCTGGCCAATATGAGCGAGGAGTGACAATCCCAGGGATGGAGATGGAATCGAGGTCTGCAGGCTCCGCCGATTGGAGGTCTTGCCCCTTGTGCTCCTTAGGAACATAGATTCCTTGGATTCTGGAAAGCGCAGATAGTCTCTTATTATTTGTAGGGGAGCTTTTGCACGCGTTGATTAGGGGAATTATGATCTGTTCAGCTTCTCCTATGACAATCGCGTCAAATATGCCTGAGAGGGGCACGGGATTGTACGTGGCGGAATATCCTCCTCCGAGCATTAACGGATACGTGTCTTCACCCCTTTGTTCCCTTTTTAGGGGAATACCCGCTAATGAGAGCATCCTGAGTATATGTGGATAGAGTCCCTCATAATTCAGCGTGTATCCTATTACATCGAAATCCTGTAAATTTCTTCCGGTTTCAAGTGTCTGGATTCCTCTGCCTGCCCTTGATGCTAAAGCATATTTTTCATCACCAGGATAATAGACTCTTTCACAGACGACCTCAGGCATGTTGTTGAGTGCGAAATAGAGCCACTGATGGCTTGCTGTGTGGATGGCATAGCGGTATTCATCACCGTAGCCTAAGGCGATGGAAAAGGGTTTTTTTCCCTGCCATTTCTTTCTGATGAGGGAGACAGTCCTCTCGGAACCATGCTCGTCCTTGAGGATGGCGAGTCGTTCTGTTTTGGGGTTATGCTTATAGGTCATGTCCTGAACTCGAATTTTTTTGCTTCTTGGAGGATGCGTGCCTCATCAAGAGTCCGCACGGCTCCATCTTGCATCACTATCCTGCCGTCGACTATGAGCGTGGATGCGGAGGGGCAGCTGAGGATGAGATTCCTATGGATGTCTTTTTGGGGCTTCTGTGTCAAACCCATATCGAATAGGACAATGTCTGCCCTCAAGCCTTTACGGATACTTCCGATCTCTCCAAGGAGGCCGAGGGATTTCGCCGCCCGAGATGTGACCGCTTCAAAGAATTCCCATGCCGGGATATTCTCTTTGCTGAAGAGTTCCATCGAGAACTTTGCGTTTTCAAGTAGACTCGCTGAATCACCGGTTGCTAGGCCATCAGTCCCTATGGCATAATTGATTTCTTGCTCTCTGATTGAGTGGATGTCAGGTGTGCCGCTTTTGAGTTGGATATTGGATACGGGACAGAGGATTACACTCGCATCTCGCTCTTTTATCAGCCCGAAATCCTGTGGTTCAAGCCAGATACAGTGGACGAGAGCGCAGTTTTTATCAAGTAGACCATAGTGGTCAAGTACCTGCACTTCGCTTTGCCCAAATTTCTCCATAATCTCAGCATGTTGTTTTTTTGTCTCTGCGATATGAATTGTGAACAAGACGTCAGGGTACAATTCTTTTAGGGATGCGCATAATTCAAGGTCTTGTTCTTCGATGTAGTTTAGGGAATGTACCCATAAGTCGACGCTGATTCGCTGGTTATTTTGGTGTGTTTTCCTCAGGTTCTTGAATTGTTCAGCAAAATGAGTGTATATGTCCTTTAGCTTGTCGGACTTCATAAGCGGAACTCCAAGTCTTCCCCGCAATCCGCTGAGTCCCACTGCGCTGAAACCGCGGGCGGCACTGATGGTGCCAGTCCCACTTTTGATTGTTTGGAGCAGCGTGAGGTTGGATGCGAGATTGTGCATCTTGTCAGCATGATGCCTATTCAAGCGATTGATGCGCTCAGTTTCTTTGAGATAGCCTTCGAGGTCAAGCCCGTTTACTCTCCCCCGGAAAAGGGTCTCTCCCAGGTGGAGGTGTGCGTTGACGAATGCAGGGACTGCAAGAACGTTTTTGCACTCTATGAGTTCCCCTTTTCCTTTGGGGATGTCATCGGAAATTTCTGCTATCTTTCCGTCTTGGATGAGTATGTCTTTCGGGCATGGCTTGGCTTCACCTTTTGAGATGAGGGTTGCGCCTTTGAGTAGGATGTCTTGATTCATGGAGTCTGACCCATTTCCTTTTGACGGACAATCATCGTGCAGAGGTAGTTTTCATGGACAAGGGTTCCTGAAGAGGTGTCTTTTTCCCAGCGAATTCCCTCAAATGGATTTTTAGGGATGCCATGCGCTTTGAAGCAGAACGGATCAGGTTTGTCCATGCTGCCATTCACGAGGAACGCACGGCTCGCGCATCCCCCTCTACAGTGATCTATGAACTCGCACCCCTTGCAGAGCTCAGGGCCCCTAGCCCGTATCTTCTTGAAGGGGGGGCTATGTATGATGTCTTCGAACGTGGCGGACCGGATATCTATGTTTTTCATCTCCCGTGTGAAATATACGCAGGGGACGACCCTTCCGTTAGGGGTTATACGGAATGAGTCGAATCCACAGGGGCATGCTTTCCTGCTGTTGATGCCAAAGACTGCAGTGAGGTATGGATCTGGTAACGCGGTTAGCAATGAATTCTTTGCGAGATGGGTTATGAAGCTGTTGAATGAATTTATGTCTAATGCTAGTTCTTCATTCACATTGCCCCTGCCTGTCGGCCGGAATACGTTGAACCTTAATGTGCACCCATATTCCCTCGCAAGGTTTAGCAGTCCATCGACATTCACTGGATCGGTGTTTATTGACATGGCACAGGCGACGATACTGGCTTCTACCTGATGTTCCTTGAGAAGATTGAGGGCTGTGGTAGCCCATTTCCAGGCGTTATGGTGCCCTCGGAACTCATTGTGCCTAACGGGATCTGCGAAATCTATTGAGACATCAACGTCGTTGAAATGGTTCTTGACATGGGAGATAGTCTCTTCGTTCACAGACCATCCATTTGTGGTGAGCCCTTGTAGAATTCCTCTTGAGTGCACATATTCCACAAGATCCCAGAACTCGGGGACCAGCCCATTCTCTCCAGTCCCGTAGTTAATACTCTCTATGCCATTTTCTGCGAGGAGGTCGACCGCATTCTTCGCTTCTTCAAGGGTTAGTTCATCCGCCCTTCTCTTTCCTGAGGCATTATAGCAATGCTTGCAGTTAAGGTTGCATGCGCTAGTGAATCCCCATCCAACATTCCAATGTTTTGTCGCTATCTTGATTACCTTTTTTAAGGGAGTTGATAATCCCGAAAGGGCACAAATAGGTAAGATGCCCCGACCGGGATTTGAACCCGGGTCCCTGCCTCGAAAGGGCAGAATGATTGACCGGACTACACCATCAGGGCCTTCGTCCCTGCTGTAGTTCTCGGCTTCGCCTCAAACCACCATCAGGGCTATCTTCGTTCGTCCTGATAGCTCCCAACAAGTTGTGAGCACCATCAGGGCAATTCCTGCCCCAACAGCTTGTAGGTTTCACCTCCAAGCACCATCAGGGCAGACTTAGGGATGGGGGGAATGCTGCTTTTTAAAGATGTCGGCAGATGGTGGAAGGAACGCAAGGTTTTTTAACTCACTGACACTCTTTCTGCCCGATAACGCTTATTGGAGGGAGTGCACCATGAAACTTCGAAAAAAAATCGCAAAGCACCGTGCTGTCCTTGGCTGGGGGCTCGGCTACATGAACCTTTTATTGATTCCGCTCATCGCCGCTGATGTCCTGCAGAGGCACCTCTTTGAGCATGGTTATATTGGTGAGATGCCATTCGTGATTATCTGGGCGATTCTCGTCCTAGTATCTTGGGCAATAGGCACAGCTGTCACCAAGCTGGGCCTCATTGGCGA
This sequence comes from Candidatus Woesearchaeota archaeon, assembly GCA_017608295.1. The sequence goes on from JAFCGF010000006.1 coordinate 132,908, forward strand.
GCAGTCTAAGTTTGAGACAGAGCAGGTGCTGAAGGCAGCTGCGGAGAGCGTCTCAAAGTTCGAGGAAGAGTAGGCCTTTCTAGTGGGGGACGATGGCAAAAGCTGCAAAGGATAAGCAGATGCCCTTCAAGGGGCTGCTCATTGTCTCAAGCATATTCATCCTTGTGTTTCTCCTGCTTGTCAGGAATGGAAATGTTCTCGAGGAAAGGAATAATCCCTCTTTCATGACCTTTGAGTCCTGCACAGGCTTCTGTAAGGGTCAGTGCACCTACCGCCTTTATGATAAGACAAAGACTGAGCTTTTCATAGAAGGCAATACCACGTACTGCATCTGCACATGTAACTCCACACTGCATCCCTGGTTCTTTGGAAGCTAGAGAAGAAGAATCCCTTCCCCCGGTTTCGAACCGGGAACCTTTCGGTGACGGCTGTCCGCCTTTCATTTCTGGCACTGTGCCGCGTCAAGACGGAAACTACAGCCGAACGCTCTACCGTTGAGCTAGGAAGGGCTTAATTCTTTGGAAGGAAATGCCCTATAAAAAGCTTTCTTTGGCTCTCCGCTGGACAATTTCCTGGTAAATCATTCCATTTCTGTGAAAATATGTTTTTAAAATACCCCTCATTCCGTGATATTTGATGGAAGAGGATAGTGAGAACCCTGAAGATTACAGCTCTGTGAGAGTGGAACTGCCCAGCCAAGAGGATTGGACATTTTCCCAGAGGCAGAGAGATAGGCTATTCTATTCACTTGTCCTCGGGCTTATCGAGGATTATGGGCGCGTGGTTGTCGAGGGCTATGAAGGTAATATTCCTGAACTTGAAGATCCTAGGGAAGTGCCTGGGGCGCATGGGACAATCCTAACGTATAATTGCACATTTGGTGAAAACTCTATCTATTATTATGATGCAGGGCACTGGTCCATCCATGATGACGAGAAACTTGAGAAGCCAATATCTATCGAGGACATTCCGACCAAAAAAGAGGACTGCCTTGAATTCCTAGTCAAGAAATTTTATGGTGACAATGCTCGCATCTTTGAGGATGGGAAGCTGATATACACCTCTGCTAAGATAGCCAATATCTGGAAGCTAGAGCGGCAGGCAAAAAAGGTCCTGAAGAGCCAGCACGCTACATCAAGCGACCTTCTGTGGCACTGTATCGGCGGTGCGAAGCTGCCAGATGAGCGGACTGGAAAATACGGGACGCGTACCTTGGCCTCATTCGCAGCAGCTTATTTCGCAGGCGGCTATGTCTATATGAAGGACACCTCCAGGAAGAATGAGGTCAGTCCGGGGCAGGTGTACGAATTCGGATTCGATGGCCTTGAACGTTCAGTCCGGCTGGATTATTGCCTTGATGCAGCAGAAGAAGACTGCCTTGACCTCGACACACTGGGCGGATTCGATAATGTCTGCCTTATTCTCACTGAATATGGCACAAACGCGCAGGGTCAAGTCCATCCTGAGAATGAATTCCTGCTCACTGAAAATGACGTTCTCTATCTTCAGGGCGGCTCACTAGACGAGGGAACATTCTGGGAACGCTTTGGTAGGAATGTAAAAGATACTGGCAAGAAAGTGAGACGGAAGCTGCGCAAAGCAAAGCGCAATATTAAATAATCAGTCGAGCTCAATTCTCTGGAGTTCTTTGACTTTGTCTTCTTTTGCAGAATAGAATGCGACTTCACTGACTTGGCCTTCCTCGTCAAGCACGACCTCTGCGAAAGAGCCGTAGTTATGCATCCTGACAATCTCCATGGTTTCTGGATCCACGTCTCCGTATCTCCCCAGATTGCCTGCGTTTAGGATGAGTGTATTGCGATATTCGCTGATGCCGGGCGTGTGCCTGTGGCCGCACACGATGAGCCGTGGCCTGCCCTCGTCGGTGTTCTCTACCATGTAGCGCCTTGCCAAGGCGGATCCAATATGCAGCATGTAGGGCTTTCCATCAGACCCTCTCCTGGGAGCGCCATCCTCGGTCTTTTTAGGGGGATTGTGAAGTACCGCGATATCTGGCTGAGATGCCTTGAGATGCTGATACAATTCGCGCTCAGTGAAGTCTATTTTGATGTCAAAAGCCTCCTGGACGAAGGTGCTTCCAGTCTCATTCGAGCCGCCGTAGCCTGCGACAACAAGTTCATCTAATGCTCCGGCCCCTTCAACAACTTCACCAAGAGTCTTGGATTCAAGGTGGATGTTCTTATCCTCGAAGAAATCGAAATAGTTCGGTCTTTCGTGGTTGCCTGGTATCATCAGCACAGGCACGCCTGTGTCGTCGAGCATTTCCTCAAGTTCGGAGTATTTTTCTTCGCTCCTCTTCAGGATGCGCTCCCTTAAGGCGGTGCGGTTCAGCCGGTTATCTGTAGTGCACTCTTCCATATCCTCTTTGGAGTAGGGTTGTAGGACATAGTCTCCGCAGAAGAGGAGAAGGTCTGCCTTGTCTTTCAGGAAGTCCAGTGCCTTTCCAAGGCTCTCATGGTCTCCATGTGAATCTGACAGGACGAATACTCTCATAATGATTAAATCGTTAGGCTAGTTTATAAATCTTGTGGTTATTGACTACTCTTTAGGGGTTATGTGGGCAAATTAACTGTGTAGACCGTAATCTCTTCCCTTGAAATTGAGGTAGAAAGAAACCAATTGGTGTGAGAGCGTGCGGAGGTACTGATTGTGCCGCTCCCACCCCATTGGCCTAGAGAGATGAGTTTAACAACTCAGATGTCTGATGTGCACGTCTTGTATATAAACTGTGGCTATACAAATTCACTTTTGGTTGTGATAATTTCACTTTTTTTTCAAAAAGAATATAAAAAAAAGCCATTTTCTTATCAAAATGGTAACATCTCTCCTCCAAGACGAGAAGACACTCCGCATTCTGATTGAAGTCTGCCGAGGCACAGGTGTCTCAGTGAACCTGAGCTATCTCTCCAGGAAGCTGGGCAGGCATCGTAACACTATCAAGAAGCGGATTGATAAGCTCTTCGAGCACCGTATCATCAATCCTCCGGTGTATCCTTTCTTTGGCATCTATAGGCATTACCCTCTTCTTATCCTGGTGTTTGCCGATTTCCCGCACACAAAGAAAATCGTCAACTGGATGAAACAGGATGAGCACATCTTCGCCGCTTTTAAGATACGGCGAGGCCAGTATAACACCCTACTCGTGCTCTTCCACAAGAACATCCTCAATTATTACCTCTGGAGAGAGCACCTCACTGAAAGCGGGAAAATTCCTTCGCGTTACGATCGCACCCCCTCAGAGGCGCATTTTTACCCTAATCAGATGGTTGTGGAATATAGTCCTAACTCTGCCTTCAAGCTCGTCAGGAACCATGTGGATACGCACGGCACCATCAGCCTCCGGGGGCACACGCTTGACGTTCTTGATGTTCAAATTCTCGAGCAGGTGCTCGAGGGTAAGGGTATCAGCGTGAATGAGCATCACATTGCGAAGAAACTCCATCTCCATAGGAACACCCTGCGTAGGAGGATTGCTGCGCTCATCAAGGAGAGGATACTCCTGAAGCCTGTGTGCCGCTTCCCGAGCTTCTTTGTGCCTCCTGACTGCGTCCTGCAGATAACCCGGGTGGAGATTAATAAGGACCGAGACGAGATTCTGAAGTACATCAAACGGGATCCCCATATCCCTATGGCCTGGCGTATCTGTGAGGAGCGGTATAATCACCTGTTGTTCGAGGTCTTCCTTGAGCTCGAGGAACATGTTGAATGGAGCAGTCGCCTTCGTGATAAGTTCCGCGGCGTCATAGGTATGACAGACACGACCGTTTTGATGGAGAAGAACGCCTTCAACATTGACCAGCAGAAGGTCAGCCTCGGAGCAATCAACAGCCATCTCAGGGCATTGAAAGGGGAAAAAGCGGACTATTTCTCTGGAGTGGACTCTGACCTGCTTCTCTTCAGCGACGACTAGGGCGTCAATCGTTCAGGGTCTCTCGGAAGCAAGATTGCTTCCCTGATGTTTGGCAGCTTGAAGAGTCTCATCGCAATCCTGTCAAGGCCAAATCCCACTCCCCCGTGGGGCGGGGCTCCGCATTGGAAGAGCATCGCATAGTCTCTCATCTCATCCAGGTTCACTCCCTTGTCTGTCGCCTGTGTCTTGAGGATGTCGTAGCGGTGCTCTCTCTGCGCTCCTGTGGCAATCTCAACACCATTCCACAGCAGGTCGAAAGAGCGCGTCCTATTGGGCTCGCCCTCTGGCTTCATGTGGTAGAAGGGCCTCACTGCCCATGGATAGCGCGTCACGAAGATGAACTCTGATTTGTGCTCTTCAAGGGCGTACTCGCCGACCATCCGCTCTGCCTCAGGGTCGAGGTCATCGTCTGGCGCAAGCTTTTTGCCCTTCTTGGCAAGCATCTCCTTGAGCTCGTCCATGGGGATGCGGGGAATCTTTTCCACGTCGTGAAGGGTGATGTTGTGCATCTCGAGCTCTGCTGCGCAATGTTCCTTTACATGGTTAACAATGCTTCGCATCAGCTCCTCGATGACATCCATCACATCATGTTCGTCCTTGATGAATCCCATCTCAAAGTCCACGCCGATGAACTCGGTCTGGTGCCTCGCTGTATTGGAGTTCTCAGCACGGTAGACCGGCGCAATCTCGTACACCCGCTCGAGCCCGGCGACGACCATCATCTGCTTGTATATCTGCGGGCTCTGCGAGAGAAACGCCTTCTTGTCGAAATACTTTACTTCAAACATGTCAGAGCCAGACTCAACACCTGCCGAGGTCAGCTTTGGGGAAAACATATTGATGAATCCGAGCCTGTCAAAGGCATCAACCAGGGCCTTGAACATCTCTGACCGAGCCTTGAAGATGGCATTTATCTCAGGCTTCCTGAGGTCAAGAAACCGGTTGTCCAGCCTTGTGGCGAGCTCTGTCTTGATGTCTCCCTTCTCGTTGACCTGGATGGGCAGTGTCTGCATCGCCTCGCTTATCACATCGATGCTGTCGACGAGCACTTCAAATCCTGCCTTCGCGACTTTACTCTCCACTGCTTTTCCTGAGATGGAGACGCAGGACTCATTCCTTAATTGAGGTACGAGCTCGAACATCTTTGTGTTGTCTTTCTTGATGACACACTGTACGATTCCTGTCCTGTCCCTGAGGATGATGAACTTCACGTTCGCAAGGTCCCGTATGTCATGTATCCATCCCTGGATGAGGATGTCTGTGTCAGGTTTCATCTCTGCGATTGGTGTTCTTTCCATGAGTGCCTCACCTTGTTCCTGTAATTGTGTTTTTGACATAGCACGGCAAAGGAGGATAATGCTACTTAAAGCTTTCCGCAGAATAAATAAAAACGTAGCCCTGCCAGGAATGTTTAGGAATTGCAAATAGGAACAACTAATATAAATATGAACACTCCGTTATCTTAGTGAAGTGAAGCAATATGGTAACAAAACTAAAACCTGATGAGCCGGTCTTTGACCTAGCTCGATTCCTCCCAGATGTTGGGCAATCGTCCCAGACAGTTAACACGTGGCATTTCAGGCCATTGTTCGAAGCCCTCGTGAAGGAGGGGAAGTCCCGATACACAGATTTTAAGGGAGGATTCTGGACTGTGAAGGCTGTGCTAGACACTCTAAACGCACTTGAGAAGCAGGAAGAAAAGTACAACTACGCTGACCATGGAGTTGACACTCAAGTCTTTGTACTCTATGGGAACGAGAGGTGGCTCATATTTTCATGGAACGGGTCTCAAGGGAAAGGCAGCACTGCCAGGTATCTTTTCAGTTTTGATAGTTGGGTGAGTACATCTTTCCTGACTTTCACGGAGAAGTCCGTCCTCCCCTGTTACTTTTTATGGTGTGCTGCACATGACGAGGAGACTGCTACCTTGTTCTTTGTACCTACGCCTGATTTAGCAGATTTCCTGGAAATTAGCCGAACCCCAAAATCCCGTAGAATCTCTGTGCTCGTGAAGAAGGAACAAAGATATTGGTGGGTCAAGAAAGTGGGCCCCAAGACCTGTGACATTGATGCAGAAAAGTGGCAGGTTGAAGTACGCTATAATGAATATGATAGGGCTGCCGCGCGGATATTAAACGAGTTGGATAAGTTGCCCAAAATGGGAAAAATCTAAGATATAACTCACTAGCCCTAATTATTAACAGAAAGATAAATAGCCCTGCCAGTAGCCAGTAACCAGCGTTGAATCTTCGATTCAACTGGCGTTTAGCACAGCTGAACACTTCAGTTCCTCAACTGGCAGGGCTCCATCACTGGTCGAAGAAAAGCGCTTCACGTAAGAACCAGTGATGATAGCCCTGCCAGGATTTGAACCTGGGTCCACAGATCCAGAGTCTGTTATCCTTGACCACTAGACGACAGGGCTGTGAGATAGTTGTGAAAGCACACTGACTTTAAAAGCCTTACTGGCGCGGGATGAGGGAGGTGAGATAATCCCTGCGGTATCTGAAGCCGTGCCTCTTAGCAATCTTGAGCAATGACTTGTTTATGCCCGAGCCATATTGAGCAGCCTTCTTTTTCCGCCAGGCAAGCCCCTTTGGAAGCCCAAGCTCTTCAGCAATCTTCCGCAATGCCCATTTCTTGTACTCGTTGCGAATCTTCCACTCGGGGTGCAGTGACATCGCGCTGCGGATGACTTTCCCGTCTAGGAAAGGTACCAGAAGGGAGATGCCCAATGCGGAGGAAACAGCATAGTCACGCGTGAGGTCGCGCTCCCACATCCCATAAAGGCCTGACCAGCACTCCTCGTCCACGTCAGAGGCCCTGGCATGGCGTCGGTATCCTGCAAATATTTCCTCAGGGCCAATCCCTGAGAACACATGCTTTATCTTCTCGCGTTGGGCAGCCTCTCCTGCAGCCATTATCACCGCTCCAACACCCACAGATACCGCGTTCACTGTTACCGATGCCTTTGACAGAACATTTACAGTGCCCTGTATCCATTCTTCTAATTCATCGAGAGTGAGGGTGCGCTTGCGCAGGGGAATATCGATGCGCTTCGCTGCCAGTTCAGCCCATTTAAGGTCTTGGCCGACCCTGGTCTTGGTCTTGATGCCAGCAGTGTAGCTGATGAGCTCCATGCCCTTTGGAAGTAAATCCTTTGCGAGAAACGCGAGCAGTGTGCTGTCAACCCCTCCGGAAAGGAGTATGCCAATCTGCTTCTGCTTAAGAGTCTGGCAGAGAAGAATCCGTTGCTCTACAGCTGAGACGAGCGCATCACGCACGAGCTTTAGATTAGGCTCTTTGTCATTTCTTATTTTTGGAACCTGTGCCTTCAGTGCTGTGACACGTGCTCTCCATTCAGATTCAGGGATAAGAACTCCCTCTCTGATGATGCCCGCGAGCTCAGCCATGGTCTTCAAACTGTGTCAGCATGGGCTGCAAATCCCGGCGTATCGCCTGGTAGTGGTACTCCCGGAAGCCAAGCAGTGTCTCATATGTCCTGAAGACAGTCTTGAACTCGTTCCTCAATCCTTTGACGATGTGGTGGAACTCTGTCTGCGATTTCGCAGCGATATAGATGAGCAGGTTCCACTCGCCGATTGACTTCATCGCGAGGAGGATATTAGGGTGATTCTTGACAATCTGCTTGAATTTTGACTCATGCACGGAGTCCCAATAACGCAACTGCACGAGCAAAGTGTACCAGTTGTATCCAATTGTAGAGAGGTTTGTGACAGCGGAGAAATTCCTGATGAGCCCGCTTTTCTTTAGCTTCTTGATGCGATAGCTCACTGCGTCGGACGATAGCTTCACGTTCTCTGCCATGCTGAAGTAGCTCTGGCGTGCGTCCTCTCCAAGCAGTTCGAGAATCTTGATGTCGGTCTCGTCAATTTTCTTGAGCAGCTCTTCTCTTTCGGGGATTTTACGGGATTCCTTGAACTCATGGAATTCCAGGGGAAGCAAGCGGTTGCAGTAGCCCTTTACTCTCTCAAGAAGGATGTAGTCATCAATGACAGTGTGGTGTTTGTTCATGATGTCTGTGAAGAACTCATCGAACTCATACACGTTGCGGCAGAGCAGGACTAGCTCGATATCATAGTTGTCGCTGTACTCAATGACGCTTACTACTGCGGGATTGCCCTTGAATTCATCGAATAGCTTCTTCTGGTTCTCATCGGACATCTCCTCGAGCTGGAGGAAGAGATGGTACCTGTTGTAGGCGAAGCGCTGGTAGTCCAGCAACGGCACAAACTGCTGGATAACACCCAGTTTCTGTAGCCGTTGTATGCGATAGCGCACAGCATCCCTAGAGAGGAGGACTTTGCTTGCAATCTGATTAAGGGTGAGCCGCGAATCGTCGGTGAGTAGTGTCAGGATTTTTCTGTCCTTGAGGTCTACCTTAGGTTTTTTGTCTAAATTAGCTTCAATTCTCGCTGTCATGGGGGGTTAGAATTCTGATTTGTATTATAAACCTTGCTCTTTTTCCGCACCACAAGGTTTTTAACTGCTTGGTATATGCACTGCCCATGGGCTCAGTACGCGCTAATATCTGGAAGATGTACCTCTTTCGGCTATTCAGAGGGCTGCACTTCATCGCCGGGGTACTGATTCCCTTCTTCACTGACTGGGGTGGTATCACCTTTACCCAGGCTATGGTGCTACAGTCATGGTATATGATTTGGATTTTCGCCCTAGAAATACCTACTGGTACAATAGCTGATGTATTTGGAAGGAGGACTTCTCTCGCCATCGGTGCGATAACAAACATAGCAGGTGCAGTTGCCTATTCATTTGTCCCGAACTTCTATGTGTTCATGTTCGCGGAGTTTCTCTGGGCCATGTCCCAGGCGCTTTTTTCAGGGGCTGATGAGGCGCTCATCTATGATTCACTTAAAGAAGTGAATGACGAAAAGGTCTCAAAGCGCATCTTGGGCAGGTACCATAGCTTTGGGCTTATTGGTATCACTATCGCAGCCCCTATCGGTAGCCTCATCGCAGCTACTCTAGGTCTGCGATATACCATGCTCCTTATGGTGGTGCCATTTACAGCAGCATTCTTCATTGCCTATTCGCTGAAAGAGCCGAAGAAAATCCATGAGGATGAATCTGTCAAATTCATTCATACTATCTTCTCTGGAGTGAAGACCCTGAGGCACAATAAGATCCTGCGGCTGCTCGCCTTTGATAGCATTATCATTAAGACCCTTGCGTTTATGATCATCTGGGTGTATCAGCCGGTTCTGCTCAACAGGGGGTTTTCCATAGGGTTGCTTGGAGTGGTGCACGCATTCATGGCAGGCATCCAGGTGCCTGTGCTAAACGCCTTTGAGCATCTTGAGAGATGGACCGGCTCAAAGAAGCGCTACCTGGTGTTCTCTGCGCTCATCCCAGGGCTTGCTATTGTAACTATTGGGCTCTTTAAGAGCCTGTGGATAACGATACCCCTACTTGTAGTTATCACAGGCCTTGGTCTCTCTCGCCATGTGTTGTTCAACAACTACATGCACAAGTATGTCAAGAGCTCCCAGAGGGCGACCTTCATGTCCACAGTGGGAATGCTTCAGCGCCTGTCCACTGCGATAGTATACCCTATAGTGGGGATCCTCATGGATTACTCCCTGACCACGACACTGTTTGTGATAGGTGGAGTGATGATTGTTATCTCATTAATCTCGGGAGTAGAGGAGGTTCATCTTCTCGATTGAGCTACTTATCTTCAAGAATCTTTATAAAGATGACATATGATTAGGAAATGGAAGCTGATTCTCGCTTCCATCATGCTGATTGGGGTGATAAGAAATGGCAAGAAAAAATGCTGCGCTTGAAGAAGTAGGAATGCACCATTCTTCCTTCCAAGATATGAAACTAGGGCTGACATATGATGATGTGCTTCTCGTGCCGAGGAGGTCGGTTGTGTTCTCCCGTAGTGAGATTGATACATCCACACTGCTCACCAAGTCGATTTCGCTCAAGATTCCAGTTGTGAGTGCTAATATGGACACAGTCACGGAATCAGATATGGCGATTGCTATGGCCGAGCTGGGAGGCATAGGGATTATCCATCGCTTTTTTCCTGTCGATGAGCAAGTGAGGGAAGTGCGCAGGGTGAAGCGCTTCAAGGGACGCATCATCGAGAATCCGGTGACAGTATCTCCTGATGACTGCATGGGTGATGCTCTTGAACTCATGGCACAGCACCGTATTTCCGGGCTTCTTGTAGTCTCCAACGGGATGAAGTTGGAGGGTATTCTTACATCAAGAGATGTGCGCCTGGAGACTGACCGCTCAGTTCACATAGCTGAGTTGATGACCACTCGCGAGAATCTCATCACTGCTCCTGCTAATACCACGCCTGAAGAGGCAAGGGAGATATTCAGGAAAGAAAAAGTGGAGAAGCTGCCGCTTGTTGATGATGACGGCATCCTGAAAGGGCTTATCGCACTGAAGGACATCTCTAAGGTCACAGGAGACTCTCCTTCGACAATAGATAAAAAAGGTCGACTTCGTGTCGGCGCGGCCATAGGTGTGAAGCCGGGCTTTATAGACAGGGCAAAAGCTCTCCTCGATGCTGACTGCGATGCCCTTGTGGTAGATATAGCTCATGGCCATTCTGATTTTGCCATCAACACCATCAAGCAGGTGCGCCGGGAACTTGGTGACGTGCAACTCATTGCCGGCAATGTCGCCACTGCCGAAGGCACTGAAGACCTGATTGCAGCAGGTGTCGATGCGGTGAAAGTTGGTGTCGGTCCGGGAAGTACCTGCACGACAAGAATCGTGACCGGCTCGGGAGTGCCCCAATTAACTGCTATTAGGGACTGCATTGAGGCTGCGCTGGATTCAAGTATTCCCATCATAGCAGACGGTGGGATACGCACGAGCGGCGATATCACAAAGGCGCTCGCAGCCGGCGCATCTACAGTGATGCTTGGCAACCTTCTTGCAGGAACTGATGAGAGTCCCGGCCTGCCCCTGACACGAGATGGCAGGAAGTTTAAGGTGTATCGCGGGATGGCGAGCCAGTACGCGGCCATGGATAGGAAGGAGCGCGAGGGTGAGAAGCTGGTCGACGGTGTCATCCAGGCAGTTGTCCCGGAAGGAGTGGGTGCTGTCGTTCCTTATAGGGGAAGTGTTAAGGAGATTGTTGGCCAGCTCGTGGGTGGCATGAGAAGTGGGATAAGCTACTGCGGCGGACGCTCAATTCCTGGGATGCAGAAGAACGCGAGATTCCTGCGCATTACCGGTGCAGGGATAAAGGAAAGCCATCCTCACGACGTCCAGAGAATCTGATACATGGCTTTTTGAATGTGTATTTCTTTGTTGTCCTATTGGAAAATATCTATCACAACGCAATGGAAAGATTTATAAGGGTGGAAATTTGTAAACTAGTGTGGAGAAAGACTGGAAATACTCATGATATAGGGTGAGGAAGCACCCTTTCGTCAGGATCATTTCCCCTGCATCCAAGAGGTGACGAGTAATGCCCGAGAGTACACCAGTGCGGCCCCTGATTGGTAAGCGCGCACATCGGGCATTGATGCAATTCGGGCTTCTTCTTGTTGTCTCTTTTGGACTGCTCTATTTCTTAGGGAATGCCCCTGGTTCAGGTCCCTCATTCAGCAAGATGCTTTGGCTCGCCATAGGCTTCTACTCACTTGTGCGCGTGAGCGAGTTGCTCTATAAGGCTGTGAAACTCGCCTTCTTCGTCCCGTGAGAAGATTTATTAGTGGATGCTGTCTTAGTGCGAGCAATGGCATCGTTATTTGGTCATCTTTCTATTGCTGCCTTGTATTGGATATTTCCAGGAAAGCTCAGCCTCATCGGCCTGATTGTCGGTTCGCTCATCACAGATATCGACAGCCTGCCGCGGGCTCTTATGAGTATGCGAAAAGCCAAGACAATCGAGGCACTCAAGGGCAGAGAGAAAGACCCAAGGCTCGTGTACCTCACTGAATGGTTCACTCCGGGAGACCTTCCCTTGCATAACCTGCTGGGCTGTGTGATTGTCTTTCCCTTAGCGCTGGGTATTTCGTATGGGCTGGAGAGTGCTTTGTCAGTCCAACACTCATCTATGGGGATTCTTTCGCTGTCTATCAGCATTGGGCTGCTGTTCCATCTTATCATCGACCTTCCGGCGCATGCGTATGTCCGTTATCTCACGCCTTTCGAGAAGATGAAGCCTGCTCCGTTCCTGCTCTTCAAGAAGGTCACATTCCTCAAGTGCTTCTATCCCTTTAAGGAGATTGAGAAGCTCCTGGGTAGGCCTGAGTATTCTGTGCTGCCGCTCTTTAACTATCTTGTGCTGAGCAGTGTCTTTCCTCTCATCGCAGTGTGTATTGTGCTTTTTGTGAGAATGTTCTAGTCGTCTCTGTAGCGAATCCTGAAGATGTTCGGGGTGTCAACGTGTACGTTATTGTAGAAAATATTGATGAGCAGCTCCTCTGTGGAAGTAATCGCTGCTACAATAATAAATAGGGGAATCGTGGCATTCGGCCTGCCGAGATATGCCGATACAAGGACAGTCACCATGAGTAGCGCCATGGTTATCTTTCCAGACCAGAGATGCATGCCAGTGGGCAAGCCCTGCTTTATGGATGTGGAGATGCGCGCGACAACAACATATGCAGCTACCCCTAAGATGCCCCATAGATATTCAAGAATAACCTCGGGAAAGAGCAGGTAGAGCATGGGAATCGAGGCAATGCCCAGCACCACGTCGGGAATCGCGTCTGCAGCAGCGCCTCCCTCTGATACAACATTCCACCTGCGGGCAAGGTAGCCGTCGAGGCAGTCAGTGAGTATAGTGAGAGTATAGACTGTTAGAAATATGGTCTGGAGCTTAAAATAAGAGATGAGCAGCAGCGGAGGAATCATCGCTATCCTGGAATATGACAGGATGTTAGGAATACGAGATTTCCACTTCATACCTTAAGGCGAAACTCCGAGGGTTTTTAAGAGTTTCTCATAGGGCTTGCCCTTGCCAGAGTGCTTCTCGAATTCTTTGAGGGCTTTCTTCTGCTCTTTGGAGAGCTTCTTCGGGACAACTATCTTCACCCGGACATACTGGGAGCCTTTTCCCTTGCTTCGCAGGTGTGGAATGCCCTTGTCCCGCATCCGAAAGAGAGTATGGCTCTCTGTTCCAGAGGGGATAGTGAGCTTCGCCTTTCCTTTCAGTGTGGGCACTTCAATCTCGTCGCCAATTGCTGCCTGGACAAAGGTGATAGGTACCTCGCAGTAGAGGTTGTCCCGTTCCCTTTCGAATATTTTGTGCGCCGCGATACTTATTCTGATAAACAAATCTCCGTTCATCCCTGGCTTTGAGCCTGGCTGCCCTTCGTTGGGGATGCGCAGCCTCGCCCCGTCCTGAAGCCCTGTGGGGATGTTGACCACGAGCTTCTTTTCAATAAAGGTGACTTTCTTTCCTTTGCAGGTGCCGCACACCCTCTTGATGGCCTTTCCCTCTCCGTGGCAGGCTCCACAGGTTGTTGTTGTTGAGAACATGCCAAAGGGGGTCCGTCTTGAGTGCTGGACAACTCCGTGGCCGTCGCATGTTGGGCAGGTGATGAAATCGGAGTCGCTGTATGCTCCGGTGCCATTGCACTGCCCGCAGAGCTCGTTCCTTTTTATTGTGATGTTTTTCTCAGCGCCAAATGTCACATCCTCAAGAGATACCTCAAGTTCAGTGCCTAAATCCCGGCCACGCCTGGTAGTGCTTCTCCTCTGCCGCCGAGTGCCCCCAAAGCCAAAGCCCCTATTCCCGCCTAGGATATCCTCAAAAATATCAGCGAAGGGGAAATCAGAGAAGTCGAAGCCAGCAGCCCCGCCTCCAAAGCCTCCTGAGCCTACAGTGCCGAAGCGGTCGTACTGGGCGCGCTTCTTCTCATCACCGAGGACTGAGGCAGCCTCATTAATCTCCTTGAATTTCTCCTCTGCCTGGGAATTATTCTTGTTGAGGTCAGGGTGGTACTTCTTGGCGAGCCGCTTATAGGCCTTCTTTATTTCGCCTTTTGTGGCGCCTTTCTCGACGCCTAAGGTAGTGTAGTAGTCCTTTGCCATCTGGCTCATTCCTTTTGTTCAGGTGCCTCTTCTGGTTTTTCCTCGCGGTATTCTGCCTCTACGACAGTTTCTTTTTCTTTGGTCTTATCTTCTTTAGCAGCTTCCTCAGCACTGGGTTCAGGGGGGGCTTGCTGCGCTGCCTGTTGTTCCTGCGCCACTTTCTGGTAAAGCTCGGTGCTCGCCTCCTGGACCTTTTTGTTGAGGTTTTCCATCTGCTCATCAATCTCTGCGAGGTCTTTCTCCTTCTTCTTGAGCAGATCCTTCAGCGAGTCGAGGTCGCCCTTGATTGAATTAACTTTGCCTGAGTCGAGTTTGTCCTTCATATCGCCGATGAGCTTCTCCGTGGAGTACACCATGGCATCCGCGTTGTTGATGGTCTCTATCTCCTTGCGGTGCTTCTCGTCCTCCTTGGCAAATGTATCTGCTTCCTTCTTCATCGTCTCAATCTCATCTTCCTTCAGCTTGTTGGCAGCAGTGATGCGGATGGCCTGCTCCTTTTCAGTTCCGAGGTCCTTTGCAGACACATTGAGGATGCCGTTCGCGTCGATGTCGAACGTGACCTCTATCTGTGGGATGCCTCTCGGCGCTGGAGGGATGCCTATGAGGTCAAACCGCCCGAGAGTCTTGTTGTCTCCTGCCATCGCTCTCTCGCCCTGTAGGACGTGGATGCTCACAGCCGGCTGATTGTCAGCTGCGGTGCTGAAAATCTGCGACTTCTTTGTTGGTACTGTTGTGTTGCGGTCGATTAGTTTCGTGAAGATGCCTCCCAGCGTCTCAATGCCGAGTGACAGCGGTGTCACATCTAACAGTAGGACGTCCTTAATCTCTCCAGCGAGGATGCCACCCTGGACTCCTGCGCCCATTGCCACACACTCCATTGGATCGACTCCGCGCTCGATTTTCTTCCCTGCGTAATCCTCGACAAACGCCTGCACAATTGGCATGCGCGTCGGCCCACCGACGAGAATGACCTTGTGGATGTCATTCTGGCTGAACTCAGCGTCCTTTATTGCCTGTTCCATAGGCTTGCGGCAGCGCTCTACAATGGGCTCGACAAGCTTTTCGAGCTGCGCCCGCTTTATCTCGTATTCGAAATGCGTTGGCTCGCCGTCCTTCTGCGTGAGGAAGGGCAGGTTTATCTGGGTTGTCAGCGTGGTGGAGAGCTCGATTTTTGCCCGCTCAGCAGCTTCTCTCAGGCGCTGTAATGCAGTTGGGTCAGATGAGATGTCTATGCCTTCCTGTTCCTTGAACTTATCCTTGAGGAAGTCGACAAGCACATTGTCCATGTCTGTCCCGCCAAGCTGGGTATCTCCGCTTGTTGATTTGACTTCAAAGACACCCTCTCCGAACTCCATGATCGTGACGTCAAGAGTGCCTCCGCCAAGGTCAAAGACGAGGATGGTCAGTTCCTTGTGTGATTTGTCCAGCCCATAGGCCAGGGAGGCGGCAGTCGGCTCATTCACAATCCTCACGACATCAAGCCCCGCAATTGTTCCTGCGTCTTTAGTGGCCTGCCTTTGGTCATCATTGAAATATGCAGGTACTGTGATGACTGCCTTATCAACAGTCTCACCGAGGAATTTCTCGGCATCGCGCTTGATTTTCTGCAGAATGAACGCGCTTATCTGCTGAGGGGTATAATCCTTGCCGTCGATGTTGTACTTGTGGTTCGTGCCCATCTTCCGCTTCGCTGCGGTGATGGTTCTCTCTGGATTTGAGATGGCTTGCCTTCTGGCTGGTTCACCAACGAGAATCCTTCCGTCGTCGTCGAATGCGACAACTGAGGGAAATGCCTTTCCATAGAGCGTCGACCCTTCTTCGCTGGGGATGATTTTCGGCTTCCCCGCCTCGAGAATGGCTGCCGCTGAGTTGCTGGTTCCTAAATCTATTCCAATTATTCTTGACATTGGTATCACCTTTGTTTCTTGTTGCCTGCAGCAAGGGCGGCCTTTCGTAATAGTTCCACTCTGCTGTCAGTGAGTATTTTCCGTGGCTTGCTCATCTTTTCCTTGAAAGACACCACGTCCACAACCTCAAGGAACTTCACGAGATTCCTGAGGTTTACGTTGTCATAATCTTTTACAGCACCAAGTGCTTCGTAGAGGCTCTGGTCTGTTGTCACGAGCCTACAGTTTCCTGGATTGCACTTGATGAGCGTATCGACAGAATCATCTGTCTGCAAGAGGTATCGCAGGATTATGTCTGCCTTGAGATAATGCTGGTGCCTCCGCCTCTGGGGGGGAGGGGTCCTGCTGTTGGGGGTTCTGCTGTTAATTGGTATTCTTGCCATCGTCATTGTTCTCCTGTGTCCCTTTCCCCTCGGATCCGCTGCTAATTTTGACCTTGCTTGCCCTTACTACCTTTTCTCTGAAAAAATAGCCTTTCTGAAGCTCTTCGAGGATGAGGTTCTTTTGTTTGTCTGATTGCTCTTTTATGAGTACTTCATGGAGTGTCGGGTCGAAACGCTCTCCAACTGCCTTGATTGGCTCAAGGCCTTCGTGTTTGAGGAGGTCCAAAAGCTGGGCGTGGATGAGCCTGAAACCCTTGAGGATGTTCTCGCTGTCCTCTGGATGTTGTTCAGCCTTCTCAAAGCTGTCAAGCAGCGGGAGAAGTTTGCGGACAAATGAAGCGCTTGTGTGTGTGACGTGCATATCGCGTTCTTTTTCAACACGCTTCTTGAAATTCTCATAGTCTGCCTGGACATGCTTGAGGAGAGTAACCAGTTCCTGCTGTGAGGTGATGAGCTTGGCAAGCTCTTCGTCTTTCTTGGCGAGGCTTTCCTCTAACTTAGAGGGCTTTTGCTTTCCTTTCTGCTCTTTCGCAGGCTTTTTCTCATTCTTCTTTGCAGCCTGCTCTATCCACGGGTCTTGCCCATTGTTAACTTTCTTTGCCATGTGGTATCACTTCAAATGTCGTCGAGTTTAAATCAACAGATTCATCTTGTAATCAACAAGTCATATTTAAGCTTTGTGGTAAAGGTTTAAATATTGAGCTTCATCCTGAGGTGAGCATGAAGATACGGCACGGCAAAATCACGATTGTGCACCTGCGAAAGCCGCGGAAAAGCGCAGAGGCGAATGAACTGCTTCAGTGGTTCGGCCGTTCATTGGGGATGTTCGGCCTGCGTGACAAGGACAAGTCCTGCTTCAGGCTCTTTATCGAGCTGCTCAAGTCAGCCAGGAAGGGAAAGGGCCTCAGTTCAGACGAGATTTCGTATAAGCTGCACCTGTCCCGCGGGACTGTGGTCCATCATCTCAATTCTCTTATTGAGGCAGGGATTGTCATCAGGCACGGCAAGAGCTATCTTCTCAGGGAGGCATCTCTCACGACTCTTATCGATGAGGTGAAGGAAGACTTAGAGAGGACTTGCGACGACCTCCACCAGATTGCAGAACTAATTGACAAGGATCTTCTGCATTAGCCTAGCATTTCTCGCATTTTCCACTTTTTTCTTCGCCAAGCGCTCAATTTGCGCTCCGAGGGTCTATATAGCGTGTTCTCTCCCCTAATTCAGAGACAATAGAAGGATTGAAGATGAGCAAACTAGGAAGAACAGCATTGATTGGAGCAGCAGTATTGGCGCTTGGTGCAGCGGGATGCGCGCAACAGCCAGCTTATGATGCCCAGTCGAGCATGATGGAAGAATACCAAGAATACCAAGAGCCCTCACTTGAATCAGTTGTGCTCGGAGAGGAGATGGAATTGCTCGCTGGAGATATTGTGGATGTGCAGACGCATGTCATCAGCTTTGGGGACTATCAAGGAGAATCCTCCTTTGGCATCAGTGAATCCTATTCCTATGTGATTGTGCAGGTAGGCACTGAGATGAGCGCATTCATCTACCCTTACAGTGCTGGAATCCGACTGGGCCTGGTTGAGAGCATCAAGTACAGGGGGCTTCCCGATGGAAGCATCTCCCGAAATGATTTTGTTGAAATTTTTTACCGGCAGGCGTATGATTTTGGAGGTGGGAAATACAGTATTCCTACACTTCCGCCTCTCCCGGCAGACGGCATCATCCTGCCTGATGGGATTGACTACCTGGATTAGATTCTTGATTAAGGTAAATACAGGTACAGAAGGGGAATTCAGTAAACCTGAGTACTGCTAGACTTCTTTCTCTTCTTTCATCTTCTTGTCGCGGAAGATGCGGGCGAATCCAGGAGTCACGACAATGTAGTCGTCGCCGAAGCCGGCGATGTCGCCCTCGATGGCGTCGCAGGTCTTCTTGAGCTTGTTGATGACTCTCTTCAGCTCGATGATGTCCCTGTCTTTCAGGGGGCGGATATTGATGAGCGCGATAGTATAGCCTTCTCTCAATGCGTCGAGAATCGGCTTGATGTCCGCGAAGTCGTCGATAGTGTATGGCCGGACCATAATCTGCGCGGTGTTGTCTGCTGCGATATCCGTCCCAATCTCAACGTACTCGTGGGATGACTCGTCCGCGAGTTCTGCTGCCGGATTGAAACTGAAGCTCTTCGATATCTTGTTGATAATTTTTTTCATATTCTCCCCTCCAATTAGTGGTGAAAGAGTTGCCTCTCCTATTCTATCGACTACTCTAGGAAATATTTAAATGTTTCTCTCGTAACGTCGACGGGGAAGCAAATTCTTCAAGGGTATGCCGGAACCTCAGGTCACCAAACGTCACCAAACATTTAAAAACCTCCTCTTGTTCCTTAGGAAGCTATGGCACGTCTGAGAAAGTTCGTCTCGTACCGTCGGCTCGAGAGGCCCTATACGCGTACTTCTAAATTCAGGAAGAAGGCCTACATCCGCGCCACGCCGAACTGTAAGATTGTCCGCTTCGACATGGGTAATGTTAAGAAGCCCTATGAGTACAAGTTGGACCTTATCTCGAAGCAGAGCCTGCAGATTCGCCAGGAAGCTATTGAGTCAGCCCGCCTTACCTCAAACAGGCTGCTTGACCGCAAATTGGGAAAGCAGAACTTCCATCTGCGCATCAGAATCTATCCTCACCATGTCCTTCGCGAGAACCCCCTTGCAGCTGGTGCTGGAGCAGACCGTTTCAGCACAGGTATGAGTCACTCGTTTGGCAAGCCGATTGGCATCGCAGCCCAGGTCAAGAAAGGCCAGGCCCTGATGACCCTGCGTGTTGATGAGGAACATCTTAAGCTTGCCCGCACCGCACTGAAGCGCGCCTCGTACAAGCTGCCCTGCTCTGCAATGGTTGTCGAAGAGAAGATTGTAAGTTAGATTTTTTGTTTCTTCTGTGCACTCCTAACTATCCTGATTCTAACTAGAATGTGACAGGCTCGAACAGCGGGCTCAATGGCTCGCGCCCCTGGATTCTCTGGATAATCTCAGCAAGCAGGGGTCCCATGCTCAGCACTTTTAAGCCCTTGAATTGCTTTTCTTTAGGAATCGCCACTGTGTCCGCAACAACAACTTTTATGCCCAGTTTCGAGAGCCGCTCGACAGCAGGATCAGTGAGAATCGCGTGGGTCGCGCAAATGGACACGCTCTTCGCGCCATGTTTCATTACGGTCTCTGCGGCTGCACAGATAGTCCCGCCTGTATCAATCATGTCATCAATGATGAGGGCATGCTTTCCCTCGACGTCGCCGAGAAGGTGCTCAACGCGCGCTTCCTTGAAGCTCTGCCTATATTTGTCAACAACCGCAATTTTGCATCCGAGCATTCCAGCATATTTCCTCGCAGTCTTGAGGCGTCCGGCATCGGGAGACACTATCACAAGGTCTTTAGGCTTGTTCTTCTCGAAATGCTTGCAGAAGAAGCTGACTGTGGGAAAGTTATCTACAGGGATGTCGAAAAAAGCCTCAATCTGCCTTGCATGGAGGTCAAAGGTGATGAGCCTGTCGATGCCGGCTATGGTGAACATGTCAGCCACGACCTTTGCCGAGACTGGCTCTCTTCCGGTCTTCCTCTTGTCCTGCTTTCCATAGCCAAAGTAGGGGACAATCGCGGTGATGCTCCTCGCTGAGGCGCGTTTGAGGGCATCAAAAAGAAGCATGAGTTCCATGATGTAGTCGTTCCCTGGTGTGGAGATAGATTGTATCACATACACGTCGTGGCCGCGCACCGGCTCTAAAATCTCAATATGGATTTCGCCATTCGGAAAGCGCCCTACAGTCGCCTTGCCGAGCTCCATACCGAGGTGTTTCGCGATGTCCTGTGCCAGTTCAGGATTAGAGTTGCCTGCGAAGAGTTTGAATAATGAACCGTTTTTAGATACCATGGTTGCCCCTCGTGTGGCAGAAAGAGGCGGGTTATTAAAAACTTTCACATCTTGAGAACTAACCATTGGCGGATGTGAGTGTGCCTTACTTATTTTGAAAGGAAGACTTGATCAATATACGCAGTGTTTTCTGTCAGGTTATGCCCGATATTTGTGCTGTCAAAGAGGAACCGTATCTCCGCGACCTTGGTAAAGTCCTGTTTCCCGTCACCTTGGATTGAAAATTCTTTGAGAATGAACATTTCCGTTAGAGGGATTTTAACCCAATACCAGAAGTCAGCATCGAAGAGTTCGTGATTGATACAGTTCCACCAGTCGCCATCTTCTTCTACAATACAGACCCGCAGGAGGCTTGTGGCTTTTTGTACTTTGAAGGTAAAGTTGAGGTACTTGTACGCTGACCAATCCTGGATGCCCTCTTTCATGATGAACTTCCGCGCGACATCTACACACCTTAATTCATTTGGTTGGAGGCCTAGTTGATAATTGATTTTTAGGGCGTTTCCTCGTAGGCCCGCTTTGGCGGTAATCTCGCACTTCACCTTTGCATTATGGTGTTCTCTTACGTAGAGGTCGAGATTAGCGTGTTCAAAATTATCTATAATGAGAATCTTGCCATTTTGTCTGCTTGTTGGGAGGTCATTGGATGAGCGAATTTTTTTTATCTTTGCTATCTGGGGAATCATTGCAATAGTGTTTGCTCCTGTATGCTTTTGTAGTTCTGCATCCCCTAGATTCTCACTTCTTTTTTTCTTGAATACTGATTTCAGAAAATCAAACTGCATAACTCTCACCTTTTCTTCGGGCCATTATTTTCTGCTAGACGTTCTAGGATTCGCACCAGTTCCCGCTTGACATCATACAGTAGGTAGGCTCCAATGAGGATACCTATGGCGATGGGTACTTGTGTGAGAAATATTGCCTGTACAGTGCCGACCATGTTTTCAATTCACCTTCAAACTTTTTGAGATGCTCCTGAGCCTCCGGCGCATCCACCAGAGTTCAATGACCAGGACTGCAGTGAGCAACATATAAGGGATGTGCGTGACAATCAACATATCAGCAGTTCCTCCCATCACTTCTCCCCTGCACAGTGGGCATCTGCCATTTATTTAAAGATTTCGGTGACGAGAAGGCAAGTAGGCATTGTTGATTGCTCAATCTTGCAAAGTTTTATTAGATTAATCTAGACTTCGTGGGGTTGATGGCGAATCAGAGAAGGTGGGGCATAGCACTGGGAGTAGCTTTCTTGATTGCAGTGCTTGCCTTCACACTGCTCTCACCTACATTGAACCCAGAGGCGAGTACATTGCCTTCGGACTTAGGTATTGTAGGAAGACTATTTGATGGCTTTGAGTGGCAAGAGTCCTTGAAGAGCAGTGATTCTTTGTTCTTCATTGGAGAGCTGGATGGTGTTGTGGTAAAAATTCATGCTTTCCTGAATATGGACTCTGAGTCTGCCGAGAATTATCTTAATGATAAGATGTTTGTCATTAACTCACTGTACCGTGAGATTCATTCTCCGTATCCAGGTGCTTTGTCTAACCGGATTGAGTGTGCTGACGAGTTCAAGCCCAAACAAGTAGAACATTTTCCTTTTGATTATTATCTCATCTATGCGACTGACCGCTTTACGTATGGTGCCTGTTCCTGGGACTTGATTACTTATGAAACAGTATTCTACCCCCTCTACTGTGAAGAGAATAACATCCTTTACCAGATTGAGCTGTTCGTACCTGTCGAGGATTATTCCTCACGTTACGAGGAATTTTTGAATTCCATCACGTGCACCTCCTCGGTTTCAGATAATGGTCAGAGTGTTCTTTACAAGAATGGGGAAGAATGGTGGCCTCTGGCGCAGAATCTGGCATGGATTGAAGAAGACGACCCGTACGACTATGAGTATTACCTGCAGCGGTTGCACGATGCTGGCGTCGAACTCGTCCGTGTGATTCTTGTGCCCTGGGACTTGCATGAGGAATGGGCTGCACTTGGAGAGTATGATGAAGCGCGTATCAGCGAACTGGAGAGTCTCCTTGATACTGCTGCTGAATTGAACATGTCTGTTATCCTGGCTCTTGACATCTACGGCGAACTGCGGGCTGAAAGTCACGACCCACGGGAGATGCTGTGGGATCAGAATCCTTACAATGTTGCGAATGGGGGGATACTGGAATCTCCAGCGGAGTTCTTCACAAGTGGGGTCGCGCGAGAAATATACAAAGAGCGCCTAGAGACCTTGGTTGCCAATGTCGGCGATTCAGATGCACTTTATGCATGGGAGTTCTGGAACGAGGTAGATTTGGCTGATGGCTACGATGAGCAAGAAGTGTGTGATTGGCATGCTGAGATGTCCAGTTATCTCAAAAGTATTGACACTCAACAACGATATATCTCCACAAGCTTGGCTAACTTTGAGAATGGAGACTGCATCTGGAGACTTGATGACATTGACCTAGTGATGGTGCATTATTATGGCCGTGATGTGGTGAAACGTATCCCCGCGTTATATGAGGGAGCGGCAGCGTATGGTAAACCCGTGCTGCTCGAGGAGTTTGGCTGGGGCAATTCCGCTGATGTGGACAACGAGGACCCTTTGGGAGAACATCTTAGGGAAGCGATTGTTGCAGCACGAGACGCGGGATTCGCAGCAGGGCCGATAATCTGGTGGTGGGACAGCTACGTGGAGCAGAATAATCTTTATTTAGTGTACACTTCAATGGATTAAGATGCCAAAGACCATCCTTCGCAACTTGACGGCTCTTGCAGGTTTTATGGGGGTTAATGCCCTATTGTTTTTCATCCTCGTGATGGTGGTCTCTCGTGTGTATGGTGTTGTGGGGTCGCAAATTACGCCTTCTCCTTTAGCTTCATTACACTCATCTCCATGTTCTTTAGTTTTGGCATTAATGAGTTCATCATTAGGGAGATGGCACGGAGGAAAGAAGATATCCTTCGTTATATGGGTCTATTGCTCCCTTTGCGGCTCCTGACTGGCGGGCTGGCATATGTGGTGATGGTAGTTCTCACCTTAACATTGAGAGTCGAGCGGAACGTTTTCCAGATTATACTGATTGCCGGGATGATTCCCCTTGTGAATCACCTTGACCACTGTTTCTATGCTGGTTTCTGGAGCGTGGAGAAGATTCATTACAAAACACTCACAGATTTGGTACAGAACCTCATTGGCATCCCTCTTGCCCTGTTTTTCATCTGGAGAGGTGGAAGTTTGTTGCACGTGTTTCTTGCCATTCTCATAGGAGTTGTTATTGGCTTGTTGTTCAGCTGGTGGTTGTTTGTCAGGGAGATGGGGAGGCCTGTAATCGCTATTGACTTTTCCCAATGGTTTTTTCCTGGATTAGACGTGCGGTTCCTTTCTTTTTCAATGCCATGATGTTCCTCGCGGTAATCCAACTGGACAGGGTCATGGTAGGCTTTATGACAGGCATTAAGGATACAGGCATCTTCGGTGCGGCGTTCTCCATAGTGAAGACCCTTCTCATGTCCAGCATGATGGTTGCCCTGGTGTTCTATCCTCGGCTATCTGTCCTGTGGGTGAAAGATCTGAAACGTTTCCGGAGTTTCTTTGTGAAGTGGGGCCTCTTGTTCACTTTTTTTAGTGCCTTACTCGTACTGGTGATAGGCTTGCTCGCGTCGCCAATCATTGTTATAGTTTTTGGTCCTACCTTTGTGTCAGCAGTACCTATTCTGCAGGTCCTCCTCCTCGCAGGTTTTTTCCAATCCCTTTTCGGATTCCTGCTCATAGGACTCAATGCCGCAGACAGGCCATGGCTGAATGGCGTGGCTTTCCTGCTCGGATTCATTCTCAATTTCATACTTAACCTCCTGCTCATCCCGAGAAACGGTGGGGTGGGTGCCGCTTATGCTACGGTCATCTCTTCTGGGGTAATCATTCTCCTCGGACTCGTATTCCTCGTCAGAGTGATGATGCGGGGAAAGCGACTGCAATAGTGAACAGCTAAAAGCGTTTTCTCTGATAAAAACGGTATCCTCTTTCATCAATTTCTTCAAGAACGAATCCTTTTTCTTCTTTTAAGGAGAGGGTACCTTGTCTCAGCATTTCATACGTTTCAACGGATAACTTTTGACTGGGCTGGGCAGGAATCCCGCTGATTCCGCCTTCGATGTTTCCCCTGAAAAACCGCGCTGAGTATCCGCTTCCAAAGGAGAAGAGTCCCACACTCTTACCTATGGCGTGGCTGCCTCCATGGGTAAGAAGGCTGGCGAGAGCGAGATACAATGAGGCAGTATAGGTGTTTCCGACACGTTTCGCGAAATGGAGAGAAGGGGCAATGGCTTCGTCGAACCGGTCCTTTAGAGAAGGGAGACTGACAGCAAGTGTTTCGAATGCTTTTTTTGCCATCTTGCAGAAGGGAGTATGGAATGCCACATAGTCAAAATGTGTGTCTCCTCCCTTCTCCTCATAATCCATGAATGCCTCTCTCAGACCTTTGAGATAACATTCGACGCTGAGTTGACCGTCCACCATGGTGGCATCGCTATTCACCGGCTTCCAGAAATCGGCTGCATCTTCCGTCGCTGTCCCAGTGACGCTGTCTATAGACAATAGTCGCGCCTCTTCTGAGACGAGGAGCGCGACCGCTCCTGCGCCATGGGTCGGTTCAGCCCGTGATCTAAGCTTATATCTTGCGATGTCCGAGCAGATGACGACAGCTTTCTTGCCCCTGTGCTGGCCTGAACGTATCCAGTTTATGGCGTCGAATAGCGCATATGTTCCTGCAATGCAGGAATGTTTGACCTCATAGAGTTCGCAGTCCTTCGGCAAGTCGAATAGTCCAGAGATGTAGTTCGCGACCGTTTTCGCGTGGTCAACGGGCGTCTCTGTTGCAACTACAAGTCGTCCGATGTCTTTAAGCTCCAGGTCCGAATTCCCTAAGAGATTCTCCAGCGCATTGGCCGCGAGGGTGACAGTGTCTTCATTACTGAGCGGCACAGCAAATGACTCCTGTCCCAAACCTTGGGTGAATTTCTCAGGGTCGACGCCTCTCCTCTTGGCTAGTTCTTGAAGTGATACATACGTCTTCGGAACGTAGATGCCGAGGCTATCTATGCCAATCTTACTCATATAAGTGGGAATTAGTCCTGTTCTTTTAAAGTAATCGCCAAGCAGGAGCGTGCATGACATCCTCATCGGGCTTTTGGCCAGGGAGGCTGTCATCCTATTGTATCATCCTATTGTATTGATTATTGCGATTGCATTGGTAAGGAGCAGGATTCAAATATCGTGCTAACGAAGCATTGAGGAAAATTCCATCCTATAGCATTATCTTTTAAACCGCGTTCATGAGCCGCTCCCTTGAGAGATCTGCTTCTGTAGCCACATCTCATTGAGAAGCCGGTTCGAAAGGAGTGAGGTGGTGAGGGGATGTGAGAGTGGAAGTTCTCTTTGCCGGTCGACGTTCAAGAGGTAATCGGTAAGTGCCTTCAAATAGCTGCCTCTGAACCACCATAAGCCTATTGAGAGGAAGTAGATGCCGCTCGCCCACTTGAGGAACCGCGCCCTTGCCGTGTTCGTCTTTGACGGCGCGCCGTCGTTGGCTTCCCATCGGGCAGAAGGCAGCGGCGAGTTAAGGGGTGTTGAGGGGTTAGGAGAATAGAGAGGAAAGTTTATTCCGGTCGGCCTGCAGGAAGCAGCGAAGAGAAGCGAATGGATGTCAGTGAAAGGAGGTGTATTTGGGAGCCCGCTCATGATGTTACACTCCACTTGGAGACCTGCTCTCTTGAGGTTGAGCACCGCCTGACGGAATTGCACATTTGAGAACCTCTTGTCCAAAATTGAATACCTCACCTTTTCAAGGCCGCATTCCAAGCCTAGCTGGACGACACTACAACCTGCGCTCACCACAGTCTCTGCCCACTCTTTTGTAACAAGCTCCGGCCTCGTCTGGCAGAACCAGGGAAGTGTGTCACTAATTCCTTCCTTTTTGAAGAGGCACATCATTTCGTCGAAAAGCTTCGGTCGCAAGCCAGCAGTAGGATCGTAAAGACCTAAGGAGCGCATGCCTTCCTTCCAGTGGCGTTCTTTTTGGATGAGGATTTCCTCAACAACTTGTTTTGGTTGCCTGTGCTGATAGGGGCGGCACCTATAAACGCAGAACCGACATGAGAACGTGCATCCCTTTGACGCATATAGAGGGATGTGGCCTTTCAGTACAGTGGTAGTCTGTAGGTAGCGTGGCATATCGAAGTGAGTGAAATCGGGGGCTGGCAATTTATTGAGGTCTGCAGGTTTTCCGGTAAGCACTTTCCCTTCAGGGAGGTTTCCCAATTCGAGATGGCGCAGCGCTTCAAGAAAGACAATCTCTCCCTCCGCGTTTATCATCCACACCCCTTTGAAGGAGGTGCGGTCGTTTCCTAGGTGGTGATGTGTCTCATAATCTGAACTTGTCCCTTGCTTAGTCCATGCTGCTGAATATTCGCTCGTAAATCCAAGGGGAATAGGTCTATAGGTTGGCTTAACTCCCCCTAAAAAAATAGGGGTATCGCCAACTCTTTCCCTAATTGCACCTATGAGATTGGAAAGCCTCAACGAATCGAAACTGGTAGAGACACCAATGACATCCGGAGATTCTTTCTGTATTCCTTCCACCACATAATGCTCGCTCTCAGGCGATGACATTGACACTGGTGCGAAGGCGAGATCCACTACATTTACTGAATGACCTGCCTGTTTTACCGAGGAGATGAGAGATGCTAACCCATGATTCAGATTTGGCCAAGCAGTGTAATTGATAAAAGTGATTTTCATCTCAAATCAGACTCGCACTAGTCGGCCCACCGTATAAATACCTTTTGCTTCTGTTTTTGTGGAGAGCTTTTTTCACCGTCGCTCTCCTCGCCCCATATTTAATGAGGGGTGAGGTTCCTTGAATCATCAAGAGCTGGTGGGGCTGCTGGAGCTGCTGCATGAGCAATCAAAGTACATTATCTCGCGTTTGGCTAAGAAATTAGTCTTCTTTTCTCTTTGTCCATCAGCAATCTTGAGCTCCGCACTGAAGTGCGGCCACTAATTCAGACTTACACCTAAATGGCTCGGGATTCCCTACGCAAAAGGATTAAATCGTTCAAGGAGTTCATCATGTGGTACAATAAAGGGATACACCTTGGTTTAAATTTGGAACTGAGGGACTTACTCCTAACGAAGCAGCCTTTCACAAACTGAAGTTAGGAAGCTAATTAGGGCCCTTATTAAGGTGTTATAACCTAACAGGATTCATAAAAAATCTCGTTCAGATTTGCCATACTCTCATCTCCGGATACCCCACGTGCCTGACTTGACCATAAGATATTTATGCGAGAGATTTAACAATATCAATTGAGATTTAATGAATGTTACACTTATCAATTATTCACACGAGCCGACATTAAATGTTGGGCTGGCCTCGATAATATCCTCTATGAAGGAGGTCGGGCATGAAGTGCGCTTGATAGACCTTGTGTTCATGCGTGAGGATTCACCCAACGAGAACGTGCTTCACCAGCTTAAACGGAATAGCCCCGATACAATAGGGATTACCACCAACTTCGATGTATATGATGTTTCTACGTTGATTCAGCGGATACGGCAAGACTTTTCTTCGATTCCTATTATTCTCGGAGAAACCAATAATAACCTTTATCCCTTTCCTTCGGATAAAAAAAGCGAGCAACTCCAGAATGACATATGGAGATTTGAAGGGGATGCGTGGACTTTTTCTGGAAAGGCTAATGCTGCAGTTCTTCAGATAATGGCCTCTATTGAACGAGGGGATGCACCAGAGAAAAATGTAGTGTCAGCACTTCCCGCGGACTTCAATACACTTCCCTTCCCAGACTACTCTCTTTTTGACATGTCCCACTACTTCAACACTTCAATGATTCTTGAAGGTCTTCTTCCGATATTTGCCTCTCGGGGCTGTCCATATTCCTGTAGTTTTTGTCCTATCCGGGAATCTTCCTATCAGCACAAGAAGCCGGCTCTTGTTCTTGAGGAGATACAGATCCAAGAGGAACGCCACGGCAGAGAAGGTATGCACAGTTTGGGATTTGGCGACCCGACTTTTGGTCTTTCCCGACGGGAGTTCATCGAGATGATGAATCTCTTCCGCAGAAATGGGCTTCAGGAGCGTCTTACATGGTTCTGTCTCACTAGGCCAGAGATAATAACAAAAGAATGGGCAAAAGAAGCTGTAAGAAGCGGCTGCCAGCTGGTGCATCTCGGTCTTGAGAACGCCCAGGAGTCAATCAGGAACGGGATATTCAATAAAGGATTTACCAATAAGCAACTACGACAAGCGATTAGAAATCTTAATCATGCTGGGCTGCGTTATAGTTTTCTCCTTATGGTGGGCGTAGATGGGACTAGCATTCTCTCCGATATCAGGTCCATTCTTGCATCGAGCTCTTATCACCCCCTCGAAACCCATATCACTCAGTACCAGCCCTATAGCAATACTCCTCTTGGGGAATGCTCTTTTGCAACTAGGAAAACTAAGAGCACTGGGGCAGCCCTCCTGGAGGCAGCGCGGAGGTCACTTACCAGCGCCTATAAATTCGGCCAATTACTTGGTGATGTCAGGAGAGGTATGACCCTGCATGGTAGCGCCTATATGAATGAAGTTCTCAATTATCTCTTTAACCGCAACCAGACTAGAACGCTTCCCCTCTGGCATAGGTTAACATTCCATCTCATGCTCCAGCGACCACATTTTAACATTGACAGGGAAAGATATATAGAAGAGAATAGGGCCGGGCGGATTTCTGATGATAAGTAACGTACTCCTTAACTGTAAACAGAAATTTAATTTGGACGTTAGGCGCAGTTTAGTGCACCCTTTACCAACGATGACTAGCTACGGTTTTTTCCCCCTTAATTTTTTATGGATGTCACACCCTTCAGTTAAGCATGTTTTTACAAAATTGGATGTAGGCAGCAGTAATATCTTCAGCAATATTACGCGCATTTCTCGTATCATTTCTAAAAACGGAAGGTCACTACGTCAGACTCGTTCATCTCGTTTTTGCACCAGTATATCTCATTTTATCGCCAGCTTCTGGAGGCATCACTTCTTTTATGAAAAAATCATTTTTGATCCTATTTTTAGGGCGAAGGGCGAGAGGAAGCTTTCCTTTTTGCATATACTTACTAAGACCCCCTCACCAACAAGTCCCTCAATGAGCTGTCCATCAAACAGCGAACATTACTCCTTGAGCAGCCTCTGGAAGATAAACGCATTAGTGACGTGAACGTGATTGCCCGATGAAACTTGCGCTGGTAAAGATTGACAACGATCCTCAATTCCCGTCGAATCTCGCCATACTCAAGGCAGTTATCTCATTATCTGAGCATCAGTGTGTTATCATCGACGCCACCTTCATCCCTTCAAAGACAAAGCAAAGCTTCCTTTTTTCTGCACTCAGGCGAGAGCACCCAGATGTCATCGGCCTTGGCGTGACTGACCACGACATGCACAAATCACTTAGTTTCGCGCACCTCGTGAAAGGGGAACTACCTGATGTCAAAATTTGTCTCGGGGGTCCAATGCCAACCCTCATCCCACATGAGATTCTTTCGTCTCCTGATGTTGATGCGCTTTGCATCGGTGACGGAGAAAATATACCTGCATTTCTCTCCTTTCTTGAGGGGAAACTAACTGCACCACCAGTCGGTTTTATCGTGAAAGATGCTAAGGGTAATCTCAGTGGGAGTAGTGTGGCCTATAGGCACGAGAATCTTGATGCCCTCCCCTTCATTAAATTTGAAGACTGGGATATTGACCAATATCGTAGTTTTTATATGGTTCCGGCGGCCTTGCCATTGGTGGCTTCAAGAGGCTGCGTCCATCAATGTAGATTCTGCATCTCTGATCCGGTCCGTAGTGCGAGCGCCGGGAATAAGCAGCAGTACTATCGCGTACGGTCCCCGCGTAGTGTTATGGAAGAGATAGCTTACCACCTTAACAGGTTGCCTGGGATGTTCTCTTCTATCTATTTTGAGGATGCCCTTTTTGGGCAAAGCCGCCCTTGGTTCGACGAGTTTGTAAGATTATACCGTGAGCACGGTTACCATGAGATGCTTCCTTGGAGTTGCGAGACCCGTGCAGATATCATCACACGGAAATGGGCGCAGAAGGCACGTTCGGCAGGATGCGTCCATGTGAGGGTGGGTGTGGAGACATGGAACGAGGACTATCGCCGTAGGGTGTATGCGAAGCAGATTTCTAACAAGCAGTTTTCTGATGCAGCCAGAGCCTTGCACGAGGAAGGGATATATTTTAACGCGAATATGATTGTGGGCGGCCCTGGGGAAACGCTAATTGATAGCCTCAAAAGCTTTTTTGGCATGCTCAGTATAGATCCGTTGTATCTTACCTTCAGCGTCTTCAGGCTCACCCCAGGTACATCACTCTATGATAATCTAAAAGAGCATCTTGTTTACAGGGATGATCTTCCAAGACTGGCACAGAAAGGCATGCCTCCTGTTCTAGGAGATATACTTGCCGACATTTTCTTCCCAGCAATACAGAGGATTCGCAGTATGAGTACTGTGCTTCATACCCCTTTAGCAACTACTAGCTGGACCACTTACCTTTTGAATAAGGATGGGTGCCGCATCGAGCCACTCTTTTTCGGAAGGAAAAATTTTCACACCCTTTCTCTGCAGCAGAGAACACTGAGTTGTCTCATAAACGCGCGAGGTCTCTAAAACTCGTGTTGTGCACTTAGGGTATATCTTATTATCATCCGACCAGCGGTTGGCTATTCCTTAGGGAGAGCCTTCAGACACTGCTCTGCCCCTTCCTCCAGAAGGAGACACGCTTGATGTGCCTTCCAAGGCCTCATTAAATCCATACCTGCCCTGGCATTCCCTATGCCGTAAAAACAGGTATCCTGGCCTTCCGCTGGAAAGGCTCTGCAGCCCTGTAGTGCAATCCGGGGATTGAACGTGCCATAACCTCCGACGAAGCCCCCTATGACAAGGTAACAATGTTCTCTTGCCCGTGGGGGTAATGCTGGGCAACGCGAGGCTGCAGTGGCAAGATTCCGGGAAGAGGTTTCCGCTGTGTATGACCCTAATGCCTCCCAGCAACTATTAATTAAGTAGGGAGAGGAAAGATGCTCACAATCAAGTTCTCCGCCGTTCTCAAGAACATGTTTTGCAGAGGCATATCCCAATCCAAAGAGACAAGACGATTCAAACGCCTCCCCCCTCTGGCTTCCGAGTCTCCTACAGGCGAGGCTACCTTGTTGGGGATTATGCGCATAGTGAGATCCGATGTATCTTGGGAGTAAATCGTAAACTTCAATTGTCATCCCAAGATTCCGGGTTAGATTAATCTCACGTGGGAACCTGGAAAAAATCGTGGCTACGCCCGCAATGACAATAACTGAAAGGATAATTATTAGGAGGCAGAGGCGTGTGCCATACTTCTTTCTTGTTATCCTCTCCAGCGATAATGCTGTCAGAGCCGTAAGGACAGGGTAAAGAACAAAAACGTACGCGTCACGATGACCGGAATAATTCATGATAGAAAATGACACGAAAAAAATTACCCCAAACGAAGTTAAAAGGTCTATAAGATGATGAGAGCCTCTTTCATTAATCCTGGCTTTTTTTAATTTTTTAGTCGAATTCTGAGACGCATTCATCGGCCTGAATCGTGCCCGATTTATAACATGCCAAGCTAGGGGGAAAAAGAGAAGCGCATACACCCCCCAATTCATAAGATGACCGAGATTTCCAAGGATTTCGTGATAGCCTAGAGAGAAAGGGTAGTCAACGCCCCACCATATGATGCTGTTCCTTACGGCTCCATTGGCTCGGGTAAGAAGGGGTTCATTTCCTACGAATCCAGTGAATAGAGAGTCTATCCCTATGAAATGCGTTTCTAGATGGAATATGAGCCACCACAGTGAACCGATGAAGAGACCAAATACTGCAATAGGAATCACCTTGCGAGAGAACGGCCGCCCATAGCGCCAAATCATGAAACAAAGCACAGGAATGAACATTAGTGTTCCCCATGAGATGGTGAGACTCAGACCAAGCCATGCTGCCGTTACGCCTACGAGAAGTGGGCTCGCCGGAGGCTTTCTGAATATCTCCCAGAGGAGCCACAATATGATAACGACAAAAAAACCGAAGTTCGGCGCATGCCCACCCATACTTATAAACTCCTGCTCGAGATAGAGAGGGGGAGGAAAAAGTAGAAAGATTGCCCCTATTTTTGCAGCCCGTTCATTGCTTGCCAGATACAGTAACCCAGTGGTGCCAATGAACGTTCCCAAAGCGAACAGTAGCCCCAGGGCTTTGTGAGTCACAAGGTTGAGAATTCCCATCTTGTACAACAAAGCCTCCTCAATGGTAAAAAAAGTGCCCCCAGGAAGATAGAGTGCGTTAGTGTATGCGCTTAGAGGGAAGCCTCCATAGTCAACAAGATGATGAGCAAAACTACTATAAACGCCTTCATCTTCCCCCCAAGGTAATTCTGATGCCAGGAGGAGGCTTAACCGGATGAGAAGAAAGAAGATGAGGGGAATCGAAATAGTCTTTAGAAAGGTCAGTCCAGCTTTCTTTTTTTTTGACTTGAACTTCAGTTTACTACACCCCTTTGCTTAGTCGACCGGCTTATTTTGACAAACAAATAGATATTCCTCTGGAAATGTATCACAGGGGTCCATAGGATATAATGGCGTCGAGAGGATTTCCTGTGCCATTCCTGTAAAACATGCTTCTCTCATATTTTCGGGGAACTCTATACACATTTTTACACACCACTTAATGTTTCTGTCTTCAATAGCATTGGCAGCAAGGTGTCTCCCTAAACCTTTGACACATTCCTGCGCGTATATTCCTGCATTCTCAACACATAAAGTGGCTCCCTGAGATTGGTTGTAGATGTAGTCCTCCCAGATTTCCCACCCGAATATATTAAAACATTCCCCCCTGAATTGTTCGGGGAATTCAAAACATGCTGCCATCCTATGGGGAGCTTCAGACGGGAGACGCCCGGCAACAGAGAGGCTTAAGCCAGAAAAACAAATCTCGCTAAGAGGAGGGGAGAATCTGTTGCATTGATCTATCCCTTCTGAGAGGTTGCCTGTGGCACGTACCCCTGCCATCCACACTATGGCCTCTACACACTCGCTTGAGAGGGTAGACAATTTACTGCACACTTTCTCACCTGCTGCCAGGTCATTGAAGTATTGTTCGCTTATTGCGGTAATAATCCCCAAAACGCAAAATTCTCTCGCTTCTTCAGGGATTTCCTGGCACTTTTCCAGTTTAAGTGAAACATCCCCTCTTGTTTCTTCACCTATACCAAATGCAAAAGCAGACATGCATATTCCCTTGAAGGAGTTGGGGAGATTTGTGCATATGGCCGTTCCCTCTGGAATGTCCTTAGTAAATGTCCTACCTGTCCTCACCCCTACATGCATGAAACAATTAAGTTGATATGATTCATTTTGCATGAAACAGAATGCCACTCCCTCAGGGGGAGTCATGAGCTGGGCGACATGGCTGATACAAGCGTAGTTTACCGCACGATTTGATTCTTTACAAAGGGAAGTGATTTCGTTGAAATGGACAGTCGGCGAGTGCAGTGCCAGCTCATCTGCTAAGAGATAGTAACATTCGGATTTCCAAGAAGGGTGAGAGATACCTTCACAGAATTTTTTAATGGTGTCTAAGCCTGTGGTGGCGCTGGTGTTAAGATGTAGTGAAAGCGTAGTGGCAATATGGAACATGCATTCCCCGTTTATGTTCAAGTCTTCGAACCTATTACATAGGCTCATAGCTGCCTGCAGATCAAAATGTGTAAGACGGGTTGCTTTCTGATGGATGCAGAACCGGTGATGATAGGAGTCATAATCCTCGCACTCCGGCGCGGTGCCATTCCACTCTACAGGCGCATGCAACGGCCTCTGCAACTGAAAGCCTAGTATGTGGGGGCGGAAGTACGTTCTTAGGCAGAGATATTGCAAAACCGAATCCGAAATGAAATAACAACTATCGTCGTCAACAAGGACGGGCCACCTTTGCTTGGCCAGAGAGATGTCCCTATAACAGATGTCCTTAATGAGAGAATTATGTATTCTCTGACAGGCTTCAGCTTCCTCATTCTCAATAGCCATCTCAGAAAGGCAAACGTCTCTTTCGTTGCCAAAATATGTTTCGCATGCCGTAGAAAAGTGACCATTCAAATAATGGGGAGGTTTCTGCGTGGGATTGCCCAAGTAGATGAAAATGCTGCTAGCCACAAGAAATGACATGATCACCACAACCCCGAACGTTCGCGGTTTTGATAGTTTCATCGGACCTTCTTATGGAAACCTAGGGATTATTTATGTTTATGGGAGGGCTCTTTCGAGGAGGGTATTGAATCTGGATTATTTAAATTGGAGTAGATACACGTCTCTTTTCCCTTTGTGCCGAAACACTTGGCGAGTGAACTGTTGAGTTGTATCAGATTGTCTAGAATCTTTTCCCTGTCATGTGATTGGTCGCTTACAACAATGATTTGTGCTTCACTCAAATGTGCCACATCATTTACAACAGACAACGGCGAGCTCACATGCCCCAACAAGGGATAAACTAGAAACTCTGAAATAGGCCATGAGGCGGAGATGATATGATTGTGGTATTCATTGTCAATAAATGCTGTTGCCAACCTTTGGCCCTCCGCAACTAGGAGATAATCCAGATTAGTCTCAAAATACGCCCCACATCCTGTCCCAAAGCACTCGCGGTTGGAAGTGTAATTGGTCGCAAAGAAACTGATTATAAGTAGGGTGATAATCGAGTAGAGGACTGGACGAATCTCAAAATGGATATTTCTCGCTAACATTGCAATATGTTCAGTGGAGAGAAATATACCCCTAGCAACTATCACATAGAACAAGGGGAAGAGTGGAAGTACATACCGAGAGAGTGTGAAATCATTGAAAAACGCGCTGAATCCGACATAGGTGATGATGATAAAAACCAGAAGGTGAGATGCCTTACGGCTTTGATGTTTTTTGTTTTCCTTTAATGAAAGCGAGATGCCAATTATGATGAACGGAATAAGTAGCAGATTATAAGTGGGGAGTAGGAGTGAAGCAATCATTTTCAGATTCTTGAACCAATAAAGGGCTGTAACGGCATACCCTGCCCCCACAACAGTCGGATAAAAAATATAGCCAAACGAGTAATGTGTCACACCAACCCATATGATGAATGGTATCAAGGGAATAGCATAGAATGCTAAACGACGTACCCTTTCAGCGAATCTGCCAGACTTAAGCAACTCGGAGAAGGCAATGATGCCAATGACGAGGGCCCCGTGTTCTTTCGTTAGAGTCATTAACATCCCAACAAAAATATATCGGCCACGGTGATTGGTGAAATAAGAATGCAAAGTAAGAAGGATTAACAATGTCAAAGGAAGGTCAAAGCTAATGAGCCCAGCTTGAGCAACAAAGAGTGGACTTACCGCCAGCAGCACTGCCGCGACTAGCGCTTGTTTTTTGTCCCCAGTTATGCTGAAGGCGAGTTCATAAGTGGCAGCAAGAATGAGAACTGATAACCCGAGAAGGATAATCTTCACTGTCTGTATGGTGAAGCCGAGCAGGACAAATGCTAAAGCAACGAATTCGTATACAAGGGGGGGATGGCAGCCGCCGCAGAATCCTCCCAGTAAAGGGTTAAAGCCATGATGCGCGACCCATTCGCTTCCGACGAGGACCATGTTTTCATCCCAGTAAGCAGGGATATGCCATCTGAAACCTACGAGAATGATGGCCATGATAAGAAACAGAAGGTATGGCGCACCTTTCCGAATGTTGTATGCCATTTAACGTGAGGTGAATCTGCTAACATTTAAATATTGCTCACCGGCGCACTATCCTTTATGTTCAAGAGATTTTCGTCACCGAGGTCTGGAAGGGGAAAAGAGGCATCGGTTATTACGCACTGGACAGATTGGATAACCCTATTCCGGCCATTGGCATGGCTCCCTGTGCTGGGTCTTCTCCTCCTGGGTTTGCTCTTCCCTGGAACCGTGCAATCTCCAACGACGATGCTTGCTTCACTTATGGCAGGTGTGCTATTTCTCGCGCAGGGATATGCCTTTAATAGCATAGCGGATGTAGCGGTAGATAATCCAACTAAGAACCCGCTCACTGAGGGTAGGTTGAGGACGTGGACTGCAATCCTAGTCTGCTCAATTATAGCCCTATTCGGCTTATTCATGAGCTTGTTACTTTCAAGGGGGTCTGCGCTCGCATTCCTCTCTGGGGTAATCTTCAATGCTGCGTACTCATTTCCTCCTCTGCGCCTTAAGCGCTTCCTTTGGAGTAATCTCATTCTTAATTCCGCAGGGTTCACTATGCTTGCCCTTATCGGTGCCCTTGCTGGGAGGCTTCCTGGTAAAGAGCTTTGGTTGTTAGGGGGATTTATTTTCCTCTCCCTCGTGCCGTACCAAATTATCCATCTTTTTACTCATAAAAAATCTGATCCAATTCACGGCCTGCCCGAGAATCCAGTGAGATTATTCTTCGTTAGCCATAGCATCCTCTTGGTAGGAATGGCCCTTATCGGATGGCTGTTGAGATGGCCTCTTTTTTTTATTGCTGGAGTTGTGCATACCTTAGCAAATTATTTTTTAGCAACCAGAAGAGGGTTAAGGGATACACCGGATCCACTGCAGATGGGCTCCTTGAGACGGGAATTGCGCTATCTTAGTGTCGGATGGGGAATCCTCCTCATCCTGTTATTCTGTCTGCAGCGGAACTTCATCATTTTTGGCTAGTAAAGGGCGTGAGCCATCTCTCGTAGGTCTCATCCTTTCCGTTAAGGATACGAATATAGCGGTTTCTTAAGAGTGCTTGTATTTTATTTTCCTTGAGGTGGAAAGTCTTGTTCTCGTACGAGATGGAAGAGAGTGGTACAACTCCCCTGGCTGTACCCGTCAGAAATGCTCCATCAATTTCGGCAAGGTCAACCACTCTTATTTCCTCTTCTGTGACCCTTATGCCGCTATCTTTCGCAAGGGTTATAATCGTGTCCTGCGTAACCCCAGGGAAGCGGTCTGGACTGACAGGCACAACAAGTTCTCGCCCTCGTACAAATAAGATGTTTGCGGTAGCCGCCTCGACAATTCTCTCTTCAGTATCTAGAAGCAGGGCATCATTTTTTCCAATGGTCCTGGCCTGCTCTTGCGCTCCGAGGTAGATGAGATATTTTCCCGAGATTTTTGCTTCGGCTAGCCGTCTGCCCCAATTCAGCCGAGGATTCTCAAGAACAATCCCCTGGGAAGATCTACGCATCCCTTGGAAATATATTCTCTTGCGTATCCTGTGCGCGAATGTAGTGACTATAGCCCGTCTTCTTATGAGTCGGATATCCTTAAACTGAGCGGAAGAATAGCAG
The DNA here is from genome assembly GCA_017608295.1 of Candidatus Woesearchaeota archaeon. Next base: position 170,552 of record JAFCGF010000006.1, read on the forward strand.
AGTAGACGCATATAGGCAAAGCCCTTTAGCGAGGCAATTGCTTTGGTTATCTTTTCCTGGATGTCGTTTTCTTTTAAATATAGGCCAAGATAAGCCAACGAGCGATGCAGGCGTTTCAGATGACTGTCGATGCGGAAGAACCTTGGTGGTTGTCGCCCCAATTTCCAGCACAGAATTCCTTCAAAGGCGCAGAGCCCATACTGGAAGGCAGAAGTCTTCTCGAGTTCATTATCATCTCTCCGCACGGGCATGGATTTGATGAGTCAATCTTGTACTTATTAAATTTAGGGCGCAGCACTTACCTAACCTTCCATGCCTGAGCCGAGCGAGGGCTTGACGAGGAGCGAAGAGAGAAGGGTTATAATTAGTTGCAACCACTTATTTTATCATAGTGCCGTACGGACAGTAGCCGAGGCATGCCTATACAAAGTGCTTTGGTCATAACATCCCCATGAGAGGTTTGGAATGGGTCTCCAAATGGGTCCGCAACAGATGATTCATGCAACGTATCATTTTTAAACATAGTAGAAATTTAATTAAACGCCCTCGCGTTCCCGTGACTATAAATGGCATCTGAGTTTGACATCGAGGTTTCTGCCGTCATTTGCGCGAAAAATGAGGCCCGGTCCCTTCCAGAGGTTATAGCTAGAACAAAGCCTTATGTTAACGAGATTCTGGTCATTGACGGGAGGTCGGTCGATAACACGACTGCCATCGCGGAGAAGCTTGGTTGTAGGGTTATCCAAGACGCAGGCAAGGGAAAAGGAGAGGCAGTCCGTCTTGGCATATCAGCATGTAACGGGAGCTATGTGGTGTTGCTTGATGCAGATTGCTCGCATGACCCTTCTGCTATCCCAGCTCTGCTTAGGCCCCTCAAAGAGGGTCATGCGGATCTGGTGGTCGCATCGCGGAGGCGAGGGGGAAGTGATGAGCTAGATGGTTCGGTGGAGAACATCATGAGAGATGTTATCGGACGCCTGATCACAGGAATCATCAATTTTAGGTTTGGGAGTTCTCTCACAGATTCCCAGAACGGTTTCCGGGCCTTGAGAAAGGAAATCATTCCTTTATTGGAGCTCAGCGAGGATGGCTTTACCATTGAACAGCAGATGATAATCCGCTGCCTTAAGAGGGGGTTAAGAGTTGAGGAGGTCTCGAGCAGGGAATATAAACGGAAGTTTGGTAGGTCACGGATAAGCCTGCTTCGCCACGGACCTACTTATGTCTGGAATCTTTTTAAGGAGATGGCCTTATAACTGCAATGGTGGAGTCAAATGGTCATTCTCATTACTGGTGTGCCTGGTTGGCTAGGGAATAGACTCCTGCATTATTTGCTCGAAGATAGAGATGATTTGCGCTGCTTTATTCAGAAAGGAACTGATTCTGCCGTAGTACAGGCGCCAAATTGTGAGATTGCCTATGGCGATGTACGCGAGAAGACCTCATTGCGAGATGCTTTTACTGATGTGGATACTGTGTTTCATCTTGCAGGCGTCATCCATCCAAAACGAATAAGGGAATTCTATCACGTAAATTTTGAAGGCACCCGGAATGTAGTTGAGGCGTGCGTTGAGAGAGGTGTCCAACGCCTTATTTTTGTGAGCAGCGACGCGGCTGGAGGGCATAATCTGGCGAGAGATAGACCTCTGACCGAGGAAGACACTCCACTGCCGAGAGGCGACTATGGAATGAGTAAGCTGCTTGCCGAACGACTCGTGAACCAAGCTTATCTTGACTATGGGCTGGAAACAACAATACTCCGACCCTGTTGGATCTATGGGCCGGGACAGCCACAACGGATGACGCATTTTATGAGAATGATTGCTGCAGGAAGAGCTCCACTAGTGGGGGATGGCTGTAATCTTCGTTCAATGACGTACATTGATAATGCAGTTTCAGCGCTGCTTCTTGCTAGCACGTCATCTAAAGCGGTCGGAGAAACCTATTTGATTGCTGATGCGGAGCCTTATCCTACCTTTCGCATTTACAGCGCAGTGGCAGAAGCGTTGGGCGTGCGGTTTAGGCCGGTAAGAGTGCCGCGGTTGGTCTCAGTGGTATCCGAATCATTGGACTGTATCACGAGACGTATGGGTATCAATGTGCCCAGCATACATGTGCTTGGCGAACTGAGATATGACATCACGTGCAGTATAAGGAAGGCTAAGGAAGAATTTGGATACAATCCTATAGTCTGCCTTGAAGAGGGGATGCAGCGGGCTGTAGCGTGGTGTCGTTCTGTTGAGGTGTTTTAATGGTTGCTAAGAGGACTATGCTATGGCAGATTAAGCTGCCAGTAAGCCTTCCACCTCTTCGGCTTCCCAAAGGGTTCCTCACTCAAATAGGGGCATCGCTGTTTTCATTGTTCTCTGACAATGTAGTAAAGACCTTTGAAAGGCAATTCAATCTGATGAGTGGAGAGTGGGCGTTGGCGACTCCTTCAGCGCGAGGCGGGCTCTTCTTCGTTTTGAAAGCTCTCCGCTCAGAGGAGAAAAAAGAGGTGGTGCTTTCCGCATACAATTTTCCTGCTATTCCAGCAGTTATCCGGGCTGCTGGCATGATTCCTGTTTTTGTGGATATCGATGCGAAGACATTGAATCTTGAATCTGGACCGATTGCTGATAAAATCTCCGATAGAACCGCTGCAGTACTGGTAACCCATATGTATGGGCTTCAGTGTGACATGAAGAGCATCCTTTCTTTGACAGAGCCCTTGCATATTCCTGTAATCGAGGACTGTGCGCATGTGTTACAAGCTACCTTCAGTAGAGGTGAGGTTGGCACACTCGGCATTGCATCCATCTACAGCTTCGGCCTCAGCAAGCCCCTCCCCTGCGGGGGTGGTGGCATGGTCATCGTAAGAGACCGCAGTCTCGCCGCCAAACTAAGATGTTCTCTTGGCGCACTCAAGAAATCACCGCTAAAGCAGCAGCTTTCCACTGTGGCGAAAGCGGCAGCGCTATCCATTGTCACAGCACCAATAGTGTACCCTTATATCACAAGACCGTTACTTAGCATTGCGAGGGCTCTAGGTACCAATCTTGCAGATAAGGTATTTGAGGAAGCTGGAGTGTTAGATGTTAAGGAGCCTTGCTTTAACCTCTCGCCGGTCCAAGCAGCCCTCGGCATCAGCTATCTTCCTCTGCTGGAGGTAATAACGCAACGAAGGATAAGGAACGCAGAGATGCTTTCTTCCATCCTTGGAAAGAAAATTGCGCCCCATGTGCCAGAGACATCAACCCATACTTATATGCAGTATGCTGTTAGAGTAAATCAGAGAGAGAGATTCCGCCGTTCACTCATGAAGCATGGCATCCTTACCAGAACAAGTTATATCCTGAACTGTGCAGATGATAAGAGACTAGTTCCAGGGGCAGAGGTTGCGGAAGAGGAAGTTGTGTATCTGCCTCTGTACGCCAGAATGACTCCTGTAGAAGTGCAATTCCTGGCTCAGGTAGTCTTGGAGACTATCACCTAGTGGCGTGACACGATATTATGAAACATAACTTCTTTCTAGTTTTATGTCCGCTTTTTCCTTCGTGAATGTTCACATGATGTCAATTGTAAAAGCATATCTGGCTATGCGGAGAAGGCTCCGCGTGGGAAGGAGTCGTGCCAGTCGGGCCAGCTTCAGAGGAGAGAGATAGGTTTTTTGATAGGCTTTTCTCATGAGTACCGAGAGGCGGTTCGGACCAAGTGCTGGACTGTGAGTAGCGAATTCTCTCTCCCCATAAAGTAGTCCGAGATCCTTGTATTCCTTATTGCCCTCCGCGAATTCTTTATAAAGCGGTGTCCCGGGGAAAAGAGTCAGTCGTAGAAATAGCGGAAGGTCTGTGTCAAGTTCACGTGCGAATCTGAGAGTGTTCTGCACTTCCTCTTCCCCTTCCCAGGGAAAACCTATGATAAAGCAGGCGGAGGTCATGAAGTCAAGCTCCTTGCACCATTTTACCACTTTCTTCACCCTATCTAGAGAAAATCCCTTACCAATTCGTTCCAGAGTGGCAGGATTCCCGCTTTCGGGATTCACGGTCACGAACCAGAATCCCGCGCGCTTCATTTCTCCGAGAAGCCATCGGCTCACGCAGTCCACCCTGACACCTATGGGAAGTTGGAGTTTGACGTCAATGCCTTTTTCCTTGATACCGCGGCAGATTCTCGCGACTCTCCGCTGGTCGAGGGTGAACATGTCATCCTGTATGCCTATTTCCCTAACACCAAGCTTATTTACCTGCCATTCTATCTCACTGACGACATGCGATGCGCTCCTTGGTCTCCAGACCCACCCTTGAGAATGGAAACAGAATGAGCACGTCCAGGGACAGCCCCGAGAGGTTACGATGCTCGAAAAGGGAGATTTTTGGCTAAACGGCGTGCTATAATCTAAAATGTTCACCTTATGCAGAGCTGGGAAAGGGAGCTTGTTCAGCGGGAGTTTAGACGGAGATCCTTTTGTTCGATAAATCGTTCCGTTTCCTTTCTTGAGCATTAAACCTGGGACACGTGAAGGATGGGAAGATTGAAGATAATTGTACGTGGTTACCTCAGCGTCCCCTAGAATCACCGCATCGAACTGCTTGTGCATTATGAGGAACCGCGGGTCGCAAAGCGTCTCCGGGCCACCCGCAAAAATCTTAAGTTCAGGAAAACTCCGGTGGAGCATAGCAGCACGTTTGATAGTGGGAGTGATGTTGCTGTTGTTCACTCCAAACCCGACAGCGTGATAGAGTGAAGCATCAGGAAACTGGGTGGTGACATTCAAATCCACGAAGTCAGTATGTATCCCCCGAGATTCTAAGAAGGACACAATCTGTAGAGGTCCGAGCGGGACATTGTTCTGAAAATATTTGTTTCGTTGTGTGGGGGCTTCAATCGCGATGAGTACCCTTTTCACCCTAGTGTTACCCATGTTTAAACACCCCTATAACTTCTCTGAGCGCAGCGAGGGGATTCACTAACTTGAATAAGTTAAGGATTCTAGTCGGCCTAAGATAAAAACGTATGTAGGCATATAATTGGAGAAGCCGAAGCTCGCGATGGCTTGCCTGCTTGAGTTCGATAGCGCCGCCCTTCTGAATTGCATAGTTGTTCCATTCTTTTGAATGGGGCTTGAGACCTCCTTCCCCTTGTGTGACCATCCTTTGGACCTCAGTGCCGGGAAAGGGAACTAAAATAGTAATTGTCACATAATCGACCGGCAAGGATAAGAGTGTCGAAATAGTTGAGCGGATTAAGGATTTGGTGTCATACGGCAAGCCGAAAATAAGGCAGAGGAATACGTCCATACCTGCATCTTTAGTTAACCGTATGGCTTTGATAATCTGAGCCGCTGTAAGATCTTTTTTCGCGGCTTTAAGTATATCATTATTGAATGATTCAGCACCATAGATTACTACACGACAGCCTGCTTTCATCATGAATGCTAGCAACTCAGCGTCGATGAGGTCGGCCCGTGTAGTGCAATGCCAAGAACATTTATGATTGAGTCCCCTGTGAATCAATTCTTTGCAGAAACTGACGACCCACTGCCGTTGTAGCGTGAAGGTTTCATCATTGAATTCTATGGATTTCGCGCCGCACGCGATAGCATGTTCTATCTCCGCGACGACATTGGTGATACTACGGCCCCGTACTTGCGTCCCCATTGAGCGCTGGCAAAATATGCATTTATAAGGACAACCCCGAAAAGCCATTACAGGATATTCCAAGCCTGAAAATAAGGAGAAGAGACCGCGATATCCCTTAATGGGAAAAGAGGGCCAGTGGGGGAAGGGTAATGCATCAAGATTTTGGAGGTATTCACGAGGTTTAGTTACTACTATTCTGGACGTTTTCCTAAATGCAATGCCGCGAATCGCATAGAGATTATTATTCCCTAATACGGCGTCTAACACTTTAAGGATTACTTGTTCTCCCTCACTAGCCACCGCAACGTCAAATCCGCGGCAACGCTCTAATGTCTCACGCAGTGCCATGCTGCAGTGTGCCCCCCCCACAATTATGGGTGTCTGTGGGAAAAAGTCTTTGAATGCGAGGGCGACTCTATGGGCATCTGACACTTCAGAGGTGGTGGATGGCAGAAGTAATGCTATTGGTTTCAGTTCTACGAGACGCAATAGGAGCTCATCAAATGAGAGGCCTTCGGCGACGCTGTCTATAATGACCGGATGATATCCTTTTTTGAGAAGTTCGGAGGTAAGATACCCTAAACCCGCGAAAGGGAGCCAATAATTGGTATAGTTTTTGTAGGGTGGAATGACCAGCGCGAGGGAGTTCATGGGAACACCAACTTTTCAAACAGCTTGATTACGTTTGCTTAACTAGAGACTTCTTTATGTAATTTTCTATCCTTAAATCATCGCGGAGGGATTAGTCTCAAAATACTCCCCTCATTCAGCCACTTTCGTAAACAGTTCTGAAAATTAGACCTGAAGTACGCCAACAGGTAGAACTAAGAGGTGCTAGGTTGACAGATTATTACCCTTAGGTATAATGACCAAAAGTATTTTAACCAAAATAGGACCATTATCAAAGAGGGCACATAGAGTCATGCAATAAAATAGGAAAACTGATTGCACAATTAATGCCCCTGAGATTTACACTGCCAAAATTGGAGGGAATTTACTGTGGCAAGTTTGCGAGGATATATGTCCGTGGCTAGATGTGCCATCCCTTTTGGGATGCCGTTGCCGCCCTCCCTTGTGATTGAGGTAACGTCTCGGTGTAATGCCCGATGTCCAGGGTGCTATAACTTGAATAAGATTATAGATGCCCCCTCTTCTCTCACATTGGAACAGATTGAGAAGATTAGCAAAAGCTTCCGTCAACCTGTGATGAATCTCCTTTTCCTTGGGGGTGAGCCTACTCTCCGGGACGACCTGCCAGAACTAATTGATACCTTTCAGCGCTATTCCCCTATTGAGACGCTGAGCATATCAACAAATGGGCTCCTGCCTAATCGTATCGAACACTTAACAAAACGAATTTTCGAAGTGTACCATAATCCCCTTACATTCAATCTCTCTATTGATGGCATAGGGGAAACTCATGATAGACTAAGGGGAGGACCTGGAAACTACAAGGCTATGGTGGCAACATATCATCGTCTCGTGCGGATTATGGACGAATTCCCCAATCTCCACTTAGTAGTCACCACCACCTTATCTCAAGCGAATCTTGACGAACTTGAACACTTGCACAACGTCCTTTTAGAGAATTTCCCTCGAATCGGGGCCCATAATGTGGCCCTCATTCATTCAGTGCAGGAGGGGAGTGTACTGCAACCTCTCACTAGCGCACAGCTACGCGAACATATGCCCCTGCTACGCCAGATTCTAAAAGCATATCTTAAGGGCCATTCTAAATCACCTCTGGACTTTGTGCGGAGGCTTGCCCTTAAGATGAGGCCCCTATACTATGATTTCGCGCTCCAGCAGATGGAAGGCGGCAATGAGACGTTTACAGCCCTGCCGGGCGTAACGCAGGCGGCAATTGATTGTTATGGCGGCCTTCATCCCTATTCCTCAGACACAAACGATACACTGGCCGTTAGTCTTGCAGATTTTGATTTTGATTTCCGAAAGGCATGGAAGTCGGTGAAATTCAGGGAGCTTGTTAGGGAACTGAAGGAGAATAATTGTGAAGCCTGCGCATGCGACTTTTTATTGCCCTTCTTTAAGCCAAAGTTGTATCCTCTGCTGCTTCGTAGTATTTTCTAGCGAGACCAACGAACCTAGCGTTAGTAGGATAAAACTATTAAAGTGGCACTCTTAAGCTTTTTCTACGGAGGTTTTACTTGACTTGCCACATCTAAGAATCACACTCATCAATGCATCGCTGAGGGAGAGCAGAGCGTATTGCGTCCCTGACGGATTCGCTGAAGGGTTTGAGAAAGTTATACGGCCCTATCAGCCACTAGGGATATTATCACTCGCGGCAGTACTCATCAAAGATGGATTCAATGATATTCAGGTTCTTGACCCTGATGTAGGAGGATTGCCTCGCTCTGAAGTCGTTCGGAAAGTTAAGAAATTCTCCCCAGACATCATTGGGCTTTCCTGTATGTCCTTTACATATTTATATTGCCTTAATCTCGCTAAAGAGCTTAAGAAGCAACTTGACTGCCCAATCACTATAGGGGGGACACATGTAAGTCTTTATCCTAAGGAAGTGATGATTCATGACGCATTTGATGTTGGAGTGATTGCTGATGGAGAGTTTCCCTTTAGAGATATTGTTAGGTGTCTCGCGAGGTCTGCCAATAAAGCTAGCTTCTTCCGGGGGTTGCATCACGTCTCGGGAATTGTATTCAAAGAGAAATGTTCAATAAAACTAAGCCCTGAACGGCCCATTTTCACCAATCTTGACTCTCTCCCTTTCCCTGCATATAATCTCCTTGACATCCGGAACTACGACCAAGACTATCTTCCTAATCCCACAGCGACAATCATCACCGCCAGAGGTTGCCCTATGAAATGCTCGTACTGCTCTAGGAGCCACTGGGACAGGGTCGACAGATTCCACTCTCCACAATACATTGTGGATCAGATGGAAGCGGTTGTTGAATCGACAGGGGCGCAATCTTTTTTCATCCTTGACGATACCTTTACCTATCATAAGCGAAGGGTCATGAAGATATGCGCCCTTATTAGGGAACGAGGACTTGACCTGAACTTCTCAGCCTTGACTCGCGTGACGCATATCGACAACGAGGTCGCAGAGGCCCTTACCAAAGCAGGGATATCCAGCCTCAGTTTAGGTGTCGAATCCGGAGACCAGATGATTCTCAATAAACTCCAAAAAGGGCAGACTGTCCGGCAGATACGGGACGCCTTCAAAATCTGCCACAGGTTCAACTTCCATACGCTTGCCTATTTCCTTATCGGCCATCCTGATGAGACAGAGGAGCAAATAGAGAATACCATTCGACTCATTAAAGAGATAAAACCTGAGTGGTTCAAAGCGAATATTCTCATTCCCTATCCCGGAACAAAGCTTTATGCAGACCTCGTGGGAGCAGGAATGATTGATGACTTCTGGAAGCGTATGACTCTTGAAGGCAGGCCTATCAATGCTCCGAACATCAGTCAGCATCTCACTTTGAAAGAATTGGAATCTTATAGGTCTAAAATAAATCTCATGCCCTACACACGCCTCAGGGGAAACAATCTCCTTAAACTCACTAAAATCAAGGGCTGGCGGAATCTGGCCATTTCTTTAGGCTGGATTACTCGATGTGGATTAGAAAAAATGAGGAATCTGCCCTAAGAATTGCGGTTGTAAGATGAAACTCATCAAGGAGACAAAATCTATTGATCCCACGACAGGGGAAGTCGTTCCTGCGAGAGTTTTTAGAGAGAACGGTTTCGTCTTCATGGAAAAAGGTGGCAGACACGTCCTTGTGGAACGGGATGCCGAACTTTACGCGCTTATTACTCGATACTCTTATGAGAAAAGTGCTGTCCATCACCTTGTCATTGAACCCACCTACAAATGCAATCTCACCTGCCCTTTTTGCTTCACCAACGGCCAGAATGATGATTTCTCTCTCGATGAATTAAAGGGGATTGTGAGGCATTATAGGAATAAGGTAGTTAGTATCTCTGGGGGAGAACCAACTCTTCGACAAGACCTTCCTGAGATTATCAAAGTAGTGAATGAGAAAAACATACCTCTCCTCGCCACTAATAGCTTTAAGCTCACGAGTTCAGCCTATGTACAGGAACTGAAGGAAGCCGGGCTCAACTTCGTTACTTTTTCCCTCAACGGCTTCACTGAGAAGAGCCTCATCGGAACCACAGGGGTTGCGCGTATTGATGAGAGACTACGGGCTCTGGGAAACATCGAGAAAGCTGGTATGCAATGTCTTATCTCTTTCCTTCTTGTCAAAGGGCTTAACGAACATGAGATTCCCTCGCTTTTTGATTATGTTCGCACCTATCCGCATTGTATCAGGGAAATCCGTATCCGCAGCGCAAGCGAAGTGGGAAAGCACAGAAAGGTTAAGCAATATTTCACCTCTGAAATCCTCAAACTGGTCTGTCAGCAGTTGCATATCAGCAAAGAAGATGTGATGAAAGAACTTCGATTCAAACGAGGACTCATGGCAAGAATCCCATGGTTTAAGTTCTCGATGAGGAGTTGTAGTCTGAGTTTCCACCTCCTGCGTACGCAGAAAGGATATCTCCCCCTTGGGAGATTTTTGTCGACTGAGGCATCTAAAGCATCTGCTAGTGGCTTTTTCAAGAACTTGAAAGGGCTGCTGCTGATGATGTCTCCGTTGCAGTTGTTTATCAATCGGCTCAATTCCTCACGGAAATGCATATGGTTACATCATCTTCGAGTGTTAAAGGTAGTGATTCGGTCTTGGCCGAGCCACGACTCTCTTGACCTTTTAGACAATGGTGAGATTTGCGGGAGCCGCTATATCCTCGGCGGAAAGGCAGGCAAAGCGGTGTGTTATGCTAATATCCTTTGGGATATCAAGCACAAGTCGAAGAAAGGTTCCAAAAGTCAATTTGGCAACTAATCTGCTGGAACGGATAAATAATTGGATTATTGAAAACGTCTTGGTTTAATACCTCGCGCTTTAGCGCGACGTTTTCTTCACGCGAAGCGTGAAGGACGTTCGAACTTTGTTCGAACATTTCAATTCAAAGAAACGCCGAG
>JAFCGF010000049.1 GCA_017608295.1 Candidatus Woesearchaeota archaeon
AATCGGATATCTATCACCGATAGAATTCGAGCAGAAATTGAAAGAAGAATCGAAAGGAGTAATTATATAATGTCTCGATTCATAGAGTCCACTATGAGGGGGTCAGTCCAATATCAATGACAGGAACAGGCAATTCTCTTTACCTGAATGATGGTGATGGACATTTCACAGCAATGGATAATTCAGTAACTGGCCTTGGAACCTGCTTTGAAGATGCACGTTCTGTGGTCTGGGGAGATGTAGACGGTGATGGTGACCAGGACTTTGCAGTTGGCGTTATGGACCTTGTAACACCATTTGATAATAATAATTTCCTGGGAATCAATAATGGCGATGGCAAATTCTTAATTGATTTCCAATATTATAATTCATCAGGATCTTGGATTGCTCTTCCAGAACTTGAATGGAATAGTGAAGATAGTTTTTGGATGCCTACCCAGATGGCTAATAGCCTTAGTGTTTACACTTACCAAGAAATAGATATACCACCAGAAGATCTTCCCAATAGTTTTGCGGCAGATTTTAATGACAATAGTGGAGGGTTTATTAAAGAGCAAGAATCAGTGAATCACGATATCAGTTGGGATAATGTTGAGGATAGAATTAATGTTGATATGGGCCCATTACATGATGTCGCAGAAATATATAGTAGACAACTTGATTCATCTATTACAGATGGAGATGGGGATTGGGAATTCAGTATAGACTTTTCAATGACCAATGGAGTTGAATCTCCAGGTGTATACGTTGTATTACGTACAGCCACAAATCCAACATCACTACCACGAATGTTCTATTATATTACACATAATCAAATACGATTCAATTATTGGCCAGGCCCTGGTCATATACATGATATTTGCCACACGGGGGATATATCTCTAAATGAAGTTTACAGGATAAAAATAACTTATATTGATAAAGTACTATCTATGCAAGTTTTGGATGAATTAGATGACCCTATTCAATTATCCAGGGATATTGGAGGTATATTTGAAACAATAAGCTATACGATTGGGGACAATGTTGATGATGGTTTCACCATAGGTGCAGCATCAATAGAGATCTATAATTCGGGTGATTTAGAAGGATGGTTTGATGAAGTTAAGTTCCATTACTTACCAAGGATAGTATATTCCACACCAGATGGTATGAAAATGCTACATGATGGGACAAATGTATATGTAAAACATAGTTCCAGTTATTCTAAATTCAGCTTAGCACCTATTCAAGGAATTGAAACAACTTCCAGCCCAATTTTGAATTATGCTCTCAACGGCCAGGAAGTTTATGCAAACACAGCCCACACAGCCGATGCGGATGGAGATGGATTAATAGACGGATTCGAGAGCAACCTCGGATGTTCTGAGGGAGATTTCGATTCTGACGACGATGGCCTAAGTGACGGATATGAATTTTACGTATCTCATACATTACCCAATAACCCAGATACGGATGGGGATGGAATCTTAGATGGCATAGAACTTGGAATTACCAGAGCGGATATTTTCACCGGAATGTGGAATACAGCAGTGAATCAATACATATACGGAACAGACCCAGGAGCCGAAGGTTTCAATGGTGGGGACCTAGATCCAACCACAACAACTGACCCCAATGATGTTGATACAGATGATGATGGCCTTTCTGACGGTACAGGCGAAGATGCCAACTTAAATGGTATTTGGGAAGTTAATTTAACTGAAACAGATGCGACTGTTTATGATACAGATGATGACGGCCTTTCTGATGGTGCTGAAACAACTACAGACCCATTGGACCTTGATTCGGATGATGATGGCATTAGTGACGGTGAAGAGGTTAAAAAATATGGAACCGATCCAAATGAGCCGGACACTGACAATGATGGCATAAGTGATGGTACGGAAGTCGGTAAGACAATTGATCTTAAATCCCCAACTCCAGGAATTCTTGGCACTGTCGTGGATGCATATTTACATGATGCAGACTTTGGCTTAACCACGACCAATCCAATAGATAATGACAGTGATGATGATGGCCTGATGGATGGAGAGGAAGATTCAGATGGCAACGGAAGAATCTTAGGAGATGATACTGTCTTTGGAATCTGGGAAATTGCTGACGAAACATGGCTGGAAACTGACCCTAACAACCCAGATACTGATGTAGATGGATTATGGGACGGCGATGAACAGGATATAGCTATTGAGAAGGATGGAATTCCAAATGTTTATATCACAAATCCATTGGACTTCGACTCAGATAATGATAACCTATCAGATGGTGATGAAGTTATAACTCATGGAACCGACCCCAATGAACAGGACACCGACGATGATAATCTGAACGACTACCTTGAAATCAATGGCTGGACTATTCATGTAAATGGCATTGTGGTATTGGTCACCTCAAATCCATTAATGGAAGATACAGATGGAGATAATTTACCTGATGACCTTGAACATGATGGCTGGTTTATTGATGTTGACAATTATATTCTAGTAGTATCAGATCCAGATAATACAGATACAGATGATGACGGCCTGCCAGATTATGACGAGTTCTATCATTCCGCGGAAGACAACACATACCAGAGAGATGGAATATTACTCAATAGAACGGACCCATTACTTCGTGATACAGACAAAGACAGAATTATGGATGCCATAGACAAAGACCCAAACCCGCTAAATGGGGATGCCGATGAAGATGGACTTGGTGATGGGTATGAGGATTGGGATTTAGATGGAGATGTTGACAGCATGGAAGAAACGGATCCAAATATTGTAGATTCTGACAGTGACGGCCTACCAGACGGCTATATCGAAGGCTGGAACTACTGGTATTTAGATACTGATGGAGATGGATATACCAATGGAGATGCCGGTACATGGGCTGCAACCCCGCCAACTGGATATACTGCACTGTTCACTAATACGGCAGATGCGGATATGTGGGAGGGCGAGGACCTCAATTGTGATGGCGTAAAAGGCGCCACTGAATTAGACCCAAAACTAAGTGATTCGGACATAGACACAATACCAGATGGTGTAGAGTTAATAGGTTGGTTCATCACAATAAATGGTGTGGAATCTCACATATCATCCGACCCCACGACAAAGCATTCTGATAGTGATGGAATTCAAGATGACGTTGAAATAAGTTTATTTACCAATCCGAGTTCAAGCGATACAGACGATGATGGTATTGACGATGATGTTGAGATAGATGGCTGGGATATTATTGTTGAAGGGGTGACAATCTTCGTGACAAGTGACCCTGCATCTAACAATTCAGATTCTGATACTCTGGACGATGAAACAGAATATGAAATTGGTTCCGCTCTGGATGAGGAGGACACGGACGGTGATGGCATCTGGGACGGAATAGAGTACAACGGCTGGTACACCACCATCAATGGCGACCCGAACAGTTGGGTAAACTCCAGCGCATTAGTGACCGATACCGATTCTGATGGAATCCCAGACTATGATGAATATCTCGGTCCTGACCTTATTGCCCCTGGAGTAACTGGGGACGCTCTGGATTCAACAGACCCGTCCAGTGAGGATACAGATAATGACGGTCTGCTGGACGGTGTGGAGGTCGATATGGGAGCCAACCCGAGAACCAACGATACTGATAACGACGGTCTGGAAGATGGAATCGAAGTGGAAGGTTGGTACACGTTCAAGATTGATTTCAGGTCTGCCGATGACGGTGCTGAATGGCACGTTGTCGGTGATGTATTGTCCAGCCTGGACAGGGACGGAGACGGTCTTAACGATACGCAGGAATACCTCTACGGTTCCGACCCGGACATGATTGACACTGACGGCGATAATATCCCGGATAATCTTGATATTTCAATGTATGACGACTCCTTGGTTGTGGACTATGTCGGCCCCTCCCTTTTAGTCCCGGAATTATCGGAAGAAATAGTTTACTCCTGGTGGGGAATCCTTAACATCTACATGGCTGTGGAACATGTCTGGGTCACCGCTTCCACGGAAGTGAATGATATGGCAGGCGTTGATTTTTTTACTGCTTCTGTTCTGGGCGAAGATGAGAATTATACCATGACCCGGGATGCTTATGGACTGTGGTCCTGTACATTTGGCATAGATTTTGCTGGCCAGTATGTAACAGGTTACAAAGTTGCGGTAACAGCGGCAGACAATAATGGGAACATGAATCAGACTGTTCAATATGGCGGCGCATTGGAACAGATTTCAGCAGCCATGTCCAAATTTATGATGTACACTACTGTTCCATATTATAATGGAGCGATTGCCGGTACATTCCATGGATTTGCGGGAGCTCTTTTCTCCGAAATAGACTTCCTGCTGCATCTGCATGAAATTCTTGACATGCTTGATGAAATAAAGGAAGCAATGGGCGCACTTTGGGACGGCGGATGGGATGGGTTCATGGAAATGGTGAATGCTACCTTAACTAATTTTGATGAATTAACAGAGAGGGTAAATCCGTATTCTGACAGCGGCTTCTTCGCTTCAATGCATGAACAGTTCAGTTGGGGTTTCAAGCAAGGATATATTGGCGGAATTATAGCGGAAATGATTCTTGTCGCCTGGGTTACTGCAGGAATTGGAACAGCAACTGGCCTGTCTGCAAAGATAACACGAGTTGTTGAATTGATAAGTACTAATATCAGGTTGGTAGCCCAAGGTATAATCAATCTGCTGCATGCAGGAGAATTAGTGAAAAAATTCTTGAGTGTTGTGAGATGGATAGCTGGAGGAGTGGCAAGTGTGGTGGAAACTGTTGTACTGCGTACAACACTTATCATTGAGACCGCCTTCAGCTCCGGCCACTCATTTGGTTCTGTTGCACGGGCCATGAGGTTGGCAACGAGAGCTTCACTCAGCTGGAGCGATGATGGCGTGAGGGGGCTGAGTAGATCCATGATGAGGTTAGGGTCTGACCATACCGATGACCTTGCTAGGCAATTAGCCAGTGATGCGGACGATGCGTTTTCGTTTGTTGCTAGGAATTCTGATGATGCGTTGGAGCTGGCGGCGAAGAAGGATGTTACTACTCTGAGGAAGTATGTGGAGATGGAGAGGAATCTGGATGATATTCTTTCCAGAAGTGCAAAAGAATTCGAACCTGGACGTCTAAAGAGTCATTGGGATGGCCCTGATGGACATCAAAGTGAATTCCCAGAATTTTCAACAGCACAAGAATATCAGTCCTATGCTAGCGAAGTGGCTAGAGACCCAGCATCAAAAAGGATATTAAGTTATCACCATGGGAATACGCCAAATTATGGCTTTTATAGAATAGAGCCAAGTGGTCAAGTAACATTTGTTTCTGTAAGTGATACTGGAGTAATAAGAACCTGCTTTAGACCAATTGATGAGGTGAGATACTTTGAACGCATAAATAGACAAGGTACACGAATATTTGATAGACTAGTACGATTATCAGGAGGAGATTGAAATGTGGCAAGATATTAACTGGCAAGTCAATTATTACGAGGAAAACATCAATCGATTGAAAATCAACATGGAGAATAAACAAGAATTAATGCTGCCCCCTGCTTATTCTCCTTTGGGCTTACTATGCTCAATGCGAGTAAACTTCTCATGGCCAAAAACAATTGTGAAATTGCACTCAGCTGGTTTAGAAGAACGTATAAGGACATTAGATAATACATTGAAATCTTTCCTTCAAATACATCGTTCAGATATTTTAGTATTCATAAAAAATATATTCGAGCATTATTGCATAAAATACAATGGATATATGCAGGTCGTTTGTGAACTCGAAGAAGAATATGGTGATGCTTTTGATATAAGAGATGGAATAGAAGCCATCATCTGGATGTACCCAGAATTAAAACTAAGAGAGCATCCATTGTACAAAAAAGTTGAAGAAGGCGATGAATTACTGCGAAAGGCAATCCCAGAGTTGGCAGCCAAAAATTATCTTTGGTGGTCGGACGAACATCCAAAAGAATACTGGTGGCAACATCTAGCCAAGATGGCAAGTGAGAAACCATGAAATTCCACTTGCTAGTGACTGTTGTGCTTGTCCTCTTTTTGTCTACCCTGCTCCCAGTTTACAATGGGCAAGCAGACCTATACCAACATGAATACGAAGATACTCCTTCGGTCACCTGGAGCGACGACGGAGTCAGAGGTCTCAGCAGTTATATGTTGCGTAATGGCGGAAGCAATGCGGATGATATTGTTCGGGCATTAGGAAATAATGCGGATGATGTGTTCCGAATTTCTTCTAGATCAAATGTTCTTGAATTATCCGATGATGCTTTGCGAGCAATAAACAGTAAATTGGATGATGCTGCTAGAAGGGGAATTCCACGAGAAAAAGTGATGTCTGTTGTGATTGATCCACAGGATAGAGTAACCGCCCTTGCATATCTTGACGAAGATAGATTTATCCATTTAATTGATAGGCATGAACTTGACTTTGCAAGTAAATTTGGAACAAGCACAAATCAGGAAATTCAAGTCCTTGTAGAAAACAGTGTAAGGTCAAGAATTACAGGGCCAAATCCTCCACTTGGTGGAATTAATTATTATTATGAAGTGCAACCTGGTAAATGGATGCGAACAAGCACAGGTTTAGACGGAAGAATAATAACTTCATCTCCATATTCCGGTAATGTACCGGGGGTGCCATGATGTCAAAATTTAAGATAGAGTTTAAAGTACGGCCAGTTTCAGGAATGAGCAAAGGAGATGATAATATCCTCAAAGATAGAGTTCTTGAAAGATATCCAAACGTCAATCTTGGTGAAGATGAATTGATGCCATTTAGGGATATGGGTGGATTCATAGCAATTGAGGTAGACGATAGGCAAGTCTTTGACAGACCTCACAGTAAATCCCCTGAAGGTGTAGAAGTTGCACACACTAGACGAGAAATAATTATTGAGGATAAATACTTCTATTGGGATTTCTTATGTGTTGTTCTTCTTGAACTTTGTCAGAACACAATAAAGCTTGTTGAAAGAAAACCATCTACTGATAAGATATATTCAAGCTTTGGTGATTCAGATCATGGCCTTTATATCACCATGTTATCATCCTCAAATGTGCTTGTTGAGTTTCATAGTTGTGGCCTTGAAAGAGAGAACCTGAAAACTGAAATATCTATTCACGAATTCGGAAACGAAGTTTTGAGAGTATGCAGGGAATATGTCCAAGCGTTAGTTGCCATCAATCCACGTTTGAAAGAACATCCCGCGGTGAAGAAAATAGTTACATTGTGTGATAACTTGGAAATGGATTTAGCAAGCGAGAAACCATGAGATTCCACTTGTTAGTAACTGTTGTACTTGTTATCCTTCTATCCTCACAACTCCCGGTTCGTAACGGGCAAGCAGAATCATTCACAGATGAATTTCCATCCGAGAATTCCGGCCACTCCTTCGGCTCACTGGCACGGTCTTTGAAGATGGCGGCGAAAGTATCAGTTGAGTGGAGCGATGATGGTGTTAAAGGTCTGAGCAAATACATGATGCGGAACGGTGCCACGAAAGCAGATGATATTGTGAGGGCGCTGGGGACGAATGCGGATGATGTGTTTCGGATTTCGTCGAAGAGCAGCTATCAGCTTGGCGATGATGCTTTGCTGGCGATTGAGAAGTTAGTGGCAGACGGTAGTGTCAGTGCCACTAAATGGTCAGACGATGCTATGAGAGGTCTTGGAAATGCCATGCACCACAACCTGGATGATGTGACCAAAATCTTTGCCAGTTATTCCGATGAGGTTGCAGAGAGTACGATGAAGGGTGTCGGGAAAGGGGTTATTGATGTCAGAAATGTAGATGTTGATGATTTGGCGAGATATATTGATGAAGTTTATGATGGGGACATCGTTAATGCATTTGATAGTGTTCTGAAAGATGGAACTACAAATGTAGATGCCATTACTGCTTTCAAAACTGCAAAGTTGAAGGATGGCAATGAAGTTTTTGTGGTAATGAAAAAAGGTAGAGCAGACATTTTAGGAGCAGACGATAAATGGTATGGTGGTTTTGGTAGAGAACATATTAAATTCAAACATATTGATGGTAATGTTCCAAAGAGTGGAACATCTCTATTTTTAGATATGACAGAGGATGAAATTATGGAAGTAATATACAGAGGGCTGAAAGAAACCCCTGCTGAAAACATTGGAGGAGTAACGAAACTAACTTATAAATATCCGAATAATCTGGGGAATCCTGATATTAATCACATAATTATTGTGGTAGATACTTCAAACGGAAACTCAATCACAACTGCGTTTCCAGTATATCGTGAAGGATATGTCGGTCCAGGGATGCCATGGGGGTGATTAAATAAAAGATAAATATGAGTCAGCAATAATATTTCAAATATCTTGTTACCCAGAGGTTTTTTCTTACCGTTTTCATGAGATTGGAGGCCCTCTTGAGATTAAATACAACTCAGCTACAATTTCTCGATTTGATGATGGTGGGCAGTATCTAACTGAATTATATACCGACATAGTTGGAGGTTTGCTAAGGGCATTGGCATCATTTTCTCAAGGAGAAGCAGAGTATATTATTACTGGCATCTATGACCCCTTTAAAATTGTAATTAATAGAGAGAAAGACTTGGTGATTTTTGAAATCCAACCACATTACACACGTCTAAAGGAACGTCTACAAATGAGAGGCGGGCCTGTTGAAATCATATATGAAGATTTTAAAGAAGCTGTTTTAAGATGTGCTAATGAGTTAATTAACTGCTTTGAGAAATATAACAAAAACAGCGAAGTGGATAAAGATTTTCAAAACTTTAAGAAGTTATGTGATGAGACAAAAGATAGAATGGCTAAATCTGGTGAAAATAAATGAAATGGCAATTAGTGACCGTTGCAACGATTATCATCCTTCTATCCTCACAACTCCCGGTTCGTAACGGGCAAGCAGAACTTACGGACGAATTTCCATCCGAGAATTCCAGCCACTCCTTCGGCTCATTGGCACGGTCCTTGAAGATGACTGCAAAGGTTTCGTTTACGTGGAGCGACGACGGCGTGAAGGGGTTGAGTAAGTACATTTTGCGCAACGGCGGTAGCAAGGCGGATGATTTGGCTCGGGCGCTGGGGACGAATGCGGATGATGTGTTTCGGGGTGTTGGAAAGGGCGCAATCTCAAAAGTTGATGACACAAGTCTCGATACATTATCGAAATTCATAACCAAACATTACCACACAGGCAAACATGTTGACCTTGACGGTTTCTATGATGATATGGCTCATTTGAGGAGGACTATTGATGATATTGATGTGTCAAGGGCACTGGATAATGTTATTGATGGTGGCGTAGACCCCAATTTTGTAACAAGAGCAAGAAAGGCATTCGATGCCGGTTTCGATGGAACAAGCAGCTCTACAAAAGCAGCGATAGAATCCGCACTTCCAGATGGCTGGAACTTGAACAAGGTAAACGCACTTGCGAACCTTCCGGATGAGGCACTTACATCCACTCAAAGGAATTTCATGCGGAACATAAGAAAGGCGATACCAGACCCGACACCGGATGATTGGTGTCAGAAGGTGATTAAGATAGGAGAGATTCAGAAATATTATGATGGAGAGATAACTCAACTAAGAGGATTCTTCGCTAAAAGTGATGATTTAGCAGGAATAAATTCAGTGGATGACATGATTGATTCTGTGGCTATTCGTAAGACCTTTGATGGTGAAAGTGAATTGGGAATTATTAAATTCAAATCTCAACCTGGTGATTTTGAAATTCCAACAAATGATATACAACGTTATCTAGATTATGATCCCCCTTTCACAGGCAATGGATTTGCAGGGTCAGATACGGGGCGTATTGTTCCAGAATATAATCGAATTGTTAGAGAAATTCCCGATGGCTCAGAACTATGGAGAATGAGGCCTGATGGAATAATGGTGCATGAATATACTTATAACAATGGTGTATGGATGGAGGTATTACCATGAGAAAGAAATTATTTGTGGTGAGATGGAAAGATGAACGCTTTTTACAGACAGATAAAAAGGACGGAAAAATCTTATTAGTCAGCGAACAACCAGAAAAGATTAAGAAATTTTCCCTTCGTGAAATAGAAAAGGATAAATTTGGACATTGGGTGCCAGAAGAAGAAGTTCAATTAATTGGTACTATAATAAGTGATGACTTGGTCAAATGGAAAGGTGAACTTCTTACAGTCGGTGGTCAAAAAGAAAATGAAATATTGCTAGGTACAATGCAACCTAAGAAAGCTAAAAAACTTGGAATTCCTGAGGTTAATAAAGGAGAGTGGGAGATATGGGTTCCGGTTGATGAAGTTGAGATAATTGGCCACTCAGAAAGGTATTGGGGAACAGATGTGGTAATCTGATATAGTAGTGATAGAAATGAAAAAACCATATCCACACATACGGATAGTAATTATCCAACCATCATTCCCGAACAACAAACTATCGTCCAGACCCAGGAAGAAGAAAGTAGTCAAACGGAAAACCATAGATTACAACTTCACCCCGCAGTTTAGGCTTCCAGCTTCGGCAATCCATACGCCCTACGACCTTCCCAACCCAACAGATAACGCCCCTTCCTTTTCAAACTACTGGCTGAGAGAGGAAAACAGCCATATTATGCATGAGTCCCCCTTCGGAGAACTCATGCCGTTTGGGGCCGGAGGATTGGCGAACGCCCCTCAGACTGGATTAAACAATATCGAGAGCCAGTTCTACACCGAAATCAACCTAGAAGTCTTCGACCCCTCGCCGCTTGCGGTCTTCGTGGATGTTGGCAATGGATATTCATGGCAGGCGTTCCCGGAAACAGGATATTATACTGATGAAGATGGGCTGTTGAGTTTGACCTTCGTTTCCGGCCTGGATTACCCATCAATGTACGAGTTCGGCTACCTGGTGAACGTCACCGCCTATGACGAGACCGGGAACGTGGCCTACATGGAAACCGAAATCGACGGGATATTCTCCGGCCTGGTGGACTTCCTGGAGATGGTCTGGGCCGGGCTCTGCGGAGTGTTCTCGGCGGTGGCGGATGCTGTGGCCAGGGCGATGAGCTTTTTGGTGGATATTATTATGGAAATAATTAATGGATTAATCGACTTAATTGTCCAACCAATAATGAATATGATTTCGAATTGGGTATTAGAATATAATACAATTATGTATAACTTATTTAATCCTCTATTTCCTGAAAGTACAGATAGTTTAAATCTATTTGGTTCTACCATTCCAGAAGGCATAGTAACAATATCTACATTATTAAATTTCCTTTTAATTCCATTATCTATCCTCACGGTTGCCTTTGCTGCCTTAGAAGCCATAGAAGCTGTTGCAGGTGTATTTACAGGTGGTGCAACTACATTATCCACAGCAGCAATCAGTCAAATTCTAGTAACCACAGTGATATCGTCTCTGCTAGCTACTAGTTTTGTTATAGGAAAGTCCTCGTTAGTTATTCCCTCCTTTGATGTTTTATTGTCTGCTTTTGATGATGCTGGACAAGTATGGGCAATAACGGTGGCTGCTTTGGAAGCCGCTGCGGTTTTTGTGCAGTGGGCATATAATGTTGCAGAGATAATCGATGCGTCTGCATTGTCGATTATTTCCTATATTATTCTATCATTATCAACTACATTTGATAATTGGGCAGTAAATTTAATAATAGATTTTGGTGCACTGGTTATTGGATACGCAGCATTAAAGGCAGCTTTCTTTAGCGCAAAAGGGATAGCTGAAGGATTTTATGCCCCAATTTCTGCAGCATTTGGAAAAGGGATGTCTTTATTTGCTATTAGCTCATGTTTTGTCACTGTGTTTGCTAGATATATAGATGGGGTATATGATTACACTGGGTGGTGATGAGATGCAGGACAAGATACATGATAGTAAAATAAGTCGTTCCAACATGGTTTTTTTAATCTTACTCATAATTTTTGTTATTTTATTTATTGTTGTTACTGGCTATTTTTTCCTAATTGGAGAAGGAGATGAAATAATCAACACAAGCAATTCTCTTTTTTCTTATATCGGTTTTTCTGTATTTTTTATATTTATATTGCTAATGTCAATAAGAGATTTTACACTTACGTTCTGCATTTATACAAATGGAGTTTCACCACCTCAATCAATATTTGAAAGAAGGAAAGAAAATAATATAATCATATTGTTTGAAGATATAGAAAAATATGAAGCTACTGACAATAATGAGTGGTGTAAATTATATCTTAAAAATGGACAGCGAATAATATATAAAGGTGGCCGTTTACCAAAAAATTCTGTTAAAATATTGTGTGATGTACTTCAAAAGAGGGGAGTTTCTATTATGGGGAATTAAATCACCCAACAGGCAAATTAATGAGTGATAAAAATGCGAAAATCATATCCACACAGCCGGAGAGAGCTAATCCAACCATCCTTCCCAAACAACAAACTATCATCCAGGCCCAGGAAGAAGAAAGTGGAAAAGCGAGAGTGGCAAGAGGACGAACAACCAATATATTCAAGAATCCCAGCATCGGCAATAACCACACCCTATGACCTTCCAAACCCGACAGATAACGCCCCATCATTCTTCGACAACAACCAGGAAATCTACTCCGGCCTCTCCCCAACCAGCAACGACACAGACGGCGACGGGCTGTTCGACGGCCCGAACATTGCAGGTTCCTACTCTCTCGATGGAAAGAATCACCTGGGAGAAGATTACATTGATTATTCCTCACCTATCTATCTGGATGAAACAGATTTGCCTTACACTGGCGACCCGTACACAATCCAGGGCGACACAGGCAATGACGGAATATGGGCTATCGGCGAAACCTGGCTCGAAACCAACCCTCTCAACCCGGACACTGACGGAGATTCGGCGAATGATGGTCAAGAGATATTCGGGTTCCAGCTTACCTGGATGCAGCAGCTCCCGGACGGGAATATCTCGTCAACCAATGTCACCGGAATAACATCCAGCCCAGTGGATGTTATGAACTACTGGTATGATTCGAGAGTCGATAAGTTGTGCTGGGAGTACAGAGACATTGACATGGACGGAATCTCCGACTGGGCAGAAAGCACCGCCAATACAACCGGAAGGACAGACCCGACCCACCCGTATTATTGGTATGCGGGAAACAATAATCACAATTGGACAGAGATTTCCAACCAGTTCAATCCCTTCATGCAGGAGAACATCCCGCCGGTAATCGAGGACGATTCTTACGAAACCCACACCACATGGGACTGGGTTGAAGTTACATTTTTGATTTGGATGTGGCTGCCAGTCCACAGCTGGACAACAGTTGATTTCAAGGTTACTGACGTTGCGCCCTACGATGTAACCGTCAAAGTGATAGACAGCGGAACTTCGGTGTCATTCTCCGGCCAAGCAGGGACAACCTGGCATCATGCGGAACTTAATATTGACTATA
>JAFCGF010000050.1 GCA_017608295.1 Candidatus Woesearchaeota archaeon
TATTAGATATACTATATGAAATACAAAGTCCTTGTTGACGATAACTACCACTACATGGATGAGTCTGAGCGTTATGAGCTTGGAGAATTTGATAGGTTGGAAGAAGCTATTGCAGCCTGCAAGGAAATTGTGGATGAATTTTTGAATTCCAATTACAATTCTGGTATGACGACTGACGAATTGCTGGCACAATATGCTTTATATGGTGAAGATCCGTTCATTATTGGCGGAGATGAAACGGTTCCATTCTCTGCACGGGAGTATGCAGCGGAGAGAGTTAAGGAAATTTGTAATCCTTAACTAATTCTATCGGATATTTCAATATATGTACTACGTTTTCCTAATCATGGAATAGGAACAAATCTTTCAATTCTTCATGCCCTCAAGCCGGGCGGGCTCTTACTTTTTCCTATTAATGAAAAAGTAAGCAAAGAACTTAGTCACGCAATGGCGTGACGATCTCATGAGGGGCTATATATACCCCGAATAATCAAGGCTTCAAAAAATTTTATGACAAAACTACGATTCGAAAAGCATGCGCAACCTAAACTCCCCCTGACAGGAATCGTCAGGGGTCAGACAAGGTTGCTTGAATGACCCAGCCCGGAATTTCCTTCACCTTGTTTTGGCACATAAAATTTTTATAGGCCGTTTAAGAGGCCTGGGGCCTCTAAAGGGGTTTTATTTTAAGGCTATCCCCTTAAATACTGAAGTGATTAGAAAGTCTAATAGATAGATATAATCAGGAATCAGTCGCACTGAAGGGTAATAAGATCGTCTTTAATGCATTGTAAAAATACCTGTTGATCTCCTTCGGGGAATTGGTTCAACCAATCAAGAAACGAATTAATTACTTTCTGAGGCAGAACACTCATATCAAGGGTTGTATATGATTATCTGATATCATTAGATCCCGGTTTTGGTTGGGTGAGAGTCTGTTAGAGGTGGTAAGTTCGTGCAGGGAAATACAATATTTAATTGTTGTTGAAGTATTGAGAATTCTAATAATATACTTGACTTACAATAGATTAATCCATAACTTGGGTATCTTTTCTACGTAAAAACCTAAAAAGGAAGCAACCATAAAAATATAGCGATAAAATTGATCTTAACCATAAGAAAATAATTTAGATAGAAGTTCAACAACAATTCGTATAACTTAAAATCTAACTATTATGAAACTCATTTTAAGAACTTTTTTTGTATTTATTTTTGTTTTTACATGTAATTCTGTCTTTTCTCAGAAATTTGAACCAGTAAAAGAAATTCCAGAAGGGAAAGCTTTAGTGTACATCTATCGACCAGGCAGCATGGTAGGAGCTGCAGTACATTATACAGTTAATGCAAATGATGAGAAAGTTAGCGAGGCTCATTTAAGGAACAAGACTTACTTAGTATATTTCCCAGAACCAGGGAGATATACATTTTGGGCTCAAGTCACTAACACACGGAGAGAAGTGGATTTAGATGTTGAGGCTGGGAAAACTTATTATGTTAGAGGTGATTGCTGCGAATTTATTCTTCCAGAGTTAGAAAAGGCTGAAAAAGAAATTGTTAAATGTAAATTATCAACTCTTTAAATAGACAGGGATATATTAGTAATTACATTGTTTGATATTCACATGAAAAGGACTATTCTTTTATATGTTGTTCTTTTATTTAGCACATTCACCATTAGTGCCCAAAAGATTAAAATAATTTCAGGCAACCCAAAATTATTTAAACAGGTTAAGTCTTATCATTTAACTTTTGATTACACCGATTTAAAAGTTGGGAAATACGGTGATGAACAAGATTATATAGAATATATGAAAGATGATGCTGAGAAACGGAAAAAAGGTAGTAGTGAGAACTGGCTGAAAAAATGGAATGATGATCGTCTTAATTTCTATCAACCTAAATTTATTGATCTCTTCAATAAGAGTTTGAGCCTTAGGAATGTAAAAGTTGATATAAATCTAACTAACCAAAAACATGAGCTAAATCTAAACTCTATATTTATCGAACCAGGTTTTAACAAGAATGCTAAACGATCTCCAGCCTTAATAGATGTTATTGTAACTATTTCTGAGATTAATAATTCCAATAATCAACTAGTTATTAGTATGACGGGTGTTCCGGGAAAAGAGATTATGGGATCTTACTATCCAGATTACCGTAGAATCGCAGAAGCATATGCTAAATGTGGGAAAGAATTAGCAAAATATATGTCAAAAGTTATTTATTAGAAAAAACTCTGAAGTTTGATTTTAAAAATAAACAGTTTGAATGTGTGCCCCCAGTTAAATCTCAACTGTAGGCCTGCATGCGAATACAGATAATATTACACTTTTTTAAAGTTGTGTTTCCTCTAAAATAACTCATGACAATGAGTTATTAATAACTTTTTATAATCAATTATCAAGATCACCAGCCGATCAAATATTTAAACCGCACAATACGTTAATAACTATATTCTTACGAACAAAGTGAGATCTTCATGGGTGGGGACCGGTTCCGTGGGTATTAACCCGTCAAGCGGACGGAAGCCGCTAGACGGAATTTTGATCGAATAAAAAAACTTTAAACCACACGAATCTTATCTTACTCCCAGTATGAGAGGATTTTAGGCGACAGGGGATGGTGGAATGACGGTAAGATGTTCATATCTTGTTATACCCGAAGCGTCAATTTCTCTTAGGAATCCACCGATAAATTCCCTATTTTAACAGGGTAATAAATCATTTTTTGGTCAGCCGAAGCGTAATAATTGACGAATTAAGTAAATTTTATTCAATCGTTATTTACCTGACTAAACCACCTTATTATAATTCCTATGAAACAACAAATCCTTATTGTTTTGTTTAGTATTGCAATAGCAACAAGTTATGGCCAGGATGCGAGTGTTATTCCAAATAGAAACAGCAGTGTACACTCAATAGCTGGTGAACCCCTTTCAAATCAACCTACCCTGGGATTCTCAGGATCGCCCGTTGCAAATGATTCATACACAATCGTCCGTTCAACCCTGGGAATAGGCGGATTTTCAAGAACCATTACAACCAATGGGAAGAGCTATATCATTTGTCAAAGCATTGGCCAGAGTAGTGTTATCGGTACATACAGTCAAAATACATATACCTTTGTGCAAGGATTTCAACAACCGGTCAACTCGGCCAAAATATTCAAATTACCCCCTGAGAATGAGTTGCTGGTTAACCTCTATCCAAATCCGTTTAGTCATTACGTGAATATATCATTCAATGATCCGGTAGCAGAGGACGTTTTCGTCCAGCTAACCGATATAACCGGGAAAATCATCTATACAAATAAATTTTCCGCAGCGCAATTAATCAGCCTGCCACTCAATCATCTCCAGTATGGAGTATATATATTGAAAGTTGTTGCAGGAAACAAACAATTTAGAGCCAACCTTATCAAACAATACCAATGAAAAAAATCCTAATTGTCGCACTCCTGTTTATAGGAGTGACCGCTGTAAAAAGTCAGCACATATTTTTTGAGACAGGTAAATCCATTTCTTCGTTCAGATTTGAAAATTCGCAGGGGGAAACCCTGGATAACCTCCAGAAAACCGATCATGCATTCATGAGCCTGGGATACCGGAGAAGCATTTTTACTAAAAACCTATATCTCAGCGCAGAAGGTAGTTATAACAGCTATGGTGCTGTTGGAAGCGATAGAGATGTGGGTAATTATTATGCCTGGGATGTCTCCTATTTAGGTGTCCGGGTTGGGTTGGATTATGAACTGTTTAATACCGGCAACTTCACCTATTATATCAAAGGTGCCGTATCGGCAGAATTCCTGATTCGAGGCACTCAAACGCTAAATGATCAGGTATACACATTGCGCGGTGAAGATGACTTTGATACACCCATCTATTTTTTACGGGGAGGCTTGGGTGTACAATATAAGGTATCGCAGAATCTTTCTGTATTCACTCAATATATGTATGGAATGAGTGGGACATTTAAGAATATAGAGGGAAAATTGCAAATCAATGCGCACAATTTTGGTGTAGGTTTACTGATCAATATTTCAAAGGATCTGCCTGCCATTGCTGCTGTAGAGACCGCGGAGATAGTGCAACTAAAGAAAGAGTTAGCAGAAAACACTCAGAAAGTAAAAGAACTGGAGGAAACAGTTAAGGAGGTTGAGGTGTTAGAGGAAACACTCGTTGCCAAGGAGGAAGAGATCCAGGAGAAGGAGGAAGAAATAAATACACTTCAGGAGTCAATCGCCAGTGCACTATTACCCTATGACGGAAAAGGACTGACTATTGAAGAACGAAATGGTAAAGTATATGTTACGATGGAGAATGACATGCTGTTTCAATCCGGTAGCTGGAGAATAGGGACGGAGGGTGAAGAAGCAGTAACAGCATTGGGAAACGTGTTAGCCACTAACCCTGAAGTTACCGTATTAATTGAAGGTCATACTGACAATGAGCCATTTAGAGGGAGTGGAACCATGACTAGTAACTGGGACCTCTCAACAAAAAGGGCGACCGCAATTGTCGAAATCCTAATGAACAACGAAGATATTAATCCAAAAAATCTTACCGCAGCAGGTCGTGGAGAATTTGACCCGATTGCTGACAATGCAACCCCGGAAGGGAAGGCAACCAATCGCCGTATCGAAGTTATACTAACGCCAAAACTTGATGAAGTATTTAAACTAATTGATAAATAAAAAAATATTAGCCATGAAAAAAGTATTGACATTAGCACTTTTCTTATTTGCTGGTCTGCAGATAATTGCTCAAACAGAGGGAATCACCTATCAAGCGGTAATAATAGGCCCCGATGGTCAGGAAATACCCGGAGTAGATGCCCAGGGAAATATCCTTCCCAATGCCGAAATTGCACTGCGGTTTACTATTCTGGATGCAAATAATCTGGAGAGATACCAGGAGGTACAAACTACTTATACGGATCAATATGGCAGGATCAACCTTCTGATCGGAAAGGTGGATCCGGATGGGTTTGAACAGATTGACTGGGATGGGACACCCGTCGACTTGAAAGTTGAAATAGATTTCAGTGGTGCAGGTACCAGCTTTATTGATATGAGCCGGCAGGAGTTGAATTTTGTACCCTATTCCTTTCACAGGAATATCATTGCACATGGAACACTTGTAGTTGATGATATAGCTGATTTAAACGGTGAACTGACTGTGGCAGGGCCAACAAACCTGAATAGTACGTTGACTGTGCATAATAATAATGCTACAGATCTTACGGGTTCATTAACCGTTGGTGGAGCAACAAATATCGGTAGCGACCTTTCTGTAGACGGTGTGACCAACCTGAATGATGCAATTAGTATTAATAACGGTGCTGCAGCAATCTTCACCGGCGATATTACAGTCGCCGCTGCAGGTACAGCCACTTTTAATGGTCCGACTTCTTTTGCCGGAGCAAGTTCCTTTAATGATGTTACTGTAACCGGTCCTGCAAGATTAAATGGTCAGGTCACCATAGATGCGAATATGGATATTCAAGGTGGAGATGCTGTCTATAATGCATACCCTTTATTGGTTCAGGGGAGTAAACAAGGTATTGCTATTAAAACTACTGGAAACAGAACAACAAATAACAATTACATATCATTTTGGGATGATACCCAAATGTGGGGTCGCATTGAAGGACAAACATATGGAGAACTCAATCTGGATCCTGAATATATAATAGAACATGGAGTTAATATCACTAATATAGTTGTCGCTGGAGTTGATATAGCTGGAGCCATAGCGGAATTGGTAATAGCAAATGCTGAGGCCGCTACTACAGCAGCTGATTTCAGACCCTGTGTTGGGTTTGGTGTCTGTGTAACCTCACCTCCTCCAGCAGTATTTATTGTCAAGCTCGCTAAGGTTATTAAAGTGATAGCAGATGTTGTTGCTTTCGCGGCCAATCTGGCAACGGCTATTGTCGAAGAGGGGGCATTTGTAGGTTTTCATGCGGCACAGGTTGGTGTTACCTATCAATCTGGTTCGGGAGACTATGCCGAGTGGTTGCTTAAAGAAAATCCTGGCGAGGATTTCATTGCTGGAGAATTAGTAGGTGTTAATAATGGTTTTGTTTCAAAAAATACTTTTGGTGCTGAAAAAGTGATGGTAGTTTCTACCAACCCAATAGTACTAGGTAAAATGCCCCAGGAAAAGGATGAATACAAATATGTAAAGATCGCCTTTATGGGGCAGGTTCCTGTCAGGGTATTGGGCGCAGTACAGCCTGGTGACTATATATTGCCCAGCGAGTTGGGTAGTGGTTTTGGGAAAGCTGTTCATCCTGATGAGATGACAACCAGAGACTATAATAAGATTGTTGGTGTAGTATGGGAAAATATGGCTACGGTGACTGATGGTTTAAATATTGTAAATGTTGCCGTGGGAATTAACAACAATGACCTGGCTAATGTGGTAGCTGAACAGGAAGAGAAACTTTCCGCACTCCTGGGTGCATTAAATCAATTAAAAATCCAGATTGCACAGTCAAATACGGCTCTGGCAAATCTGGTACCGGGTTATGCTGAATACATTGAGAATAACACGATCTATGATTACGTAGATGCAATAGAGAATCAGGATTACCAAGCTAATAATCAGCTAAAAAGCGATATACCTTGCCCTACTTGTCCTGATGAGGATGAACTTGTTACTATTGAATTCTCCAGGGAACAAATGGAAGCAGGTATAGAAATTGCCAGAGAAAACTATACAAAATCATTTGAGGAGGGCAATAAGTTAAATAGTATTCTAGGATTAGATGAGTTCAAATCTTCAGCGACTAAAAATAATCAAGTGTCTCAATCTATTGATTTTGGAGATAAACTGTTGACGCCAATGGATGAACATCCTTTCTGGAAAAGATTCAATTCCGACCCGGATTACAAAGAAGAAATAATTCAGTACATAAAATCATCTATGGAAAAAACTATGCAAAGCCAGGAGAAATATAACCAAGAGAGTTATAGAATCAAGTTTACAGGTTTTTAATATTAAGGAGTAACCGAAATGATAGTTAGCCATTTAGTTTTGATACCTCTTAAAAATCTATAGTATGCAGAAACAAATATTCATTTTCATTCTTTCTTTCCTGCTGCCAGTGGAAATGTTAAATGCTCAGGTTTTTACATTAATACCTGACTCTAACTTTGAGCAGGCCCTGATTGACTTGGATATAGATTCTGATAGTACAGTTAATGGCAAGGTTTTAACAGCCGATATTAATACGATTACTGAACTGAATATTTTCGATTATAATATTGAGGACCTGGCAGGAATTGAAGATTTTGACAGCTTGAGAACCCTGAATTGTTTCAATAATCATTTAACAAGTTTTGATATTAGCAGTAATACAAATCTGACAGATCTCAACTGTTCCGGGAATTTATTAAACAGCCTCTATGTTTCTGCCAATACTTCATTAGAAAAATTAGATTGTTCGGGCAATTTATTAACTATTTTAGATGTATCGGCCAATTCGTTATTGAAAAATCTGGATTTCTCTTCCAATCAAATTAATATTATTAGTATCAGTAATAATAATTCTCTGATTAGCTTAAGATGTTCAAACAATCGACTTAAGGATTTATATGTTAGCAGTAATACTGTATTGGAAGAATTAATGTGTTCCAGTAATCAAATACAAAATCTTAATCTAACTAATAATACACTCTTAAGAAGCTTATTGTGTGCTTCCAACCAAATAGATAGCTTGAACTTATTGGGAAAAGACTCATTGAGTATTGTTGATTGTTCAAACAACCAGCTTAGAACACTTAATGTAAGTAGTAATTTAGTTTTAACTAACCTCAGCTGTTCCGATAATCAATTGGCCAGTCTGAATATTAGTATACATGATTTCCTTACCTTTCTGTCCTGCTCCAATAATCTTCTTAAAATTTTAGATGTCAGCAATAATACTGTATTAGAGAATTTAATTTGTGCCTCAAATCAATTAACCGGTTTAGATGTAAGCAACAGCTTAGCCCTTGCATCAGTGGATATGTCATCTAATCTTATTACCAGTTTGAATGTAAGTAGTAATATAGCATTGACATCTTTGTATTGTTCTGATAATCAGTTAACAGATTTGGATATTAGCAATGGACAAAATGCCCTTCTTGAACTCTTCAATGCAACAAATAATCCTGATCTCCGATGCATCAAAGTCGATGATCCTGCTGCGGCAAATAATTATCCGGGCTGGCTGAAAGATGGAATTGCCACCTATAATCTCGAATGTGTTCAAACTACTTATGTTCCGGATGATAATTTTGAAGCTGCTTTAGCAGCATATGATGATATTGCAGATGATGATCTGGTACCCACTGCAAATATTGATACGCTGACTTACCTGGATATCAGCAATCTGAATATATCAGACTTAACAGGAATTGAAGATTTTCTTGCGTTGGACTCACTTGATTGTTCTTTGAATTTTCTAAGTAACCTGGATATGACTCAACAGGAGTTTCTGGCGTATTTGGATTGTTCTGGGAATTTGCTCCAGGGGCTTACATTACGAAATGAGATGGGTGGAATTTTCACATATATGGATGCCACAAACAACCCATTCTTAACCTGCATTCAGGTTGAAGATGTGGCTGCTGCAATAGCTGAAATCAATTGGTTAAAGGATACTATAGCCACTTATAATCTCGATTGTACTGCTGGTAAAACCTACGTGCCTGATGATAATTTTGAGCAATATCTTATAGATAAAGGATATGACTCAGGCTCTCTGGATGATTATGTTATAACAGCTAACATAAATACACTCCAGACTCTTGATGTTAGTGGGCGAAATATCTTTTCATTAACCGGAATTGAAGCGTTTACAAACCTGGATACATTAAATTGTTCGTTAAACAATTTGTCTACTTTGAATGTCAGTAGTAACACGGCTTTAAAAGAACTATACTGTTACAGTAACTATCTGACAACATTGGATGTGCAAACTGATACTTTGCTTACCAAACTGGTATGTAGTGATAATAGGTTAAGCAGCCTGGATTTCAGTAAAAACCCTGATTTGTTACATCTGTCCTGTGATGCGAATGAATTAACCACTTTGGATGTAAGCCAGAATAAAGAACTGCTAAGTCTTTATTGCAGTTCAAACAATATTAGAGATAGTCTGGATATAACTGAAAATTCCAAATTAAAGCAATTAGACTGCTCAAAGAATAAATTAACTTCCATCAATGTTACAATAAGCACACTGCTGGAAGAATTTATCTGTACCGAAAATCTTATATCTGAACTAAACCTGTTATATGATTCTGCTCTGGTTAAACTGGATTGCTCATTAAATTATTTAACCAGTCTGGATGTAAATCAGAATGTAGATTTGGTAGATATAAACGTTAGTTCAAATCAAATTGACAGTTTAGACTTTACTTCAAATACCCTATTAGAAAATCTAAGTTGTGATAATAATCAACTCACCAGTATTAATGTTACTAGTAATGGTTTATTGAGGACTCTTTATGCTTCCAACAACTACTTACAGGTCCTGAATGTCAGTAATAATCCATTGTTACATGAACTCAGCTGTAATGCCAATCAACTATCCAGTTTGAATGTTAGTAGCAATGATTCTCTTAAGCTACTGTCTTGTAAGAATAATGAACTATCCAATTTAAATTTATCCAATAACCTGCTTTTGGAAACCCTCGATTGCGATTACAATCAACTTAACAACCTGAATCTTGGGGTGAATATTTCTATAATTGATTTATCCTGCTCAGATAACAGCCTGGACTTTTTGGACATAAGTTCCAATCTATTGCTAAAGTTTCTTAGTGTAAACAATAATCAACTGATAGAATTAAACCTTAGTGTCAATGATTTATTGGAGAGGCTATCATGCACTGGTAATTCTGTAGTAACGCTTGATCTAAGTAATAGTACTCAATTAACTTCACTGAATGGCTCATCCAATCAATTGATAAGCGTAAATATAAAAAATGGTAATAATAGCCAATTGTCATCTTTCTTTGTAACAGGTAATCCTGATTTAACCTGTATTGAAGTGGATGATACGGCTTTTGCAAACAGTGCTCCCGGATGGACCAAGGATAATATTGCTTCCTATAGTTTAGATTGCCGATACGATGAGACTTTTATACCGGATGATGCTTTTGAACAATCCCTGAAAATTTTGGGGTTTGACTCTGGTGCGCTTGATGATTATGTTACGACAAACGCAATCGATACTATTACTAACCTGGATATTTCTGGCAAAGGAATCTCTGATTTAACCGGTATTAAAGGCTTTGCAGCCTTAGAATCTTTGAATATATCCTCCAACCAGTTAGATAGCCTTGATCTTAGCAATAACAGCGCTTTAATCACCCTGATTTGTGCAAACAACCAATTGGATAGCCTGAGTTTAAGCGACAATCCACTGTTGGGGGTCTTGGATTTTTCTTCCAACATGATTACCGAAATTGACTTGAAAAGCCATATCTCCCTGTCCAGTTTAGCGTGTAATTCAAATGAATTATCAATTTTGGATCTGATGTACAATGTGGGTCTGACAACTGTTAGCTGTAAATCCAATCAACTGACTAGCATTAATATTCAGAATGGGACAAACACCAATATAACATTCTTTGATGCTACTAATAATCCGGATCTAACCTGTATTGAAGTGGATGATACTGTCTTTTCTATCTCGGCTTCGGGTTGGAATAAAGATGCAACCGCTACCTACAGTCTTGATTGCCACTATAACCAGACCTACGTGCCGGATGATGCATTTGAGCAAACCCTGAAGGATATGGGCTATGATGATTCAAGAACTGATCCCCTGGATGATTATGTACCTACACCCAGGATAAACAACCTTACCATCTTATATATAACTAATAAGGGGATCTCAGAATTAACGGGGATAGAGGATTTTGTAAACCTGGTGACCTTAGATTGCAGGAACAACTCATTAATGACCTTAGTTTTCAGTAGTAACGATTCATTAAAATATTTATACTGTTCAGGCAATCAACTAACGGATATTAATGTTTCATCCAATACAGCATTAACCAAGCTAAATGTTGGTAACAATATGCTTACAAGTCTTGACATAAGTACGAATAACAGTTTGACAGAACTGCATTGCTTTTCGAATCAATTAACCGCTATTAGTATAATCAATAATGATAATTTAACAGTGCTATCGTGTAACTTAAACCAATTAGTAAGTGTCGATGCAAATAATGGGCATAATGATATCCTCACAAGTTTTAACCTGACTGATAATCCTAACCTACGTTGTGTGCTGGTTGATGATGTTGCTGCTGCTGAGGGATATGCGAGCTGGTTCATTGATCCCTGGTCCGAATACAGGACCGAATGCAATGATGATGATAACGATGGAGTTCCGGACCTTGAAGATCTTTGCCCAACCACTGCGTTTGGAGATTTTGTTGATCTGTTTGGATGTTCTGTCTTTTCGCTACCTGCAGACAATTTTACCATTTTAACTACAAGTGAAACCTGCAGGAGTAGTAATAATGGGATGATCAATATTACTGCGGTCGAAAAATATAACTATAACGCAACAATCATTGGAGGTATATTAAATGACACTATTAACTTTACAGACGATGTTGAAATCAGGAACCTGCGTGCCGGGAACTATGACCTGTGCTTAACTATCGATGACGAACCCAATTATCTAAACTGCTATGAGATTGTAATTACAGAGCCAGAAGATCTGTCGGTATTGTCAAGTTTCGATCCATCGAATGAAACTATTTTGCTCCAATTGTCCGGAGGGATTAATTATACCATTGATTTTAATGGATTGATATTTAAGACTCAGGATCGTTATATCACATTGAATCTCGATAATGGAGAGAATACTATTTCTGTAAAAGCTGATGCTGAATGCCAGGGGACTTATGAAGAGACCTTATTCTTATCAAATGATGTTGTGTTTTATCCAAATCCTTTTGAGGATTTCATTAATGTTTTTGTTGGAAATTATGATTCGAAGGAAGTTCATATTAGTATTTATTCTTACCTGGGACCATTAGTATTGTCCAAAAATTACCCGGTCCAGAATGGCTCTATATCTATTGATGCTTCTCATCTGGGTACTGGTATATATTTTGTATCACTGAGAACTGGGGATACTAAGTCAACCTTTAAAATTGTAAAAAAATGAAAAAGGCATTACCCTTTCTTATAATTCTCCTTTTGGTTTATGGATGTAAAAAAGATGACCCTAAACCAGACGATACTCCTGAAATTCCAGCTGCTGTAGCCCTTGTTTTTCCATATGAAAATTCATTATGCAATGAAGGGACAAATGTCACGGATACACTTAGTACTGTACTTTTTGAATGGGTAGCGGATGACTATTCAGATGAATATGAATTGAATGTAGAAAATTTGACAACAGGAGTAACTTCGATACATCAAACTGAAAATACCGAGTTCCCTGTAGTCCTTAACCGGGCGACGCCTTATTCCTGGCATGTTATTTCGAAATCCACATCGGTTGCTGATACAGCGCATAGTATAACCTGGAAATTTTATAACGCCGGAGTAGCAATCGAATCCTATGCTCCGTTTCCTGCAGAGATAATTTCACCGGGCATGGCGGTAACAATTTCTGCTCCAACGGGTGAAGTTGCCCTGGATTGGAATGGGAGTGATGTTGATGGCGATATTGTTGGATATGATGTTTATTTTGGTACAACTACACCTCCGGGTATTTCAGAAAGTGGTATTACAGAAAGTATTTTGAATAATGTTAGTGTGACACCGGGAATAATTTATTTCTGGAGAGTCATAACAACTGATTCGCATGGTAATACATCCGATTCAGGCATCTATCAGTTTAAGGTTCAGTAAATCTCTTCTTCAATCCGTCTGGATGGCTTAGCTGGTTTGTGGGTGGAGCCCTGCCTTCGGCAGGCAGGCAGTCTGACGGTGTTTAGAAAAAAATCCCCCGTCCCTGACTGAAAGCGTCAGGAACACCCCCTTTAATGCTAAAGGCATCCCTTCGGGAAAAGGGGGACAAGATAGATCGGACCTCCTAAGCCTAAAACCGAATTTATTAATTTTTGAAAAAATTGTAATTCAATGTTGACCGTAATGCTTATTGACTACTTTTGCAGGTTGCTTTATTCTCTTTCTCCACCAGCAGGGGGAGAAAGAGAGCAGTGAGTAAGAAATAGACCCCAGAATTTAGACAACAAGTATAATTTGAAATTTTT
>JAFCGF010000051.1 GCA_017608295.1 Candidatus Woesearchaeota archaeon
AGGAAAGGAGACCTCGCCTCCAAAGAATGTGCCATAGTAGCAATATCAACCTTTACCAACAAATCCTCAGGTAAATAAGACATGACATCAACGTAAAGAGTTTTATCTATAAAAGTTTTGCCGTCCGCCTTCTTATACCACTCAACAGTCAAATCCTCAGAATCAACGTTTTTTACTTTTTCTTTTAAATAGGAAGAATACAGCCCCTCTTTCATCTCGTTGTCAAAGTGGCAAAGCCATGCCACATATCTTCGCTCAGGAATTTCCGATATACCTTTCACAAACCTTTTTAACCTTCTAAAAAAGCTTCCTCTATTTGCACTATAAGGTAGATAATCGACTACTTTTCTTATGATCTGCTCCCTGAGTAACCGTGGAATAAATTTATAATAATCGGCCAGTCTATCTGCAAGATAACGCTCATATCCTGCAAATGATTCATCCCCTCCATCGCCATTAAGTGCTACCGTTACATAGTCCCTGGTTATCTTAGAGACATAGAAGGTAGGTATGGCTGAAGAATCAGCATAAGGTTCATTATAATGCCAGACAAGCTTTGGCAAAATCTCAATGGCATTTGGTTTAACAATGAACTCATGGTGATCTGTTTTATATTTATCTGCTATAACCCTGGCAAATGCTAACTCATTATAATCCTCCTCTTCGAATCCTATCGAGAAGGTTTTAACCGGCTGATCCACCAGCTTACTCATCATAGCAACTACAAGGCTAGAATCAATTCCTCCACTTAAAAAAGCACCTAAAGGCACATCGCTTTGCAATCTGATTTTTACCGCCTCTTGAAATACTTCCAGAAACCGCTCTCCATAATCTTCTACCGAAGGCAGCTGAAGTTTATTTTGATAAGATAATTCCCAATACCTTTTTATAGTTATATTTCCCCTTTCATAAACTAAAATGTGGGCTGGAGGAAGTTTTTTTATTCCTTTAAAAATAGTAAGAGGGCTGGGAACATATTGGTAGGTTAAATAGTGATGTAATGCAGCATAGTCTATATCTTTTTTAACTGTTTTATCTATGAGTAGAGATTTTATTTCTGAAGCGAAAAGTAAACTTTCTTTAGTCTGTGCATACACTAACGGTTTTTTACCTGCACGATCTCTGGCAAGAAAAAGACGATGTTTGTTTTCATCCCATATGGCAAAAGCAAACATCCCTCTGAGGGCATGTACACAATCAATACCTTTATCTTCATAGAGGTGGATTATAGTCTCTGTATCAGTATGGGAAGAAAATTTGTGACCTTTTGCTTGAAGATTTTCTCTTAATTCTAAATAATTATATATTTCACCATTAAAGACAATCCAGATAGAGCCATCTTCATTAGACATAGGTTGATGACCTGCAGGGGTAAGATCAATGATAGATAGTCTTTTGTGAGCTAGCCCTACAGTACCATTCACATACACTCCTTCATCATCGGGACCTCTGTGGTTGAGGACAGAAGCCATCTTTTTGATGAGAACTTCATCAACCTTTCTATTAACTGTATGATAAATCTTCCCGCAAATCCCACACAAAGTCTCACCTCTCTTCAGTTATTTATAGCTACTTCTTTATTGTTTCGGGCAGTTCAACCTTATAGATCCAAATACCTTTGCGTCCTCTTTTAAACTCTTTTATTAGCCTAAATCCTTTCTCCACCTGTGAGAAATACCTGTCAGTCACAATAATATACTCAAATCCTTTTTTTTCATAATACTCTTGTGCATATCCTATTTCTTCCACATCTTGCCATAAGCGATAGCGTAGATAATCATCCTTTCTGAAACCACCAGAGCAATCAATCTGAATGATATTATAGTAGATTGAAGGCAATATTTCTAATTTTAATTTCAGATACTCAGCTTTTAATAAATTATGTTTTAACGCTCTTTGGTATTGATGTTTCAGATTTTCAGGTGAATTTTCTAATTTTGGTCCTGCATTGCCTACATTGTCTAAAAGTATTTTTGAATTAATCGGTATCCGTTCTTCAATCCATTCCTTGGCTATCAAGTTTATACTTTTTTGTGCACGTTCATAATCCCAATTCGCAATCAAATATATTGGATGCACCACCAACAGAATACATATTAAATAGAAATATCTTTTCTGTCTTCTAGTGAAGCATTCCACAAGTAAATTTGAGCCAAGCACTGCAAACAGCGGGAAAGAATACAAAACATATTTTGCTTCAACATATCTATTTAAAGACGCAAAACAAATAATAGCTAATGTTGTAAAAGAAATAGCAAATATTTTCCTGTTAGTCGTGATAAGACATCGCATTAATCCCAAAATACAAAGAACTCCTAAAGGTATCCCCCAATAGTTTTTTGCAAATTCTCTTGTGTAAATCCATATATTAAGACCAGAGAATGCGTGCATTGCTCTAAGCTGAATAATTTCATTCAACGCATTATCAAGATCAATATAAAAATAGGGACAGGCAATAAAATGTCCTATAAAGATTGCACCAATGCCAAACCACAATTTTTTACAAAATACCTTCTCCAGCAAATTAAATTTCTCTCCCTTCAGAAAATGCACAGCTATAAGGGCTAAAGAGGCAATAACCCCATTAAATTTTGTCGCTATAGCAAGACCTATCGATAATCCTGCTAAAATATAACTCCAACTATGATCCCTTTGAAACAGCTTAAGACACTGATAGATGGCCAAAGTAAAAAAGAAGGTTAAGGCTATGTCCACCGTGCAATAGTGTGAGTGGATGACATGTTGATAGCTTAATGCTAGAAATAGAGCAGAAAGAAGACCAACCTCTTCACCCTTCACTTTCTTACCGATAAAGTAGGTTATTCCCAACGTAGCAGTTCCCAAGACTGCAGACAACCCTCGAGCTATCAGATAAAAAAC
This sequence comes from Candidatus Woesearchaeota archaeon, assembly GCA_017608295.1. Next base: position 2,881 of record JAFCGF010000051.1, read on the forward strand.
CGTGGGGTCATTGATAAAACTAAGTGCAAACTGGTGTACAGAAGAAAATGTTCCCAGCAGATACCCTATCAAAAAGTAAATGCCATAAAAAATAAATAGGATATACTGGATTAAAGAACCATACTGGAACCTATGGGGATTTAAATCACCGCTGCCAAATCGAACAGCATGGTTGACTACCTCAGTCTCGTCACCATGATCTACTCCCGGGAGACCAAAAGTGATGCCCCATAATCTTACTATCAGAGCAAGTATTATGATAAATAATAGCAAGATTTGTTTTTTCTTCATGTTCTAATATATAATTTTCCTATTTTTTAGTAAAAGCTCATCTAATCGCTGATTCACATAAATATTGGATAATGTTTTTAATCCAACTTCGAAATTGCAATGCGGGAATATGGCGAAGGTTTTCCCATAAATTCACGATTAGCATAAAATCGATATTAAAAATACCTTCGCTTTTAATAATATTTTCTGCACAGCTTACCGTAATGTCTTGCAATAAATGCTCATAGATTACTTCCTTTACCGGATCAGGAGCGAATAGAAGTTTTAGCTCGTTCTTAAAGACTAGCGGAATACTAATCAAGCATAAAAAAAGCAGAAAATATAATTATGCTTTCTGCATTTTATTCATTTGTAGCATTGTCGCTTTTTGATTGGTTGTTAAACTATACTGTGCTATTCACAAGTTGTGAGTTACTATTCTATTTTTATTTCACCAATTTCCTAAAACCATAACTATGACGTTTTCCACTACTTCCCGTCATAATAACTATCATTAATATAATCAAAACAATGAAATTCACAATTACAATATATCTTACTATTTTCTCTTTATATCCTATTAAAGTTGAATTATCATTTAAAAATTGTATTTTCACTATTGGCAGTTGATACTCTTGCAATATTGTGTTTATAATTTTTTGTATATCTACTCTATTCATGTCAGAAACGACGGTATGTCCATTCAAGTAGGCCTCTTTCCACTTAGTTTCATACTCCTTTTTATATAAAGAGTCATCACTCCTATCTTTTGCAAATACAGTTGGCGTTAATCGTATATTCTTTTTATAATAAGTGATTACTTCAACCACTGAAAGAGGGTCTCCACTTCTTGACATATAATACCCTCTTGAGGGATCAATCATAACCCACTTATTAATCCTTCTCACGAATGCCTCCGGTACTACATGACCTTCTAATTCCACTATCCTTGCAGGAATACCTAACGACTGACATACAATAACAAATAATCTCGCATAAGAATCGCAAAAAACAGTTGTATCATTATTCATTAAATTATTAAGGATGTCTTCCACCAACAATATATCACTGTTATAATTTGGCATTCCAAATTTTAATTTACTTCTAACCCACTGAGTAACCTTTATTAGTGCATCGAGTGTTGTGAGATCAGCATCATGAATATAACCTCTTGCTTCTTTTACGTAATCATTACTTAAATTATGGGGTATATGATAGTTGAACACATATCCATCTAACGCAACTGTCATTTCTTTAGTTGGTGGTTTATTAAATTCTTCCAGTTCAGAAGTGTAATAAATCCTTACAAAGGATAAAGGCATAAACTTTAAATAGCACACTGCTCCAATGAGAGTTAGAGATAGTGGGATAGTCATTACTATAGTGAATTTATTTTTCATGCCATTTCTTCTTAATGAAGTCTTCCTTTTTTTGCTTTAGGCTATGATAGCAACTGATCATAAAGTTTTAAATATTTAGTAACAACCTGTTCCATTGAAAATTTTATTTCAATAATTCTTCTGGCCTCATTTCCTAATTGTTCTGTTAACTTTTTATTTTTTAATAATTGCTTCATGGTATTACTCAATTGGCCCACATTATCTGGTTCTACGAGCATACCGTTTATACCATCCTGTATAATATCTGTAGTGCCACCTACCCTTGTTGACACAACTGGAAGACCGCATGCCATAGCCTCAAGAATAACATTTGAGAGGCCTTCGGATAAAGAAGGGAGCACAAACATCGTCGACTCCTGTAACAACGAGACTACCCCTTTTATTTCTCCGCGAAAGCATATATAATCATTGATGTCTAAATCTCTTGCTAAGTTCTCCAATTTTTCTCTGTCAGGGCCATCTCCCACTATTTCCAAATAAGCATTCATTCCTTCTTCTATTAATCCATTAAATGCCTGAATTAAGTTGTGAACTCCTTTCAGATAATCTAATCGTCCAATAAACAAGATTCTGTTGTGTTTTTTTCTGTCAGACAAGAGTGGTTTAAAATATTGAACATCCACTCCATTTTGGATTTGCATAACAGTAGTGGGTAAAAAGCCTTCCTGTAAAGCTTCCTTTTCTGACTGGGAACAAATAGTAATGATCCTGTCAGCATTTTTCAATTTTTCTAAAAAACTATTTCCAAAAATAACCTTCTTCATCATCACAAAATCACTTATGGGCCCTGTTGCAGCTACCTTAATAATTACTTTTTTTTTGAAAAGCGATTTAAACAAGATTGCTACAATTGAATGGAACCCTTGTGCAATATGGCAGTGGATTATATCGTATGAATGTCTCTTTCTGTAAAGAAACCAGAAAACAGACAATATGTAGGTTATGCCAAACAATTTTTGCCACTGGATTGTTATGATATTTCGATAGACTGGCACATTCATTATCTTTTCAAATAGAGGTAACCCCTTTATCCTACGGGTAAGAACTGAAACAGAAATGCCTTCTTTAACCAGGCCCGCAGCAAGATTAAGGGCTTGTTGCTCCGATCCCCCAAGGATGGGGTAAAAATAAGATATAATCATCACTACACGGGGTTTCATTTTTAATATCTAGCTCTCAGTACAATTTATATTTTTGTTATATAGTCGCAATGTTCTATTAAGGAAAAGATTGAAGGGCCATTCATCATAACCACATCCCCTATCTCCAACACTCACTCAAAGCCAAGAGCTACCACGTTGTTTGCTAATTCTATGATGCTTCCAGATAGGAAAGAGATAAATAAGTACCTTTGAAAAGGAATGAATAATAGCACAGAATCCTTTGAGATCCAGATCCATAAGAATCATTATAGACCTACGACTCCAAGTTGGTATTAAACTAAGGAAGCTTTGGAGGAAAAATCTTTCTGGACGTTTTAGATGGTAAAGCATAATCGCGTAAAAAAGGACACACTGCTCTCTAAAGGTATGTGATTTATCACTACTCCCTCCATGCCAGTGATACGCTATGGTTTTTGGTGAAAGCCCAACTTTAAATCCATGAAATCGCACTCTTTGGCAGTAATCCTGGTCCTCCCCATACATAAAAAAAAGAGGATCAAATCCTCCAACCTCTTTTAATACATGACTAGTCACTAACCACACTGCTGCATTTACAAATATCATCTCATATACTTCCTTCAATCGCGTGGAAAACGCATCAGATAATAAAACAACATTATCCTTAATGTGTTGCAGAAATACCGGGTCTATTCCATTCCCTTGGTAATCCAAGGGTAAAGGACTGATGATACCATAATCAGGATGTGTATCCAAAATGTTTACAAGTAACTCAACAGTTGTAGGAGCTACCTTTACATCTTGATTCAATAATAATACATGATCAACTCCCTGCGATAGTGCGTGGCGAATGCCATGGTTAGTAGCTCTTGCAAAACCAAGATTAGTAGGCATGCATAGTATTTCTACATTTTTATAATAATTCCTGACTGTACTAACTGTTTCGTCTACAGACGCATTATCAACTACAACAATCCGTACCGGGAATGTACTTCGTTGCAGACTCTCTATGGCTTGACGTATCCATGCATCTCCATTCCATGTAACGATAACCACATAGACGACTTTCGAGGTAGTTCCCATAGACCCCTTCTCTAAAAAACACATTGTTACTTCAGTTGACGATAGAATAATCTATTGATAAATTTATACACAATGATATAGCATATTTACATATGCGAGATTTGCTTGTTATCACACACTTCCAGTAAAACATCCTCAGTCTGTTTGGCAACTCTCTCCCAGTTGTAAATAGTAATTGCATCTTTTCTCGCGTTACTGCCTAGAAATTCTCTCTTTTCCTGGTTTGCTTTAAGCTCCAGTATTTTATTGACTATAACTTTTTTATCATTAGCAACCAACACGCCATTAATTCCATTTTTTATAATACTGGATATTTGCCCCATATCTGAAGCAATTACGGGTTTCCCTGCTGCCAGGTAGTCAAATAGTTTGAGGGGAGAGTTATAAAATCCGCACTCACTCCAATCATACCCTTTATAGAGACAAAGGCATAAATCTGCCGATGTAAGGTAGTGGGGAAGATCAAGGTAGGTTATTTGTCTCAATACAAGTAAATTCTTAAGCACAGGAAATTTCCAGAGACTTTCACCTGTGATAACAATAAATATAATACTGTCATCAACGTGCTGGATCTCTTTTGCAATTTCAATGATTAATTCAATGCCTTGCCAGGGAGTGCTCGCGTTACCCACCCACATAACCTTGAATTTATTCTTGAAATGAATCAGAGCAGTCTCTTTCATGTTTTCCGGTTTAAAAAGGCAAGGGTCAGAAGCATTTGGAATACAATAAGCCCTCTTAATACCTAAAATATCTTTAATATAATCCCTTAGAACTTCTGAAACACCGATACCAGCATCAACCAATTTAGCATAAAGCTTTCTCTTTCGGTCCTCACTGCGTATTAAAGCATCCCGCTCTGCCCCTTCTGGAAAACTTCCCTTTAACTCTTCTACCGGCGCATTAACTTCCCATACAACAGGAAGTGAAAAAGGCCTGACTAATTTGAGGAGCGTTGATTTTTCAAGAAACGAATGGACGGGCCTTCCAGCTATCCTGATATAGAGCACATCTGCTTCCCTGGCCAATTTAATTGCACCCCATTTTGTGCGATCATAATTTGTACAATCAGGGTTGCCATCACCCAGACAGGAAAGAATGCGGTGACCCCTCTTCCTCAGTGCCTCAATTAATTTGAAGCCATGAACAGACCTGCCGGTGCTCAGAGGATAGTACGGGACATAAAAAAAACCTATTTTCAAAATAGTATACTCCTACACAACTTTTACATTTTAGTAAACCATTCTAGCACTTTATTAAATTATGATAAATGTTCAGTATTTCTTTTGTATGTGTTTTAATATCCTTTACCTCGGGAAGGTTGGCTGAAAGGTTATCCTTGAGTTCTGGGTTTCTAATAAATAATTGTATTTTCTCTCTCAGCTTTTCAGCGTTTCCAACAGGAAAAGTGAAACCATATTCCCCATCCTTTACCAATTCAGCCATCCCTCCAATGTTTGCAGTAATTACTGGGATTTTTGATAAAAAGGCTTCACTGATTGTAAGAGGACTATTCTCATAACAGATAGAAGGAACAATTAACACATCGATCTCTGAAAATGCCTTTCTTTTATCCTCTTTTTTTAACTCTCCCATGATATGAACATTAGAATTGACAATTCTTTTTTTAAGATCCTTAACCATATAGGATGTTACCCTTCCATAAATTTTAAGTTCAGCAGTCCCTGTTATTTTATTGAACGCATCGATCAAAAGATAAATACCTTTAGGGGCCCTTATTGTACCAATAAAACCAAAGCGCATTTTCGGTGAACTTGTTCTCCGGACACCAATAAGATCATCCTTATCGAATCCATGACGTATTAAAACAATCTTCTCCCGGTCGATTCCATTTTGGACATATTTCTCCAGAAGAAATTGTGAGGGAGCAATAAAAACATCTACATCTTCAAAAACCTTTTTTACCCAGTAGGGACGCCACAGTGCAAGACTAAAAAGAACCTTTGTTTTTTTCGCAAAATTAAGAAGTTTCTTAATTTCTCTTTTCCCGGTACGCCACAATCCATTCACTTTGTTCCGTGTGGGATAATACTCGATTTCTCCCTTTAGACAATCCAAACAATTCCTTGGAGAATGATTACTGCATATCTTTAGATCAGAAGTGAGAAATATGGTTCGAGGACAAAGAAACCAGAAATCGTGCAGAGTCATACAGATAGGAATACCTCTTTTCTTTGCCAGCGACGGCAATTTGAATGAAAGATTAATAAGATGTTGAAAATGAATGATATCTGGTTTGAACTGTTCAACAACTTTGGTAAACTCTTCCTCAACCCATCTATTACGGTCATGAAAGGGGTGGGAATATGACATGCGATTCTTTTTCAGTGCCCAATAGGGAATACCATCGTAGTCTCCTTTAAGCACTCTCCCTTTATCACCATCTTCTGATGTTGTAAAAAAGATGATAACATCATGGTTTTTTGAAAGTTCTTTGCATAGATAATAAGCGTAATATTCACTACCACCCAAGCCAAAGAGTATAAAATAATGTATTACGTGGATAATTCTCACGGGCTATTTCACCTGCTTAACATACTATATTTTCATCATTTTTCGTTATGCGACTCATTTGTGATCTTTCGTTAAAAACGCTTCTCAAACGGTGTAACCCTTCTATAGCCCTTTTACCTAATAGGGATTTCAATAATAATACCGCCCCTTTCCCTGAAGGACGGTTTCTAAATGCTTCCAGAAGACACCTGCGGAACTGTCTCATTTCTCCTATAGCATAATGTTTCCAGGCTAGATATAAGTACTGATTGCGGAATAAATCTTTCGCTCTTTCCATCATTTCTGTATCCTGTCTATTAGTAAAAAAATATTCATTCAATACTTTAATTATATACTCTTCTCCTTTATAAAGGTCAGGGATGAGAATATCAAAAGGGCCCTGGTAGCCACTATCCAGAACTTCATTAACACACCGATCAGCATTATCCAAAGAACCCTTGCTAAAATACTCCCAGGAAAAATTCATATAAGGTTCACACATAATAGCTTTCAACTTATCTTTGTTGATGTGAGCAGTAAAAGATGAATTGCAGAAGGCAGAGTAAATTCTAATAAATAGTTTTTCAGCACGATCAATATCTCTCAATTCTCCATTACTAAAAATAAAATTTTTTAAAGCTTTTACCTCGTTTTCCCTGCTGGCTATTTCAGGGTCTATATTATATAAAACATTAAGATATATCCGTTCTGCCTGTTGTGTTTGCTCATCGATCTTCTCATAGGTAATTGCACCTTCTCCGGGCACTCTCAAATAGACAAGGGGCTCTTTAAGATTTGCCACAGGATATTTCTCTGCAATCCTCAGCCACAAATCATAATCCTGGGCATAGGGAATAGTCGTATTGTAGCCTCCTAAATTATCAACTTCTTTCCTTCTGAACATCACGGTGCTATGGTATAAACAGTCATAAAATAGCAACCTCCATTTTATTTGCACCTCATCTACAGGTAAGTCAGTTATACTAAGTATACTACCATTCTCATTAATTTTATAACAGTTTGACCCTAATAAAATAACCTTGGGATTATTTCTTGATTATTTCTTAAAAAAATTAACTGCTTTTCAAGTCTTGCAGGATTAGCTGAATCATCTGCATCTATCCTTGCAACATACTCTCCTCTTGCTAATGATAATCCTTTATTTAAAGCCTTCGTTAAACCTGTGTTATTCTGGTTTATCAGAACTATCCTATCATCATTATAAGATTCAAGTATTTCTCTACTCCCATCTGTTGAACCATCATTTATAATAATAAATTCAAAATCTGTAATTGTTTGATTTAATATACTACCGACTGCATTACGAAGGTACTTCTCACCGTTATATACTGACATTAAAACAGTGATTTTGGGGTTATTCATGTTTTTTCACCTTCACCATTATTACAAATCTAAAAGTAGCCTAGCATCAAAGAATTACACCGTAACTGCTCTTAAGATATCCAAGGGAATTGTGTATAAAAAGATCGAGTTAGTATCACCTTATGATTACTAATCTTTACTAGTGTCTGCGAATGTGTATGAGTTGAGAAACTTTGTTAACGCATTGTTTCCAAAAAGTGGTTTTATCCTCAGTCGACTTTTTAAATATTTTAGCTGGTCCCCTCTCTCCAATCTTTTGAGCCTCTACAAAGAGGCTTACTTCTGGCCTTGTGTCAAGAGAAGAAATCCCTTCTATCTGGCTGTCACCATAATTACTCTTTACAATATTACCAAAACCACATTTTTGAAGGAGATTTTTCAAAGAATCAAAATCATAACAATAGTTATGTCCTTCAGAAAGTACAACAAACATAAATTTGTCTCCCAGCGTATCACCTTTAAAACGAAATCCATCATGAGGACCAGGCTGATCATAAAACATCTTATCTTTTTCAATGTATTTTCTTGTGAAGATATCCAGGTCAGGCACAATGATCCTTATAATAGCACCCATTTTAGAGATACGATTGCACTCAATAAGAAATCCTTGTGCATCGTTATAGCTAAAATGTTCCAGAAGATGAGATAGAAAGATAATGTCGCAACATACATCTTTAATGGGCATCCCCTCTAAAACATTTGCTCTAATGTCTGTAGGTACTGCTTTGTCTATATTAATCCACTCTTTAGTATAACAGAGGCCACATCCAATATTCAATTTTACTGACTTTTGATTCATTATTTAATGCTCTCTGTCTCTAAGCCTTTTAATTATTCTAACATACTTTACATGGGATATGGTTTTTCACCATAATTTTGGAATGTTCTCTTACTTATGGTCAGTTCTACCCCTTGGTACAGCAAGTATAAGACCGTATCCAATCGAAAAAGTAAACGAAGTGCCTCATCAGAAGGCATTTTTTCAATTTTATCAGACACAAGCTGACAAATAGTCGATTCTAATTGTGGGGCCAAAATTGATTTTAGTACCATTATCAAAAATTGCTTTAGTATCATGATAGATGAATTTTAAAAAATGATCTACAAAAGTAGGGGATTTAATTATTTTAGTTTTTTATTTTTAATACTTGCAGTATGCCTCATTCTGTCAAATCTTCTAAAAGGGCCAATTCCATTCTCACAATTTTTTCCAAGGTGAAGTTTTGGTGAATATAATTCCTTGCATTTCTTCCCATGCGAACGCAGAGACCTCTATCGGAGAGAACTATCTTTATCGCCTCTCGTATCTCCTCGGAAGAAGTTCCACACAAAAAACCCGTTTCACGATGGTGGATAAGTTCCCTGATACCAGAAACATCGGTTGCTATAACTGGCATACCGCTTGACATAGCTTCCAAGAGGGCCTTTGGATGTCCCTCATAATATGAGGGGAGCACAAAGAGTTCTGCACTGTTAAGGATCTCGGAAAGCTGCTGGTGAGGCACATTCCCAAGAAAACATACCGGGAGCTTATTGAGTTTTACCTCTTCTTGCAGTCTTTTTTCTAAGGGCCCCCTGCCTACGATTATAAGTTCTACATCCAATCCCTTGATGGCCTTTAGAAGCGCAAATATATTCTTCTGCTCGTCGAGTCGTCCCACAAAACAAATCTTCCTATTTGAAAAATTACTTTCCTGCTTAATATGAAAGAGATCAGTTCGCACATAATTTGGAATAATTATTATTCGCTCTTCCGGAAGATGATACCGTTTAAGCACCTCTTGTTGCATAGCAGATGTAGTTACCACCACCCTATCAGCACCAGTAAACACTTCCTGTTCCAATTTTCGTGCTTCTACTGCCTCCTTTGAATCTACCCCGCTTCTCCGCTCTATGAAATCAGAGTAAAGGTAACCACAGCGTGCAATAAATTTCTTGGCAAATCGGCGTGATGCGTGCAAGGCGATGTCAGCTCCCCGTATCTGATTACTTTTCACTATAGTTTGCCCTTGCCACATCATTAAGTAAATCCTTGTAAGTATGTATACATACCATTTTTCTGACAGCCCCAGGCGATTGCATACTATGCGGATGCCTTTCAACTGGTTAGCATAATGCATATCACTTGCATCACCGTAAGTAACAAATATGATATTTCTCATATACGGGCGCAGTGAGTGGTATAGAGATACTTCTCTACTCAGCACCCCCATGTCACCCCAAGTCTTCAAAGATACTCCACGAGTAAAGAAGAGAATTAGCTTGTTCTGGCTTAGCTTATTCTTCATTTTATTAAACTTTACGGCAAATAAAAAGGATCATATGTCCTAAAGTATATTCAACAGCAAGTCAAACATAACCTTTTCCCCAACACTACATCAACAATGGATGATACAACTCTTGATAATACTTCTCAGCTATAAGAGACCAATCATACTGTTTGACGTCTTCAAGTGCCTGACGACAGCACTGTTCACGTAAATTGACATCCTCAATGAGTGCCAATGAATGATTCGTGAGACTTCTCACATCCTCCAAATCTGCTAGCATGCCATTTTCACCATGCTTAATAAGGTCAGCTGTCATTCCCACTTGTGTAGAGACAACTGGTACTCCCGTTGCCCAACTCTCCAGCAATGCTTTTGGACCACCTTCAGAACGAGAAGAAATAATATACAGGTCCAATGCTTGATAATAGGATACGATATCATGGTAGTCGGAAAGATAACGATGAATATAAGGTATCCCCATTTTCTCGAGACCCTGTTTTACATATCCCCTGGCTGGACCAGTCAATAAAATCAGTAGATTATTAATATGAGCAGACAGATTAGAAACAACTTCCAAAAAAACGTCAGGACCTTTGATAAGTTTGGGCTCGTTACCCTCTTCCCAACCAACACCATCTTTTTGAAAATAGCCTATGCAAAAAACATTTTTCGGAATTCCAAGACTGGCTCGCACACTCAATCGAAACTCTACTGTAGATGGGTAAAAACGAGCTAGATCAACGCCAAGTGGTATTTTAACAATCTTGTTCCCTGGGATTCCAAGCTCTACCAGGATTTTTCTGGAAATATGACAAGTTACAACAATCTTCTTAACGTACCCTACCGTCTCAGGCAGGACTTCAAATAGGTGTTGCATAGCTGGATTGGGATCTGCAGAGTCTCCGTGAAACCAAGTCAAAAATACATAATTTGAAGAGTGAAGACTACGGAAAGGTCCATTAAGATAGGCATACCGGTTTCCGAAATGAATGATTTGCTTTTTCAGTCCCCAGGGGTTGTGTATGATTTTTGCATGAAGTCCCTGTCCCTCCTTTAATCCTTTAGTAATATAGTAAGCATCCCAGTAGAAAGACCAATGAGCCTTGTCAGTTACATAGTAAACACTTCTTTTCCCGATACCAGTTAGTGCATATCTCAACCGTTCGTATAGTTCACAGATACGCTTCAAGCCCATGGTACACCTCTTAATGGCCAGGGTTACCTCACTGCAGAATCATCTTTTTCTGATAATAGCATAGAATTGACCTCCCCACTCTACTCGCCAGGGCATTTTCTGTGACCTTTTAACATCAATTACCTGAAAACCAGCATCTCTCAATAAGGCTCGAGCCAGTGAAATGGTCAAGCGTAAAGTCACCTGACGTATCGTGCTCACTGACTGAGCAGAAAGATCAAGGTACCGCTTTCGGAACCTACCCGGTAAAAACCCCATATACAATATGGACACTGCTCCTCGCTTCATCACCCGACATATTTCTGCCAGATACTCTTGCAAGGTTTCTATGGTAGGCAGATGTTGCAGGACAATAAAACTATAGACAAGATCGACACTTCCATTGTCCAGTGGGATTGTATGCCCATCTATTTGGTGTAAGTGAAAATTAGTTACGCCTTGTGAACGGATAATTTCTCCCACCTTTTCTTTAAAGGGATGAACGTCGATTCCGATACAATCATGAAAGCAGTGGCACGCTGGCATTAACAACCTCCCCGCACCATAACCAATTTCCAACGCCGTCTTTTCAAAAGGTTCGCCAAGGATACTGACCAAAGTTGGTTTCAAGATATGAAATGAAAAATCCCACCAACCAGACACATAACTTTCCTGGGGACTTTTTGCGGTGTTAAACCAGTTCAAAAAGTCTTGCAAGTTAGCCGTGTGTTCAGCCGTTTCTTTTTCCCAGTTCTTGACGTGTAATTGAAGAATCTCTCTAGATATGTCTACTGTCCTTACTATTGTCTCCTTACGTCTTACCCCAAGGTTAGTAAGCATATGACTGAGGCTGTCAGAAAAGAAATTATTACGCTTAAAGTTCATGGTCTAATTACCCGCCAACCTAAAGTATTCTCATTCATTATTTCAAAAATCATTGCTATTGCCCAGGTAAGCAAGCACGTTCCATGTATATCACTCTCAGCCAATCCCCGTGAAATTGGGACACTATAATAGTATCGCTGACTCCATCCGATATGATATGAAAATCCGCCGTCTGGATTATGATGCTGCGCGATCATATTTAGCAGTTGTTTGCAGTAAGCTTTGACTTCTTTTTTTTTATACTGCGTTTGTTGCAGACAACGGTAGATAACATAGATTGCATCAACTAAATGACATCCATCTGATGATGGCAAGCGTTTCAGACAAGTATCAATCAACTTCTCCGGATAGTGAATTGGCATCTCCAACCAATCCAGGGCAGTGAGAACTTTCATAGCACCATTTATTAGCACACCATGTTCAGGAGTAATACCTAGGAAGTACGCTCCGTGCTCCTTGTTCGTCAAACCCTCAATAAAACGAATACACGTATCTAAAAGTAGTTGTATCTCCTCCTGTCTCATTATCCTGGGAGCCTGTGTCTTTAGAAATACTGCCAGCGCAGCAACCTGAGCACCTGCCCCCCAGGGGTCGCTCCAATCTAAACGTGAAAGGTAATTCTCAACCTTTTTCATTTGCTTGGGAAAACCACGATACGGTCTATCTGCAGATTCCCCAACCTGGGCAAGCGTTGCAATGGCCTGCTTGGTCTCAGCTATGATCGTCTCTTGCAGATGGGTCAATTGATGAGAGCGGAAAACATGACCGGTGAACCGTTTATACCACGGCATCTGTCTTTTTAGATACGCAATTACCGGTTTGTCTATAAAAGCATTGTATATCTCTTTTACATCCTTGGGTTTGTTATCCAGTTGAAATGATTTCAGAAAATCAATCCAGTCTTTACGCTCTTGAACAGGGATACCCTCCCACAATCCCAGCATATAATAGATTTTAAGTGCAAAACAGCTGAATCCCAGAGCAATCTGCTTGCCTTCTCCAGTAAACCCTTCCGAACAGGGCAAGAAGCGACCAGGCTGATCCGGCACTACTTTAAGCTTATTAAGAAACTTAGGCAGTGAATCTTTGAGTTTTTTAACCCAATCTAATTGACTCATCTTTCTTCTTCAACTACATAACCACCGGCACAAAGCCTTTTTCATTCTGTTTAAATTTTTATCGTAAGAGCGGATAGCGTACCTCAGTATTCTTTTAGAGTTAACTTGCGGCCTGGGATGAGTTCGGCGTTCTGCTACAAGTTCCTTAAACAATTTCTCATACTGAGCGGTTATCCGCTCTCCAGTATAGTTACACTGTTGAGTACTCTGAGATAACTCCAGATAACGCTCACGCATTTCTAATAGCTTCTCCTCAAAATTTGCAAGCGTAAACTCTACCCCGTAAGGCGCACAATATTCCGGTAGTGAACCGCTACGCAAGTAGAGCACTGGCAAGCCACACCTTATGGCTTCAATGTAGTGATTGCCTCCGGGCTCATGCCTCGCTGCGGTGAGATAAATGTGATGTTGTTTTAGAATACGAGCCAGCTCAATTCCACTTAACGGTTGAATGACACGGGTGTTTTGAAATTCAACGAAAAAAGGTAGATTCCCCACATAGGTAAACCCGAAAAAGTCCTTAAATGGTGAAATCTTAAGCAAATGATCTAATCGTTCATACACATCAAAACCTTTCATGTAGTTAGTTGACCAATGGTGTGTCACTACCTTGAGTTTCTGTTCGTGCTGCCACTCCACGCGTTCATCAGGATTGAATATTTCCTCATCGGCACCATTGAGAATAATACCGTGCGGTTTGTCTTCATCGAAACCGTGTTTTTGAAACAATAACTTGACAAACGAGCTTACGAAAACCGTGTAATCAGCAAGATGATTGGCTTGTAAAACTGCGTTGTTAATTCCCAGGTTGCTACCTCTCGGCTCATCACATGTATTTACGCGATGAACAATAACTGTGTTAGGATTTAGTAACAAATAGTCTGCAATGTCATCAGTAGTATAAGAGGTGCATTTGAGCTCTTTTTGAGCAACCAAGATCAGAATGAGATCCAGGTGAGGCACTAGATTGCGAAAAACCTCATAACCTTTGGCACGTAAGTGTTTCTCCAAATTGTTGGCAAATTGGTTGCCCCCACCATAAGGACCATCAATTTTTTTTGCATTTATACTGATACGTAAATTCATGATACATTTTGTGTCTGTCACAATTCAAGACTTACAGAGATCAACTTGATCAAGAGTCTAGTGTCTTGTATTATATATTAGCATACCTAAAATTACAGTCATTGCGAGCCCGAAGGGCGTGGCAATCTCATTTTTTAAGGATTTTTAATCATATTCCGAGACGTTTTTCATAAGATTGCTTCGTCGCTACGCTCCTCGCAATGACAATTAACTGCTCATATGAGTATAGGAAATTACGATACGAGATACTAGTGCACAGCCTTACCTTTCAGCCCATGTTTGTAATACACGCCCGATACGCCCAAATCCCCACCCGATAAGCCAAGGAAGAATCCTGAGCCTACCAGTTCTCTTCAGCACTTCATTGAGTCGTGTATTCAAGCCAGCGTTTTGTGCGGCACTATTTGAAGTATTAACGATACGCCGGTAAGACCAATATTCCTTAGTGGTGGTAAACGTATCAATCAAGTGATTAATCTCTGAAGGTGATAGTACCGTTGATGGTAAATCTCCTTTTTCCTTCAAGCTACGTAGCTGTAAAAGTGTCTGGATCTCCTGTGAGAAACATGACACATCAAGTTCAATATCTCCATTGTATATCCTACCTGCGCGGAGACCCCATAACGCTACCTGGAAATCCGCATCTTTCTCGGCCAAACGTCGCCAGAGATCTTCAAAATATGGAACAAGATGACCATGCTTACGTGTATGCACGAATGCTTTGCGATAAATGTCACAAAAGTATTGCTCATAATCGTGTAAACCAAGTACTACATCCGCCTGTTTCCAGGGATAGCCCTGCGAAGCCATCTGCTTCATCACAAAAGCTTCAGGACGCATAGATACACCCTCAATCGGCATGAGAGTAATTGCCTTATTCAAAAAAGAAGTTCGAAAAAGATGAGGCCCGCCGGGTTTTGGACCACCGAAAAGCTTGTCCAGGATCTCCCCCTGAACTTCGAAAATATCATCACCCACCTTTCCTGCAATTTCTAACAGTTGGGCAATACCTCCATCTGCTACTAGAACATCCGCATCTATGGCAAGGGTCCAAGGCAAATCGCGTTCCATACCGAGTTCAAATGTACATTTAACAGCTCTACTAAATGGAGATTCAGTAATAACAATAATATTCTCCTCTGGAACTTGTGTTTCAATGAGATGACGGCAAAGGGCTAATGTCCTTTCCCCGCTAGAACGAATAATGACTGTAATCTCAGATACCATTATCAATAGCCCAATATCAATCCACCTGGTTAACCAATGAGAAATCAGACATACGTTTAGAGAACTCCTCTGTTATCTTTACCGCCTGGACGTATGTGTAAATTGAGATAGTATAGTGCTTTGTTAAATATAGATCAACGTTATGAGACAATCTTCTTTAAGCGTTGAATCGACCTTACAAAGAGATAACGAGCAGCATGTGAGAATTTAGATGCTTTCTCAATCGAATTGTAACCATATTGCTCGTTAAGGTTGCCGCCTATCTTTTCAAATAGATAGAGATGATACCTTGACAACTCACTGCGCCACCGTTCATCCTTGAACGAATTCGGATCCTGAAGCGCATAGAAATTTTTATCCACCGGGTCAAATCCCAAGCCGAACTGCCGTTGGACGAAGGATAACGTTCCTCGGTTACCACTCACAATGTGATGTTTGACTTTCCAGAATTTCATCATATCAACTTCGAAATCTATTTCAAGAAACGCACAAATCTTATTCACCCATATGGCTGTATCTCTCAGAAGGTCTTCATACCGCAGCGTCATCCGGTTCTCCGGTGATATTTCTGCTATCCAGTTGTCAATTACATTAGAGCCATATACCCATTGTCTAATGATGTCTTCATAGGTACGCTCGGGATACTTGCGAAAATAACTAGCAGTTACCGCCCTCCCATCACGTATGAGCCGTATTACTTTAACGATCAAGTTATCATGAGTGATATGTTTACTGTACTTGCCAATCCCGCTGATTGAAAGGACATGCTTATTGCTAAAAGCAGCTAGTTGGGGGAAAATGTTTTCCTCCGATTTCCAAACCTTATTAAATTCCTTCCAAAATTCGCATCCCTCTCCACAGAGCATGCAGACCTTGCTCAAATCCCTCAAGCCGTAAATGGTAGCTATTTCACCCAAAGCTAATGCTTGCGAGTGGGACCCAATGAGCATTGACAACCAGGTTTGGCCTGAATGTCCTGGTGACGAAATTATTGCAAGAGTAATTTTATCCTTCACTATATACTTCGCTTAGAAGATTTTCCCCATATTCTGTAACATGCATCAAAAAGCGTCAATTGCCACAACCGGTGTAATGCAACTGTTTCCTGTTGTTGAGCCAGTTTATAAACATAGTCTCTCTGAAAAAGAGCACTTTGCACGCTTGGTCCACTCAAGACGTATTCAAGCAGTTTTTCAACATTCCAGAAGTCTTTTAATGGCATGCTAAATCCGCGTTTTCTTTTTTGTAAAACTTTTGCAGGTAGTTTTCCCATCATCAACTTCTTCAGCAGGTACTTATGCTTCTTTTCATGCAAATAGACATCTACCGGTAACGCAAGCATACATTCGACCAAACGTTTATCTAAAAAAGGAACTCGAATCTCCAGAGAATTCGCCATACTGGCCCTGTCTACTTTCGTCAGGTATTGCTCCGGAAGGATTGTCAACAAATCCAGCAATTGCCATCTTTTTGGATTTGGCACGTCAGCATTGTAGTGTTGATCCAAAAACCATTCCTGGTCTTGCTGTATTTCATATCGATAATCTGTATGCAGGAGTTGTGCAAGATCTCCCTTTTCAAAAAAAGGATGCATACCCCCTAGGTAAGCCACAGTATCTTTTTTCTTCTCAGTCTTCCTGAGAGAAGCAAGGAGACGACTGAAAAATGGACGCACACTGGTCGCGTTACTATTTCTAAAGTACCGATTATAACCAGCAAACAACTCATCTCCCCCGTCCCCTGACAACGCTACTTTCATATACTTACGAGCCAATTTGGAAACAATATAAGTTGGTATCATGGAACCATCACCGAATGGCTCATCATAAAACCACATCAGCTTTGGCAAAAGCTCCCAGACATCAGGCTTAACAATTTCTTCGCGCAGTTCTTTGCAATACTTATCGGCTACTAGGCGGGCTTCCGGCAGCTCGTTGTACCAGTCATCATCAACATCAAAACCTATTCCAAAGGCGACAGAACTCTTACCTTGTCGGTGCATGTAATAGGCGAGTGTACTTGAATCTACCCCACCACTAAGAAGAAGGCCCAGCGGAACATCACTGATAAGGTGTAGCTGTACCGATTCATTGAGAAGTTCATCTAGCTTGATAAGCGCCTCTTGCTCGCTAGTGGACCTGATTTGGAGGGATGGCTGCCAATATTTACTGATGGTATTTCGCCCGTCATGATGTATGAGTATAGAGGCTGGAGGAAGTTTAAAAATATTACGCCAGATACTTTTGGGCGATGGGATGTACCTGTAATAGAAAAAATCACACAGTGCATTTATATTAATTTCTCGTGGTACGTGAGGACTGGAAACAATGGCCTTGACTTCCGAGGCAAAGATAAATTGGTTAGCATCCTGGTAATAATAGAGCGGTTTTATGCCAAAGGGGTCCCTCGCCAGAAGTATTTGTCTTTTTCTTCCATCCCAGATGCCGAAGGCAAACATACCCCTGAGCCACCCCACACAGTCAGCACCCCATTGTTCATATCCATGAATAATAACCTCGGCATCAGTTTTTGATCGAAACCTGTGACCTTTTGCCTGAAGTATCCTCCTTAATTCTTTGAAATTATATATTTCACCGTTAAAAGTAAGCCATATGCTACCATCTTCGTTGGACATTGGTTGTGTGCCGTTTTCTGAGAGATCAATAATCGACAAGCGTTGGTGCCCTAAAGCTACACTGCCTTCACTTAAAAACACACTATGGCTTCCATCCGGGCCACGATGTAATAACGTCTTTAACATATCCTTGAAGAGTGAAGGAGTGACTCTATCCTCGTTATTTACCTGTCCTAAAATACCACACATCTTTCTGCCTTTGTCAAAACTCCGCTCGAGTTTTCTTTTACTCTGATAATTATAAAACGTACTCTAGCCTGTTATTTTGTTATAAGATCGATCCTCTGCAATAAGTCCCATTCGTGTTTGTCCTGGACGAAGTGGCATAATTGAGACAACCTTATTCAAGTACCCTATTCGAACACCCGCTTCACGACATCGTACTGTTCTCTGATAGTCACCAGTCATCCCAATACGCCAGCTATTAATATCTGCCCGGAACAACTTAATATAGGAACGAAATATTGTTGTGGAATTTTGCATGCTCATACGTTGATTTGCAACACCTTTCTCCTTCCATACGCCTGGTGAGACTTCTACTTTCAATCTACCATAAGCAAACTCCAAATTATTCTTTTGTGCATAGCGGAGAAGGATTTCAATATGATTCATTGTAAAAACATCGTCGTCATCAAGCGGAGCAATCCATTTGCCCTGACATAACTCCAACGCTTTGTTCTTGGGCACACTGCCAGCGACTTGCCAAAGAGCTTCCCTACCCTTTGGATAGTTCCCCCGTTTTGGCAGGTTTATAAAGTGTATCCTCGGATCATTAATTGATTTAACCAGCGCTTCTGTCTCGTCTGTACAGCAGTCACCCACAATGATAATTTCAATATTTTTGTAGGTTTGGCTTAGCACTGAAGGCAAAGTTCTTTCTACTAGAATTCTGCACCGGTTCCAAGTCGGTATTACTACACTTACCAGGGGGGTTTCTTCAGGAATCTTGTAATCTGACGCGTACCTTTTCCGAGCTTCAAGCAGGAGTATACGTTCCCGCGTTATCATGCGGTTTAAATACCTTGCTCTCTTCCATTCTTGAAGTTTTTTTACAGCCCAAGAGCGTATGTGACCTGGACTAAGATTTATCAAAATCCACTCGCGCATTCGATAGACAAGTTGAACGACCGTACGAATGAGTCGTCCAACATAGGTGGTTCTGAATTTTTTCCAAAATTCCCTCATTGCTTACCATTATCAGAGTGGAGTCTGGACATTATCTCACTTGAATTTCGCGTGGCAAAACGAAGGATATCGCACACAGTTACAACATCATCCTTTCTGATATTCTTGCCTGTTGGAAGGCACAAAACCCGCTCTGTCAATTTTTCGGTTACTGGCAGAAGCAATCCAGCATGCGGGAAGTACGAGCGGTATGGTTCCATCCGATGGCATCCTGGATAAAAATAACGTCTTGCACGAATTCTTTCAGCATGGAGGATACTTATCAAGCGATCGCGACTTATTCCACTCTCACCCTCATCAACTTCCAGTACAATATACTGATAGTTGTTTTTTTCACTTTCTTCGTACCTTACTAACTTAAGTCCCGCTAAGTCTGACATATTTTTTCTATACTCATGATAGTTGCGCTTATTGATACCAACAAGTTCCTCGATGCTTTCCAAGGAGGTAAGTCCCATGGCAGCTGATACCTCACTCATCTTACCGTTGGTGCCAATGTAAATCACATTGTCTAGTCCTGAAAAACCAAAATTCTTCATAAGACGCATCTTCTTTGCCAGTTCGTCGTTGTTTGTAACAACAGCCCCACCCTCAAATGCATTGATAAACTTGGTAGAGTGAAAACTAAAGGTTTCAGCATCTCCGAATCCACCGATCATCCTTCCTTTATAAGAGTTGCTGAAGCCGTGTGACGCATCAAAAAGGAATCGGAGATTGTGCTTTCGTGCAATGTCTTCAATGGCTTCCACATTGCAGGGACGACCCCACAGGTGTACTCCTATAATCCCCGTTGTGCGTGGTGTAATCAACTGTTCAATCCTGGCTGGATCAATATTGTGCTTCTCAGGATCGATGTCACAAAAAACCGGGGTAATCTCCTGCCACTGCAAACAGTGAGCTGTCGAGACAAACGTAAATGAAGGGATAATCACCTCTCCATTAAGGTCCATCGCCCGTGTGGCAATCTCCAGTGCCACTGTTCCATTGCACATGGCAACACAATGTTTTACACCTAATAGGTTAGCCACTTGCTGCTCGAACTCACGAACAAACGGACCATTGTTTGTCAACCAGTTACGGTCAAGCAGATCATTAAACCTGCTGAACAGTCTCTCACGGTTACCGATATTTGGTCGACCAACATGCAGTGTCTCACCAAAGGCTGGTGTTCCTCCAAATACTGACAAGTCTTCAATCCTATTTTTTATCACAGTACAAGATTACCTC
>JAFCGF010000019.1 GCA_017608295.1 Candidatus Woesearchaeota archaeon
GGGTCTGAACTGATTACGAGACCGGCGGCTACTGTCTCATTGTATTCGGTTGTTACCGTGCCTTTGGTCAGGTTGGCGGTAATTAGTGCTGTCTCGGCGGCTGATTCGGTTATGTTCAGTACGTCAGGTACATTTACGGGGGCGTGGCCGAGGGATATTACGAGGTCAACGCTGGAGCCGTATGGGACGGAAGTGGCGGCAATCGGGTCAGAGCTGATTACCAGATCCAAGGCTACTGTCTCGCTGTATTCGGTAGTTACCGTACCTTTGGTCAGGTTGGCATCGGAAAGAATCGTTGTCGCATTAGGTTCGGTCATACCCAATACATCCGGCACTGGCACTATAACAGGCTCCGGACCTAACGACACTACAAGGTTAACTGCTGTGCCCAGCAGGACGGAAGAACTGGCTGCAGGATCCTGGCTGATTACATCACCCGCTGGCATATTTGGGTCGTACACATCTGTGATGGTTCCTACGTCGAGGCCCGCTCCTTCAATGGCCGACTCGGCATTGGTCTGAGACATTCCCACAACATCAGGTACGGTCACCATATTGCTTGTGGTCCCATCCCATCCGGCCTTTTTAGCCAGAAGCACCCACATGGCTTTGGCGATCTTCAGATATCCTTCATTACCTAAATGGCCTTTGCCATAGCCAAAAGGATCTTCATCACCATCATTTTCAGGATGTTCGCTTGGATAAGTATGTCCATCCCAAATAGAACTCATTTGTACCCCAGCATTATTATAAGTTAAAATATTACCGTAATCAAACAATATCCTGTTAGGATCACTTGCAACCCAATTCCTAATTCCTTCATGTTTAAGCCATCTTTGATAACCCTCTGCCTCAAGATAATCAACAGGACCTGTAGAATAAACAATAGCCATATCAGGATTATTTTGTTCATAATACTCCCAGGCATCAAGATAATTTTGCAAACTAACGCTATTTCCAGTTAATGCGGAATCCTCAGCATCCAATCCCCAATTCAAATTACCATCAGGACCGCCTTCAGACCATCCTGCCCACTGAGTACCATAAACAGGGTCAACCCCTCCTTGAACAAATCCACCAATCATATCCCAACACCAGCCAAATGTAAAAGCATCAAAATCATTAGTTTGCAAATATGCATTTAAGCTATTAATAGCAGGCTGATTAGTCCAACTATTTTGCTCACCAACCTGGTTGTTAAAAACTCTAAGATATTGGTCTGTATCTGCCTCAGGACTTGTTCTGCTTATAGAAACAGCAAATCTGCTATCTTGTTGTTCAACAAGTCTAAGTCCACTAAGCATTCCAGATGAATGACTTTCTCCGGGATAATATAATGACATCTTCTTAACTTCATCAATATAATATTGAGGTATCCCAGCATCAAATTCGGCCACAGCATTGTGGTCGACAATAATACTCGCTGTAACATTGGAATGCATCAGACCGAAACACAAAAACACAACTGAGGCCCATAGCCAAACCTTCGTCATCCAATTATGACAACAACGTACATGTCCCATTATTTCATCAATATCCAACAAGTGTATAATTCCACAAGATTCCATAAAGCGGGGAACTGATTTTGATAAACAACCACATTTTACTTCATTTAGCCCAATAAGTCAACAAAATTTAGTACTACAGCACCACGTGGCTGTTTTTATACTGAAAAGCCGCATTTTTAATGCAGATAATAGGGCCGCCGAACCTTGGAAAAGCTTAAATGGCGCTGTAATATTAGTTACGAATTATTTTTTTTATCGTCTCCTTTTTCCGTACAAACGGCCTTTCTGCTATGACAAAGCTCTTCATAAGGCTGCTGATACTCCTTAATGTCAGCTTTTATATCTTCAATATCTTTTTCCCACCACTTCGAGGCAAGGAGTTCCTCAATCGCTTCTTTGGAAAATCGATACCGTACTATACGAGCAGGATAGCCTACCGCTATTGCGTATGGGGGCACATTCTTGTTGACAACCGCTCCAGCAGCAATTACTGCTCCATCACCAATGTTAGTCACTTGTGGCATGATTTTAACACTATCTCCAATCCATACGTCATTACCAATTACCAGGGGCGTATACTTCACCAAATCTTTTTTTGTATATTTATGGATGGGGTTGAAGAAAAATCCATGCATCGACTTAAAATTCATGGGGTGATTTCGGTTAAAAACCTTAACATTAACAGCTATGGAACAATACCGCCCGATAGTTGTAAAACGGTCAAAATTGCCCTGCTCAAAACACGAACCCTGAGTGTACATCCCTATCTCTACATCATGATATTCTTTGAATATTAATCGCAACGTACGTGAGTAAATCTCGTTGCTTTCCAGTTTTACGACCAAGCGTCGAATCAAACTGCGCAATCTTGCACGCTTGGTCATGCCATAGAGCACAAACAATAACCTTCCCAGCAGTCGACACTCCCTGCCTTCTTTGCGTGAATCTGGCAGGCCTTCTCTTGGCTCATTGCCCCTTACTGCGTGATCTTCGTACACAGGTACTCCTTCACGTTCGGTTACGGTATTAGTATCCATCTATTAGTTACTCCGGGAATTCATTTTCAAGTTTGATCATGACCAGCCTTTGTCTGCGCCGACATCCTCACCCCCGGCAGACACATTAGTCCCTGAATATGCTCTCAACAGCGATATCACTGCATCAAAACATGCTGTGAGTCCGAATCACAACTGTGACTGTTTAGCAGAACCTGCACTATTCGATCAGAAGCCTTTCCATCCCAATACTTCGGTCGCCTCTTCTTGCAAGAACTCTTCAGACTGTCTTCATAGCCTGCTATGATTTTTTCCGTATTCGTACCAACGAGCCTGTTTGTCCCTTCGGTAATCGTCACAGGCCTTTCCGTATTCTCACGGATCGTAAGACATGGTATGCCAAGAATAGTCG
Organism: Candidatus Woesearchaeota archaeon; assembly: GCA_017608295.1. The sequence continues at coordinate 2,916 of JAFCGF010000019.1, forward strand.
TTTCTTCCTGCATACCTCCGGAATCGGTTATCACAACCTTCGACTCCGACATTAGTTTTAGAAAGTCAAGATACCCCATTGGATCAGTCATGACTATATTCTCTAAGGAATCGATTCTGGCCCCAATACCATTGGATCGAAGGTTGTTAAACGTACGCGGATGCACCGGAAATACCAACTTGATTTGCTTTTGAATATGTTCCAGCGCGTCTAGAATCCTCAAAAAGACCTGTATATTGTCGACATTGCTCGGGCGATGCAGTGTCATTACCCCGTACCGGCCTGCTGACAATCCGAGTTTATCAAGTATCGCCGAACCAGTCGCCTTCGCACGGTTCTGCTCTAACGTATCTATCATTACATTGCCAACAAAGTGGACCTTGGAATCATCGACACCTTCGTTTCGCAGATTCTTTATTCCGCTTGGTTCCGTAACGAATAAAATATCACTGACCGCATCAGTGAGAACACGGTTAATCTCTTCAGGCATAGAACGATCGAAACTGCGAAGACCTGCTTCCACATGGATTGCCCTGATACCTAACTTCACAGTGACCAGCACACACGCCACCGTCGAATTTACATCCCCGACAACCAGGACCGCATCAGGTTTATGCTCTAGGACCACCGGCTCGAAACGTTTCATGATCTCTGCAGTTTGCTGGGCATGAGAAGCAGAGCCGACCTCAAGATTTATATCCGGTTTCGGAATCTCAAGCTCCTCGAAAAAGGCTTTACTCATCGGAGTACTATAGTGCTGACCCGTATGAACTAATATGGACTCAATATCAGGTTCCTGATCGCAGGCCCTTATCACACTGGCGATCTTAATGAAATTGGGTCTTGCTCCCGCTACATGTAATATTTTCATAGGTTGGTCTTTTCAAAAAATAATTGTCATCTGCAACGACATAAACGCTCGCTCACCTGCATGCTTTTAGTAGCTTGTCCAGCCGGGCGCGAACCACCGCCGCAATACCTAACATCACAAAGATGCTGTTTGTAACAAGATATCGTTTCCACATCCTTCGCGGTTCCTGCAATACCCTGAAGAACCACTCTAAACCGAAGCTTTGCATCCAAAGAGGCGCCCTTTTGACAACACCGGCAACAACATCGAAACTCCCTCCAACACCGTGACAGACCGGTATATCCATATGTTCTCGCCATTTGCTCAAAAAGTTTTCCTTTTTCGGCGATGTCATGGCAACAAAGAGGATATCCGCCTGACTTCTCCTTATCTCCTCTGCAACAATCTCGCCGTTTTTCTCATCAAAATATCCATCCCGAAAACCAGCTACATAAAGACCTGCATAACGCTCTTTGGCATATTTCACCACCTTATGGACGACTTCTTTTCTTGCGCCGAGAAAATACACGCTATATTTTTTCCGGCTCGCACGTTCGAGCAGCCGGTACATAATATCGATACCAGCCACACGTTCGGGCAGAGGATCACCCATCAACCTGCTAAGCCAGACCACACCCAAGCCATCAGCCAAAACAACATCTGCCTCCTCAATACTTATTTTTAGTTGCCTGTTCTTGCGGCTGTTAACCAGTTTGGCCACATTGACCACACCCAGGAGCAGGGATTCTCTTTGGGTAATTTTTTGTCCACAAAGATCGAGCACATCATTCATTGTTATTTTGAACACACCAATACCAAGAAGATTGACTCTGGGTATTTTTGACAACTCACGCATGCGTTATTTTTTCACATCACTTAATTAGCGATACCATGATCAGTCCAGGTGTACAAGATCCATCCGAGATAGTCAGGGTCGACATTCCCGATTCACTTTTAAACCGGTTGAAAACAGTTTCCCATCGTCTCGAATTTCTCCCGAACTATCTGCACCGTGGATACACAAACCACCTGATGCCCTTCTCACACCGGTTGCAGCGATAACAACTGACTCAGAACGCCTTCGGGAGACGCCGCGAGACATATCTCTAGTCTCTTCATAATGACGTGTCAACCTGAAACTCGGCGGGAATTCTATTGCCCTTTATCACACGATAAAGTTGCTCTCTGCGGATGTATTTTACAAGGTCTTTTGGGATTTGCCGCTTTTTACCTGTAAAATGAGCATAGATAAATCCCGTTATCCGGGCCAGCCCGCCAATGAAAACAGGTTGTTCTTTTATGCAGCGACGCACCGACTTTGCCAGAAAAAAAAGGGGGTGCGTGGCCAAAAAGTATTCGCCAATCCCCTGCCGAAAACGAATTATCAACAGTTTTTTTGAATGCCCTGTCCCAATCGGTTTGTTATGAATGGCGGTCAAATCCGGAAACGACCACGTTTTCCAACCATGCATCCGCGCCATAAAACAAGCACAAGTGTCCTCGCCGCCGTATTTCATCGGCACAAATCCACCAGTATCCTCATAACATCGCCTTCGAAAAACCATTAGCGCCTTGGGCGTCGAGCGGCGGTCGTTTAAGGCTTTTTGAATACGGCCGTTCATATTATTCACATATACGCCTGATGCAATTCCAAGTCTTTCGTCGTTCCTAAAATGCTCAAGAATCTTTTCGTAATAGTTTTCTGGCAAAGAGACATCCGCATCAAGTATTGCCAGATAGCCATGTCGAGCCCCCGTGATATTCTGCAATCCTTCCTGAATGGCATACACATTGCTGGCATAATATGTTTGACCGCGATTTTTCTGACGATAGACATACCGGATCCATTTGTGCTTCTGCGCATACGACTGGACGATCTGAGCGGTCTCATCGGTGGAACCATCATCAACTATCACCCATAACAGCGGTCTGACCGTTTGAGCAATCACACTCTCGATAGTCATCCCAATATAGCGCATCTCATTATAAGCAGGAGTAATAATCACATAGGGGCTCATATTTGTCACACTTGACACGAGTTAATGCCTTCGTAAAATCCGCAGTATCGTATAGACTTTCTCGCAACCGCCCACCAATATCTGCCTGAGACCACTTGGGTAAAACTCAAACGATCCCGGTGCCGTAACCTCTTCCCCACCCATTCCCTTTTTGAAATGATAGACTCCCGGATTCTTATCAGGATCAATCCCCCCCAAGTCGTAGAACTGACATCCCTCTTCCTTCGCCGTCTGTATCACCGACCATTGAGCTATATAAGCAGCCTTGTTTTTTAATCCTTCGGCAATAGTGGCCCCCAAAAGATAGACGCAAGTATCCCCGAGAATACTTGAAACATGTCCAGCAACAGGCTGGTCGTTCTTGTATACAATGCTGACAAGAAATTGTTCGTTATCTGTCAGATTCTTCTGAACCTGGCCATAGAACTCAGGACTTAAATCAACACTGAAGTCTTTTCGGCCCCTCATCTCCTGATAAAGATGAACAAACGTTGAAAAGAACATCTCGTCAGTTCCTGTCTTAACAGTCAGATCTTTTTTCTCTGCACTGTTCAGGCAATTACGCCACTTCTGCTTGAAACGTTTTCGTATCAATTCAAGAGACGGAGACAAATCCAGAACAATGGTTCTGTGTGATTGCCTGTGACTTGAACATCCCATATCCAGAAACGTCTTGCCCAGGATACCGTTCCAGTAGTCCGGCCCAAGAGGCGGCTGAATTCGCAAAACAAACTTTTTCTTTTTGACGTAATAGTCCACCAATCCTGCCAAGACCGTTCGCAAGCGTTCTACCTCCCACTGACCATCAGTGTTGCGGCGAACCATGGGACCGCCATTGACATAACCGATTCCTCCTCCAATAACTGGGATGTGCTTAATTCGAACATCTGCCAAACCAATGATTTCCTGATCTTGCTGTATCGCCACATGATCACTTATCGCATTGAGTCGTTTGGCACAAGCAATCCCAAAATCCCAGAGCTGACGATAATTATAATCTGAAAAGGATGGCGCAAGCTGTTGCCATTCAGTTCGTTCAATAGTCCTGATTATTGCTGTCATTTGTTTTCAATCTTTAGAACGATGAATACATTGTCTGAACTGACGAATAAACCGCCGCCACGGATACAGCCACGCATACGCGCCGGCACAGGTTAACATAAACTCAATCTTCCAAACATCCGGCGACATGGAAAACCGTCCGACAATTGGATTTTCCGACCCAGAATCGTACACTTTGGGATCGAGGGTATAAATTCTTTTGTATTCCAGTTCCTGCGCCAAGGTAAGTACCTCATCATTATACGAACCGTGCGGCAAAGCAACATCCTCGACGCAAATGCTGAGCGCAGATTCAAGCTTTTTTTTTGACTCGACGAGTTCTGTTCTGATTTGCTCTGATTGAATTGTTGCAAGCTCTGGGTGAGTCAAAGTATGTGATCCTATCTTGATCAGCGAGTTTTTTGACATTGCAGCCAACTGCTTCGGTGTCATAATCCTTTCATTGGATTCGGGATGTCCTTGTAGCATATGCCATTGGGGCTTCTCCCCAAGGTTGTCTGCAACGGGAAAAATAATTGCCGGAATCCGATACTGCTCCAGAGCTGGCAAGGCATTGTCCAGCAGATTGGCGAAGGCATCATCAAAAGTGATACAAATCTTTGGGCGTTCCATGGTCTGAGACGTTTCCGCCCGAACAAGAGCAGGATTTTCAACAGTCTTGCCCGAAATGTGGGACATCTGCCACTGAAATCCTTTCCGGTAATCAAAGGGTATCCCATGGTAACATAACACAACCACACTTCCACATCCTAATCGGCCTCTGAGAGTCAAAACATACCAAAGCATTGCCACCATCAGGTACAGCAGGCGAACTAGTACTCCTCGTTTTCCATAAACGCTCATTAGCAAATCCCAGTGGCTATCTGTGTTAATCTCTTGAGTGAAGAAGAAATATAATCTATGTTCCGCTTGGTCAGCTGTTGATGTATTGGAATGGCCAAGACATGCTCTTTAAGGTACTTGGCCTCAGGGAATTCTGCCCAGTCAAATGCCCTGTGGAATCCCGCCCACCATTGCACCACCGTAATTCCCATTCTACTCAATCGAATACTGGCAGCTTCCCGGTTTTCGACTACCAAGGGCAAATATAAGGGGCATATTCCATCCGACAGTGTTTCGTACAAAGGCCTGAATATTCTTGATTTTTCCATCAACTCAAAAAGTGCTGAATAGTTGTCTCTGCGACGCCGAACCACCGCCTCTGCACAGGTGCTACGCAAGATACGACGGGTAATTCTGGAAGCCGCAAGTTTCTCAATCCCACTGTCATAATAGTAAGACTCAGGTATTCCGGGCAATCCCGCAGGTGTAGTGGATACCACATTCTTGCTGCCACCTCTGCTTCGGATAAGCCACTTGGGTAAAAATCGGTATAAGCCAATCCTGTCGCACAGTCGCAGAGCCGTTCGTTTGATGAGCGGTAACATATTTTTGAAAATAACACCACATCGAGGCGCCTGTCTTGGCAGCTCGGAGAATTGAATATCGCAAGAGACCGTCAACGCTCCTCCGTCAGGCACCGGCAGTGTTTTTGGGAAATTATAAATAGCGGCATCACCCAGGACGCCGACCGGAGTATCGACAGGATTGCTGAAAAGAGACAATGCACAGTCTTCAATCAAATAAATTTTATTCTCCCTGCAGAAATCTGACAACGCTTTAATATTCTGCGGCCAGCCAAAATAATGGGTTACATAAATTACTCTTGTGCGGTCTGTTACACGTCGCTTTAGGTCCGAACAATCGATCCTTGCTTCTCGATCCACACGATAGAATACAACTTTCAAGCCATACTTAAGAAACGGGTCTATCTCCGAGCCACAGTTGTAGGTTGGCGCAAGTATCTCATCCTCCGGCCTCAGCTTCCAATAGTCACATAGAAGCCCTAATCCGCATCTGCCCTTATGCGTGTAGTAAACGCGCCGACCATCGCCACCTGGCCAATGCCACGCGGGACTTGGTTTTCCCAGCAAGTGCTTGACAGATACCCCGGGCGGGCCGCAATAGCATTGCTTTTCATTCATAACCTGGTGCGTATCCACAACTTCCACAATGGCCGTCGTTTGAACGGCAGCTTGGGGGCCAGACGGTTAAACCATATGCGATAATAACAAAGATGAAGTAACCGTGACAGACATGCAAAAAGAGATGCACGCAATCGACAAAACAATTGTTTTCTGGTCAGCATCATGGTGTAAAGTGGATACTCCTTGCCGCCCAGCTTTATCTTGTAGTCGTAATGACCTGCTCCGGCTTCAATCTCGTGAACACCCTCGTCAATGGCCATCTCAATTTCTTTAATCAAACTGACGTTGCCCAATCCGTACTTGCCCCAATCGGAACCCACAAGCCTTGCCGGCAGACGCCAATGCCAGCGATCCCCAAACGCATAACAGAGTTGATAGCTCACGACTTTCCCGTCGGCCAACAGACGAACCAATCGCAATCTCCCTCGCTTTGCCTGCTCAACCACCATTCTGGTGTTGAACTCGACGCAAAGAGGCCAGTCGTGAAAATGACCAAGCTTCCCTTGCGCCCTCCACTGTTCGGTATGCATTTGCACAAATTCTTCAAATTCAGAACCTGCTGTACTCTCATCAGCAATGACATCTTGCGTTATTAGATGAGACCGGCTGATTTGCTTCAGAGATCGCCGAACATTAGTTCTTGGCTTCCTATTCAGCGATTTCATGTAATCCTGGAAAGTCTCGGGCAGAAAGAACATTGTGTACGGAGACCATACACAATTATGACCCATCACAACATCTGAATTATTCCGAATCGCATCTCGAAGAGATTGCAGTGAGTCGCATTGGCCCCCTATCGGTCCAAACCATACCGCATCACACCTTTCATCTGCAATGAGACACTTGATCACATAATGAAAGACGTGCGCAGCAACGTCCGCCCGAACAGGCAGGTCCACCATATTTATGCCAAAATCAGAACCCACCATTTTGGCCATTCTCACCCAGACAGGGCCAAGCCATATCGTTTCAACAAAGAGAGGCATCACCCCAACAAGCTTACCGCTCCGTTTAAATAGAAATATTTTCAAATGTCTATTCTTGCCGTAAAACTCCCACCATATTCGGCACCAGTCAAATGTAAGATAGATATCCACCCCAACAGATTCCACAAATGAATCCCATTCCTCCTGCATGTGCACGATGTCTTCAAATGAAGGGTAACCCGTACAGGTAATATCTCCCATTGCTTTCGATTCAGACGTGTTAGTCATTACTCCCTTTGTATCGCTGATCTTTAACATTCGCGTTCAATTCCAAAGAAGTGAGACTTCAGGGCCGCCGGAGATTGAGCGGCTTTCTTGCATAATAAGCCTCTTCACTTCGTCAAGCTTCACAGAATCTCCTGATCTGCCCGGCATACAACTCCCGACTTCCTATTTACAGTTTGCCACGCAGTTCTTTCTCATTCATGAGGAGTTTCTTCCAATTTGTTAGGCAAAACCAAGCCCCAAGCCAGTAAGTGCCGACTGTATTCATGGCATCCTTTCTTTCATTTCTCTTCATGAGTCCGACAAGAAGCCATAAGGGAATTCTTAAGACAAAGTAGAGAATCATCATGAGGCGAGCTAACATGAAAGCTATTCTGCCCCTGTGCAACAGCATAAAAATAAGCTTACTACCGAATAACTGTAATTGAAATTCTCGCTTCTTGCTTTTAGTGGTCTGTCCATGATAATGTATAATTTGGGGTTCTGGAGTGAACATAACTTTCCAGCCGGCTTTCGTAAATCGGCAACACCAGTCAGCATCGTCTCCGTACACAAAGTATCGCTCATCCATGACACCTACTTGGTCAATGGCCTCTCTTCGGACAAGGGAATAGCAGCCTGTATTGGCCTCAATTTCTCTAACATCACTGTAGTCCCACCACTCCATAGTTTCCCTTCCAAAAAACCTGTTGCAGGAAAAAAGCTTGCTGAGATACGTTGCAGACAGAAACATATTCATGGCCGATGGATACATGAAGCAGTTTGTTTGCAGCCTGCCATCGGGATATAACACTTTGCATCCAACAAGAGCAGCATCAGGATTTTCATCAGCAAATTTCATGGTTTTGGCGATAGCATTGTCCAGGATTATCGTATCTGAATTAAGAAGAAGAATATATCTGGCCTCGGCTATTTCAATTGCCTGGTTATTGGCTTTTATGAAGCCTTTGTTTTCTTCATTCTCAATTATTTGAACCTCTGGGAATTCCTTTCTGACCATTTCAACGCTTCCGTCCTCAGAGGCATTGTCAACATAGATCACTTCAAACTCAATACCCTGTGTTTGTTCAAAAACAGATTCCAGACAATCATACAGAAGTTTCCGTACGTTCCATGCAACTATGATTATTGATACATCCATAATGTAATTTCTCAATGTGTGTCAAGTTTCTTAAATACTTTGATATTATAATACCTGTCTTCGTTATAATCCTCAAAAGATGCGTTGTGCGCATACAAGTTCTCTATGATGTCGGTTACAGTATATCTCGGCTGAAAACCCAAATGTGTTTTCGCCTTGTCAATAGTAACTTTGTAGTTTCGATAATCTTCAATCTGCTTGATTGTTATGCCTACTTTTTCGCCTGTCAGTTTTTCAACTTCATATTTGACCAGGTCACCGACCTGGCCGACCGTGTAATTATCAGACGCAATGTTGTAAACCCCACTTAAAGAATAATCTGCCTGTACAGCCCTCAAATACGCGGTGGCAGCGTCCCTGATGTCCAGAATCGGCCGCCAAATGGACGCATTATTGACCGTAAGGCTTTTCTCTGACATCGCAAATTTAAACATAGTGTTCACGATCAGATCCAGTCGCATTCGTGGACTGAATCCGCATATGGTACCTTTTCTTAATGCTATAACCGAAAAATTCTCGTCGTGCTGCTGAATCACACCTCTTTCGCCCTGCAATTTTGAAATCCCATAAGGCGAATTGCTGGTTACGGGACAGTCTTCATCGTAAAGTTCATTAACAGTATATCCGTAAACAGAGCATGAAGAGGCGTAAATAAAACGCTTCACACCCGCGTTTTTTGCAACAAAAGCTAAATATGAAGGTAATGCCGCATTATAAACAAAGTTCTTCGAAGGATCGTACTCAGCCATTGGGTCATTTGAAAGACCAGCTAAGAATATTACCTGATCGTATATTTCCAAGTCCTTTTCCGTGCACTTAAACAGATCCCTTTTGGCAATCTTTACACTTTCAGGCAAATAGTTACCAAACCACATTAAATCAACGACCTCAACTTCATATCCATGTTCCAGCAAAACAGGAATTAAATAAGACCCGACATATCCCGCACCACCAGCAATTAAAATTCTCATTTTCTTTATCCTCACCAATAATTAATCTCTTATTATTTCATTATATCTATCACAATTAAGTGACGTATCAACAGGTACAACAAAATTGACTTCGCCTGCAGATAACTCTTTTATATCTTTGGTTTCATCAAGACTTTTAGCAAATTCAAATACGGTTCTCCTGAGACCGCCTACATGGATAACGCCGGTTATGTCTTTATCGATTAACTTGCTTATTTTCCCCGCGATTACAGACACACTTTCCCGGCTTGTCCACTGATCGACGAAAGCCTTTTCATAGGGAAAAATATCCGGCCCGAATGTTGTTCGAATTATCAACGACTTGTCATACAGTCTCGCCGCGCACTCTCCACCTAATTTTGACCAAGCATACTTGTTTACAGGATAAACCGGGGCATCCTCTTTGTAATTGCCTTTGTCGCCCTTGAAAACATAATCAGTGCAGACATAGATTAGTCTGGCGTCAAATTCGGCACACAATTTCACAACGTTGCACGTCCCAACGATATTGACATCAATCGCCTTGCCCGGGTCTTTGTCTATCAGAGGAGGAGACGTAAAGGCCGCACAATGAACCATCAAGTCAAAGCCATCCGGCTCAAAATAGGCCTTCATCTGTATATAATCGGTTATATCAAAATCCTCGATATCCACATACTGTATACCTGGTCGCAGTTTTCTGAATGTTGTGCCCAGTAAGCCGTTTGCGCCGGTAAAAATGATTTTTGATTTGTCCACCAATTTATTGTACTCCTAAATTAAATTTGTTACAATTTGCCATAGATAAAATTGTCAGAACGCTCGTCCGCCTCCCAGCCTGCCACACTGAAACCATCTCTGTCTTTATCGGTTATCAAGATTGTTGTTGGCGCAATTTCGTCAAATATATTTTTCAGTTCAGGTTCGCATAATTCCCAGTCGATATCTTCGGCCATTGGTGAAATGCCGGCTTCACAGCCGGGACTATACTCGCCCGAACAGAAATATTCAATCATCGTATTCTCTGTAAAGAAATTGCCGTGTGCAAATCCAGGAGGAACCCAAATCCATTCGCTGTAATCTGCGTTGTGATCTGCCGGCATGTCATAACAGACAATCTTTCCGAAAGTCGGTGAACCTTTACGGATATCCAGGACCACATCCACCATTCTGCCCGACAAGGTGCGCACCAGTTTGCCCATATACGGATTCCACTGAAAGTGCAAACCTCGAATGGTTCCTTTCTGAGAATAACTTTCGTTGCATTGCATAAACTCCACCCCCTTCATAAAATCCATCTTGGGATGATTGGCAAAATCGCTCTTGCGAAAATGCTCTGTGAAATATCCCCTGTGATCACAAAACCTCGTAAATCGTACAACCTTGACGTCCGTGATCTTCAGCGTCTTAATCTCTGTTATCTTCATTGTTTCTTCCTCACTTGTATCAAGTTTAAGTTACTTATACCAAACACACATTAAAAATGCGCGTTTGTACGCGGGTAAATCGCTTTACGACAAGCCCTCGCAAGAACCGGTCTTTTCGTCTGTTCAGCAGCTGACATACTGGTGATTGCCGCAAACGTAAAACACAAAACCACAAAACCTATCCCCATATATGCTCCTCCGATACCAATCATGCAATGCACGAATAAACTCACTCCCAACCCCCAGGCCATAGCCAGTTTTTCCTTATCTCGACTTACTGCTCGCCACAAATACCCTACCTCCTTGAATGAAAAAGCAATCACAGCAACAAAAAGACACAGCGTTAAAAAACCACCTCGCACACCCTCCAGAACGTACTGATTGGTCACATCCTGCGCACCCCAGAACCAGTGTGCAGTGGACTTGGTTCCCAGTATCGCCCACTCACCAAAATGCTTGATCGCCTGGTCAATCAGATAATACCGATGCCAGCCCGTGGATCCGCCCACCGCACTGACACGCGAGATAAGGTGCCAGACCGGTGCCTGCATTATGATATGCAGGGCGGTTAGAGTCAATAGAATGCTCCAGCGAACCATCCTCATATGTCGCCGCACAACAAACATGATGCCACCGACGATACCGCTTGCCAAGGCCATAACCGGAGTGCTTGAGGCACATGCAAAAACAATAAACCACACGCCAACCGTTCCGGTCACCGCCCATATCCTGCCTTTCCAACTATCCCACCACTGTGCGACATACAGAGGCCACATCACAGCCCAGAATGTGCCCGCCGCAATAGGATGTGGGAACGCTCCCTGGCATCGCAGACGTCCCTCGCGAACCATCGTAATCGCTGGTACCCCGCCAAAAATGGAAAATATATTCCTGCCTGTCTTTGCCTCAAGACCAAAGAAAACCATCAAGATAACACCTGTTACAATACTGCCCAGAAGAAAACTCTTCAGATCCCCCCATTCGCTTATCAGGCAGCGGGCCACAAAATAAATACCCAGTATATCAAAAGAAACCCCCATCCTGTAAACCAGAGCAGAAATGCTGCCCTGCTGCAAAGTATAGATGACAGTTCCACATATTACCCAGAGCACAATAACTCTATCGCATGGGAGCCAGATGAACCGCCTGAATTCTCGTCTGGATATGATCCGCAACACACCAAACAGCACCATGATTCTGAGGAAACTGAAGTCCAGGGAAAACACCACAATTTTCTGCCCAGCCGAGACAAAGCACGCCATTGCAAACATCGGCAGAAACGCCCAGCGTCTGGGAACTCCCAGCATTATCAATCCGAGTATCAGCACCACTGCCAAACCCAGGAGATGAACGTTCGTCACATCTTTAGTCAATACCCCGCCAAATCCCTCTGGCATGGTTCGAATGAAATGGTCCATATTATTCTTTCATCCCAACCTGATGTTGTTCATCATAGACCGAAGACCACGGATAAGGCACTATAGTTTGTGATTGATACAGCTTCTTGACAAATACTCGCTTGATCGTGCTCAGAACCGACCGAATCTTTGCCAAAACTGACAGATTAGAAATCCACAATCTGAGCAGGTCATATCCTCGGTAATCCGGCGTCGGCACCCTCATGGCCTTGAGCGTTTGCACTCTTGCCCAAAGTTCCCCCTGATAAGCCGCCTGACCAGGACGACATAAGGGTAATATCTCATGAGAGACTGCTTCTGCTTCGATAAAACCATCGCCAATCGCTTGTTCAAGCATTTCTTTCCCATGAACCGTTCGCACGATGATCACCGACCGGCCGGGCTGATGTCCGGTGACGGAACGATGCCACGCATCCGCCACCGCGATATCGGCATATCCCCCCACGTGATCGGGGCAGATATAACATCGCCACTGGCGGTATTTCTGCAAGATATCACCCCATGACTGCTCATAGGTCAGTTCAGCCGACTTGACTTGACCATTTACCTTATACTGAGCCGTCGCCATCCCCGGCCATCCGCGGCCTCGATAGCGAAGTGAAACAACGGAAGACAAATCCACAATCCCCATCTGCCGTATCATCTCCAAGGTGCCTCGTGCTGAAGGTGTCCCCGCACAGAAGAAAGCTATGGTCAATCCCACTTTCTTCTGAAAGCTTGGCCTCAATTCAATCGCCTTGCGAAGAGCCGCCACATCACATGGTTTACCTACAAAAACACAGGGCTCAGCCGCGTCCTCAATCTGTTTCAGGCCATCGCACGGACTGGCCGGGGCATACCGCGAACCCGCACCCGCCAGCAACTCCTCACGTGTCGTGCTGAACACAGTCTCGTTGAGATACGGCGCATTTCGGCGTGACCGAACATGCAGAACCCCATGCATTCTTAACCTTTCAAGCGCAAAGAGGCTAAGTGCCGTCGCCACCCCACCACTCGAACCCTCAAAACGAATCTCAGGATCAGCCGCATAACCTTCCCAGATACCTAATACTGGCCCCCAAATATCGAAAAACCGTTGCCCCCCTATCTGACCCGCAGGTCGCGGCGCCCGCGTCAGCTCTATTCCCGGGCAAACCTTCATCGCCAGAGCCCCCCGCTCGCCTGACGCTCCGTCCTTAAACCGAGGCCGCCGACCATATTCTAAGGTATCTATCATCTCAATCTCATCCGGACAGACATACGCACATGCCCCACACCCACAGCATAACTGCCAAGCCGCCACATCATCTACTCCATTGATCTTCTTGCGCCCCATCATACTTAATAACGTTTCTCATCCCTCATCTCATATCGATTGATTCACCTGTGTCACTGATATACAAATAAAACACATGTCTCGATCTTGTTGGCAAGCACTTATGTATCTTTCGTTTTTTTTGCTGCCAAATCAATGTTAATCTGCGTAATCTGGAGACTGGTCGTTTCCTGGTTGCGGCCTATGTCTGCGATGGGCACTCTGAGTGTTCTGTGGAAAACACTGAATCGCATCGAACAGGGACATCACTTTCTTCTGCATCCCGGGCATTATCTCCATCAACTTCCGCCGAGCAGACTCTCTTATCTGGTACAACTCTTGAATGCGGTCCAAAATCTGCGCCTCGTCCATTTGCCGCATGTCAATCACAAATTCCGCTACCCCTGCCGTCTGGAAAACACCCGCAAACTTCTTGCTGTATGCCATCCCCACCGCCGGCAGACATTGCGACAAGGCGGCAATCGTCGAATGCATCCGGGCCCCCATGAAGAAATCACACAGCCCGATCAGATACTTCACCTCGCTCTGATCATATTTGCCGTCAAGAACAATTACTTTTCCCTGCTCAGACAACGAAAGGGTTCGCCAAACTTCTTCGCATACCGCAAGGTCGTTCTCAACTGCAAAGTCCTTTGGAATAACGTGTGGTACCAATAGTACTCGGCAATCCTCCCCACCTGCAAACATAGATACGATCTTCTTCACCAGTGACCTGTAATCAACTCGCAAGCCAAATTCGTTGTTCCCTGTATGTCCCCCGTTATAAAGCAGCCCGCTGATATTCAAGCCCACAACTTGCAACTTTTCAGCCTTTAAATGTTCAATCATCCTTGTTTGCTCACTTTCCTGTCGAACAGGGTCAAGTACAAATGCCACATCCGGACAGAACTGCGACTCAACCGGCCGCGGTCGACCGTTCATCAGTCTCTTGATTTCTTCAAGGCTTTCAGTGTCCCGCGAAAAAACCTTTGTCGCCCGCGACAGAATACCACGAGCCATGGCACGTGCAACCGGCCTCCTGAATGGCCCGTATGTCTGCGGCAGCAGGATTAAATTGGCGCCGCAGAGAAGAACTAACTTCTTCCGTAACCATCCGCGCGCCAGACGTGATAGGCCATAAATGTCGCTGAAACTGTCTCCCCCCGTTATATCCATCACCGTGCTGGCCGAGAAGATTGCATTCAAATATGGATTTCGCCGCAGCCATTTCCTGCGCCAACTAACCGGCAAGAGCTTCGCAAATGCAGCCGATCCCAAGAGTCGCAGCAGATGGTTCTGGCACCAGATAGTCTTATTGCACCGCACCCCCACCCGATCAATTTCCACAGCTTGCCCATCGGCCAGTTGGACTACTTGCGGCTCCGGATTTCGTACACCGTCAAGAAGGCGAATCCTGGCCTCCGGGAAGGCACGCCATATACACTGAACCGTCGAAGCTAATAGCGCACTCACCCCCAGATTTCCCGTATCCAGGCTCGCCCCCACAACAATAAACTTACCGGCTCTATCTGACGTCATTCTTCATCCTTAATCGCCCTGTCGATGTAACATTACTTGTCAACATATACATAATCGGATTAATGCCAACGAAACACCTGGCGTACAATCAGTTTTGCTGCAGTTGAGATTCCACCCCCATGCCTGAGAACCGCAATCGCAAACCGCAACGCCTTCCAGCCACTGGACTCGCGCGTTCGTAACTGCAATTGGCAAACTTTGACCCTGTTCAACAATTTTGCCTCTATTTCCGGCCGTTCTTTCCCCCCATGTCTTCGCCACGCATTCAACCAATCCTCTGAAACCGCTAACATATTCTGCGCTGATCGTATCCTGTGTAACCGCCTCACTGCAACATCCTTCTCCTGCTTGCAGGATATGACTGAAACAGAGTCGTCGTGTGTTCTATGGTAGACTAAAGGTTTCTCTATTACCGCAATTCCTGACTCGAGCCACGCACGAAATGCGTAGACCCAATCTTCACAGATAACGGCTACATTGAGAGGTCCGTACTTATCGTACAGTCTTCGGCTGTATGCGGCACCTGCTCCCACAGCTGTACAACGCCAGGAATGAACGTTTCGTTTGGTATCAGGAACAACCGAAACATTCTTGAAGACGAATCCCGTAGGCCTGCCGTCAACGTCCATCTCTGCGCAATAGGAGCAGACCAGATCAACGGGGGAGTCGGCATTCTGCCAGCGATTCACCAGAAATGCAGTTCTCTCCGGAATTGAAATGTCGTCTCCTGCGGCCATTACAAATAATTGTCCATGAGCCAATTGCATTGCATAGTTTACATTACCGGCAATACCCAGATTCTTTTCGTTGCGGTTGAGAATGATTTTATGTGGCCCTCGATACAAATTTGCTTCTTCTTTGATGATCTCAAATGTTCGATCCAGCGAGCAGTCGTCCGAGAAAACAATTTCAAGAGGTTCATATGTCTGTTCAAACGCGCTTCGTATCGCATCGTGAATAAACTGCTCCTGATTATACGTGATGATAACCACTGAAACCAACGGTGCTTTTTGCATTATTTCATCCTGTGACTACTACCGTTTCAATAGTTTCAGTAAGATCGTTTTCAGATCAACAATTTTTCGAAGTTCGTAAAATGAGTACGCTGCCACGGCAGCCGACAACACGCCGCCAGCGAAGTAGCCTTTGGCCCCGGAGACGTATCGTGAATTAAGGAATGCAAACAATGTCGCGAATCCAAATACTGCGATACTTTTTAAGCTTCTTCTTGACCACATAAAACCACATAGTCTATGGTTGATCACAAAAAGAACCCCCAAGAGCACAAGGAATGAAACCAGAAACGCCACGCCCGTTATTTCAAGCCCCAAAGCCTTCCATCCTACGTAAATCAAGCCTAAATAAATTGCATTCCAGCACAATTCTGTAAATATGAATATCCCACCTCTCCCTTTTGCAAGTATAATAAAGCCTATCGGCCATGAGATAACCTTAAGCAATGTCCCCGCCAACTGCCAGTGCAATATACAGACCGTTTCTGTAAATTCGGCTGAGTACAAAACATAAACCACTAAATTCATAAAGGACAGCATTCCCACGATCAAAGGCCCCGCAACAAGCAATGCCACCTCAGTTTGTTCATTCACTAACTGGACAACTTTTGTATCCTCACCATGGACGGCACTCAATCTTGGAAAGTAATCGGCCGCCATAGCCTGCAGCACCGCCGCGAGATACACTGACGAAAAGGTCCATGCCGCCTGAAACTGGCCCACACCCTTGATCCCCATCTTGTGGGAGACAAAGCCGCGAACAAGATACATGGTAGCCGTGGTCACAAATCCTGTTATGACCATAAAAAAACCAAGCCGAACCATCCCCAGACCGCCCAAGAATGTGTCTTTAGGCGTAAGTCGAACAGGCAGTACCGGAATTCGGCGGGTATAGTACCAGGAAATTAACAAACTTGCCGCTGTGGTAAGAACGATTGCTGGAACAATACCCTTGATTCCCATAAACCAGTACAGCGGTACCGAGATGCAAAATCCCGCCGCAACACCACCGACATTGGCACGGGCCATGGCGCCGATTTGGCGTAACCCCTGCAGTAGAGCTAATTGACCCTGCGACAAGGCCATAAACAAGAGACTTGCAGACAGCAAAACAATGCCCCATGTGTACTCTTCCGTCCCAAACGCATATTGGCTCAATGGCCTGCTGAAAACCACCGCGATTACCATCCCCAGCAGCCCCGTAAACCACACCCACCGCCGCAGAATTAAAATTGTCCTCGAAATTCGTTGCTCATCACTGCTGCCAACCGCCTGCGCAATATCGCGTACAGCGCTGAAATTCAGGCCAAATCCAGTTGCACTGCGGATAAGTTCCAGCGTGGACTGATACAAACCGGCAACACCGACCCCCGCCGGGCCTAATAAAACAGCAATAATCTTGTTGCGAATAATCCGGATCAGGATGGTTACAACCTGAGCCCCCCCTATAATTCCGGTTGATTTCAAAATTTGTTTATGTGATGTATGTTCGGTGGCAACTGTCATAAACACTTGGCTATCCTACGAGGTACCTCCTCCCACAATCACATATCTCTATGCCACACAACGGGACATTTCAATGCCTTTGCAGGAATCCCGCCAATTAACGAGTCTCCTGCATATGCTTTCCCAATGAGTTTTGAATGACTGGCGATGATGCTTCCTTTGCCAATTGAAGAACCCTTCAGCACGCTGCACGAATTGCCAATCCAAACATGGTCGTCAATTATAACTGGTGAGGTAGCATCCTCATCTTCAATTACATGCCAATCTGAGTCTGTTATAAATACACCCCACGCACACATGAAGTCTTTACCGATGTCAATGCTTTTTTTTGCCATTATCAGTGTATCACTGGTTATGCCCGACTCAGATTCTGATTCACGGCCGCCAATAGTTAGAATTGCACCCTTGCTTACGAAGAGACGGACTCCATGGCCTATCGTAAAATCACCATCTATTTTCAATATTCCATCATCGCCAATAAAAATCCTTATCGGAGCATTACCCCCGAGATGACTAATCATTCTGATATTCCCATTGATTATCAGTTTTGAATTCGTGCCCTTTATGATACAGATATTCAGAAATGGATCAGAGACGGTAATTCTACCGGTACCCTGATCAATTTTTTTTGATAAACTTATCGATCTGGTTATTCTAAGGATTTTTCGGAGAACTCGTCTAATCATCAGATGATGCTTTCAATTCAAAAATTTGTTAACAGATTCAACAATATGGGCAAGTTTATCAACTGCCATCACTGGTCCTATCGGTAAACTGAGCACTTCTTGATGTATCTTTTCGGTAATTGGCAAGCTAAGGCCAGACAAGCCTTGATAAGCCCTCTGTTTATGAGGAGGTATCGGATAATGGATCAATGTCTGCACACCCTGTGACTGAAGGTATTGCTGCAAACGCTCTCTTTCGTTACAGCGTATCACAAACAAATGCCATACGTGGGCCTTCCATTCATGGGCCGACAAAACGTCATCCGGGTTCGCAGGAAGCCTCACCTCTGAATGCCGGATATGCTCAAGATAATACTGGGCAACCTCTCTCCTTTTCTGGTTGTCTTCGTCAAGCCTCACCAGTTTTACCCGAAGCACAGATGCCTGGATCTCATCAAGCCTTGAGTTTAATCCTTGATAGTCATTCACATATTTCTTTGACGATCCATAATTTCCCAAAGCCCGGATAATTCTCGCCAGTTCATCATCATTCGTTGTGACAGCGCCCCCATCACCTAATGCACCCATATTTTTGCCCGGATAGAAGCTGTGACCGGCCGCATGACCAAGTGAACCCGTGCGTTTATCCTCATAATAGCAACCTTGCGCCTGAGCGTTGTCTTCAATCAGTTTCAGGTTGTATTTCTTAACCAGTCGCTCAATCTCCGGATGTATTGCATTTCGCCCGTACAGATGCACGATCATGATAGCCCTCGTGCGATCTGTGATTTTTTCTTCAATCCTGAATGAATCGATATTATAGGTATTGGTGTCCGGCTCAACCAGAACCGGTTTGAGCCGGTTATCGCTGATCGCAAGAATACTGGCAATATAAGTATTGGCCGGAACAATGACTTCATCACCTTCGCGCATCATCCCCATTTCCATGTAGGCCCGCAGAATCAGCCGTAACGCATCCAGTCCATTTCCTACACCAATACAATGGTGCGTTCCAATATATTCAGCATATTCCTTTTCAAAGGCCTTGACTTCCTTGCCCAATAAATACCAGCCCGAATCCAGCACCCGATGGATCGCCTCGCGGATCTGTGGCTCGAAACTATCATTAATCTGTTTGAGTTCAAGGAATTTAATCATGAGGAGTCACTTTGCCTTGTTCGTTATCATATTGCATACCGCAATTGAAACATTTCATACCGGCATCCAGCTTTCTGCCGCATCGGCACACATATGCCTTGAATACTGCTGGGTTGCCATACCACAGGCCAAAATCTGGGACATCTTTCGTTACCACACTGCCCGCACCAATCATGGTATATCGGCCAATGATCATACCGGCAACAATGGTTGCGTTTGCTCCAATGGAGGCTCCAATTCGAATCGTAGTGGTTAAAAAATGTTCAGGACACTGCTTGGATCTTGGTAGCAGATCATTAGTAAAAGTCACATTAGGGCCGATGAACACATTGTCCTCAATCCGCGTGCCATCCCAAAGTTGAACTCCCGGTTTAATCGTGACATTGTCGCCGACCACTACATCGTTTTCGATAAACACATGGCAGTTGATGTTACAATTCTTGCCGATTCTGGCGCCGGCCAGCACTACACAATGCTGCCAGATAAAGGTGTCTTTCCCTACATACGGCGTTTGAACTTCAGCGGTAGGATGAATCATCGTGCCACACATTTAAATTCCATGAATTGAGGGTACTCTCTGATATAATCAGACTCTTCATATTTATGCGATGCCAATACTAAACAAATCGCGCCCGAAGAAAACTCCAGCAACTCCCTCCATATCCCTGGCACAACTAACAACCCAAAGTAGGGTCGATTCAGCGTTACCACCTTCTTGTTCTCTCCGTCATCGAGTAGGACATCAAAACTGCCGCTAGCCGCGATGACAAGCTGAAATAACCTCTTATGCGCATGCCCCCCACGCGATTCTCCTCCGGGAATATCATAGAGGTAATAGATCCTTCGCACCGCAAAAGGTAGATTTTTTAATCCTTCAATGACTGTAAGGTTGCCTGCCCGATTGTGAATCTTCTTTAGGGGCACAATTGTGCAATCGTAAATACTATTGGCCATTTCTGCCGTACTCCAGAAAGTCCTTGTAATCTCGAATATAATCGTTTTCCTCGTAGGACGTCGAACTCAACACCACAGCAAGAGAGTTAGTCGAGAAATTCTCCATCTGACGCCAATAGCCGGGCGGAATGTATAGGCCGTAATAGGAACGATTCAAAGAAAATTTGTGTTTTTCCGTTCCGTCATCAACGATCACATCGAAACTCCCGGAAAGTGCAACAATGCACTCTTGCTGCTTTCGAAAAGCGTGCCCGCCCCGAGTCTGCCCACCGGGAACATCATAAATCCAGTACACCCGTGCAATCTCGAAAGGAATATGATTATCCTCTTCGACAATAGATAAATTCCCGCGAGGGTCTTCAATTTTGGGGAGTTCTATTATTTTGCACTTTGATAGACTCATAGTTATCCTTCCAGCCAGATGATACTGTTTTGAGATACAAACTTCTTAATCAGCCGCCACCAGCGGTTCTTTCTAAATATAGCGTCTTTCTCGCCGACAGCAATCAGAATAAAGCGATCAGGGGTTTACTGTTTATCTAATAAAATCACAAGTTAGTCATCAGGCCAAAAATTGGTTTGTTTGGTAATTTTGG
Organism: Candidatus Woesearchaeota archaeon; assembly: GCA_017608295.1. The sequence goes on from JAFCGF010000019.1 coordinate 23,745, forward strand.
TAGATAGCTATTAGCTATTAGCTTTTAGCGATCAGCGGTCAGAGATTAGTTGTTCTTCGAACGGTTTTTGCAAAAATTGTTAACATACGCTTAGTACCGACAATCTCGGCACTTAAAGCCTCGTAATCTTCCACGGTTATGTATCCCAAGTCACAAACTAATAGTAAATGGTATTCCACTTCGCTGGCCGAACCTAAAGCAATATCAATAAAACGAGCAAGTTCTACATCTGTGCTCCTGCCACAACCTTCAGCGATGTTGGTAGGAATAGAAGTAACAGCGCAACGAATCTGGCTCGTTAAGCCGTATAACTCTTCCTTTGGAAAAGATTTGCTAATCTTATAAATCTCTAATGTTAACTCATGGGCTCTATGCCATGCTTTTATGTTGCGAAAGTTTTTCATTACATTAGCTTTCAGAGATCAGATTTCAGATGTCAGAAATTAGCAGACAGCTTTCAGCGATCAGTTTTCAGCTATCAGCGGCTAGCTCTCAGCTATTAGCCGTCAGTGTTTAGAGATACGTCAATTGATACTGGGGCTGAGACGGACTGGCCGAGATGTTTGGCCTGGAGACGCTGGAGTTCGTGCAGGGCCCTGTACATAACACGGTCGATGTGGGCTTCGTACCGGTAGAACCTGCTCAAAATGTTGTCGCCAGCAAGGTCGGACCTTATAACTTCGCCTAAGGTGCGCTTCTGTAACTTATCCTTATCTGGTTCGGAAACCGGTTCCTCGTAGATAGGTTCATCCACATACCGATTGGGACTGCCCTCATACGTCTTGGTTATCCTGACCGTGAATGGAAGCGTATCGGCCGAAGGACCACTGTCGGCTACAGATAGATTGTTAATCAGTTCGACCTCTATCTTTCCGATACGGTTCAAACGCCAAATAGACGCAATTACGCGATCAGCAAGGTGCTGCTCCAATGGGCCGACAGGATTGAATCCGCTAAGCAGGTCATCGCGAAAATCATCGAACTCTGCCTGGCTTTCACCGTCAATAACAATGTGATGTGAACGCAGGCCGTGCTTTATCGCGTTTTTTGCAACTTTCGCCTTAGCAGCAGATGCCTTGGGACCGGTGGATTTGGCAGCGTTGCGGCGATTAGCGGCTAATTGTTTTTTAGATATTTTCATTTTTTAGACAGGATTTACAGGATGACACTGGATAATTCATTTTTTTAGACAGGATTTACAGGACCGTACAGGATATTATTCAAGCTGTCAAGCGTGGGCATACTCCGTCCCTGTCGGTTGCTTTTTTCAGCAATCAGTTTTCAGCTTACAGATGTCAGATGTCAGATGTTAGCGTTTAGCATTCAGATGTCAGAAGTCAGATCTTCAGAGTCTTTCACTTGTCCGTTTTCGTCTGGAAAGTAATCTAAAATTAAATCTGTAAAATCTTTCGCCGCAGAACGAACGGACATCTCCAGCAAGGAACTAAACTGGACCTGGGCTATATATCGAGCGGCACTACCCTCAATATTCGGTGTTCGCCAGTTTAAACCTGAAAAAACGCTCTCATTATCTGTAACGCGGCCGTTAATAATATAGTAGTTCAAAACAATAACCTCCTCCCGCTGTAATCCTACCTTATAAAATTTGTGTATAAGGCAGGGTATTTTTCGCACGGAGGCAGAAATCACCTCGCTGTGTTCAGTACTTTGGTGAATCCAGCCATTGGCAGGATAACAAATCTGCGGGCGATGGCCCAACATGGTACGAGGCCGAGCAGTGTAAGCAATGTAAATGTTAGTCCACTGGCTGTTTGAATCATTCACATATAAGCGACTGAGAAAGTCGTCATTGGCTGCTACTTCAAGAACGGTTTCTGATATCGGTATATCCCGTCCAAACCAGTTACCGACTATCACAGGGAAATCGCTGAGGGGTACCGGCAAGGCCACTGGAGTTCGAGTGATTATATTGTGATAGGATGCAAACAAACGATATCCAACGGCACTGACAATTAGCATAACCACTGCCAGAGTCCAAGCCATTGACACCCATACTTTATCTATCTTCGATTGTGATTTACCCAACCATATCATATTTCTAAATCCGAAATACTAACAGTCCTAAACGCCCCGGATGCATAACCCAAATGTGGTAGATAGAAAGTCAACAAGAACATATCGGCAACTTCTAACTCTTTATTCATATTATAGTTGTGATTTTTCTCAGGACAAGAAAAAAATCACATAATATGGACATAACGCAAGCCATAACTCCTCTATCTCGCTCGATACAATAGTTATTCTGTCCAGGATGCGCACTAAGATTTTTGTCGATCTTATTGATTTCCTGCTTGACTTTATAGGACTTGGCATGTTATACTCCCTTTTGAGGCGGGCGTTTTAGAAATCACAGTAACGGTAGTTGTGAAATGGAGTCGTTCACAAGGAAATTTGAATTGAAGAGGACGGATGTGATAACGCATGCGAGATACAGCGCCGGGTTATGATATACGGGCACACTTGTCCACGTCATATCGAAAGAATTGCCCTATGCCCGGAGGAGGGCATCATCCTTTTCTGCAAGTAATTGAATTAGTGTTTTCTTTTGTTAAAGGATTAGCTAACTGCTTGTTGACAATATTATTATGCCAATTTTCTCGGCAAGGCTTGATATACTAACATCGCATTTGCGACTGAAAGGTTTATTTTGTATATTTTTATTGTTGGGGTTGTCAGGTGCAATCAAATGCTTTTCACTGCTATTACTGGAAAGGCTTTTGGGTGTTGTCCGATAAATATGGGGGTAAACTCATGAGTACATATAATAAGAATAAAACTTTCATTCAGACTGGCTTGCGATTGATAGTCTTGATGGTGCTGTCCATAACATTGGGGCAATCCGTTTTTGCCGACGTCGGCTCAAACTGGATCGAACAATTTGGAATAACCTGGACATTTGACAAGAACTTATCAACTGATGGGGCTGGCGATACTTATCAGTACGGCACTTTCGTCAACGGCGATTATTGGGTAGTGGGACCTGTAGACATTATCAGCATTAGCCCGCCTTCGACGAATGTTGCAGGCGTCATCAAGAATGGATCAATGATAAATCCTGTAGCAGCCGACGACCAGGCCTATGACAATCGTTCTGCAGGTTACAATACAGGTAAAAATGTGGCGTTAGATGTAAGCAGTGAAAATCCTTTGACCATAACAGTAGCTTCATCCCTTATTTCTTGTATCAGCTTACCTGAACAGGTAGGTAAACTGTGGATTGACCAGGCGGCTGTGCTTACAATCCTTGAAGAAATCCCTCCTGCCAATTCTTTTCGGCCACCTTATTCTGGAAGTAATAAGTCTATTCGGGCCACAGAAGAGGATATTGACAGGACTAAACTTTCAAACCGTCCAAAGCCCGCAGGGGCATTATCTTATGATGCTTTGGTGACTAATGTACAAATGGATAAAGGTCCTTGGATTGTTCACTGGGATTCTTGGCATTCAACTTATATCCACCCGATACAGAACATGAACTGGTATGGGACTGGATTTGCCTTGCGGACAGGAGAGGCGGCATTAGCCCTGAACTTAGACTATACACCCGAAGAAAAGGAGCCTATCTTAATTAATTATTTACAGCTTGGGATTGACTTTTACGGCGTTATTGAAGCAGGTGATATTTTTAACTGGATGAATAACGGTGGCATTTTCCATGGTCGAAAAATACCTATTCTTTTTGCTGGTATAGTGTTGCAGAAGGCAGATATGTTAGCAATTGGTGAAAAATCGGGAGATTACCTTTACACTTCGGTGGATCAGAATGGTTATCCTAACCCCACCGGTCCATCTAATCCACCAGTTGATTACATCTATTTCCAGGAAGACGATCAGACATTCTATGTGACACAATATGATTACGACATAACGAATGATCTCGTGCCCGATTATCCATGGAGCCCCGATCCTACTGACAACAATTTCCCTTTTAGAATAACTGATATTGGTATGCCGGAATGGGGCTTACGGCACGCCACCAAGCCCTGGATAACTTCACGGACAATTCTTAGTTACCGTCCTTTAAATAGTTGTACCTATGCGGCCACGATCTTGGCCGCACATATGATGGGAATGAAGGAATACTGGAATCACGACGCCCTCTTTGACTATACAGACCGATGGGTCGCCTGGGTTTGGGGCGATCCTCCTGATCCACCATTACCCGATGAAGTAGACGAAACACAAGCACTCTATGACTCACTCAAAAAAACCCCATCAGCTTGGGTATGGAATGCGTGGTTTGATTATCGAGACGACTTTCCTCCCGTTTGGCCGAATGCAGGGTCGGATACTCCTGACACCACACCACCTGATATTGTAAGCGTAACAGTTAACTCGCCGGTTCAGGTTCTTTTTAGTGAACCGCTCGATGAAGCCAGCGCTGCAAATGTCTCAAACTATATGATTGAGCCCGGTATCACTATTAGCTCCGCAACCTTGGAAGATGATCTGCGAACAGTTATTCTGACCACTTCAGACCATTCTCAAAATGTGGACTATACCTTGACGGTAAATGGTGTGATGGATGTTAACGGGAATTCCATGGTTGATGTACCACACACTTACCGGTACAGCAGTACTGCTATTATTATAGACCACACTGCGCTGGAGCAGTTTGACCAGATCCCAGATTACTGGATAAACGAAGTAAAGAAGATGTATTTATATTATCCTGGAGAATCTCATTCATCTGGAATGCTTAGTGGACTTAGACTTGTTGAACAACAAGATAGCAGATTTCATGTTTCTATAAGCAGAACAGATCTTGAAGCAGATACAGATGAATATCTTAGAGTTTTTAATAACCAGGTTGGTGAGCAAAATAGTTGGACTAATCAGCCTGCTATTAATAATTTAAATACATATTTGCAAACTAATGATTTTGAGGTATTTGTATTTGGTTGGTGTTGGGACATGATTGGCGGAGATGTTCAAGGAGGAGTTGATCCTGTCTTTAATACTAGGTGGGCAGGATGGTCTGAAGGCGGTCCTGATGGTAATTTGAGTTGGGGATTGGATGCTGAGGATTCCGCATTAACTGGAAATAGTGTTAGTCTGCAAAATTATCTTGATGCCTGGGATTATTATGAACAGAATAATCCTGATATGGCTATTGTTTATTCTACAGGCCCTGTTGATTATGTTGGGGAGATGGGTTATCAAAGATATTTAAAACACGAAGGGATTAGAGATTGGGTAAACAATGACCAGGATAGGATATTATTTGATTATGGCGATATTCTAACTTATAATAACGCTGGTGAACAAGCGAGTTCTATTTGGGATGGACATACTTATCCAAGCGAACACCCTGAAAATGATGGTGATGTTGATCCTTTTGGCTATGGCAAAGGCCATTTAGGTGAGGAAGGATATCTGAAGATTGGAAAAGCCATGTGGGTATTATTGGCTAGAATTTCTGGTTGGGATGGTACACAAGATGGAGCAGGCAACCAAACCCCAACCGCCAACGCTGGTGTTGACCAGACCGTAACTGACACCGACAATAATGGCAGTGAGCAAGTTGCTCTTGATGGCTCTGGTTCCTCTGATCCTGACGGCACAATTCAAACTTATGTCTGGCGCGAAGGTCTAAACCAAGTTGCCAGTGGCATCAACCCAACTATTACATTATCCACTGGAACGCACACAATTACCCTCACAGTAACTGATGATCTCGGAGCATCCAATACTGACACTGTTGCTATAATTATTGAGGATTCGAATCTTGACCAAACATATTATGTGTCAGAAAGCGGGGCAGGTAACAGGAATGGGGTGGATTGGAATAATGCATATGCTCAACTCCCTGCTAACTTAGAAAGAGGATATGTCTACTATATTTCAGATGGCAAATATGACGGATATGCTTTTAATGATCTTGGGAATGACGGAAATTTCATTTATATTAAAAAAGCAGTTTCTAATGATCATGGAACAAGTATCGGATGGTTATCTGAATACGGTGATGGTATCGCTGAGTTTGGGCCTCTGGATTTTGAATCCGATAACTATGTTTTTGATGGCCAACACAAATATGGATTTAAGGTTGTTGGCGAATACACGGGGCGAACCATTGATTTGAATTCTAATTATGTATTCGTATTGAATACTGATATAGATGGTAATTTTCAGACTAATGCAAGTGGATATCACATAGATGGTTCGTGTAGTGTGATCTACATTTATGGATCCTATGTAACACTGGAAAACTGTGATATACACAATGCTGCAGACGATGGAATAGGCGTATATGGAAATAATATTACAATTAAAGGTAACGAAATCCATAATTTACATGCTTATGGAACTGACGGAGGTACCGGCCCTTGTTCTAATGGTCATAGCGATGCGTTTGAACTCCAGAATTGTGCAGATATTGAGATCATAGGAAACTTGGTTTATGATATCAAATCTACTTCTGCACTAATAACGGGGCAATGGAGTGCAGGTAATTACACACGCAATCTTACTTTGTACAACAATATCTTCTATACTCCTGACATAGGAATGTGTGTTTATATCTATTATGTACAAGGTGCTCAGATCTACAATAATGTTTTCTGGGGTAGGACTCAAAGTGGAGGACTTGCTATTGGGCCTGAGGTAACAGATCTTTATGTTCAAAATAATATTATCTTGGACATAAACTATACCCATCTGGGGGGAGTATATGACCCTTTGAATCATCATATTGATTACAATCTATTTGGAACGATAGAAGCCTCTCAGTATACGGCAAATGCGCACGATTTTGTCGGAGATCCTTTATTTAAAGATATCCCAATGAGTTCAGACAGATCCGCACATTTGACAAACGTTGTTATTGACAACTTTGCTTTGCAATCAAATAGCCCCGCAATTAATCGGGGAATAGACCTTAGCGCCCAGGTCCAAGAAACATCTGATATTGTTGGAACCCCAAGGCCACAAGGTAGTGCTTGGGATATTGGGCCTTATGAATATACCAATGATAATGAACCTGGCAATCAAGCCCCTACTTCGGATGCTGGAGTTAACCAAACAATAACCGATATTGATGGAAGTGGCAGTGAGCAGATTGTACTTGATGGTTCCGGTTCTTCTGATCCTGATGGGACAATTCAAAGTTATATTTGGCGTGAAGGCACAACCGAAATCGCCACAGGGGTAAATCCTATAGTTACTTTAAACACTGGAATACACACGGTCGCCCTTACTGTAACTGATGACGGCGGCCTTACTGATATTGACACTGTAACTATCACGGTCAGTGCCAAGCCTGATGATACAGGGATAGTTGCTTGGTGGAAATTCGATGAAGGAAGTGGTAATATAGCCCAGGATTCTTCCGGCAACAGTAATACTGGTACCTTGTACGGCTCTACCTGGGCTAGCGGTGGAAGACTTTACTTTGACGGCGCTGACGATGCGGTTGAAGTCCCAACAATGAACTGGAATGCAGCAAGTGGAACTATTGCCATATTGGTAAATGCAGAGAGTTTCTCAAATACAAAACATTTTCTCTTTGGTCATGCCACTCAGCCCTGGAGCAACAGGATTCAATTGTATTGCAATTCCAGTGGAGGCCTTACATTGGGACTTGGAGACAACTCTTCACTGCATACAAATATTCAGGATTTAAGTCCAAACCAGTGGTATCATGTCGCTCTTATATGGGACAGCGGGAACTATACAGTATATATCGATGGTATTGAAAAAGCCATCGGTATGTATACGGGTCTGAACACGCTGAATGCATTTGCGGATATCGGAAATAACGGAAATATCTCCGCCAGAAGTGAAGCTTTTGCCGGCCTCATTGACGATGTTCGCATATATAATAGAGCTTTGGCTGCAAATGAAGTTGCTGCTCTTTATGACGAAGGCACTGCGACCAGCCCTGATATTGACAGAGTAACCACGCCTTTTGAATCTATAATTGAACTTTGGTTCAATGAACCATTTGGTGGTTTGCTGACAGAGGACCCCAACGATTATACTGTTAACAACGAAATAAACGTTCATAAAGTTTCTCTCGACGCCGATAACAACAGGGTAAGACTCTTTACAGACGTTCACGACACCGGCACCGATTATACTCTCAACATCGCAGGCTTTGACACAAGTGTCAACTATACATATGACAACGGACTAATTGGAAACTGGGCACTCGACGAGTACAGCGGCACCGAGGCACAGGATTCGTCGGGCAATGGTAACACCGCAATACTTCAAAACGGGCCAGAATGGACCACCCAGGGCGGGGTTTCTCTTGACGGCGGCGATGATGCCGTTGAAATTCCAACGACCGGTCTGAAAACGTCTTCCGGTACCATCTCACTTTGGGCCTACGCAAACAATTATTCCGGCGAGCAATACTTCTTCGGCCACACTCTGTCCGATGCCAATAATATTAAGTTGTACGCTATCGGTGACCAACTCTGCGCTCATCTGGGCAGTACAGGTGTGCTAATTACCAACCTCAACCTTGTCGCCGGCGTATGGTATAACCTGGCTCTTACCTGGGACGGTACTAACTATTCTGTTTACGTTGACGGTGTTGAAGAAGTAGACGGCGAATACAGCGGCCTGACAACGCTTAACTCATATGCGGACATTGGAAATATTGGACTAGCTTCCAGCCGCGATGATGCGGCTTTTGACGGCCTTATCGGAGATGTCCGAATGTACAATCGAGCTTATAGCGCTGCTGAAATCCAGGACCTTTATCTTACATACCAGGTCAATGAGAACAGACAGTTGGTTTTGGAAACAACGGAGCAGTTGGCCGGCGGTTCGACCATAACATACCAACTGCAGAATTCAGAGGACCTGCCGGACGGCGCAACGTTCAACGATTCTGACGGAACAGTTACCTGGAGACCATGGTACGACCAGGCAGGGGCATTTGAACTGACGTTCGTTGAAAATGGACAACCGGAGAACACTAAAACCTATACCGTCGTAGCTAACAACATAACACCTGCGAGTTGGTATAGAACATGGCTCCAAGCCAATGAAAAACTGTAACAAAATTAAATATGTCAGGCAATAAGTGAAAAGTATGAAGGGGATGGTTAGGTGAAAAGTTTGTATGTCTGTTGGGTGGGGGCATTTTGAATAACAACCTGAACGGTTGAACAGCCGTCAAATATCTGCAAATGCAGTAGCGAATTGTGTAACTTACCAACAGGCAAAACCACACCGCTGATTGAAGAGATACCAACCATTGTGGTCCATCCCCCGGCGTCCCCGCAGAATCTTATCCTCTGGCTGGCGAAAAAATTATAAATGCAAAAAATACTTGACGCAGGAGCATGAAAGAGAGTAGAATGCAATCGGAAATGTAACCGTCAAAAACGGATGTAACCACGGGGGCACAGTTGATACCAACCATTACAGAATAGCGGCCTCTTAAATGTTGCAATAGTTGCAAAATAAGGGAAAATTAAAAAATTTTAAAAAACTTGTTCGTTCAGACGAACACAAGAAGAAACCTGTGCAGGAGATTATGATGAAAAGGCACAATTTTTTCGAGATGGCAGCAGTGTTTTTGATTGTTTTCTTGGCTTTGCTATACAGCCCGGCCCATGGTGAAGCTTTCAACGCCGATAAATACTACACATGGGGAATCAGCAATGACGATCTTGTTGTCCCCAACGGTAGTATTGTAACAGAAGCAACCCTCACCATTCACAATATTACCAGCACCGCCGAAAATGAAGGTGACATGTTATACATCCATCTTGTTGACAATCCACCTTTGGGCTATATTGCAAACGAGGGTAATACCAGTGGCGATAATTTCCAAAGCCAGGGTGCTGCCCTTGAACCCCTTTACCGCGACCAAACCGCTGGAACTGAAAGGCTCGTTTACACTCTTGGAAGCATCAATGACCTCTCATCGCCGATTTGGCAGGTCTTTGATTATCCGTTCATTTTTCCGCTTGCCGACTCTTCAACTGTCAGCTTCTCCTCCTCGCTGCTCGAATTTATTGATTATGCCGGTACCGGCACAAGCTTTGGTTTCGCTTTTGACCCGAATGGCATCGACGGTTATGATTTTAACGGAATAAGCCTGCAACTGACCATCCAGTCATTTCAGGACGCAGCCGCCCAATCAGTGGCTACCTTTACATACGGAAATACAAATGAACCGCCTGTACTTGCCGATATCGGCGACAAGATTGTCAGTGAAGGTACACAATTGACTGTTACTATAAGCGCAACCGACCCCGACGGTGATACACTTGCTTATTCAGCACAGAATCTTCCCGCAGGTGCGGTATTTGCCGGTAACACATTCACGTGGACACCTACCTACGACCAGGCCGGTACATATCAGGTTACTTTCATTGCAAGTGACAGCCAGGATACAGATTCAGAAACTATTACTATAACAGTTACCGGTGCTAACAGGGCGCCTGTCCTGGCAGGTATCGGCGACAAGAGCGTCAATGAGAATCAAACTCTGAGTTTCAGCATAAGCGCAACCGATGTGGATAACGATACGATTAGCTATTCAGCACAGAATCTTCCTGCAGGTGCTGTATTTGCTGATAACACATTCACATGGACACCTACTTACGACCAGGCAGGTACATATCAGGTAACTTTAACTGCAAGTGATGGTCAGGATACAGATTCTGAGACTATTACCATAACAGTTAACAACATTAATAGGGCGCCCGTCCTGGCCGCAATTGACAACAAATTTGCTGATGAAAATACTGTTTTGAGTTTCACGGTAAACGCAAACGACCAGGACAATGATACACTTACATATTCAGCACAAAATCTGCCTGCAGGTGCCGTATTTGCCAACAGAATATTCACATGGGCACCTGATTACGCCCAGGCAGGCAGCTATCAGGTGACTTTTAGCGTAACTGACAGCGAACTTACAGACTCCCAGACAATCACTATTACGGTTAGTAATGTTAACAGATCACCTGTCCTTGCAAATATCACGAATAAATCCGTTGCCGAGAATAACCAACTACTGTTTACTATCAGTGCAACAGACCCGGATGGCGATACACTCAGCTATTTTGCCTCTGCCTTGCCTGCAGATGCAACATTCAATAACCGGACTTTTACATGGACACCTTCTTTTGACCAGGCCGGCCAGTTTTATGTAACATTCATAGTGAGCGACGGCAGCGCTATAGATTTACAAACAATGACTATTACCGTCGATAATGTCAACAGAGAACCGTCGCTTGAAGCCATCGGCGACAAAAATGTTGACGAAAGCTCTCAGTTGACCTTTGTCGTTACCGCTACCGATCCTGACGGTGATACAATCACATATTCAGCGCAAAACCTGCCTGCAGACGCAAATTTTATTGGCCAGACTTTCCTTTGGCAGCCAACTAACGAAATGGCAGGCAGCTATCAAATAACTTTCACAGCAAGTGACGGCCTGAGCACCGATTCGGAAACCGTTACAATAACAGTAAACAACGCCAATGCCGCACCGGTACTGGCACCGATAGGTGATAAGTCTGTCGATGAAAATAAGGAATTAACCTTTACCATAAGCGCAACTGACATCGACGGCGATACGATTATATACTCAGTGGAAAATCTGCCCTCTGGTGCTGCATTCGAAAACAATACCTTTACATGGTGGACATGGTACGGCCAGGCGGGAACTTACGAGCTGACTTTCATTGCTTCGGACACACAACTGCAGGATTCAAAAACTGTCACAATAACAGTAAGCACCGTCCAAACCGCCAGTTGGTATCAAACGTGGCTCAACCACCTTGAAAGCAACGGCTAGTTGTAATACAGGTAAAACAAAAACTTTGATAAGCAGCATCGGGCACTTGCGCCACATACGGCACAGGTGCCCGGCTGCTGCAAGGCCGCCTTTCAAGCCTCTTTGGCAATATGTCTGGTAACATTTTCACCAAACATTGCTGTTGACTTTTCACCAAAAATGCCTAAAATTACCGTTTTTAATGGATTAGATGCCGATTTGTACAGTAATAACGGATGACTAAAGCAATGGAATATCTCGGTATTCCAGAAGGAATCTGCTTACGACCGCCGGCTGGTAAACACAGGGAGATGGCATGACTGTTGGGTTGTTAACAATTCAAATTCATCTGCATGGGATAGGCTCGCTGAAGGACAAAAGAAAAATTGTCAAAAGCATCATAGGAAAGCTTAAGGCCAAATTCAATCTCTCCGTCGCCGAAGTCGATGCCCAGGACAGCAAAGCCCTGGCCGTAATAGGGTTGGCCGTTGTGTCAAATGACTCGGCCTTTATACACAAACAACTCGATACGGTCATAAACTTTGTTCAGCGCGACGCCAGATTCTATATGGGCACAGTTGAAAGAGAAATTTTTCCGTTCAATCCATAACCAAAACAGCATAAGGCCTGCGCCGGTTACGAATAACACCCGAACTCTTTTATCGTATCGAACATCGCCACGACATTTTCAACCGGCGTCTCCTCAAGAATAGTGTCATGGCTGGCGCCGGCGATGAATCCGCCGCCCGGCATCATTATGTCAAGAACCTCACGTGTTCCCGCGCGAACAGTTTCGGTATCGCCGTCGATAAGTATGTTATGTGAATCAATCGCACCGTTGAATACTATCTTATCACCAAACTGGTCCTTGAGCGATTGCAGATCCATTCCAATGCAATCCGGCTGAACAGCATGCAAACCGTCAAGGCCGGCCTCAATCAGCACTCCTATCAAAGGCGCAATCCCGCCGCAGCAGTGTAGCTGCACTTTCAGGTTGTAATCGTGTCCCAGGTTAATCAGACGCCTCAAATGCGGCATGATAAAACGGCCAAAAAGCTCCGGACTTAGCAAAGGACCCGTCTGGCAGCCGAAATCGTTACCGATAAAAAATATATCTATCGCATCGGCGGCTTCGTCGAAGATTCGCCGGCTCACGGAAACATAAAAATCAACAAGGTGCCCCATCACCGCGTCAACAATCTCAGGGTCTGTATACATTTTTATGTACATATTCTCCATTCCCAGCAAGTCAATAGTGTCATGCCAGAAAGGAGACCAGTCCCCGCCAAGAATCGCATACCGACCATTATAAACTTCAGCCTGCGGGCTGACCGTTGAAACATCCATCCATTGTGTCTCGGGCCAGCAATAATCATGAACACCTTTGAGGTCAGCATCTGCAAGCGGATGGCTCATCGGCTGGCCGCAACCGATACCTTCACGCTCAACACCGAAAACCGTCCGCGACGTCGCACCCGGCGGCAACTCAAACTCCGGCCCGGCATATTCGGCAAAAACACGCCTGAAGTCGTCACCGAATCGAACGCGCAATCCTTCATCATCCAGCTCCAACTGGCGCTTGGCTTTTTCCCAAAACTCAACCGACGCTCCGCACCAGCAAGGCACACGGTCTGGCTCAACATGGTCAAACGCCGCCAGCACACGTTCTCTCGATGTCATTTTATCATCATTCGACATACTCATTTTCTCCTGCTATAGTTCAATAATCACAAAGCAGGCCTCGAATCCGTCAGGCAAAG
>JAFCGF010000007.1 GCA_017608295.1 Candidatus Woesearchaeota archaeon
TTGTGCGTTGATGTATGTCCAAACCAATGTAAAATTTCGTTGTGTCCACCTCCAATTATTTGGCATATTGGAGGTGAAAGGGATTAACCCTTATGATTTCTCATGCCATCTGTTTAGAATGCGGAGATTCTTGATTGCATCATTTTCCAGATAAAAAATGCGAAGATAATTACCATTGCTGGTAGTACCCAAAGAAGTCGCTTTGGGTGCAGTGCTGCGATTATACCAATCATAAAGCCGAAAAGTCCGAAGATTGGAACTGCAAGCATTGGGCCCCCAAACCACCCTACGATAATAAGAGGTCCAAAATAACCCAATAAGAAGCCTGCCACCATTAGCACAATGGGCCACATCCAAGGGAAATTGATGAACCTTTCCCATGCGTTATTCGATTCCATTTTCGGTCGTTTATTCACCAAGACGAAACTCAACAGCCCTAAATTCCTCATCAAAATAAATCTTCAGAGGTGTTAATATCATTCCACCTTCTAAAATCACACTATCCCCAACTGTAAGTGGCCTCATATCTACACCGTCAATATTGAACACCACAGAATCGCTATCCGCCTTGCTGAGTTGCATCTCATAATCCTCATTCCCGATGCCGTAGGACCAGACACTTCCGGGGTGTAAGAACCCTGTTAATTCAAGTGAGGATTTGATTAGTGTGCAAGTTCCATTCAAACATCTAGGTTTTGCGAAGCAAGTTCTGTGAATGGAGCCAATCCCAGCACAATCACATCTATTTTGTGATTCCTCCCATTCATCTAAATATGCACTATTGATTGCAGTGGCAAATCCTCCACGGCTACAACCACAGCATCCTTCTCCTGCTTTCACACAATCCTCGTTAAGTTCGCAGGAAAACATATGGGGGTCACCTATTGGCTCGCCAACAATAATCTTCTCATCAAAGAAAGTCTGTTCTGAAGAGGATATGCACGGATTCCAGAAGCCATAAAGTTGGAGCATATACGTCCCATTGGGAAGTGTTAGGTTGATTTCCACTGCTTCTGCACCAACAATCTGCATGCATCCAGGCCCAGAAGTAATTAATCTCGGAACAATCTTCACTATTGAATTCTCATTAGTCACAGAATAATTCGTTTTATCACATGGAGTGGGTTTAGTGAAAAACGAGCGGATTCTTAGGTCATTTCCATTGATGACAACCTCATTGAGATTACACCTATCTTCGGGGTACTCCAAGTAGGTAATGCTATAATTAATGTGATAATCCAGAGGGGAAGGAGAAATCTCCTTCACGCACCCAGCAAATGTAATTAAGGCTATCAGCACCAAACACAATACGCCTGCCCTCATACGTGGTTGATTCCCCTTCAACTCATTTAAATCTTGCTTCCAAACCTCCGTTTGAACAGCGAAAAGTAGTGTAGTCGTGGAGAGCTGCTAATTCAGAGGGGGGCGTTTAATGGGTTTAATGCGTTCAATTCATCAGTGTATGCCAATACCTGCGATGCTTATTTTTCGGATTCTCAAGCAGAACACCACTGAGAAATGCATGGACCGAACAGTCCTCGCAGTCAGGGCAGCCATAAAAAATCCGCTCATGTTTCTCCGTTATTCCCTGCTCATCAAACCAGGCCTGCGTCTCTTCATACGGCAGAGAAAAAATATTCTTTCCAGGCGGATCATGATGATAGTCCCTGAAATCATCCTCAAGGGTCATCGTGAGGCCATAGAGCTCGAACATGTCCTCAGCGTTGGGGCAGTGCCGCACAGCCTCAGCCTCAATGCTCCACAGCACATCAAGATTCTTCTTCGGCCCGGGCACATTATGGTAGCGCGCGAGATCAACGAGGTTGCGCACCTTTCTGAAGGCGGTTCGAGGGCGCGTGAACAGGTCTATACCTATCTCCAGACAGACGAGTCCAACTGCAACAGGAAGTAGGGGAAAAGCAAGGAGTTTCCAGCCCGGCTCCCGGTCCAGCAAGGCGTCAATTGGCTCGCTGATGCATTGGCCTATCTGTGCAGAAAACATAGATAATGGATTATAGTTGCACACCGGGGCAATCTTGCTCATATACTCTTTGAACTCCATCCCACCCCAGGGGTTCAACAGGAAATTCTCACTGTTGTAAATAAGCTTCTCCAATTGGGACATGATGAGAGAAAGTAGTATTTACTATATAAATTGATATCACTCTTGAATGGTAAAACAGTTAAATTTATAAGCAAGCCGCTATTAGCAGGCCAGTTCAAAAATGCCAACAAAAACTTTAGCATATGTATTGGGAGGCGGTCAAGGGACGCGCCTCTACCCCCTGACACGAGACCGGGCCAAGCCCGCAGTCCACTTTGGTGGAATGTTTCGGGTCATCGACTTTGTCCTGTCCAACCTCTATCACAGCGGCATCAGGAAAGTCGTAGTACCTACACAGTATGAATCCCGCTCATTAGAGCGGCACATCGCAGGATGGTCACATAGATTCGGCCACGGCGGCTCAGAATTCCTGAGAGCGCTCCCACCACGGCAGGGCGCTGCGCGGGACTGGTACAAAGCCACGGCAGATGCCATCACCCAGAACATGGCCTTCATAGAGGATGAGAAGCCGCATGTTGTCGATGTCTTTGGAGGAGATCACATCTACCTGATGGATGTCTCAGCCATGAACGACGCTCACATGGAAACCGAAGCTGCCCTGACCATCTGCGCCATGCCAGTACGAAGAGAGCTGGCAGCAGGCAACTATGGTGTATTGGTGGTAAATGACAACTGGGAACTCGAGCGATTTGATGAGAAGCCAGCAAACCCAGCCCCGATGCCGGGCAACGACGAGTACTGTTTAGCGTCGATGGGCAATTACGCGTTCGAGCCATCAGCTCTTCTTGAAGAATTAGTAGCAGATGCTGAGAAGATTACGAGTGATGACAAGGAATCTATCCTGGCGAACCCTGAACGATTTTCATCCCACGATTTCGGCTTTGACATCATTCCCTCAATGCTTAAAGATGGCAGGAAAATAATGGTGTACAACTTCCTGGAGAACAGCGTGCCTGGCATGAAGCCGGAACAAAGAGATTACTGGCGCGACATCGGGAACCTTGACCAGCTCTACCTCGCCAACATGGAGATGCGGGGAGACAACCCTCCTTTGGATTTATACAACGATGAGTGGAGAGTGCTTACTTCTCATATAGAATATCCCCTTCCCAGCCGATACGGGTCAAATCTCGTGGGAAACGGGAGTGTCATTAAGTCAGACTCAGTTGAGAATTCGGTGCTCTCATGGGTGCACATAGAAGAAGGTGCTATTGTAAGGGATTCCATCCTGCAGGGCGACCCCATCAAGCCGATTTATGTGGGAAAGGATGCTGTTATTGAGAATGCAATTATTGATACTGGTGTAACTATCGCTGACGGCGTGTCTATTGGTGTCGATAAGGAGCATGACCTGAAGCGTGATTTTGAGGTATCTTCAGGAGGCATCACCGCTGTACCGCGGATGACGTGCATAGAGCGCTAAGAATCCCGCAATGCGTCAGACACAGCCACGCTCAGCTCCATGGTCTTGAGTGCGCGCTCTAATGTAAGTGTACCTGAGCCGCAGCTCGGCGTGATGAGCGACTGCTCGAGAATGAGTTCTTCTGAGATGCCCTTATTCGTAAGGAGTTCCACTGCGCTGTTGAATGCCTCAAGAATTGAATCTGCGTCCTGGCCATCGATTTCATCGCTACTGGGCACAATACCCCACGCAATACAGCCTCCGCGGTCGAGGTAATCGCTGATTTCGTCAGGATAGAGGGCGAGCTGTTCCGCATACGACCAGGCATCGAAGCTGATGATGTCCACTTTTGTTCTTGTAAGCAACGACCAGTCAGTGTTGCCGCAGCAGTGGATGCCTGCATATGCCCCTTTGCCATGGACACACTCGATAATTTCATCCAATTGCGATATGACCTCGTCCTCGTGCAGTGCGACAGACGAGCTTCCGATGCTCAGCAGGTAAGGGTCGTCGATGAAGAGCAGCACATCATCCGCAAGGGGCGCGAGCTGGTCAATCATCCACTCGGCTTTTCTTGCGAGTCCCTTGACAATCGCGTCTTTTATGTCGTCAGTATAATACGATGCTTTCAAATCCTGGTCAACGATAGTCAAACCCCAAGTGATTGGACCTGGAAGCTGCCCCTTGACATAGGAGTAATGCCCGCCGCGAGACACGAACTCGTGCAGGCCCGGAGCGTACTGTTCAGACATCGCGAATGAATCCAGCTCCTCGCTGAGGTAGCGCGTGTAGAAGTCAAGCATCTCGTCCTGCAGTTTGTCTCCTGTATCCACAGTGAGCTTTTCAGCAGCCTCATCGAGAACAAGTGCGGGAAACCCCTCGCTTGGCTGGACACAGAAAGCCTCATAGAAACTCCTCTGAGGCAGCTGCGGCCAGGCAGGAATGTCTGTCAGATACTGAAGCATGTCATCGACTGCATCAGCAGCAGCATCATGCGGCAGGCTCCCAATCGCAGTGGCAAGGCAGTTAGGTTTCAGGCTCATATCTCCACCTTCTCTTCCTGAACTTTCATGGCCCAGGATGAGTTTGTCTTCTTCATGATTCGGATTGCCTCTTCCTTGAACGTGTCGTTCCAGAATGCGAGGCAGTCGTCGAACCATTTCGCCTCAGCTTTCTTGTTTTTTGTCAGGCCGATGAGAGTGTTCCTGCTCGCCAGTTCAATAATATGGTTCATGTAGGGAATCATCGCCTTCTTCTCTTCCTCGCTGAACATCTTACTCTCAGTGAGATTAATCATGTTTGAGGGATTTGGCATGACAAGAGCGTGGAAATAGCTATTCCATTGGTTTATGGTATCTTTCATCCTGCCGGTGAGCATCCTTGATAGCTTTGTACTGAGGAATCCGGCTCCCATGATAAAGTCCCGAAGAAAGAACACGTCGTCTAACTCATCTAGTGTTGCGGAGAAACCTAGCTCAGCTCTCATAGTCTCAAATTCCGCTTCAAACTCCTTGAGCAATTCCTTTTTGTCCATATTCAAGATAAGGATTTACACGCAATTGATAAGGATTTCTAGTCTCAGTGCAGTATATGGAAAAAGTTACCACTGAGTGATGGTAAAGTTTATAAACAGTTGAATTGATTACCATAGTATGGTCAGCTATACGTTCATATGCGCCACCGAAGAGTGTGAGGCAGCCCAGTACGCGATTGAGGTAGGCTATTCTTCTATTGCTGAATACGATAGAAAGGGTGAGCCTGATTGCCCCCTCTGCGGCGAGCACCTCAAGCGCGCGTTCTTCGACGCCCCGGCCATCAGCACAGGATGGGTGGGCTCAGCAGGAGACCAGGCAAGGCCGGCTACGTGCGGCTCAATAAAGAAAGAGAAGCCTGAATCAATAACACTTGACGAGCTTCTTGAAAAAGCTAGCGAGTGACCTTGCTTTCTAATACAAACTTCTGGAGCTCAGCAGCCTTCTTATTCGTGAGGAAATGCTCTCGTACAGGTTCGAGCATCTTGTTCACGCCATCTGCCACTCCCTTCTTCAGGTCAGCTGGGTGGAGTTCTCCCTTCAGGAATGCGGATTCTAATTCGTCGTAACTTACGAACGACACCGGGCCGCCGAACTTTTCTGGCCTGTCGATGTCTAATGACTTAAGGCGCTCGAATATGAGGTACTTCGCATACTCAAGAACCGGATTCTCCTGCACCTGCTTCTCAGGGCAGTATGCCTTCGAAATCTTTCGGACAACTTCCTCTTGGGAGTCTGTCATGAATATTGCTGAGTCCGGCTTTGACTTTGACATCTTCAGGTCAATCACGCGATCAATCGCGCTTCCTTCAGTAGCCTTCGGCGTGCCGAGGCCCATGAGCATGTGGTGGTGGACAGCGACAGGCTTTCCGTGGCCGAGCTTCGCCCCTATTTCCCTGGCGAGCATGTTCACCTTGCGCTGGTCCATGCCTAATTGGCAGATGTCAACGCCGAGGTAGAATATGTCGGCTGCCTGCATGCAGGGATACAGGATCTGCGCGGCTGATAATGACTCTCCTTCAGTGCGCCCCATGATCTGAGAGCAGCGGATGATGCGCTTCACTGTGTTGCTCATCGCTATGCGCATCACTGTCATCCAATAGTCCTCGTTCTTCACAAGGTCAGATGCCCAGATGAATTTTACTTTATCCAAATCAAGGCCGCACGCCTTCCATACCTCGATGAAGTACATGCCGACCTTCTTTATCGCTTCCAAATCCCCGCCCATCTTGTTATTGGCGAGTGCGTGCCAGTCAGCGACATAGAGATAGAACGTGCAGCCTGCCTTTGTAAGTTTGTTGATTGAGATTGCTCTCATAAGTCCCTGGGCGATGTGTATCTGCCCTGAGGGTTCGAAGCCGTCATATGCTATCGGAGATTTCTTTTCTTCGAGCAGTGCCTCTAATTCCTCTTCTGTTATGATTTCCTCACCAACTGATGAGATGAGCTTGAATCGTTCTTTCGTGTTCATGGATTCACCTTGCTGGAATGAGGGGACTGGTGCTTATTAAGTTTTCACTCTGGAAAAGCTTTTAAATAGCCTTTTGCTAAACTGCCTGCATGAGGCGTCGGGGCCAGCTTACTTTATTTCTCATCATAGGGATAGTCATGCTCGTTATTGTCGGCTTTTTCATGTACCTTGGCATGCAGGCCCAGAACGGGGACAATAGTGTAGTGGCTGTGACTGATGAGCTGCCCCCTCCTGTGAGGTTCTATCTTGAGAGCCTGCTAGACGACGCTGCACGCTCAGCTGTGCTTGAGATTATCGCGCCCCAGAGCGGCTACCAGGTGTTTTTTGGACCTGAGCCAAGGCACGGTGCAGTCACTGCCTATCCCGGCCCTCATGAGTCTGCATATTATTATCTGCTCGGCGAGTTCAGTGTCCCCGGGTTTGAGGTGATTGAAGAGAGCCTGTACAACGAGACGTACACGCGCTTCATTAATTCCCTTGACCTGAGCGTATTTGATGACAGCGGCTTCACGTTGAAAGAGCCGGAGCATCTGCCGGAAATCAACATCAGCATCAATGAGGAGGACATCACTGTCCTGCTGCACTATCCGCTCGAAATTCTCACCGAAGACAAGCACATCATAGTATCCAACATGACCATCCTCCTACCGTTGAGGCTGAGGCACGCCTACGATTTATCTACATGCATAGCATATAATATGGCTCGCTATGACAAGTCGACAGTGCAGGCATTGGAGGAGTGCAGGCTCCTCAGCGGGATTGACGACAGTTTCACAGTCAGGATAGAGGCTCAGGATGGCAAAGGGGAGAGTCTCATCGCTGTAGTTGATGAGGTGTACGAAGAAAATACCGGGGTGCCGTTCGAGTACCAGTTCCTGTTCTGGAAGTGCAGCGGTCACTATGCCCACCTGTGGGACGAGAAGCCGAAGCTGTCTGTGTGTGAATACGCCTGCGTGTACGAAATCCCTGAACCTGTGCTGCTCGGTATCTGCATGACCGAAACCAGCTGCGAACATTCCTCGACGCCAAGCGGTGACGGCGGCGTGGGAATCATGCAGCTCACTGGAGTCTCATGCGGCACGAGTTTTGTCGACGGCACCCCCATGAGGAATTATGACCTGGCCAATAACATTGAATGCGGGGCTCAATTGCTGCTCGGGAAATGCGAGGGCGGCGGGCTTCTCAAGCCTAACCAGGCCTCGTATGCCTGCCTTGGTGATTCAGGAGACAGGTACTGCTGCCCAGATGGTGATGAAGGAATCCACATATGCTGTATTGACTTGTACCATCCCTGCTGTGAGAATCCCGAGCATCCCTGCTGCACTCCATCACCTGGTCCCGGTGTGAGCGACTGCGGCCGTGTTGAGGATGACCCTGCATTTGACCCCTGCACTAAAGGAACCAGGTGGGACTGCTATATTCCTGATGGAGGAACTGAGGAAGTGTGTGTGGAGGTTCCTGTTGTCAACTACCGCAATTCCTGCTGCGACCCGATGAGCGGGACTCCGGGCACAAGCTCATCCCACACCACTGCAGGCTACTGCTGTAGTGAAGACTATGCTATGCCTTCTTTAGCTGACGGCAGAACAATCCTGTGCGGTGAGGAAGCCTCATTCAAGAAGGAGGAATGGCTCACCAAGAACGCATTATACGCAGGCTGGGATATTGCCATCAGGGGCTACAACGGCTGGGGCTGCCAGGCAAAGGACAAGAGCGCTACATTCCAGGCAGATTCCGTAAGGTGCCGCATCCAGAATTATGTTGACATTGTGCACTATTACATGTATGAGCTCAAGGATGAGTGCTACTCAGATTTATCCGCTCCCTTGGGAAGCGCACCAACTGGCTCTGACGGCTGCTGCCCTGACAATGCCCAGGAGTGCAATATCGCGCATGGCCGCTCATGGTGGCCATAGGCGGAAAATATTAAAAGGGTTATAATCGAGGACATTCCCATGAACCGCAAGAGCCAGGTCACTGTGTTTATGGTCATAGGCATGGTGATGCTCGTTACTGTCGGCTTTTTCATGTTCCTGGCTCTTGACACGAAGAACGGCGAGCCGGTACCAAGGGTATACTCTGATGTCCCAGCGCCTCTTAAGATGTATCTTGAGAACCTGCTTGACAATGCTTTGCGGGGAGCAGCTGTCGAAGCTATTGGTCCACAGGGTGGCTATCGGACGGTCGTTGGCGAGGAGAACGATGAGCCCAAAATTTTCCAGGGACCTCTCCACGGTGACATCCCCCTTGAGATGAATCATGATTATGAGCCTGTTCGCTATCAGACACTGTCACAGTGGCCTTATCCCACCTATCCCTATAGTTTTCCTGAGGATGCTCCCCCGCATGCTGTGCCCTATTATTATGTCCTCGGCGACTTTAACATCCCCTCGCCTGACCGTATCCATGAGGGACTCCTTGCCGAGACTATTGAGCGCTTTGCGGCGCAGCTGAACCTCAGCTTTTTCGAGGAGCAGTACTATGGCATGGTGATACCTTCTGAATACCATATCAACGTGAGCGTGAATGTGGATGACATCAGCGCTGAGCTTATCTATCCCATTGAGATTCTCACTGAAGACCAGCACGCCCTGCTCTCAAATATTTCCATTATAGTTCCTATTCGCCTGAACAGGACCTACCAGCTCGCACTGTGCCTTGTGGACAGAGTAGTGTTTGACGAAGGCCAGGACACCACTGACCCCTACGATGAAGAGCCTGACGGAGACGCGCTCGATGAATGTAAACAGAGGCTAAACCTTGATGACTACTTCACCACGCGTATCGATTCAGTGATGATTGGTGGGGACTTCAAAGGCAGGTTCGTTGCGATTAACGACACTCAATTCCAGGATGATACTGGCATCTCGTTCGAGTTTCAATACCTTATCTGGAAATGCAGCGGTAACTTTGATGAAGACTATCCAGAGCAGGATATGCGCGTGTGTGAGTATGCCTGTGCAAAGGGCATTCCCGAGGCAGTGCCGCTCGGCATCTGCGAGGTTGAGAGTAGGTGCAATCATTTCACCTGCGACCCACCTGTGGTGAAATCAGCAGATGATGATGATAAACCTGCTCAGGGTATTATGGGCGTGCTGAAGACGTACTGCCTGGGCGACCAGAGTTTCATTGATGGCCATGAGCGGAACACCAGAGATTTAGAGGATAACATCGAATGCGGCATGGACACCATCCTAGGTAAGCGTGGGGGCTGGCCCGCGACCAACAATCGCTACTGTTGTCCTTCTGACCTTGGAGGAAGTGGCTCGGCCTATGGTATAGGAGCAGCCGAGCATATCTGCTGTCTCGACCCAGGTCACCCCTGCTGCGAGACCCCAGAGGACATGTGCTGCGGCTTCTACGAGGGCGACGACATCTTTGACCAACCTAACTCAGTTAGGTGTCCTCCTCGAATTTGTGATCACGATGGTGATCCACAGACAGATCCAGAAAAGGACCCTATCTGTGGCAGATTCTGGGCTAATGAGTGCTGCGACCCTAGTCTCACAGCAGGTCAGCTAGGTGGCAGGAGTAGGGGCGGCTGCTGTGACCCAAGTTATGCTCTACCTCAGAATCCTCTCGGAGTCGCATACGGGGACTCCCTCACTGCGGTGAGACCGCACCCGCGCGACGGCACAGAATGGAAGCCACTCACCAAGGATGGCACCTATGATTCATGGGATATGGTCATCAGGGGCTATTACGGCTGGCTGTGCGGCGACCCAACAGGCAGTGCAGGCATCACCAATCGCGATGTCCAGAACTACGTCGAACTGGTGCATAAGTCTATCAAGGATGGTCATGCTTTCCCTAGGACCGTTAGCAACTGCGCACCCCCTGAATATTTTACCAGCAGGCGTTATCCAGCTGACCCTCAGTATTCCATCTGCCATTCGAAGAACAGGCCTGGAGATGAAATTTCATCCACACCGCTTGACCTTCCCTGGGGTGACACTTCTACGTATGTAGGTGTGATGGGCGACCCATTTGGATTTGGAATCAATACTGCGGGATGCTGCTGCCTTCCCGGACAGACCGACTGCGCAGAGTACCGCCTGCTCACATAGTATAGACTATCGTAGTGCAGGGTCAGGCGCGTCGGACTTCTCTGCGGAGAGTTCCTCCATAATCCACCATTCTGTTGCGTTTCCTGAATGGCTTGGCACACCATCTATCTGGAGATATCCTTCTATTTTCCCATCTACCTGTTCTATGGTGAGGTCGTAAGGATACTCATCAGTTGGAGTGATGGCCAGCATAGACTCTGTCAGGGCCATTCCAGGCGCATCTTCAAGATCATCTGGCAGATAGATACGTATGTTGGTCCAACTATCAGCAGCAGTATGTCCAGCAAAGCCAATTTCGATGCCCCAGGAGCGGTCCTCATTACAGTATGAATAGGCAAAGCAATCATCCTCGTCCATTATCTCAAGCCAGACCAATTCGTCGTCTTTGAATGGATCAAAGTCTTTAGTGCCTTGGTATAAGGACTCACGGAAGCCCTCTGCGGTTCCTTCGTAGTTGCCTAGCCAGATATCCCGGACATCCACTATGATTGGCTCCTCGGTCACAATAGGGGGAACAGTGGTTGGAGGTTTCACTATAATCTCCTCTTCGATCTCTTCGACCACAACAGGAACAGGCTCTTCCGGCTTGGGCAGGAAGTCGTTGATGTAGCCGGTTCCAATGCAGCAGCCGCCCATTGCGAGGATTGCGGCACCAGCCACAAGTAGGCCAATAGTGCGCTTCTTCTTTTTCTTCTTTTCCTCAGGCTGCTCTTCAATGACTGTATCAATTGTATCATCCATGGGAAATCACTCTCTCTATACCCTATTAATATATGTTTTTATTTATAAACATTTCTAACTAAAAAGGAGTGAAATCAGGCAGTTCTCCTGTGTGGTGCGCCAAACCTTAATAAACCCGGTGAATGCCTTCTGCCCCATGGCGACAGAAGGGCGGATTGGTATCATCGGCGCGATGGATGATGAGATTGAGATGTATCTCGACCATATCAATGATGTCAAGGAAATCAAATGGAAGATTTTCACGTTCTACAGGGGCACGTTCAATGGCAAGGATGTGGTGCTGGTCAGGTCAGGAGTCGGGAAGGTCTTTGCTGCCATGGTTGCCCAGAAGCTTATAGACGAGTTCAACATCACACGAATCCTCTTCACTGGCGTTGCCGGCTCACTGAACCCGACATTGAAGATAGGCGATGTCATCGTATCCACTGACAGCGCACACCACGACTTCGACGCGCAGGAGCTTGGGTTCAAGCGCGGCCAGATATCCTACACAGACTATCGCTTCTTTGACGCCTGCGATGAGATGCGGAAGATTGCGATGACGGCGAATCTTGAGAATCATAAAATCATCGAGGGCAGGATACTCACCGGAGACCAGTTCTTCACCCAGAAGGAAAAGCAGGAAAAATCCTATCTGAAGGATGAACTCCACGGAGACTGCGTGGAGATGGAGGGCGCGGCAGTGGCACAGGTGTGCACCATCAACGAGATTCCGCACCTCATCATCCGCTCTGTCTCGGACCAGGCTGACGGGACTGCTGTGCAGGACTATAAGGAATTTAAGTCAGTTGTCGCGCACAACAGCTTTGCGATTGTGAGCCACATCGTGAGCAGGTTGTAGGGAGTCAGTACTTTCTCCTTTCCTGGATTTTTGAGATTAGGGCTGTATCATTCAGGAGAATGTCTGCGTTGTCTGTTCTTATCTGGCGGATGATGTCGATGAGCTCAGAGATATTGTGCGACACTATGCTGAGCATATAGTCCCATCTGCCCAGGGAATGCTTGACCCAGTGGACGCGTAGGTGTGTTGTGATATAATTCTCAAAAGTCTCAACTGCCGCAGGCTCTATCTTCACCAGCAGATTGTGGAACTGCAGGCCGAGCTTGTGGAAATTGGGGTCGACAGTACAGCGCAGAAAGCCGTCTTTACGAAGTGTTCGCATGATATTCTTGAGTGTTTTGTGGTCTAGGCCTGCCCTCTCAGAGAGTCTGCGGAGGGACATGCATGTATCCTTCCTAAGCAGCTCAAGCACGCGTGTCTCATCCCCTGCCGGTTCCCGTTTCATGGGCCTGATGGGAGAGTATTTGTTGAGCAGGTGAGGCGTATGGCAGAATGATTTCTGCCCCAATGCATCCTCCCAGTCATGGACCAGTACATCGAATCGTAGCGTGTTCTTGTGCAGGATATCGCTCACCTGCTTGACTATAAGATTCATCTCGTTCTGGGAGGCGACATCGCATAGGATTGAGATACTGTACATGCCAAGGGTTTCCTTGAGTTTGAGCAGTGTCGGGAGTGCGCGGAGCTTCTCCAGCAATTCACTATCAAGAACGCGAACCTCTGCCAGGATGGTGATTTGGATTCTTGGAGGGGCGTTGTTCACTGCCATGTACTTCACGAAGCCATTGTCCAATAGCCTCTTGATGCGGCTTTCGGCTTGCCAGCGGTTCATTCTTAATGTCCGTGCGATACTTGAGACCGACTGCCGGCAGTCCAGTGAGAGCATATAGATTATATTTTCAGTTTTTTCGTCAAGATTTTGTGAAAATGTTTCTTTTGACATGCTAGTTATCCTATTTTTTAATGATTATTTGGCATAGAGTTCTTAAATGTGTCGCTCATCTCTTACCTGTTGGAGGTACATTAAACATGGGAACAGAAGCACTTGAGAACATTGTTTGTGACACCGACATTGATCGTTATTCTCCGGGGACGGCTGCACTGTACATGAGACTCAGCAGGGACGAGGAAGAGAAGATGTACATGGAAGAGGAGGCGAGGAGAGAGATAGATGGCGCAATCAGAGATGTATATACGTCAGGCCCCGGATTTGGCTATGAGCCGGAAACGCCAGAAGCAACCTCTCAATGGAGTCTTGATATAACTGTCGACCAGTCCAACTATGAGCTGGATAATTCATCTCAATGGGCTCTTGACAATTCATGGGATGCAGTACAAGAGGAGGCCTGCAGCTACAATGTCTCATATGATGTGGCAGTCGAGCCTGAGCTGATGACACCTGTGTCGAATGGACTCGGTTACTCCTCTACCTTCGACACCTATATAGAGCCAGAGCCAGAGCTGCCCCTGCATATGCAGATGCTTGAGGGCGTATCTTCAGGCTTGGAGAACATTGATTATACACTCCAAATGCAACAATCCGAGCTCCAAGTGATTCCCCGTCCAGAGGATATGGGCTATGCCACAAATCCTCTCTTGGATGTTGAGCCCGAACCACCTGTATCAAGCTGGATTCTGGACCATCAAACCCTATCCTGGGAGAAACCCGAGATTACGGATGTGCCTAACATCTACGATGTGCCGAAGACCCATGAGATGCCTCTTTCCATATATGGGAATCTCAACGCCGGAGCTGACTTGACTTCTATGGAGAAAGACCCCCTGCCGCTGCATTCCAGCCTGGCGACACACAGCATCAGGGATCAATTCGATACCGAAGCTGAGCAGGAATCCTATCTTGGCCTCAAGTCGGCCTCGCAGCTGATGGAGGATGTGATGTCCACAACGCAGGGGATGGTGAATTCGGTGATACCGCCAGTTAGGGAGGCGAGTTATGACCCTCTTGCTGCAATTAGCTCACAGAACAGTGGCTTCGAGAAACATGGTCCGGATAATTTGAGTTACTTGGATAATAACTTCAAGGTTGAGTTGAATCCTGATGATTTCTATAATCCAGATAAACCTTCAACTCTCGCAAGCAAATACCTTTCACTGACTCCTAGGCTTGACTTCGTTGAGGACGAGGATACGCCACCTCACCTAAACCTTGACATGGACGTACTCAAATCCTCCGGTAAAACGATAAAGGGACTTGGACTAAATAAGATTTATGAACAAAAAGGATTCTCAACGCATTATTACTTATTTGACGATGAGGACTGAAGGAAATGGAGGGACCGCAAATGAATCTCAGGGAACTTTCCGAACAATTCAGCAAAGAGATGCAAGAAAAATACAAGGACTCAGCACTTGATGCTGAGGAGAGTCTTGTGGCAGATATAAGGGAATTCTCAAAGGGGTCTTTCTTATTTCCTTTTTTGGAGACATTCCTCAATCAGGTCGAAGTGAAGATACATTCACGATACATCTTGAAGATTCTTCTTGGGGATTGGGAAAAGCTGCAAAACAAGGATGTCATCTGTTTTGATACCGGAGACCTGGAAGAGGAGGACGTTTTACCCATCAATAATGATTTTGTCATCGTTAAGGGCACCATCCTACGCCAGCTGCTCAGACAGAACCTGACCAAGACCCTTCAGTATATTACCTCTGAAGTTGGGAAGATCCCCCCCTCAAAAATAGGAGGAGAAGAGGTGTTTCTCTTCAGTGAGATTGACCCTCAGAAGGTTAGTGCCTTAGTCTACGAGGAGTATGAAGGCAAGAAAGATGTCAAACTCCTTGGATGAATGCGCCTTGTAAACAATGGAAACCACGCTCGACTCGCTGCTGCAGGAGGCCTCGGATTTCATTGAAGAGGAATTCGGCCTTGAGACAGGGGAATGCGGGCTGAAGCTCTATTCTGCTGAGAACTGGTCGCGCTTTTGCGAGGTGAACGGTTTCGATGAGAAGAGCGAGGGCATCTACGTACCGAAGTCGCACACCGCCTATGCAAAAACTGACAGCGATGTGCTCATCTCGAATATCTTCCACGAGTATTTCGGCCACGGGCTGTTCTGCGAATACTCAAGCATCGGAAAGAAGCTTGTAGAGATTGAACAGGAAGGGGGAGACGCGCATTCTTACCTTCAGCAGAACATCGACAATTACGAGGGATTCGCGCTGTGGATGGAGGCGCTGCTATGCGAGGAGACCGGCAACAGCGATGTCTGGGAAAGGAAGAAGGAAAGGCTTTCACAAGAAGATGTCATGCTCTTCCAGCACTTCCGTGAGGCAGAGCAAAGGCTCACGCGCTATGGATTCTTTGCGCAGATGGGGTTTCAAACGCGCTCTTAAAAGGGTTATTCCTCATCAATCATCTCTTCCAACTTTGAGGCCTTCCTTTCTTTAGCCTTCTTGACAGAGTTGTTGATGAGATTATAGATCCCCTTGAATGGCCAGGTGATGATGTAGGTGAGTAATCCCGGCCAGAAGCCGATGCCCCAGGTGGCGACATTGACAGGCCCATGCTGGTCTTCAGATACAGAGTCGAGCCTCTGGTTGTACTCTTCAGCAGACTTCACACCCTTTGGAGAGTCCTCGGTCACGTCCTTGGGTACAGGCTCATTTCCCTTGAAAACATCTTTTACAGTCCCGACAGGGTCCATGTGCTCGACGAGGCCGCCGACATCTGAGCCAATCTGGTAGCCGCGCTTTACATCAGGGCCGTATTCCTCTGCCATATCCTTGGCGCCCTTGACTGTCTTTGTGACTCCATTGACTGCGGCTTTGCCTCCCTTGTAGATTGTGTCTCCCACAAGGTAGCTGACTGCAGCAGTGTTAATGAAAAGATCCCTGAGGGAGAATTTCTTCTTCTCTTCTTCCTCTTCTACAATTTCAGTAAGTTCCTCCCCGTTATCATACATTGTGATTACCCCGTATCAGAAGAAAGATTGGATTGTTTTTAAACGTATCTCCCTCGAGACGGAATCTACATCCGCTCTGGGGCTGAGATGCCCAGCAGCTCCAACCCGTTGGAAAGCACCTGCCGGACCGCAAGCACCAGCAGCAGCCGCGCCTCTTTTAGCGGAGAAGAAGCCTTCAGTACCGGGCAGGCGTTGTAGAACGAATTGAATGCCTGAGTCAGTTCCAGAAGATAGCTGGCCATGAGGTCAGGGCTGAGCGTGGACGCAGCTGTCTCTATCTTCAAGGGGAATGACTTGAGCAGCATTATAACCTCGCGCTCCTTGTCTTCCACTAGGCGGGCGCAATGCGGCTCGTCCGGTACAATCTCCAGGGTCTTGATGCCGGCATCCTCTGCCTTGCGCAGGATGGCGCATGCCCGCGCGTAAGTGTACTGCAGGTAAGGACCTGTTTCGCCCTCCAAATCCAGGGCGTCCTCGATATCGAATGTCAGGTCCTTGTTCTTGTCCAGCCGCGTGAGGAAGAAGCGCAAAGCGCCGACTGCAATATTTTCCGCAGTCTCTCGAAGCCACACGATGTCCTTGTCAGGATTACGCTCCTTGCTCTCAGCAAGGGCCTTGTCTCTCAGCTGGTCGAGGGTGTCGTCAATCGTAATGAACCATCCTTTCCTGCTCGCGAACGGCAGGCGCTTTTCCTTCTTCTCCTCAGGAGTGAGCGTAAAGCCGAAGTGTTCAAGTGTGCGTGGAGTGAGCCACACCACGCCATAAGGCAGGTGCACGTATTCCTTCTCCTCGCCAGTATAGCCAAGGACTTTCAGGGCTGCCTTCACCACGTTCTGCACATGGGTCTGGCGCGCGTCAATGACAGCTATAGCAAGCTCATAGTGACCATAATCAGGCTTTTTCAGCCCCTCCTTATCTGGCTTGACAGATGATGTCGACCAGGTCCACTTCCCGTTGGGCTGCTCTATCAGTGGAGTATAGTAAAAGTCCTTGCCGAGGATGCCGAGCTTCCACATCGCATAGGCAATGTCCTTGGCAGCGTACGTCACTGTCGAATCGCTTTTCACCAGCACTGCCTTGGGAGTCTTCAGGCCCTTGAAGCCAGAGAGCTTCTCGAGATTTATCACCCAGCAGCCCTCATGCTCACCCTCTTTCTCAAAGCTGACGTATTCAGTCTCCTTCAGGCGCTCAAGAGCGTTATCGAAGAACTTGAGATGCATGATGTCAGTCTCCCAGTTCACTAAATCGAAAAACACGCCCATGCGCCAGCAGCTCTCGAACTGTGCGATGGCGCACCTTTCTGTATACTGCCGCTGGAACTGCGACACCTCGTTGTTACCCTTCTCGATCTTCTTTGAGACCTTGACTCTGAGGGGCTTGAACTTCTTGTCCTTCTCCTCGTTCTGCCGCATCTCAGTATAGATAGAGCCGCAGTAGTGGTCAAACTTCACTCCTTCGGGAGGCTCGAAAGGAACGTCATAGTGCAGGTGAGCAGTAACATTGTAGGCGATGTTCACGCCTGAATCGTCACCATAATTGACAGAATGCACAACATGGCCTAATTTACGATACATCCTGATGAGGGAGTCTGCGATGCAGATGTTCCGGGCCTGTCCCAGATGCAGGGGCTTGTTGGGGTTGGCGTTCATGTGCTCCATGAGGATGCGCTTCGGTTTTCCATGAGCATAGGTGCCGTATGCCTTTCCATCTTCTATGACTGGCTGCAGAACAGCAGTGTTGAAGGCCCCTGGCTTGAGGGTGAAGTTCACATAGGGGCCGACCGCCTCGACCTTTTCGCAGAGCTCTTCCACTGTCTTGCTTAGGATTTCAGCAAGCTCTTTCGCTATCTCCACAGGTGCCTTCTTCCATTCCTTTGCCAGGCGGAAACAGGGAAACGCGAAATGCCCGAACTTCACGTCAGGAGGTATCTCGAGCATGCTGCCTATCTCATCCTCGGGAAGCTTCACCTCTGGGGAGAGAAGCCCAATGAGCTCTTTCTTAAAATTGCGCATGCCGAAATGAGAGAAGAATCGCTATTTAAATCCTGCGGGCAAAGGCTTTTTATACCCACGAACACTAGCTTAGGGATATGTATGATGAAGAGCTCGAAGAGCCTGATGAGCAGGAACCCAAGGAGTTTGACCCCTCTGCTGTGGAGAGCACCCTCCGCGAAGCGATAGGAGTCACGATAAGCGAACTCCAGGAGGACCTGACCGAGAAGCTCAAAGACCCGCTGCTCGGCTTTACGATTCACTTTGGCCAGAAGTTCAAGAAGGCAAAGCGCCTGTTCAAGGAGGAATACATCCGCGCTGTCCTGAAGAAGAACTTTGGCAATATCAGCGAGGCAGCGCGCATATTGGACCTCTCGCGGAGAACAGTACACCGGCTGTCTGAGGACGAGGAAGTCGCTTCGATACGGAAAGAGATGGCGTCACCAAGCTATCTCGCGCAGCAGGACATCTCAGAGGCGATAAGCGACGTGCTCACTGGCTATTCAGAGGTATTGCATCCGAAGAAATTAGAACAAGTCTACCGCAAGATGCCTGAGCTGAGCGAGGACCTTGTCCAGGTCATCGAGCAGAAGCCGCTCTCACTTAAGGACGCAGTGCAGGAGTTTGAGCGCAGGTATCTTCGCGCTGCCATCACACGATACGGCCCGAACCTCACCAATGTGGCAAAGGAGATCGGCATCCGCTACGAGAGCCTTCTGAGAAAGGTGAAAGAGCTCACCCTTGAGGTGTGAAGATGGAGAAGAGGCGCATACTGCTCGACGCTAATTTTCTCATGTTGCCTGCGCAGTACGGCATTGACATCTTCAGTGAGATAGACCGCATTTGCACCTTTCCCTATGAGCTGGCTGTTGTTCAGCTAGTGATATACGAGCTTCAGGGAATCGCAAAGAGCAAGGGGAAGGACGGCGATAGAGCGAGGCTCGCACTTGCGCTGCTAAAGAACAAAAGCGTTGCTGTCGTCGATAATGAGCGTGAAGAAAGCAAAACTATTAAAAATGCCGACGAATTCATGTTAGCTATTGTCCGACGCGACCGCGACATTGTCTGCACACAAGACAAGGAGTTGCGGCGGGCGCTGAGGGAGAAAGGGATTGCGACAATCGTGCTGCGCAAGCGGCGCGTACTCGAAATCCAATGGTAGTGCCTTTCCCGAAGCGCATCGACGAGGACCAACGACTACCAGAGGAACAGACTATGTACTACAGAACACAGATTAAGGACTACATCCGCGTACCGCCGGATAAATTTGACCTGCCGAAGGACCAGGCCATCGTAGAGATGATTAGGACGGGCTATGAGGGCCACATCTCCAAGAAGCTTGGTGTTGTCATCGAAGTTGCGAAAATCTTCGATATTGGCGAGGGTATCATCATCCCTGGGGATGGCGCTACGTATTACGAGACCACCTTCGAGCTGCTTACCTTCAAGCCCGAGATGCAGGAGGTCCTTCTCGGAAGGATCAACGACATCGCGGACTTTGGCGCGTTCATCAACATCGGACCGATTGAGGGCATGATTCACATCAGCCAGACCATGGACGACTACGTCTCCTTCAGCAAGGAGCGCGTCCTCATGGGCAAGGACTCCAAGAGGAGCCTCAAGGTAGGGGACCTCTGCAGGGCACGTATCATTGCAGTTTCTTACAAAGACCCCACGAATCCGAAGATAGGGCTGACCATGCGCCAACCGGGCCTGGGACGGCTTGAATGGATGGAGGAGCCCCCAGTCAAGACAGGAGCGACCAAGGGCAAGAAAAAAGGAGGGAGGAAGAAATGAAAAAGAAAGTATGTAAGACTTGCCGAATCTTCGTGGACGGAAAGGAGTGCCCACTCTGCAAGAAGCAGAACTTCACCACGAACTGGAAGGGCCGAATTGCTATCCTTGACGCACGAAAATCCGATGTCGCCAAGAGAGTTGGCATAAAGAAGAAGGGAGAGTACGCCATCAAGGTACCATAAGGGGAACTATCATGAAAATCGAAATAACTGAAGAAAAGAACCAGCCGCTCCTCGAGCGGAGGGTCGTGAAAGCAACGCTCACTTTCCAGGGAGGAACTCCAACAAGGAAAGACGTGATTACAAACATGGCTGCACAGCTCAAGGTGAAGGAAGAACTTCTCGTGCTGAAGGCTATCCGCACTGTGTTCGGCCGCATGAAGGCAGTCGCCACTGTACATGTGTACAAGAACAAGAAGCAGGTAGAGGCAGTCGAGCCGGCATACAGGCTGAACCGCGGTAAGGCCAAGCCAAAGAAGGAAGAAAAGCCTGCTGAAGCCCCTAAGGAAGAGGCAAAACCTGCTGAGGAAGCTCCGGCTGAGGCGCCAAAAGAAGAAAAGCCAGCAGAAGAGGCACCTAAAGAGGAGAAGCCTGCTAAAGAAGCGAAACCTGAAGAGGCACCCAAGGAAGAGAAGCCAGCAGAGAATAAGAAAGAGGCAAAACCTGCTAAAGAGAAGAAAAAGGGTGAATGAGCATGGCAAAGAAGCAGACGAAAAAAAAGATAACTCCCAAGGCTGGAAGCTTCTACGAGATTTCAGGCGATTCTATCTCCAAGAAGAAGCGCGAGTGCCCGAAGTGCGGCTCAGGCGTTTTCATGGCAGAGCATAAGAACCGCTTCACGTGCGGCAAGTGCCATTATACAGAATTCAAGGGCGCTGGCCAGCCTGCTGAGTAGGGAAATACACCTTTTGTGTACCCAACTTTTTTAATCTGTAGTCCACCCCCTCTAAAGCTGGGGAAGGGACTATGGCAAAGAATCAATATCCTAAAGATTTAGTGCAACGGGTGCGGGGCAACCGCGATAGGCAGCATGAGCTTGAGGCCGAGAGACAGAACCTTGGCACTGACCTTGAGAAGGCAGAGTCCTATCTCATCCTGTCGAAGGGCCAGCTTGACTGGAAAGAGAAGCTCTCAGGCGGAGTGAGGAAGTGGCTCAACAAGCCCACGCCCGCGCTTCAGCAGGTGTGGGACGCAAAGGAGAACATAGGCTCACTTGAGCAGGCGATTTCAGCGACCCGCTCGCACACCAGCACATTGGCTTCTGACACTAACAACGCGATACGGGGATATCTGATGGATGATTCCCCCAAGTATCGCGAGCTTGACAGGTATACACGCGTCTCCTACGAGGCGCTGAATGACGCGAGCAGCTATCTTAGGCTGGTGAGGGATACTGCCCATGGTGTAGAGTCCCTTGTGAGGATGGTTCTGCGAGACTGGCCAGATTTCAAGAATCCCTGGAAGCGCAGGCCTCAGCCGCCGTGCCCGCCTCGAAGGCCATGCCCGCCCAGGCAGCCGCCCTTTCGTATCATGGATGATGAAGAGCTGGAGTATGATGACGCTGACTGGGATACTGAGGATTGGGGAGACATGCCTGACCTTGGAGTATTCGGGAACCTGACTGATATAGGCACTCTTACACGAGAACTCGAAGCAGATATCGAAGAAGTTGATGACGAGATGTCCATGGACCTGTATGACCCTGATGTCCCTGACTTCTCAGAAGTGCCTGACCTCCATGACCCGAGACGACGCCGACGTCCAAGACAGCCATGCCCGCCCGCACCATGTCCCCCGAAGGAGACCTGGGGCGAGTACTGGCGTAACACAGCGAGGAGGCGATGGGCCCTTGAGGAGGCGCAGAATGGTGTCGAGAAAGTAAAGGGGAAGAAGCGCAGCTACACCTCAACGATGAGGCGCTATGCCTCCCGCCGCCCCCCTGAATCTGGCGCATTGCCGTATGATTATGACCACGCGCTCAGCGGAGTGCAGAGCTCATACATAGATAATCTCGCCTGGTTCAATATGTTCCACCCGCTGCTCTTCCTGTACAACATGGAGCGAGTGGGTCGCCAGCTCAGGCATCTCGAGAGCTATGTGGCAGAGGTCAAGCCCTATATCCAGGATGATTATACTCACTTCGAGACAGAGAAAAGCCTGCTCGTGTCACGGGTACGGGAAGATATCCTGTCAGATTAGCGCTTTTTGGCTTTTTCGAGTGCCTCGACAGCTGGAAGCTTCTTACCCGCAAGATATTCCAGGAACGCGCCTCCTCCTGTTGAGAGATGGGCATACTCGTCTTCCAAGCCAAGGTCCTCGACAGCGTTGACAGTATCACCGCCGCCGACAAAAACATCCCCACCAATACCTGCGAGCTTCTCAGCAAGCTCTTTTGTCGCTTTTGCAAAGGGCTCCATCTCGTACAGGCCGAGAGGGCCGTTCCAGATGACGGTTCCTGCCTTCTCGCACAATGCTGAGATGCTCTCCACGCTCTTGGGGCCTATATCAAGACCGGACCATTTTCGCGGTATCTTCTTTGAGGATACTACCTTGGACTTCGCGTCCTCAGCTACCTGGTCTGCAACAACAAGGTCTTCAGGGAATACTGCTTTCTGCTTGAACAGCGGATTCTGGAGCAGTTCCTTCGCCTTGTCTATAAATTCTTCATCGACAAGCGAGTTGCCTGTCTTCCTTCCTTCAGCAGCGAAGAAGGTGAAGGCCATGGCGCCGCCGATGACAATAGAATCTGCCTCGTCGAGGTAGTGTTCGATGAGCGGGAGCTTGGTCTTGAGCTTCGCCCCTCCCAGCACTATCATAAGGGGTTTCTCAGG
Source organism: Candidatus Woesearchaeota archaeon (assembly GCA_017608295.1). Next base: position 22,661 of record JAFCGF010000007.1, read on the forward strand.
GGCATCCCGCACACCTTCCAATGCATCCAATTCTTTCTCCATGAGGAGGCCTGCGCAGCTTGGAAGGTATTCCGGCACTCCGACGACTGAAGCGTGGGCGCGGTGTGCAGTGCCGAAGGCGTCGTTCACATAGCAGTCTGCGTGCGATGCCAGAGTCTTGGCGAAATCTGGCTCATTGTCTTTTTCTCCGGAGTAGAACCTAAGGTTTTCCAGTAAAACGACACGGGCTTCGATGGGCACATCTCCTGTGCAGTTATCAACGAACGACACGCTCTCGCCGAGCAGCTGCTCAAGTCGCTTTGCAATCGGCTGGAGGCTGAACTCAGGCTTCACTTCCCCTTTTGGCCTGCCGAGGTGGCTCATGAGTATGACCTGGCTTGCGCCCTTGTCCAGGAGAGAGTGGATTGTGGGCAGTGATGCCCTGATACGGGTGTCGTCCGCTATCTCGCCCTCATCAAGGGGAACATTGTAGTCCACGCGCACGAGGACGCGCTTTCCGTTGAACTCCATGTCATCAAGGATTGAGTAGTTACGTGCCATGCCGTGTAAAATGAATCACAACTATATATTGCTACCTCCTCTTTTTTGTAGGTCATCTGTTGATGAGGGGAGCTAAAAATAGAAATATTTATATAGCATCTCTAAGTTGACATATGTCAACTGGAGGTTGCCATGATACAACTCACTCAAAATGAACAGAAGGCGCTGCTTACCCTCTTCAAGGAGTATGCAGCGCACCACAACGCAAACACGCTCTCAAAGCTGCTCGGCATGAGCCGCTTCGGGGCGCAGAAGATGCTCAGGCGGCTCGAATCCGGAGGACTCCTCACGTCGCAGCCCATTGGCAAGGCCATCATTTTCACGCTGAAGCTCAGGGACCAATACACCAAGAAGTTGCTCACCCTCCTCCTTGCCGACGAGGCAAGGCAGCATCTCCGCTGGCAGGACGAGTTCCGAGAGCTGGGGAAAAAAGCAGATATCCTGATACTCTACGGCTCCGCCATCAGAAACTGGGGGAAGGCGGCTGATATAGACCTCCTCGTTGTAGCGCCGCGGGGAGCAAGTAGGGAAATAAGCGCCCTTATCGAAAAGGCCAGGGAACGGCTGCCGAAAAAACTCCATGCTATCCGGATGACTTCCGAGGATCTGACCGATAATCTGAAAAAGAAGAATAAAGTCGCCCTTAATATCATCAGGACCGGCATCGTGCTCCAGGGGCAGGACCGGCTGTACGGGATTGTGAGAGATGTCGCATGCCGCCAAACAGGTAGGATGGTGCCTCAAAAAGGCTAAGAGAGAGATAGAGGAATGGTTATGAGAGCCGCAACCAGACCTGCACCATTGCTGCCATAGAATTTATTAGGGAACAGGGGAAGATTGACCTGGACGAGAAATACATCAGGATGTTCAAGCCTGACGAGGGCGAGTTCAGGATTATCAATCTCAGGGAAGAATATACCTACGGTATGCAGATACAGGCACAGCGGACAGACATCGAGACACTCACGGCTGTGTGCAGGGAAGTCATCTACGCCACCAAGAACATAGTCTATAAGGAATCTGATAGAGCCTAACGCGCTGCGATACTAGTGAAGCCCACTGGGAGCGGAATGCTACCGAGAGATTTATTAAGCCGAGCAAGAATTGGGATGAGACAATGAAATACGCAATCATTCTACTGCTGCTGTCAGGCATCCTGCTCGCGGGGTGCTCAATTGAGAGCGGCACTGCACCCTCAATAGAGGATACGACAGATACCAACACTGCACCACCAACGGAGGACACGACAATGGCAACAACAATACTGATGGAGACATCAATGGGTAATGTGAAGATACAGCTGTACGACGATAAAGTGCCTGAGACTGCGGGCAATTTCAAGAAGCTCGTGGAAGAAGGCTACTACAACGGCATCATCTTCCACCGCATCATCGCGGACTTTATGATACAGGGTGGAGACCCGACAGGCACTGGAACCGGAGGACCTGGTTACACTATTAAGGATGAGTTCCACCCTGACCTGAGACACACTAAGAAAGGGCTGCTGTCCATGGCGAATGCAGGCCCCAATACAGGAGGAAGCCAGTTCTTCATCACCCTCGTGCCCACGCCGCACCTCGATGGCAAGCACGCCATCTTCGGTGAGGTTATCGAAGGGATTGAAGTCATCAATGCGATGGGCGCTGTTGAGACTGGAGCTGGAGACAGGCCTCTGACTGAAGTTGTGATACAGAAGGCTTCTGTTGTATAGGGCTATTGGATAGTAGCGATCATCTCGCCATTGACTGTGTGAGTATACTCACTGTCGGTGTAGGAATACTGGAGTTCAATGTCAAAGGTATACCTCTCGCCTATGTTCACTCCGCTTGACTTGCACGGAATCGAGAATCCTTCTCGCTCATTGTTGGAAATCTGGACCATCTCACCTGAGGTATCGCAGATAAATTCGACTTTACCGCTTGTTTCAGATAGTGTGGTTCCCATAAGGGTAATATCTCTCCCAAGATTGTTCAGCAGAACCAGCTCAGCTACATATGTAGTGATTCTATGATCAACGCATTCAAGACCAGGAGAAAGGTGGCACATCTCAGGGATGTCCACCGAGGGGTCAAGGACGCCGTAGTAGCAGCCTGCCTGGAGCAATGTTAGGATTAGAACCGAAATGAATATGCGCCTCATGTGCTCATACCTCCTCCTTTGATGACTGTAGAAGACATCTCACCCTGTACTGAGTAGGGAGTATCGTCTCCGACATACTTATAGTTGAGCGCGATGTTAAATGAGTATCTCTGGTCAGCTTCCAGTCTGCTTCCCAGTGCGCAACGTGTTGAGAACGTTGCCTCTTCGTTGTTAGCCAGCACCCTGTCAGCGTTGAGTGAGCTACATTTGACCTTCCCTTCCTTATCGGTAAATTCGATAGTCGATATGGCAATATCCATACCTTTGTTATTCAATATGGTGATTTGAGGCTTGTACGCAAAACCAGAAGAATAAGTGTCCATTCCCCAGCCTTGCCGAACACATTCAAGGCCTGGCTCGAACCGACAGTAGTCTGGCACTTCCGAAGATGGGTCAAGCACCCCATAAGAACACCCTCCCATGAGAAGGGAGAGGACAAGTACGAGCGAAACTACTATGCGCCTCATCGTCAGTTCTTAACTTCCTTGAGAGGCTTATCCTTGGCGAGGAGGCGCAGCATGTCCACAAGCCGGTTGGCATAACCCCACTCGTTGTCATACCACACAAGCACCTTGACCAGGCGCTTGTTTATGACGCGCGTCATCCCGCCGTCAAAGATGGCGGAGTGCGGGTTGCCGATGATATCCGTTGACACGAGCGGCTCGTCAGAATATTCAAGTATGCCTTTCATCCCATCAGAGGCCATCTCGCCGAACAGGGCATTCACTTCCTCGACAGAGGTGTCCTTGTTGACAACACAGGTGAAGTCCACAAGGGAGCCGTCAGGAACAGGAACGCGGATTGCGAGGCCGTCGAGCTTGCCCTTGAGCGCGGGAATCACCTGAGTGACTGCAACGGCTGCTCCTGTTGTTGTGGGCACGAGGTTGAGCGCGGCGCTTCTCGCCCTCCGAAGGTCCTTGTGAGGACCGTCCACGAGGTTCTGGGTGGAGGTGTAGGCATGCGCAGTGAGCAGGAAGCCGTGTTCGATGCCATAGGCTTCATGAAGAGTCTTCACGACAGGGGCGAGGCAGTTTGTGGTGCAGCTCGCGTTGCTCACAACCGTATCCTTCTCCGGGTCATAAGACTCATGGTTCACTCCTATGACAATGGTCTTGACCGGGTCGTCTCCCTTGGCAGGGGCTGAGATGAGCACTTTCTTCGCTCCTGCGGTAAGGTGCATGCCGGCCTTCTCCTTTGTGCGGAAGAAGCCGGTGCTCTCGAGCACAAGATCCACTCCAAGCTCCTTCCAGGGAAGCTTTGAGGGGTCTCTTTCTGAAAGTACCTGTATCTCACGATTGTTCACAAGCAGTGTCTTCTCAGTGTAGTTCACGACTTTGGGGAAATTGCCGTGGACAGAGTCATAGGTGAGGAGGTGCGCCAGCGTCCTCGCATCAGTGAGGTCGTTGACCGCGACAAACTCCAAATCGTTGATGTTCTGCGCCGCTCTTAGGACCAGACGGCCGATTCTTCCGAAACCATTTATAGCCACTCTCATAGCGCGCTTATGAGAAACGCTTGTATAAAATACTATCGAAAACGATTTGCCATCGTTAAGACACAAAGCTTTATATTCTTGGGATTCCAAGAAGAGTATACTCTTAACCCTGAGGTGAAAAATATGGCAGACGACAAATTTTGGAGGCGACCCCTCACAAATGGCACAGCTGTAATCATCATTGTAGTATTGACAGTGCTTGCAGCAGTTATGCCGGGTGTGATTACCGCGATGGCGCCGAAGAACCACAAGGCAGTGTGCCTCATCGAGCCCACTAGCGGAAGAACGATAGGATTGGGCACCAACTCGTGCGCTGCATATGCTCGGCAAGTGACAAACAAATGCACGCAGGTCGGTATGACCTTTGATATTGATGGCGGCTTCAGCAGGGGAGAGACCTTTGCGGTCTCGTACATCTGCCCTGTCCAGAAGCCTGGCAACTACTTCAACATGTACGCGGATGCTGATTTCTGTACTAACTATCCAGACTCAGTAGGGTGTGCTAGCTAAGCAAGAAAAAGCAAATCATGCCCATTGGAGATGCCGTGCTTTTGCATGAAGCCGGCATTGACCTCTAAGACATACATGATATTGTCCTGTTCGCTGTAGTAGTGGTCGCACGGGTCAGCTGTGCAGGGCATCACCCAAGTGTGCATCCCTACTATCTTCCAGTTCTTGTCGATGAACACGATGTCTATAGGAAAGTCCATGTCCTTCATCCAGAATCCCCCCTGAAGAGGCTGCTCGAAGACAAAGAGCATACCTGCATAGTCAGCGAGGTAGGTGTGGTCCATCAGCCCGAGGACCTGCTCCTCATTTGTATCGGCTATCTCGACCCTGATTCCGAGGGGTTCCTCAGGATAATGGAATACGATGTAGGCGTGGTCAATGCCAATGCCCTCTGTCGGAGTCTTCTCAGTGGTGGCGCACGCTGTGAGTGCGAATAGCAGGACAACAGCGAACAGTGCTAGTCTCCTCCCCATGTTTCTGGTGTACTTCCAATGGGCTTATAAAGATGGCGTTTTTCCCTTATTGTATGGGCGCATTTAATGAGCTGGTTGAAATCATGGCACGCCTGCGAAGCAAGGACGGCTGTGCCTGGGATCTTGAGCAGACCATGGAATCCTACCCCAAGCACATCCGCGAGGAGGCTGAGGAATTGTTCGAGGCGATTGACTCAGGGGATATGGAGCACATCAAGGAAGAGCTCGGCGACCTCATCTGGACACTCGTATTCTATGCCCAGCTTGCAAAGGATGAAAACCTGTTCACCATAGAGGATGCTCTTGTTGATATCAAGGACAAGATTATCCGCAGACACCCCCATATCTTTGGAGATGTAAAGGCGAATTCTGTGCAGGAAATCAAGGATAACTGGGATAAAATAAAGCAAGAGGAGCGCAAAAAGAGATAGGTATTCTTGGCCACTTCATACTAGTGTGGAGTTTTGGTATACTGGTGTATTTTCCTCTCACTCTTAGTCAATAAAGTGACGCAAGGATTTATAAATGCAAAAACCCGTATAAAAGCTATTCCCCTTAATGCGTTTTCCAGGGGTGGGTAAACGCACCCGGACATGGGAAAAAAGCCACCCACTGTCAAGTGGACGGCTTCTCTGGGAGGGAATATATCAGAAGATAGAGTGATAAAAGGGTTAAGGAATAGGGACAAAGGACATCTTCACAATCCTCATAGTTGCTCCATTGCAACAGCTGGGGTCGAAGCCGGTCCGCGAATCCGCGTTCGGTCCATTGGTCATCACGCCTCCCCCAATTCCAAAGAACCAAACACTCTGTTTCTGAAGGGTTCGCGGACGGCTAAGACCACTTTATATCTATGAGTTTTCCATAAGTGTCAATCCATGCACTTCAGATTTACAAAGAATTCAGCGAGTTCTTCAGGCTCTCTCTCAAGAGGGACAAAATACCTGATGGAATAAAGTTCGCTTACCGTAGGGCAGTATATCCAACCCATCAAGAACCTGTATGCCAGAAGGTCATCACTACAGGCTCCGATGCCGAATCTATCATTGCTGTAGGTGGTCAGGTACCGGCGTCCTCCAATCCCCGTTTCAAAGAAGATTGGTTTAAACTCCTCTGCACATTCTATCTCGTTGGATATCTCTCCAGGATAGGGTGAGATGGAATTTGAAAAGAGGCCATTAATGAGCAGGATATCCCTCTCAACCAACCGTTCTGAGGATTCCAGGTCAATATTGGCATGCTTTTCCACCTTGAGATGTTCATCATCAGCAACAAGATAGAGCAACTCTTTCTCTTCAAGATTAATAGACTCTATCAGTGTGAACCTGTCAAGGTCTCTAGACTCAAGAAAGAGTGTGCTGTCAGATTCTTTGATGCCCTCTTTGCTCAAACAATCATAGATCTTCTCTTTCAACTCTTCAGCCTTGTCCTTATTTGACACGAGGAGATTATTCTTCTCATCTGGGTCTGTCTCCAGATGGAACAATTCTTCATGACCGCTCGAAGAGTCGATTATGAATTTCCAATCGTCGTTGGTTCTGATCGACTTCTTGGACACATAGTAGCGGTAATCGGTCTCAGAGACAGCATCAAGATTTAACGATCTGCCGAGCAGGAGTGGCATAAGGTTTGTACCTTGCATCTGGCCTTGTAATTGCTCATTCGGCTCTATATCCAACACATCCAGAAGAGTTGGCATGAGGTCTATCAGCCGCACTTGGTCCCTTATCATTCTCTTATCGGGTTCTGGCGTCCTGATTGTGAATACCACTCTGATGACTTCATCATAAAGTGTGGCCCCATGGTCTATCCTCCCGTGCTCCAAGAGCTCTTCGCCATGATCCGAGACAACCACTATGACCGTGTTATTCATAAGGCCTTCTTTCTCAAGATACTGGATGAATCCGGACAACTGTCTGTCCATATTGAGAACCTTATCATCATAGAGGTTCTTCCAGAAATGCAGGTCAGTCTCGCTGAGATTCAACGAGCCCTCCGCCAGACCACGTTCACGCAGACCTACTTCTTCTTCCCTTGAGCCAGTGTAGTTGCTTCTGCTCCCGTTCGAATACAGCCTCTTCCCTTCATCAATCTCAAAATCGCCGTGGCAGTCATATCCGTGGATGAAGACAAAGAAGCGATTATCCCTGTTATCGGAGATCCAGGATTCCGCGAGGGAGAACGATGTATTGAACCCGCCGAAACTCTTAGCGTCATAATACACCTCAAATCCCTTGCCGAAGCCGAACTCCGAACTGACACCAGCGTCGCCGGTGAACCCTGCGGTCTTGTAACCCCCCTCGCTGAGAATCTCGGCAAGTGTCCTTATATGGGGTGAAAGGAGCCTCAAATCAGAGATGCTCAGGTTTCCTTTGTCATTGATATAGAACTTATTTGTGATTTTATGTTGAGACGGATAAGTAGATGTAAACAAAGACATGAAGCTCGGCAATGTCCAGCTTGCCTGTGTGACTGCGTTCTCAAAGACATAGGAATCCTCTGCAAGGCTATCAAATGTGGGGGTGAGCTTTCGCTCGTAATTATGATAACCAACTCTGTCTGCCCTAAGAGTATCAATGCCTATCAATATTACATTGCAGTCATCACATAAAATCTGTTTTTGATTTATGTTTTTCAAAATGGCAATTGCAGTCGCGACCGTCAAAATCAAGAATAGGATAAACAAATATTTCAGTTTCCTTTTTTGAGGTTTACTTTTCATGATTGTTTCTTTTTCAATCTGAAGTAAAACAGCAAACCGACAAGTATGATTGCTATAGCAAGTAATGCGCCAATTACAATGTTGGGTGCTCCACCTGACAGAAGCTTTTTTTGCTTAGGATTGGGTGAAGGAAGCTGCTCAGGCCAATCGACTTCATCTGGACTGAATCTAAACGCAGCGTCTGTATTCATTATGGGATGAACATACTCCCAGACTATTTGACCATCATAAGTGACTTCAAATACTCTGTTTGCAGTGGTTTCAGTTATCAAGGTGTTCCCATTCGGCAGCCTTTCAACAAATCCTCCAATAAAGCTGTAAAAGCCGAATCCTGCCATACGGTCAGGCATAAACCCAGCATACTCCCATACAATCTCATTGATTCTGGGGTTTATTTCAATAACCCTTGAAAACTTCTTCTTATCAGGTTCCGGCCTGTGATAACCATTATCAAAAACCAGGATATTGCCATTACTTAGAAGATGAGGGTCGTGCTGGTGGGATATTTCACCCCGGCCCCATTTCCAGACAACCTCCTTTGTATCTATCCTAATGATAGCAAGAGTATCACAATGCCTGAAGCTTACAAGCAAACTCTCCTTTTTGTTAAAAGGGTTGTCTTCTGGCAGATAGGCCACCCTGTTAATATTTGGCCAATATTTTCTTGAATTGCTATACCCAAAGGGCCATTCACTCACATTAAGTTGCGTATCAGGATGCCACTCCCATACAACCTCTTTATTTCTATTTATGATTTTTATCGCATCTGTATACATCTTGCCATCTTCTGCTTCAGTACCTGGAATACCCCCCTTGACTTCATCATGCAGCTCTTCTGGAAGCTCTTTCCAGAACATTGCTATTATGCCACCATCGGGCATTATTTCGGCTGGGTGATGTAGATGGTCATCTTCATATGCCCATACAACGGTTCCATACCAGTCCCTTTCTTCTACTGCAGCAACACAACCATTTACAGGACATTTTCCTTTTTTTAAACGATTAGAAAGCAGATGACCATTTTTTAATACCAGGTCATGTATTGTTCCACCGTCTCCAATGAACCACTCATGAAGTATGTTTCCGTTCATATCGATTATAGAGATTGTACTATTTCCCCTGCCCATCCCTGCATTCCCGATTGAAGTATAACCTTCATAAGCCTCCAATTCATTATGGATGGTTACTCCGGTAGGATATATAGTTGGATAAGCAGCTACTAAACATATGCAACTCATCAAGAATATAAAAAATCCAATAGCAAAAATCGTTGTTTTCATTTTTCACTCCCAATAGCCTTGCGCTCTCATTTCATCCCACTTATCAAGGATTCCTTTATTTGTTTCTATGATATCAGTAGTCTCAATCTCTTCCCCAGTCAAGTATTTGATTATATCGATTAAATAGGTTTTATTTCCTGTCAGACTTGAATGGCCGCCTGTGGGATATTCTATACAGGTTATTGGCTTATTTGCAGCAAGCATTTTCTTTCGCAAAATCTCTGCAGGCTCCGTATAGACCATTGTATCCTCTTTAGAAACCACAACAAGTACATTAGCAGAAACCTTATCGTAATCGGCATTCTTAACGAAATCATGAATCCTATCATACATTCTAGTGTCCTGAAAAGGTGCGCCAAATCCTATCAAAATAATAGTTTTAACAGGGGAAAAAAGATTTGCCTCAAGTATTGCCCATGAACCTAACGAAAAACCGGCAATATGAATATTTTCCTTGTCAATCATAGGATTATTATAAGCCGTATCTAGCATAAGTTCGCTAATGCCTTTTGCTTCCTCTAAACTGTCATCAAGTGCTTCTAGTTTTAAAAAGCTTCTTTCAGGAATCCAGACAATAAAACCTGCTTCAGATAAAGTTTCGGCAATCTTACGTAATTCGAAAGGCTCAAAGGTTTTGTAGCCTCCTCCATGGTTATAGATGACCAAAGGATAGGGTTGATTTATGTCGTCGGGTTTCTCGACAATCACGTGAAAGGCTGTCCCCTCGTAAGCCACATGGAAATCGTCGGACTGCTCCTCGAAGGAGTCAGTATTCGTCACTTTGAAGGGTGTGTTGAGAAGAAAAGCCACGGCTAGAAGGAGGGCGGAAATACCCAGAATCAAGACAGTCTTTTTTGATTTCCCAAAGATTCCTAGCAATATAATCCCCTTTAGGAAGATAATTTAGCCTGCATACTTAAATTTTAGTGTGGCTGAACAGGAAAATGAAAAGAAAAAAGAAATAAAACACAGGGCTCTACGCTCTAAGAGCCCAGGACCTTATCGAAATAGCTCATCGGCTTGATGTCCGTGATGGTCGTTTTATGGACAACCCACTTGCCATCCTGGCTCTTGGACACGAAGCTTTCGATGATGGGCTGCTTTGAGAGCTGTTCGAGCTTCTTCTCTCCTAGTACCACTGGCTCGTTCTCATTCATTTTCTGTTCGTCTGTCATGTTTTTCACCTTCTGTTGGTTTTCCTTTCACAGGCTCCGGAGCGCTCATATGGGTTGCGCCTGGAATTCCGGCAGAGTTCCGGAGAGAACGGCAATGCAGGTGAGGGAGCCGGGAATCTTCCGAAAAAAACGCCTCAGACCGAAAGGTATTTATGGTATCTAGGGTAACTCTCCAACTATGGAAATCCTTCATGCAATCAAGACGAGACGCTCAATCAGAGAGTACATGGATGTCCCTGTCGAATGGGAGAAGGTTGGCATTGTCCTTGAGGCAGGCCGCCTGTCGCCCTCAGCAGGGAATACCCAGGAATGGAATTTCGTTGTCGTGACAGAAGCGGGGCTTCGGGAGCAGATCGCTGAGAGCTGTGTCGACGCCTTATGGATGGCCACTGCCCCTGTGCACATCATCATCACCGCGAATGTCGAGCCGATTGCCCGGAATTATGGGGTACGGGGAGAACGGCTGTATTGCATCCAGGACTGCGCAGTTGCCGCAACCCAGATGATGCTTGCCGCAGTGTCGCAGGGGTTGGGAACGTGCTGGGTCGGAGCCTTTGACGAGCATGCTATCCGCCGTTTTGTCGGCATACCCGACAGCATCAGGCCGCAATTGATTCTTACTCTTGGCTATCCTGATGAGTCCCCGGATATGCCTGCCCGGAAGCCCCTTGAGAACATAGTCTACCTGAACAGCTACGGCAACCGCATCAAGGACATCGGCTTTGTCCTGAAGGACTATGATGTCGTCGGTCGTGCGGTCGAAGCAGGCAAAGAGGCGATGGAACACCTCAAGAAAAAGGCGCAGAAGAAGATGTCCGAAGCCTCTTTAAAGGAGAAGCTCGGGGCCCAGAAAGAGGCACTGAAGAATAAGCTCAAGAAGAAAAAGAAGAAGTAGTGTCTTTCATCCTGTCAACTGCATCTATGCCACTGAGTATGCTGGCAACTGGCTCAGGCACCATCTGTTTCCACTGCTGATCTTCGTTTGCGAGGTATTCCCGTACAATCGTGGCGCTCACTCCCTCTACAAGCTCGTGCATCACGACATCGTAGCCCGCTGCTGTGAAGAGCTCCTCATTCACCGGGTTATTGGTGTAGATTGCTGAGAACTCTCCCACTATGGTTTCTATGTGTGAGACCCATTTAGGATAATTATGGATGTCCGGGATATGATATATAGTATAGAGGTTTTCAGGGATTTTCGCTTCAAGCGTGGCGCGTATCATCTGCTCCCGTTCATAGCTCGTGAAGGGGTTGTCTTTTGTGTGCGAGTACTGCGCGCTTCCGATACCTATCTTGACTGAGCCGCGCTCCTCGATGATTTTCAGGATGGTATCGAGATGCCCTATATGAAAGGGCTGGAACCTGCCGATGACGAGTCCCGGAGCCTGCATACTCTCCATGAATGTGCAAGGTTTCATGAAGATATAAAAATCTAGTGCTGCTTACAGGGTTTATGGGGCTCGATACGCGGAGACTACTCACCTGGATTGCAGGGATTGCGCTTGCGTTTGCCCTGCTCTTGCTCTCTGTGCAGTGGCTCGCCTTTGATGAAGCATTCTATTATACGCATCTCGAGAAGCACGAGAGCTATAGCCGCTTCGAGAGCCGCGAGGTGGTTGACGCGACGGTTACCGGCCTGCTGGACTTCTTCCGCGGGGAGCTGGAGAATCCTCCCGAGCTATTAGGTGAGGCAGAGAGCTCTCATCTCGTGGATGTGAAGCTACTGCTTGACAGGACGCGGGTGGTGTGTGTAGCGTTACTATGTATATTTACAGCCAACATCATCCGGGCGGCTCGCGCCTGCGAGAAGCAAAGAAAACGTCTCGTTGTTGTTAGCAGCTACCTGCACTACGGAGGAATTGCTACGCTTGGGCTTTGCCTCTTGCTTGCTGTTGCTGCTCTATTCTTCCAGCCGATGTTTATCCTGTTCCACAATGTCTTCTTTCCCCAGGGCAACTGGCTCTTTCCCATGGACAGCACGCTGATTATGCTGTTTCCACGGGGATTCTTCTTCGACCTGTTCGTCGCTGTCATCGTGCGGACTGCATTGCTTGGCCTCAGTGCGCTGATGCTCGGGCACATCGTGCAGAAATCTATTTGTTGGCTATCTTCCAGAGGCGCTCGAAGCGCTTCCTGAAGCCATCGGCAAGGGTCTCGTTGTGGATGACGATGCCCAGGGGATTGCTTGTTGAGAGGAGCATAATCGCCACTTTGTTTCCAAAGATGCGCACGCTTTCTGGTGAGAGCTCTTCTGAGGTGAGGTAGCGGCGCTTCTGCAGCTTATTCGGGACAAGCTCCTCGAAGCGCTGGTCATAGATCATCCTGCTTTGTATTCCATGCTTCATGGTCTGCTTCGTGAATCTCTGGAGGTAATGCCGCAGAAGCTTCTCAGCGCGGAGCGCAGGCCCATAGCCCAGGTAGTCATGCTTTTCCTTGAGCATCATCTCGTAGATGGACTGAAGCCCTCCAATACCGGAGTAGTGCTGGACCTGCTCACCTTTCTGGGAGTCGTCATGCATCCGCTCCAGTGCCGGAAGCACCTGTTCCATGAGGTGCAGTTGCTCTGCCGCCCCTTCCTTGAGCTTGCGCGGGTGCACAGGCGCGAAACGCCTGCTGCCATCAAGAGTGACTGCATTGACCAGGCCTTTGGATTCCAGTCGTGCGAGAGTAGAGTACACAGAAGTGCGGTGCATGCCCACAGTATTCACAATCTCTGTCGCAGAACTCTTGCCTTCTCTGAGGAGAGCCAGATAGACCTCTGCTTCATTGGAAGTGAGGCCTGCCTGTTCTAGGCTATTTTTCATGTTCCCCCGTCTATTCAATTGGCCCTTTTATTTAAAAATGTTGTCATACAGATGACAACAAGGATTTATATAGCTAAAAGGTCGTATTTAGCACGGGAAACTCTCCACTAATGCGGGTGAAGGGCAAGTTTGATTCCCTTATTACGTAAGAACTGGAACATTTGTTCCATAGGTTTGGCCAGATGAAGAATAATTGTTGGAAAATTCCATTTTTAAGCTCGTGCACACTATTGCAGGGGGAGGAATCGCACGAATAGGAAAAGCTAGAGAGAACACTAGAAGGACGGTATAGAAAAGAGGTGAGTGAGATGAGTGAGAGCGAAGAGAGCCAGAAGAAAGACGGCTTGTCAAAACTAGTCGACCGCGACACCTATAAGAAGCTACACTGGGAAGGTACCTTTGATGAGTACCTCGACATTGTGCGCAAAAACCCCCTGGTCACAAGAAACGCGCATGAGCGGCTCTATGACATCATCATGTCCTACGACATGGAGATGGTCACGGTATTCGGAAAGAAACTGCCACACTACAATATCTTTGATGATCCTGAGTTCGACGGAAAGGACAGGCTCTATGGCCTGGACGAGCCCCTGAGCCAGCTTGTCGAAATCATTAAGGCAGGAGCCAACGAGTGGGAGGTTGACAAGAGGCTTATCCTCTTATATGGGCCTGTTGGCACTGCTAAGTCAACCATCGCGCGTATCCTCAAGAAATACTCTGAGCACTATTCAAAAACAGAGGAGGGCGCACTGTACACCTTTGCCCTTGACCCGAATCTTGAGGAAATTAGCCTTGAAGATGTCGACTGGGAGGGTGTCGCTGCCCGTGAGGGCCAGTCATTCGACACTGATGAGATAAAGCGGGCTTATCTTGATGAGGAAGTTCCCTGGATTCTCGCCAGCGACTCGCGCGTCTCTAATCCCCTCATCGAGGACCCCCTGAAGCTCATTCCCCCAGAGGCGAGGACCGAGTTCCTCAAGGACATGAACAAGGGAAAGAAGAAAAAGAAGGACAAGATCAAAATATTCGGTGACATGAACCCACAGACCCGGTTCATGGTGCATGCCCTGACTGAATTATATGGCGGGGACTGGACCAAGGTCATCGATAAGCACGTTGTTGTGCAGCGAATTGTCCTCTCTGAAATCGATAAGGTGGGAGTGACCACTTTCGAGCCGGGCGACGAGAAGAACCAGGACTCAACTGACCTGACCGGTGACGTGAACTGGATTAACGTGCCTAAATATGGTTCAGATGCTGATCCGCGTGCCTTCAGCTTTGACGGCGAGTTCCACAAGGGAAACAGAGGAATCTTGGAATTTGTCGAGGTGCTGAAGCTCGACCCGGAGTTCCTGTACATCCTGCTCGGCGCTACTGCCGAAAGAAAGGTCAAGCCAAAGAAGCAGCCTCAGACCTCTATTGATCTCGTCCCCATAGGACATACGAACCCGTTCGAGATGATTCGTATGATGGACGACGAGTCCATGGAAGCCTTCAGGGACAGGATCATCAGGATTGACATCCCGTACGTGCTGCGCTGGGAAGACGAGATTCGCATCTACCAGAAGAGCTTCAACGATGAGACAATAACCGAGAAGCACCTCGCCCCGCACACCCTGGACATTATCGGGCTGTGGACCTTGCTCACCAGATATGAGCCCACAAAGGACAACCGTATTAGTCCCATAAAGAAGGCGAAGCTGCTGAACGGAGAGATGCTGCCTGGATTCGCTCCCGAGACAGTTCGGAATCTGCTCGACAACGCCGGCCCCGACGAGGGCATGCATGGCATCTCGCCTCGATTTATCCAGAACGTGGTTGGGAAGCTGCTCGCACGCGTCCCAGAGGATACCTCGGAGGAGTACCCGGACGGCTGCCTCAACCCCTTCAACCTGCTGCCTGCGCTCGAGGAGGAGCTGTACAGGAGTACCACAGTGGGCTCTGAGGAAAGGGACATGTACGTCGAGCTGCTCGACTTCGTGAGGATGGAGTACATGAACATCCTCCAGAATGAGGTTCGCAAAGCGATTATTGACGATGAGAACGCATTGCACAGGCTGTTCGACAACTACGTAAGCAACGTGACCGCGTATGTGAACAAAGATAAAGTGCTCAATTCAGTCACTAAGAAGCTGGACGACCCGAACGAGGACCTGATGCGCTCAATCGAAGAGAAGCTTGACCCCGCCATCACCGCGATGCAAAGGGACGAGTTCCGAAACGAGGTTGTGAACCACATGGCGAGTATCCTCCACTCTGGAAAGACCTTTGATTACGCGACCAATGAGCAATTGCGAAGGGCTGTGGAGCTCAAGCTGTTCGATGACACAAAGGACTCGATTCTCATCCACCAGCACGGTGCTGTGATGTTGAACCCCGAGACAGAGGAATTCATTGATAGGGTACGCACAAAATTAGTTGATAATGGGTATTGTCCCATCTGCGCAGACCATCTGCTTGATGCAGCGACCTCATTGTTGAACAGGGCTGACCCGGAGAATTAAGATGAGCCCGGACAACGGGTCCGGCGAAAATTTCACGCTGCCGGACATCGAGCAGGAGGAAAAACGTTTCGAGGAGATTGTAAAGGGTAAAATCAAGAAGGATTTTACCAAGTACATCACCAAGCCCGGCGTCTTTGTTCCTGGCAAGGGGAATAAGAAATATAAGATTACTATTCCCCATGTCGACCTGCCCAGGTTCCGCTTTGGCAATAAGGGAGACGGAGGAGGCGTAGGTCAGGGAGAGGGCGAGGAAGGCGACAAGGTCCAGCCTGGTGACCCTAACCAGCCAGGCGATGAGGAAGGTGAGCCAGGAGAGGATGCAGGAGAGCACGGCATCGAGCTCGAGTTCAGCCTCGAAGAGATTCTCGAGATGATTGCCGAGGACTGGGAGCTGCCGAATATCCAGCCCAAGGGCAAAAAGCTCATTGAGTCTGAGAAGTTCACCTATCGCGGGCTTCGCCGGATTGGTCCAAAAGCTTTGCTGTCTCGTAGGCGTACGTTCAAGGAGGCCTACTTCAGGGCTATTTCCACTGGGCAAATTAAGCCGGGCGACCCTGCGAACTTCTATCCCATCAAAAAAGATAGGCGATATAGGTCGTGGACCTATGAGAAGGAACCCGAGGAATCGGCTTTGATTTTTTTCCTTAGGGATTATTCCGGATCGATGAGCAAGGAGAAGACTGATATCTTGAGAGTATCTGATTGGATACTGGATAGCTGGCTCTCGCTGCACTACAAGGGTGTAGAGCGAGTGTATGTCGTGCACGATACTGAAGCGAAAGTGGTGGATGAGGAGGAGTACTACGGCTTATCAATAGGGGGTGGCACGCAAATCTCCTCGGGATACCAGAAAATCGCCGAGCTTCTGGAGACGGAATACAACCCGCATGAGTGGAACGTCTATATCTTCCAGGGCACTGACGGCGAGAACTTTGGTGGCGACTCGGAAGAGTGCGTCAAGATTCTCGAGGAGAGGCTGCTCCCCCACCTGAATATGATAGGAATCAATGTGGTGAAGCCGGGCAACTGGAACTCATGGGCCACTTTTAAGAAGGACATGGAGGATGTGTATGGGGATAACCACAATATTGTGCGCACTGCCGACACATCCAGCGAGGAAGATATCAAGGACACCATCAAGAGTTTCCTTAGCGAGAGGGAGTAGGAGGGGATAATCATGACACGCATGCCTGCACGCCTGGAAGACGCACGGGACCAGATAGATGATTATGCGAAGCAGTACGGGCTGGACTATTATCCTACTGTGTTCGAGTGCGTGACGCCAAGGGAGATGATTGTCGTTGCTGCGCGCGACGGCTTTCCGAGCCGGTACGAGCACTGGCGCTTCGGGATGGAATACAGGCGCATGAAAACCCATTTTGACATGGGGCAGATGCGCATCTATGAGCTTGTGCTGAACAACGACCCTTCGCTGGCGTATCTGTTGAACGACAACGACGATGTGAACAATAAATTGGTTATCGCGCACGTGTTCGCGCATGTCGATTTCTTCAAGAACAATATGCACTTCGGGCCTACTAACAGGCAGATGATTAACCAGATGGCCAATCACCGCCGGCGCGTGAAGAACTACAGCAATGCTGTTGGGATTGATTTGGTGGATGACTTCATAGACAATGTGCTGTCCATCAATAACCTGATTGACTTCCAGGCGATGGAGCCGCTATCGACGCTGAATCCTCAAAAAAAGAATACGAAGCGCTTTGAGGGAGCGCCTGGTGATGAGGACTTGGACTCGAAGCTCAGGGATACCGAATACATGGACTGGTGGCTCAAGGAGATGTATCCTGAGCAGCATACCCCTGTTATTGAGCCCCAGAAGAAGGGAATACGGGACGTGATGCTCTTTCTGATTGAGAACGCGCCTTTGCGCGATTGGGAAGTGGACACATTATCGATGCTGCGTGACGAGACATATTATTTCGCTCCTCAACGCCGTACTAAGATCATGAACGAGGGCTGGGCGACCTACTGGCACACAAAAATCATGCGTGGCGAGGGGCTGTACCTCTCTGGGCCTGAAAGGCATGGCCTTGATATCCCGTTATTGCCTCCTATCCTTGACTTTTCAGAGATGGATCTGTATGCCCGTACTAATGCCGGGGTCCTGGCGACGTCGAAGACGCAGCTTAACCCCTATAAGCTGGGCGTTGAGATGTACAGGCATATAGAGGACCGCTGGAACAAGGGGAAGGTTGGCAGTGATTACGAGGAATGCACCGATATGGAGACGAAGCTGGCCTGGGACAGCCAACTCAACGAGGGCAGGGATTTCATCTTCATGGTGCGGGAGCTGTACACTGACTTCGGTTTCCTTAATAGATTTTTGACAAAGGAGTTCTGCAGGGAGCAGAACCTCTTCATCTATGACTATAATCCCTATTCCGGTTGGTACGAGATCAGCGACAGGGACTGGCTGAAAATCAAGTCGCGGCTGCTGAACCAGTTCACGAACGCCGGAGAGCCTATCATAGAGATTATTGATGACAATTACAAGAACCGCGGGGAGCTGTACCTGGAGCACGAGCACCTCGGCCTGCCGGAGTTTGACCTAAAGCTCGACCACGCGATTGACACGCTGCGGTCGCTGCACTACCTCTGGCGCAGGCCTGTGCACCTCGAGACGATTTTTGACAATAAGAGGATGCGCTTCAGCTTCGACGGCGGCAAGCCGTGGGCCGAGGAGATTGAGGACCTGAATCCAACCACGAACACCTTACCTCCGTGGGCTATATAGGAGATGATGATAAATGGGGGAGAAGAAGAAAAAGAGATGCCTTGATGATTTGACGAGAGAGCTACCTCCGCACTGGCGGGGCTCGTTCGGCGAATATCTCGACATGATGAAAGAAGATGCTCCTAAGCACATGCGCACAGCGCGGCAGTATGTGTACAATGCTGTTATCGCCTTTGGCGTCGAGGAAGTCGTGGTTGAAGAAACTGGTGAGGAGCTCACTCGTTATTCACTGTTCACTACGGATTTGCCGCACCGCAAGGAGAATCCTGTGCACGGCATGGACAGGTGTCTTGAGATGCTCATCAAGCATTTGGAATCTCGCTCGATACGGATTCATGATTTACCGCGGATGATTGTCCTGAACGGTCCTCCCGGCAGTTCTAAATCCTCCACTGTTGAACGGCTGAAGGTTGCTCTTGAGGAATATTCCTTGACTGATGACGGTGCCTGTTTCACGAGCACGATTATTCTTCCGGTAGAGGCCCTTGTCACTGAGAAGAGTGATATTGGCTTCCTTGAAAAGGCAGCCAAAGAGGCTGTAGACTCGTACGCCTATCTTGGCCGTGATGATATCGCAGCGCAGATAACCTGCCCGCAGCACGATTCACCCCTTCTGTGGTATCCCCGTGAGATGCGAGAGGAATTATTGGCTGAGATGGGGGTTGATTCGGCTTCTGATGAGGTATTGTACGGAGAATTATGTCCCGTGTGCAGCCAGATATACGACCACCTCATGGCGGAATACGACGATGATTTAGATGAGGTATTGAAGCATGTGCGCGTTGACAGAGTTAGATTCCGCGGGGACGTCGCTGGAGTGGCGACTGTTGCTCCGGGCGCGTCGCAGAACCTGACTGCTTTGTCGCTCGCGCAGGACCCAAACTACCAGATTTTCACGAATTTATTCCCAGGCATAAAGTTAGTTGAGCTGGACGGTGCATATCTGAAGGCTAACCGCGGTCTTATTCACCTCGAGGATTTTGTCAAGGCCACGAAGGGCAATGTGAATTTTCTTCTTCGTGCGATTTCAAATGGGCAATTGACGACTAAGGATTTACGCACTGGAAAAGAGATTACCGTGACTGTTGATGAGATCATCGTGTCGACTGACAATGTGGAGGAGATTGAGGCTATCCGTAAGCAGGGCTCGCAAGGCTTTGACTCCCGAATATTCGTGATAGACTGGCCCTATGTGCTTGAGCCTAGTGCTGAGGCTTTGATATATGCCAATGATTTCGCTGATAGGGGATGCCGTGACGGCATTTGCTATGAGCGCGGGCTTCATCATTTAGCGCCTCACATTGAGGAGCTAACTGCCCTGTTTGCCGTGATGACGCGCATGGACAGGCCTGAGAGCGAGAAATACAGGGAGCTTGATGACTATTCTGAGCAGGTTGAGGAACTCATCAAGTCTCTTACTCCCCTTGACAAGGCTCATCTGTATGAAGGTAGGATTCCTGAACGGTTCACGAAAGATGAGGTCAGGTTATTGACACCTTCGCTCTGGAAGGCTATCCGTACTGAGCACCCGAGCGAGGGGCTGCAGGGGATTGGCGTTCGTGACATGCAGGAGGTTGTCAATTTGCTTTCTGGCGATGAAGAGTGTTTATGTGTGAAGCCCACTGACTTATTTGATGTGGTGGAGGAATTCATCAAGACCAAAAGCTTCCACTATCTCAACAGGTTTTCCAGATATGGCTTCCATGACCCTGAGCAATGCCTGAAGCTTGTCCGGGAGGAGTATAATCACATCCTTGCTGACGAGGTGAAGCAGGCCATGTCCTCGGTATCGCCTGAGAAGATCTACGACTGGATCGCCGAGTATGTTGGGCTGGTTACTGATTCCTATGAGCCTAAGTTCTTGGAAGGCGGCGAGAAGAAGAACAAAGTCGACGTGGTCAAGCTCGAGGAGAGGCTCGGTGAGTTCGAGGAGCTTCTCGGTCTCAATTACATCCATGAGAAGGATGAGTACAGGGACCATGTCCGCGCCCGCGTCGCGAAGTATACCGACCAGCTGGACTCCTGGGACGGCTACGGCAGGGTGTTCCCCGAGTTGTACGATGTCATCGAGGACGACAACTTCTCGCCTGTGCGTGAGATTGTGTTCGATGATGATGGGGTTCGGATGGAGTTTTTGGAGGCGCTGGCTGAGTTCGACCCTGAGGCTCCAAGTGAGACCCCGAAGCCATACCAATTCCACCTGATACGCATGTTCTCGAATATGCAGGAGCTTGAGTACTGCACTGACTGCGCCCGGCATAGCTTAATCTACGCATTGGATAACGAACTGGTGTAGCGGCGAATAATTTAAAAGGCACGGTTCCCCTATTTATGCTATGATACAGTAATGTCCATGACAAGGCAGTGTATCTATTAAAAGGATTGGTCAGGAAACATCCCTTCGCCAGCGGAAACCGGAGGACTGCGTTTATTGTAGTGAAAGATTTCCTTTATGAGAACAAAGCGAGGTTCGGCGTGAAGGATAACCCGAAATATGCACGTGTGATGCTAGGAATAAGGGAAGGATATTACACTGATGAAGAGATTAAAGAGTGGATTAAAAATGGCAAAATCAAGGAGTTTAAGAGATAAGAAGGCGTATGAGGTTGTGGCCCATGAGCTGAAACGGTTCAATAGCCTGATTGAAGGTCACATCAAACTGCTGAAGGCAATGGGCGGCTTATAAGGGCAAGTGCGCTGAGCTTGATTTGTCCCTTGTCAGAGAAGATGAACTTGCTGAAATTGGCTCCAAAAGAACTCAAGCGCCTCCCTGCGCACAATGATTTTTTCTTGCTTTTTCCGTCCATGTTAAGTGCCTAACCTGCACTTCCAACATGTCCGCTAGCCTAACGCCTCGCCCCTTGTTCCCCAAATCTGTTCCAACGCTGTTGTTGGAAATCCCTTAGTTTCGTTCCATGACAGAGCAAGTATATAAATTACATTGGCTTCGAAAATACAGTAAAAAATATCGGTATTTTTTGTATACTGTAGGATTATCGACGAGAAGCGGAAACAAAATATCCAGTTTTACGGGAATTTACCCCCTTTCTTCATTTTGGGATAAATCTTTTGGATTGCTTCAAACAGGATGTGTTTATCCAGCTCATGGCAGGAAGCCCCACTCCGAGCAAGTTTAGTTATGCCTCACTGATTCAATTAGTGAGAGTATAAACTTGCTAGGAAATTAAAGATGAGTTCACGCCGAGCTAATGATTACTATTACTAATAGCAACGAGAGCAATGCTGATGTTAACATTAGTATTATAACTCCCAGTATTCGTAACTTCCATCCCATTCTCCGTACTAAGAAGCCACCAATATAAGCCCCAAGCACCCCAAGGGAGATGTGTAAGACTTGAAATGCCCAATGGACAAAGTAAGTATAACCTATGAATGCAAACGCACCCTCCCATTCGTTCCATTTTGACATAGTGCCAAAGGCCATATCTAATCCCTCAGTATCATCAGGGCTCCTAGAATCGTGGAGAAGAAAAAGGGGAAGGAACAATAATATAAACCCAAAGGAGACAAACAGATAGCCCATTAAAAAGCCCAGTATAACTCCTTTCCAATTCACTTGATTGGTGACGGACTGCTTCTTGAATTCCTTCAACTTGTCCTTTAAGGTCATTGGCTTCTTCGGTTTCCTGGTGCGCTTGTAGACATAGCCTCCGCTGCCTGCTGCGACTAAGATTCCCATGATGATGCCTAATACCAATCCCCTTCTCTTACGGGGTTGTTCGGGTGGAGGAGGCTCCACAGGAGGTTCTACAGGTGGCTCAACGGGAGGCTCGACAGGTGGCTCAACGGGAGGCTCGACAGGTGGTTCAGGCTCTTGCGCTGTCACAAGTGCAATCGCAAAGATAGAGAACCCCGGGCTGGTCGCGTTGAAGTAGGAGTAATCGCCCGAATCCTTCATCCACGTGGTTCCAAGATTTTCCCATCTCGTGCGGTAGCGCTTGAGCCGCACATCACCTTTAGTTCCGTTATTATCTGTAATCCACGAGGTCTTGACCTTGAATTCAATCCACGTTTCAGACAGCTCGTGCGCGTACAACCCTTCGAGAGTGACGTTGAAATAGTCATACGCTACATCAAGCGGGTTGGTGAGAGTCGTGGTGTTCACTGTGGACACGCTGAGCTTGACATTCATCGCCTGTACAGTGTTCACAAAACCAATCTTTGTGGCTGCGATTGTTGCCCTGTCCACGAACATCCTGTGCTCCTTGTCCGGCGTGAGGCTTGAGAACGTGGTTTCTTTCACATTAGGGTCTGTCGCTGGCGCTCCACCACCGCCGCCTCCGCCTGACGGCGTTGTCGTGATGCTCACAGTAAAACTCGCGTCGTAATCTATTGTCGACACGCTTCCTGCTGTGCTGTTGCATCTGATGTAGTAATGCTTCGTGCCGTCGGTCAGGCCGGAGAGGGATGCGCTATGCGAGGTGCCCGTGCCCGAGAACGCAGAGCCCATTGACGCGTAGGGTGTGCTTGCGGTTGTCGAGTATCTGCAACTCGCGTTCTCGTTAGTAGTTGCGGTGAGCGTCGTGCTGCTGCTTGTGACAGTTCCTGTCGGCGAGTGCGACACCACTGTAGGATACAACTCCATCACTGTGAGCATATAGCTCAGGTTTGCTGCCGAGTAATTCTGTGTGCTCCAGTAGGTGAGCGTGATATTATACTCGCCTGTGATGCTATAGTTCGTAAGGTTGGCAATCGCTGTCTCGTTTGCGAACAGCGTGCCGTTGCTGTAGAGCGCAAGAAATGTGCCTGTGTCTCCAGAGAGCAATGAACCGTTGAGCCAGATGCTCACGTTCTCGTAGACTGAGGCGTTGCCCATCTCACCATCAAGAGTGAGGTTCAATGTTGGCGTGGCTTTTGTGATGGTGAACACAAACCATGAAGTTGTGCTCTCAATTCCGCCCGTGTCATTCGCCGTGCTACGCCAATAGTGCGTGCCTGCTGGGAAGTCAGTCAGATTCAGCGAGTACACATTTGCGCTGCTGTTGGCGACGTAGTATGATGTCACTGTCCCTGAGCGGTTCACTTCCATGCTCACGTTGTCTATCGCGGTGTTATCCGTCCAGGTGATGTTGAACACGAGCTGAGCAGAGGCGTCGAAGCTGCTTGGGATGCTGTTCCAGGCGTTGCTCGACTGCGGCGGGTCTGAGGACATCTCCTTCACAGCGCTGTGCGAGGCGCCTGAGAGCTTCCATCTGCCAGAGGCGTTCTCGCACCTGTAGTTCCCCACAGAGATGTTCGTGCACTGCACCAGCGTCTCGCTCGCCCCGGTGCAGTCAAAGGAGATGTCAGTGATAGAATTGACTTCAGCGTCCTTCACGCAGACAGCGTCAGCGCTGCTGTTCCAGTGCGAGACGTAAAGCGTCTTGTTCACCCCTGATGGAAGCGTGAGATTTGCCACGTGAGTCCAGCCGCTGAGCCCGTCCTCAGAGGCGTTGACCTTGATGTTCCTGAAGTCCAGCAGATCAGGGCCGAAGGGGTGTGTCCACGCGACAAGCGGAGAGCCGTTCCAATCAATGCGGACCTCCTCAGCGTTGAGGTAGGTGAGATTCAGCACTGCGTCAGCGATCCAAACGCTAACATTGGAGAGGTTAGTCACGAGGTCTGTTTCGTTCCCTATGCGGTTCACAAGCACAGTATAATTAAGGATGGGCGTCTGGTTGCTGTCTCCCTGGAAGTCCGTTGCCTTGATGAAATACTCGACTGTCGTGTTCCAGGGCTGGGCAGCTGCCGAGCCAGTGTAGTTCTGCGTGTCAAGCAGCGTCATGTTCGCCTCGTTCCACGCCACTGTCCCGTTGCGCCAGTACAGCACTACTGTGTCAAGGCCGTCGGAGTCTTGGACGCGCGAGGTGAGGGTTTGTGTGTCGTAGAGTGAGAGTGTGTTGAGTGTCTCCGTCGGAGCGGAGATGCGCGGATCCTCGATGAAGTGGTGGAGTTTAGGGATGGCATCACTAATAAAACCTGAGCCACTGGTGATTTCGTTCAGACCATTGTTTGTCGCATCGCCAATTTCCACATCCCGAGTCACCTCTCCTGTAAAGTCTGTGGCAACTACGCTATCAATCCAAGTGATATTGTCCTCTTGGCGTTCGAGAATTGTGACCCCCTTGTAAGTATCATAACCAACAATAATATCCACCTTGCCATCATTGTTAGCATCACCTACAGCAGGACGGTATGTTTTATATGAGCTATTCCACACGGCATTGCGAGTCCAAGTATAATTACCAAGGTATTCATAGATATACACAAAGCCCCATGTCAAATTTCCCCCTGTTACAATAATCTCATTCTCTCCGTCTTCATCAGAATCCGCAACCTCGGTTACCTCAATCACAAGTTGGTAAGCAAGGAGTGTATCTATTCGTGAATAATTCCAACTTCCGTTTATGTTTTTCAGTATCTCGACATAATCATGAGTGCCATTGAAATCAGAATATAATATCTCATTTAATCCATCATTGTCCGCATCACCAACATCCAAAGAGCGAAGTCGGGTACCACCACAGGTGATAATTGTGGAATTTTCCCAAGTCCCATTCAACTTATAGGTTAATATTTTCCCCGAATCAGTCCCATTATAAGTTCCAAGGACAATCTCATTTATACCATCGTTGTCCACATCCCCTATTTCAACTTCCTCAACAGCCTCTTCCAGCGTGTGATTTTCATAGATTTTCTCCCATGTTCCATTTGTGTTCTTGTACACAAAGAAATCTTTATTATTAATTCCCTGGAACACACCCCACACCACATCAAGTGCACCGTCGCCGTCAACATCACCCACAGCTAGACCATCCCCTCCCCGATCTTCAAGAATTGTCGAGAAGTTCCATGTGTTGCTGGCAGAATCATATTCAGCCAGCCGGAGCCGACCTTTTCCAGCAACATCATCGTAACTCATCACTATTTCATTCAGAGAGTCGTTATCTACATCGGCAATAATTACCTCATAGACCTCCTGAATAGAGGTATTAATTTCCAGGTCAACAGTCCTGTATCCCGCAACCTCCAGCATGAACGGAATCGTGAGGTTGTCCGCGCTGATTCTCCCGTCCACATAGCCCTCGGTGCCAGCGCTCCAGTTCACGAGCAACTCGATGTCCGCGCTTCCGAGAGCAGAGACGTTCACCCAGCTCTGGTTCAGCGAACTGCTGGCGTTGTTCGTGACGACAGCGCTACTCAGCGTCACATTGAGGCTCGCGTTCAGCAGGTTTGTGATGTTGAACACATAAGTGGTGTTGGTCGAGCTGCTGCTTATTGTGCCGAGTGATAGGGAAACGCTGCCGCCGATAATCTGGGCATCAATCGAGTGGTTTACCATGAGGCGGCCTGCGCCCTGGTCCACAGCGCGGAGACTGACATCCTTAGTGTGGCCGACGAGCGCGCCCTTTATCATCGCTGGCGTCCATGTGGGGTTCTTCTGCAGCAGAAGGGCAGCAGCGCCTGACACATGCGGCGCGCTCATCGAGGTGCCGTTCATCAGTTCGTAGCCGCCGCCAAGCTTTGTCGAATTAATGTCAACGCCAGGAGCAACAAGGTCTGGTTTTATCTCGTTGCTGCCCGATGCAGGACCTCTAGATGAAGTGCTCCTGATGGAATCAGATTTGTTCGTGTTGCCGACAGTTATGGCCTTCCGCGAGTTCCCTGGCGAGCGTATGGTGCTCAGGCCTGAACCAGAGTTACCTGCCGCAGCAACCACAATGACACCGGCATCCACCGCATCGTCAGCAGCCAGCGAGAGGTCATCATCCGCGCTGCCATCAGTGCCTAGAGATAGAGAGATGATGTCATATCCTGCATCAGTGGCGTTCTGGATTGCGAGGAGGACATCGGAAGTCCAGCCGTTGCCGTTGGAATCAAGCACCTTGTATGCCACGAGGGTCGCGTCTGGGGCTGTTCCCTTCAATGTACCATTCGCTGCTGCGATGCCTGCGACATGCGTCCCATGACCGTTGTCGTCCAAGGAGTTGTTGTCACTGTTCACGTAATCCCAGCCGGGTAACACCTTGCAGTTACTAGCAAAATGCTCTGCTTCCGTGCATCCGCCGAGGTCGGCATGCGTGTAGTCAATGCCTGTGTCAATAATCGCGATGGTGATGCCCTGTCCGGTTAGGTTGTTCCCTGCTGAGTCGTTCCTAGCCCATACCTCCGGAGCGCCCACGAGCGGGACGGACTCCCCGACAAGGGCATGAACAGGCCTATCCTCGCTGATGTACTCGACAGCATCAAGGTAGGTGAGTTGGTTGAGTTTACGCGTAGGTACTGTGAGCGCAATTGCGCCGATGGCTGAGAGATCCTTCACCTTTGGCTCACTCAGAGCGGCTACGCCACCTGCTGAGAGCGCATCGAGAACCTCCTGCTTCGCCTTCTCAAAGGAGTATACAGGAGCTCCGAGCGCCGAGAAGCCTTTTCCCCTTGGCTCCTCTGAGGTATGTAACCTAATGATGACGCGTATCTCCTCACCAATCTCAATGCTTGCTCCGCGCTCACCAAGTGTCAAAGTTCTGTCAAGCTTATAGTATGGATGACGCATGTATACGGGCTGCTCTGGTGCTTCAGGAGGGGGGCTCAGAGCAGCGAGAACGCCCACCGTGAGAATCAGGAGAAGCACGGCTATTGCTGCGCCTACACTGCCCCACAATGGGCGTTCCGCTGCTTTCTCCATAGAGAACTATCCCACTAGTATTTGGCTATTTAAGATTTCCTCTAGCTCAGCAGGGAAACCGTAATTCTTCCGGTCATTTCGCAGCAATATTGTTAAGAGAAAAATCCAATGCGCCTGTTAATGGCCAATAGGTATATCGATAAATATGGATATGAGAGATATGCAGATACTCATAGGCTCGTGCATAGGGGGATTGCGTATGAATACATCTATCGCAGAAATAGGAGTCACTATCCGCTTCAGTTCAGATATTACCAAATCCATCATAGGGATAGGAACAAGAGAAACAACGCACCCGAGAACCTGCAGATAGTCACTAGAAACGAGCATGAGAAAATGAATCTGGAGCAAGCGGAACCACAGCGGGAAAACCGAGATTTCCCAAATCCTGTGTATTTCCTCGACACCGCGCATCCCGCGGTATGAATTACACTACAAATCCTTCCCGAATCCTGTTGAGAAATGGGATACCAAATCCTGTTGATTCCGCGTAGGGGAAACCGAAAATCTTCCGGAAAATCCAGACGAATGCTTATCAACCTCAGCACTCAAATATCATTATGCCACACAACCACGTCAATCCTGCTCACCGAAAGCCAATGACCTGCCCGCACTGCTACTCCAAAAAAATCGTCCGCTACGGCACCCTCACCCTGAAGCATCAGAAAGTCCAGCGATTCAGATGCAAGGCATGCAAAAAAACATTCACAGACAAGGACACCAAACACCGCACATACCCCCTCAAGACCATCCTTGCCGCGCTCACCACATACAACCGGGGGAACACGCTCGACAGGACATCAAGACAGACAGCAAAGAGATTCTCCACGAGAATCCCAAAATCCACACTGCACAACTGGATTCAGGATTACCAACACATCTGCACTTTCACGAACCTCAGAAGAACAACAGTGTTCCGCGAGAAACCCCTCCTCACGCGAAGACTCTACCATACCCAGCTCTACTATTACCAGTACCACCGAGCAAAGCTCGGCCTCATCGCACACAACCTTCCCAGGAAGTCCAGGCTTGAAAACTACCTCCTCGAAGTCCCCACAAGGCGCTTCCCGCACTCGCTCTTCACGCCAAAAGCTCCGAGGATGTCGCAGGTGCGCTTCCCCCTCCTTAACACAAGAGCAAAGAAAACCTCAAACAACGCGAGCGCATTAGCATCACTCGCGCTGGAATTCGCAAACACCAACAGCGAGCGCCACCAGGCCATACAGGACTTCTTCATCGCGAACGACGCCCACACAATCGCCGCAGAAGTCCCGGTCTACCTCACGCCAAATGATCTCAGGTACTACAGTAAACACCCCTTCACTCTCGACCTCCCCCCAAAGCATACCATCACGGGCCACATCGACCTCCTGCAGATACGCAACCGGAAAATCTTAATCCTTGATTACAAGCCGGACGCGAGAAACCAGAAGCCCCTCCACCAGCTCACCGCGTACGCATTAGCATTGGCCAGCAGGCTCAGGCTTCCCCTTAAGCAATTCACCTGTGCGTGGTTCGATGACAGGGACTATTATGAATTCTTCCCCCTGAAAGCTTGTTACGCTAGAGCTTCAACTACAGGATAAGCCTTGCCTAGATATTCAACTCAAATACTCCTTAGCACCACGAGAGTCTGGCTGTTGGAGACGTGAGTCTTGTCGCTTCGGAGTTCGCGCACCACGAATTCAGTCAGCTGCTCGAGGTTTTCAAACCTGGCTTTCAGCAGGATGTCGGTCCGGCCGGTAATCAAGTTGGCCTCCTCAACCTCGTTATACTTCTTGCAGAAATTCAGCACCTCGTACTGGTCCATGTTGGCAGCGACCATAGACTTCTGGTCGACATTAATCAAGATAAAAGCGAGGATGCTCTTCCCCAGCTTGTGGTAATTAAGCTTCACTGTATAGTTCAGGATGACGCCGTTCTTCTTCAGGCGCTTGATCCTGTTATGAACAGTCGTGATCGGAATGCCAGTGCGCTTTGAGATCTTCTGGATAGAGAGATCTGAGTTTTCGAGAAGCACCTCGAGAATTCTCCGGTCTTTTTCATCAATTTGAAATACCATGTGGAACGGGTATTCCATCTGGTTTATAAATCTTCTGTTAGTATGACTAAGAATTCATGAATATACCACCACACACCAAATCCAAGCGAAAACTATAAATAACGTCTCAGGCACAGCAAAGCCATGGCTCTCAAAGGAAGGAAGGGATACTTCTTCCTCATTGACGCATTCCTCGCCATGAGCGTGATGGCATTGGGGATGCTTCTCATATACTCATTCCACAGCTACAGCCCGCAGCAGGTCCAGCCCCTTCTCTTAGCAGACGACGTGATGGAATCCCTTTCATCCAATAACGTGGACGACCTCGCGGGCAACACCAGCAGGGCAGGCTTCTACGTGAGGCTTTTAGCGGAGCGGGGCAATATCACGAACATGCAGAACACCTTGCTCGAGCAGATAGGGGAATACTACTGGCTCGGCGAAGACGACTTGGCGAGAGGCTTCGCCATCAACATCACAAGCGAGATCGTGCCGAATCAGTACGGCTTCGAGTACCACATCAACCCCGTCAATCTCACTCATTCTGATTTTGTCATCAGGATTAACAGCATCACCGCTACACCAGAAGATGCCATGATGCTCGTCACCTCGAAAAGAGTGGTCGCGGGTGTCGCGAACGAAAGCATGATGTGGGGGCCAATGGTCATGGAGGCGCGCGTGTGGCTCTGATTCCCAGGGGGAAGAAGGGAGTGTTCTTCACTTTCATAGCCGTGCTCATCATCATGGTGATACTCACCGCCTTCAGCATAGGCAAGCAGGAGACTGCGCTCACCAGCAGGATTCCCATTGTCCGCACCAGGTCTACCCAGGCCAACAACTACGTGCGCTCACTAGAGACAAGCCTCATCCCGAGAATCCTCATGGACTCCGGGCGGAGAGCGCTGTACGCGATGACGGACGAGGCAGTCACTAATGGGCCCCTGACCTATGTAGAGCAGCAGGAGATGTTCACAGAGCTCGTCCTTGATGGCACGATAGCAGGAGTGTCCTCATCGTACATGGAAAACCACACCCTGCCATTCCGCATGACTGAGCTTGCCGGCATTATCAAGGACTCAATGAGAATTAACACAACCTATGTCATCAACGGCATGACCGACAGGGAAGTCAAATTCATCCAGGACAACGACACAGGGCCGTGGTACGTGCGCGCAGAGCTCAACGTCACCCTGCTTGTGAACGCGACCCTCATGCGCTGGAACACCACGCGCATCATCAAGACGCAAATCCCCATCGAGGGCCTCCAGGACCCCTATTATTCATACCAGCCCGAGACTCCGGCAGGATATGTTCCTGCCATCAAACGGACGGGCGTGCGCCGGGATGCCTGGACACTGGAGAAATTCATCGCGCATGTGGTCAACGCCACGTATGACCACAACGACGAGGGCTTTGCCCCGAGCTTCATCACCCGCCTTGCTGGCAACCACCGGCCGGGCTCGAAGTGCTGCGGCATCGAATCCACCATCAACCCCGAGCTGATGCAGTTCAGTAGGGCAGACAGCTACGCCAACAACTGGACCTACATAGACCACTGCTTCTTCGGCCAGTTGGAGGGCTTCTGCAACGGCACGACCTATAAGGTGAGCGGCTTCACCTCCCTGCTAGAGCCAGTCGACCAGCCGCAATACCTGTTCGGGCTCACAGCCTATTACCTCCCGCGATACAGGCTCGGAAACAACGGCACAATCGAGTGAATACCATGAAATCATTCAAAGACCGGATGCACATCATTGCCGACTCCCTTGAGCCGGCAAAGGATTTTTTCAAGACCATCGCGAAATGCCTCGACCCGGACAGCTACAACAAGTTCTCCAGAAAGAGCATGCCGCATGCTTTGACCTACCTGTTAGGAGTGGTGGCGCTCGCCACGCTGCTCCTGGGTGTCCTCATGATACCTACACTCGTGAACATGCCGGAGACCATCACGGATACGCTCTCGCAGTTCGACGTCCTGAGCCTGACGCTAGAGTTCTCGACCAAGGAACCAATCCATCTTGACTTTGAGCCCATCCTCTCAACGACAGTCGCGATTGACACAAGCAAAGCGACAAATCTCAGCGATGACCAGACTGACACCGTGCTCGTGGATGCAGAGACCATAACCGTGAGGAAACAGAGCGCCCACTGCATGCTGCGCTCGTTTGTATCCAAAGTGACTGTCTTTGGTTTCGGCTTCGCTATTCCCGAGGACTGCTATGAGCAGTACACGATTACGGACACAGATCTGCTGAATGAGAAAGAGACTGTCTCGAAGCTCGTGTGGCTCTGGATACTCTATTCGCTGCCCCTGCTCTACCTCTGGCTTATCGTGAAGCTCTACGTAGGGTATGTCGCGCTTGCGCTCGCCATGGTGCTCCTCACCGGATTAGTGCTCAAGGGGCTACACTCGAAAGTTGGATACATCCAGAACATCAAGCTCGCACTGTACGCCCTCACCATTCCAATGATAGTGGATATCGCGAGCACGCCTTTCGACACGCAGCTCTACGGTATCCATTGGTTTATCGGCCTTGGCTATTACATCCTCAGCCTCTACCTCTCCGGCGGCGATGACGAGAAGGGCGAGAGTGAGATGAAGAAAGTCGCAGGCGGCAAGAAGCCTATTGTGTGGAAGAAGGATTAATTCTACAAGGAGCGCCGAAGCGTTTAAATAGAGATAACCGCCACTTCTCGCCATCATGAGCAAGAATCCTGGAAAGAAAAAGGAGGAACGGAAAGAGGCAGGCGGCGTGAGCTTTGAGCTGCCAAAGCGCTACGAGGCCCATGAGGCGGAGAAGCGCTGGCAACAGTACTGGGACACGGAAGGCATCCACAAGTTCGACGAGAAGGACACCACACGTGAAGTCTTTAGCATCGACACCCCCCCTCCCACAGTCTCGGGCAAGATGCACCTCGGCCACGCATTCTCATACTCGCACCAGGACTTTGTCATCCGCTACCAGAGGATGCTCGGCAAGAATATCTACTATCCCTGGGGATTCGATGACAACGGCCTCCCCACAGAGCGCTACATAGAGAAACGGTGCAGGGTGCGAGCTGCCGACATGCCGCGGGCAGAATTCAGGAAACTCTGCCTCGAGGAGAGCAAGGAAGCAGAGCAGGAACTGAAAGACAGGTGGCAGTCTATAGGCATAAGCCCTGACTGGCAGAATAACTATCGTACAGTCGATGACTGGAGCATCAAGACGAGCCAGAGAAGCTTCATCGACCTCTACAAGATAGGGCGCGAGTACCGGAAAGAGGCTCCGACCATCTGGTGCCCTGAATGCCGCACCGCCATCGCACAGGTTGAGCTCGAAGACAGAGAGCTCGACAGCATGTTCAACGACATCGTCTTCACACTGAGTGAGAACAACCAGCAGATTCTCATCGCGACAACAAGGCCTGAGCTCCTGCCTGCATGCGTCGCGATTTTTGTCCATCCTGACGACAAGCGCTACACCTGGATGATAGGCAAGAAGGCAAAGGTTCCGCTCTTTGGTTTTGAGGTGGAAATCCTTGCTGACGAGCGCGCAGACCCGGAGAAAGGTACAGGAATAGTGATGTGCTGCACCTTCGGCGACCAGACCGACATGGAATGGTGGAAGGCCCATAATCTTCCATTGAGGATTGCAATTGCGCCTGATGGAAAGATGAACAGCACAGCAGGAAAATACGAGCGCATGTCCATCAAGGATGCGCGGAAAGCGATTATCGCTGACCTTGAAAAGGAAGATCTTTTACGCGGTCAGCGGCCAATCAAGCACGAGGTCAACGTGCATGAGCGCTGCGGCACAGAAATCGAATTCCTCGTGACAAAGCAATGGTTCATCCGCTATCTCGACCTTAAAGACCAATTAATAGAGGCGGGCCGCAAAATCAAGTGGCACCCCGACCACATGAGGCACCGCTACGAGAACTGGATAACGGGGCTGCAGTGGGACTGGTGCATATCGAGACAGAGATATTCAGGAGTCCCGTTCCCTGTGTGGTACTGCAAGGAGTGCGACGAGCCAATTATCGCTGACGAGGACATGCTTCCTGTTGACCCGCTTACTGACAAACCTGAGAAGCCCTGCCCAAAGTGCGGGTGCGAGGAGTCTGTTCCTGAAAAGGACATTCTCGACACCTGGGCAACGTCATCTCTTACTCCTCAGATAGCATTGCGCTGGAAGGAGGACGAGGCATTCTTCAAGAGGATGTACCCTATGTCTTTAAGGCCGCAGGCGCATGACATCATCACCTTCTGGCTCTTCAACACAGTCGTGAAGGGAACCCTGCATTGTGAAGAAGTGCCGTGGAAGAACGCTATGATTTCCGGCTGGGCACTTGACCCTAAGGGAAAGAAAATGTCCAAGAGCAAGGGAAACATCATTGAGCCGCTTGAAATGATTCAGAAATACTCCGGAGACTGCCTCAGGTACTGGGCTGCAAGCTCAAAGCTTGGGCAGGACCTGCCATTCCAGGAGAAGGAGTTTGTCGCTGGCAAGAAGTTCATCAATAAGCTGTGGAACGCGAGCAGATTCGTGATTGGACACCTAGGTAACTATCACTACCGCGAGATTGAGCTCGCCCCGGTGGACAGGTGGCTGCTCTCGAAGCTTCAGAAACTTATCCAGAGCAACACTGCTGTATTCGACGAATTCCAATATTCGCGTGTGAAGGCAGATACCGAGAACTTCTTCTGGCACGTGTTCTGCGACCACTATCTCGAGCTCGTGAAGGACAAGCTGTACAATGCCGAGAACTATTCCAAGGAAGAGCGCGAGTCCGCGCTCTATGCGCTTTACACAGGGCTCCTGTCAAGCCTTAAGATGCTCGCCCCAATATTGCCCCACATCACAGAGGAAATCTACCAGCTGTACTTCGCCAAGATAGAAGGAAAGAAAAGCATCCATATATCGCAGTGGCCCATTGCCTCTGAGAACTATATTGATGAGGATGCAGAGCTTTCTGGGGATTTGCTTGTCGATGTGGTGAGCGCTGTCCGGAAGTTCAAATCGGAGAGAAACCTGTCTCTCAGGACAGAACTCGACAGTATTGCCATCCTCTGCTCGAAAGAAGACCGCCTGAAGCTCGAGACTGTCCAGAAGGACCTGCTCGCTGTCACAAAGGCAGCGAAGCTCGACTTCCTTCCAAAGAAGAAGGGAGAGATGATTCCTGTGAGGGAAGGCATAAGCATCGCGATTCCAGAGCCAAAGAAAGTCGAGCAGTAGCGGATTTGAGGAAACTGCCTCAGGGAACCGTAACATTTATCGTGAGTGATTATTCTCTTTACCATTGGCTTGGAGGTACCGGCCAGTGATACTATGGCGAGTCTCAGAGTGGTGAACATTGTTGTCACAACAGATTTAGAGCATGAGCTGCCCCTAGAGAGGATTACGGCCTTATTGCCTAATGTGGAGTATAATCCCGAAACGTTTCCAGGGCTGATTATGAAGATAAAAGAGCCCAAGACCTCAGCCCTGCTGTTTACATCTGGAAAGGTTGTGTGCACAGGTGCAAAGACTATCGCGGATGCAAAAGCGGCTATCAATATGATTATAGGACATCTCGGAAAGATTAGCATAAGGATAAGCATAATACCGACACTTAAGGTGCAGAACATGGTCGGTTCGGGGAAGCTTGGTTTTGATCTCAATCTGAATGAGATTATGATGAGACTCAATAATGTCGAATACGAGCCAGAGCAGTTCCCAGGGCTGGTATACAAGATGAGGGAGCCATTTCATGCGAGTTTCCTATTGTTCACCAACGGAAAGATTGTCTGCACCGGGACGAAAAGCGAAGAGGAGATGGAAACATGCCTCGCGCAGCTGCTCAAGGAACTGGAACGGGCTGGCCAGAAGGCAGCCGCATGATGAAGGAACGGAAAACCTCCGGAAATTGGACGACAATCCTTTTGAATATGGTACTCATAAGATATTTAATCATGAACATCTTCATCACAGGCGGTGACAGTGGGATGAATCTCCAAGAGGTCAAGAAGAAGTACAAGGACGAGTGGGTGCTCGTCGAGGTGCTAGAAGAAGACAAAAGCGGAAATCCCATAGATGTCAGACTGCTGAAGCATAGCAAGAATAGGGATGAAACCTATGCGGCGATGAAGAAGTTCGCCGAGAGGTACACTTACCATTTTTATACTGGTGACATTCCGGACAAGGGCTATGCGGTGGCGTTCTGATGATGAGACTAGACATCCCAAAAGACGCGAGCGTCATTGTGGCTGATGTCCTTCTAGAGCATAAGGGAAGCAAGAAAAAAGTGAGGATGGCGCTCGATACAGGGGCTACCTACCTCATTGTGCCATGGGGCATTGCGGCATCTCTAGGATTACAGCCTGAGATTTCTAAGGAAAGAGTGGAAATTATCACTGCTTCAGGCACAGAACGGGTGCCTCTGGTGAATCTTCCTAGTGTAAGTGTAGGCGATGCGGCAGTAAAAGGCGTGAAAGCAGTGGTTCATGATCTGCCATCTAAGAGCTATGTTGATGGCCTTCTCGGGCTGAGCTTCCTCCGGAATTTCGATGTCCGGCTCAATTTCAGGCAGGGATATATTGAACTAAGCTGAGAAACAGGCTCTCTGCGAGAAATATTTAATAAGAAATAGCATTAGCGATACCTACATGGCTGAATCGATACTGGTATTCTGCGCGCATCCTGATGACGAGGTCTTCGGGATAGGGGGGACAGTGGCGAAATACGCCTCAGAAGGCAAGAAAGTACGCGCAGTCGTGTTCACGATAGGGGAAGAGAGCCATCCCTGGCAGAAAGAGGAGATAACGCAGGACATCCGCGTGAGGGAGTCGAAGAAGGCCGCCGGTATAGTCGGATACAAGCACTGCATCTACCTCGGCATTGCTGAAGGAAATTTCATGAAGAATGTCGAGGAGTCCAACGCCATCAACAAGATACAGAAGCTCATCGAGAAGTACAAGCCAAGCAAGATATTCACCCACTCGCTCAACGACCATCACCCAGTGCACAAGCAGGTGCACCGCATTGTGCGCGCAGTGGTCTCGAACATGAAGAAGCCTGTTGACCTCTATGCCTTTGACATCTGGACAGTCGTGCCGCTCAAGGAGAGGAACCACCCCCGCCTCATTGTCGATATCAGCGACACCTTCAACCTGAAGGTGCGCGCACTCAAGGTCTTCAAGAGCCAGCAGATAAGCCTGCTGTCGCTGCTCTGGAGCGTGCATCTCAGGGCATTTATCAGCGGGATGCAGAACTCCTGCAAATACGCAGAGGTATTCTATAAGGTGCCGCTCAGGAAAGAAGAGCCAAAGGAGGAGAAAAAATGAGCGAGAAGCCGAAGCTGCTCATCGCCACTGACTTCTTCCTCCCGAGATGGGACGGCGTCGCGCGATTCCTCACCCAGGTCATTCCCGGGCTTTCTGACGATTTTGATATCACTGTCATCGCGCCAAAGTTCCCTGGAGGGGAGCCTGAGTTCGACGGCCTCGATAAAGTGCGGCTTATACGCCTCCCCACCATGAAGCTCAGGGTCTCAGACTATAATATGAGCAAGCTCAGCCTGAAAAACCTCAAGATTGTGAAGCAGGAGGTAGGCAAGGCAGATATCGTGTTTGTCCAGACCTCAGGGCCTGTCATCGGGAGCGCCGCGATTATCGCTGGCCGCCTCAAGGGCATCCCGGTAGTGACGTACCTGCATTCAATTGAGGGTGAGATGCTCACAAAGTACCTCGGGCTGAAAAGCATCTTCGCCATCCTTTTCAACGCCTTTGTCAAGCTCTTTGTGAAATGGCTCTACAACCGCACGAGCCTTATCATGGTGCCGAGCCGTGAGATAGGGGAGCTCATGACGTGGAACGGCGTGCGCAGCCGCAAGGCAGTGGTGCACCTTGGAGTGGACATCCAGAAATTCAAGCCGCCGAAAAGCAGGGCAGCGGCGAAGAAGAAGATTAACATAGAGCCGGATACGCTCACCATCGGCTTTTTGCCGCGGATAACAGGGGAAAAGGACCCACTCACGCTATTGCGGGCGTTCTCGCGGCTGAGAAGGAAATATCCCAAACTCAAGCTCATGATGATAGGGGACGGAGAGCCGGGCATGATCCAGAAGTTCGCCAACCAGTCCGGCGTGTGGCTTCTCGGGACACAGAACAATGTTGTCCCGTATCTGCAGGCCATGGACATCAATGTCCTGCCCAGCCTCACAGAGACCACGTCATTATCCACATTCGAGGCCATGGCATGCGGGTGCGCAGTGGTGTCCACCCCAGTGGGCTTTATCAAGGAATACATCCAGCACGGAAGGAACGGCTACCTCTTCCCCCAGAAGGACGTGTACAGGCTGACGAAGCTGCTTCAGGAATTATTGGACGACGAGAAGCTACGCCTCACCCTTGGTGATGAAGCCAGAAGGACAGTGAGCAAGCAGTTCAGCTGGAACCTCACCCTTGAGAAGATACGCTACTTATTGATACAGGAACTGGAAAAGAGAGGGAAATAACCATGAGTGACGGAAAGATAAAGCTTGAAGACCTCAATGAGCGGCTCATCAAGATAGATGACAAACTTGGGAGCGTACTCAAGAAGATGGACGCCATCAAGAAAGAGGAAGAGATCATTGAGGCGGAAGAAAAATATATCGAAGAGCAGGAAGAGATAATCAAGGAAAAGGAGGAGCAGATTATGCTCACAAATGAGGCCTTGCTAAAGAGACTAGGGGAAAATATGCCCCAAAAGTTCGTGAACATCGGCGAGTGGAAGCAATTTGTGTGGGACGCGTGCAGGCACCGCAACTCCAAGATGCAGAACAAAACAATCGATTACTGGTGCGGCAAGGTGGACAACTACTGCAGGTTCGAATTGTGCCCCCTGAATCGGTAGAATTTTAAGGTTTGGCTTCTCCTATGCAGGCATGGATGCTATTATCATTACTGGAGAAGACCTGACGCTGGAAGACGTTGTAAAGGTAGCCAGAGATGGGGTTTCTATTGAGCTGTCTCCCGATGCGAAGGAAAAGATAACCGCATCACGGGTAATAGTGGATGGGCTCATAGCTGAAGGCGCTGTCGTGTATGGAGTGACAACAGGATTCGGGTCACTGGCTGAGAAGAAAATCCCAAAGGCTGAGCTCGACGAGCTTCAGGAGAACCTCCTTAAGA
Organism: Candidatus Woesearchaeota archaeon; assembly: GCA_017608295.1. The sequence continues at coordinate 60,924 of JAFCGF010000007.1, forward strand.
GCCATGCTGCCGGTGTCGGAGATGCATTTCCCGAGGATGTTGTACGGGCGATGATGCTCCACCGCATCAACACTTTTGCCAAGGGACTTTCTGGAGTGCACTTATCGACAGTGGAAGCGCTTCTCGGGATGCTAAATTCCGGGGTCTATCCTATTGTGCCTTCAAAGGGTTCTGTCGGCGCTTCAGGCGATTTGGCGCCTTTGGCGCACCTCATGCTCGTGCTGATTGGCAGAGGTGAAGCATTTGTTGATGGGAAGCATGTCTCCGGTGGGGACGCGCTGAAGAAAGCAGGGCTTAAGCCGGTTGTGCTTGATGCTAAGGAAGGGCTTGCATTGATTAATGGAACCTCTGCGATGACTGCTGTTCTTGCTCTTACGGTACATGATGCGATGACGCTTGCCAAGGCGAGCGAGATTGCCGCTGCTGCAACGTCAGAGGCCTTGCTTGCTAATTCGAACGCATTCGACCTGAGAGTGCACTCAGCCAGGCCGCATATCGGCCAGATGAAGTGCGCTGACGCGATGAGGCGGCTCCTGCAGGGAAGTACTTTGGTTGATTCTAATCCTGGAAAGGTGCAGGACTGCTATTCGATACGGTGCATTCCCCAGGTGCTGGGAGCGAGTCTCGATACACTGGATTATGTGAGGTCGATTGTGGAGATTGAACTCAACAGCGTGACTGACAATCCCCTCATATTTGAGGAGGGTGCGCTGTCAGGTGGAAATTTTCACGGACAGCCACTGGCGCTTGCAGCTGACTTCCTGGCAATTGCGTTATGTGAGATTGGAAGCATTGCTGAACGTCGGATTGCCCGCCTTGTAGATAAGAAGCACAACGAGGGGCTGCCTGCGTTCCTTATCGAGAACAGCGGCCTGAACTCAGGCTTTATGATAGCACAGGTCACTGCAGCCGCTCTCGTGTCTGAGAATAAAGTGCTGGCGCATCCCGCGAGCGTGGACTCTATTCCCACTTCAGCTGACCAGGAGGACCATGTGTCTATGGGCACGTTTGCCTGCCGAAAGGCGCGGAGCATCCTTGAGAACGTGGAATACGTGGTCTCGATTGAGCTGCTTGCCGCGCTTCAGGGATTAGGGTTCCGCAAGAATCAGCCTGGAAAGGCAGTTGCGATTGTGAGAGAGCTTGTGAGGGAGCACGTCAAGAGTGTGAAGGCTGACCGTGAGCTTGCCGGGGATATCGAGACAGTGCGGGAACTGCTTCCATCGATTGTCGAAGCTGTCGAGAAGCAGATTGGAAGCCTCTCTTAAGTGAGAGTCATAACTAAACCTACTCTTAAGTAGTGGCAACAGAAAAATTTATATAGAACTACACCAATTAGAATATTTAAGATGCCTAGAAAAACACTAGACGAGGACAAAGCACAGATGAGTGCTGGTTGCATTCACCCTCGGTAGTCAAGGCTCTATTCTTCCTCTTTGTGTTACAAATTACTTAGATATATTTCTCTTCACATTTCGTTATGGCGATAGTGGTGTAATGGTAGCATGGAAGCCTGTGGAGCTTCAAGACCGGGTTCAATTCCCGGCTATCGCCTTCGAACAAAGTGAGACGGGGAGAGACGGACCAGTCGAACAGCAAGTTCGACGCTGCCCAGCTATCGCCCTGAGTGCAACGTTCAAATTTCATAGCCATAGCTCCGGCCGTCACAGCTGAAGCAATAATCTAATGCTATGAGCGTAGGATTTCTCTGGTCTTGTTTTTTTGTGTATGAAGTAAGAAAACTAAGCCGTGCGGGCTCTAAACGCGGAGGTAAATGAAATGGAAAACAAAGAACAACGAAATAAGGACAACGTAAAAGGTGGTTGCCTTCACCTACCTAGTAACGAGAGACCTAGTGGAAACGCTTGAGGGAAAAATTGGCTATGATTTAGCGTCTTCAGAACTCAGAGCAGAAATACGTGCCTTAGAGCTAGGCTTCCTCAATGAATTCTGGGAGTACATCCCTGACACAGTGAATAAGGTTGCATTGGGAGCCTCAGAGCTATCTGCAGAGATGAATCGTTTTCTAAAGGAAAGCAAATACCCTATAGTTAGCCTTGATAGGGTATACATCTCAGATGCCAACGCCTTTCTCGATGTCGCCAGGATTACGGATTCGATTACTGGCAAGATACTCCGTATTGCTGAGCGTCCTGGAACAAAGGATTTGGTGGAACAGATTGAGGATATCAGAGAATTTGAGCAGATAGCACTAGTAGATGTTGGAGCGTTTGATGGAACCACTCTCTCAAATCTTTGCAAGTCACTTTATCTAAAGGGCATTCAAGTGCAGAGTATAGCTTTAGGTGTGACAAACTCTGGTGCACTTGAGAAGATTAGGACTCTCGTCATTGGTCCAGGAGACAGGGATGACAGTGATGCGGGAATGGCAGAGGGAGAGTATGTACCAATTGAAGTATCTCAGGCATACACCTTTGACCTGCTCGAGTGGATTGAGCTTCGTGACTTTTTTGGCATAGATGGGCGGGCTATCGGTCTCTCTGGGGATGGTCAGAGGCAATTTATCCCGTATTGGGAGAATCTTGGATGGGCGAGTATTGCAGGTAATGACCAGTCTGCTGTTGAAGAGCTATGCAAACGCTACAATGCGAAGCTCTGCCGCCTACTGGACAACGCTGGATACGACCTAAAGGATATTGGAGAGGCAGTGAGTATTCAGGGAGGTGATAATGATGAGTGAGTCATATGAACTCATCATCTTTGACATGGATGGCACCTTGTACACCTTTGGAGAGGAAAGTGGAGAACAAGGCCTCTTCGCCAGCGATTTCTATAAAGAAGTCGAGAGGCGTGGAGAGTCATTTCTCCAGAAAAAACTTTCCCTCCCAAAGGGAGAAGCCAGTAGAGTCCGTCAGGATATTTTCAAGCAATACAATGGAGATATGAGTCTAGGCCTCGAGCAGGAATATGGCATAGATAGATATGCTTACTTTGGTGAGGTCTGGGCCATAGACCCTTGTCCGTACGTCAAAGAGGATGAGCGCCTTAAGGCAATGCTCGAACGGATTCCACAGAGGAAGGCTGTGTTATCCAATGCACCACGAGCGTGGCTCTCAGGAGTTCTGCGACAGCTTGGTATTCAGGACTTCTTTGAATATATTTGGACAGGTGAAAGTGACATCCGTAAGCCGTGTAATGAAGCATATCTGCAGGTGACCAGAACGCTAAACATACCCCCTGAACAGTGCTTGATGGTGGAGGATTCTCTTGAGTATCTTCTACCGGCCGCGAAGTTAGGAATGGGCACTGTACTGATTGGGAAACAATCCGTTGAAATGGACACCTGTTTGGACAATATATACCAACTAGAAGATTTTCTGGAGATGATAACAAATGAGTGAGCCACACATTAAATGTAGGCCCGGCGACGTAGCTGAATGGGTGCTTCTCCCCGGGGATCCGGGAAGAGTAGACCGCATAACGGCTTTCCTGAAAAATGTGAAAGAAATAGCTTACAATAGGGAGTTCAGGACCTGCACTGGCCGTTATGAAGGCAGGGCAGTTTCAGCAACTTCCACAGGAATTGGTTGCCCATCAGCCGCTATAGCCATGGAGGAACTCATCCGGGTTGGTGCCAGGAATTTTATCCGTATCGGAACTTGTGGTGGGCTATTGGAAGAGATGCGTCCTGGAGACCTGGTCATTCCGATAGCAGCGATGCGCTGTGAGGGAACAACAAATGAGTATGTGCAATCAGAGTTCCCTGCAATCCCTAATCTTGAGATTGTCAATGCGCTGCGTGAAGCTGCAAGGAAACGAGGTTTAAGGGTATTTGTAGGGGTTAATAGAACCCACGATGCGTTCTACGAGCCTATGGAAAACTTCCTGAAACTGGATATTGGAAGCGAACAGCTGGTAAGTTCAGAGATGGAATGCTCAGCTCTCTTTATTGTCGCAGCACTGCGAAATGTAAGGGCAGGAGCAATACTTGTAGTAAACACTCCAGAACCGCCGGCACTTGTCAAAGAGAATCCTGACTTGGTGTATCAGCTCGTGGATGAAGATTTGGTCAGAAAGGGTGTGGACAACGCAATTCAGGTTGCACTTGACGCCATTGAGATATTATCCGGGCGTTAGGGTTGTCCATCAGAGCAAGATTTAAAACTATGGTGATGCCTAGAGGTGCACATAATGACAGACAAAATGAAACTCCAGACAGCAAAAGGAGTGCGCGATGTGCCCCCCAAGGAGCTGCTCCTCAGGAAGAGGCTTATCGACGCCCTCATCGGCGTGTTTGAGAGGTACGGCTATAATCCTTTGGAGACTCCCATTGTGGAGCGGTGGGATGTATTGTCAGTGAAGTTTGGCGCAGGCGCCGACTCAGACGCGATGAAAGAGATTTTCCGGTTTAAAGACCAGGGCGGCCGCGACTTGGGGCTCCGCTTTGAACTGACACTTTCCATGGCGCGCTTTGTCGCGATGAATCCCCAGTTGAAACTCCCCTTCAAGCGCTATGAGATAGGTCGTGTGTATAGGGATGGGCCTATCAAGCTTGGCAGGACTCGGGAATTCATCCAGTGCGATGTCGATATCGTTGGCAGCGATGATATGATGGCAGACGCTGAGTTAGTGAAACTCTCGCTTGATGCATTCAAGGCACTTGGTCTAGATGCCTACATAGAGGTCAATACCAGGAAGCTCCTCAATGCGATTCTCGAGCAGGCAGGGGTTGCGAAGGGAAAAAGTGGAGCTGCTATCATCATCCTTGACAAGTTGAATAAGGTTGGCCGTGATGAGGTACAGGATGAGCTGCGCAAGATGGAAATTAATTTTGACACATCTGACAAGGTTCTCCAATTACTTGAGGTACGCGGCAACACCAAAGAAAAAATCACTGCCTTGAAGACGCTTCTTACAACAGATTTAGGGAAGGAAGCCCTTGCTGAGGTTGAGGAGCTGTTCGGCTACTTCTCTGATGCAGAGAAGGAGAATATCGTGTTCAACCCCTCGCTGGCACGCGGCCTGAGTTATTATACAGGGGCTGTGTTCGAGGGCTTTCTTCGGGATTCAAAAGTGACGTCATCTATATGTGGTGGCGGCAGGTATGATGATATGATTCGCCTGTTGCTCGGAAGAAAGGAGAATGTGCCCGCTACCGGCATCAGCTTCGGGCTTGTGCCTATCATGGAGGCGCTGAAGGGCACTGCCGAGGTCAAGACAGTGACCAAGGCATTCATCATCCCGATTGGCGAGACACGGAAAGAGGCCCTTGGCGTGGCCCAGGAGCTTCGTTCTGCGGGTATTGCCAGCGATATCGACCTGATGGGGCGCGGCATCAGCAAGAACCTCAACTACGCGAACACGATGGGCATCCCATATGTGGTATTCGTCGGACAGAGGGAGCTTGCAGAGAAAAAAGTTAAGCTGCGTGACATGGTGTCAGGTGATGAGAAATTACTTAGTGTAAAAGATGTGGTGAAGAAACTACAATGAAAAACGTGCATGTTCTTGAGCAGACCCCGCAGCTTCGAGTGTTGTATACTATTATCCGCGACAAGGAGACCAAAAGGGGAGACTTCATATTTTATTCTGACAGGATAATGAGGCTGCTTATCGAAGAGGGGCTGAATCTGCTGCCCATCCGCGACACCATCGTGACCACGCCCACGGATGCGGACTATAAGGGTTCGCTGTTCGAGGGCAGAATCTGCGCCGTATCTATCGTGCGGGCAGGCGAGGCGATGGAGGCTGCCATCCGAGAGGTGTGCAAGAAGATTAGGATTGGGAAAATCCTGATTCAAAGGGATGAGGAGACTGCAGAGCCGATTCATTTCTACTCCAAATTGCCGCCTGATATCTCAAAGCGGTATGTGCTGTTGATTGACCCGATGCTCGCTACTGGAGGTTCAGCGTGCAAGGCAATCGAGATATTGAAAGAAGCTGGCGTGAGCGAGGAGAAGATTGTGTTCATCAACCTCATCTCCTGCCCAGAGGGCATAAAGAGGATGCAGGAAAGCCATCCAAAAGTGAGAATCGTCACCGGAGTGGTTGACAAGAACCTCAATGACAGGGCATTTATCATGCCTGGCCTGGGCGATTTTGGAGACCGCTATTTCGGAACTGATTAATATGATACGCGTACGAAAACTGAACGGAACACTAGAGGAATACAATGAGGAGAAGCTCCGCAACTCCCTGAAGAACGCTGGCGCAACTGAGAAGACGATTGATGTCGTCATCTCCAAACTCCAGAAAATCCTTGTCGATGGGATAGAGACAAAGCGCCTCTACGATTTTGTGCTCAAGGAATACAAGAAGCACCAGCCCCACCTCTCGGCGAGATACACCCTCAAGAGCGCGATTCTCAGATTGGGCCCTGAAGGTTTTGCCTTCGAGGAGTTCATAGGCTACATATTCCAGGCGCGAGGATACTCGGTCGAACTGAATCAGATTGTGAAGGGAAAGAACATCGAGCACGAGATTGATGTTATAGCAGAACGTGAGGGTGAACGCCTCCTGATAGAGTGCAAGCACCACGCCAAGCCCTGGATAGGCTCGCCGATACAGACCGCACTATACGTCTACGCACGATTCCTCGATGTGAAAGAGCAGTTCACACGCCCATTACTCGTCACAAACACACGATTCTCCAAGCAGTCAGTAGAGTATGCAAAAGGCGTGGAAATGCATCTCATGGGTTGGAAGTACCCTCGAAAGGACAGCCTCGAGCGCAATATCGAGCAGTTCAGGCTGTACCCTGTCACTATGCTCCACTCGCTGAGCAAGCATGCTATCAAGGCACTACTTGATAACAAGGTGGTGCTTGTGAAGACACTGGCTGGAATGACACCTCATGACCTCTCTGAGAAGGCACTTATCCCGCTTCCGAAGGCGAAGAAGGTCCTGAAAGAGGCGCAGGCACTCTGCCATTTCAACTGATTGTTGCCGAGAGGTATTTCCTCGAAGGCAACACCAACATACCCTGGCCTTTAGGCAAGGGTTGTTGATTCGACATCTTTATATAACAGCGACTCTATAGTTAGGGAGATAGTTCGAGGTATCAATATGGCAAAGAAAGAATTAGTCAAATGGTTTGAAGAAGTCGGCATCAAGGACGTTCCTGTAGTGGGTGGGAAGAACGCATCGCTGGGCGAGATGATATCCTCATTGAAAGCAAAGGGCGTGCAGGTTCCTGGGGGTTTCGCTACAACATCTGAGGCCTACTGGCTATTTGTCAAGGAAAACAAGATCAAGGAGAAGATGGCAGCGATTCTCGCTGACCTGAAGAGCGGTAAGCTCACCCTTGACAGGACCGGCCGCGCTGTGCGGGGGCTATTCCTCCATGGAGAGTTCCCAGAAGAGCTGAAGAAGGACATCCTCAACAAATACGCAGAGATGTGTAAGAGATACAATACGCATGATATGGATGTCGCTGTTCGAAGTTCAGCGACTGCTGAAGATTTGCCTGACGCGAGCTTCGCCGGTCAGCAAGAGACATTTCTGAACATCAGGGGAGAGCACGAGCTACTCGACGCGTGCAGGCGGTGCTTCGCCTCGCTCTTCACTGACAGGGCGATTTTCTATCGACAGGAGAAGGGTTTTGAGCATCTCAAGGTCGCATTGTCAATTGGAGTGCAGAAGATGGTGCGCTCTGACAAGTCAGGCTCGGGAGTGATGTTCACCCTCGATACAGAGACTGGGTTTCCTGATGTCATTGTCATCAACGCTGCCTATGGCCTTGGAGAGATGGTTGTGCAGGGAGCGGTCAATCCTGACGAGTACGTGGTGTTCAAGCCGATGCTGGACAAAAAAGGGCTGAAGCCCATCATCGAGAAGGCTCTTGGGGAAAAAGAGCGCAAGATGGTGTATGCGAAGCACGGCGGGAGCAATCCGGTCAAGACAGTGGATACCACAAAGAAGGAGCAGAATTCATATGTGCTCACTGAGGAAGAGATTCTCAAGCTGGCGCGCTGGGGAGCCATCATCGAGACGCATTACAAGAAGGGCATGGACCTTGAGTGGGCAAAAGATGGCATCTCTGGAGAGCTGTTCATTGTCCAGGCGCGGCCAGAGACTGTACAGTCACAGAAGGGAGGTTCCTCATTCCAGGACTTCAATCTCCAGGAGAAGGGCACGGTCCTTATTGAGGGCTTGGCCATCGGACAGGCTATCGCGACAGGAGAGGTGCAGGTCATCAAGAGTGTCGAGAATATCGACATGTTCAAGGACGGCTCGATATTAGTGACTGGCATGACCGACCCAGACTGGGTGCCTATCATGAAGCGCGCAGCGGGGATTATCACTGACCACGGTGGAAGGACTAGCCATGCGGCGATAGTGAGCCGTGAATTAGGGATTCCTGCATTAGTGGGGACTGGCCACGCGACTGAAGTGCTGAAGGACGGGCAGAGGGTCACCATGAGCTGTGCAGAGGGCGACCACGGCTTTGTGTACGATGGAAAACTCAAGTTCGAGATAAAAGAAATAAACCTCAAGAACGTGCCTGAGACAAAGACGCAGATTATGCTCAACATCGGCAGCCCTGCTGCTGCGATGCGCTGGTGGCGCCTACCGTGCAAAGGCATTGGATTGGCAAGGATGGAGTTCATAATCAACAACGCCATCAAAATCCATCCCATGGCTTTACTGCGGTATGATACGCTGAAAGACAAGAAGGCGAAGAAAATCATCGCGGACCTGACGCGAGGATATGCTGACAAGAGCCAGTATTTCATCGACCACCTCGCCCGCGGGATTGCGCGAATAGGCGCTTCCCAGTATCCCGACACGGTGATTGTTAGGATGTCAGACTTCAAGACAAACGAATATGCTAATTTGATTGGCGGGACTGCGTTCGAGCCTGCAGAGGACAACCCCATGATTGGCTTCAGGGGGGCTTCCAGGTATTACAGCGATGCGTACCGCGAGGCATTTGCACTCGAATGCCTGGCCATCCACAAGGTGCGTGAGGAGATGGGGCTCGAGAATGTCATCATTATGATACCCTTCTGCCGCACTCTGGAAGAGGCTGACAGGGTATTGGAAGTGTGCGCTGAGAATGGCCTGAAGCGCGGCGAGAAGGGACTTGAGATCTATGTGATGGCTGAGATTCCCTCCAATGTCGTATTGGCTGAAGAGTTCGCGAAAAGGTTTGACGGCTTCTCGATTGGTTCGAATGACCTGACTCAGCTGACACTGGGTATAGATAGGGATTCAGAGGAGCTCGCGTCGCTGTTCGACGAGCGGAACCCTGCGGTGAAGAACCTGATACGCGACCTTATTGAAAGGGCGCACAAGCACAATCGAAAAGTAGGAATCTGCGGCCAGGCACCGAGCGACTATCCTGAATTTGCTGAGTTCCTCGTTGAGCTTGGGATTGACTCGATTTCTCTCAATCCCGACAGCGTTCTTCAGACTATTCAGCGCGTCGCGAAGATGGAGAAGAAGTAGTGATGGACAAGAATCTGGTGAAGGCACTTCGTGTCTTCTACGACAGTCTGGAGAGCATCAACGTACACTGGGTTATCATCGGAAGCATGGGACTGGCTTTGCAGGGCGTTGATATCGTTCCGAATGATATTGATATCCTGACTGACGATGAGGGAGCATTGATTATCCACCGCGAGCTGAAGCAGTTCGAGACAAAGCCACTTGAAAGGAAAGAGACTGAGCTCTTCAGGTCGGTTATCGGAGCCCTGGAGATAGGGGGAGTAGAAATTGAGATTATGGCTGACCTAGAGACGAATTCGCGTGGACGGTGGACCCGCGATTCTGCCACTATAACTTCAGTCTCGTTTGAGGGGATGGAGCTGCCTGTGTATCCCCTTAAGGCGTCTCTCGAGGCCTATAAGGGGATGAACCGCCCTAAGGATCAGAAGAAAATCAAGAAGATAGAGGAAGCGCTGGGCTAGGCTTCCCAATACATCTCGTGGGTTCCGTAGGTGTCGAAAAGTGTATAGATAAGGTCTTCTTTGTCGTCAAGCTCGCCCAAGGATTTCTCAGCGAGGTTCTTGATGATGCTGTATTGGCTTTGGTATGCCTTGATGCCCTCTGCCTTTGCCTTCTTCTCTTCTTTTGTGAGTTTATGGTTGAGGGTGAATTTACTGACTACGTGGTCAAGCACGAGTTTGGTGAGCCTCGGGTGTGCGATTGCGAGGTTCGGCAGCTGTGCCTGCACTCCATAGCAGAAGACGCTTTTCAGCTCGATGGGCTCTCCAAGCTCTGAGGCAACTGGCGACGTTGCCTGGAACTCTGCCACTTTTCCTATGTCATAGGCTGCCTTGTGGTCTGGATGGGAGTCCTTCGGGTTAGGGATGAGGAGGCAGTCTGCATTGATTTCCCTGAGCACACGGATGACCTTCTTGTATGCCCCCTCTTCTCCGTTTGGAGTGTCCCAGCATCGATATGCGTTGAGGCTCATGTCAGGAAAGCCCAGGAAGATGACCTCTGCGCCCAATGCCTTGTAACATTTCTCGGTCTCTTTTTTCCTAGTTTCAACAATGATGTCCTTCTCTTCTGGAGTCGAATAGCCCAAAGAGCCGTCTGTCATGATGAGGACTGTGGTCTTCAGCTTCTTGTTCGCTCTGGCTTTGATGAGCCCCCCCGCGCTCAGGACTGCGTCGTCGTCATGAGGTGAGATGATAGCGAGATGCTCTCCCAGCCGGTTCATGATTCTCATGACAACAGAACACGCATCTGCCAGATATAAACCTATTGGAGGATACTACCTAACGGACGACACCTTTAAAAAGAAGTTCTTGCTTCTAGACTCATCATCAGCCCTGGTGGTGGTTTGAGGCGAAGGCGAAAACCTCAGCAGGGGCGAACGAAGTGAGGCCCTGGTGGTGTAGTCCGGTCAATCATTCTGCCCTCTCGAGGCAGGGACCCGGGTTCGAATCCCGGCCGGGGCATTAGTAGTTTTTCTTATAAAGAAGGGCATAAGAAGACATAAAAAATATAAGACATTGAATTTTCATGGCATGCTATGAGAATCACAATCATTTCATTGATGGTCCTATTGATGCTTCTCGTCTCTTGTGAGAGTGGAATACGGATCTCTGGAGACAATATCAGCATACGGGCTGGAGGAAACAATGTGGATGTTGGTGCAGATGGTGTCAACATCAAGGCTGGTGGTTCAGAGGTTGGCATTTCAGTGGATGCTGGATCTGGTGGCGCATCAGTCGACGTGAGCGCAGGTGCAGGCGATTCTGGAGTTGACGTTTCAGTGGATGCTGGCTCTGGTGGCGCATCAGTCGACGTGAGTGCAGGTGATTCAGGAGTTGACGTATCGGTGGACGCAGGAGATAATTCTACTGATGCATCGGTAGATATGAGCGCAGGTGCAGGTGATGTTGATGTACAAGTCGATGCATCCAACTCAGCTATCAATGGTGGCTCTGATACCGATCCAATGGACATTAACGTCCAGGTTGATGTCCCCATGATTGAAACAGATATCTCAGTGAGTCCTGACATGAATGCTATAACTACCACTGTCAGTAATGTAGCGATTGTTAATGGTTTCAATCTGGTGCAGGACCTAGAGATTACTGACAATGTCTACTATGCGTTGGTTAATGGAGACAACAATAATGTAACCATAGAAGGTGAAGGCAACCTCAACCTCACAGTGAATGGCTGGCATCACACAGTAACGGTCACGGGATCCATGACTATTGAGCAATTCACAGCAAATGGCGGGTATCAAGTGATAACTATCATGGGACCCATTACTATTGACATGTTGACCGTGAATGGTGAAGGTATCAATATCACTGTACCAGAAGCTTCTGTTGGCAATAAGTCAATTAACGGCTTCAATCACGAGATAATCTATTCTTGATTCCGCATTTGACAAGGAGATGGTCACATGATTTCCAAAAGGACATTAGCGATGTAAAGTCCTATTCTTCACTTGGAACATAAGGAATTGGCTCGGCAGGAGGCTCAAAGTCAAAGCCGCACGGGTCAGCGTCGTATACTACTGCTTCCATCTCAACCTTAATCCCAATCCCTTCGGTTAAGAGATAAAGGGGAATACCCTCAGGGCTGAAGCAGTACTCCATCTTTTCCGTTTCAAGGGTCAAGCCAAAGCATTCAGTCTCAATGCCGACAACAGTACGCGACTCGATAGCAGGCATCTCGTATCCTGAAGCGATTTTTCCAAGGGTGACGTGCATCGGGTCCACCTGTGCTTCAGACAGGGGCTCTTCTATGCAGGCCCATCCACTGCCCGGGTCTAGGCATGTGTACACCACTTCTTCCAGGAGGTACACTGCCAGGGAGCCAGATTCATTGGCACTTTCATACCTTAATCTTTCAGCATCGGTGAAGTGTGCAACCACGCCTTTCATGCTGCTCCTGCTATACTCCTCCCAGGTCTCGACAGAATTATTGTACTTCACATAATAACTCAGCCCTTCCATAACCTCGACATGCTCAGCAAAAGAGAGTCCGGCAGGTTCCTGCGGCTCATCCACAGGCTCAGCAGGGGGAAGAACAGGCTCAGGGCTCACCTCTGGGGGCGTATCGATGATGTCAGGGGCTGAATCGCAACCAGCGCAACCAGAGAGCAGGAGCAGTGCGAAAATGAGAAAGATAACTGTGAGACGGGTCATGAGCCAATCATAGAGAGAAGTCAATTTAAGTGTTTCTGTCCAAACACATGCTACTTCTTGCCTGCAATCCTGCGGAGAACCCAGCCAAAATAGTTCAGATGCCACAAAAAATGAAAGAGCGCCACCATCGCGAACACAATGCCAAACTCCACGTGCCAGAAGAGCAGCCTGAAGGGAGGGTCGATGTTCCAACCATAGTTCAGCCGAAGCACAAGCACAATCCCCAACACAGCAGCAAGGAGAAAGGCGAACAGAAGCAGCACATTCCATGCCATCTTATGCGTTGCCCGTGAATACAGCTTAGGAACAAATACAAACGTGCTGAGCAGGTACAGGAGTAGTAAAGAAAGCGCAGGAAAAATAAATGGATAGCGCTCATTCAGCCCATTCTTTGCAGTTGATGCTGCAGAAGCAGTGATTATGCTCGTCTCCTCCCGCGGAGCTTGCTCTGAACGGTCACACACTCCAGAGCCATCTGTATCAATATATTGGCCGCAGGGCTGGGTGCATTCCACCATGCCAGAAGGGCAGTCATTCCACTGGCCTATGCTAGCAGGCAGAAGGACAAGCAGGAGGGCAGCTAAGACAAGTATCTTTATACGCATTTCACGTGCTAGTGGCGTCTTCCTTAAATGTGTTACTCAAGGCGAAAGATTAATTAATGCCTGTTTGTTAGTGTAAAGCGATGGCTAAGAATAAACCTAAAATCCTGCTTGTTGATGACGAGCCCAACCTCTTGAAGCTCCTGCACAACATCCTCAAGGATGAGGGATTCAATGTCAAGGCAATCAACAACGGCAAGGAAGCCCTCAAAGTCGCGGGAACCTTCAAACCGGATCTTGTCATCCTCGACATGATGATGCCCGGCCTCTCTGGTGTAGATGTATGCCAGAGGCTGCGTGACGACAAAGCAACCCGCTATTACAGGGTTGTGTTCCTTACTGTCGTGAGGTTCTCAGAGGCAGGAATGAATGTGCTCAAGGAATTCGGTGTTATTGATTACATCACAAAGCCTTTCGAGACCAAGGAGCTCATCAAGCGAATCAAGAAGGCTCTGAAGCAGGAGACAGTCCTGCCTGAAGACCTCAACGAGTAAGCTCTCTTTTTTTGTGCTCTCTCCTGATAAGAAATAGCAAGACAATTACTGCAGCTGCAAATCCTGCGATGAGCAGCACAAGGCGGATTTTTCCAGCAGGGGATGAGACGCTCGTGGTGCGCTCTATTACCTGCGTTCCTAAGCTGACAGGCACTCCAGCGGAATCTAGGGACTCGGCATACGCCCTCATGACATACGCTCCCGGCTCTCCAGGCTGGTGATACAGCGTGACTGCCTGCTCTTCAGAAGCAGCGAGTAGCATCCTCTCTGAGCGCACAGTGCTGGACACACCATTCTCGCCCATAATCTCGACTACTCCAACTACCTCAACAGCACGCTCATGGGGATTTCTCAGGATCAGCGTAAGGGGGATGAACTCATCTCTGGAGGACGTCTCTGGAACTGAAAAGGACTCAAGCTCAACTGCCAATGGCTTTTCCTCAATAACCTTGAGCTCATGCGTGGCGAAATAGCCGCATGCAGGCACACTTACCAGCGCAAAATAACTGCCCTCTGAAAGGCCATGCTCAATATGCTCGGCATGCTCAAGGCTTTCACCAGGCCTGACAGGGGAAAGAGCGAAGGTATGGCTCAGGAGCAGCTCATCCCCGGCGGAGAGGACATCGACTGTTGCTGAAGGAGAAATGCGGACATTTCCCAGGTTCGACACCGCAACTGACAGGGGCATATTATGGTTCTCCTCTGCGATACCGAGCGACACTGCAGCAGAGCAGCGTTCATCTGCTTTTCCGGTTATCTGGAGGATAAGGGGCAGCCTCAGCTCGGGCTGGATAACGCTCACAGCGCCCTCTGACGCCCCCCCACCTGAAGCCGCACTTGCCACGAGGAACAACACATACTCTCCCGGAGCAGCGTCTTCGGGCTCTGCTATGATTCTGACAGAAGCCGGTTTTCCTTTACGCACGCGTACATCAGGCGGCTCAAGAGTGAGCCATTCAGCTCCAGAGCCCTCAATTGAGAGAAGAACCCCAAGCTCAGTCAGGCTGGAAGAGCTCACCACAACAACCTGGCTTCCAAAGCCGTCCACATAGAGATTAGAAAAGACGACTTCAGCCGGGCTCACCCCAAGGCCAACCAAGGCCGAAGCCGTCTTGGTGAAGAAAATGAAGAGCACAACAGCACCGACTGCGGGGATGGTGCTTTTTCTTGTTGCGCTCCTCATTTTTTTGGTAATCCTCTTTTTGGTAATCATTTTAGTTCAACGTAAAACGACACTGTGCCGTAGCTGTACTTGTATTGGCGCAGCGTGGCCGGAACCCGTATCTCATAGTCATACGTCCCGTACTGGCCTGCTGTATTGCGGCTAATAGTGGTGATGAAGACCAGCTCCTCCCTGTCTCCTGTGTCGAACGTGGCGTTCCCTGACGTGTCGTCAGAGCTGTCCCACAGGATACCGGTCTGGAATGCAGAATTGCTTGTCGTGTTCACAACAGACACGTTACTGATGTTGATGCCGTAGATGAAATAGCTCGCGAGCTCCTTTGGAGAGCTTGCTCCAGTATAGGTTTGATTCACAGAATCATTGTAGAGGCTCATGTTGAGCAGGAAGTCCATCTCTGCAAAGTCCTCGAACTGCAGCCCTTGCGTGGTGTTCCTGCCAATCGCGAGGAGGGACGCCCAAGTGATGTCAGACCCTGTTTCAACAACAAAGATATTGCCGCCCTTTGTGGAATTCCAGCGCAGCGTCGAGGTGTTGATGGCATCTGAGAGCAGGATGTCGCCTGTGAGGTTTCCGTAGTATATCTGCCAGGCAATGATAGTGATGTTGCGGCTCGCGTTGTTGTTGGTCTCATTGAACTCTAATGTGGCGTTCTCAGGGTCAACAAGAACGATAATCTCATGAGTGCCAGTCACGGTTGTCCAGTTGACGGTCGCTGTCTCATTTGAGAAGGGGCTGATATTGAGGAGGAAGTTTCCGTTGAGTTGGTTCTCCGCAGAGGTGTTATCCACACAGAACTGGACAGTGACATTTGACGCGTTCCTGTTGCCGAGGTTGAAGATGGTCGCGTTTATCCAGAGCGTGACGTTCTCCTGGGGAGAGTTATCGCTGAAGGATATCAATGTCTCATTGATGAAGAGATCAGCTAAGGATTCTATGGTGATGTTCTCGACCTTCGCCTTGTCAGACTCGTCGAAATTGATGCCGTCAGACTCGCAGCTCGCGTTGGCGGTGATGAATATGGTGCTGTTCCTACCGTCAAATGGCTGAATGCTCACGTTCCATATCGACAGCACGGCCTCTCCTACGGATATGTTGCCCAGCTGATGGGTGAAGCTGTCAGTTGCTATAATGTTCACGACGCTCGTGTTGCTGATGTTGATGGTTATGGAACAGTTCTCCCCTGTCAGGCCTCCGATGTTCGTGATGTTGATTGTTACATTCTCGAAGTGGTCATATGCCGAGTAGAAGCTGTTATTCAGGGGGAAGACGAACGAGATGTTCAGCTCGCTCGGCCGCGAGGTGTTGAGCGAGACATTCATACCCTCAATATCGCCATCGAGAGTGACGTTTGTGCGGCCCCAGTGTGTCTCGTTCCAGGAGATAATAGTTATATTATCGGCGTCGTTGCCGTCAATAGTCTCGGAATACCTTCCAGTGTAGCCTGGGAAGGGAATCCGGGTCTTATTCTTCATGTAGAACGTACTGTCAGTGTTGTTGATGGTGTACAGCGTACCGAGCGGCACTTGCGTAGTCCAGTCTGTATCGAAAATCCAGCCAGCGATACCATGCGGCGTAGGGGGAGTAGCGTCGCGCACTTGGATGCCCTTGGCTGCGTCATAATCCAGGGTTTCGAAGCCTGTGGAGTTGTCATCGCACAAGATAGTGATGTTGATGTCAGTAGTGCCCTTAGAAGAGGCGTTGAGGCTCCAGTTGAGCAACAGCTCCGTGCCCAGGGAGATATTCTCAAGGAACTGGACAGCGCTTTCCCCGTCCTTGAGCGTCACGACGTCTGCTGTCGTGAAGGTGAGCGTGGCGTTGCAGTTCAATGCCGGGGCAGCGCCGAGGATAGTGAGCTCTGCCTGGAGGACGAAATTGTCTGCGACCGAGTAGAAGGTGAAGTCTGCAGGGCTCAGCACAGTAACATCAGGCTCGCCTGTACGGCTCATGTTAAAGGTGACGTTGACATTGTCCATGTCGCCAGTGAGCACGACACTGTTGGAGCCCCAATGCGAGGAGTTCCACGCCCGCACGATAATGATATCATTCGTGTTTCCTGTCACGACCTCGGAATACCTTCCGCTGTATCCAGGGAAGGGTATGCGCGTCACGTTCTCCATGAAAAAGCCGCTCGTGGTGTCGTTGATGCTATAGTATGTGCCAAGTGGGGCCTGTGTCGCCCCGTCCTGCAAGAAAATCCAGCCCGCAAGCCCAAACTGTTCAGGAGGCGGGTCTGCTGCGATGAGCCATGAGCGCGCCTCTGTGAATGACGCTGTGTTATAATGAATCTCAATTGGGCCTATGGCGTACATCACCGGGCTCACCCTCGGTGCAGAGACATAGTACGCGACCTGTTCGCCAGGGCTGAGGCCTGTCCAGGTGAGGAGCCAGTAGCCCGGCTCGCCGGATATGGCTGCTCCTCCCACGTCATCAAGTGTGAATGCGGCAGGCAGGCGCTCCACAAGGGTGAAGCTGGATGCAGCTATGAATGGCTCGACAGTCACGCTGCTCCTGAACGAGCCTTGCCAGGGGTCGATAATCATGGGAGCGTCCCTCAGGATATCAAATTCATAGAATGCCGCGACCTCGAATGAGGACTCTATGTAACTATTGCCCTCTGAGGTGCTGGCAACTGCGGACAGCTCGTGCGTGCCCTCCTCTGAAGTAAGGAACACCGTCTCGTACACTCCTTTTCGTATCTCCCTAATCTCCCCAGCCGCGCTTGAGAGCACATGGAGGGCTCCAAAAGGCTCCGTGACAGTAAGGATGATGTCAGCGCCGCTGACCGGGAAGCCCGCTGAATCAAGGACAGCGACCCAGATTATAGCGGTCTCGCCCGGATGGTACATCGGCTTCTCCGTATTGACTGTCGAGATGCCTGCCTCGGCGTAGAGATATAGCCCAGTTGAGGGCGAGAGCGTGTACACGCTGCCTGGAACAATATCCATCACTTCCTGCCAGGGCGACAGGCACACTCCAGATGGGGTTGCAGGGCATCGGTAGAGCCTTGTGCCGCTTGCTTCCAGCTCGACATCTGCTGAGGCGACTATAGTGCTCTTCGCGAGGTAGAAGGCACGCTTCACCTTGTACCCGGCTGGTCCTTCAGGAGGCGTGTCCTCTACATCAACAGTCACGCTTACTTCAGGAGATAAGCCAAGAGCTGACATGCCGCCGGACTGTGCAGGTACACTGGTCTGCACGCTCCTGACAAAGGAGAGCAAGGGCTTCTGGGGCTTTTTAACGACAACACCTCCGCTTAACGGGACAAAGTCACTGGTGAACGGCCTGCCGTCGATGCTTTTCAGCTCCACACGTGTGCTGCCGTCCGCGACCACTGTGAAATTCACCTCTGCAAAGGGCTGGTCCTCTGCCTCACTAGCTATGACCTTATACTGACCCTCTCCCCGCGGGACAAAGCTCATGATATCCTGCGCATCCACAGAACGGTACGAAGCACTGGGAGTCTCGACCACAACATCGTGCGTGCCATCTGGAAGAGAGATACGGACAGTCTCACCGGGGAAATAGCCCAGATGGTCTGTGAAGAGCTCAGAAGCGTCAGGCGGGGAGGTATCGGCGAGGATGGCGGGGCTCGCGAAGAGCAGCGCGAGTAGGAAGAGTATGCCCATGGCTCCCTGGAAGAGCGCCTTCCTCCTGCTCTCATACGTGTTCATATCATATCAGCTCTGTGTAGAAGCTCACTGAGTCATCATTGTTGGGAGTGAGGTACTCGCGCAATCGCGCGGGGATATTCAGTTCGTAATCATAGATACCATACAGGCCCTGCTTCTGGCTCGTAATAATCGTGATGAACACGAGGTCCTGTGTCCCATTGTACTCCCCATTATGCGTATCTGAAGTGTCCCAGAGTATGCCTGTCTGGAAGTCCGAGGTGTTGGTGCTGTTCGTGACAGAGATGTTCTGGAGCACATTCCCAAAGATGCCCAGGGCTATAATCTCACGGGGGGCGTTATCGAAGGTCCAGGTGTTGTTAACTGAGTCATTCAGCGCGGTCATGTTCAGGGCTTCATCTATCTCAGCGAAATCGTCGAAGGCAGACTCATTGGTGAGATTGACGCCAATTGCCCAGAGGTTTGTCCATATTGGAGAGCTGTCACTGTCCACGACAAAGAGGTTGCTTCCGCTCACATTGGTTCTGTTCCACGTGTACAAACTCTGGTTAGCGAAGTCAAAGGTCTGGAACTCCCCGGAGGCGTTGCCCACGAACTGGTGGTACGCGGATATGGTGAAATTGATTGTCGCGTTGTTGTTGTACTCTCTGGTCTCGTTTATCTGATTGTCCGGGTCGACGAAGACGTAAATCTCGTTCAGGCCGATGTGGTTTTTGTAGGTGACATTCACTGTCACGTTCTCAAGATAGTCCAGCAGCTCTATCGTCCGGTTGCCGTTGAGCTGGGTACCGCCGCTGCCGGGGAGGCCGTCCCAGAACTGCACTGTCACATTGTAAGCGATGGTCAGGTCAAGGTTGAACACTGTGGCAAAGACAGTGATATTGTCATTCTCCCTGAATATGCTCGTGTTAAAGGAAAGGTTTCCGTCGTTGATTGCCGGATCCGGGGCAGTGACGTTGAATGTCCTGGTCTCGCTCGTGTTAAGGTTCCCTGTATAGTCCCAGCAGCTCACATTCCAGTAGTGCTGGCCTCCGATCAATCCCGAGATGGTAATATTATATATCGCTGCGTTGGTGAGGTTCGCGTTCTCAGCCTCCACGACGTTATCTATAGTGAGGTTACAGGTGATGTTCGTGACGAGGTTGTCATAGGCAGTCCAGTTGAACGTGACTGTGGACACGCCAAACTGCTTGTTATCATCGGGAGCATTGAGCGTTATCCCCGGCTCCTCGGTGTCGATATACAGCGTGATGTTGAATGTGGAGTTAGCATTATTTCCTGCCTGGTCTATGGTCCACACATAGAGCGTGTACGTGCCGTTGATATGGTCCTGCATCTCTGCCTCGGAGATATTGGAGCTCACCGCAGTCCCATTGGTATCAACACTAGCGTTCACATAGAAGCTGAAGTTCAGCACACTGGCAAGATTGTCAGTCACGTTGAATTGAATGAGGGGAGTGCCGTCGTTGAACCACGTCCCGTCCGGTGTCACTATGGTGACATTTGGAGCTGAGTAGTCTATGTGGATGACCAGCGGCGGGGTGTTGTTAGCAGCGTTGCCCACCTCGTCCTCAGCCTCAATCTGGATGCTGTGGGTGCCTTCAGTTAAGGTGGAAATGTTAAGGAGGTAGGTCAGGTTAGTGTTTGCAGTGCCGTTCTGGCCATTGAGCACACCGTCGATGTACACAGTCCAATTCACCTCCGGGTCCAGGGCGTCAGTTATCGTAAAGTTGAGCTCAGGAGTCGGGTCAGTGGTCCATGTATCGTTCTGCGGCGAGGTGATATTCACCACCGGCGCCACGCTGTCGACGTAGATGATGATGGGGCTTGAATTGGCGGTGTTTGTGGCGTTGTCCATGCCCTGCACGACAATCTCCCAGGGGCCGTCGTCCATGCCCAGGAGTGTCTCAGTGAGATTCACGGTGGCGGTCATCTGGCCTGTCACGTTGATGCTGCCGTTGACGAAAATCGTGTAATTAAGCGGGTCGCCCATGTTGTCCGAGATATTGAACAGGATTTCAGGGTCTGAGCTGTACCAGGTCTCGTTCGGGGTGTAGATGACCGGGACCGGAGGCACAGTATCCACATACATGATAATGGCAGCTGAGTTAGCCGAGTTTCCAGCCATATCTATACCTTGCACATACACAGTATAGGTACCATTGGACAGTGGGCCAAGGGTGGTGGTGATTGGCACGCTGCGGTTCATCTGGTCAAACTGGTCTACTGTGCCGTTCACAAAAATCGTATAATTGATGATGGGTGCCAGGTTGTCAGTGATATTGAAGAACAATGAAGGCTGGCCGTGGTTGTACCATTGCCCGCTTTGGGTATATATAGTTGGTACAGGGTTCTCGGTATCGACATAGATGATAGTTATGGGACTGGAATTATACGAGTTGTTTGCCAGATCGGTACCTTGCAGCACAATCTCCCACTTGCCGTCAGACATGCCCGGCAGGATTGCCGAGGTGCTGTTGCTATTGTTCATGTTGCCCGTGGCATTGAGGGTGCCGTTCACGAAGATGGAATAGTTGATGGCCCAGGCAAGATTGTCCGAGATATTGAAATCAATTTCTGGATCACTCGTATCGAACCAGGTCTCGTTCGCTGTGAGGATTACCGGCTCTGGATTGACCGTGTCTATGTAGAATGTTATGTTGGTGGAGTTTGCATTGTTGCCTGCCTGGTCCATGGCCCATACATAGAGCTGGTAGCTGCCGTTGATGTGCTCCTGCGTCTCTGCCTCGGAGATATTAGTGCTCACAGCAGTGCCGTTCGTATCTACTAGTCCGTCCACATAGAAGCTGAAATTCAGCACTGAGGCCACATTATCTGTCACATTGAACTGTATCAGGGGAGTGTTGTCGCTGAACCACGTTCCGTCCAATGTCGCGATGGTGGTGTTCGGCGGCGTATAGTCTATGTGGATGACCAGCGGCGGGGTGTTGTTCGCGGCGTTGCCCACCTCGTCCTCACCCTCAACCTGGATGCTGTGGGTTCCTTCTGCCAGCGTAGAAATATTGAGGAGATACCACTGGCTGCTATTAGCGGTGCCGTTCTGGCCGTTCAGTGTGCCGTCTATATACACACTCCAGTTCAGTATCGGATCAAGTGCGTCAGTTATCGTGAAGTTGATTTCAGGTGTCGGATCAGTGGTCCAGGTGCCGTTAGACGGCGAGGTGATGTTCACCATCGGAACCTGGGTGTCGACATAGATGATAATGAAAACCGGTGTCGAGTTCGCACTGTTGCTGGCGTTGTCCGTGCCCTGCACGACTATTTGCCAGGGGCCGTCGTCCAAGCCAAGAAGTGCCACAGTGATATTGGTGCCGTTGGTCATCGAGCCTGTGGCATTCACCGAGCCGTTCACAAAGACGGCATAGTCCAGGATTGTCCCCATGTTATCCGTGATATTGAACATGACCTCGGGATCGGTGCTGAACCAGGTCTCATTTGGCGTGTAGATGACAGGCTCAGGGGGGACAGTGTCCACATAGATTATGGTGACCGGGCTGGAGTTTGCTGTGTTGCCTGCCAGGTCAGTTCCCTGCAACACAAGCGTGTAAGTGCCGTTAACTAATCCCAACAGGGTCTCGGTGGTGCTGTTGCTGTTGTTCAGCTGGCCAGTGGCGTTGACCGCCCCATTCAAGAACAGGGTGTAGTTGATGAGCCAGGCCATGTTGTCAGAGACATTGAGCGAGATTACAGGCTCGCCGGAGTTGAACCAGGTCTCATTCGCAGTGAGAATCTCAGGCACCGGAGCGACAGAGTCAACATAGATAATCGTGACAGGAGTAGAGTTTGCGGTGTTGCCTGCCTGGTCCATCCCCTGCAGGACAAGCATATAAGTACCGTTTGTGAACCCTTGCAGTGTCTCGGTGGTGCTGTTGCTCTCGTTCATCTGGCCAGTCGCGTTTACTACCCCGTTCACGAAGAGGGTATAATTGATGACCCAGGCAAGGTTGTCCGAGATGTTGAACGAGATTACTGGCTGGCCGTGGTTGAACCAGGTCTCGCTAGCGGTGAGAATCTCAGGCACTGGAACGACAGTGTCGATGTAGATAGTAATTGGTGTGGAGTTGTCTGAATTGCCTACCTCGTCCTCAGCCCACACATAAAGCTCATAGGTGCCGTTGATGTGGTCCTGCGTCTCTGCCTCAGAGATGTTACTGCTCACCGCGGTCCCATTGGTGTCGATGCTGTCGTCCACATAGAAGCTGAAGTTCAGCACATCATCGAAATTGTCAGTGACATTGAACTGTATGAGCGGAGTTCCGTCGCTGAACCAACTGTTATTGGTGGTGACGATGGTGATATTGGGTGCAGATAGGTCAACGGTCACGTTCACCCTGGTCGAGTTCTTGGCCCTGCCGTCAGGGTCCTCAACCTGTATCTGGATGGTGTGCTGGCCCTCTGCCATGGTGACAGTGGTGAGATTCCAGTATTGGTCGAGGGTGGTGCCGTTCGTGCCCTGGTTGACGCCGTCGAGCCACACGGTCCAGTTCAGTGTCGAGCCGAGGAAGTTATACACTGTAAAATTAATAGGAATAGTCGTGTTGCCCGTGAGGGTATTGTTCACCGGGTCTGTGATGTTCGCGAACAGCGTGCTTATCAGTATGCTACCATTGTTGTTGCCATCGTTCTCCTCAAAGATTGCATCATAGGGGTCAGCGATGACTGTCACATTGGTCAGGCCGAAGGGGATAAGCCAGGTGACATTCACGCTCACGGATGTGCCATTGGATAGGGAGGCCAGGGTGAGGTTGCCGTTTATCTGGGTACCGCCGGGAATTCCCTCCCAGAACTGGACAAGGATATTGGTGGCAAGGCGGCTGCCAATATTACTGACGTTCGCGTAGATGGTGATGTTCTCGTCAGGGTCAGGATTCGTCTCGTTGAACCAGATGTCACCGGAGCTGATCTCAATATCCGGTGCGGAGATATTGAACCAGTAGGTCTCGCTGGTGTTGGAGTTGTAGAGGTCGTCCCGGCATGTCACGCTCCAGTTGTAGCGGCCTATGGAGAAGTCATCCACCTTTTCCAGGACATCGGTTCCACTCGTGGTGTTGATTAAGCTCACATTGATAACATCGTTTATGGTAAGATTACAGGTAAGGTTCGTGCCCCAGGTGTCTGTCGCCGAGAAATTGAACGTGATGTTTTTGCTGAAGAGTAGATCTTCATTAGCGGGATATTTGAGCTGGATGCCCGGCCCGGTGAGGTCTATTGTGAGCCAGCGCGTCTCGTTGATTGAGTTGCCGCCGGCGTTGTCAGTGCAATTCACACTCCAGTTGTACAGGCCGTCACCAAAGCCGGTTACGGAGAAGTTGTTCACGCTGCTTTCAGTGATTGAGCTGTTGCTTTGGTTCACGATGTTATTGATGATGAGGTCGCAGGAGGCGAGAGCTCCTGAATTGTCATAGGGCGTATAGTTGAACATCTGTGTGGTATCGCCGCTCCTGCTGCCGTTCTCAGGCCTGTCAAGAGAGACATCCGGCGGGACAGCGACAGTGAAATTCCAGGTGGCGCTGGTGTTCGTCCAGCTAGCATTGTCCCAGCACGTCACATTCCACCAGTGGGTGCCGTCATTCAGGTTTGTGAGGGTGATGTTCGCATTGGTAGCATTCAGGGAATCATATGGCCCATACACTGTATCGTTCAGGGTGAGATTACACATAAGGCTCGGGTCCATGTTATCGTACGCGGTCCAGTTGAACGTGATAGTGCTCACATTGAAGGAGCTATTCTGCGCCGGAGCGGTGAGATTTATCACTGGAGGTGTCTTGTCCACATAGAGCACATATGTCTCGGAGTAGCCGACCCTGCTGGCAAGATCTGTGCAGTTCACGCTCCAGTTGTACGTGCCCTCAGTCATGCCGGTGAGCGAGAAGGTGCTGTTCAAAGCGCTTGTGACCGAGGTGTTAGTGTAATTTACGACATCATTGATGAGGAGAGAGCACTGCGTGATGTTCGTCACATCAGTCGCATTATACGTAAAGAGCACGTCGCCATCGTTATCCCAAGTGATGTTCGTCGGCGAGACAAGAGTGATATTCGGCGGCAACAGGTCGATGATGAAGCTCCATGACTCTGACGTATTGGTGTTATTGGCGAGGTCCCAGCAACTCACATTCCAGTAATGCTGTCCCTCTGTCAGGTTGCGGGTGAAGTTCACAAACGTATCGTTCAGCATGAATATGTCACTGAGGTTCACGATATCATCAAGAGTAAAGTTACACATGAGGCTCGGCGCGAGATTATCGTAGGCACTGAAGTTGAAGGTAATGTCTGTATAGTTCAAGACTTCTGAGTTGTTAGGCGCC
This sequence comes from Candidatus Woesearchaeota archaeon, assembly GCA_017608295.1. The sequence goes on from JAFCGF010000007.1 coordinate 85,736, forward strand.
AGGAGCGTGATGGATGGGATGGTGAGGTCAACCCAAAAATCAACAGGAGTGGCATTGCCGCTGTTGTTGGCAGCATCGATGCAGAAGACTGTCCAGTTGTGCTTGCTCTCCCCTATGTCTGAAAGATAGAAGGTATTTTGCGCCCCGTTGGAGACAGAGAAATTAGTGTAATTGAGGATGTCATCCACATAGAGGCTACAGTTCTGTATGGTGTTGGTTTCTGTTGGAGTATAGTAAAAGGTCAGGTTATTGGTGCTCTTCCAGCCAATAGGCTCTCCAAGGACAATTGTCGGTGGCGTGCTATCTATAGTAACGGTGAACTGCACTGCCCCCAACCCCCTGAGGAAGAGGCTCCTAATCGCTTCTGCGACAACTGAGTACACGCCAACCGCACGGTTCACCGTGCTCCACAAGAACGAGAACATCCCTGTCGAGTCGGTTTCGTCCTGGCGTGTCTCGAGCAACCTGTGCCCGTCCCCTTCAGTCACCACAACCGGAGTCTCAATATCTCCCTCAAGCTGGACTGCTCTTGCCTGGGTCCTCTCTCCTGAAAATATCAACCAGGTCCTGAGATTATAATTATCATCCTGAGCGACATCCTCGTCGGAATTATAATTGAACCCCACTCCATCTGACTGCGTGTTTTCAGGCAGCCGCGCATCATCGAATGAGACAATGCCTATCGTGTTGATGTTACCGTTGAGTGTGAAGTTCTCCATGTAGAGGTTCAATGAGCCAAGGGAAGTGTCAAGTTCAGCGTACCAGTCACTCGCCCCGAAGTCATCTAGCTCGGAGAAGTTCGCTGAGACCCTGTTGTAATCATGGGTGGAGTTCCTATGCCCGGACTTCATGTTATTGACATAGCTATTCCAGTTAGACAGTTCCTCAAAGAAGTAGGCGAACCAGAGGTTATTGTACAGGGAGGTTGGAGTAGATTCAGCTGCGCCGAATGTAGCGCCCATATCAGCCCGCATATGCATCTCATCATCGACGAACCATATGGAATAGTTCAGCTCAGCCGGTGAGCTTGCGACTGAATTCACCGTGCCATTTATTCTCACCCTCGATACAATAGGATAAGGCTCTATTGTTATGGTCTCATTGGTGATGAGATAATCGTCCTGGCGGACGGCGAGCGGCAGGATACTCGAGTTGTCGTTAGTGAGGCGCGTGCCATTGATAAGGATGCTAGAAAGGCTACCTGCCCCACCAGCGACCACACTAAGCTGATTGCTGAAATCCGCGCCCTCGATGAACCACATCCTGAAGGAATCTGCTCCACTGGACACGTCGAGCGCACTGGCTGATTGGGAGCTTCCATTGAAGCTCACGCTCTTGGAGTCGCCGCTCAGGGTAAGAGTAGGCTCTGAATAGCTTGTCGCAGATTTTGTCCCGTGTTCTGTTGCGTCGAAATAGATAAAGAACGTCCGCAGCGTATTAGCAGCAGTCGCATTCACAATCCAGCTCACCAAACCCAGGGCGTTATGAGTGGTATTGAAGTCAGTGCTCTGCTCTAACTGCGAGGGAACCATACTCGAGTCATTCTCTATGCTGTATTCAACCACTCTCACTGAATGGGTGTCCAGGGAGTAGTTATAGGAAGTAAGGCCCAGGTCAGACACAAGGACAGTGGTAAAGTTCTGCCAGTGCTCGATGAGCGTCGAGTTGCGGGCTCTGGATGTGCTATTGAAAGTGACCTCCACCCTAAATGTCCAAGAGGTGTTCCACCAGCCAGCGCTCGTGTTGCCAAAGATAATATAGCTCGTTATGTTGGTCTGCAGCTGCCCGCCAGTCTCGTTCACCGTGTTAATGGTGATGTTCACAATCTGGCCCTGCTCATAGCTCCTGTTGGTCCAGTTATCTGCTGTTACGTTCACGCCAATCTGCTGGGGCTTGACATAGGAGAAATTATACGGAACCGAGCCGCCGATGTTTGGTGATGTTGCGTTGTCAGTGCAATTCACGCTCCAGTTGTGAAAGGTATCATCAAGACTGCTGAGGTCCAAAAAGAAATACTGGCTTATGCTCTCAGTGATTGTGAAGTCTGTCTGGTTCTCTTGGCCATTGAGGTACACTGTGCAATTGGCTATGATAGAGGCATAGTCGAACACGCTGTACTCAAAGGTCTGGTTGAGCACATTGACGAAGGAATTGTTGGCAGGCGAGATGAGGGTGACCTCAGGGGGCGTGGTGTCAGGGCCGACGGTTAGGTTCCGCGTCTCCGATATGTCATAATTTCCCGCAGAGGTGTTGTCGTAGCACTCAACAGCCCAGGTATAATTCTCGTTCGGCACATTTGTGAGATTGAATGTCATATTGACCGCTTCGGTCACGTTGGTCTCGGTCAGGTTGAGGGTGTTGTTGAAGATGAGTGAGCAGTTCTCTATGCCTGAGGCAAAATCATCCGCCACATAGATGAACGTGATGTTGCCGTCAACATCCTGGATACCATTGGCAGGATCTATAAGGGTTATGACAGGCCCATCAGTATCAGGAGCGACGATGAGGTACCATTCCTCTGAGCCGCCCACCTGCACCTCTTCAGCGATGGCTGTGCAGTTGACGCTCCAGTTATAGGTCTGGTTGACGAGATACGGCACTGAAAAGTTCTGTGGCATGTCCCGCGTGACGCTGAAGTTCGTCATGTTGATGATGCCCTTGAGGATGAGCGAGCAGTTCTCGATGGGCAGAAGGTCAGAGACATTGTAGTAGAATGTGGTGAAGTTCTCCACAATCTGGGTGTTGTTCCCTGGAGAAATGAGCGTTACATTTGGAGGGATGATGTCAAAGATGACTGTGAGATTACGTGTGCCAGAGGCACCGGTATTCGGATTGTCTGCTGCGTCTGTGCAGTTCACGCTCCAGTTGTACTGACCTGTTGTTATGCCGGTCAGGGAGAAATTCTGCGGCACATTCATAGTAACAGAGTAGTTGGTCTGCTCCACCGCACCATTGAATAGGAGCGTACAGCTTGTGATGGCGCTTATCGCATCTGTCACATTATAGAAGAACGTGCGGTTGCCGTCTGTCTCGAGGGTGTTGTCTGGTGGATTGATGAGAGTAACTATCGGCGCGACAGCATCAGGAGTGACTGTCAGGTTGCGCTCCTCTGTGGTGTTCGAGTTTGTGTTGTCAGAATTATCAAAACAGGTCACGCTCCAGTTGTATTGTCCCTGGCCAACGCCCGTGATGGAGAAGTTCTGGGTAGAGGTCTCGCTTATTGAGAAATTGCTCTGCATCGCAGTGGTTCCGAAATAAAGCGTACAGTTCGCCACCCCGTTCAGCGCGTCGCTTACATTATAGAAGAACACAAGGTCTCCGTCAGTATCAAGGGTGTTGTTCGCCGGAGAGACAAGGGTGATTGCCGGGCCATCATTGTCATTCAGGACAGTGAAGTTCCAGGTGGTGGAATTGTCCTTATTCGCAGGGCTGGCAGTGTCCGTGCAGTTCACACTCCAGTTATAATTCCCGTCTGGCATTCCCGTGAGGGAAAAGTTCTGGGGCTCGCTCTCAGTCACAGAGAAGTTAGTCTCGTTCTCCAGGCCGTTGAGCATAAGGGTACAGTTCGCTATGGAAGAGCCGTAGTCAATGACCTGATAGCTCAGCAAAACGTTACCATCTGAATCTGTGGTGCCCGAACCCGGTGAAAGCAGGCTCACTTCAGGCGGGGATTGGTCGAGGCCGATTGTGAAATTCCATGTCGTGGAGTTACCGGTGTTCGGGTTTGCCGCATCATCTGTGCAGTTCACGTACCAGGTATAGGTCCCGTTATCCAGATTAGTGAGGTTGAAGTAAAGCGGAACACCCTCTGCGGGATAAAAGAGAGTATTGTTCTCAGTCCCGTTCAGCATCAGGGTGCAATTGCTTGGGTCAGAAGCCACGTCGGTGACATTGAAGGTCAGGCTCACGTTACCGCTGGGAATCTGCGACTCTGAGGGAGGCGCCATCAGGTTGATATTCGGAGGGTCTGTGTCCGGCTCATAGAGGAAGGTGAAATTCTCTGAGCTGTTCCAGTTGAGATTATCTGAATTGTCATAACACTCAACTCTCCAGGTATAGGTACCCAGCTCTAATTCAAGGACAGAGAAGTTCTGTGCCACGTTCTCGCTCACAGAGAAGTTGGTCTGGTTTAGTATGTCATTGATGAACAGCGAGCAGTTTGCTATACCTGAGATAGCGTCGCTCACATTGTAGAAGAACGTAACGTTGTTGCTGGTCTCCTGGTTGCCGTTCTCAGGTGTTAGGAGAGTGATTGCCGGACCCACATTATCGAGTGTCACTGTGAAATTCCTTGCCTCAGAGGTATTCGCATTCTCGTTAGGAGAATCGTCCCAGCACTTCACTGACCAGTTATAGACTGCTTCCCCGAGGGTGTATGAGAAATTCTGGGGCGCGGTTTCGGCGACAGTGGTGTTGGTCATCACAATGGTGCCGTTGATGAGCAGGCTACAGTTAGTGATGGAACTGAGCGCGTCGGTCACATTATAGACAAAAAGGATGATACCATCAGTATCCACCTCTGCTTCCGCGGGCGTTTGCAGCTGCACTACCGGCGGGAGCAGGTCGTTCCCGACAGTGAGGTTCCATGTGTCTGAAGCCCCAACCAGTGCTGCTGGTGAATCGTCGGTGCAGTTCACGCTCCAGTTGTACTGGCCGTTGGGCATCTCAGTCCTCGTGAAATTCATGGTCACGCCCTGCACCGGGCTGTTCTCAGTGTCTGTGACAAGGCCGTTGAGGATGAGCTCACAGCTAGTGAGGTTTGAGGTCTCGTCAGTCACATTATAGAAGAACGTGACATTATTTGTGAGTGAAAGGTTGTTATCCGTTGGCTTGATGATAGTGACATTCGGCGCGGTCTTGTCAGCCACTATCTTGAAGATGACATGACCTGTGTTGTTGTCGTAGTTGTCGTTCGAGGCAAGCGAGACCGCGCTGTAGAAGCCATATTCCTCTGTAGAGGTGGGAAAGAGGTAGGACATGATGCCGTCGCCATGCGTGAGACTTACTTCCCTCTGCCTGAAGACAAAGGTGTCGCCGACCGAGGATGTATCGATAAGTGCTGTGTCATTCGTGCCGAAACCAGGGTCAGTCGCAGCGGTGTTGTTGAAATATACATAGTAGTTGTTCTCATTCACAGCGCTCGCACTCACATTCGCGAAGAAGCGTATTGTACACCACGTTGAGTCGTCTCCTGCAACAACAGAACTGTTTACGAGCAGGAAGTCAGAGTTAGAAGAGTTATGCACCACCCTAATCTCCCGCGTGCAGTTCCGGATGAACCCTCCCAGGCCAGTCACATTCGTCTGGATTGGCTCTTCTGTCAGGGCTGCGCCGGAGTTATTGATATAGATTGGCTTACGCCTCTCCCAGGAGATATCCCACCAGGGCAACGAAGTATTGCCGCGTATAACATCAGAGGAAACCGTTGCATTGACTGAAGTGCCAAGGAGGTCAGACACATTAGTAGTGATATTGGCCGAGATGGAGAGCAGCGTTCCATTCTCATAGACTGCCCTGTCACTTGTCACATTGACAGTAATGTTCAGGAGCTCAGACACATTAAAGGTCCAGACTGCGGAAATATTGGAGTTGTACTGGAAGGAATCGTCTGTGCAGTTCACGAACCAGGTATAGGTCCCGTCCTCGAAATCATAGATAGTGAAGGTCTGCGGCGTGTCCTCGGTGATGGGCGACTCGGTATAATTCAGGATATCATTGACATAGATGGAACAGTTGTAGATGCCTGCAGTGGGGTCTGACACATTGTACGTGAAGATGATGTCGCCGTCAGAGTCTATAGTGTTGTTGCTGGGGCCCATAAGGTATACAGTGGGATAATCGGTATCCTGGCTGATGGTCAGGTTGTATCTGCCGGCAGTGCCGGTATTTGGCGTAGCTGCCCCATCAGTGCAGTTTATGGTCCAGTTGTAATTGCCAAGCGGCATATCAAGAATAGTGAAGTTATTGATGTCTCCAGGGTTTGTAGCTATCGTGTAGTTGGTCAGGTTCACTATCCCGTTGACGATGAGGGAACAGTTCTCCACATTGTCCGCCACAGGGGAATCATAGACCTCATATTCAAACAGGACATCATTATTTGTAGTGTCAGTGTTGTTAGGTGGGGTGACTATCGTGATTGTCGGCGCCTGGTTGTCGCTCCCCACGAGGAACTCGTAAAGGTCTGAGGTGCCCTCATTGTAATTCGAGGAGTTGTCAAAACAAATCACCTGCCAGTTGTGCGGGCCGTCGGCAAACTCGGTGACATTGAAGGTCAGGTTGACATCCTCTGCGGGGTTAAAGATAGTCTGGTTCAGGGTGAAGTCAAGGTATAGGGTACAGTTCGCGATGCCAGAGGACGCGTCGCTCACGTTAAAGGTGAAGGTGATGTTGCCATCCGGCACTTCGGTGTCGTTCCCAGGAGCGGCAAGCCTTACGACCGGGCCGAGTACATCATCTATGATATAGAAAGCCACATCCGAGCGCGAATACTCCCCCTCGGTGTCGTTGCACCAGAAGGTGATGTTGTGCTGCCCAGTGGTTAAGGAACCTGTCCAGTTGTAGAACTCAACCTGCGATGAATTGCTCATGGTTCCGTTGGCACCGCCGTCAAGCGAGTACAGGCACTCCCCTCCCGGGCCATAGGAGATGTACTCCAGTGTGATGTTGGCTGTAAAGCCCGCGGCGTCCTGGATGGAGTTGTTCTGCGGTGTGGTGATATTGATATAAAGGAAATCTATGGTGAATGGATGCGTGTCGTTCAGGGGGTGGCTGTCTCCGCTCAGCATGACCTTTCCTGAAGAGTCGAGGAGCGCTGCATAGGCCATGTAGTTGCCAGGCGGATGGTTGTTCGTGGTGAAGCTATTGTTCCAGAGGTTGGACAGGTCCAGCGTGCTGTTGGCATTCATCGTGTGCGGGGAACTGTACACTGTTTCCAATAGGCTATAGTGGGGACCCAGGTCACGGTAGACCTGGAGCAAGACTGTCGGCTCGACATCTGTGCCGTACGCGATATTGTCAGCACGCGAGGCACTAAACACCTCTGCCCAGGCCCCGGTAAAGTTGATCTGGTCCCCGCCGTCGATGTTGATGGAGCGTATGCTCAGCTTCCGGTTCTCAGTTGAGTTCCAGGCATTGACAATCGAGAGATTCGCCACACGCTTTGTGCAGTTGTAGGCGCCATCGAAGCTCGCGCCGACAGCTGAATGGAGACCGCAGGTGAACACATAGTTATAGGCGCTTCCGTCGTAGAGGCTCACCTCGATGTCAGGGGCGGCTGTCGAGCGGTTCAGCGAGCCTGATGCGTTGTAGAAATTGATGGGGATGCGCACCTCGACATAGGAGAGCTTGGTGTAATTCTCTCCACTGAGGTTGAGGAGGACTGCAGAGGTGTTGCCATCATCTAGGTTATAGGTGAAGTTGATTGTTATATTGTCAAAATAGAAATCTCCCTGTTCGACCACTTGGCCACGCTGAAGCTTTCCTCCAAAATCAAGGTAGTAGTCTCCAGGACCGGTGATCAGTGTTGTCACTGCCGTATTCGTGCTCCCGTAGATTTCATTATCTGGATTGGCCTCGCAGTCAATCTCCACGGTAGTATCCCCGTCAGAGCTGCACTGCTCTGTGCCAAGGTAAGTATAGTGCTCACTGGAGTTCGACCAGCGCGCTTTGATCCATACCTCATTCTGGACGTCATTGAAAGGATTTCCATCGTTCAGGTCTTCCCAGACATAATCAAATGATACACTACCAGCAATCGCGTTATCATTATCAGCCACATAGCTTGGGACATTGAATTCAATTCCGTATGCCCCAGACGAATCAATCCCATTTCCACCTGCAACGATGTTAAGGGTCCCACTCTCTATAAGGTCAAAGGTGAATTCACCAGCATAATCATATACTGAAGGCGCGTAGTCCCAACCATCGTTCGCTCCTGTCACGTTGAAGGTATTGGCAGTGGCATTGAGCTCGCCGGATGAAAAGTCAGCAGGCGGCCCTACAGTGTCACCTGGAAAATATTCCCAGAGATCTGCATACCAGAAACCCTGCTCAGGCCCAAATGCCGAACCAGTAAAGGTTTGGGTCGTGGATTCTGACTCGGGAATAGTAAGGTTGACCAGGCGGTTCTGCTTGTAGGTCGACTGGTTCGTTTCGAGCCTGATTCCGATATCTAGAATGCTAAGGTTAAAGCTCCAGGTCTCACTGATATTGCTAGTTCCGGCATTATCACTACATGTCACGTTCCAGTAATGGAGCCCATTGGCTAGCGTGACAACCTGCGAGGTCTGGCTCCCACTGGGGGAAGCGACACTGCTCTTCTCGATGGTCCCATCAACAGTGAGGTCACAGCTGAGTATAGGGTCAAGATTATCAGTGGCAATCCAGGTGAACGTGATATCTTCTGAGGATTGGTTCGAATTATCCGCCGGACCGACAAGGACCACCACAGGGGCTGTGCGGTCAACAATGAAGGTCGTGGAGCCCTGATTCTCATTGGTATTGGAATTGCCGATGGTGTCCTCGCATTTCACATAATAAGTATATGTGCCCTCTGCAAGTGCTCCGAGGACAGTGCTGTGGTTGAAGGTGCCGTCCCCAAAGGAGAAGTCAGTGCCTGTTCCGTACTCGAATAGGATGTTGGTGCTGTACTCACAGTCAGCATCCTTGTTAGTTGTGGCGTTCAGCCAGATTGAGGCGTCGCTTGTCGTCGAGCCGTCAGCTGGGAAATCGATGATGATAACCGGATACTCCCCCCCTGAAGTGATGCTGAACAGGGCATAGTCGCTGTCGCTTGTGTAGTTGGCCTTTGTCGCAAGGGACACTGCTGAGTAGCTCCCAACCTGCTGGCCATAGGTGCTGAAGTTGAGATTCAGAAGGCCGGATGTAGGCGTCGTGCCATACGTCGTGTTGACCAAGACCTGTTTCAGGCCTGTACTGCCCGCGCCATAGTTAAGTGTATCCTTGGTGATGCTCATGAAGACATAATCAGTCTGCTGGTTGTTGTTCGCTGCCGAGTCTATCACCAGCACTGTGATGATGCCGCTGCTGATGAAATCATCCCTGTCCAGTGAGGTGAGGGTGTGCGCAAGAGTTACATCTGTTGGGCACTGGGCGCCGTTGTCGGCAACGACACGTGTGTACTCTCCGGCAGTGTAATTCCAGATGAACATGCCGTTCTGCGTGTCTGCCTGCGTACCGCAGCCCTCCCAAGACACGGTGATGTTGACCACGTCTGTCATGCTGCCTGTTGAGTAAGCATAACGCGTCGCTGCATGCCGGCTTCCCCCAGCCACTCCTGTATCATGTTTAGTGCCGTCAGAGGCATTGACCTGGCTGTACTGCTGCGCATCAAACTCTGTAGCGGGAGTGTCCTTGACAGCGGGCACAGGATCAGTTGAGAAGTAACGATAAGCGTACTTGTCTCCCCCAGGTGTGGTGTTATAATCATAGATAAGAGTCTCCAGGCTGTCCAGCGCACCGAAAGCTGGGTCAGTCGCTGCGGTGTTGTTGTAATAGATATGGTAGTTATTCTCATTCACAACACTTGCGCTGATGTTCGCGAAGAAGCGCACTGTACACCACGTCGAGTCGTCTCCAGCAAGAATTGAGCTGTTCACCACCACATTATCGGTCTTCGAGCCATTGAACACCACGCGTATCTCGTTTGAGCAGTCTGAGACATAGCCCCCTAGTCTGGTAAGATTGATCTCAACGACAGAATCAGTCACCGCGCTTCCAGAGTTATTGAGGTATATCTCTCTCCTGCGCTGCCAGGAGGTATTCCACCATATATGGCTGCTGTTTCCGTAAATGATATTGGTGGCTATTGAGGCACCACCTAAGGGATTGGCCTGGATGTTTGTCGTGTTCGTGGTGATGCGCACGGTATTGTTCGTGCCGTACACTGTGCTGTCTGTCGTGACTTCTACGGTGATGTTGTCCTTGCTGATGGTGAGGGTATGGTTCTGGGTCGCGAATGTGCCATTCCCGCTGCCATCTGTCACTAGGCAGTTCCACACTAGCTTCATCCCCTGCGGCACGCCGTAGATAGTGAAGTTAGTGGTGTTGCTAACGTCCCTTTCTCCTGCGAAGTCATTGGTCTGGTTGATTTCCCAGGTGCCCGAGATGTTTGTATACAGGCTGATGTTGACAATGTCATAATCATCTGTCCCGCTGCAGGTAAAGGTCACATTGCCATCGACATTAATGTCATTAAGATAGGGCACGACAAGCGTGCTCGTTGGCGCGGGGTCATCCTCGAATATCTCTACCGTCTGGCTCAGGGTCGTGCTACCAAGGGACACACTCTCATCTTCAGGCACGTAGGACTGGCTGATATTCCTCCCGCTGGGGAAGCTCACGTTCACGGTATACGTATTGCTTGCATTGAGACCGCCGCAGTGCTGAATCTTCACGGCCTGGCCGTAGGCCTCTCCCCCTGAGACCTCACGATGGCACACGAGATGGCCGCTGGAATTAGTGATGTCGATTCTCGCCCCTATTGCCGAGGTACTGCTGAAGTTACGGTAGGACTCATTGCCCTTGCCGGTGATGATGATGCGAAAGTAGGTGTTGAAATTGAAGTCGTTCCGGTGGAGGGAAACAGTGCCTGTCTTTGTCTGGCCTACTATGTCCAAATCGCCGTCGTTGTCATAGTCGAAGAACTGAACTGAGTCAGGGATGCTCGCAAAGCCAAGACTAGAAGTATTGTCAGTAAACGTACCGTCGCCATTGTTGCTGTAGATACCCTTCCCCCCGATAAGGAGGTCAAGGTATCCGTCGTTGTTGTAGTCTCCCCACACAGGACTCGTTCCCTCGTCATCAGAGGGCAGGTTCGCCTCAGTAGTGTTCTCAACAAAGGTGCCGTCGCCGTTGTTCCTGAAAAAGTTCCTCTCGGTTATGCCTGTCGACGTAATGTAAAGGTCCAAATCGCCGTCATTATCATAGTCGCCGAATGCCCAGTGGAAGTCCTCAGCGTCTGTGCCCGAGCCGCGCGTCGAGTCCGGCAGGCCAATGGTACTCGGAGTGACAGTCGTGAAACTGTCGCTTCCATCGTTCCTGAAGATAAGGTGGCTCGTGCCATCGACAGCGAAAAGGTCGGGGTCGCCGTCGCCGTCGTAGTCAGCTACTGCGGTGTACTCGTCAGGGGTGGCGGCGCTGACTGAAAGGGCAGTGAAGTTCTCATGGCCGTCATTGGCAAAGATTCTCGCCCCGTTGGTATCAGCGACCAAGATGTCGAGGAAGCTGTCCCTGTTGTAATCAAAGAACTGCACGCCCTTGGTGGTGAATGATGTGGCAGGCAATGTAGAGCCTGCGCAGGAACTGTCGCCCTCGCTGTCATTGCACGCGAAGTGGCTCGCGTTCCCATGATAGAGAATGAAATCAGCTGCAGAGATAAAATCCTCGTCTCCGTCGTTGTCGTAATCGCCGAATGAGCAACCCGCTCCCCCGAGAGAGGCGCCTGAATTAATCTTATCCGTATCGTTCGCGAACACCCCCGAGCCAGTGTTCCTATACAGCGTGATGCCATCGCTGCTGTTGCCGAGAAGTGCCAGGTCCCAGAGGCCGTCCTCATTATAATCCTCAATGCAGATGCCTCTGCCAGTGACCTGGTCTAACAGGTTCGAGGCACCTGTCACTGCTGTGAAACCCTCCTCAGGCACTGGAGATATAGAGCACTGCACAGTAAGATTATGCGGTGCAATGTCCTCATCGCTCACAACGCTAAAATTTGCCTCAAACGAGCCTGATGTGTCAGTCGTACAGTTGAACTCAACAATGGCAGACACACCGTCCAGCGAGGTGCCGCTGGTGAAGTTATAGGTGATGTTACTGCAGTCACCGACCGTGCACGAAACCTGGACGTTTGTGTTGTTAAGATAACCTATAAGATACGTTGTACCAGTGGCCACAGCACTTTTCTCTTCTCCTGCAAGGTTGAGTGTTGTATCGTTCCAGACCACGCCGCCTATCTCAAACTGTTGTATTGCTGTGCTGTTCTCGTTGCCAGAGGTATCGTTGGCGAAGAAGCGCCATTCTATGAGTGTGCCAGGCGTCTCGGTGAAGAGCGACTCGTTCGTCGAGTAATTTGTCGCACCTCCGAAGGGAATGGCAGAGGTATTTGCCCAGGGGCTGCGGTTGATGGCAAACCAATAGTGGCTCAGGGCGAGGTTGTCTGTCCAGGTGGTGTTGAACAGCACCGCTGTACCCTCATACACTCCTCCTGATGCATTATGGCCGATATTGCTCGGGCTTGGAGAGGTTGTATCAGTCACTGTGAACGTCATGCTGTCTGAATCCTCACCATTACTAGTATCATTGGCAAACGCATATATTGTCCAGGTACCGAGGTCCGCATCTAAAGCGAGGAGGAAGCTGTAATTATACACATAACCATTGGCGACGCTGCTGCTTTCGACCATGCTGACATTGTTCACAATGGTGTGGCTTGTGCTGTTCATCACAGTGATGACGACGCTATCTATGTCAGACGCGCCATCACCATCAGTGATGCTCACATTAACAAATACAGGGTCGCTGCGCTCGAAGATGCTTTTGGATACCAGACTCTCATTATTCCATGTCTGGGGCTCAGCAACAACCGGATTCGAGCTCGTTATCGTGCAGTTCACAGAGATATTATGTGGCAGGAGGTCTTCAGTCGAATTGACGCTGAAGCTCGCTTCGAAGTCCCCTGAATGGCTTGTGGAGCAGTTGAACTGCACATTCACACTTGTCTCGTTCACGTCATCGCCATTCGTGAAGTTGGCAGTGATGTTGCCACAGTCTCCCAAAAAGCAGTTCACCATGACATACGTGTTGTTGTTGTAACCGGTGAGAGTGACATCAACTACTGGATTGTCCTCACTCTGGTTTTCCAGCGGAAGCATAAGAAGGCTCTGGTTCCACTTAATGCCCCCAAGGGTGAAAGTGAAGTCAGAAGTCTCGTTGAACTGGTCTACCGAATCATTCGCGGCGAATTTCCAGGCAATCAGCGTGCCCGGCTCCTGGTAGAATGTGGTATCGTTGATGGAATAATCCTTCGTGGTGCCGGTGAAGGGTATCCAGCCGGTATCCACCCAAGTGCCAGAGGCGTTGTGGGAGAAGTTATAATGGCTCAGGGCGCTGTTGTCATGCCACGTGACGTTGAACTGCACAGCCCCTCCCTGATAAGGCGTTGGAGTGACTTTCTCAATGCTCCAGTTGGGGTAAGGATTTGGGGGGATGGTGTACGTCACGTTGAACTGCAGAAGGTCTGTGTACATGGTCTCTCCCGGGCCTGAGGCCTGTGCCTGGACATACAGCCTGACATTTCCCTCAGTGGCGAAGTCCGAGCAGTCAGCTGCCCATCCGCCTGCAGTGACATCTGTACAGGTCACTCCGCCGGGGTCGGCTTCAGGACAGGTCCCCGAGACCTGGACGCCGGGATTCCCGCCAGTACGCGTATAGTACACTCCTGTGCAGGCCTTGACGTCAGTGTGCCAGAATATGTAACAGACCTGTACTGCACTGAGGGTGCATCCTACAGGGGGAGTCCAGGTGTGGTTGGTCATCACGCTACTCCAATCATTACCGCCGGGTGACTGGGTCTCGTATGAGCCGTCGTCAGCCAAAGTCGCGCCTGCAACGTCGCAGAGGTCAGTGCCGTCAGGGAATCCTGAGGCGGCTGCATTGCGCTCCCAGCAGTCCTCAGTTCCGTTCACGAGAACTGTGGCGTCAGAAGCGACCTGCCACTGCCTCGACTCCTGCCAGCTTCCGACAGTGAGCGGGCCAAGGGTGTAGAACTCAGGCGAGATGTCAGGGGCGTCGAACTCATACTCTAGGATGTAGGACTGGCCGGCTGTGAAGTCAACGTCCCAGCTCAGCTCAAGGCTGTCTGACAGGCGCTGGACAGTGAGGCCAGGCTGCGGGATGATGGCAAAGGAGTCTGGCACGTATTCAGTCACCTGGCCAGCGTAGTTCTCATTTGCTGTGACCACAAAGGTCATGTTATAAGGCAGTACTGGATATATTCTCGTGGGGCCCTGACGCTCCACATCAAAAGCAGGAGCAGCTTCCACAAGGAACGCGTCGCTGACCCTGTACATCCCGTTGAAGGTCGCAGCAGCAACATCCACAGTATAGGTGCCGGGCTCGCCAATAGCATAATAGCCATAATAGTCAGGCATCGTTGTATAGTCAAGCAGTGCGCAGGTATCGCTGATAGTAAGGCTGCCGTCCTGCGTGGAGAGCCTGCGTACAGAACCATCAGGAGCAGTTACTGTCACCAGCAGCTCAGCGTCGCACAGGGGATGCCCCATGTCATCCAGCACTGCGAGACTGATGAAAGCCTCCTCTCCCGGGGTGTAGATGCTCTTGTGGGTGTTAACAGCCAGCACGCCCCAGGCGAAGTCCTGCTCAAGCGAGGTCACCACGCCGTCCACAGCGATATCGAGCTTCAGGGAATATAATCCAGGCCTGAACATCCTACCTGGCTTCAGGTCAAACTCAAGCTCACCATCTGCTCCAAACGTGATCAGGTGTGCCACGTCTCTGACAATGCCTTCAGGGTCTTTCAGCTCTGCTCCCAGCACTACAATCTGGGGCCCACCAGAGAGTATGCCAAATCCGCCGCCTGCCTGCGGGCCGCTGTACGGGATGCCTTCCTCATCAAGGAGCTGGGGGCTGTCCATGCCCTCGGGCAGCTGCAGTGTGAGCGTGGAGCCCTCGGACGATGCCACAGTAGGAATCGGCTCGAATGATTTAGAGGGGTCTGGAGTCGAGGGAGAGATGACTGCCTGATACGCCCTGCCGCCAATATGGTTCTCCTCTACATTTTCAACTGTCTCCCTCTGCCTGCTCACGCGCTTGGAAGAAGTAGGCTCAAGCACAAGCACGTGCTGCTCTGTCCAGGGAATAGGCTCGAGCACAGGCCCAGAGGCAAGCTCTCCGAAGCCGGGGTCGTCAGGCGTGAGGGTGAAGGAATACACCTCACCTGGCACAATATCCTGAAGCTTCTGCCAGGTACCAGTGCATTGCTGAACAGCGAAATTCCAGTCCTTGCATTTGTAGAGGGCGCTGCCAGTCGCCTGTACTGTGACTGTCGCGTCGCTGAAGTCGAGCTGTGTAGGGTCTATCGCGTAGATCTTGTTGAATTGCAGCTCACCCTCGGTGAACAGGCCCTGTGTCTCTGCAAGCCCAAGCTCGACAGGGATTTTAAGGTCAAGCTTCCTGAACTCGATGCTCTGAATGGACATGCCTCCTGGCACAAGCATGACATCATATCGCTCCCTGCTCGTGACAATATCCTGCATGCGCACGAGCAGGCTGGGTTCCTCAAGGGTGAGATCTGCCTGCTGAACCTCTCCTGACGGCTCCACTAGGCTAAGGCGCTGGCTCGCGTGGAGCTCAGGAGCCGGGGGGACAGGCTCTGGCTCTGGTTCTGGTTGGGGTTCTGGCTCCGGCTGGGGTTCCGGTTCTGGTTGTTGGGGTTCTGGTTCTGGCTGGGGTTCCGGTTCTGGCACTGGTTCTGGTTGTTGGGGTTCTGGCTCCGGCTGCGGTTCCGGTGGTGTGACTGAGGGACGGTCTCGTATGACAAGGAATTCTGCCTGCTCGGTTCCCTCGGGCCAGACAGCTTCGACAGCATACTGGCCCAGTTCGTTAGGGGTGAACAGCACCACATCATCGCTTTCCAGGCTGATGAAGATGTTCTGCCCGAAGATTATACTCACCCTCTCAGCGCCTGGAGCGACAATCACGACCTGCTCTCCGAGCATATACTGGGATTTGCTCACTGAGAGCTCACAGCAGCCAGTGATATTGACAACAGGCTCGGGTTCAGGCTCTGGCTCCGTGATATTGAGTTCTGGTTCTGGCTCGGGTTCAACAACAGGCTCTGTCCCGTCCACTACTGAGAAGTCAGCAGCGCCGACAATGCCTGTGCCTGCCTCATAGAGAGATGCGGTATACTCTCCTGCAGTTGTTGGCCTGAAAGTCACACTCTCGCTCTGAAGGTCTGCATAGCGATATGCCTTACCTTCATACGCGACGAACAGCTCGACATTACCCAGGGGGCGGGATATCGTGATGATGACTTCTTCTCCGAGGGAGTACACTGGCTTATCTATAGAGACAGGGGCGTCACTGGCAAAGGCAAGCCCGCTCACGACGAGAATCAGGGCTAGCGCAGCAAGTATCCAGATGCGCCCAGTGTTAGCACTGGAACGCTTCTCTTTCCACACCCACTCCAGCGGTTGCCTCCCCTTCACTCTTTATCTCGTCCTTAATTATCCCTCAATATTCAGCACGCACAGAGGGTTCTGTAAGCGCGCAGGTTCTAACCTTAGGACTAAAGGTGGCTATAGACGGGAAGAATACGGGCTGCGGAGTTAACAGAGCTATTGCTCTCAGAAGAAGACCCACTCCCCTTTTCCGGTGTTCTGGAATACACTCACCCCCTTTTATCATGCATAGCGGAGGCTAAGATAAGTAGAGTGGACGCAGCTAGATCTAAACATACCCCAGTATATTCTATCTTATAGTACTACGTCCCCCAACAAATTATCAAGGTCATCACTCAATCCCCGCTATGATATGATATCCTTAACCTATATCCCTGATGCTTTTCATTTATAAATATTATTGGTCTGGAGTACACTTTTCATCCTCTAAAGCAAAACTAATTAAGTTGGCACTAAATGATAAAGGTCATTTAAAGGATAAATATCAGAAAAATATAAAAATGACAACTGCGGTGAATAGTATAGTGATGAGGAATGGCGCAAGTCAACATTTTAGTGAACGCTGACATCCACAGGAAGGCGAAAATACTTGCTGTGGTCCGAGAGGAAACTCTCAACGGCTTCCTCCTCAGTGCGATTGAGGATGCGGTCGAGCGCGAGAAGGGCGTGCTGAAGGAGCTTCTCGACTGATTCCAGCTAGAGCAATGGCTAAGCGACAGCAGAAAGCGAGAGAGAGAAAGGTACAGGCCAAGCCCCGCTCTAGAGGGAAGCACCAGCGCATCAACATCACCCTGCCTGACGAGATACACACCCTCGCGAAGGTCATCGCTGTCGCAAAGGGAGTCAATCTCGGGGAATTCTTCAACGATGCAATCGAGAGCGCCATCAGCGAGGAGGACGAGCTGCTTAACATCACTCTTACAGAACTGGGAGGTGCGAGATGAGGCGCATTCTCCTGGCACTGATGATACTATTCCTCACACTAGCCGCAACAGTAGCAGCTGCACCTGAACTCTCAATCTCACCGCTTGAGCTCGAATTGTGCAATAAAGACGCTTCAGCAGAACTCACGCTCAGCGCCATCGCCAACCCTCACAATTCCTCTCTCAGCAACCTCACAGTATGGCTCGAGACAGAAAGCACAGCAGCGCTCTGGGAGGGAAGCACAGTCCTGCACGTTGGAGACCTTGCTCCTGGAGCAACTGCGTTCGACCACACCTGGGAGCTCCTATGCGACGAGGGCGAGCCGGGGAGCCACACTATCTTAATCAAGTACAGTGCTGAGCTCGAAGGGACTCCAGAGCAGGGAAGCGCCCTCATCAGCGGGGAAGACGCATATATAGATATCCTGATCACCCCTGCAGCACCTGTCATCACATCATTCTCAGTAGCAGGCCTCACTGCAGACGGAAACATCTTCAGGTCTCCTGAGAGCACTGTGGAGCTCAATGCAAAGACAGATGAAGAAGCGACATGCAGATTGGGGACAGCTGACCTTACTTATGATGAGCTGGCTAGCGTGATGACAGCAGACGGCAATGAGCACACTCTCACACTCGCCTTTGAAGAAGGAGTGCACACGCTCTATGCGCGATGCAAGGACATCGCAGGGAATGAGATGGCCTCACCTTCGAAACTTGCCCTCATCGTCGACGAGACTGCTCCTACAATCACTATCACGCGGCCCGGAGCATGGGAGCCCACCACGTCCTTCCCATTGGAAGTGACCACAAGCGAGCAGGCAGAGTGCAGGCACAGCTTCATCCTCGAATCGCATGAAAGCATGTCCTCGTTGACAGCAAGCGGCTTAGCGCATTCAGACACGCTGGAACTCGCAGAAGGAGTGTACTCATTATATGTCTCCTGTATTGACCAGGCGGGCAACCCCAGCAGGAAAGTCACGACAGTGACAGTGGACATCCCTCCTACAGCAACCATCTCACTGGGCGACGACACCCTGAAGCCCGGGCTTTACCGCCTCAACATCACGGCGAGCGAGCCCCTTCTCACGACACCCACGCTGAGCTATACGCTCTCAGGCATCGCAGCATCCAATTCCATCTCCCTCGAGGGCTCAGGCACATCATGGGGAGGCTACCTGCTCATCGCAGATACTGGCAGCGAGCATGTCGGCACATTCTCCTTCAAGGGAACAAACTCAAACGGAAGAATCGGGACTGAGATTACCGAAGGAAAGCTTTTCCTCGTGGACGCGAAGGCCCCGGAGCCGCCGACCGGCCTCGACGCTGCGCTCGAGAACACTACTCTGATTCTCGTATGGAGGCACGACAGCGAGAGCGTGGAGCGCTTCAGCGTATACGGCAGCACCTCGCCCTTTGTAGGCTATGCGGATTTCCTCACATCGCTTCACGGAAAGCGCTACACACTGCCAATCCCGAGCGAAGGCACCTTTTATTTCAGGCTCGCTGCCATCGACGAGAGCGGCAACGAGGGCGAGCTCTCCAAGGAGCTTACGGTCAAACTATCCGCAACGCCTGACAGGTGGATTGTGCAGTCATGGACTCCAGGAGAGGAAGAGGTCCTGACAACCCCAAGCACACCCTCCCAGCCTTCCCAGATTGAGGACATCACACTCACAAGCCTCAGGCAGGAGGTGTCATCCCTGTTATTAGATGTGCGCTCTGCCCAGAACCTCCTCACAACATCAATTGACGAATTCGAAGGGCTGGCGAGCCTCAATCTCAATGCGCAGCTGACCTCAGCTATCACAGAGCTCGTAACCATGGAAGACGAGATTACGACACTGCTCTCAAGCGGAGGTTCTTCTCCTGACCAGCTGAGGCTGTACAAGCTCAGGATAGCGAGACTCAAGAAAAACACCCCCAAGGTGGCGAGCGTACACGACAGGCTCAACATCGAGCACTCCATCCAGCAGGACGCACTGGAACAGCTTATCAGGGAGACACTCCTCACACCGGCGAAGAGTACTGCAGCCCTTACCATAACCGCTGCGGCGATAGGAGTGCCGTCAGGCTCAGCAGAGGCGCAGGAGGCATTTGAGGAGAGATATCTCAGCGCGCTCTCCACGCTCCACGGTCAGCTCAGAATAAGCCGCACGACAGAGAGCTTCGACATCGAATACCTCGACGGAAGCATCGAGAGCAAGACCCTGCTCATCGATGAGATAACAGGCATCGAGGTACTGCCCACACCTGAAGAGGGAGACGAGGGGGCGCTTCCGGAGGGAATCAACCCGCAGGTCTTCATCTCATTGCCAAAGAGCGTGTCGAGTGACGCGAGCGAGCTCGACATCCTCACTGAAGGCTATGAGATTATCGAGCAGGACCCGGTCATCGCATTCCCATTGTCGACGAGGAAGATAGAGATAATCCTGCCTGGCAGGGTCTCAGAATCAAAGACGCGGCAGATTGCCACATTCCTCGCCTACGAGCCGGAGCAGTTCAGCAGGGCTGTGGCAGACTCGGGCATGAGCTGGAAGGTTGAGAAAGAATTATTCTCCGCATTCAGGGGCATGGCTCTCGAGAACATCATCCTCTTCATAGGACTTGCCCTTGTGCTGGGAATGGCAGGCTATTATGTCTACCTCACAGCAGGGCATAAACTCCAGGCCTTGATTCCAAAAAGAGAGCGCAGCATCAGGTACGAGGAGCAGGACCTCGAAGTCAGGGAACACTTCTCAAGGCCGCAGCAAGCAAGGACAGTAGTCACAGGAAGGACTTCAGGGGAGCAGATAGAGAGCAGCCTCAGGGAACTGGAGCGCCTATCAGGAGACCTTGTGACAGATGAGGATAACCTCACAAAGGATGACATGGAGAAGCTGCACGACCTCGAGATGGTCAAGGCGCTTATCAAGGAGGCAGAGGAGGCAAAACTGAGTGGAGACATCGAGATGGTCAGGATGCTCTACAGGGATTTAGGAAAACGCTACGCAGGTCTCAGCCCGCGCTACAAGGAGCGCGTGTCCGAGCGCTGCATCACGCTTCATACCTGGCTTCGCCAGAACAGCACACAAAAACAGGAGAAGGTGAATACTCATGGTTGATATAGGAACTGCAGGATTAGTTGGCATAGGGCTCGGCGCACTTGGTGCAGGTGTGTTGCTAGCCTGGCTGCTCCTGCGCAGGAAGACGTTCAAGTCGCTCACATCGCATGTCCTGGTCGAAGAGGACGAGGAGATGATTGAGGCAGAGCTCGCAGAGTTGGACAAGCTGGCAGGCAGTGTATCCAAGCTCTCTAAAGAGCAGGCAACAGCAAAGGAGGAGGGCGATGAGAAGGAAAAATCAAAGGCAGAACCTGAAAAGCCCGCTGAGAAGAAGCCTGCAAAGAAGGAAGAGAAAGAGACTGCAGGGCAGAATGCGCTCAAGAAGGTGCTTACCGCCGCGAGGAAGACGGGTAAACCAGTGAAAAAGTCAGTTAAGCAGAAGAAAACAGCAGAAAAGGCAGCTCCAAAGAAGAAGGAAGAGAAAAAGGCTGAGAAGAAGGAGGAGAAAAAACAGGCAAAGGCAGCTAAAGCCACTCCTGATGACAACTTTTCCAAAGACGAGAACCAGCAGTACACCTCAATGAGGAACATGATTGCCAAGGCAAATCTCCTCCTCAGGAAGAAGCAGAACAAGAGGGCCTATGTACTCTATCTTAAGATACGCCGCGAATACACCACCCTGCCCAAGAAGATCAAGATGAAAATCAAGGAGGAATACAATGGGATGCGGTCAGGCATCAACCGCACGATTCCCGAACTCGAGGTCGTGGATGAGATGGTAGGAAAAGATGCTGAGCTTGCCGGACAGACTGAGATGGAAATCCAGGCGAAGTTCCTCACCCTGCTTGACCAGGCAGAGGACTCCTTAAAGATGGGAGAGAAGGAGAAGGCCTACATATTATATTCAGAGATTCGCGGGATGTACCACATCATTCCCGAGGCAATCAAGAAAGAGGTATACAGGCGATGCGTGGATATCTATGACCACGTGCGCGCCGGAGACAAGTGAGTGAGATGCTAAGAATAACGCAAGGCAAGAACAGACGCTTTCAGCTAGTCCTGCTTCTGCTAACACTCTTCCTGCTCATGCCTGCTGTCCAGGCAGGGATAGGTATCACTCCCACCTCAGTGACCTTTGAGAAGGTGCTGCGCGACGGCTATGCAGAGACTACCTTTATTGTCACGACATCAATCGACAACGACATCCCTATCTATGTGAGAAAGTACGGAGACATCCAAAACTGGCTCCACTTTCCTACAATGGATTCGGCAGGCGTCGTGGGCTATGTCAGGCTTGATAAGCCGCTCATCGTGTCAGTGGTGGCCATGCCTCCAGGAGATGTTGGCATTGGCGACTACACGGGACATATCATTATCGAGAGCGGCGCCCTCGGCTCGGTCGGCGAGACCATAGGAAGCTCTATTGTGGTAAGCCTCCTCTCATGGACAAATGTTGAGATAACAGGTGAGGAGATTCGGAGCTGCCAAGCAGGAGGCATTCGAATCCCGGAGACAGAGACAAACAGGCCCCTTGAGGTCTCGCTTGTGGTGAAGAACTCGGGCAATGTCCGCCTCTATCCAGAGGTAGAAATCGATATATGGGACCAGTTTGAACATGAGCTTCTCCTTTCCGAGACACTCACCTCAGAGATGGTGCTGCCAACGACAAAGGGAGAACAGAGATTCTATCTCGACCACGGACTACAACCAGGACAGTACTGGGCCCTAGTCACAGTTCCTGAATGTGGCATGTCAGAGTTGCTCACCTTCGACATCCTGCCGCCGGGAGGAGTTGTTGACAGGGGCACGCTCAACAGCATCTTATCCACTGTATGGGCGCTTGTCGGCGAAATAGTTCCTGTGACTGCCGTATTCACCAATACAGGCGAGCGGAGCGTCACAGCCCAATTCAAGGGAAGCGCACTCCTTAACGGAAAGGTCGTCAAGCTTCTCGAATCAGAAGAGGCTCTGGTTGAACCAGGCGAATCTGTAGAGCTCCTTATGTACTTCACCCCTGAAGAGCCGGGAATCTACGAGCTTGTCGGAAGGGTGCACTACAACGGCAAGCTCACCTATGAAAAAGGGACGCTGCTCAACGTCAACCTTATTGTGAGAAAAGCGCAGCTCTCTATAGTGATGGTTTCGCTCTACCTCATAATAGTGTTGGCCATCGCAATCCTTGTGGCAGTCATCAAGAGAGAGAAGAAGAAGCGCAGAAGGAGATACTAATGGGTCTCATCAAGACTGAAGAGGAGATTGAGGAGTGGTACCAGGAGGCAAGGAAGCGCCTGGACGAGGAGTATGAAAACATTGCCAATCTCACTGCCATGAAGGACGAGAAGAAGGCAGAATATAAGGTAAAGCTCCATGCGCTGAGGAAAAGATATGAGACGTACCATCACAAGCTCAAGAGGCGCGATAAGCGGAAGGAGCGCATCCTCAGAAGCAAAATCCTCAAGTTCTATTTCAAACTGGAATGGAAACTGCTCCTGCTGAAGGAGAAGCTTAGAAAAGAGGAGCCGAGCGACTCTAAAAAGAGCGTCCACGAGAGCTTCATATTCTATCTCAATGACAGGCTCGGCTTGTGACCGGCATATTTATATAAACCAGTCCTGAGTGCACTAGCAGGGGCAGGTTCATGGATAATCCCTTTGGCAGATGGAAGGCAGGAGACAAAGTTATTCTCATTGTCATCGTACTGCTACTGCTCTCCACCGCTATTGGGCTTACTGTCTATCTTCAAAGAGAAGGAATCATCCGCTTCGGCAACAGAGTAGAGTACGTCATCGGCCCGGTGTGCGGCCCAATCCCCACAGGAGGGATTGAGGATATGATTGCAGACGAGGGCTCATGCAGGAACCAATGCCGCTCGAGATGCGAGGCAGGCTCATTAAGGTACAAGACATCGAGCATACGACCAGACCCCAACACTGGATGCAACATCTGCGACTGCGTGTGCAGTTGAGCCTACTTTTCAAGAGTATCTTCCATATCCCTATCTATCAGAGGATATTTATCCTTGAGGTGCATCGCATCGACAAGGCTGCTGAACAGCGGTACAAAGTGGTCGCGTACCACGATAATCTTCTCGTCAATCGAGCGTATCAGCGTGTAGAGTTCCAGTGATTCCTGGTAGGCGTCTGACTGGCGCATCTCATCTATAGTCTCGATAATCTCCTCGGACAGCTCTTTCACCGCATCTGCATCCTCAGCAGACAGGAACATGGCCCTGATGTAGTTGTAGATATCAACCAGCTCTGGATGTAATTTAAGATAGCGGCTCCTCTTCTCGTGCAGCCTGAGCACCATCGCAGAGAATTCTTTCTGAGTATCGACAGCATAGGCGCCCTGGAGCTTGATAAGCGCCCTGATTTTCCTCGTGTGACTACGAGAAACCCTGTCCAGCATGCGGAGCATCCTCTTCTCGTCAAAGGAATAAAAATAGTGCCAGAAGAGGTAGACGAGCATGCCCACAACACCTATAATCAGGAAGCTGAGCAAGAGCCCCTTGAGGATATTAATAGTACAATAAGCCAGGAAATACGTAAGACTACAAACAAGAATCACGAGGAAGGCGAGAGAAGCAGTGACGATATGCAGTATTCTCGAGCGCCTGCGGTATTCCTTTGGCGTTATCTCGCCATGCCGCAACTGGTAATAGAACCAACCCTGTACTCCTATCGCGGCAAGGAAGATGAGCGCCAGGGAAAGTAAAAAGCCCAGCCAGGGCCACGTCTCTGGGAACGCCCTGCAGTCCCTCGGGCAGCTGCATTTCTCGCCTGGGGCGCAAATAGTGTCCCCGCACGCTCCCACAGTCCTCTCTGCATAGGGAATCGCAGCAAACCTATAGTAAGGCGTGTACACTATACACGGCGCACACGGGCCGCCGCAGTCTATCCCCTCTTCACCCTGGTTCTGGATGCCATCGAAGCATGTCGCTTCTGTATACACACAGTCCTGCTCCTCTGCGGGCTTGTTTACATTAATACCACAGGCGTGTATGTCCACACAGAGCCTGTACTGCTTTCCGGTTGGCAGGCAGGGGCCCCATGCAGTGCACTGCCAGTTTGGCACACAGAAATAGCGGTAGATGACCTCCTCAACAAACGCCTCTGTCACCCCGCCAGCGCCTACACCTCCTTCTCCCCCTCCTCCTGTCCCTCCGGTTGCTGTCCCGGTTCCTGTACCTGTTCCGGTCCCTGTACCGCCTGGCGGGCAAGTTCCGCAATCCGCGGGACAGGTGAGGCAATTCTCGGGGCTGATGCATAGGCCGTCCCCGCAGAAGCGTTCCGGGTACACGACGATGTACACAAGCTGCGACACCCAGGTGTTGTTGTCAAAAACCGAGATGTTCATGAGATGAGTATCGACTTGACCCGCAGTGGGCGTGAAGCTAATGAGCCCGGTGATGCTGATATTAAAGAGCGAGACATTGGTCACAAATGTCAAATTGTAGTACAGGGTGTCGTTCTCCTCGTCTGTGGCCGTGACTTGGTATGTATAGGGCTTAGTAGCCTCTGCATAAAGCGTCGGCACGCTCAGGACAGGAGGGTCGTTTACAGGGATGATGGAGATATTAAATGTGTCGGGGGTGCAGCTCGCAGGCAGGATTCCATAGAATGTGCCATTGAACCAGCCAGTGTAGGTGAGAGTCTCATTATGACCTGACGAGTTCATGTACGTCCCTGTGAAGGTGCCGTTGAACCAGCCCGTGAAAATGTCAGTGTAATAGTTCGAGCCAGTATCAAAAGTACCGTTGAACCAGCCGTCGAACGTGCCGTTGAACCAGCCAAAGGGCTTTCCAGGTGTGCCATTTGATTCATTCACCGCAGTGGCATTGTAAGTGCCGTCGAAAAAGGTGTAATTCGTCCTGTTGAAGCTCCCGTTACGATACTCTGCCATGCCCTGGAGGTCGCACACCATAATCTGGACAGTGAAATTCTCAAAGGGCAGGTTCGGCGTCCAGTTGATGAAGCCGCTGTCTGGGTCGATATCAAACAGAGTGGTATTATCCAAATAGGTGAGATTGTCCCCCCAGATAATATCCGGGTCGCTTGCGTTGATGCCATATTCCCACACCTCGTCCTCTGTGATGTTATGATCAGTAAAGTTGTGAGTGTAATACGGCGGGTCGTTGACATTGAACACCCTGAACGTGATGAGCTCGCTGTCCTCGCTGTAACCGTCGCTCACTGTGATAAGGACAGAGTGCGCGCCCACATCGTTGTTCGTGGGCGTGAAGGATATCGCAGAAGTGTTCGCAGTAAGAGGGGTGATGTTGAAGAACGCAGAGCTGTTCAGGAATGTCGCGTTGAAGAACAGGGAGTCTCCATCCTTGTCAAAGGCCTCGAGCAGTTGATAGAAGGGAACATCCTGCGTGGCATTAAGGTCGCCTACCCTGGTAAGGTTCGGCGGGACATTGTCAACGAGGTCCGCGATTTGGAACTCTCCTGATTCCCAGGTATCGTTTCCATTAATCAGAGCAGCATTGCGCAGACCAATGATAAAATTTATTTGATTCCCAGATACCGCACCCTCATCAAGGGTGGTGTTGTCATCGTCACCGTTGCAGGAAAGCAGGCCATATTTACCCTCATACACCATGGTGAACCTTCCGCATAGGATACCGTCGGCGTCATACGCGCTGATAATCGTGCCTACGGGATACGGAACACTATCATTCTTCCTGGTCACATTGCCGTAGAATTCCGTAGCAGGAGGAGGCACTGCTAATGCACTACTCACCAGGAGGCAGAGCAACACGAGAAGCAGGGCTGGCGCCGCGAGCCTTCTTACAAGAGCGCTATTTGACATGGCGCCTCCCTCCATGATGTCTCACGAGAAGCATCAGCATAGCGGTGATAAGTGCCAGCACTGCGGCTGAGACCAGCATCTGGTCCAGGCTCTTCCCCACATCTAAGGTCAGCCTTGCAGGATGGGAGATGAGCTCAATCCCCTCATATGGACCGAGCAGCAGGTTCACCTCAGTGAATGTGCCGCTTCTCCAGGGCATGCTGGTCGTATTCACTAACTCGCCATCCACGGCAAAGGTGATGTTCTCTCCAGGAGATGCGCCCTCGTCGACTGCTGTCGAGGGATCGTCCCCGCGGCAGGAGAGATAGCCGTAGAAGCCAGGATCCTCCAGGGTGAAGCTTCCGCACACAGTGCCTTGCGTATCCAGCACATCGATGACTGTGCCCTTGGGGGCATAATGCCTGCCGATGACCACGATGCCATGGAACTCATGCGGCAGGGGCGGGATGGCCTCTGCTACTTGGATAGCGAGCAGGCAGGCCAGGAGAATCGCAAATACTCCTATGAGATTTCGCGTCCTCATTCCCATATCACCATCCATGTGTCATCTGAGAACATCTTGAACCATAACCCATGATACGGGACAAACTCCTTAAGGTCATTCAACGCGGGATTGCTAGTGTTGACCACGTACACTTTCCAGGGATCTACGGTGTCAGAGGCGTTGTAAAGATAGACTGTGTCGACTGAGGTGTTGATGAACTCAAGCGATAGGTTGACAGGATAGGTGGTATTTGTCGGGTAGCCGGCAAGGGTCAGGGGGTTCCAGAGACCGACAAATGTCGGCGAGTACCAGGTGCCGTTGTGGCTGAGCGTATCGTTTTGGCTCACCCGTATCCAGTAGCCCATCAGGCGTGTTATCGAGGTCAGGTCTTGGACTGTCCAGTTAGGCAGCGAAGGGTTGTACGCTTTCCAGTAATCAAGGCTCTCATTGGGCCAGTAGGTATGGGCTGAGACTATCGTGTTGTTGATGGACTCAAACACACTATCAATCGAGGCATTGAAGGGCTCACAGTAGGTCGAAGCGAGGTTCCATGGCTCGATGAGTGTCACATTACAGGTCATATTGACAATATCCTGCACAAACACCTGGGACGCGACCTGAGTGACGCGCCCTGTTGGAGCATCGGGGCTTGGACCCAGTGGACCCTGCAGCACGATGATGAGAAAGACTATCAGGATGAGTGAATCCATGAGGAGCAGTTCCCTCCGATGGCGGCGTATCATGACAATCCACCCCCTACTATGCGCCAGAAGCGCTCATGGCCCATGAGGACAAGCCACTGTCGCTTGTCATCAGATAAGAGCAGGTCCTGCATCTCCTGCGGGTTGTGGACTTGAGAGTGCCGTTCTCCACCCATCTCACCCACTACCTCGCTAAGCACTCTCTGGACAGTGTCTTTTGCAGATTCAGAAGCGACTGCATGCAGGGAAAATCCTCCTTTGGGAACAGCCACGTGATGCTTTTCTTCAGGAGACCACAAGGCGAGCAGGCATACTGCGCCTGGTTCGTGCGAGAGCCGTCTCGCAGCGTACGACAGTTTATCACCTATATGAAGAGTGAAGCTGTTACCATTATCATTGACAAGGGGGCCCTTGCCGAGAGAGAGAAGCCAGCGCGCGAGGGATGCCTGCGCAAGTGCAGCGATGCCCTCCTCAGAATGAATGTTAAACGAGCACACCTTGACCTGCCCAAAGCGCTCGAAGCTCAGGATGCCCTTCTCTGCGAAGCGCGTCGCTGTCTCATAGGCGCTCCTGTAGTTGAGGCCTGCGCGTATAGAGAGTTCTCGTATGGAAGCGCGGAGCTCGGGCTGCTGCTCGAACAACAGAACCAGTTTTAGTTCATAGAGCTTCATTGTGGGCTGGGGTCGTTATTGGAAAAACCAATAATATTAATACAAAAATGGATAATCTCCTTTAAATAGTTTTGCACCTGTGGCTAAGAGTCGAAATTCTTATAAAGTCCAGAACCTCCGATAGTGTCCCCAATACAGAGGTTGATTACTATGGCTGATAAAGAAAAGAAGGAAGAAGAGATTCCCGACGAACTGCCCTCCCTTGCTGAAGACATCCTGAAAGGAGATGACAAAGAAGAGAAGAAAGAGGATGCAGCCCCGGCAGAGGAAGAGGTTCCTGACGAGTTGCCCTCGCTTGAGGATGACGAAGCCCCTCCTGAAGAGCTCCCTGCAGAGCCCGAGGCAGCGGCAGAGCCAGCCCCGACAGCAGTTGAAGAGCCCGCTACTGAAGTCGTGGTTGAAGAGAATGATGAAAGCTATTTCGGCGGGCTCATCGACAAGCTGAGGAAGAACCCCCGCCTCTCCGGAGACTTCCTCGACGAGATGAAGTCCTACTGGAGGGGCCACGGCGGCGAAAAGGAAGAGATGGTCATGAAGGAAGGCATCAAGGGCTCATTCGAACTCGACCTCGAGAAGGAGATGCAGGAGAAAGTCAAGCAGCTCAAGCAGCTCGAGAACAGCTGGAAGAAGCAGAAGCTTGAGCTAGAGAGATGCAAGAAACTTGTCGAGAACACAGAAATTGAGATTCAGCTCCGCTCAGAGGAACTCAAGAAGATCATGGACACGCTCACAGAGCTTAGAGAGGTCTACCACGACATCCGGCGGAAGCTCAAGGCGCGCGGAACAGCCAAGAAAGCTCCTACAAAAAAGAAGCCAGCCAAGAAACGGAAGCACTAACTCCTAAAAAAAGTTCTATCGCCTTCTTTTGATAGATGACCCTCTCCACCGCGAGGTATATCTCTTCTCACGCTTCTTCTCCTTTTTCCTTCGGAAGAACAGGAGGAAGAAAAACAGGAGCAGCAGTATCACGATGAAGACCATGATGTAGGTCAGGTAGTCAACTGCTTTGACTGAGAGCTCAAACTTTCCGATAAGTGTCTTGACAAGGTGGTCCTCGCGCTGACCGTAGAATACCCTCAGGTTGATGAACCTGTTGTCAGGATAATCTTCATCCTCCAGAGTTGCCGAGAGGTGCACCCTGCCGCGCTCGCCAGGCTCAATCTTCACAACGTCATCGGCGCTCACAATAATCTCATCACCCGCTATGACCAGATCGAAGAGCTCGACATCGGCAAAGACAGCGGTATCGCCGGGATTGAACAGGATGACCACAAAGCGGTTCCTGACAGCATCGTAGTACACTTCCTCTACCTCAATCAGGGAATTGTCAAGGATAGTTGTAGTATCGACTGGGATGTCATTATGCTCAAGGAGATAGTCCAGCGAGCCGGGAGACTCACCGAAGAGGATGAATGCATCAGCAGTGATATCTCCGGTTATCTGGCCCACCTCGTACGTCAGGGTCTTGTACTTGTTCCCATCAAGATAGGCGGGCTCTATATCACCGATACGCTGAGTCTCGCTCTCTCCGTAATACAGCGTGTAGGTGCCCCGGTAATACGTAGCGAACGACTCCTCGTTCCTGATGGTCACTTCAAGCTGTCCGGTAATCTGGTTGTACACTATAGAATATACAGAGATTCTCGGGGCGTAGCTGGGGAGATAAAACAGGTCAAGCCCTTCTACCTGTGAAATGGGTCCAGAGGGATTACGGGCGCCGCGAGCAAATTTCACGAATACAGAAATGCCTGTCTGCCTCCTGATATTTGTGGCTGTGCTCACATACTGGTTTCCTATGAGAACGCCGACTTCAACTTCCTCTTCCTTGATAAAGTCCTTAATCACATCAGGAACATTTCCCGTGCCGATGAACAGGACTGCCTGGCTTCCTGACATAAGCTCCTGCTCTATGAACTCTCCGTTGGTGAGCAATACCTGCTTGGTTGGATTCAGCTCAAAGAATCGGCGGACCATCTCGGCATTGTTCCTGTAGCGGTCACCATCATAATTAAGGACATCAGGATTATAATCCGCCAGGATATCCCTCACAGCCCTATCAAGGCTTCCGTATAGAATCAGCTCATCTACTGTCCTGCCGGCAAGAAGGGCATCCACATCCCCGATATTATCTCCATCAGCGAACAGCACATAATAACCCCCTGCAGCTGCATAAGGAGCAACAGAGATGGCATTATAGCCGTACGAAGGGTCAATGACAATGAACTTGGTGATGTCAGGAAGCTCCCGAGCGAGAGCAAGATTCATCTCCCCCTTATCATAAGACTGCTCCATGGCGTCATAGCCCTCAGTATTGAGCATGCTCTCATAGCCCACGGCGAATGGTAGGTCTGATGAGCTTAATACAAGGACCGAGGTACCTCTTGGGAGCTCATACTGGATAATCTGAGCGTGCTTGGGGCTCACGAGGAATAGGACAGTCCTCCCTCCATGCTTACCAAACATCATAGCACTGTATACATCCTGCCAGAACTCAGAATTGACAAGCACTTGGTTGTATTCGCTCGAAGGAGGAAGCTGAGCAGATACTGCAGGTAGGAGCAGTACAAGAATTATACATGCCAGCATACAGAGCTTTACAACTCTAGTCCTCACACTCTTTCCCCCATCAAGATTCCTCTTACGAGTAGAATATCCATGATGCCCAGTATTTATAAAGATTTCGGGGCGCGAGAACGCTGTTTTAAGACGGAACCCATAGTAATGTTTAAAAGTGCGGCACAGTCCCCTCCAAAGATAGAATCATAATCATCAGGAAACGCTAGGAGGCGATTGTGGATGATAGGAAAATTCAAGAAGAGTTTTTTGAAAGGGCAGGGCAAAGACACTCAATCAGAGGTGGAAAATGTGGCCAGGGGAAAAAAGAAGTCTAAGAGCGAGCATGAAGACCAGCCGGAGATAAAGCGGGCTGTAGAGCAGCCGGCGCGGAGAAGCGTGCTGGGAACGATTCTCGAGGAGTCATTCTCCCGTGTGAGGGATGACATCCAGGCGATTCGCGATACGCAGCACCGCCAGGGAGAGGAAGTAAGGAATCTCGCAGATGCTATGGAGCGCCTGACAGAGCAGCTGTCCAAGTCCTCAGAGCCATCACAAGCAGACGAGGGTCTTTCCGAGGAGCTCAAGCAGGTCAAGGAGCGCCTAGATGAGCTGCAGGAGAACCACGAGATGCGCTTCAATACCCAGCTCACAGAGCTTGTGAACCAGATTGAGGGCGTGAAAAACGATATTGATAAGCATTCCAAGATTACTATCAGTGAAGATGACATAGATGAGAAGTTCCAGGCACTTGCCGAGAAGGACTTCGCACTCAAGGAGGACGTCGAGGAGAAGCTGACTGACGTCACCGATGACATGGCGAAGCTGGCAAAGCGCATTGAGGACACTCAGGATAACATCAAGGGCCACATGGAAGAGCTGAAAGAAGCAGGGCCTGGTACAGACTCCAGCGAGAGCGTGAACAAGCTCTTCGAGGACCTTAACGAGCTCGACAATGAGATTATCGACCTCAAGCGCGAGCTCAACAAAGAGCGCAAGCTCGGCCTCGACATCCGAAAGGATATGGACGACCTCTTCTCCACTGTACGGGAACTCCAAGATATGCGCCAGAACATCATGGAGAACGCCGGGCAGATACTGGACCTTCAGCGCGTCATCGGCTCGGATTTCAAGAACAAATACTATTAATGACCGGAAGATTTTTATTCCCCTATTACCCCAATAGTACTGGGGAAGTACAGGTCAGTTGTAAACGTAAGAGTAAGCGATGAAAATGACATCTACTTCCCAGAAACAGAGTTTTGACCTCAATGAAGACGGCTATGTTTCCCTCGATGAGATGGAGACCGCTGTCAAGCACTCATTCTCCAATGTCAAGCACGATATTGTTGAGCTGAAGAAAGTCCAGGAGAATGGGCTTGCTGAGTTCAACCGCATCAGAAAAGACCTGGACAGCTTCATCCACAAGGATGATTTATCGGGGCATGCCCAGCAGGTCAAGGACTTCGTGCTGTCTTTAGAGCAGAAGCTACACAACAAGGAATCCAAACTATTGGCACACATGCAGGTCCTTGATAGGAAGATGGCCAAGCTGTCCAAGCACATGACAGACAATAGCCACCTCAAGAGCCATGTCTCAGGGGTGAGCAAGCTCTCCAGCGAGCTGAAGGAGGTCATCGACCTCTCGCATCTCAACAAGAGCCTCCATGAGGAGATACGCAAGCTGAGCAGCGATGTTTTGAGCCTAAAACATACAGTAAAGGACGAGCTGCATGAGCGCGTCGCAGAGATGGAAGAGCAGCTCTCCCGCTTCGGCGAGAAAGGACAGTACGATTCCCAGGTCTTCATCACCAAAAAGGAGCTTGACGGCTTGGTGAAGAAGCTCGATACCTACAATATCCGCCAGAAAGATTCGCTTAGCCGCCAGCTCGAGGACATGCAGAAGCGCTTCCTCTCTGTCGAAAGCATGCTCAAGAAGCGCGAGGTAATCGAGGGAGAGCTCGGCGAGCTGAAAGAGCACCTCTCCTCTGCGCAAGAACTCCTGGGCTTAGGCAAGCATGCAGTCACCGCAAGGGAAGAGGTCAAGGTTCTCAGAAAGCGGATGGCTGATTTCGAGAGCCACATCAAGGAGACAATACGCACCGAACTCTCGAAGAAGCTGGCAAAACACGACGAGAAGATGACTGATGTACAGGCATTCCTCAAGACCCGTATGGCCGACCATATGCAGGGCACCATAACACGAAAGGACCTAGAGCGGGCCCTCTCGGAGATTTCCGGGTGGGACCAGAACCTACGGGACACTGTATCAGAGCTCAGGCAGGAGATGCACGAGCTTAAGAGGAAAGGCAAGGGAATAGACGAGTTCCGCAGGGAGATGAAGACAGTCGAGAAGGCAGTGAAGAATCTCGAGAACACGAAGGCTGACCTCTCGGACGTGACGAAGCACAACGTGTCGAGGCACAAGTTCCTCAAGGAGACCACGCAGATCGACAACGACCTCAAGGACATCAAGGGGAAAATCGGCGATTACGAGAGCATGCTCAAGGCAGGCGGCCCCTCTGAGAAGAAGCTTAAGGACCTCTCCAAGGCACTTGCAGGGCTCGAGACAAAACTTCAGGCTCAGGCAGAATTCATCCGCGAGATCAAAGGACTCATAGACCACGACATCAAGGAGATTAAGAAGCTCTATTAGTTTGTAGCTAGTACCTGGACTTCACCATTATTTTGCACACCCAGAGACACGTATGCTTTCTTTGTGGTTCCGTTCACTTCGCTGCTTATTCCTATGAGACATTTCCACATCGAGCCCTGCTTCTCACTCGTGAGCACAGTTGTCTCATATTGAGGGACATTCTGCTTGCCGTCCTGGCTGCTGGTATAGAATATCCCCTTTGTGGATAAAAACTCCAGGGCAATGGCCTCGGCCTCTTGCTCGCTTAGGGAGTTGGAGCAGGCTACAACGAGAAGGCATACGAGCGCAATACACAGCGCTTTACACACTTTTTCGATAGCCATTGCCCTGAAGTTCATTCTATTTCAACATAAAAGTAATACATTGTCGTTGCCGTATCTCCTGAATGGCCGTCCTCTGCGACGAGCATTTGGAAGTCATATGGGGTCGCGTTGAAGCCGTAGGCGTCGTCGTTGAGGTAAGCCATGTATATGAGCCCTGCATCAGATGAGCTGTAGAGTAGGGTCTCGTTGAACGCCCTTGGGGTATCTCCGCCCGGGGCAGTGTCGTTCACATAGGTGGAGACTGTGAAGTTGCACTCATCTGACTCGAAGCCCTCATTGCTCACATTAAAGCCAGGGTGTGTGATATAGGTAAAGGTCTCATTGATGCCGTCGAGATCCTGACTACCTTCGAGATTGAAATTCAGCTCGCTTTCCTCTGTCTCGATATGGGTGATGTTCGCGCAGATGATATTGGTGGCTGTCCAGTTGATAACAGTGGCGTTGCGCGTGGCGTAGATTTCTCCCTGGGGGTTAGTGTATTCCCAGGCATAGATGCTCTGGTTCTGGGCGTCGTCCAGGACAATGGCGCCTGTGACGCTTCCGTAGTAGCCCTGCCATCCCTGCGTGACAGTAGAGGTGTCGATGTTGAGCTCAGTGACGTTTCCGGCGTATGCAGGCACTGCTGCTACAGTAGTATCGCCCCTGCGGGAGACAGTCACCTGATTGAGCTCGCTTGGTACAGCGACCTCTCCGTATGCAACATATGCAAGAAGGACGATGAGCAGAGTTACGAGTAGGACGAATCCCGCTTTATGCAGGCTTCGCGCTCCCCCTCGCGCTCTCTCTCTCACTCTTTCCTGCTCCGCAGCAGCTTCGCCGCTGCTTTCTCTTCAGGCAATAACAGGCAACCGCCCCTCCCTAAAAGGCAGCTGCCAGCCCGTGTAAATGTGCTGCGTCGGCACTCTACTGCCGACGACGCGACCAGCAAGCATAGCTTGCTGTGTATGAAGCTTCTACGCTGTGCTCACAGGAGCTCAATGTAGAAGTAATACGTCAAGGCGTCTTCGTTGTCATCCCAGCCGTCCTCAGGGACGAGCATCTGGAAGTCCCAGTCACCGCCGTCAAAGCCGACAGCGTTCTCACTTATCAGCCCGGTGTAAACTGTAAAGTTCAAGCTTGGGTCCCAAAGCACAGTCTCATTAAAGACAGACGTGCTCGGATAGGCCTCGCTCACATGAGTCCAGGCACTATAAGTGCAGGTGTTCTGTTCGATGTGGTTATTGCTCACATTAAACTTGGGGTGGCTATCCGTCACGTTGAAGGTGTTGGTGAAGTTATCGCTGTACGAGGTGAGCGTGTTAAAGATAGCTGCCTCGACACTTGCATTCGCGTGATTGAGGCATTCGAGGCTGTTCCATGTAGGGGTGGAGGCGTTCCAGGCTGCGTATATCTGTCCCGAAGGGGTCAGCGGCCAGGCATACAAGGTCTGGTTATCTGAATTATCCAGCACTATGTCACCCGTGATATTTCCGTAGTAGCCCTGCCAGCCCTTTGTTATTGACTCATGGTCAAAGTTCAGCTCAGTCGCGTTTCCAGCATACGCATCCACGCTCTGGACTCCTGGCAAGCCGGTGTGCCTGCCGGCAGTCGCTGTCAGCTCGCTCGGGCTTTCAGGCGCAGCTATAGCAGTGAGTGCCATAAGTACACCCAGGACCATGAGTCCAACCAGTGCCAGTGTCTTCCTTGTTGTTGTTGTGTTTGTTGCTTCCATTTTCAGTGTTCCTCCAATGTATTTTGGTATTGTTTCGCGGCCTTCGCCGCATACTCATCATTTCATCAACTTCCCTAACTCTGCTTTTGCCGTCCCTGTGAGGGGCACCAGGCGCTTCTCCTGCCTATCCTTCGACAGGACTATGAGGTAGACCACATCATCGACAAGAGAATACATTGTCCGCGGCTTGCCACGCTCGCGGTTGCTCACTTTCTTCTTCTTGACGAGTCCGGCCACTTCGAGAAGTCGCAGCTGCTGGCTCACATTGGCAATGCTTGTCCCAAGAACTTCTGCTAACTTGAGCGGATTTTGAGGCTCCTTAGCTATAAGAGAAAGAATCTCCCACTTTGTGCTGGTGAACAAGCTTTCGAGTTCCATGGTACTCTTACGTTTTCGTTTGCCCGCATCAGGAAAACGGGCCTCTTTGCGCGCTTAGTCGTCCTTAGCCGCGCCGGTCAGGCCCGGCGCGGCCGATAGCATCAGCATTCACAGCTTGGCTATGGCATCTGGCAAATGCGCATCGCGTGCGAGTGGGTAGGCTGTGTTCGCCTATGCATCACGGACAACAGTATACTTTTTCGTATCCTGATACCTAAGTTGTGGGTTTTTCTACTATATAAATATTTCGTTTTCTACTGTACTAAAGTAACTAAACACACTTCATTACTTTCGGAATCACTTAATTAGAGGACAGCACAATAGACAAACTAGACAACAAAGCTCACGCTAGAAAATCAAACTCAATCAACAAAAAACACAACCCGCCTAAGTCAGCTCCACGAAGAGGTAGTACGTGGTCTCGTGCGGCTTACCAGCGATAGTCCCGTTCTCGGGCACGATAATCTGGTAGTCATACGGGCTGCCGTCAAAACCAATCTGGGAATCATTGATAAGAGTCGTGTAGATTCTATCTGTCCCTGATGCAAGGATGATCTCAGACCAGTTCGCTGTCTCGGGATTGCTGTTGATGTTTGTATAAATTGTATAATTACACAGGTTCGCGGTGAAAGAGATGTCAGCAGCAGTAAAGGCGGGATGGCTACCTGGGCCGCCGCCAAAGGTGTCTGTGATATTGGTGTTGTCTGTATTTGGCCCGGTATGAGACAAGTCATCTTCATCGGCACTCATATTGTGAGTGGTATCATTAGCGCACACAAGCCCGCTCCAGGTGATGGTTTGGCTTCTCGAGACATACACTTGCCCCCTGATTGTGGCTGACCAGTTGTACAGCTGGTTGCCTTGGGTGTCCGCGAGAGCGAGGCCTCCTGTGATGTTACCTGCAAAGCCCTTCCAGTTCTCATTAGTCTGGATGGCGTTGAGGTTAAGAGTGATGATGTCTCCCCCTGAATAGGTGGAGTCATCGAGCGCAGTGCCTACGCCGTAGCCGGCGTAAGTCTCGTTATCTATGTAAGTGATGACAGGACCACTAGGGGTAACGGCAAACACCTGGACTGCAACCATGAGCCAGCCCCCGATGAAGAGGAGAGCTACCGCTAGGAGCTGGAAGCGCTTCGACGAAGAGCCATTGTTTGCCTGCAAGGCATTGCTCCTCTGTCTCTTTTCCGTTCCTCGGGTTTTGTTCATTGTCATCTTCCTCTTTTTTAGTTTAATCGTCAGTCAAGCTCGATGTAAAAGTAATACGTCAGGGCGTCCTCGTTGCTGTTCCAGCCGTCTTCAGGCACGATTATCTCGAAATCCCAGGTTCCGCCGTCAAAGCCAGTGACGTCATTGTTCACCAAGGCAGTGTACACAGTGATATTAAGAACCGGGTCGAACAGCAAAGTCTCATTGAATGAAGATGAGCTCGGGTAGGCCTCATTCACATGGAGCCAGATGCTGAAGTTGCAGCTGTTCTGTGGGATGTGGTTGTCGCTCAGGTTGAACTTGGGATGGCTCATCGAGATGTTGAAAGTGTTGGTGAAGTTGTCGGTATATGAGGGAAGTGTGTTGAAGATATTCGCCTCATACGTCATGTTTCCATGGTCAAGGCACACCAGGCTGTTCCAAGTAGGGGTGCTGGCATTCCAGACAGCATAGACCTCACCGGCAGGGCTAAGCGGCCAGGCATACAAAGTCTGGTTATCTGAATTGTCGAGTATGATGTTGCCGCTGATATTACCATAATAGCCCTGCCAGCCCTGGCTAATCTGCTCATGCGTGAGAAGGAGCTCAGTCGCGTTGCCGGCATAGGCATCTACAACCTGGCTCGACGGTAAGCCAGTGTGCCTACCGTGTTCCGCAACCGCCACGCTTGGCACGGAGGGCACTCCCTTAACAACAAATGCAGCCAGCAGGGACAGCAGGACCACTATCAGAAGCGTCACTGTCCGCCTAGATATAGTTATCCTCATGGTGCCCCCACATCTACTGCTGAGATGATGACTGTGCCGTTGCAGAAGCCCTTCGTCCCTAGGGGCACATGGAGCTTCCACCACGTGGTGTTTGTTGATTCAGACTGGTCAGTATCTCCATCGTCCACTCTCTGCGCGAGCGTGCCATTGATGCCGGGAAGGTAGAGTGGCGGAGCCCAGGCCGTGAGGTTGTACATGCTCGCATAGGCGGTGTTGTCATTCACATCGTACCTCAAGTCGGTGTCGGCGATGTCACCTATAGTGCAGTTCATCGACAGGTTGTCGTTGAAGGTCTCTCCCCAGCCGTCAATGGCAAAGGAGATGTTGATATTGCCTGTATTGGTGATGTTAAGCAGTTTCTCGTCACCGTCAGCAGTCGTCGTGTCAGGAGCCATGTTGCCGAAGTCAAGGATATTCGAGCCTGTCTCGTTTACGCTGACGTTAATCGCGAAGAGCGGGCTGAGAGTTGTGTTCTCTGAGTAATTGAATGAAACCAGCCCATCAAGGTCACTCACGCTGATATTGCACAGCCAGCTAGTGTCATTATTGGCATAGTACGCCACCTGGAACGAGCACTGGGTATATCCAAATGAGGAGTTGACCTGGACAACCGTGCATGTAGTATTGCTATAGTGATCATTGTTGTCGTCTATGGCACTGAATGACGACAGGCTGCCCTGCCACATTGTCGAGTTGGTGCCGTGGGTCGTGTTGATATCCTGGTAGCCATTTGCGTCGAGGAAGGTCCCGTTGCACAGGATATGCGTCGTGGTTCCCTCAGTGAGCGTGATTGCGCTTCCCGGGCCAGCAGATTCTGAATAAAGCCTGACCTGCCTCACCACAGGAGCTGCGTTCGTGACATTCACCCTGGATTCTATAGAGTAGTTATCCACCTGTGATAGTACGACAGGGCTCAGGGGGAACATAAGGAGCCCTGCCAGTGCGAGTATACCTATTACCAGGAAAACGCTCATCATCGCGTCTTTCATGGAGTTCATTTCTTCCCCTCCAACAGCGCGATGAGCTTCTGCTTCGATGATTCAGTGAGCGGGATGAGCTTTTTCTCCTGCCTGCCCTTTGACAGGACAACGAGATAGGCGACCTCATTGATGAGAGAATAGAGCTTACGGGGCTTTCCCTTCTCCCTGTTGGGAACCCGTTCAGACTTCACAAGCCCAGCGAACTCAAGCAGCCTAAGCTGCTGGCTGATATTGGCCATGCTTGTGTTCAGAATCTCGGCAATCTCAAGGGGGCTCTTCGGCTGTTTAGCAATAAGAGAGAGAATCTCCCACTTTGTGCTGCTGAACAGCATATCGAGTTCCATACTCTTCCTCTTGCTCTTGCTTTCTAGCCAGGAGCCGCCTAGAGCTCCAGCTACATCTCATTCAATCTCTGGTGCTAACTCTTGCTCTTGAGCGCCTTTTCAGGCGAGCCAGTATACAAAAATGTACACTAGTAACAATTACTGGGGACTCTTAGTATAAATATGTTTCGGTTTTTGCTTTATTATAGTAGTGAATAATTACAATTATTCATGAACTAAATGAACTATTATGCTTAATTAACCACTTAAATACTTCTTTTATCATCTCAAAGCAGCTCAATGAAGAAGTAGTATGTGGTTGAGGAACCCACTGCAGCGGTGCCATTTTCAGGCACGATGAGCTGGAAGTCGTAGTAGCTGTCGTCAAAGCCGCGGCTCCTGTTCTCGATGATAGATGCATAGACAGAGACAAAGCCGTCGTGAAGTATCGCCTCGTAGAAGCGGCTCGTGTTTATCGTGCTGTTCACATAAGTATTGAGCGTGTAGTTGCACTGGTTCACACTGAAATCAGTAGAGGCAGTTGTGAAGGCAGGATGGTTGCCCTGCCCCCCGCCAAAGGTGGAGGAGATGCTGTCTGATTGAGAGGCGTTGTGGCTCAGCTCACCCTCTTCAGTGCTGATTTCACTAGCATTCGCGCAGTCAATATCTGTCCAGTTGATAGTAGAATTCCTTGTGACATACACCTCACCGCTCACTGAAGCGAGAGTCCACTCGTAGAGGACATAGCCAGCGGAATCCTGCAGTGCAAGATTACCTGTTATGTTACCGACAAAGCCCTTCCAGTGAGGGTTCTGGCTCGTGGCGTTGAGATTCATCGTGGTTATCGTGCCGCCTGCTGTCGTGATGCTGATAGCAGGCCGTATCGAGGCGTTCTCAGTATTGTTGTAGGTGATGCCCTCTAACCCGACTGGCTGGTTTTGCGCAACGCTGGTAAGAGATGTGAGAGAGATGATAGAAGCATACAGCAGCACCAGGACAAGAAAAAAGCTGAGGTTGAGCCGTAGCTTCTTACTCACTACGGTCACCTCCGAGCTTATTCTTTGCGCGGGACTTGATGGTCCACACAGTGCGGCTATCCCTATCCAAGGCCTGGGCGATGTCACGCAGCTTCATCCCCTTAGTAAGGAGGTGCGTCACAAGGTGCTCAAAGACAGACAACGACCTGTCTGAAAGAAGAGATGCTGGAAACGACCTGTCGGAGAGCAGCTCGTGCCCCTCAAATCTATCAAGAGAAAACTCCTCAGGATGCTTTGCGAGGGCATTGCGGTAGGTCCCGCGGATCGTGGCTTCCGAACGGTTCACGACCCCAGCAATATCTCCATGTTTCAGACCGTACGCCTCGCGGAGGAACTTAACAACAGTCTCGAAGGCGCCGAGCTTTTCACTGAAGGCCTGTAAGGGAACAAGCGAAGAGGTGCGAGCCCGGTCATGAGCTGCGCGCTCATCACGCTGTGCCAGGGCTTTCCTCAGGTCAGAGGGAGAGACGTCATGTTCTTTCTCTAGAAACTCAAGGAACAGCCCTGCAAGCTCAGACGGATCCATCCCTCATTGTCCTCCCCCCAACTAGTTTATCATGTAAGAAATAGTGTTTATCATGTAAGTAGATTATGGAAAAAAATACCTGATTAAATGGAATCATAAGTTTATTATGTGAGACTACAGGTATATATACTTTTCGCAATTAACAATCAGGATACGTTTTACCCGCACTACATCAAAACTCAAGAAATCATGCGCTGGACTTCAAGCAGGCGCGTGTAGGTATATTTCCTTAGCTCACCTGACAGCTCTGTATAGAGTGAGCTAAGCTGGTTGTACGCCAGGTGCATCCCCTTGGTATCATGAGACTGCACGCTTCGCTTGAAATCACCGAGCAGGGTG
Organism: Candidatus Woesearchaeota archaeon; assembly: GCA_017608295.1. The sequence goes on from JAFCGF010000007.1 coordinate 126,389, forward strand.
TCGACCAGCAGCCTGAGCCTGGATTCCAGTTTCCTCTCCTCAGCACGGAGATCCTGCTCGCGCGTGTTCAGCTCTGCAAGCTCCTCCTCAAGCAGGGCATCAACATCCTTCAAAGCGGATTTCTTATCGCTAAGCTCGCCCTTGACACGCGAAACGTGCTCGCTGATGGTCGCGAATTCTGCTGTGATGCGGTTCCGCTCCTTATCGAGGCGCTGCACATCAGACTGCAGAACCTGCTTCTCGCTCCGCAGGCGCACCAGCCCTGCGCTCACACCATCATTCTCCTCCCTGAGCCTGACATAGGCCAGCTCCTGCACCTTCATCTCGGCATTGGTGTGGATGAGCTTTTCCTTGCGCTCTGCAAGTGTCTTCTCACACTCCTCAAGCTCTGCGCTCATCCTCAAGATGTCTGCGCTCAGCGAGTCGTGCTTCTCCTTTGCCTCTGAGAGGAATTTCTCCTTCTTCTCTGCCTCATCCATCATCTTATTGTACTCTAAGCTTCGCTTCTTGAACTCCTTCTCCAGGCGGTTCAGCTCAGATGTTCCGGCTTTGGTATCTTTTTCAAGCAGCTCTTTTTTCTTAGAAAGCTCAGCGACATCAGCAGATACTTTTTTCAGGCTCTGCTCAGCCTTCTTCAGCGCTGCCTTCTTTGATGATACGTCCTTGACGAGAATCCTGTCCAGTGTCTCAAGCTCAGTAAATCTCTCCTTTGCTGATTTCACACTAGAGGCAGCGTCCTTCATCTCTCTCCTCAACGAATTTTCCTTATCCAGAATCTCCTTGCGGCGCTTCTCGATGCGCTCCGATTCCTCAGCGAGTGTCTTCTCCACGCGCGCCAGCTCTCGGTCCTTCAGCTCAAGTTCCTTCTCCTTTGTCCTAAAATCATTACTGGCAATGTCGATGCGCTCTTCCACGTCCCTGAGCGACTCTGTCTTCGATGCGAGGCTTTTCTCCAGTGAAGAGAGCCTCTCTCCAAGGTGTGAGACTGAATGCAGGCCCTGGTCGCGAAGCTTCTCAAGTGAAGTGAGCTCGACTTTCGTTGCATCAAGCGCGTGCTTGGCTGCCTCGTGCTCGTGCAGAATATCCGCGAGGTGCGTCTCCATCTCCCTCACAGAAGAGGCGAGCTTGTCCTGCTTCACCTCGAATACTTCATTCTCGGCCCGGAGCTTCTGCCTCTGCACCTCCAGCACAGCAACAGCCTTGTGAGCCTGGCTGTTCTTATGCCTCAGCGATGTGCGCTCATTCACCAGGGTCTTGACCTCAGTACGGAGTCTCGTGCTTTCCTTCTCTGAGGTGCGCTTGAATTCTGTCAGGGCATCAAGAGCATTGGTATAGGTATCATGCCTCTCCTTGAGCCGGGCGTCGAGATTCTCCCTCTTCTTTCCCAGTGCGATGCAGCTCTCCTTCAGGCGGGTGCGTTCCCGCTTCAGCGAGTCGAGCTCGAGGGCAAGGGCATCATTCTGCTCCCTCAGCACCTTATCACGCTGGACATGCTCCTCCAAGAGCTTGTCAGCCCCTTCCATCTCCTTGATGGCCTTGAGCAGGCCTGCCTCCTTCTTGCGGAGCAGTTCGACAGCCTCCGTCTTCTTAGCAAGGTCTTTGTCAAGGTTAGATAACTGCCCCTTGTGGTCTTTTCTTGCCAGAGTGAGCTCACGCTTTTTCTGTGAAAGGGATTGCTTAAGCTCCTCGAGCTCATCCCGTCCTTCGAGTGTCTTCGTCTCAAAGACAGACCACTGTTTCGCAGCAGAGTCCCTTTTCTTCGCGAGGGTCTGGTGTTCACTGTCGAGCTTCTTCAGCTCCTGCTGGCGCATGTCAATGAGCAGTTCAAGCTCAGTGCATTTTTGTGAGAATTCATCAACCTGTCTCGAAAGCCGCTCTTCAGTTTTCATGAGTTTTGAAAGCGTGAGTTTTGGCTTAGCCTGATTCTTTTTTGTGAAGGAGCGCTTCTGCTTCTCAAGCTCTTCCTCCCTTTGTGTAAGGGCTGTTTCCCTCACACTGAGTTCCGCCTCGCGTTCCTTTAGCTTCTGCTTCAGCGCCGTCAGCTTCTTGTCAGGAGAGGACGTCGTTGGCTTGGGGGTCCTTAACGACACCTGCTTCTTGAGAGAATTCACTTCTTCGCGGTACTTGTAGAGGTCTTTCTTGAGTGCCATGAGTTCGGCGCGCTTCGCAGATAGATTCCGGTCGAGCGTCTCAGTATGGCCAGCCTTCTGCTCAATAGAAACATGGGGAACGAGCATACCCTTCGAGCCAGCGACTGCAAGCTCGTGAAGGACTTTCATCTGCTCATCATTCTCAACATTTAGCGGGGCACCTGCCTGAAGCACCGCTTCCATCAACGTACTTCCAGAATCTAGAACAACAGGACTCTTCGCACTGCGCTTGCGCTTTGCCATACTCACCTCCCCACTCGCCTGGCGCGGGATTTCCAGACACCATTCCCCAATAGATTTCTGTCTGGTTGCCTACCTTTTTCAGGGAGTACACTCCTATTTAAATGTAGCGCTATTGAAAACGTCATAGTTTAATTCCTCGTACTTTAGTGCGACGTTTTCTTCACGCGAAGCGTGAAGGACGTTCGAACTTTGTTCGAACATTTCAATTCCATCAACTCGCCTACATCTATTGCGAAAAGAGTAATGGCGAGTTGATGTTATTCAAGCTCAAGAAAGAAATAGTACGTCGTGTTAGATGTGTCATCTCCATGGCCGTCTTCAGTCACGAGCATCTGGAAATCGTATGAGGCATTATTGAACCCATACTGGTCTGTCTCGACATAAGACATAAAGATAAATGCTCCATCTGCCGTGGACCAGAGCAGGGTCTCATTAAATGAACGCGGCGCCGGCCCATTAGGGCTGGTGTCATTCACAAAGAGGGAAGTCGAGAAGTTACAGCTATTGGCTGCAAAGGTATTGCCGCTCACGAGGAATGAGGGATGAGTCGTAAGGTTAAATGTCTCGTTCACGCCGTCGCGAGCCTGCTGTCCCCCGGCCATCTCAGAGTTAGTATTCATCTCCGTCTCCTCACGCTCGATATGAGTCCTGTCCGCGCAGATTATGTTACCAGAAGTCCAGTCTATTGACGTGTCGTTGCGCGTTGCATACACCTCTCCCCTTGGGTCGACGAGCACCCACATATAGAGACTATAGTTATTGGAGTCATCCAGCACGATGTCCCCTGAGACATGCCCTACATAGCCATGCCAGTTCCTTGTCACCTGTTGTGTAGAGATGGTTATCGCACTTATATCTCCTGCAAGGGCAGTCACCTGCGCATTGGTAGAACTGGCATTCAGCTTCCGCCAGATATCGGTGACGTTGATTTCCTGAGCAGGCTGCGGTCCGTCTGTTGCCAGGCCCAGAAAGGCATTCTTCCAGCTAGGAAAATAGTGAAAGGACAGTACTGCCAACGCTAGCACTAGCACTACTGCGATGACAACTACCGCATACTGCTGTCTTTCTTTTCCTGCCATCACCTCACCTTATCGCGCTCTACCACACATTCACAGCAGCTCCACGAAAAAGTAATAGACTGTGTTGGATGCTGCTGCGCCTGCAGTGGAGTTCTCTGGAAGTATCATCTGGTAGTCGTACGTGGAATTGTCGAAGCCAACCGCGTCAGTCTCTATCATCGTCATGAACACAGGAACATTTCCAGTAGAGTCCCAGAGCATGACCTCCTCGAACTGGCTTCCCACAGTATCGTTACTGCTCTTGTCCCAGCCTGTGCCGTTTCTCGTCTTGGTTGAATAATTACATACATCCTCGGCAAACGCGATGTCCCCAATGCTAAAGGCAGGATGCCAGTTTGACTCGTTGAAAGTGAAGCTGAGGCTATCATAGGGCGTATTTGCGGTGGTCATATCGTGGAAAGTCTCTGTGATGTTCACATGTGTAATGTTCGAGCAATTGACAGTTGTCCAGGTGACGCCGGAGATACGCGAGGCATATACCTCGCCGGTGAACGAGCCGACTGACCATTCGTACAGGTAATAGCCTGCTGAGTCTGAAAGGGCGAAAGCTCCGCTAATGTTTCCGACAAAACCCTTCCAGTGCGTATTCTGCTGGCTAGAGATAAGATTCATAGTTATGATATTGCCGCCTGGCCCGACATCTCCTGCACCCACAGCAGTGCCACTGCCCACACCTGCGCCACTCTCATTCGCGATGTATGTGATCGTCGGTCCAGCAGGAGTGGCGAAGACCTGGACAGCAACCACGGCCAGCCCAAGCAGGACAAGAAGAACTGGCAGGCTTAGCTGAAAACGCCTCTCGCCCTTTCTTCCGAGACTGGTGGTGTTTGCCATGGGAACTCCTTCCTTCGCCAAATATCCTTACTCGAGCTCCACCCACAGATAGTAGGTAGTACTCGACTCATCGTCCATGTGGCCGTCCTCTGCCACGAGCATCTGGAAATCATAGTTAGTGTTGTCAAAACCAGCACTATTCGGGTTGATATGGGCCATGTAGATGAGCCCATTGTCGCTGTACGACCAGATGAGGGTCTCGTTCCAGAATGCGCCAGCCTGGGGCTGCCTGATATCATTCGAGAACAGTTGTGCGTTGTAAGTGCAAGAGTTCGCAGTGAAGCCGTTGTTGCTCACGTTGAACGCGGGGTGGCTGTATGAGACGTTGAAGGTCTCGTTCACGCCGTCGCGAGCCTGCTGCCCGGGCGACATTTCACTGTTGGTGTTCATGTCATCCTCTTCCCGCCAGATAGGGTTCTCGGGGTTGATTACTGCGTGGGTGGCTCCGGAGAGATTAATAGTATCATTCACGCAGATGATATTCCCACCTACCCAGCTAAGGCTGCTGTTCCTCGAGGCATACACTTCACCAACAGGATCCACGAGATCCCACACGTACATGCTCATGTTCAGGGTATCGTCAAGCACAATCTCACCTGTGATGTTTCCGTAGAAACCCTGCCAGTTCTTGGTGACCTGCTCAGTGCTGAGCGTGAGTTCAGTGAGGTTTCCAGCATAGGCTATCACCTGGCTCTGGTCGGAACCTGACTCCGTCTTTCTCTCAATGTTACCCACGGTAATGCTATCAGGAAACGCCGGGTCTGCCATTGCCAGGCTTATCAATTGTACAAGCGCAAGCGAAAGCAGGAGCAGTGCAGCAAAAGCCTTGATTATTCTCGCGTTCATTGTGACCTCCTCTCTTAGACGAGGGACATCTTCTCGATGTTCCTCTCGTTGATGATTATCGTGCCTAAGTGCCCTTCTATCCTGACGAAACCTGCCTGGCAGGAAATCAGGGTACCGCGGGCAACCTTCAGCTGCCTGCCGTCACGATAGGGGCATTTGACGTCCTTACCCACAAAGTGGGAGAAAATCTCCTCTTGTGTTTCTCTTTGCTGTATCTCTTGTCTTTCCATTGTCTCTTCACTCCGTTTTTTCGTTTGGCTATCCTTTCCGGCTCTGCATCACGGCGAGTCCGCCAGGGGAAGAAACAAGGACACTATAGCTAACGCTATGTCAGGTCGGTCACGGTAGTGCGCGTGTGTTTGATTAGGCTAAGAAATGAGAGATGCTCTTCCTCTCGTCTCTCTCGCTTGCCATTCTCGCTCTACTCGTTCGCGTTTCCATTTCCTTTGTCTCTTCTCAGGCAGGACATCGCTCCTGGATGCCTTGCCACTCTTTCTGTTCTTTTTCTTCTTGTTCTGTTACTACTCTCTCGCTTTCGTTTTCACTTTCTCTTGGTTCATATCTCTACTGCGGATATAATCACCGTTCCGTTGCAGAAGCCCTTAGTGCCCAGCGGCACATGCAGCTTCCACCAGGTGGTATTGGTTGATTCGGATTGGTCAGTATCGCTATCGTCTGTCCTCTGCCATATGGTACCGTTGGGGATAGGGACATAGCTCGGTGGAGACCAGTTCAGGATGGTGTACATGCTCGTATAGGGAGTGTTGTCATTCACATCATATCTCAAGTTGTCAGATGGGATGGTTCCAAGGGTGCAGTTCATTGACAGGTTGTCATTGAAGTACTCTCCCCAGCCGTCGATGGCGAAGGTGATGTTGAGATTGCCTGTATTAGTGATGTTAAGGCTCTGCTCATCAATATCAGCGGTCGTCGTATCGGGAGCCATGTTCCCAAAGTCAAGCACTGTGGGGTGTGTGATATTGTTTGCACTCACGTTTATCGCGAATAGGGGATTGACAGTGGTAGCAGATGAATTCCGGTGAGCAAAAGCACCATCCAAGTCCCCAGTGGTTACATTGCACAACCACGTGGTTCCGTCATTCGCATAATATACCATGCTATATGTGCAGACAAGCGAGGCTGTAGATGAATTGATTGTTGCCAGTGAGCAAGAGGTATCTGTATAATGCTGATTATTGTCATCAGCAGCGTTAAATGAGGATATACCATCCTGCCATATCGTAGCGTTGCTCTCGTGTGTTATGTTAATGTCTCCCCAGCCGTTATTGTCGCGAATGGTGGCATTGCAGATGACAGTTATCGATGTTCCCTCGGTGAGCGTGATTGCACTGCCCGGGCCTGCTGCCTCTGAATAGAGATTGACCGCCTCTATCACAGGCAGGGCGTTCGTAACATTCACTTTGGACTCTATAGAGGAATTATCAACCTGTGATAAGACTATAGGACTCAGGGGGAAGATGAGGAGTACACAGAGGATAAGAACAGCCAGAAAGAGCCCTATCTCAGGCACTATACCCCTTGTTACTGGCTTCTTTTCCGCTCTCTTTATTTCGGCCATTTTGGCTCGCTCTCTCGCTCTCTCTTTCATGATGTTACAGCAGCTCCACGAAAAAGTAATAGACTGTGTTGGATGCTGCTGCGCCTGCAGTGGAGTTCTCTGGAAGTATCATCTGGTAGTCGTACGTGGAATTGTCGAAGCCGACCGCGTCGCTCTCTATCATAGTCATGAACACAGGAACGTTTCCAGTAGAGTCCCAGAGCATGACCTCCTCAAACTGGCTCTCAGTGTTATTGTCTTTGTCCCATCCTGTGCCGTTCCGGGTCTTAGTCGTATAGTTGCATATATCCTCAGCAAACGCGATGTCCCCAATACTGAAGGCAGGGTGCCAGTTTGACTCGTTGAATGTGAAGCTAAGGCTATCATAGGGCGTATTTGCGGTGGTCATATCGTGGAAAGTCTCTGTGATGTTCACATGGGTAATATTCGAGCAATTGACAGTTGTCCAGGTGACACCAGAGATACGCGAGGCATATACCTCGCCGGTGAACGAGCCGACGGACCATTCGTACAGGTAATAGCCTGCTGAGTCAGAAAGGGCGAAGGCTCCGCTAATGTTTCCGACAAAACCCTTCCAGTGCGTATTCTGCTGGCTAGAGATAAGGTTCATAGTTATGATATTGCCCCCTGGCCCGACATCTCCTGCACCCACAGCAGTGCCACTGCCCACACCTGCGCCACTCTCATTCGCGATGTATGTAATCGTCGGCCCAGCAGGATCGGCAAAGACCTGGACAGCAACCATGGCCAGCCCGAGCAGGACAAGAAGAACTGGCAGGCTTAGCTGAAAACGCCTCTCGCCCTTTCGTCCGAGACTGATGGTGTTTACCATAGGAACTCCTTCCTTCGCCAAATCTCCTTACTCAAGCTCCACCCACAGATAGTAAGTCGTACTCGACTCATCGTCCATGTGGCCGTCCTCCGCCACGAGCATCTGGAAATCATAGTCCGTGTTGTCAAAACCAGCACGATTCGGGTTGATGTAGGCCATATAGATGAGCCCCTTATCGCTGTGCGACCAGATGAGGGTCTCGTTCCAGAATGCGCCAGCCTGGGGCTGCCTGACGTCATTCGAGAACAGCTGCGCGGTGTACCTGCAAGAGTTCGCAGTGAAGCCGTTGTTGCTCACATTGAACGCAGGGTGGCTGTACGAGATGTTGAAGGTCTCGTTCACACCGTCGCGCGCCTGCATCCCGGGCGACATTTCACTGTTGGTGTTCATGTCATCCTCTTCCCTCCAAACAGGGTTGGCGGGGTTACCTTCAGCGGTGTTGGGGTCTCCGGTGACGTTAATGGTATCATTCACACAGATGATGTTACCGCCTGTCCAGTTGAGGCTATTGTTCCTAGAGGCATACACTTCACCAACAGGATCCACGAGATCCCACACGTACATGCTCATGTTCAGAGTATCGTCAAGCACAATCTCACCTGTGATGTTTCCGTAAAAACCCTGCCAGTTCTTGGTGACCTGCTGAGTATTGATAGTGAGTTCAGTGAGGTTTCCAGCATAGGCTATCACCTGGGCCTGGTCGGAACCTGACTCTGTCTTTCTCTCAATGTTACCCACAATGATGCTATCCGGAAACGCCGGGTCTGCCATTGCCAGGCTTATCAATTGTACAAGCGCAAGCGCAAGCAGGAGCACTGCTACGATGCCTTTAACGATAGTCTTATTGTTTGCATTCATTAGGTTTCACCTCTAGATTGATGTTTCAATATGAACAGAATTGAGGAACCGCCCGAGAAGCTGCGAGTCATCATCTTGGCCGCCTCCTCGAGATAAGGGACATCTTCTCGATGTTTCGAACATTGATGATAATCGTGCCTAGATTACCATCTATCTTGATGAATCCGCCACGAGCAGAAACAAGGACACCGCGGGCAACCTTCAGCTGCCTGCCGTCACGATAAGGGCATTTGACTTCCTGGCCTAAGAAATGAGAGAAGATATGCTGTTCTTCTTCTTGCTCTTGCCGACTCGCTGCTCTTGCCATAGCCATCTACCCACTCGCGTTTGCGCTGAGGGCCTAGACCCTCGCTTTTCTGTGACTCTTTCATGGTGGACGTCGTTGCCAGACAGCGTCCACCGCCATCACTTCTCTTCTTTCGGGTTGTCGCTAAGTGCAGACCATATGAACTGCACTAGTATGGATTAGTGTATATTAGTTTATTAAGCTTTCGTTTTTGTAGTCCAAGATACAGAATGTAGGTTTTTGAAACCCCTGAATTCACCTGTTTCACGCCCTGAAAGCCCATTTCCACACATGATACTCCCAAATGGTAATTAATGGTCTCAAAACATCCCTCAATGAGTCTCTCACGTCTATAACAGAATACGCTGAGAATACAGGGCGAATACACGCGGATCTCCCCTGGAGCGTGCGGAGCCAGAAGACGATAAGGACGCAACCATTAGAAAGATATATAAAGTAGATGCGTAATACATACAACATACAATAAAACTTGATTAGTATACAAAAAAGCACATCGGGGGAAGAATGATGGATGTCGTCGAGATCATGACAGTAAGGCTCTCAAGAGAAATGGTCTCCTGGCTCGACTCGCTCGTGAAGCGTGGACTCTATAAGTCAAGGGCAGAGGGAATCAGGGAATTCTGCAGGGAATACGTCGCTGCGCATCCAATCAACAGCTAACAATGACTGAAGTGCTCGTCTCGGTGAGGATACCGTCGCGCCTAGTGAAAGAGCTGAAGACAGTCGCGAAGGAGAATCACTTCCTCGACCTGAGCGAGGCCATGCGAAGCATCATCCGCAAGCGCTGGCACCGAGACGAAAACCCCATGCTCTACGAGATTGAGCAAATCAAGGATGAACTAAGGATTCTCAAGGCAGGTGATGGCCAGTGAAGCCAAGAGCAATGCTTGCCGTCGTCGCAATAATCCTTCTCATCGGAGGCCTCGCGACAGTCCTCGCGACCACCACGCTCACGATAACCAATGCCTCTCCGGCACACTCTTCGACAGTCTCATCAGGAGATGTCGAATTCTCATTCCTCGTCGACCACAACACCACGGGGGTAAGCTGCAACCTCACTCTCGACGACACTCTCGTGTTCACTCAAACAGACGTAGCAGGAGGCACCACAGTCCAGCATACTGAGACACTATCTATAGGCACACACAGCTGGGACGCGCGCTGCACAGATGGCATCATGGAAAACAATACAGGCGCGCTCCAGTTCACAGCAGCAGACCTCATCGGCCCCACTATCACACTGCTCTCACCAGATGACAGTGCAGCATCTGCGTCACAGGACGTGGAGTTCAGCTTCTCAGTAGACGACGAGACAGGAATCGAGGAATGCACCCTATATATAGATAGTATAACAAGAAGCACAGTGACAACACCCGGAATACACTCAGCAACACTCACTCTTACAGAGGGAAGCCACACCTGGAGCGTAAGCTGCACAGACAACGCCAGTGCTTCCACCTCAACAACAAGTCCCACAAGAGATCTCAGCGTGGACCTCAGCTATCCAACAGTCACTATCAACGAGCCCTCAAAATGGCACAACACCACCCTTGAGACAACGGTCTTCAACATCAGCGCAGATGAAGCATCTGACTGCGAGCTCCTCATAGATTCCGTACAGGAAGAAACCTTCTCACTCGGAGCAGGAGAGAGCGCACGCATCCCTGTGCTATTCGACGCAGGAACCTCAACCTACGAAGCAAGATGCACGGACAGCGCGGCGAATACAGGCACAGCATCAGGAAAAGTCACAAGACATGATATGCAGCAGTCAGACCTCATCATAGAAGTAGATACAGACAAGCAGGCATACCTGCCTGGAGAGCCAGTTGATATCCTAGTCACCGCGACTGAGGGAAGCATAGTCAATCTCATCATACGCAGGGACAGCACCATCACCTATAATTATACATATATACACACAGGCGGCGCCACTCCTCCAGGGCTCTTCCTCAACACTCCAGCGACGTACACTCTGGAAGGCACTGCCACGTTCCTGGAATTGCAGAATACACACTCCTCGCTTTTCATGGTGAGCAACAGCTCACAGGGACTGCTGTGTAGCATCGAGACGAATCAGAATGGCTACACTGGAGTCGCTCATGCGTTCAGCGGCACTGCCTATAATGCCTTCGGCACAGTGTCCTATAGCTGGGATTTCAACAATGACGGCACTGCGGACTCAGTCGGCCAGAGCACGAGTAAGACATTCCCATCCACAGGCATCCACACCGTAAAGCTCACTGTACAGGACAGCATCGACCAAGCACAATGCACATCTAATGTCCAGATGGAGAGCACCTATTCTCTCAGGGTTATTGTCCTGAACAATGTGACTGGCTTGGTCATGCCGAACGTCGCGGTTGAGACAGCGAACAAGTCATCAGACACCGGCTCTGACGGCATCGCGACCATCCTCCTCACCCAGGGCTCACATTTCCTCCTTGTAAGCAAGACCGGCTACAATCCTTATATGGAGCATATAGATATCTCTGCAAACACCACCAAGACTGTCAGGCTCCAGCAGAAGCTCGCAGACAATAGCGCACCGACTATAACCATCACCAGCCCTGCCAATGGCGCCACAGTAGGAGGAGACACCGTCCCGCTCGTATTCACCGTGCTCGACCAGTCCACAGCGCAGTGCATCATCTACTTTAGCCCCTACTCTGGCTGGTGGAGTGTGGAGGATGACACCATAACTCTCTCTCCCTCAGGAACAGGGGCAGTCTCGCATACTCACACGCTCAGCGCAGCAAATTTTTCCAACGGGAGATATCACTGGAAAGTGGCCTGTGAGGACACAGACTCCAATCTGGCGGAGAGCGGCAATCTCAGCTTCACCTACAACAGCGACGCGCAACCAACGCTCTACACGGCTCCTTCAGCCAGCACCTCAGCTGAGTTCAGCGGAATTGAGGAAGTGAGGAATGTTATCAGCCGCCTTGAAAATGCCATCGACAAAGTGCGCAAGCTGAGCCCAGAAGAGGATGAAGTGGCAGAACTACTGGACATCCCACTCGACCTTGACGGGCAAAAGACAGCCATGGTAGAGATTCAGAACGGCTACTTCAAGACAATCGACCCCAATACATTCACTGAGACAGACGAGGACATCAACTATTACAACAGCAACTTCAAGGACCAGGTCGACTCCATAAAGCACGACACCATGATATGGGCAGATGTCCTCCAGCACACCACATTCATGAAATATGAGTTCCCGGATGACATCGAGAGCATCCTCAAGGACTACTTCACATTCAGGGGCGAAGAGAAAAGCGAAAAGGAACTCGAGAATATGGTAGCTGCCCTGAATGACCTCCAGGCGGAGATGACTCTCTCGACAAGCGCATATCTCGTCAATGTCACGTATCTCTCCGGCAGGCAGGAAAACTTCACGCTCATCAAGCATGACATCACTTTCAAGAACGACAGCCTTGTCTCAGCGAAGAGCGTCTTCCTTGAATATGTGCCGAAGAACATAGTAGAATCAGCAAAGGACATGGAATTCATCAGCAATTACCAGGTGCTGAACGATGACCCTCTTATCAGGCTCTACCCTGACTCAAAGAATGTCATCGCGTATTATGTGAAAGCATGGGTCGACCTGCCGCTCATCAGGGACATCAGCACCATAGTGCTTGAGGAAAGCGCGCTCGACGCTGACAGCGGCGACAATAAAGTAACAGGCTTCGCAGTCGGTGAGTTGATAAAAGGGCGGGGCGGCAAGCTTCTTCTCCTGGGATTGCTCATCACCCTCCTAGTCGCTGGCATCCTCCTTGTGCAGGGCGGTGTCCTCACTCCGGATATGCTCAGCAACATCCCTCTTATCTCACGGGCAGCTGGGCGGGCAGAGGAAGAGGAAAGCTATGATGAACCAAGAAGCCGGGCTGAGAGCCGAAGACGCAGTGAACCATCGGCAGTCACTAACCTCATCAACAGCGTGAAGAAGAGGGGAGACCACAAGAAAGCCCTGAAAGAGGTCGACTATCTCGTCGAGGACATCGACGAGGCACTTGAGATGAGGAAGCACGAGCGGGCAAAGAAGCTCTACCGCGAGCTCACTGACTATTACACGATGATAGGTCCTGACCACCGCAGGGACTTCAAGAACATATTGGGGGAATTCTCCTCGCGATTGAACCTCAGCTGGGGAGAGCAGCTGCTGAGCCAGGCCTTCGAGAGCATCGATATGGGTGACATCCTCAAGGCAAAGTCCGCCTACAAGCAGCTTACGACTGTCTATCCTCACCTGGACACTGAGTGTAAGGCACAGATCCTGCCTAAGACAAAGAAGCTTCTCGCGAGACTCCAATCCAGGGACATGAACAACGCCCTCAGGAGCCTTGAGCACGCCATCAACTCATCAAATAGGCAGGCAGCGTCACGAGCATACGCAGCAGTCCAGCGCGCCTACAGGACACTTCCCTCGAATGAGAAGAAGCAGACCTTCAAGAGAATAAGTCTGCTGCGAACGCGGATGGCATCCTAGAACTAGTTCTTTTTTTCTGAGCGCTTCTTGACCTTGGCCATATCCTTGTCTATGCGGACCTGCTCTTTCTCGATGCGCTCCTGCAGGCGCGAGATGACCTCGGCGTTGTCCTTCATCTCCTTTTGCAGTGCCTTCAGGTCAGCCGAAAGCCCGTCCGCATCCTGGAGCTCCTGCTTTGCCTTAGACTCCAACTCTTTTTCCTTCTCGAGAGTCTTCTTGAGCTCCTTGACATCACCGTCCATCTCTGTTATCTCTCTCGTGACAGTTTTGACAATCACCTTCTCCCCTGCCGGCAGGGTGCTCTCCATCTTGACGAGCTCTCCCTTGAGCTTCTCGTCCGTCTTGAGCGTGGAATCAAGCTGAGATATTTTCTCCGATAGCTCCTTCTGGTGCTCTTCGAAGACAGACTTCATCAGGAACTTGCTGTCAAAGCCCTCCATCTGGGTATCTATCTGCTGCATATATTCAAAGAACTCGTACATGTTCACAAAGCCGTCCACCTTGGCGTTCAGCTCTGACAGCTGCTCTGCGTGGTCGTTCATCGCGCGCTTTATCTGCAGAATGTCCTCGCGGACGCGAGCAAATGATTCCTCAAGGGCGCGGTTCAGGCTCGCTTTCCTGCGCTCCACCCGCGGTCCATCTACCTCGGGGAACGGCTTCCTTAATCCAGAGTCCTCGCCCTCAGCCATGCAGAATGTGCCTCCAGGCAAGAGGCGTGCATCAGCCCATATAAATCTTTTCTTCCTGCCTCACACCAGAAGGGAAATATTTAATAAGATATACCTATTCCAACAGCTATGATTCAATCAATATTTGGGAATATAACAATACTTAAATATGGATTGATGAACCGTAATGCAACGCACGCGCATGATTTTTCGAGCCTTGCACAGGGCCTTTCAGGAGGGCGCGGCGAGTTATGAACCTTATTGTCCTAGATAGGGTAATAATCAGCTAGAGAGACACAAGAGGGAAATGGATGGCAAGTAGCAAAGAAATCTTCAATGTATTTTTCAGGGAAAAACCGGCACTGATGCTTCTCGGGCTTCGCAATCCGAAGGGTGAGGTCTACGCCTCATCGCTTGCCAAGGAGATTGACTGCACCTATTCCCATGTCGTGAAAATCATCCAGGAAATGAACAAGGCCGGTCTCGTCACATTCAAGAAGATGGGCCGCCTAAAGCTGCTCACGCTCACCGCGAAGGGCTCAAAGGTCGCCGACCACATCGACTCCATCAAGGACACGCTCTAAACACAAATCTCGGTGTTTTTTACTAACTAAAAGTAGTAACATTTATAAAGAATCATTCTAATTATACATGTAATATGTCCAAGAAGGGATTTATGAGTCTGAGTGATGAAGAACTGAGTCTATTGGAGAGGTCAATACAGGTGATTGAACTCCAGAACGGCTGCCCTAATCAGTGCATCGTATGTGGACATGACGCTCCTCCACTCAGAAGACACCTGGCAATTGATGATTACCTCACTCTTTCCGAAAGTATCGAAGAAGTGCGGGAAACGCGCGGTATAGAGTTACTCAAAGATTCTTACATCTACCCCTTTTTAGGATCAGATCCTGTGTTCTACCCTTGGCTCCCAAAGGTAGTATCGGATATTAACAAACGCCACTTCAGAGACGTCATTCTCAACACCGCTGGATGGACACCAAAGAATACTCGAGTGCAACGAAACATGGAAGAGATTGTTGAGGTGAGTTCAGATCACCAGGTCTCAATGGGCTTCAGCATCAAGGCTGTCTCCGCCCTGGCAATGCAGGATTGGGACAAATGGCTACAAAGAGAACTAGGAACCCTTGACAATAAGATTATATTGAAGAATACCAACGAACTCGAGGAAAAGTTAAGTGACTTTTTTCATACTTCCCGCTTTGCACAGCACATGGTCAGTAATCTAAACACACTCAAGGATATGCCTCTGTATGGTAGTGTGCAATATACTTCTTCTCAAAAAATACATGAACTTCCAGATAAATACCTCAGGTTTTCCCCGCTCTTCAGCTTCAACTGTGCCTATGCACTCTCTGATTGGGTGATTCATAATTCAGATATTGACCATCTCGAGATGCTAGAACCACGATCATTCAGTGGAGTAGGCAGGGCAGTTTCAAAATTGGGTTTCAAGCCAAATTCGATGACAACCAAAAATATCGAAATAATTAAAGAGGAACTGGATACCTCTGTAAAGGACGACGTACATAACCCTATCAAAAGAAGTGCAATCATAAATTCTAATGGGAGCATCAAATTGTATTTAGGTGAGGCGTCCGCGATGGAATCCTCCCTAATTCCCAAGGAATACTTTGAGGCGAGAGCAAGACATTATGCCCAGAAGCCAATGTTCAGGGATAAACAAAGAATATACGAGATGCTCTCAAATTTGCAGGGGCGAAACCTGCTCAGCGGTGATGCCGATGGCTGACAAAGCACTGACTGACGCGAGGTATGATGTAATCATATTCAAGGAGCTGGAAGAAGGCACACCGCTCTATCTCTCCGACGATCCCTATTACGCGACGAGAAGCAAAAGCGAGGGAGAGGCTGATTTAGAGCGCCTGGCAAACTCCCCTATCAAAGAAGAGGGAGGCTGGTTCTTTTCCCATTATGATGAAGAGTGGTACAACCTCAGGACAAGCTCCCAAGTCGTAGCCGGGGAAGAGGGAGACGAGCATGGCATAGAGGCCACACTCCTCGCAATCTCAGCCCAGGAAGCGGGACACAAGGTCACCTTGTACCATATCCATCCGCAGTGCGGCATTGACGAATATATTAACGACTTCAAAAGGCATCTGGCAAAACCAAAGGTCAAGCAGTTCATGCGCGAACGAGATATTTCGGAGCAGGAGAGCAGAAGGTTATGCAAGGCCCAGAGCGCTTTCATGGTAGCCATGCCATCTGAAGCTGACCTAGATAGTTTTGCTTACTACATGAACCTGACTGGCACAAGCTGCGAGCTTGATTTCAAGATTATCTCACCATTGGGTGTCACCACAGTATTTGTGAATCCCTGGCATCCAGAGCTCCGTAAGGCCATTGATTCATTCGTGGATTTTGCCAAGAGGCAGCTCTACCTCCCATGGAAAGGAGGAGAATCAGTGCTCAAAATAATGGACGAAGATACCGGAGAGAATCCCTTAGGGATAAGCATCTCCATCATGGATGCCATCGCGGTTGATATTGACATCTTTCCTGATTACACACCAGGTGAGAGCGATGAGTGAGGGGTTCATGGCTCTTAGCGAGAAGGAACTGAGCCTGCTTGAGAAAAGCATCGAGATGATTGACCTTCAAGAAGGATGCCCAAATCAGTGCATCACCTGTGGAGTGGACGCCCCCCAGCTTCGCAGCAAAATGTCCTTCGAAGACTACATGACTCTGTCCGACAGTATAGAGCAGGTTCTTGAGGTGCACGGTATAGAGCTTCTGGGCAATAAAGTCTATCCTTTCAGAGCATCAGATCCTGCGTACCATCCTCGAATAGCAGATGTGGTGCAGGACCTCCACGACAGACATCAACAGATGGTCCTCCTCACGACAGGAGGATGGACTCCGGGTAACAATCACATGCAGGACCAGATGGAACTGCTCAATAACAGACACAAGAACGATGTAGTGAGTATGACCTATAGTGTCAAGACAGTCGGTAATTTGGCAATGGCAGACTGGGACAGGTGGGTATTGGAGCAACTTGGAACTCTAGAGCCGGAAGTGGTCCTTGAGAACAACAGTCTTCTTCAAGAGAGACTCGAGGATTTCTTCAACTCTTCAAGACATGTAAAGAGAACAGCTTCCAATCTCACTACAATCAGAGACCTGACACAAACTCACGACCTGCAATTCATTAACCCAGAAGACCACTCTTCTGCTCAGTTTTCCCCATACTCGCTTCTGTTTAGCAAGACCTGTGTAGAGGCAATGTATGACTGGGTAGTTGATCATAGTGACATTGGTGATGCTTCAGAGAAGGGTTTTAGGAACTTCCGTGGGATTGGCAGAGCTATCTCCTATTTAGGGATGAAACCACACCTGTCTGTCGTTGGTATCCAGGACTATATCGAAGAGGGTCTCGATCCCTCCCAACCCAATCAGTTTGGTGCTGATTACCAGGAACTGAGATTCGGAACGCATACCGCAATTAACTACAACGGAACAATCCAAATATTCACAGCAGATCCCAGTATGCTCTCGTCCAGGATACTGCCAAAAGAATTCTTCACAGCACGGGCAGCGTATGCCTCCCGGCAGGGTAATAACGAAGAGTGGGAATACTGGAAGACGATGGAAGGGCTCCAGGGCAAGAATCTGCTTGAATAGAACGAGAAAGAAGACCACACGCCCTGCCCACGAGATGCCTCCCCCTCCCTCGCGGGCTGGGTTGCCTCTGTGTAGAACAGGGCGGTGACTTCAATTGTGCCTCCATTGTTGGGTTTCTTTCGTTGGGGTGATAGAGATACAAACCAATGAAGGCTAGAAAGTCTTCACCAAAGACGGTGAATGGAATTGATTATTAGTTTTGATACACCTCTTACTCTTACGTTTTCTCTTGCTCTTTCCCGGATTAGGCGAGGGAGTAAAAAAAGAAAAAAAAGGGCGGGTCCCGACAGACCCGCTCCTATCGCCTCATTTTCCCAGGTTCCCGAACGTTACGATTCAGCGGACGATTTCTATTCCTAGTTCGTCGCTGATCTCGGTCCGTGAATATGCAGGTTCCGCGTACTCAACCTTTCCGAGGATCCACGGGCTGTTCACACCGGTGATGATGGTCATCACGGTGAGCGTGCCCTTCAGCGCATCATCGACTCGTGCGCCCCAGATGACATTCGCATCATCATCAAGGCTCTCGGTCACTAATTCGCCGATGCGATTGACCTCGTCCAGGGTCATGTCAGGCCCGCCGCTGATGTGCAGCAGCGCTCCTGTCGCCCCAGTATAGCTTATGTCGAGCAGCGGGTTCTCCAGTGCTCCTCGCACTGCCTCTTCCACTCTGTTGCTCGTGTTGCTGCTTCCTACTCCTATTGCAGCCACACCGCCGTTGGTCATGATGGCCTTGACGTCAGCATAGTCAAGGTTCACGAGGCTCGGCACAGCAATGGTTTCGACAATGCCCTTGATCATCGTGCTAATCAGCTCATTCGCAACCGCGAAGGCCTGCTTGATTGGCAGGTTTCCTGCGATTGATACAAGCCGGTTGTTGTCAATGACAATAACGGTGTCGCACACCTGTCTCAGCTGCTGCAGGCCGAACTCAGCCTTGTCCACACGCGCGCGCTCAATCTTGAACGGCATCGTGACAGTTCCGAGAACTATTGCTCCTGCCTCCTTTGCGACTTTCGCCACAACAGGTGCAGCTCCAGTACCAGTGCCGCCTCCCATACCAGCGCACACCAGAACAAGATCAGACTCGCGCAGAGATTCTTTGATCTCCTGAATAGCCTCTTTTGCAGCTTCAGCGCCCTTTTCGGGGAAGCCACCACACCCGAGACCACGGGTAAGCTCTTTTCCCATCAGGAACTTCCTGTCCGCCTCAGTGACTGTGAGATGTTGCAGGTCTGTGTTGCAGGCGACAATCTCAGCGCCCTGGATCCCCTTTCGGTAGAGCCAGTCCACCATGTTGTTTCCTGCACCGCCAACACCAATGACCTTGATATTGGCCTGGCCTATGGCAAAGTTGTGCAAGTTTGCCGTGTCTATGCTTTGCGTTGCTGCTTCCTTTCTGTAGTCCATCTTTGTTTACTCCCCCACTTCGGTCCTGGGTTGCCCGTTGCTATCAGCTGGGTCGAGGGCTTTTCTCCCCCCCAACATACATATTACGAAGCATGTTTTGAAAACGAGATATTGCAGTGTAGAGGTTAATCTACCACAATGTATTTATACCTCCCTTTCCCATACTTCTTCTTAGAACACGCCTAAAATCTTGCGCCAACAAGATTGCTGGTGGAAACGTTCAACTACCAAACGTCAAATGTTTTGAGCATAAATGTTGTAACCAGGCCGCCAAACCTGTTACGGTTACACACTTATTCTGCTCTTTTTAAGGACTTAGAGGTATTTATATTTTACCATTCACGAATATATATATTCCAGTGACTATTTAAAGGGCTGGAAAGGTTTTTTGCTTCCTTTTGAGGGCGCAGTACGGAGTTTTTCTCGAGGAGAATATTATTATAGGGCAACTTCTTCCCCCTCAGCATGACGCTGTACATCATTGGCACCGGACTCGGGAATGAGCGCTGCCTCACACTGGAGGCGCTGGACATCTGCAAGAGCGCAGACCTCATTTATTTTGAGCGCTACACTTCAGTGAATCCTGCTTCCCTTAGCGCTTATGAAAAGCTCATAGGTAAGAACATTGAGTTCGCGGACCGGAGCGTTGTTGAAGAGCTTGCTGAAGCCACACTTATCCTGCCAGCAAAAGACAAGGAGATTGTGCTGCTCGTGCCAGGGGATCCCCTGTCAGCGACAACGCACATCGCCCTGCTCACTGAAGCAAAGAAGCACAGCATTCCCGTAAAAGTGCTGCACAACGCATCCATACTCACCGCAATCGCAGAGACAGGCCTCTCACTCTACAAGTTCGGCAGAACAGTCACGCTTCCCTTTCCCCGAGAGGGCACGAATATAGACAGCCCCTATGAGCAGATGGCGCTCAATGCCAGCATAGGCCTGCACACCCTCGTATTACTTGACCTTTCACCAGATGAAGACAGATTCATGACAGTGAAGGAAGCAATCCAGCTTCTCAAAGAGAGCGAGAACCGCCTAGAAAAGTCAGTCTTCACTGATGACGCCATTATAATCGCTGCTGCTGCGCTGGGAACAGGCAAGCAAATTATCGCATCAGGCACCCCTGCTCAGCTGGAGAAACAGAACATAGAGGCATTTCCACGCTGCCTCATCATTCCCGGCACACTGAGCCACCACGAAGAGGAGTGCCTTGACGTCATCTCGCTGAAAGAATAGTGATATTTAAATAGGAATTTCTCCTGGAATAGTGACATGAGTAGTTGTAAGGCTCGAGAGTTCATGATAGGCTTGCTTCTCGCAGTGCTGCTCACTGTCGTGATACCCGTAGCTCTCGCCCAATCCACTATCCGGGCCACTCCATCAGAGATACGGGAAGTGATGAGGCAGGACCAGTTCACCACCGTCTCAGTGGCAGTGACTTCCACAGGTACCTTTCCTGCCCAGGCCATCCCGAGCGTGACTGGCGGAATAGCACCGCTTACCTCAATTTCACCCTCACGGCTCCTGCTGCAGCCTGCAGAATCAGGCACATTCACCCTCACGATACGGGCGACTGAAATAGGAGAGTACAACGGCACGCTCAAGTTCACAGGAGGAGTGAAAGGAGAGGTGCCCATAAGCCTTACTGTGATGTCGCGCACATTCCTGCCAGTGGATGCCCTACTCATGGAAGTGCAGCCACTCTCAAAGGCAGTCAATCCGGGAGACATCCTTCCTTACAAGGTAAACTTGCACAACCTGCTCACTGACCAGCAGTATAACGCGACCCTGCACTACACCATCAGAGAGTACAACGCAGAAAGTGCTGGGAATGGCAGGATTCTGCACACTGAGGAGGAAGTGCTCAATATCAACACATCCATCTCCCTGCTCCGTGAGTTCGAGGTACCGAACTCATTTGCTATTGGAGATTTCATCATCCATGTGAACGCCACCTATCTCAACCAGAGCGCAGAGCATTTCTCCACGTTCTCTATTGAGCTTCCCATCTACAACCTGAAGCTTCTCGGCATCGAGCTCTGGAAATACATCCTCGCGGCAGCCCTCCTGCTCCTGGCATTCTTCGGTTGGCGCTGGTACAAGGGATGGGCAGAGTCGAAGAAACGCTACCATGTCAAGGTCGACATGAAGACACTTCCAAAGCCAGGACCTAGAATGGCATTCCTGGGTAAAGTCGCAGAAAGGAATGATTCAGCTGTTCTCGATATCGACAAGCTCACTGTGCATTGCATCGTCGCAGGCGCCACAGGAAGAGGAAAAAGCGTGGCTGCCCAGGTCCTCGTCGAGGAATGCCTGAGGCAAGACATAGCAGTCATCGTCTTCGACCCCACAGCGCAATGGAGCGGTATGCTGAGGAAATGCGAGGACAAGCGCATGCTTTCCCTGTATCCAAACTTTGGGATGAAGAAGACAGAGGCGCGCGCCTTCAACGGCAATGTGCGCGCCATCAACCATGCAAGGGAGATTATCGACATCCCAAAATACGCCAAGCCGGGGGAAATCCACATCTTCACCCTCAACAAACTTGAGCCAGAGGAAATCGACATCTTTGTCGCCAATACAGTCCGGACTGTGTTCAAAGCGGACTTTGATGAGGCGCAGATGCTAAAGATTCTCATTGTATATGACGAGGTGCACAGGCTTCTGCCGAGGTTCGGCGGCACTGGAGAGGGATTCATCCAGATTGAACGAGCATGCCGTGAGTTCCGTAAGTGGGGAATCGGCGTGATGCTCGTATCGCAGGTATTGTCAGACTTCATGGGAGAAATCAAGGCCAACATCAACACAGAAATCCAGTTACGGACAGCTGATGAGGGAGACCTGAGCCGTATCTCGACAAAATACGGAGAAGTGGTGCTGAAAAGCCTTATCAAAGCGCCTGTCGGTACGTGCATGTTCGAGAATCCCTCCTACAACCACGGTAATCCCTATTTTATCGCAGTGCGGCCGGTGCTGCACGGCGTCCGCCGCCTGACAGATGACGATCTCGAGCAGTACAACAAGTACAACGACATCACTGACGATTTAGACTATCAAGTTGAGCAGCTCGAGGAGCTTGGATTGGACATTTTTGACCTAAGGCTTGAATTGAAGCTCGCTGTAGACAAAATAAAGACAGGCAACTTCAATATGGTCGAAATCTATCTTGAAGGACTCACTCCAAGGATACAGGACCAGTGGAAGAAGCTGGGCAAGAAGCCGAAGAAGAGGAAACTCCTTCTTGTCGGCGAAGACGAGCTCAAGGCAGAGCTCGAGGCGGCGCGCAAGGACCATGATGAAGCTGTCAAGGAAGAGAAAGCTGCTGCACCTGAGAAGGAGGCCGAGAAAATATTGAAGACAGAGAAGCACGCCGCCCCGGACGCCGCCCTCACGCTGAACAGCGGCGCCATCATCTCCTCACTGGGAGAGATGCGCGATGCCCTTGACTCGATGGACGAGTCAATCTTCGCCCAGCACGTCTCAGAGGACAAGAACGAGCTCGCGGACTGGACAAAGGACTCGCTGGGGATGCTGGACGTGGCTGAGAAGCTACGCACTCTGACCACGCGCGTGTCCATTGTCGAGTTCATCACCAAGATGGAAGAGAAAAAGGAGATGATGATCGTGGGAGGAGATAAGCCCCCTGCAGAGGACTCCATCGCCGCGATAAATAGGCTGATGAAGGAGTTAGAGGCAGCCCTAAAAGCAGGTAAGAAAGCAGAAGCGCACGATATCCATACGCAGATTAACAAGCTCTATCACGACCTGCCGAAAGAGACCAAGGCAAGCATTTTCAAGAAGCTCACAGAGTTGTCGAAAAAGCTGAGGGAGAGCCATGGCAAAAAGTAAGGTAACTGAAGAAGACCCTCCTGAGCTCAAAGCGCTCATTGAACGCCTCGAGAAGATACGGAAATACATGGTCGATTTGCGAAAGAAGGGCGCTGACGTGCTTATGGCGAATCTGAAGCTCATGCCTGTCGAGGCCGACATCAAATACGCCCGAGCCTCGCAGGAGAAGAAGGACTACCGCAAGATCGCCAAGATTCTCGAGGAAGTGAAGGCCGAGCTCGAGGAAGCGAAGGAAGAGCTTCGCAAGGAGCTAGCTGAGGAGCGCAAGCACACCGATATTTCTTGAATCTACCTCTTCACTCTCTAAACTCGACTTCATCTATGATGCCATCAGAATCAGAATCAATTCCCTCTACTACACGTGCGTGGATAGTCTTATCATGCCTGTTACCTTTGGTGAGTTCTTTAAAGTGCTTGAGGAAAGCGATGATTGCCGCTCTCGTTCCTGAATAGCGCTTTCCCGCCACGAGGAGTATGCTATGCCCCTTAGAGAAGGGATTGTCTGTAAGGCAGATGAGCCCGCACTCGTCCTCAGGATAGAGCTTTCCCGAGATAGAGCTTCTGATGGCGTGCTTCGCCTCTGGCTCGAAGAATATTGGGAGGTGCGAGTTTGCTTTTCCTGAGACAACATTAACCAATGGCCCCCCTATAAGGACAAGGTTCTGCTTAAGGTCTGACGGCCTGACTTCTGTATCTAATCTTACGTGGATGTCAGGCACATAGTTGAGGAACGTCCCGAGGAAAAGCCCGAGGTCTATTCCATAGTACCCATCACGTGAACGCGCCTTCTGCGGCCCGTGCGGGTCAGGGCTTCCGACGATAATCAGGGCGTTGAGCTGGCCGTCCTTAATGAACGGGTCAAGATATGTTGACTCGCTCCTCGGCTGCGCGATTTTCATCGTGCGGTCGAATTCTTTCAGTGTAAAGTAGAAGGCTGGCTTTCTCAGGGAATAGTACTTGAATGCCCTTACGCCAAGAGAAGTGTCCATGCTCGGTGAAATGATATTAGCCTTCTCGAGGTTTCTCAGGTGATAATAGATTTTCTGCTCGTGCACGTCCAGGTTTCTGGCGATTTCTGCGGCATAGCTCTTGCCGTGCTCTGCGAGGTGCTTCAGGATTCTCTGTGCGAGCGGAGACTTGATTGCCTTCGCCTCCTTCAGCTGAAGCTCTCCTGCCGGCAGTGAGAATATTCCCTCCTTTTCCTTCTTTATGACAAACATAGTGTAAGATTTTTCGCAGTTCAATTATAAGATTTTTCATAGTACAATAAAGCCAGTATACAAAAAAGACTACTGGATTACTAAAAGCAAACATTTATATCCTCAAACGCACTGAGTATGCAGTAGTGCGCAGGAGTATGTAGAGTTACGTCCCCATGCGCACCGATATGACGATTGCACAGCAACATGAGGTGATTGCAATTAAGAAGACCACATTGAAGGAGCGGATCTCGGTGAGCATCGAACCTGAGCTGCTCGAATGGCTCGACGCAAAGGTCCAGGATAAAATCTTCGCCAATCGGAGCCACGGCATGGAGTTCCTGCTCAAGCAGCAGGCTGACCGCGACATAGTCTGCTGAAGGCAGGCAGAGGGAATGACATCGACGAACGCAAACTAAGAATGAACCTAGAGACACAGTGAGACGAGCCAGGACAGTGAGGCCAAGGAGAATGAGAGCGCGAAAGAGGCAGAGCAAGACCTACCTCTATACTGCACTGCTCTTCTTCCTCGTAGCAGGCGCAATCCTCGGGCTCCTCATCGCAAAGGAGTACACTGGCTACGACGTATTCGATCCCTACTCCATCAGCGGCAATGCCTTCAGCGGCGAGGCAGGCCGCATCTACGAGATGAATATCAAGGCGACATATGCACCCCATTGGGCAGGTGTCCCTGGCAGGGCGTTACGTGACGAGGGTGGCGGGACCTTATTCTACACTAGAACCTTGAATAGATCAGAGATTATTCCGAAAGAAACCTACACCTTTGAATGTCTCATTTCACCATCCGCTGGGGAAAGAGAGATGTACGCCTCGTTCATCCAGAATCCAGACTGGGCCACTCTTGTGGCAGCTGACCCTGCGTTGGTTGATGCCTATCTTCCAGATGAGGTAGGCACAGGAAATGCCACTGAGTCAGCAAATCACACATTCAATGACACAAGCATGTCCGTGACTATCGGCACAAGGACAGTCAATAATATCCCCACAGTCTATACATATGTGAACAACAGCCCGGACAACACATCAACATTCTCCACAGGAATCCTTATCGACGGAGGCGGCAACCTCGTGTTTGTCTCAAAGCTGGCCACTTCACATATTTCGTACGACCCAGATGAGGACGTCCATTTCCAGATGTTGCTTCCTGTTAACAATTTCTCTGGAGTCACATACTATTTGCAACCAGACGGCTTGGATGTATGCCCAAGTGGGGCAGCAGAGGGCGAATTCTATCCAGGACTTATCTATGGTTATGTAAATGATAGTGTGACAGGCTTGCCAGTAGAAAATGCCAAGGTATATGTAGATGGCAACTGGAGCAACACGAGTGCCACTGGTTTTTATAATTTCAGCGTGTTGCAGGGCACATACAATTTTGTGGTCAGGGCCATGGGGTATGAATTGCTCTGGAACTATCCAGTCAATGTGAGTCAAAATGGCACTTCTCACAATGTGAGTATTAACCCGCTTGTTCCAAGTACGCCTGCTGCCAATGCATCAGTATATGGTGTTGTTACCGACAACCGGACAGGGGCTGTGTTGGATAACGTCTCAATCAGCGTGCATGGGGTCAACGGCACATCTAATGCGACAGGAGAGTACAATCTCACCACAGAGATTGGCGTACATAACATCATCGCTGTCCTCCCAGGGTACAATGTTTACGCGACCAACGTCAGCCTCCCCATACAGGACCTAAGCTACGAACATAACATCTCGCTGCAGCCAGTGCCAGAGGGCGAGGTCACCAATGAAGGCACGCTCAACGGCACGGTGTACATCGACGGAACGAATACCACTCTCGCTAATGTCACTATCAGGATAGCTGGTAAGACAAATCTCTCGAACAATAACGGCAACTACAACTTCTCCATCATCGAAGGGACGCATTTCGTATTTGCCCAGCGGGTTGGCTATGATGACTATCTCGCTGAGGTCACTATAGTAGCCGGCAACACCACTAACTGGGACATCAACATGACAACTGTTGTCGTGCCCGGCGTGGGCTCAATCTGGGGCTATGTGAGTGATGCGGAAAGCCGTACACTGATTGATAACGTCACTGTCGCCATCTCGACAGAGGCCACCACGACTAATGCAGTGGGCTATTACAACATCACCAATATCACCAACGGGGACTATTACATCATCGGCATCGCGGATGGCTATCTCATCAACGCGAGCTGGGTCAATATCACTGCCAACACCGCGACGCATTTCAACATCTCCTTACCTCCCTTCACAGAGCCGGGGGCAGGACCGGGAGCAGGGGCAGGGGCAGGGCCGGGAGCAGGCCCAGGGGCAGGCCAGGGATTAGGGGCAGGGCTCGGCGCAGGATTAGGGCCGGGAACAGGCATCATAGAAAAGATAGGCATCGACTTCTATGTATCCATCTCACAGATTGAGAGGAAGCTGAGCCAGGGCACCTTCGCAGAAGAGACAGTATCGTTCTACAACCTCGGCTCGGACATCAAGAGCGTCAATTTTGACATAAGTGGAGCAGTCGCCCCCTACATCACTCTAGACCACACCTCACTCACAGTCTCGGATAACGAGACAGGAGAACTCATCGTGTCGCTGCTCGCCACAGGCGAGCCAGGCTTGTACAGCGGCGCCCTCGAGGTCGGAGGAGATGGCAACGCATCTATCCCTATCAACCTCACTATCCTCCCAAGAGATAAGCTCCCCATCCAGGTCCTGCTCGTCGACCTCGAGATAATACATCCCACCATGAACCCGGGAGACAATATGCGCTACAAGGTCGACCTGAGGAACCTCCTCACTGATATTGAATACGATGTCCATATTGATTATTCATTCAGGAAGCAGGGAAGCGCGGCAGAGACTGCTGTCGGCGAAGACGATGTAAGTATTTTCACGTTCCTCACCCTGCTCAATGAATACCCTCTTGAGGACAACATGGAGACAGGAGACTACATCTTCACAGTCAAGGCACAATACCTCAATCTCACATCAACAGTGAGCACTCCCTTCAAGGTCACACTACCAATCTATAAATACGCGATTTTCGGCATCCTGCCATTATGGCTGCTCGCAGTCATCATCCTCGGCTTAGCCCTCGCGACCTATGGTGTATTAGAGTATAGGCATCTCATGCTCGCAAAACGCAGATATGTCGTGAGCGTTGAATACAACCTTCTGCCAAAGCCAGGCCCGAGAAGCCTCTACATGGGAAAAATCGCGGAATCAGAGCGAAAGGCGTGGTTCGACATGGACCAGTTCACCACGCACTGCATCATCGCTGGCTCGACCGGTAGTGGTAAGTCAATCACAGCACAGGTCTTTGTGGAGGAACTTCTGTTGAAAGACACCGCCATCATCGTCTTCGACCCAACTGCGCAGTGGTCAGGCATGCTGAGAAAGCTCGAGAGTCCACAGATGTTATCACACTATCCAAAACACGGGATGCGCAAGGGTGATGCAAGGGCATTCAACGGAAACGTCAGGGCCATCACCAACGCCCGCACGGTCATCGATTTGCCGAAATACATCAAGCCAGGTGAAATCCAGATATTCACCCTCAACAAGATGGACCCCTCGCAGATTGACCTTTTCGTCGCCAACACTGTCAGAACAGTATTCCGCGCGAACTTCGACGAGGCGCCCCAGCTCAATGTCCTGTTCGTGTATGACGAGGTGCACAGGCTGCTGCCCAGGTTTGGTGGTTCTGGAGAGGGTTTCATCCAGATAGAGCGTGCATGCCGTGAATTCCGTAAGTGGGGCCTCGGCGTGATGCTCGTCTCACAAGTGTTGTCTGACTTCGTGGGAGAAATCAAGGCCAACATCAACACCGAGGTGCAGATGCGAACAAGGGACGAAGGAGACCTCAACAGAATCAAGATGAAATATGGAGAGGACCTGCTCCAGAGCCTCGTAAAATCAGAGGTGGGGACTGGCATGATAGTCAACACCGCCTCGAACCGTGGTAATCCCTACTTCATCTCGTTCAGGCCCATCATGCACAGCATCCAGCGCCTCACTGATGAGGAACTGGAAAAATACAACACCTACAATGAGAAAATCGACGACATAGAATATCATATAGACCAACTCGAAGAAGAGGGCATAGACGTCTTTGACATGCGGTTAGAGCTCAAGCTCGCCCTCGACAAAGTCAAGACAGGCAACTTCAACATGGTCGACATCTACCTTGAGAGCCTCAAGCCCAGAGTAGAGGACGAATGGCGCCGCCTGGGCAAGACTCCTAAGAAGAGGGAAGTAACGCTCGTCAAGGAGAGTGAATTGAAGGCAGAACTCAAAAAAGCCATGGAGGAGCGAAAGAAGCTCGAGACAGAAGAGGCGTCGACAAAGGCAGCTGCCAAAGTAGAAGAGAAGGTGCTGAAGTTCAGGAAGATGTCGAAAAAGTTCTTCACCTTCACTAATGGCGTCGCTGTATCGAGCCTCGAAGAACTCAGGGACGCCCTCACCTCGATGGACGACAGCATATTCAGCGACCACGTGACAAAAGACAAGCACGAGGTTGCGGACTGGATACGGGATCAGCTGCAGCTTCCAAAGGACGCTGAGAGGTTCCGCATGCTCATCATACGCACAGAAATCATTGCCATGCTCAACGAGATTGAAGAGTCAAAAGCGGAAGTCACGCTCGGAGAAGCAAAAGCAGCCCCCGCAATGGCGAAGCCGACTGCTAAGCCCGCTGCAAGGGCAGCCCCGGCAAGGAAGCGCAAAACCCCTGACTTCAAGAACCATCCGCTCATCAAGCAGATGGCAGAACTCATGATGCTGCTGGACGCCATGATCAAGAAGGGCAAGAAGAAGGAAGCCCTCGAGATTCACAAGAAAATCAACGCACTCTACTCAAAGCTTCCAAAGGAGCTGAAAGCAAAGGTCTACAAGTACATAGCAGCGAGGACAAAGATGCTACGGAAGAAATAAATACCATGAAAATCAACACTAAAGGAGGAGGAAACGCATGAGCATATTCTCTAAAGTATTCAAGAAAGGCGAAGAGGAGGACATCAACCTTGCACCAGGGGCTGCACAGATGGCTGCAGCAGGCAAGGCAGCTCCTGAGAAAGCTGCAGCACCGGCAGCAACAGCCAGCATGGGGGCTGAGATAACCCGCATGAAGGCACAGCTCGAGGCAGTAGGAGAGATGAGAAAGGCGATGAACGAGCGTTTCTCCCAGATCTCAACGCAGATAGGCGAGCTGCGGGGGATGGTCCTTGAATCAGGAAAAGCCATGCAAAAGGTCGAATTATCAACGACAAAAGCAGTCGGTCTTGTGGAGAGCATTGAGCCGGACAAGTTCTTTGTCATCATCCACAAGCAGAACGCGAAAATCGACGCCCTCAAGGCGAATATCGAGAGCAAGGAAGCGATGCTCCAGACCGTGATGTCCGAGCTCAAGGGCATGAGAAAGGAGATGAAGGTCTTCCGCGGGCTGGACCAGGTCATCAAGATGACTGACGAAGTGAAGGCAGAGCTCACCAATATCAGAAAAGTAAAGGCCACTGCAGAGCGGCACGCAGACAAGGTAGAAACCTTCTTCTCAGAGATTCAGAAGCAAGTGCGCTCATTCGGCGAATTCGAATCCGGCCTGAAAGAATTGAAAGATGGCCTCTCAAAGCTCACTAAATCTATTGACCAGATGAATATCCGCATCCTCAAAAAGGCAAACAAGAAGGAACTTGAAGCCCTGACAACAAATTTCAAGGAGTTCGAGGACCATACATTCAAGGTCATCGCCCTGCTCAACAAGGAGTTCACAGACGTGCGCACTGACTTTGAGCACAGGTTCAACCTCAAGTTCAAGCGTGCGGAGCGCATCAACCGCGTACTCCAGGACCTGGTCAAGCCGAGCCCGGAGTTCAAAAAGAACCTTGTAGAGATAAAATCCCTCGCAGAGCTGGAGCTCAAGCAGCAGGTCCTTATGGAGGCAAGAAAAGAAGCCAGGAAGAAGCCCGGCTTGCTTCAGAAGGTCCTAAAGCGCAAGAAGCCAGAGCTCGCAGAAGGAGAGGGAGACGCAGGAGAGGGCGAGGAGAAAAAAGAGGGAGAAGCAGAAGAGAAGAAGGAAGAGTAACTACACTCGTTCCCTGCCAATCCGTTCCTACTTCCCACGCCGCTAGCGCTACTTCAACTGAATCTCCCTCCCTCACAAGGAGGGAAGGAAAAAACAAAAAACTACTTGTCCTCGCCCTGCTTGGTCCAGTAGAAGTACCCTGCGCCGGCGATAATCAACACCACCAGCAAGGTAACAAGCAGCACAACAACGACTGAGGTGCCGTCCTCATCTGGCTCAATCGGCTCAACAGGCTCGAGCGGAGCGACCACTTCACCAGTGGGGTCGTCAATTCCGGGCTCTACAGGCTCCACAGGCTCTGTTGGTTCTTCTACAGGTGCCACAGCATCACCAGTGAGACCGATGGCGAAGTACGACATGCCAGGCGACGTCGCGTTGAAGAAATAATACGTGTCGTCGGTGTCAGTGTACACTGTCGATAGCTCCACCCACCTGTTCTTCGAGTAGCGGTACAGCCGCACATTGGCAGGCAGGCCGAGAGCGTCGAGCCAGGCTGTCTGAACCTGGAAGCGCATCTTCACAGAGGTTATCTGGTCGTCGGTTATCATGCTCTTCGTGATGTCGAAGTATCGGTACACTTCTCCACCTGGTCCGGCGATAACGTCTGCGGGCTTTCCAAGACCGAGGTTTGTCACCTTCATTTCCACATTGGAAAGGTCCTCAGTGGTCGTGAAGTAGATTTCCTTGATGCCAAACTCAGCATTGTACACCTTCATCCTCTGCTCAACCTCAGCAGCGAGGGTGCTCCATTTCTTAGAAGTGGAGTTCGAGACAGCCGCAGGTGCGCCGCCGCCACCGGGACTACCTGGTGAAGAGTCGTCATCGTCGTCATCGTCTCCGACCACATAGCCAAAGTACACTGAGAACCCTAAGTCAGAGGGCACTCTGAACATAGTGCAGCCGAGCGTGCTGTTGTACACAGGTTCGCCGATAATCATGTTCGTCACATCAGTGCAGGCACTCGTGCTCACCGCGCTCTCGTTTGCGCAGTAATACAAATTGGTGTGACCCCCAGGTACACATAGGTCTATATATTCAGGCAGGAGCTCATCATAGATCTCATCCCAGCGGTCGTGGTCCATACCAACATAGTTGATACCGCCAGGGGTCTGGTTGGCGAACAGCTCATCACTTTCGATGCTGGTCTTATTAGTATCTATCTGTCCCTGGACATCAATACCGCCCATCTGCATGCTCCACGAGGCGTTGTCATTCCCTATTTTCAGGCCGAGGTTCTTCGTCTCGTTATAGGTCTTTTTCACCGCAGCAGCTCCGCCGCAGCCCTTCTGCTGGAAGCCCTGGCCGAAGTCCCACTGGATATCCACACTGCTGAGATAGCTGTCTCCACTCGGTGGAGTGAACTTCACGTCGAACACAGGCTCGCAGTTCACGCCGCAGGCAGTCATATCAATTTCAGTGGTGAAGTTGATGCATGCGCTCTCCGCGCAGGGGTTGCCGGCCCTGTCGCACACCTTCAGCTTGAAGAAGTACGTTGTGCCATTAGTCAGGTTGTGAAGGCCGAGTGTCTGAGTATCCAGCACCCCGTCGTGGTGCATCCTATAAGCAGGCACATTTGCGTTTGTGACACCTACGTCATGGACAGTGGCGTTCTTGACGCTGCAACCGCTGCTCGTCCCGTAGAACGTGAGCGTGCCATTGGCTAACTCGCTTGAGGTGTAGGTCACGAATGCCGCATCCACGAACTTCTTGACTTCATAGGTGCTGATGGTCGGCATAGTGGTGTCGTCTGCATCTGCGGTGAAGTCGAAGATGCTTCCTCCGCAATGTGGCAGGAACGCGCAATTGGGGTCTAAGCAGTCCGCAAGCCCGTCCTGATCGTCGTCGATGCCATTGTGGCAGTCCTCAAACACATTGCCGCCGAACTGTTTTATGAACTTGCAGTCAGGATCCTGGTCTGGAAGCAGACCGTCGCCGTCCATATCAGCAAAGCCCATGCAGTCCTCTTTCAGGAAGTCAAGCGCGCCAGGCGTATAGATGCCTGAGACGCTATCTATGGTCGTTCCGGAGGTGACGTTCATCATCACCGCAAGGATTCTCAGGTCATAGCTCAGGTCGAACATCCCCGTATCAAATAGGGTTCCCTTGTCTATCATCACCATAGGTCCGCTCTTGGAGCAGATAATACTGGCAAGAGTGCTTGCCTGGATACTGCTGCTCTCCCATGAGCCAGTCACGCACTTATAAGGCGTGACCTTTGTCTTCTCTGCCATTGTTGACGACAGGACAATCTTGAGATCGTAGCCAACCTGTGTCGAGCCGGCGCTACATCCTCCTGAGTTGATGCCATCGCTATCAATGTAGAAGGCAAGTTTAAGGGGCTGCTCGCCGCTTCCCTCAGTCATGCTCACCTCATCCATAAACATCGTTGACATGTTCATAATCCACTGACCGTTGCATACTGCAGCGTCATTCAGGCTCTCAACAGCGACACCGATGCCAAGCATATCAAAATCATCCTTGACGCCCATGACGCAGATGTCCTGATAGCCAGCATTATCTCCTTCAGGGCACTGGTCGAAGCCAATGTCTGTCGGCGGGGTATCCATCTTCATCCCCATCATGCCAGCGGATTTCGGGTCGCACCAGCCGCTGAACTCCTGACAGCCATCCATGGCAGTGCACGCCTGTCCAGTTCCTGGATCCTGTCCACCCATTTCCCACATAGTTGCGTTGTACATGCACACAGGCATACACTCGCCGCCCATCGGGCTACCGTCCTTAGATATCCATATGCAACCGCTCGCGTTTGCTGCAGCACAGCTATCGTTCGCAACAGCGGCCGCAACAGCGTGATTAGTCCCATTATAAACCTCGTCAAAAGCCTTCCATGCAATCTCAAAGCAGGCAAATGCCTTGTTCTCACAGACGCCGCCACCCATGAAGGGGTCTTCCATCCAGTAGCAGTCCGAATCAGCGTTGCATTCACCCTCCTCCCAGTAGGTGTCCATGCAGTTAGTGGGCGCGAATACGCCGCCGTCCGCTGGCTCGCAGTTGCTGCCAGCCCCCATCATGAAGTCTGGCTCGTGCCACAGGCATGCGGGCTGGTCTTGGCAGCCAGATTGGTTATTATCATAGCTAAAGCAGTCCTCGCCCCGGGTCATGTCCGGCTCACAGAATCCGGCGAGCCAGTCACACTTGATGTTGGCTGCGCACGAGGTGTTGTCAAGAACGAAGCACTTGGGTTCGCACCATCCGCCGTTCGGCGCGTACTGGTCCTGCTTCCATGCGCAGTACTGCAAGTTAGTAGTGGACTCGCACTGTGACTGGCTCGTGATGCTCCAATCATGGCAAAGAGCGAACATCTTATACTCGCAGAATCCTCCCTTGGGATTGTTGTAATCCGTAATCCATGTGCAGTCTCCAACACAGCCGGCCTGCGCCTTTCCGAAGCAGGCATCAGCCATTGACTTGTTGATATCGCAAAAGCCGCCGGTAGATTTGTATCTGCATCCATCCTGGGCATCACAGGCAGTTGCGTCATTATCTAACTGCCAGCAGCTCTCAGCAGGATGGCCGCACCATGACGCGCCCCAGGGATCCTGTATCCACGTGCAGTTGATGGGTGTGCTATCAGTGAGGTTTCCCCAGCCAGGTATGCAGGTGCTCTCGTTAAGGAATTTCCAGCACTCGTGCATCCCCTCTCCTTCAGCGCACTCCGGCATGAAGAAGCAATCAGGGTCATTGCAGTCGATCTCACCGTCGTTATCATCGTCCTTCTCGTTGAAGCAGATCTCGTTGTCGAAGTTCACAGGCTCGCAGAAGCTCTCCTGGTCATCCCAGTTGCACGCGCCTGCACTTTGCAGCCCGTAGCCCTCACATTCTGCCTCTGTACAGGCGAAGCATGACTGAGAGCAGGTTTTCCCGCTCTGTCCCATGCACTTACCCTGACTCAGGTTGGCAAGGTCTTGCGCCCACTTACACGCCGCCTGGCTCTGGA
This sequence comes from Candidatus Woesearchaeota archaeon, assembly GCA_017608295.1. The sequence continues at coordinate 160,447 of JAFCGF010000007.1, forward strand.
GACAGGCCATTTTGGTCTCTGGATCCTTGGTCTGTAGGTCATCGACAATGTCATTGCAGGCAGTGCAGGACTTGTCGCACCCTCCGCCTGTCTGCGTTGCCGTTGCGAAGTCACAGGTTCCGAAACCGTTCGCCGCATTGGTGTTCACAGTGAACTCACAATTTGCCTTGCTGTCCTCGCAGGCACCCTCCGCAGTGACAGAGTCCGGCCAGGAAGCAGTGCCGTTGTAGTCGCAGGCCCAGCAGGATTTCATACAGTTGCTCTTTGATTTCCCTGCCTGGCACCAGCACTCGCTCCTCAGCACATCGTCATCAACGACAGCAGTACCATTATCATCGCAGTAATTCTCGCAGAGCCACTCTCCGCCAGCCTGCTCGCACATGTTCTTTGTCTTTATATCAAAGAAGTCTCCTCCTGTGCCGACCACATCGTCGAACTTGAATGTGCAGTGTTCACCGTCCCAAGTGCAGGGCATGAACCACGGGCTTCCCATAATCTGATTGCACACGTCCTCGTTTGTATAGGACTTCCAGTCCTCGCAGAACATCCCGCCTTCAGGGGGCTCCTTCATGTTGTCGTGGCAGGACTTATCAGCATAGTCTGTCGTGCAATTATTATCTCTCCACTTACAGCAATTTGAAAGGGCTGTGATTTCCGTGCAGAGGTTACGGTTTGTGATATTCTCGCACTGCACTGGCTCACCAGTGTTAGCTCCCTTGTTATCACACGAGTTTGTGGCATTATCATATTCGCAGATGCTCACATCATAGTGGCACGCAGTCCAGTTAGTATCAAAGAGCCAGCATTCTGGGTTGAAAGCTTCCATCTCCTCGGCAAAGCCCTGGCCGCCGAAGTCTGTCGGAGCCTTACACTCGTTGGTTTGCCAGTCCCAGAAGCAGTAGAACGTATCCATACAACCCTTTTCATTATTAGTATACTGGTCGCAGGTGCCTGCGTTAGGCTCGCACCACCTATCATCCTGGAAGGTACAATTAAGCTCATGGACTGTCCAGGCAATTCCCGAGTTATTGCAATTTGCCTCGTTGCCGTCAAAGGCCCAGCAGGCAGCTTCCTCACACACGTTCCAGTTGTTGTTCCAGAGACAGCTCAAGCCTAAAGTGTTGGACGTGCCGTTGCAGTCCGTCTCGTTGAACATATTCCAGCAACGTACTTCCTCGCACCAGCCCCACTCGTCCTGCTGCCAGCGGCAGCTGGCGTTGCCTTCACAGCCGCCTTGGTCTTTATCCCAGCAGCCCTTCTCATAGCAATAGTCCCAGTCGGAGTTCCAGTCGCACTTGCTGTTCGCTGTGCATAGACCTTCCTCATAAATATCCCAGCAACCTTCCTCATAGCACCAGCCAAAGCCGGTGTTCCAGTTACAGTTAGTGCCTCCTGCGCAGTTAGTATCATTCTGGTAGGCCCAACAGCCCTGCTCGATGCAGTTGCCCCACTGGGAGTCCCACTGGCAATTCAGGGATGAGTTCTCCGTGGCGTTGGCGCAGTCATCCGTATTATAAAAATCCCAACAGCCGCCCTGCTGACACCATCCTGCGGTATTGCTGGTATCCCAGAAGCAATTGCTATTTTCCGTGCAATTGCCCGCATCATAATTATTCCAGCAGCCTGCCTCAAAACAGTAACCATTTTCGTCCCCCTCCCAATCACACTTTGTATTGTTCTGGCAGCTACTGTTTTCAGAGTAATCCCAACAGCCCTTCTCATAACAGTAATCATACGTGGAGTCCCAGGCGCATGCATCACTATCTGTACAATCACCCTCTGTGTTGTAGTTCCAGCAGCCGAGAGAGAAGCACCAGCCCTGGTTTTCCCACTCGCAGTTGCTCTGCGCATTGCAGCTCGCGCTGTCTCCTTTGGACCAGCAACCCTCTTCATAACAGTACTGACCGTTCGTGTCCCACACACAGTTACTCGAGTTGTGGGCACCACATTGAGCACTAGTCATCCAGTTCCAGCAGCCCTCCTCATAGCAGTAGCCGTCAGTCACGTTACCGCCCCACTTACAGTCGCGGTATGCATTCAGGGTACAAGTAGACTGGTTGTAGTCCCAGCAACCCTCCTCATAGCAGTAGTTAGAGGTACCGTCCCATATGCAGCCGGCAGTGCCAGTGCAATTGGCCTCGTTATAATAATCCCAGCAGCCAGTGTCCTTGCACCAGCCGCTGCTCTCCCAACCGCACAGCTCTCCTGCGGTGCAGTCTGATGAGCCGCAGCATTCGGTCTGTGTGTTGTAGCTCCAGCAGCCCTTCTCGTTGCAGTTTCCTTCCCAGGTACACCCGCCGCTGAGGCAGGCACCTTCAGTGTTGTGATTCCAGCATTCAAGTGAGTAGTCCCCGTAACAGGAACCGGTCCAGTTGCAGTCAGAGTCTGCCATGCAGTCTCCCTCAGTATTCCAGTTCCAGCAGTTCTGCTCCTTACATTCAGACTGGGAGTTCCAGGAACAGCCCAGTGCAGTTCCCACTGCATCACTGCAGTTGCCCTGGTTATTGAGATTCCAGCAGCCCAGCTCCATGCAGGACCAACCGTCCCAGAAGCAGTTCAGCACTCCGCTGCTACTGGTTATATTATAGGCATTGCACTGGCCCTCTGTAGCGAAGGTTCCACAGCTTTTCTGCTCGCAGTAGCTGTACTGCTCATTCCAGGTACAGCCATCTACATTGTCACAGGTACTCTTTAGCTTGTAGTTCCAGCAGCCTGTGTCCTCGCACCAGCCACCACCCTCCCAAGTACAGCCAGCAGTGGTACAATCTCCTTCCAGAGTGTTCTCCCAGCAGCCCTCTTCAGAGCACTGGCCAGTGTCTATCCAGTCGCAGTCGCCCGTGCAGTTTCCTGCGTTCTCATTATCCCAACAGCCTTTCTCGTAGCAATATGAACCTGAATCATCCCATGCACAGGTGCTATTGTAAAGGTAGCAGGTATCAACATCAGAATAATCCCAGCAGCCAATCTCATAGCACCAGCCATAATTTCCGTTGGTGTCCTCCTCCCAGTCGCAGCCGCTCGCTAGCTGGCAGGATGCATTACTCTCATGATTCCAGCAGCCGCTGTCTTCGCACCAGCCATTATCGCTCTTCCAGTTGCAGCCATTGTCAGGGGTACAGTCAGCCTCCTCATAAGACCAGCATCCTTCTTCATAGCACTCGTTATATTGAGAGTCCCAGTAGCAGCTACTGGTGGCTTCGCAGGCACTTTGATTGTAGTCCCAGCAGCCCTGCATCATGCAGGAGCCCCAGCCACAGCCAGCGTTTGTGCAGTCATCTGAGTTAGCATGCTGCCCGCAATCAGAGTCACTCGGGTCGTTAGGGTGGCATTCCAGGCTCCATGAACAGCTCAGATCATAATCATTAGCCGCAGCAACCGTACATTCAGTTTCATTATCATCAAAAGCCCAGCAGTCTGCCATCATGCAGTTACTCATACCTTCGTCCCAGACGCAGCCGTTGTCCTCGCAAACTGTCTCACCAGAACTGCTATACTCAAAGCATCCGCCAGTCTCCATGCACCAGCTGCCCCATTCGTCTGACATCCACTGGCAGCCAATACCCCCATTACAATCATCCTCATTCATGTGGTTCCAGCAGCCAGCCATCTCACACCAGGCGTCGGACTTCCAGTTGCACCCTCCTGTTGTACATGAGGCATTGTCATGGTGCTCCCAGCAGCCGGATGCCTCCATGCAGGACCAGCCATCCCAGGTGCAGGCGTTAGCCTCACAATTATATTGGTCATTAAAAGACCAGCAGTCAATCTGCCCGCAGTAGGCACTGCCATCCCAGGTGCAGCCGGCACCAGTACAGGCACTGCTATCATGATAGTTCCAGCAGCCTGCCGCGTCCTCGCACCATCCAGAGCCGGCACCGCCTGCAGTCTCCCAAGTACAGGCAATTCCCAAGTCAGTAGCGTTTCCTGCGCATGATCCCGCATCCCAGAAGTCCCAACAGCCGAGAGGCTGGCAGAATTGCCCCCACATATCCCAGCGGCAGCCAGGCGTAGCGATACATTCATCCTGAGTGACATTAAGGTAGCAGGTGGAAGTGCTCATCACTCCACCGCCTCCGCCGCCACTACTAGACTGTGCCACAGCAGATGTGGCGAGTAGGGCAATAGACATCACAAAAACAACCAGCATCATATACTTTTTTTCCATTTTTTAGACATTCCTCATTTGTTCAAGATAGTTTAGAGTGTATTGTTGAAAGCTCATCCTAATAGGAGATAGTAAGAATTCTCTAAGGGGGCCAATCATACACTGCATCTAGCCGTTTCCAGCACCCTTACAAGTATATATTAATTACGATAACAATAGTTAATATTCTCGACAATAAAATCACATAACATCATACCTTTTTCAGGGTTCAGTATCGCCTTCTTCTCCGCGATAGAGCCAGGATAGTCACACCAAGTGTCATGAACAGGCCGAGCAGGAAAACATAGAACTGCCATTGCATCCCACTTGCTCTGCTTTCGACAGTGGCGGTGAATCCCGTGGGAGTAAGAGTTATGCCTTTCTCCAAAAGGACAAGCTCCAGGGTGTAGCTGTCCCTGCTGATGGCAGACACAAGCTCAAGCTTAAGAGTGTAAAGGCCATAAGCCAGCCCTGTTGTATCTATATATATAGGGAACTCGACTTCTCTGGCTGGCCTGATATCTTCTGACTGCGAGAGTGTCTCTAATATGGTTCTCTCCCCATCCAGAAGCCAGACTTCTGCGTATGCACCCTCCATCTCAAGGTTCCAGTTGGATATCACATTCAAGGTAAGCGGCAGTATCTCTCCGAGAGGCACTTCCCTCAGCTCGACAGATACTGGGACGAGTCGCGGCTTCCCAACTCTGAAGGGAATGCTAAATGTGTCGGTGGTCTCAGCATAGCTCACACTTCCCTCTAAGAGGTAATCGCCGAAAGAAGGCGGAGCCCAGAAGAATTGCGCCCTGTGCTCGCCCCTCACTGGAACCAAGGCCGACTGGCTGAAGCTGTCTCCAATCTGCCCCCCGTCCAGAAGGCCCGCCTGCATCTCAACCTCAGCATCCACTGGAAGCGCACCCCTATTTGTGAGCCAGAGCTCGAGAAGCCCCTTCTTGCCGGGATTGAGGTCATAGATCTGATGGTCGTATTCGAGGTACTCATCCGGATACTCAACAAATACTGTCAGGGTATGCCCAACCCCCAGGCTCACCGAGAACGTGCCCTCACCCACAGGAGCTGCTCTCACGATGATACGGCTCTCGTGGGAACCGGGCTCCAGGGCAGGGGGGACTACAAGTCCGGCAGAGACCCATTTCTCAGTCTCCCCCTGCCTGAAGCTTACGGTTGATTTTGCAAATGTGATGTGTTCAGCTAGCGGCCCATCTGCTGACAGCACCGCCTTGAGCGGCGAGCCGCCCTCATTAAGCACTTTGAATCGAATATCCAGTGTAGCGCCATGCGAGACGATATGCTCCGACCTGCTTGGTGCTATGCCTATCGCGCCCGCCATGGGAAGCAGGAGAGCTGCGAAAAGCAGCATGCACATCATCAATCGCATTCTCTTGTGTGTCATCATGTATCCACTCCGTAAACAAATATGTCTGAGGTCTTTTCGCCTGGGGGCTCGTCCATTGGCACAGTCACGTTGAAGTCTATCGCGACTGTGTCCTTAGTATCTGTCCAGTTCAGCCAGCTGACAAAGCTTGTAGAGACGTTCGATAGGTTGAACCAGGTCAATGTCGAAGTCGATGTGTCGAAGCTTCCGGACTCTGTTCCTGAGATGTTCGCCTTAGCCATGAGGCTGCTGGAGTTGTCCGCGACCCTCAGCCAGAGCGGCGTGGCGTTGATGCTAAGGTTCACCTCGACATTTCCTAGGTTCTCAACTACCATTGCTGCCGGATTGCCGTCCAGTGTGGAATTAGTCAGGCCCAGCGGCATGGCTCCAAAGTCAGTTTTATTCGTTGTGAGGTCGATGGAGACGCTTCTCACCACAGTGAAGTTGAAGGTTGAAGAGTAGGTACCGTACGCGATGCCGTCGTACGCGCGCACTTTCCACCAGTAGGTATTGAAGGGAAGCTCGTGCGTGGCATTGGTGAAGTACCATGCACTGATATTGGTGATGTTCATCACCAACGCTGAGAAGTCCTCGGCCGTGCTCACCACGATGTTGTAGGCCAGCAGGTCTGAGGTGTTATCCACATCTGTCGAGTTGGTCCAGTTGAATTGTTGCGTGCGGTTGATGATAGCGTAGTCCAGATTCTGCGGGAGATTAAGTGTGGGTGCGCCCGGTGCGTCGTTCACGCTATCTACCACGATATTGTATGTGTCATCAACATCAGTGGTGCCGTCACTGCACCTGATGGTACAGCTACCTGTTCCGAACCAGTTCGCAGCAGGCGTGTGGTTCAGGGCATAGTCCTCAGAGATTTCGCAGTCTACTTCGGCTGCGGTTTCAGTCTGGACAGTGTATGTAAGCGTATCGTAGCCGCTGTCGAAGTCGGGGTCGATGCACTGGCCGCCAGGCGCCTGAGAAAGGTTCGCATCGTGCGTCGTCGCCGCGTCATCCTCAGTGACTGTATCGTCAGGTATGATTACCGTCCAAATGGGGGCGGTATCGCTGATGTTAACCAGCGTACTCGCATTGAGCGAGTAATCATCGGAATCGTTTGCGAAGACTGACACATTCACTATCTGGAACTTGGTGAAGTTCGCGTAGCCGAGCGTGGCGTTCAGCACTGAGTCATTGCCCTCCGGCCCGAATATCTCTGACCACACTATTGTGCCGTCAACGCGCCAAGTGAAGTTCACGGTCATGTTGTCGCCCAGGTCTGGGTCGGTCACTGTCGTGTTCGCGGTGAGGTTATCCCTTGTATCCGGGCTTGCGGGAGTAAACACAGGTGTCGACACGTTCGGCTCCTCATTTGTAGAGTACACGATTACGACAAAGGAAGTCGCAGACCAATCGATACCGTCAGTGACGTTCACGACGATGGTGCTGTTTCCTATCTGATCCAAGGTTGGCTTCGAGCAGTTGATGTAATATAATTCTGCGATGAAGCAGTTGATGAGGCCTGTATCTGTCTGGTTCTGGACATACCAGGTGAGTTCGTCTGTGCTGTTATCATAGTCGGTGGTAAAGTTGTTGAGGTTATACCACCAACGCGGAGGAGTGGTATCCTCGGCAGTCGAGTTATTAGGGATGCCGGTGATGTTCGGTCCAGTGCCACATGTTCCTGCCAGGCAGACACCGTCCTGGACCCATGGTGCATTAAAGTCAGTACTGACTGAGGAATCACACGCATCTCCATTACTATCGCCGTCACCGCAGCCGACAACAAACGCATTTCCATCTGAACTGTTGCGGCTCACTACACTCGTGGCAGCAGTGCAGCCAGCCGAAGTCACCATACCTGTTGCGCTGTAATTACCACCCTCAGTAAGGGTGCTGTCACAGCTGTCGCCGTCATTGTCCTCGTCGTAATCATAATCTGCTGCTGCGACATCATTATCATCCTCGAAGTGCGTGGTGTTCCAGAAGATGTAACCAGAGGTCTCGCAGTCGAAGTTCGAACCGTCGCTGCCTTGGCCGTCATCGAAGCACATACCGCTCTGCGCCCAGATTCCGCTGCTCGCGTCAGCTTCGCACTGCACACCGCCGTAGCCATCGCAGCTGCCGTAATACACATTAGTATTATTCACCACATCAGTACCCTCGCAGCTCTTATCAGCAAGGCACAGGCCGTCCTGTGTGAATGGTGAGTCCAGGTCAGTTACGGTGGCAGTGTCACACATGTCGCCGCCGTTGCCGGTGCAGCCCACGACGAAGTAATTGTTGTTGCTTCCGTTCACGCTTACCAGGCCGGTTGCTGCAGTGCAGCCGTTCGTGGTCATCAGGCCAGTAGCTGTGTAATTACCGCCGGAAGTGATGGTCGCGTCACAGCTTCGGCCGTCGTTGTCACTGTCATAATCATATGTGTCGGTGTTGTTCTGCGTGTCGTCAATGTACCTAGTCGCGTTGAAGATGATGATGCCGGCAACCTCACAATCGAAATTCGTGCCGTCGCTGTTGCCACCGTCGTCAAAGCACATGCCGCTCTGGGCGAACTCGCCGCTGCTCGCGTCAGCCTCACACTCCATGCCACCGCCGTCGTTGCAATCAGCGAGGAACGTGCCGCTATTGTTCACAACATCCTGCGCATCACAGGCGTTGGCTGCGCACAGGCCGAACTGCGCCCACGGATCATTGAAGCTGACTGCGATGCTGTCGTCACAAAGGTCGCCACTTGAGTCGCAGTCCTCGCTGAAGTAGTTGTTGTTGCTCGCGTCGACATGGACCTCGCTGGTTGAAGCTGTACAGCCGGCATTAGTGACCATACCTGTTGGGGAGTAGTTGCCGCCCGAACCCAATACGTCGTCGCAGCTGTCACCAGTGTTGTCCTCGTCGTAATCATAATCTGCTGCTGCGACATCATTATCATCCTCAAAGTGCGTGGTGTTCCAGAAGATGTAGCCAGAGGTCTCGCAGTCGAAG
>JAFCGF010000052.1 GCA_017608295.1 Candidatus Woesearchaeota archaeon
GTCCGGAAACAGAGAAAAAAATGGATCCAGTCAATCCTGTGAATCCTGTCTAAATATAAAAAGTGCAATTCAGGCGAACCCATAAATTTGCATGAGGAGCTAAAAAATAGTGAACGCCATGAGTTAAATTGCATCAGTAGGAGCATATTATGGGAATAAAACCATTTTTTGTTAGGGCTGAATGGGACGAAGAAGCAAGCGTATGGGTCGCCACGAGTGACGATGTACCAGGTCTTGTGACCGAAGCGGCAACTATGGAAGGCTTGATTGAAAAGCTGAAGATCATTGTTCCCGAACTTCTTGAGGCCAATGGTGTAAAGATTGATCAAGGAGTGCCGTTCGAGATCATGACGAGGCGTTTTGAGATTGCTCAGTCTGCTGGATGTTGATGGCTGATTACACAAGAGCGCTGAAGCAGTTTTTACGCGAAGGGGGTTGCAATTTTGAAAGGCGAGGAAAAGGGGATCACGAAATCTGGTATAGCCCAATTACAGGAATACGATTTGTGGTTGATCAAAAGATTAAATCGCGACATACCGCAAATGCCGTTTTGAAACAAGCTGGCCTCCCGAAAAAATTTTAAGGAACATCTTTGACTCTTGATCACTGACGTAGTGGCTATTGCAATGAAATACCAGGACCTTACAGGTAAAATCATTGCCTGCGCCTACAACGTCTATAATACCATCGGCTTTGGCTTTCTCGAAACGCTTTACCCTGTCAAATGACTTGAAACCAAAAAAATATTAGACAGGATCAACATGATTAACCGGATGTTACCAAGAATTATCCTGAATATCCTGAGACCTTTGAAAAATGTTCAATCTTGGTCAAGCCTCCAGTCCGGCGCGGGCCAGTTTCTTTCTTCGTTACCTTCTGTAAAAAAATACCGTGCATGCGGATTATGACAGAGCAGAGGCCCTCAGCAAGCGGGTCATAGGTGCTGCTATAGAGGTTCACCGTCGAATGGGTCCCGGACTTATCGAGTCCATTTATGAAAAATGCCTTATGCGGGAACTTGAGCTAAAGGAAATTTCGGCAAAGAACCAACTAATCGTTCCGGTAAAATACAAAGGATTCACATTTGAAGAACTTCTTCGCTTGGACATATTGGTTGACGCCTGTTTGCTACTTGAACTCAAGTCTGTAGAAAAAGTGCACCCAATCCATAAGGCTCAACTCTTGAGCTACATGAAACTACTGAATGTTCCAATCGGCCTACTCTTCAATTTTCACGAACTTCGACTACGAGATGGTATCCATCGAATGATTCTCTCTGGAGCAAATGAATGATATTCACAGAAGGAAACAAAGCCTATAAAGGGTTTTCTCTTCGTTTTCTTCGTTACCTTCTGTAAACCCTGCTGTTATTTTTATTCGACTTTATTTTCTTCTGTAAAAATGGGGTTTTTTTAATGCAATTTATCGACCTATCAGCCCAACAAAAACGTATTCGTGATAAAATCGAAAATGGAATCAAACGGGTCCTCGATCATGGCCAGTACATTATGGGCCCGGAAATCGTTGAACTCGAAGAAAAGCTCGCCATCTTTGTCGAAGTCAACCACTGCGTCTCCTGCGCGTCCGGCACCGACGCCCTCCTCATTGCCCTCATGGCCTTGAATATGGGAACTGGAGATGAGGTGATCACCGTCCCCTATACCTGGATTTCCACCGCAGAAGTTATAGCGCTGCTGAACGCTAAACCCGTATTCGTGGATATCCGACCTGATACTTTCAACATGGACCCAAACAAGATCGAGGCGGCCATTACACCTCGTACCAAGGCCATCATACCCGTTAGCATCTACGGCCAGTGCGCGGATATGACTCGGATCAACGAAATTGCCACGAAACATAACATCCCAGTGATCGAAGATGGTGCTCAAAGCTTCGGAGCCACCCACCATGGAAAAAAATCATGTAGTCTTTCTTTGATCGGTTGTACGTCCTTTTTCCCATCCAAGCCATTGGGATGTTATGGCGACGGCGGCGCAGTATTCACCAATGATGATGAAATGGCGGAGAAGATGCGACAGATCCGTAACCATGGTCAGAAGGTCAAGCACCAGCACCCCCTATTGGGCATCAACGGACGCCTGGACACCCTGCAGGCGGCCATCCTGATTGAGAAACTAAACATATTTCCAGAAGAGTGTCGTCTCCGTTGGGAAGCAGGCCAACGTTACAATGAGTTTCTTTCGCGTATCCCGGAAATTCAAGTTCCGGTTATTGCTGAGGGCAATGACTCGGTCTACGCCCAGTACACGATTCTGACGGATAACCGCAAAAGGGTATCGAATGCGCTAAAAGCCGAGGGCATCCCTTCCGTGGCCTACTATGCCGTACCCCTTCATCTTCAAGGTGCGTTTGCTGATTTGGGACACCAGTTAGGGGACTTTCCCGTGGCCGAAGAGTTTGCCTCCCGAGGTTTAAGCCTCCCCATGCATCCCTATCTTTCAAGCCATGATCAGCAAGAGATTGCAGCAGTGATACGTAAATCGTTGGCGGACACATGGGAATAGATAGCACCTAAGATAAAGGTCTCATAGAGAAACGGATAGTCTCAAATATTTATGATAAGTGCACGCCGGCTGAAAAAATGAAAACTCGAATGGAAGGTTGACTTTGGAACTTGGAGGTAAAAGGATTCTGGTCACCGGAGCTGATGGCTTTATTGGGTCTCATCTCACTGAGATGCTCCTCGCGAAAGGCTACAGGGTACGCGCCCTCAGCTTCTATAACTCCTTTAATTTCTGGGGCTGGCTGGAAGGAATTCCCCTAAAAGAAAATTTCGAGGTCGTCTGTGGGGATGTGCGGGACCCACATTTCTGTAGAGAGATTACGAAAGACATTGATGTTATCTTTCATCTGGCCGCCCTAATTGGGATACCGTACTCTTATATAGCCCCTGATTCTTATGTAGACACCAATATCAAAGGTACGATCAATATCTGCCAGGCAGTTAAAGAAAACAGATGCGAGCGGTTGATCCATACCTCCACATCAGAGGTCTACGGCACGGCCCGATATGTTCCTATTGATGAAAATCACCCCCTACAGCCCCAGTCGCCTTATTCGGCAAGCAAAATTGGTGCGGACCAGATTGCTATGTCTTTTAACAGCGCCTTCGATACTCCCGTGAGTATAGTTCGGCCATTTAACACCTACGGACCTCGGCAGTCAACAAGGGCTGTCATCCCTACTATAATTATACAGATTGCCAGCGGATTGCACAACATTCAATTGGGTGCCTTGACTCCTACCAGAGATTTTAATTATGTTACAGATACGGTAACCGGAATTATAGCAGTGGCTGAATCTGAGAAATCGGTAGGAGAAGTCATTAATATTGGGAGCAACTTTGAGATTTCGATAAAAGAAACTAGTAATTTAATTGCGGAGATAATGGGTGTTGATATTAAAATACATTCGGATGAGACGCGGCTTCGACCTGAAAAGAGCGAAGTAGAAAGGCTTTGGGCGGATAACTCCAAGGCTAAGTACTTAACTGGGTGGGAACCCCTTTTCGCTGGCAAAGAAGGTTTTAAGCGTGGATTGGCAGAGACTGTTGGGTGGTTTGCAGATCCAGAGAACCTAAGAAAGTATAAGGCAACCTTGTACTACATTTAGATGCCCGCTTTAGACACACAGGCGATCATTGGAGCACTCAATAAGGTGTTGGGTGATGCGAAAAGGCCTATTGCCTTGCATGAACCGTGTTTTTGTGGAAATGAGTGGATCTATGTTAAAGATTGCCTGGATTCTGGATGGGTCTCCTCTGTGGGCAAGTATGTTGATAAATTCGAAGAAATGATTTCCCAATTTACAGGCGTCAAACGTGCCGTAGCAGTGGTTAATGGAACAGCTGCTCTGTATGTTTGCCTGAAGTTGATAGGAGTGGGGCCGGGAGATGAGGTGCTAATCCCTACTTTGACCTTTATTGCAACTGCCAACGCCGTCGTCTACTGTGGCGCAGTGCCTCACTTTGTTGACAGCGAGGAACGGACTTTGGGGCTTGATCCGAATAAAGTTTCAGATTATTTGAAGGATATAGCGGAAATCCGCTCCGATAGTTGTGTCAACAGGCAAACAGGGCATCGAATTAAAGCGGTAATCCCGATGCATACCTTCGGCCATCCTGTTGATATGGACCCATTGGTGGAACTCTGCCATAGCTACAATCTTGAGTTAATCGAAGATGCCTCTGAATCGCTGGGATCTTCTTATAAAGGAAAACATACCGGAAACTGCGGTAAAGTATCCGCTGTAAGTTTCAACGGAAACAAGACCATCACAACAGGCGGCGGCGGTGCAATCCTTACGAATGATGAGAAATTAGGACAGTTAGCCAAGCACCTGACAACCACTGCAAGGGTTTCACATGAATGGAAAATTGAGCATGATCATATCGGATACAATTACCGGCTGCCGAACGTAAACGCTGCGATCGGTTGTGCACAGTTGGAAGAATTACCTGACTTTTTAAATAGGAAAAGGAAGCTGGCGAAGAAATACACTGAGGCTTTTTCAAATACAGATGGCGTGCAGTTTTTTGAAGAGCCCGAATTTGCAGAAAGCAATTATTGGTTAAATGTTTTGCTCCTGGAACCCGGGCTTTCAACCTACCTTGACGAACTGCTTGAATCGATGCATAACTCCGGAATTATGACTCGGCCAGCGTGGACACTTATGCACAAATTGCCCATGTTTCAGGAATGTCCTCGAATGGATTTGAGCATAAGCGAGAGTTTGGCTAAAAGAATCATTAACTTGCCCAGCAGTTCAAGCCTGTGAAAGAAAAAATCATCCTTGTTGGCGGTGGCGGGCACTGCAAATCCTGTATTGATGTGATTGAACAGGAGGGGAGATTTTCGATTGCCGGGATTGTGGACATACCTTCCAGGCTTCACGAAAATGTTTTAGGTTATGAAATTATAGGCAAAGATGAAGACTTGCCCCGGCTTGCGAATGATTTCCTGTGGTTTTTGATTACGTTGGGACACATTCGTACATCTGAAAAAAGGGCTCATTTCTTTAAACTTATTAGAGGAATGGGAAATCAGTTCCCGACAATTATTTCGCCTTTGGCTTATGTTTCCGATTATGCACGAATTGGAGAAGGTACAGTGGTGATGCACCATGCTTTAGTAAATGCTGGAGCGCATGTCGGCCAAAACTGCATCATTAACACAAAAGCTCTTATCGAACATGATGCGTTTATTGAGGATCATTGCCATATTTCGACGGCCGCAGTTGTGAACGGTGGCGTTAAAGTCAAAGCTGGCACCTTCTTCGGCAGCAATGCTGTGACGTCAGGGTATATTGAAGTGGGAGAGAACTCATTTATCAATTGTGGTGCACAGGTCAAAACCAATTTGCCACCTAGAAAGGTCATCCGTTGAGATGTCCCATCCCCTCAAACTCAATTAAATCTCATTATGATAGTGCAAAAATATTCCACCTATGTGAGCTTAAATAGATTATGAACCATCAGCTACCAGCTACCAGCTCACCTCACACTTTTATCATTGCCGAAGCAGGCGTTAACCACAACGGCAGATTAGAATTGGCGCTACAGATGGTCGACGTGGCGGCTGAGGCCGAAGCCAATGCCGTAAAATTTCAGACCTTCAAGGCGGAAAAGGTCATTTCACGTTTCGCTCCAAAAGCCGAATACCAAAAGGAAAATACAGAAAATGATGAATCTCAACTCGAAATGGTTAAAAAATTAGAACTAGATGAGCAGGCTCATAGGAGACTCCTTGACTATTGTAGGGAGAAGGGTATCCAATTTCTGTCAACCCCTTTTGACTCGGAGAGTATTGACCTCCTTGACCGTCTGGGGCTGAATATTTTTAAGATTCCATCAGGTGAGATCACCAATCTCCCTTATCTAAGAAAGCTCGGAAAACTTAATAAAGGAATAATCATGTCCACCGGCATGGCAGACTTGCGTGAAATTGAAGATGCACTAGTTGCTCTTATGAAATCGGGAACCGATTCTGAAAACATTACCATCCTTCACTGCAATACTGAATACCCAACACCATTTGATGATGCCAATCTAAAAGCCATCATCACCATGAAGGCGACTTTTCCAGGCATTCAGATAGGCTACTCAGATCACACCTTGGGTATCGAAGTGCCGATTGCCGCAGTGGCGATGGGAGCATGCGTGATCGAAAAGCATTTTACGCTTGATCGAAAGATGGTGGGTCCAGACCATGGGGCATCTCTAGAGCCTGCTGAACTAAAAGCAATGGTATTCGCCATCCGGAACATAGAAAAGGCTATGGGGAATGGCATTAAAAAGCCATCCCCATCTGAACTAAGAAACAAGCTCATCGCTAGAAAGAGCATTGTGGCAGCGAAACCCATTATGAAGGGGGGCACATTTACGACAGAAAATCTTACTGTTAAGCGCCCTGGAACAGGTATTAGCCCCATGCACTGGGATGAGGTCGTTGGAAAAATAGCGGATAGGTCTTATCAAGCAGATGACCTAATAGTCGGAGACTTTTTATGAAAAATTACTCCTATACTGGTATTAATGCACATAAGAAGTATTCACGGTTTTCTCTAGAGGAATACATTGAACAAAATTTTGAACTTATCGATAAGAAGGTGCTTGATATGGGTTGTGGAGACGGGAACATGACAGGTGTTCTTTCAAATGAAGTCTCATTATATGTAGGATTAGAAAAAAACCGAGACCTTCTTAAACAGGCATATCAGAAATTCAAGGGGAAAAAGGAAACCTTTTTTGTTTACGCAAATATGGATAAATCGTTTTGTTTTCCCTATGGCACATTTGATTTTATTTTTTTCATCTTTTCCTCATATTATAGTAACGATGCGGAGTGTCTATTTAAGAAATGCCATGATTTGCTTCAAAAGGACGGCGAAGTGGTTGTTATTGGGCCAACTTCTAGTAATGCTTGGGAAATAGATGATTTTTGTTTTGAGATGTTTGGAAAGTCTCAACCAGCAAGTTTGAGAGCGGAAAGAATTGAAGGGGAGTTCATCCCAATTTTTCAAAAAATATTCCGTAGACAGAAGATGAAGATTGTGGATTTTTCTTTATTGTTCCCTGACTTCGATAGCTACGTCGAATACGTAGAGGCTACACTGCAATACCGCGAGAGCTATAATGGAGTTATTGATAAAAAAAAGGCAAAAAAGCTACTTATTCATAAATATAAATTATCTTTGAGTAAAGAAGTAGTGATCTTATGCGGAAGAAAATAGTTTTTTTCAGTGGTTCAAGGGCCGATTATGGGCTGATTCAGAGCATAATTAAAAATGCAGTTTCATGTGAGCGCCTTGAAGCCGTGCTTATACGTGTAGGACATTCTCTTCAAGATAATTGTGATTTCGACGGCTGTGAGCTTTTTACCTCTTATAAGCTTCCAACTAGAAAGGGGGTGCATCGAATAACAAGCGAGGATGAAACTGTTCTTGCGATTGGCCAGATTATACAAGAAGTCGGTTCTGTTATTCACGATTTGTCGCCAGATTTAGTGTTTGTACCTGGTGATCGTTTTGAAATCTTAGCATGTGTAATTGGTTGCTATTATCAAAGAATACCAATCGCACATATATTCGGTGGGGATAGAAGCCAAGGAGGGCATTTAGATGATAATGTGCGACATGCAATAACTAAGCTTTCACATTTGCATTTTACTGTGTGCTCAGACAGCTATGATAGAGTAATCCAAATGGGTGAAGAAGATTGGAGGGTCTATAACTTTGGATCACCAGTCGTTGATAACCTTTCGGAAATCAATTTTAGACGCCCTACGAATTGCAGATATTGTATGATGACTTTTCACCCGGTTACCACAATTCCCGAACAGACACTTAACCACGCTATAATTGTATTGGATGCCCTTGCTGAGAGTGGCTTAAAGGCCTATATAACTTCACCAAATAACGAGTATGGATCCGAAGAAATTATGAGTCTTATTAACGACTACGTAGAAAAATTTAACAACTTGGATTACAAAGGGAATTTAGGCTGGAAAAACTATCTTAATTATCTAAAGTTTGCCACCTTTGTTATTGGAAACAGCTCTAGTGGACTACTTGAGGCTCCGATTTTGGGTACTCCAAGTATTGATGTGGGAAATAGACAAGAAGGGCGTTTTGCTCCTTCAAGTGTCATCCGAGTTCCTTCTGAAAAAGCCGCAATTCTTAAAGCAATACAGCAAGTCTGTAAGGGGACTCTTCCGATATTGGATCATCCATATGGTAGTGGTGGTGTAAGTAAAAGAATAATCGATACAATTCTAGAATATATTGGCTCCCCTGACCTCCTAAAGAAGAAAATAACCTATTGACTTTTTGGTATAGTAAGAATGAAGAATATCCTGACAATTGCTGTGCATCCTGATGATGAAACTCTCGGATGCGGAGGAACTCTGCTTCGGTTTAAGGCTAAAGGTGCAGTAATCCACTGGCTTATAGTAACATCTATATATGGAGATGACGGAGAAGGGTTCTTGACGATAGATAGTTGTAGCAAGAAGTCTTATTGGCGACATGATAGAATAACTCCAACATGCTATCCAATGCATAAGGTTGTGGAGCGGGGTAATGAACTAAATTCGGTGAGAAATGCGTATTTTTTCGATACTGTTCACGAACTGTTTTTTCCAACGGTCAGCTTGGATCAAGTTCCATTAGAAGAACTGGTTGGCAGCATTTGCAGAATTATAAATTATGTCAAGCCTGACACAATTATCATGCCTTTCAAGGCTGATGTACATTCCGACCATAGAATGGTATTTAAAGCGGCATACAGTTGCACAAAGTCTTTTCGAAACCCTTTCTTGCGTCGAGTTATGATGATGGAGACAATCAGCGAAACAGATTTTGCTCCTAGCACAACAAACGACGTATTTTGTCCAAATCTATACGTTAACATTACGGAATATCTGGAGAGAAAGATTGAGATTATGGGACTTTATAACGAGGAAATGGGGTTGCCACCATTTCCGAGAAGCGAGGAGAATATCCGTGCACTTGCTTTGATGCGTGGCAGTGTAAGCGGATTCAAGTATGCCGAAGCATTTATGCTTTTAAAAGAATGTATTTGAAGGATGTTATGTTATTCAATACCTTAATAAGAATGCTGAGTGAGTTTAGAAAATGCCCGCCATATCATACGTGTGAATCCATCCGACGGTCAAAATATGATGAACACCGCCAAATTTGATGAAGGAAATATAAGTCGTTTCCAAAGGCGTTGTAAAGATGTTGCATGATTAGTGATAGTGTCACCAAAATGAATGAAGATGGACAAATCAAAGATAAAATCTTTATTAATTTCTGAAAACACGGCTATAAAGAAAGCAATGGAGAATCTAAATGAGTCTGCTCAAAAGATTCTCTTTGTCATAGATGATCATCTGCGGCTTTTGGGGACGGTGACGGACGGCGATATTCGTCGGGCTCTGATAAATGGAACAAGGTTTTCAGATCAAGTTGAGTCAATTATGAACAAGGAATATTCCTTTGTTAGATGGAGTCCAACATTTTTATTGGAAAAAGCGAAGGATTTGATGGTTGACAATGAAATAGAACAACTGCCCGTTCTTGATGAAGATGGTGTGGTTGTAAATGTTATTCTGTGGACCGATATATTGGGACGGCGACCTAAGCCGCCTCTATCGCCATTGTATGAAAATTATGTTGTCATTATGGCGGGCGGCAAAGGAACTAGGATGGATCCGTTTACCAGAATTTTCCCGAAGCCTCTGATACCAATCGGGGAAAAGACTGTTATTGAGTTAATTATGGATAGCTTTTATAAAAATGGATTCAAAAGGTTTGTTTTGACGCTTAACTACAAGAAAGAATATATCAAGCTATTTTTGCGTGAGTGTAATATGCCTTATTCTGTTGAATGGGTGGAAGAGTCTGACTTTATGGGCACGGCTGGCAGTCTCACGCTGCTAAAACACAAACTTCGAGAGACATTCATTGTTGCGAATTGTGATTCCCTGCTGGATTTTGATGTGAGTGATGTTCTTCGCTGGCACAAGGAACAGGGCGCAGCGATGACCGTTGTTGGATGTTACAACGAAGTAAAAATCCATTTCGGAGTCCTTGAGCTTGGCAATGGAAAATTGCAACGGATATTGGAAAAGCCAAGCCATGATACCATAATTAATACGGGGATTTATGTGATGGAGCCTCATGTGATTGATTATATTGATGAAGGGAAATCAATGGACATCGATAGACTGATCGGTAGGGCCATGGCAGGGAGGGAGAAAGTGAGTGTTTATCCTATTCACTCTGGCTGGTTGGATATTGGCAGATGGGATAAATATAAGCAGGCACTGAGAGATTATGAATTCTGACAAAATACTGCGAGCGGCTGTTATCGGCCTTGGAAATATAGGATTCCTCTTTAATCTGGACCCGCTTCGGAAAACCACATGGAGTCATGTTTCCGCTTATAAAAATAGCAACTGCGTACTGCTTTCAGGGGCGGCTGAGATTGACGAGGAAAAGATATCACTCTTTCAGGATCGATATAGTGCCATACCCGTATATAAAGAGATTTCCGATCTAATGGAACATTGTAATCCTGATATTGTTTCCATTTGCACTCCTACCGCAAGCCACTACCCGATTATCCGAGAATTGTCACAATATCCGGTAAAGGGGATATTTTGTGAAAAGCCTTTGGCTTTTGAGATCGAGGAGGGGTCGGAAATGGTGAGGTTATGTGATGAGAGGGGGATTATACTTGCAGTAAATCATACACGCCGTTGGGATTCCCATTTCCTGTATGTGAAAGATGTTATTGAAAGCGGTGAAATAGGTGACATAAGAACAATTAATATGATTTATCCAGGGCAGATATTTAATATCGGAACCCATCTGCTGGATGCTATGAGAATGATAGCCTGCAAAGAACCCTTAAGAATAAGCGGCGTGGGCGACTATCCGGACAAAAATGATCCCGATATCAGCGGTTGGCTTGAATTCAATGATCATTCGGTTTGTACAATAAACAGTGTTGGCAAACGAGAAGATTTGGTTTTGGAACTTGATGTTGTCGGGGCTAGAGGAAGAGTACGAATTATTGAGAATGGTGAAAGAGTTGAAAAATATGTTTTCGAAGCGAGCAGCCGCTATTCAGGCTATAGGGAATTGAAATCGTTACCGACAGAGGCTATCGAAAAGAAGGATCGATTTGTGGAGGCCGTTCATGACATGGTCTCGGTTATTAAGGGGGAGAAAAATCGGGTAAATTGCACGGGACATGATGGTCTGGCATCGCTAAGGCTTGTTCAGGCCATGCTCGAGTCAGCAAGGGAAGATGGAATGCCGATTAGGCTTTCAATGGAAAGGAAGGGAGAATGACAGCCATGAGTGAATTGGCATTATTCGGTGGGAAGCCTGTTCGGATAGCACCTTTTCGGAGTTCTGCTGTAATTGATAGCTCTGAATGGGGTCGTGTTCAGGATGTCTTGAAAAGAGAAGAATTTTCACGATTTATGGGAAGTCCGACCCCTGATATCGATGAAATCCTTGCCATGACTTCTGAAAAGGCGATGGATATTGGCGGGCAGTATTTCAGCTTTCTTGGCGGTCACATGGTTCGTCAATTTGAAGCTGAATTTGCTAGAAAATTTGGGGTGGCTTATGCGATTTCTGTTAACTCAGCTACATCGGGGCTTGCGGCTACTTTGGGCGCATTAGATGTTGGACCTGGTGACGAGGTTATAACCTCATGCATGTCATTCAACGCAACTGCTATGAGCATCCTTGTTTTTAATGCCATTCCGGTTTTCGTGGACGTGGAAGATGAAACCTATTGTATGAACCCTGCAGTAATCGAAAAGGCCATTACCAATAAAACAAAGGCCATTCTGGTCGTGCACCTTCTGGGCAACGCTGCAGAAATGGATGCCATAATGGGTATTGCCAGAAAACATCATTTAAGGGTTATCGAAGATGCCGCACAAGCTCCGGGTACGATATACAGTGACCGGTATGTAGGCACGATCGGTGACATCGGCGTATACAGCTTTCAGGAAACCAAAAATATGATGACCGGCGAGGGGGGAATGATTGTTACCAATGATCTATCGCTGGCACGAAAAGCACGCCTGATAAGGAATCATGGGGAATCCATACCGGATGAAACCTGGGATGACGGCTCCATAATCAATCTCGTAGGACTTAACTTCCGTATGACGGAGCTTACTGCGGCCCTGGGCAGTTCTCAATTGGAAAAACTGGATGAAAACAACCATGTAAGAAAGGATAACGCTTTATTCTTGAAAAGGGAAATGGAGGGGATTCCAGGTATTTCTCTGCCTGCCATCAAGGAGGGCACAGTGCCTCATATTTTCAGTGTCCTTTATGATGAAACGGAAACGGGTATTGAAAGAGAGAAGATCTTGGCTGCATTAAGGGCCGAGGGCATACCGGTCGGGTCTGGCTATTTGCGGCTGATGTATGAAAATCCATTGTTTTTGAAACGGATCGCGTATGGCAAAAATCACTGCCCCTGGTCTTGCCACCTGTATGGAAGGAATCGCGTCTATGCAAATGGAGATTGCCCTGTTGGGGAGGAGTTATTGCGGAGACGCTTCATCTGGTTTTACCATATCAATCGGCCAAATACGGCCGAAGATATGAGGGATGTAAGCAAGGCCTTCAAAAAGGTCTTTAGTAACTTAGATAGGCTTAGCAAAGCTGAAATTGATTTTGAAATACCCTACAAATGGTGAGTAAATGAATGAAGAACTGAACATTATCGGCGTGATTCATGCACGGGGGGGATCAAAAAGAATCCCCTTGAAAAACATAAGATCATTGGGCGAGCATCCGCTTGTCGGTTACATGATAAAGGCTGCTTTGAAAAGTAGATACTTGAAGCGGGTAATTGTCTCCACGGACCATGATGAAATCAGAAGTATATCGCAGCGCTATGGGGCTGAAGTTCCATTTGTGAGGCCTGCCAGTCTGGCAGAAGATTGTCCGTCAGAATGGGTCACTCAGCATTCTGTTGAGTTTGTGGAAGAGGATGAAGGAAGAAAAGTCGACATCGTCGTCACGATGCAACCGACCACCCCGTTTTGCTCAAGTGCCGACATTGATGCGTGTATCGATATGTTGATAAAGGACGAGGATGTTAAATCTGTTTTTTCTGCGAAGCAGGTTATGGAGAGACCTGAATGGATGTTCAGGGTTTGGGAAAACAACAAAGCTGAATTATTCATGAAAGGCGAGATGAAAGGCGAGAGAGGTATCTTCCAGTCCCTGGAAAAGCTTGTTATACCTAATGGTGCTGTTTATGCGACGAGCAGGGATACCCTTTTTCAAGAAGGTGTTCTGATTTCAAAAAGGACCGGAGTGTACATCATGCCCATGGAACGGTCCGTCGATATTGACGAAGAGATAGATTTCCTGTTTGCAGACTTTTTGCTTAGAAAAGGAGTGCGTAATGAGTAAGTTTTTGAAAGGCAATTATAGTGTTTCGGAGACCCAAGATGATGAGCAGGCAACAAAACTCAATGACTTGTCAAAAGTCTTTGAGAGCAAGGCATTGGAGAAGCTAGGAGGAAGCATTGCTTTTGTGGTGAAGAAGGATGAATTTATTTGGGATGGTAACGACGATGTATAACGAGGAGCAGTTTCGGTTGATGTCCGAGGCCACACTGAAAAAGACCGCAGGTATTGGTCTCAAACACGCGAAAGAAAATTTGCCATATGTCAAAAGAACAATCAAGGATTTGCAGTGTGAGCTGCAATCTAGGGCAACAAGACCTGCACTGGTTATTTCTGCAGGTCCAAGTTTGCACAAAAGAAAGTCCATAGACACTATTAGGAACAGCGGGTTTGAAGGGTATATTGTCTGTGCCGATGGGGCGCTCGGCCATTGCTTGAGGAGTGGTCTGATTCCGGATTTTGTTTTGACTGTTGATCCCGATCCGTATCGGATTATTCGCTGGTTTGGCGACCCTCATTTGGCAGAACGTCCTGAAGATGAATATTTCCAACGTCAGGATCTCGACCCAGCTTTGAATGAAGATGCATTTAAGCGGAATGAAGAGTTGCTTGAGTTGGTAAATCGATTTGGGCCGCAGATTATACTGATTATATCGACTAGCGTGTCGCCGGAGATTGCCAGACGATGCCTGATTGCTGGAATGCGGCTCTACTGGTGGAATCCGCTTTACGACGACTATGACAGGCCGGGGAGCATATCGCGTCAGGTTTTTAACCTCAACAAGGTGCCGTGTATGGTAACAGGCGGTAATGTCGGAACGTCAGCCTGGGTTTTCGCGCAATCCATACTGGGAAGTTCGGAGATAATCATGGTCGGAATGGATTGTTCTTATCCCCCAGGAACGAATGTGCAAAATACCCAGTATTATGAACACTTGAAGGAAATATTTCCTGAAGACCCAACAGAAGGGCTCGTCGAGATCTATAACCCACACCTTGAGGAAACATGGATTACGGATCCGAGTTATTACTGGTATACTCAAATATTTCTTCGATTGGCAAAAATGGCGCCTGGCAAGACGTATAATTGCACGGAAGGGGGAATTTTGTTTGGTGAAGGAATAGAGTTTAGAAAATTGTCAGAAGCTCTTTCTCTTGTCAGATAGATCATCTCATAAGCCTGCAATTCGAAGGACATCAATTTGGCAAGAATACTCTTCATCAACCCTGTTATTCGACAGAATGAGAAGCCGTCGCACCTGCCTTATGGCATGGCGCAATTAGTCGCCATTTGTGTTCAGGTTGGGCACCGGGTTCAAGTTTTTGACGCCAATGCGTGGCGGCCCACTGATGCCGAGACCCGCGAGGTTTTGGGATTGGATGCATGGGATGTCATAGCAATTGGTGGCCTCGTAACAACCTATGGATTCATCAAAAAGACATTAAAATTTGTTAGGAGCGTTTGTCCTCATGCTCTAATAGTAGCTGGTGGTGGTTTTATCACTCCTATCCCGTTCGATGTCATGACATTCCTCCAGG
Organism: Candidatus Woesearchaeota archaeon; assembly: GCA_017608295.1. The sequence goes on from JAFCGF010000052.1 coordinate 15,019, forward strand.
AAATAGACGTAGGTGTTATAGGTGAGGCATATGCCACGCTACCTGAAATCCTCTCAAAACTGGATGATGGTGTTACTGACTGGCATGATGTAAGTGGCATCATTTACAGGGACAGGGATGGCAGCCTTGTTTTGACGGAAGGAAGACCCCTTTTGACCGATGTGGATTCGCTTCCTTTTCCGGCCTGGGATTTTTTCCCACTCGATATATATTTCCAGAACAGCAGCTTATTGCTAAGTGAAGAGGCCATGCTAGCTCAGCGCCATCTTGGTGTGATTGCGAGTTATGGGTGCCCAAACAAATGCAAGTACTGCTTTCACCTAGGGTTAAGCGGGGAAATAGAGGTTACAGAGGGTCCAGAGAGCAGACAACTCAACATTACGGACAGGCGGCGTGTCCGCTTCCATAACCCAGAATATGTGGTCAAAATGGTGGCCGATGCGCGAAGAAGATTAGGTATAGATTTTGTGTCGTTTCTAGATGAAAACTTTGCGGTGTTGGCAAAGAATAAAAAGTGGTTTGATGAATTCAGCGGGAGGTGGATTAGGGAAGGGCTTCAGCCTCAATGCGCAAAGGACAATAGAGCTCACGACCCAGCGAGATGCAAGGGAATTCATTGGGGAACAACAGCCCATACAGCGATTGTCAATAAAGACTTGTTGAGACGTTTCAAGGAACTTGGCTGCGCACATCTCGACTACGGACTCGAATCCTTTTCAGATGACATTCTTTTATCGATTGACAAGCGGGCTACAGCGAAGATGAATGAAGATGCCGTAATTGAAACAATGAATGCAGGGATCAGGCCCATCCCGAACCAGATTATTGGTTTTCCTGACGAATCGTTTGATAGTCTTAGAATTAATATCAATGCCTGGGAAAGACTGGGAATTCGCTCATACCCATTTATGGCCACCCCCTATCCCGGCTCTGAATGGTATTTCACTTTTAAGGAAAAAATTCTTTCTCAATATGGGGAGAGTCTTGAGGCATTTCTACTGGACCTGGGAGATGCGACCAAAATTAGTGCTGTAATATCAAAGAACCTTAACGCAGTTGAATTGCTTGGCCTTCGTGAATTGATGGTTAATATGGACATTAAGCGCATCAATGAATATGAAAAAATAAAAAAGGGGGAAGGGGATGTCCTTAAGGGATAGAATTGATTCCCTGTTTAATTGGTTTTGAGGCGATAAAAAATTCCTTGGCGAACACCTTGAATAATCCCCTTAAATTGAATGGCGTTGCCTCCCTCACAGAAAGTCGTATATCACATATATGTGACATTACGATGAAAAGACTTGGCATCGGTCGCTAATATTTTGTTTGAGAGCATCCCAAGGAGTTCAGCTATTTCTATAAGTACATGGAATATGGCTATATGAAAGATTCGATTGTTGACCAGGTTAAGTGATTTTTAAATTGATAGAATGCTGAAATTAAGTAACAATTCTTGTTAGCTTTTTTCTCAAAGAGCTCATTTTGTTCAATTTTCGTAAAATCCATAGGTCTCAGGCTGGTTGTTAAAGTTCGTATTCATGTTAAATGCAAAAAGAAACGCTAGCGTTTTTGTTCACGTTGGACTTCACAAAACTGGCAGCACCTTCTTGCAACATCGAGTTTTTCCGTATCTAAAGAAGGCAAAAATGGATAAAAAATCAAAGGGATTGGATAAAGCAAATGCAGTTTCCGAGACAGAAAAAGAATTCTTCGAGAGTTTTCTGCCACAGAATAAATTTAGTTTTATTAATAACTTGGGTTTAAGAAGCCTACTGATAAGTGAAGAAAGCCTAAGCGGTAATATTTTATTCCATTATGACCATTCTGAAAGCATTCCAAAACGTTTGAAAGAATCATTGCCAAATGGGAAGATAATATTGATAATCAGGCGACAGGTTGATTTGGTGGATTCATTGTATAGGCAGGTTGTGTTAATGGGCTATCCATCATCAACCAATACATACTTAAACTATAGAAATGGTAGATTTACAAATCCCATTTATTCTGGCAATTTGAAAATCTGTGGCATTGATGTAAGAAAGCAAGACTGGTTTTCCCTGGTGGAGAACTATCATAAGTATTTTGGTAAGGAAAACATACTCGTAATACCCTATGAACTATTAGCTGATGATCAGAATTACTTCTTGGGAATGATATTTGAGTTTTTTGGTACCAATGGTTATTATCCAAAGAATAAAGAAGTAATAAACAGAAGCTTTTCTTTTTTATCAGTAAATATAGCATCTATTTTGAATAGATTCCTTGTGAGAGAATATAACAAACTAGGATTAATAGTTGAGCAACCGTTCTTGAAGATTTTCGAAAAGGGGAAGAAAAAATTGCCAGTTCTTGGAATAGCTGCGGAAATAAGCCGCAGAATGAGTTTGAGGTATATCCTAAAGCAACTTGACAAGGTTGTTTACATTAATAAATCTGTAATAGGAGAAAGGAAAAGGAGACTAATTAAAGAGATGCACAAGCGGTCTAATAGAAAATTGGATGAAAAATTACAACTAGGATTAAAACGATTTGGATATTATTAGGCCGGATATCTGGCATGAATTTCTTTTATTTAAGGTTGAGAGGATCGCCTTGTCTAAAAGTCAGCGACAACTTTTGTCAAATTTTGTCCGCAAAGGGCTCATTGACGTCTTTTCCGAAATATTCATAGCTATCGTATGGTGAATGCCTAATCGAGCGGCTGGCTCGGCCACGATTTCATTATTGCGCAACGTCTCAATGATCACCTTGGCCTTGAATTCGGCGCTATAACGGTTCCGTTTCTTACTCGTTGTCAGATCCTTTCTCTTAGGACTGAATCAGAGCTTACCATATTATCCAATTTTTTGGGACCAGCGCCCTATGATTCCAATTTAAATCCCAACAAACGAAGATGCAGAAAATAGCGTTTGTTCATACGATAACCCCATTGAAGTTGATTGAACTTATTATATATAAATGGCTAGGAAGGCTTGATAGTGTCGCATGTGTGAGGTTTAGGGGAAAATCTAAGCTGATTTCAAGAATACTGGGAATAATGATAAATGTGATTAGAGTTAACATTGATAGTGCACCTGCTTTGTACTTTAAGATAGAAAAACTACGTTATGAGTTGGTTGAAAGGTTTTTTAAAATCTCTGACTTATCCAACGAGATGCATTCTATTTTTGAGGTTCTTGAATTACAAACAGAAAAGCTTATAACATCAATGAAAAAAGAGCTCATAAATAAGTTGGATTGTGATGTCAAAATATTGATCTTGGCGGATGAATTGTGCAAAAACAATTGTAAATTAATAAATGAATCTAAGATTATAAGATCCAGCATAACTAATGATAATACAATTAGATCTAATTTTTCTCTAACATATAAAATTAAAAATTATATAAAAATGATTCATTTGGTAAGTTCATGTATCAAGACCCTTATCAAGAAAAGGAAACCGCATGATAATCGGCCAAAGAATGTAAAGATCATCATTGAGAATGTTATTCCCGACCCAATGATAGTTAACGTTGAATTTGGTTCTTTTTACAGATATTTTAGGCATAGAGATGATGTCCTCTATATTTCTAAAGGTAAAGGAACCAAAATCTATGAAATGATAAAAAGGGATGGAAAGAATGTGATTCCGAGAAGTGAAATAAATGGTTATGTTGGTGATAGATACAATGAGCTAAGGCGCTTCGGAATATTTTTTTTTAAGGTTATTTTTTCTTCAAGGCTCAAGTCGATTATATTGAAAAATGCTATGTTAGCAATTTATAGGTCGTGGCAATATTACGAAACCTTATTTCAATATGTTAGGCCAGCATATTATATTAAGAGACGCTTTGATTACGACCCGATGCATCCGGTTGCCACTGCTGTTGCAGACAAATACCAGGTTAAGAATATCGGCTATATGTGTGGATCTTACTGCTATGCGGCATCTAATTTAATGCATATTGATTTTCATTACTATGGCCTCTTGGGTGACTGGTTCAAATCCCAATTATTTCGTGATTACTGGCCTGATGATAATGATATGGGTTATTACATATTGGGACCATTTACATCTGAAATAAACAGCTCTCAGCTAACTATTAAAGATAATTCTGTTATTACTATAAGCCTATTTTCAACATCAACATCAGATGATTTTTGCTTAAATGACGAATTTTATGCCTTCTTTGTAAGAGAAACCTGTAGGTGTTTGTCAGCGTTATGGCCAAATAAGCTCTTGGTGATGTTCAAGGAAAAGTATTTTGATACTTGGCGATTAAGTGTGATTAAAGACGCATGTGAA
>JAFCGF010000053.1 GCA_017608295.1 Candidatus Woesearchaeota archaeon
TTCTGGATCTTATAGGTTTTCTGTACCCGCCAGTCGGGTGTATAGATCCGGACCAGGTAAACACCCCTTACAAAACCCGACATATCGAATGTTACGATCTCTCCGGGTGTCACATAATAGAGTTCCCGGATCATGTGTTTACGGCCCGACATATCCATGATCTCAACATTCAGATCGATCGGATCGGTCAGATCAAACCGGATATTAAGGAATTCCGAAACCGGGTTTGGATACGCTGTAATAGACCAATCCAATCCGGTTTCTTTAATACTTGTCCCAATATCATACGGCTGCTGAAATCCCTGTGTCAGGGTCAGGCTTGCCGTTTTCAGAGTAGTCACAGCAATCTCGCCAATTGTAGCTGACAGCGTATATCCTCCAGCTGAGAAGTAACTTCCACCTGAGGATACAACGGTGGGAGTCAGTTTCTGTGCCACAACCTGAACTGACAGGACCGCAAATATGAGAATGAAGAAAAATGCTTTTGTTTTCATAAGGCTGATTTTAATATTTTACTGTTTCTTAAGTTCTTCTACTTCCTTCATCAGCTTTTCAATCATGCCCTGTTGTTCCTGTATTGCTTTCACTAAAATTGGTACCATTTCCATATATTTTACTCCTTTGTAATTCTCACCAGAAAAATCACCCTTTCCGCTATCAGAACCTACTGGTCCAATTGCACTTACTACAAGTTCAGGAAAAGTCTCTTCCAACTCCTGTGCAATAAATCCATATTGTTTCCCTTCAGGAAGATTCATTGATTTAACCTTGGGATTGTCACTCTTATATGTGAAGCTATGGGATTTAACCTGCATTAGTTTGGCCAGTGCATTGTCAATAGGTTCAATATTTTCCTTGGCTTTTCCATCTGAAAGATTTACCAAGGAACCTGTATATGCCAGATTACCTGATGCGTATACGGCGTAGGCGCCTGTACCTGAAGCAGAGCCAATAACGCCGATATTATAAGTAGTGCTGCCGGAAGCTGTACCCCATACTCCAAAGCCCTGAGCACCACCACTACCAACTCCATATACTCCATAATTAAGACTAGTAGCATTTGATGCAGAACTGGAAATACCATATCGGGATGATGCAGTTGAAGTGTTTTCTACAACATTAAGAGCTATATTAGATGACGAACTTGTTTTTACACCTACCCTCGCATTGAATCTCAACAAATCGGAATTAAAATCCCCATAGATCAGAGCACCCGTGGATGTTGCAGCAGAATTTTCTATATAGAGTTTATCACTTCCTGGTTCATCCATACCTGCCTCATACCCGATAAACACATTACTGGATCCATCTCCATTGTTTCTTCCGCTATTATATCCAATTATTACATTGTTACTTCCTGAAGTTTTAGCTTGTGCAGTCGAACTTCCAATAATAACATTATATCCCCCTGAAGTCATGGAATAGGCAGAATAAGAGCCAAGAAGGGTATTACTTGTCGAAGAAGTCAAATCGTGTCCTGCATTTGCTCCTAAAAATGCATTGTTGCCACCGGATGCACTTGATGATCCTGCGCTATATCCAACAGATGTATTAAAGCTGCCACCCACATTGGCGTTTCCTGCACCAGTCCCCACGAAGGAATTTGCTGTACCGGTTGTATTTTGATAACCTGAAGCGTTACCTATAAACATATTCAGTTGTCCGGAGGAGTTGACCGCACCGCAGTTGGCTCCGACAAAAATATTATTACTACCACCTACGTTAGATTGTCCTGCTTGCCAACCCATAAAAATGTTGCCTAATCCTGTAGTATTATTGATACCACAATCAGTCCCAATAAAGATATTCCTGTCACCCTGGGTATTATTTAATCCTGCCTGGTGTCCAATAAAAATATTCTTATAACCAAATGTATTATGTTTCCCGGCCTGGTAACCAAAGAAAGTATTATAACTGCCAGTAGTAACAATTCCCGTTTCATGGCCGATGAAGTAGTTATCTTCGGCAAGATAGAAAAGGCTTACCGGATCACCTTTCCCGGGTGTGAATCCTCCAACAGCAAATCCACCCTTCGTTCCTTTGGTTCCTGACTGATCAATATACACCCTTACACTATCCGGAGTCACCCTCAGGAATTCATTTGTCAGTCCTTTAGTGGCCGGATTAAATCCTCCGACAGCAAAACCACCTTTTGTTCCTTTACCCGTTGCGTCATCTTCAACATAAATCCTAACCCCGTCAGGATATACTGCAAATACTGTTTGTCCATCCGCTCTTTTTACATCAAACAGTGCATCTTCATCGCTTCCGGACATGTTCCCTTTTACTTCCAACCTGCCTGCAGGTGCAGCCGTTCCAATTCCTACGTTGCCCGTATTATAGTATATCTTTCCACCGGCTTCATTCCATGGGTTGCTATCATCCAGGTAGCCTGACAGGTCAACCGGAGTGGCATCTCCAGTCAGGGTAAGCGAATTTCCTGTCAGGTAGAGATTCTGTATCTCATTGGTTGTACTGGCATCGGCATCATTGACCAGTGAACTCAGATTTGTAGATTTTGTACCGCCTGCATCAATAATATTCAACGTTGTTCCTGATAGGTTCATGCTTGAATTCAACTCATTGGCTGGATTGGCATCGGCATCATCTTCGTACAATGAAAGATCTACAAAACCACCCCCACCTGAGATCGAAAGTACATCACCCGTCATGATGAGTGCCTGGTTATCCGTATTATCAAGGAAGGCAGAGAGATTTACAGGTGTTGCATCCCCGGTTAAACTTAAAGTAGTTCCTCCAAGAGATAGGTCCTGTATTTCATTTGTTGTACTTGCATCTGCATCATCCACATAATCAGACAGGTCAACTGTCCCGGTTCCACCTGAAATAGACAGAATATCACCGGACAGATTCAATCCCTGGTTATCTGTATTATCGAGAAATGAGGAGAGGTTAACAGTTGATGCATCGCCACTTAAACTTAAAGTGGTTCCTCCCAGAGAGAGGTCCTGTATTTCATTGTTTGGATTGTTATCTGCATCATCAACCAAGGAGCCAAGATCTACTGGTATCATTCCACCAGCATCAGTTATCTGAAGAGTTGTCCCAGAAAGTATCGCACTTGAATTCAATTCGTTAGTTGGATTATCATCGGCATCTATCAGTGAGCTTAGATTTGCTGTTAATAAACCTCCTGGGTCAGTCAGTTCCAGGATTGATCCATTTAATACCAGGCTGGAGTTAAGCTCATTTGCAGGATTCGCATCGGCATCATCGACATAAATGGAAAGGTCAACCAGACCGGATCCACCCTGAATGGTCAAAATATCACCCGACAGGTTCAATCCCTGGTTATCCGTATCATCCATGTAACCCGAAAGGTCAACTGTTGATGGATCGTTCGTCAGACTCAGGATGTCTCCTGAAAGTGTCAAATCCTGGTCATCCGTTGCTTCATCCCCCTGTGGGCCTTTACAGTCATCCGCATTCCAGAATCCATCGCTGTTTACATCTTCTGCCGGATCGTCTATACCGTTACCATTCAGGTCCCAGCAATTTATCCCGTCCGGGCCAACTGGTCCCGTGTCTCCCTGGTCGCCCTGGACACCCTGTATCCCTTGTTCCCCTTGTATTCCCTGGTCTCCCTGCGGTCCCTGCAGGCCAGTGTCTCCCTGTGGACCGGTATCTCCCTGTGGTCCCTGTGCCCCGGTGGCACCTGTTGCTCCCACCGGTCCCTGCAAACCTGTATCTCCCGTATCACCTTTCGGTCCATCGGGTCCGATTGGTCCCTGCGGTCCTTCCGGTCCCGGAGGCGCTTCAAATTCAACCCAGTTACCTGTGTCCTGGTAGGGTTGTGTTCCGCTTGTATAGGGTCCTGTTCCCTGGAAGATCCACATTGAATTGATCAGAGGATCATCCGTTGAACGGTCAAAACTATAGTTCCCATCATAATAGGTCGAATCGGAACTCCATGCTCCCCTGTTGATCAGACCTGTTCCGGGATCTCCTTTCGGCCCCTGTGGTCCGGTCAGGCCTGTATCACCCGTATCGCCCGGGTCTCCTTTATCACCTTTCAGACCCTGCGGACCTGTATCTCCTGTTGGTCCAACCGGTCCCTGATCTCCCTGAGCTCCGGTAGGTCCTGTATCTCCCTGTGAACCCTGTATACCCTGAGCTCCCTGAGGTCCCTGAGGTCCTTCATTCCCTGCTTCTGCAAACAGGGCAAATGGAACCGATAGCAGTTCACTGGTTCCCATTGTTACAAATCCGCCACCCGGATCGATCTCCACTCCCAGATAGTATGCTCCGGTACTCCAGTCGACATCACTGAAGGTTGCTGCTGACCCTGAGCCTGGCGTTGCAGTTACATCACCGATCTTCAGGGTAAAAAGCCCAAACTCATTGGTCATTACCGTATGGGTCTCTTCCCATACCAGTGTACCTGTTTCACTTCCTGACCGGATACCGATTTTGACATCTATATTCTCAGATGCAAGAAGTGATCCGTCCGTATCCCTGGCTACCGCCTGGTAGTTGAAGCCTTGTGGCGCCTGAGAGAAGAGTGTGAGAAGTGAGAAGTGAGCAGTGAGTAAAATAAGTAGAAGTCTTTTCATAGCATTAGTTTTTGATAAATGGTTTTATAATGATCTTTCTTGATTTTTTTTGGAAATACAAGTTACACTTTTTTGAGAAATGTGACATTACTACATCAGAGGTTATACTGGATTCAGGGATTAATTGTTTCAATTATAGAGAGATGTTCATGGACAGAAAGGGGATGTTTGTCAAAATGAATTAAGGAATGGTTATTCCACCTCCTCCGCCAGCCGGCGGATATGGTGGACACGGTGGTTTATTGAGTTAAGAAGGATTGACTTGCTGGTAGAAATAAGGCGGGCGACAGTGGGTAATCTCTTGCGTTCTCAAGTTTCGGTTGGAATTTTTTATCCGTCGGACGGAATTGATTTCCGTCTAGCGGCTCCAAGTCCGCTTGACGGGTACTAAGACATTAATCTGTGTAACACGTCACAATAACCGTAAAACAATGTAGGGCGACTTTCCAAGTCGCCAAATAGTCGACTCTGAAGACCTGCAGGCAGGGGTCGACCTACATTTTTCGGTCTGGTTAATTCTTCTATCCGCCAACCGGCAGACAGAAATATAAGTTCTTAACTGTTTGTGTAACAAGTAACAAGTAACGCCTGCCTGACGGCAGTCAGGAGTAACAAGGACCCAGTACCAATTAACCATTAACTAAATATTTAAAAAAGCCTGTTTTGAGAACAGGCTTTTTTAAATATTGGATCCGTTAAAACTTCTGGATCTTGTAAGTTTTCTGTACACGCCAGTCGGGTGTATAGATCCGGACCAGGTAGACACCCCTGACCAACCCTGACAGATCGAATGTTACGATCTCTCCTGGTGTCACATAATAGAGTTCCCGGATCATGTGTTTACGGCCCGAGATATCCATGATCTCAACATTCAGATCGATGGGATCGGTCAGATCAAACCGGATATTAAGGAATTCCGAAACCGGGTTTGGATATGCACTGATTGACCAATCCAGTCCGGTCTCCTTGATTCCCGTACCAATATCATACGGCTGCTGAAATCCCTGTGTCAGGGTCAGGCTTCCTGATTTCAGTGTAGTAACAGCAATTTCACCAATGGTTGCAGAAAGGGTATACCCTCCGGCAGAGAAGTAGCTACCACCTGAAGAGACAACGGTGGGAGATAAGGTTTGGGCGGTTAAATTGAATAGAGGAACTGTTATTAAAACTATTAGTGTGAGTATTCGAGTTTTCATTTTCTAAATGTTTTCCTGATTATTATTACAATCTTACTTTATTCCCTCAATTTTATCAATTTTACTCTCCAGGTAATCGATTCGTTCCTGTTGTTCCTGAATTGCTTTAATCAGAATTGGTATCATTTCAACATATTTCACTCCTTTATAATGTATTTCTCCAGCTTCTTCACCAGTATCAGGATCAATTTTGCCAGGATGAATTCCTTCTATTACAAGATCCGGAAAGATTTTTTCCAGTTCCTGTGCAACCACACCATATTGCCTGCCTGATGGAAGATTCATTCCTTTGAATTCACTGCTCGTTTTATGTAAATATGTTTTAGCCTTTACTTTCATCAATTGTGGGAGGACATCATCCAACGCTTTAATATCTTTCTTGAATTTAATATCAGAAACGTCATAAAGGGTTCCTGTATAGGCCATATCACCTGAGGCATACACGCCATAGGTAGCTCCAGAGCCATATACTCCATAATTAGAAGTACCCCCGCTAGCATATCCATGAACACCATACCTGGTACCAGTTCCTGTAACAGTTGATCTTCCTTCAACACCCTTGTATCCACCAAATCCACTTACCCCAACACCCCAACCTGTGGTATTCTGTTCATGTCTCCCGAGTACTGCCGGATAATCATTGTTTGTAGTACTTCCATCATAGGAATAAAATTTGGCAATAGTAGCACTTGGATTGGCATTAATACCAATATTCCCGTCGATTCTATGGTTTGTTCCTGTAGCATATAATCCATAACTATTGGGTCCATCGTCAACATAAAGACTTGCATTAACTACAGGGTTGGTATTTATTCCAACATTGGCATTGAATCTCAATTCATCATTTAAAAAATCTCCATATATAAGGGCATTTCCTGCATTATCCGTTCCATTCCAATAGATTGATTCAATGATGAGTTTATTGTTTCCACTTTCACGGTATCCGGCACCATGTCCAAGGAATACATTCTTATATCCTGTTGAAGTGCTTCCGGCTGATTCACCGAGGTAAACATTATCATATCCTGAAACATTGGACCGTCCGGCTTCATTTCCAATAAAGGTATTTCCACCAGCACCTGAAGCGGTAAAGTGTCCTGCCCAGTAACCCATAAAAACCTGGCCCTGTGAAGAAATATTGGAATACCCCGCGCCATAACCAATGATCGTATTGAAGCCTGCTGTGGTATTTGCCTGACCGGCTTCATTACCAATGAATGTATTGTAATTTCCTGTTGTCAGTGAATGTCCGCTAAAGTTTCCAACCAGAGTATTATAATCTCCATCTCTGATGCTGTAGCCACTCTCATTGCCAATAAATACATTATAGGATCCTGTAGTTTGTCCTGATGTTCCATAACCAGCTTTAAACCCAATTGAAACATTCTTTTCTCCCGTCGTATTATAATTACCACTTTCGTATCCGAGGAATGCATTATAAGATCCTGTAGTAGTCCAGCCTCCACTGGAAGTACCAATAAAAACATTGAAATCAGTTAAATTAGAAACACCAGCCTGGTAACCAAGAAAGACATTTCTGTCCCCACTTACGTTGCTATAGCCTGCCCAGTTTCCAATGAAAACATTATCATAGCCATCCTGGTTATTATACCCTGTATAATATCCCTGCATGATATTCCAGCTACCCGAAGTATTTGATCTCCCACTTGAATATCCCGTAAACAGATTGGCAAAACCATTCACGTTATTCAACCCACTTTCATGTCCTACAAAAACATTTGATGAACCGGTTGTATTGCTGCTTCCTGCCAGATTCCCAACGAATACATTTGAAAGGCCTGAAGTGTTTGCCGAGCCAGAAGAATTTCCAAGAAATGTGTTTCTGGAACCGGTCGTATTGATCTTCCCACTCTCTGTCCCGATAAACACATTGTTTGATCCCGATGCATATTGACCATCATAAACTGTTGATCCGGCGTTATATCCCATGTAGACATTATTGGTACCTGTTTGGTTATACCATCCCGAGCGATAACCAAGAAAAACATTTCCGGAAGCATTGTTTTTCACTCCTGCCTGGAAGCCAAGAAATACATTACCCTGGCCGACCTGGTTATCATAACCACTCCAGTTTCCGATAATTACATTATCGTCACCGGATGTATTTGCACGGCCAGCGAAATATCCCATAAATATGTTGTAGGCTCCAGTTCTGTTACTATACCCTGTTTGATACCCAATAAAGGTATTATAAGCACCCTGAATCCCCGATGCCCCACCAAACGTATTAAAATACCCTGCGCTGTCACCGATAAACACATTGTAATTGGCATTATTCCAATAACCGGCCATCTTACCAATAATTACATTACTCTGGCCACTAACATTAGAGTAGGCTGCCAAATTTCCAATAAACACATTGGATTTCCCTGCTTGATTGTTATATCCGCTCTTGTATCCAAGGAATGTATTCAATTCGCCAGTTGTATTTCTGTACCCGCTGTAACTACCAATATATACGTTATCTACGCCCGAGCTCTTTATTGTATTATCACCATATCCGGCATAGAATCCAAGGTATGTATTTCCTGTTCCTGTGGTGTTATTATAACCGCTTTTATAACCCATGAATGAGTTGTAACTAGCATCATTGAAAAACCCAGTCTGGTAACCTGCAAATGAGTTTCCAAATCCTGCCTCATTACTCTTCCCTGATTGGTAACCAATATAAACGTTTCCAAAACCACCGACGGTATTATATCCACTTTCGTTTCCGATGAACACATTATTATTTGCCCCAACATTTGAAAAACCTGACATATTACCCATGAAGATGTTATTCGATCCGGTGATATTGGATTTACCGGCCTGGTATCCATAAAATGTATTCCGGTAACCACCGACGGTAAGTATTCCACTTTCATGCCCGATGAAGTAGTTCTCTTTGGTAAGGTGCAACAGGGAAACTGTCGAACCTTTCTTTGATGGGGTAAACCCCCCTACAGCAAATCCTCCCTTTGTTCCCTTACCGGTAATGGTTTCATCGATATAGATCCTCACACTATCCGGAGTAACCCGCAAGTATTCCTGGGTTAGTCCTTTGGTGGCAGGAGTAAATCCACCCACTGCAAATCCACCTTTGGTTCCTTTTAGCGCAGCTTCTTCATTGATAAAAATCCTTACACTATCCTCATAGACTGCAAACACAGTTTGCCCATCCTTTCTCTTTACTTCAAAGAGAGGATCTTCTGGTAATCCACTCATATTACCCATCACCTCAAGACGGCTTCCAGGAGTTTCTGTACCTACACCAACATTCCCGTCATTGTAGAAAATTGTACCACCACTCAGGCTCCAGGGATTACTATCATCCATATAGCCGGATAGATCTACTGTAGTCCCATCATTGGTAAGACCAAGAGTGTTGCTAGTTAAAGTTAGGCTTTGGAATTCATTCGTCGGATCAAAATCCGCATCATTGACAAGTGAGGTTAGATTTACCGGAAGTGTTCCTCCCGCATCTGTAATCTGAAGGGTGGTCCCTGAAAGAAGGGCTCCTGTATTCAGTTCGTTTGCAGGATCCGGATCGGCATCATCTACCAGGGATACCAGATCTACCGGAATCGTCCCACCTGCATCTGTTATCTGAAGGGTAGTTCCGGACAGAACAGCTCCTGTGTTCAACTCGTTCGCTGGGTCGGCATCTGCATCATTTACATTATCTGGTAAAGTTACCTGATTCCCGTTTTCAATACTTAACAGATTACCGGCAATGGTCAACTGCTGATCATCTGTATTATCCAGGTAGCCTGAAATATCAACAGGTGTTGCATCACTACTCAAGCTCAAGGTATTTCCTGATAATGACAGGTCTTGAATCTCGTTGCCGGAATCAGAATCAGCATCGTTGACCAGTGGGGTGAGATCAACTGATTTTGTCCCACCTGCATCGGTTATCTGTAGAGAGTTGCCTGCAAGAACTACATTCGAAATCAACTCATTCGTTATATCGTTATCTGCATCATTGACCAATGATGCCAGCTCTACCGGAATCATCCCACCTGCATCCGTTATCTGCAGTGTTGTACCTGAAAGTATAGCTCCAGTATTCAGCTCATTGGTTGGATCGGGATCAGCATCTGTCAATGATCCCATGTTTGCAGTTAAGGTTCCTGCTGCATCAGTTAATTCAAGTACTGATCCGTTAAGTACCAGTGTAGTGTTTAGTTCATTTGCTGCATTTGCGTCCGCATCATCACCATACAGTGAAAGATCAACGAATCCACCTCCACCTGAGATCGATAGTACATCACCTGACATGATCAGTGATTGAGCATCTGTGTTATCTCTATAAACGGATAGATCAATATTATTTACACCATTATCTATTGTAAGGATATCTCCTGACAGATTCAGGTCCTGATCATCTGATGCAGGGTCTCCCGGATCCCCTTTATCTCCCTTGAGTCCCTGAGGTCCGATCGGGCCCTGGTCTCCCTGAATACCCTGGATTCCCTGAGCTCCTTCCGGTCCCTGTGCTCCCTGTATTCCCTGGATTCCTTGCGGTCCGGTATCTCCCTGTACTCCCTGGATCCCCTGTGGACCTGTTAATCCCTGTGGTCCTTCTTCTCCCAGGCAATCCTGTGCATTCCATAATCCATCACTATTAACATCTTCTATAGGATCATCTACTCCATCACCATTCAGGTCCCAGCAATCGATCCCTTTCGGACCTTCTACTCCCTGGGGACCTGTATCACCCTGAGGCCCCTGTGGTCCGGTGGCACCCGTTGCACCGATTGGTCCCTGCGGTCCGGTATCTCCCGTATCACCTTTTGGGCCATCCAATCCTATGGGGCCCTGTGGACCCTCTGGCCCTGCCGGCGCTTCAAATTCTATCCAGTTAACCAGGTCAAGGTAGGGCTGTGTGTTAGATGTATAAGGTGGTGTACCCTGGAATATCCACATTGAATTGATCAATGGATCACCTGAAGAACGGTCAAACACATAATCCCCTTCGTTCACCACTATACCGCTGAACCAGTCACCCCGGTTCGTGAGTCCTGTTCCCGGGTCTCCCTTATCACCCTTGACTCCCTGGATACCCTGCGGACCTGTAGCTCCGGAATCTCCCTGGTCTCCCTTATCACCCTTAGTGCCTTGCGGACCGGTATCTCCTGTCGCTCCAATTGGTCCCTGGTCTCCCTGTGGGCCGTCAGGGCCTGTAGCTCCCTGTAATCCTTGAACTCCCTGTATCCCCTGGTCTCCTTCAGGACCTTTACAGTCGAGTGTATTCCAAAATCCATCACTATTAATATCTTCTTCCGGATCATTCACACCGTCGCCATCCAGATCCCAGCAATCTGTACCATTGGGGCCCTGTGGACCATCCGGTCCGGTTAATCCCTGGAGACCCTGGATACCTTGCGGTCCCTGTGCTCCCTGTGGTCCTTCATTTCCTGCTTCTGCAAACAGGGCAAATGGAACAGATAGCAACTCTGATGTTCCCATTGGCACGAAACCGCTACCCAGATCGATCTCCACACCCAGGTAGTGTGCTCCGGTACTCCAGTCGACATCACTGAAAGTTGCCGCAGATCCTGATCCTGGCGTTGCGGTTACATCACCGATCTTCAGGGTAAATAGCCCAAACTCATTGGTGGTCACCGAATGGGTCTCTTCCCAAACGAGAGGACCGGTCTCATTGCCGGACCGTATACCGATCTTTACATCGATCGTTTCGGAGGCAAGTAATGATCCGTCCGTATCCCGGGCAACCGCCTGGTAATTAAATCCCTGTGGCGCCTGGGAGAGAAGTGTGAGTAGTGAACAGTGAACTGTGAACAGAATTAGTAGAAGTCGTTTCATAGCATTAGTTTTTGATAAATGGTTTTATACTGATTTTTATTGATTTTTATTGGAAATACAAGTTACACTTTTTTGAGAAATGTGACATTACTACATCAAAGATTATACTGGATTTAAGTAGTAATTGTTTCATTCATAGATAGATGTTTATATACAGAAATGAGGCATTTATCAAAAAAAAGGAGGAAATGTTAATCCTCCTACGCCATGGCTTCGGAGGACACGGTGGTTAATGGTTATTGAGTTAGTGAGTTAAGAAGGATCAACTGGTAGAAATATCCGTCCAGCGGCTCCAAGTCCGCTTGACGGTTATTAAGGCATTAATCTGTGTAACACGTCACAATAACCGTAAAACAATGTAGGGCGACTTTCCAAGTCGCCAAATAGTCGACTCAGGAGACCTGCAGGCAGGGTCGACCTACATTTTCCGGTCCGGTTAATTCTTCTATCCGCCAACCGGCAGATGGAAATGTAAGTTCTTAACTGCATCAACCATTAACTTTTAACCTACGGGTTGTGCGGTTTACACATTTTGATTACCTGTTTATCTTGGAAAAGAAATCATGAAAAGCCTGAAAGGCTTTGATCTAACAGCACAGGGCATCGCCCTGTGTATTAGTGTAATAAAAAATATAAGCCCTGCAAGGGCATAATACAAATTCAATGAAATTCAAAATTGATTTATCTTATTCGAATGGATTGTCCCAACAATAACCAGAAAATTAAACCGAACAACGCATTTTTAACTAAATATATAAAAAAGCCTGTTTTGAGAACAGGCTTTTTTATATAATGGGATCCGTTAAAACTTCTGGATCTTATAGGTTTTCTGTACCCGCCAGTCGGGTGTATAGATCCGGACCAGGTAGACTCCCCTTACAAAACCGGACATGTCAAAGGTCACGATCTCTCCGGGAGTTACATAATAGAGTTCGCGGATGAGATGTTTCCTGCCCGAGATATCCACAATCTCAACATTCAGGTCGATGGGATCGGTCAGATCAAACCGGATATTAAGGAATTCAGATACCGGGTTTGGATACGCTGTAATAGACCAATCCAATCCGGTTTCTTTAATACTTGTAATATCATACGGTTGCTGAAATCCCTGAGTAAGGGTCAAGCTACCTGATTTCAGTGTAGTAACCGCAATTTCTCCAATGGTTGCAGAGAGGGTATACCCTCCTGCTGAGAAGTAGCTACCACCCGAAGAGACAACGGTTGGAGTCAATTTCTGGCCAAATGAAGAAAAAGATATGGCAAAAAGAGTGAAAACGATGATTCTATTTTTCATGATTTCCTAATTTACGATTTTT
>JAFCGF010000054.1 GCA_017608295.1 Candidatus Woesearchaeota archaeon
GCCGCCCCTCCTCATAGCGGTCTTCTGTTAGTGCTTAACAACATGGCCTGCATAGCTCACTCCATTCTCGCACCTGCCCGGAAATACCGTGCGGGCAAAAAAACAATTTGCTTTTTTAAAACGTAGCGATTCTAAAACCAAAAATAGGGACTGCTTTTTTTTAAAAATTTGATGTGAAACCTTAAACCTTACGTTCTCATCGCCACGTTTTCTTCAGGATACTTCCCTTCAAGCAGTTGTCGTTACTTTACTTGCAATCCCCCTTGATATTCTTTTATCTTAACCTGTCGACCGTAAAAAATTGTTAAAAAAAATGTTTCTGCCAGTCATAAATGAATAAAAAATTACCGCTTTAATCCGAAGAGATCCCATCGATTTGATTCGTCAGTATTATGAGATAAGGAGTTTTAGCAGGACTGTTAAAACTTTTTATTAAAGAATTCCAAATTTACTGTCCATATTTATCTTATCTCGGACGCTATAAATCATAAAGAGAGTCTAACTTGAGGTACAGGCTTTAGGAGCCGGACGAAGGTAATAAACCAGAAAAAAACGAATTAATCTTATGTAAGAATACATTTTTTACTATGAGAACTCTAAGGAAAGTGTAGTCCGTAGGCATAGAGGACTTTGTCTGCTATGGTAAGGGGACTAAATATAATCAGCATGTTGGCGATAATTTCTGCTGTCGCCGTGTTTGTACTTTGTGCAGTTCAGCAACTACAAGGTGCCCAGGAAACCGAGGAGAATCCTGACCTTACAATAATTGAAAAATTCAACATGACCGGCGCTTCCGGTGAAAAAAGCCAACAGAAAATAGTTAATCCACTTGTCGAGCAGGCACAGGCTTTTGCTCTGTATCTTAATCCCCCCAAGCCCAAGCCACAGAAGACAAGACAAGCCCATGTTGTTCCTGAACAACGAACTGTACAAGTATTGAATGAAAAGATCACAACCGCCGAATCAACAAAGCTCAAACCGAAGTTCACGCTTGTCGGAACAAGCTATTATCGCTCTAATCCTCAGAAGTCCATGGCACTCGTCTCGGAACCCGACAAAGGAGTACACTGGGTCAAACAGGGTGCGCATCTGGGGCATTTTATAGTTGATGAGGTTAAACGCGGGATGATTGTCTATCGGGATGGCAAATTGTTGTGTGAGATGGCAGTCGATACGAAGGTTCCTGTCCGTACTGAGCAAGTAAAGCAGACTAAGTTGGCATCGGACCAGAAAAGCCCATCTCCGCCGAGGCATCAAAGACCTCCCAAGACAAAACCGAATACGAAACCTCGAAAGCCAATGCACAGGCTCGGTCCGTCAAGGCCGGAAATAAGACCTGTCGCTTATGATCATACAAGTGCCAGCGGGTGATACCTGGTCTGGTTCTGTACAGATAGATATGGATGAGGTGCTTATTATGATATTGAATAATATAATCATAAAAGATAAATATTCCTGGCTTCGGCAATTCAGTTACATCCTTTTCTTCTGGGTTTTGGTCATTCTGATATCTACCGGTTGCCGGACAATCCTTCCCCAAGATAGTACGCGGTCCGAACTCAGTAAGCAGCAGATCTTTAATCTGGAGCATTTGAGTAGTGAGCAGTGCATCACCTTTCTTTCTAAATTAGGCATTAACAAGGTTACCAAAATGCCTGAGGCCAATGCTGTTTTGGTAACCGGGTCGACCGAGCAGTTGCAAAGAGCAACTATACTACTCAGTCTGGTTGACACGAATGAAAACTTTATCATTGAGAACCTTGGCCCCTCTTCTATAGTTAGGGCCTTACCATCCAACTCACAGATTGCAGCAGCCCTTGGCAATATTAGAATAGGAACATTTACCAATCCGCCTCAGACAGATGGACAGGTAAAAGGGATTATCGATATTCACCGAGATGCTGTTATGGCGATCATCCCGGCCCGCCATCGAGAGCGGCTTCTTGGCCTGCTAAGAAGGATTACCAGCAAAAGATTACCAATATATCCTATCCCGGCTACCAGCGAATATCGCGAACATCACCCAGCAGAGGATACGTCTGAGACAACTGTCAATGTCGAAACCGCTCAGCCGAAAGCCAGGACCTTGATACAGGGGGAAGTGCCAACCGAGGAACTTGTCGTGAAAATACCTGACAATGGCTATCCACAAGAAGGTCTCGGGCCACAGATGTCCAGCGCGCGGCCCGAGCCTTCCCTCCCTGGTGAGAAGAACCATTCCCTGGATTCTGATGCCCGAGGAGGAGCCGATGTAAACTCCCCAATCACCTTAGATAATAGTTGTACCGGCGTGCCCGGGACATTGAGAATCGTCCTTAAGCCAACCGGTAATACCAATGAAAATGAGGCAATTACTACTGAATCTCGGTCGATAGAGCTTGAAAATGGGGAGGATATACTTGATATGGCCCTGCCGGAGACGATGACTTTGATGCAGTTACTGGATCTTGCTGGTGAATACTTGGATCTGGATTACGTCTACGATACAGATACCCTTGGAATGCAGTCTGTTACCCTCAAGCTGAACGGCAGTCTCCAGGGCGAGATGAAGGTCAAAGACCTCTACACTCTTCTGGAGACAGTTCTGAAGTTCAAGGGCTTTGCCATGATTCGGCGGGAAGACAAGCTCGTGACCATTGTACCGATCGCTCAGGCACTGGATGCCGACCCCCAACTGGTCGATGTTGAGAGCAAAGCGGTGCAGGCAGGAGATATGGTGGTAACACGTGTATTCGAGCTTCAGCACGTGGATGTCGCAAGCGTTACAAATCTGCTGAAGAATATGAAACTGGGTGTAGTAGTTTCACCATCAGATGAGGGCCAAATCCTGTTTGTCACGTGCTATTCACATCGAATGGGCCGGATCGAGCAGTTGGTGAGTATGCTTGATCGACCGGGAAGAACCAGGGAGTGTCGATTCCGACGCCTGCAGCATACGTTGGCGACTGCGATTGCGA
Source organism: Candidatus Woesearchaeota archaeon (assembly GCA_017608295.1). The sequence continues at coordinate 2,958 of JAFCGF010000054.1, forward strand.
ATAAGGTTCGTACTCTTGCACAGGAGCTTCAGAGCATCCCGGTTACGATGGCCTCGGCAGCAGGTAAATCGTCGACTAAACAAGGCAAAGGAACTGCTGGTTCCGGGCAATCTGTGTACCTGGATACCGACGAGAGGACCAATCGTATCCTTATGATAGGCCATGAGGAGCAACTATCACTACTTGAGGAACTGATCGATGCCCTCGATATTGTCCAGAAGGACCTGAGAATTCTCAAGGTCTATGATATAGAGTATATCGACGCGGAGCAGGTCAAGAGAAAACTGGATGAGCTGGCCGCAGACCAGGCTACCCAGGATTCCGGGACATCCCGAAAAACGTCCAGGTCTTCATCGTCAACTACAACCGGTACGATGGGAGGGGCCCTGGTTGAGCAACCACAGGTAGTCGTATTAACGGCCACCAATCAGTTGTTAATCAACGCCACCCAGGATCAGCATACCAGGATAGTAACAATTATTAATTACGTGGATGTAGTGCCTGAGGACCTGCGGATCTTCAAGGTCTATAATATTGAGAACCTTGACGCAGAGGAGGTAAAGAAAAAACTGGAGGAGCTGAAGTTCATGGGTAAAGTCACCCAGAGCCCTAAGTTATCTCAAAGAGTATCCAAATCCTCATCATTAGCTATGACAGATACCGTGGCCCTGGTAGAAGATCCCGAGGTGGTAATATTAGCAGCAACTAATTCACTGCTAATCAATGCTACTCAAGAGCAGCATGCCAAAATAGCAACAATTATTAGCTTCGTGGATACAAAGGCCAGTGAACAGGCCATCCCTTATGAGATATATTTTCTTGAAAATCAGGAGCCTGCTCGATTAGGCGAAGTTCTCGAGAAAATCATTCAGGAAACCGTCCTAAATAAAGAAGGAAAGATTGAGGAGGTTATCCAGAGGACCGATGATCAAATCCTGGTTGTTCCTGATGAAGCTACTTTTTCGCTTATTGTCTATGCCAATAGGAAGAACCAGGAATGGATAAGTAAGCTTATAACCACCCTAGACAGACGAAGGCCACAAGTTCTCATAGACGTAACGCTTGTGCAAATTTCGAAAACAGATGCCTTTGAATTTGACCTTAATGTCATCCAGAGCTTCCCGGATTTGACCGCTACATCCGGCTTGACCAGTGCCATTCTTCCGGGTATTGAAGCTGGAAGCTCTAATTTAGTTTCGCCGCTTTTAGAAAGCGGCAGAGACCGCTTTATCGATTTTCAATCTAATAGCGGTTCCGGTACTGGTTTTTATGGTGACGAACACATCAACGTTTTGTTGACCGCTATGCAACAGAAGGATTACGGTAGGATTATGTCTAAACCGAAAATCCTTGTTAATGACAACGAACCCGGGAAGATTAGAGTAGCAGATAAGACCTATGTTGCAATAACATCCGGTGCTGTTGTTGAGGGCTCAACAGGTATTGTGCAGACGGGCCTTGACTATCAGGATTATGAGGCGGGCCTAACACTTGAGATCACACCTCATATCAGCAGCGGTGATTTGCTTCGCCTTGACATAAGTTTAACCCAGTCGGATTTCGGAGTTATCACCGGGGATAAACCACCGGACACCACAGAAGCTGATATCAATACAAAAGTTACTGTACCAGATGGTAGCACTATTATTTTGGGAGGCCTGCTGAAACTTAACCAGAGTAAGGGCGGGACAAAAGTGCCGTTGCTTGGTGATCTTCCTATCCTGGGCGGATTGTTCAGAAGCACCAGTAACAATGACATAAAAAAGAATCTGTATGTATTTGTCAAGGCCGAGATTATAAGGCCGGCAGAAGCACTCGCAAATGGCCATGAGGATCTGGTAAGAATATCCGACCAGAACAGGACCGCATTCGAAAAGCACGAAAAGGAATTTCAAAACTACCAGGATATACCCGGCCTCAAACCCGAAATAATGGACCCGGCGAAGGTACTTGAGGCGAGGTGACAAGATTCAGATTTCGTAAGAAATGTGAATGTTTGGATCTTACATTCGGGAATCCTCAAACAAACTTCATGGCCGATATTCAAGTCTTCAATTACAGTACAATTGAAATATATCCAGATATCATTAATCAAAGAGACAGAGAATATCGGAAACAGGCTGGAGTTCCTGAGTCAGGGACTAAATAGATATAGAATGTCATAATAATACAGCTTCGCCTTTCCACATAATATGAATTAAGCTTTGGAGCGATCATTGTCGTTGCCTCATTTTTGTTTCACGAATTGACGGATTTTTCTCAGACCTCTATAAATATACTTTCTGACAGACTCTTCTTTTACGACCATTTCCTCGGCGATTTCCTTGAGACTAAGGCCAGTTCTGTACCGTAAAACCACTGCTTGATATTGTCTGTTTGGCAACATCTCTTTTATAATTTTGAAAATCTTGGTCTCTTCTACTTCAATAAGAGCATTTTCCGGTTTTTTTTTATCAGTAGAATGATTATGTGCAGCAGAATATTTATGCATATGGTTGATGTAGTTCCCTAGTCTACTCTTGGCGTCAATAATGTCACGGATTATCGCTTTATAGAGATAGCCTTTCATATTTTTAATATCCTGGGGTATGGGTTTGTGTACAAGAGAAAGAAAGAAATCCTGGAATATATCATCTGCTTGGGTTTTATTCTTAACTTGAGAAAATATAATCCTATCAATAAAATCGCCATATTTAGTAAAAATCTTTCCTGCACGGCTCACATCAATTCGGCGCTGAGTCGTTTCCTTTGAGTTCATAATAATTTTACTCCTTTCAATCACCTTTAAAACCACTGCAAAAGAAGATTGCATTAAATTGAAAATCAACATTGAGTGCCGAGAGAGTGTTAAGGCTGTCTATCCATGAGCAAAGGTTGCTGTGCCCGCATCCGATCTATGGAACTATTCCAACTGATCAGCAGAGCTAATAGTCTCGGCGCAAAATCTTGAGAAATGACTTGACCGCTGGATTTCGAGGTTTTATAATTGGCCTTGATAGCCGAGATCCAGTTGCGGTCTCATGCAAGGGGTGCTACTAAGGGCCCCTTGCAGCTTTTCCCATAAATGTCATTTTCTTTATCATAATTCAGTTCACTAATGTTCAGCACATTTTATACACAATAATATTTATTTTCATCAAGCAGACTTTCAGAAGACCTAAAACAGACCAAAAGCTTAGATATTCACTTTGGACTATCTGAAAATACATAGAGAGCAATTGACATGCCAAAAGCGATCATATTCTTACAACCACTTGTTCAACACTTGGGCTCAAATACTGCCACTTTAGATTTTTATTCGAGATTAACAAATATGGGAAACCATTCTTTTCCAAGGTAAAAGACAAAGGTGTTCCCCTATATGGAAGTATTTTTTTATGTTTTTGTTGAGAGGCAATTTTCAAGGTCGGCCAAATGGTCGGAATCCAAAGATGTGCAAGCCTAAATCGAAAAAATCTTAACTGCATTTGGATTTTCTGGGGAGACATTTCTCAATTCCTATTGTAGTCTTATAGACAAAAGATCTGTTATGTCAGAGAGGCCAAGGCATTGTTGGAGAACTTAAAGAAGCTAATGGGGTACAAGTATCATTGGAAGTAGCCAAACGCAGGCAAACACCTGAATGAGGTCCCGAGCCAAAACTTCTAGTTCAATTAGCCTTGTCGTTCTTTTTTTCAAGGATTTCCCTTCTTTTGATCGTCCTCAAGTGGGTATTCCTCATTTTTTTATCATTTCAAGGAAGTGGTTTATCCCACTAATGCCTTTTGAATCAAGATCTTTCATCTAATTGTTTTTTCTGATTCTTGGCACATTCCTTGCTCATTAAAGAAATGTGTTTCATATTATTTTGTTTGGCTGAAAAATTTAAGCTTTGCGTTTTGTTTGCAGCCATCAGCTTTCCGAGGAAAGTTTTCGGTTCTCATCGGCAAGAGAAAGCTTCTCTGATGGCATAATGAGGCTTAAGCAAAACCAAGGCCAGAAAATGAAGGCAGGTGATAGATTATGAGAATGTGGTGTGCCAAACGATCTTTTTACTCTGGTACCTTACTGGGATTCTAATGCTCACCGTAATCATCATTATAAACAAAGATCTAATGATGTGACAAGAAAAGCCCATATTGAACCACGGGCATATTTCTACAATTCAAGCGGGAGGTCTAATATGTGTATAGCAAGTAAAGAAAATCAAACAGAAGGTGTTGAAAAACTTATAGAAAGCGGTTTTCATGCAATAGCTATTTTTTCGATGGTTCAAGAAAGACCAATCTTTTATTGTGAGGCTACTGCCGGAACAAATGGTTTTGCCACCAGTATCTACTATGAAGATCATGGTATATCGTCATGGTGGAAAAGATTTCAGAAGGACCCAAAGGCGTTAATACTACCTCCTGGGCAAGTTCAGGACGTTTGTCCTAATTGGGCGAAACTTGCGGAGGATGGACCAATAGCCGTAGTGCCTCTTTTACAAAACAAGCAGGTCTTGGGAATTGTAGTAGTTTTTAGCACACCAACCCACCCGATTACTGAACCAGACTTGTACGCGATCGAATGCCTATCAAGGGAAATTAGTAAGTCCGTTTACCACCAACGGCTTATTCAGGACATTCAACGGGCCCAAAAGATCACGGATTTCCTTGGTATTTTTCCCTATCAAACAAGATCACATGACCAAGATTCAGCTTACTTGCAAAAATTATTAAATAAATTGAGAAGTGTTTTAGAAATCAAGACTTGTGGTATCTACTTACCCTTTGAAGACACACTTTCTCAGGAATTTTGGTCGCTTGTCTACCAGAGCGGTTTTCCCGATGTCGTAGCGAAGAGGAGTGTTTATAAGAGAGGTGAGGGCCTAACTGGTTTGACTCTCACCATAGCTCATAGTGATGTTGTTATATCGGATGATGTTGAAGCAGACGTGCGTTGGTCCCACAAACATGGGCCCCTTGTGTTACGCCAGCCCACGACAAATGGTCCAGTGGCTTTTATTGGTATCCCCCTTTTTTTGCCTCAAAATGATAGTCTTGCGTATGGTGCTCTTGTTTGCACACGTTCGCGGCAATCAAGGGCTGACAGGGCGTTCTTTTCGAAATATGAAGAAAAGTTCTTGAAGTTCATAGCCCATCATATCTCCAGGATAGTCCAGAGTATCAAGCAAAGAGAGGATTCGATTCGTAGGCTGCGAAGTCACGTAGATATTAGTCGCGTTTATTGCTTGGAGGATAGCGAAACTGACATATATAAGGAAACTCTTGCCTGCATGCAAAGGGAATTTGATTTTGAAAGATTACTTTTAGCAGTCATCAATAGAAATAAGACCGTGATCAAAGGCAAGGCAGTATTAAACTTCCCAGAAGGATTGGTTGCTGATACAAATCGTATTCTTCTAAAGGTTCCGCCAGTATATCCTAAAGATGAGGATATTCTGTCCTATATTTGTCGTGAGCAGATAAAGGAACCCCTTATTGTGGATCCCACGGACACCACAGATATAAATGTGGTACACCTACATGATCCGACAGAGTCAAAGTATAAGATGCACAATCCAATCATGTTTATCCCATTGGTTAGTCCTAGGGGCGGAATTAGGGGGGTGATTCATGCCGAATTTGCAGAACAAAGAATGGCATTCACTTCGGAGGAGCGAGATCATTTGTGTTTATACGCATCGCAACTTGCGACTCTTATAGATTTGCGCGATGCCGCTATTGATGCAAAGCATGGTTGTGAGCTTTATGAGGCCATGTTGAAATCTCTGCAGACTGGGAGCTCGAAAAACACGTTAAGAGTATTGCTGAAGGAACTGAGTGTTTATGGATGCGATGCAGGTTTAGTACTCATATATGATGAACAGAAGCGGTGTCTGACTTGTGTTCTCAGTCATAATATGAAAGAGGCGGTTGATGGACTTACGTTTTTTGTTGATCCTAGTGACCGTAACAGGATTAAGAAACCCAAATCTCTTGCAGAGGCAGTCTTTCTGAGGAACGAGCCAATTCTTGTACCAGATGTGAGCAAGCAACCTTTTAATCAGACTGGACGTGTGTTAGCGGGTTTGGAATCTGGGACACCTGCTCTTGGCTTGCCATTGAAGGTTGGATCAGCTTTTCTTGGAGTACTAATCGCCTACAGTAATTCCTCGCCCTCTCCTATCGGGATGCTGGAGATAGAAAGATTTACACGTTTTTCTAGAATGGGAGCGCTTGCACTTATGGTAGCACAAACACAAGAAGCTGCAATACAATATGCAAATGAACAGGAGATGAGTTCTGAAATAATGAAGGAAATCGGTTTGATCGCCAGTCACTCCGAATTGAACTTGGATCCACACCTGGGACAAATGTCAAAGCATTTGCGCCTCCATCTAAACAAAGTTATCAGTTCCTCAGCTTCTCTCCTCAAAGCTGAGTTGACTGCATTATACTTGGCAGACTATCCAGTTTGCGTGTATTCAAGAAGCAATTCCGAGAATGTGGATAAGGAATGGAAGATAGGCGATCGGAAGTTCATACTTAGGGCAAAGAAGGGATATCCAGATTCGCTTCTCGATAAGGATTTCTACACTCCGGCACGAAAAGCATTGACATCATCTGTATTACGTAAACTCTGCTCACAGAAGACCCAAGATGTCCAGATGGATCCTCAGTGGTCCTCAAAACATAGGTATATTTTCAAGGGGAGATTCAGTAAATCACAAGGCTTGAGATCATGGATGGGAGTTCCTCTTATTGCTCAAGAAGACGATAGGAAATTCCTTTTAGGTGTTCTTACGTTCACACGTCCTAGGAACAACAGGAAGGATGCGCTCTTTTTTGCAGATCGTGATGTGCATATGGCAGAGAACTTAGCAAACATGTTAACATTGGCTCTGCGAAGCCGTCTAACCAGCACTAGGCTGCGGAAAGAAGAAAGTAGGCAACTTGCAGTGAGGTTTGCTGATAGCACAATATGCTCAAGTAGGAACATCATTGCTGGGCTTCTGGCGCATATCGAACTGTTGCGTCAAGAGCTTAGCTGCCATTGCTCTATTAGCCTAGATGATCGGATAGAGAAAATAAGCCACGCTTTGGGGCAACTTAGTCGATTATATGACAGCGCCAAGGATGCTATCCACGAGCCAACGATCTCTCGCGAGCCCATAATTCTTATTGACTACTTCAATGACTTCGTCCAATCTATCACTCCTTATGCAACGGAAAAATCCATAAAAGTTGAGACCCATTTGCCGAAAGGAATATGTACGCTCTCTTTTGATGGAGGACTATTTCGACGGATACTTCACATCCTTTTCAAAAGTTCAACAGAAGCCATGTTTTATGGTGGAACGTTTTCTATCAACGTGGAATTACAAAAAAAGCTCGTCACGTTTCGTATCAAAAATAAAGGACGCTTGTTTGAAGCTGGAAAATCAGTCTCTTATTTAGGCCTTATTGGAAAGCACGAGAGTTTCGAAGACTTGGATGGTGCTTTTATTCGTAGTGTTGTACATGCCCATGGAGGTAGCATAGAAATGGACAATTCCAGTGAAGAAGGTTCAGAATTATGTATCTATCTCCCAAGAGAATAAAAGGCCTTGCCTTATTAGCTTTATAACATTAAAATGCGTTTGGCCAAAAGAATTAAAAAATAGAGTGGCAGAGTCGGACTGCTATAGAAGAAACATGCTCATGAACAGGTCTAGGAGGAATTATAATGTGCGGTCTTTCAAAATTTTAAGGCCGATGAAACGCACATGACAACAGGCCTATGACATCTCCTTTCTAAGAGGGGGAGCCGAGTGGAAGGTGTGGACTTTGTTGGAAAATTTTAGAAGCCAATCACCCTGTAATGGCAGGGAGGATAGGACATGCGACTAGTTATAGCCGACAAAACGGATTTTGGACAACCTTTTGAGGAATATTTATGTAAACTTGGGCATCACGTTCAGCTGTTTAGGACGGCTGAAGAGGCTTTATTCACATTGCAGCAAAGAGATGGAGCGCAAGATGACGAGAAAACCTCATTATTTTTTTTGGACGCCGATGGAAACAAAAAAAACTATCCTTCATTTGTATCACAAATTAATGCGTTGGTACAAGCGCCACTTGTCATCATTATGACTGCTTCTCCAGACTTCTACAATAAAGGCCGCTTATCACGTTATGGGGCATATATTTCATTGGACAAGAGAACAGCCCCTAAGAATATTCAAGAGATTCTCTCGCATGTGACTGATTCCTTTAAGATTATAAAAGAGATTTGGGCAGAATACCCAATTCTTGGCACAAGCAAAATCATTAACAAAATTCGTGAAAAGATCCGAACGAAAGCTCGACGTGATGAAAGTCTCTTTCTCGAGGGTGAACCGGGAACCGGTAAAGAGAATATAGCACGCCACATATGGGCTTATAGCGATAGGAATAACTTACCCTTACAAATGGTCAATTGCAGTGATCTTAGAGATGTTACTCAGGCTGAGTCAAAATTATTCGGACACGAACGAGGTGCTTTCACTGGAGCTCACAAGGAGCGAAAAGGGCGCTTTAAACTAGCCCATGGAGGCATTCTCTTCCTCGACGAGATTGGAGACTTACACAGTGATGTACAGCCGATATTTTTACGTGCCCTTGGCAATCCCACCAACAACAAAAGAGAGATCGATCCTTTGGGCTCTGAACGAGAAGAAATCGTTGATGTTCGCATTATTACCGCTACCAATAAGGACTTAGCGGAACTAGTCAAAACTGGTAGATTCCGTCAAGATCTTCATGATCGTTTGAATTACTCAAGAATTCATGTGCCAGCAATACGCGACAGAAGAGAAGATATTCCGGAAATCGTTGATTATTACTTCAGAAAATTCTGTAAAGAAGAAAGCAAAGCCGGATATCGAGAGATCGAGGAGGAGTCGATGTGTGCGCTGAAGAGACACGACTGGCCAGGTAATGTTCGAGAAATCACATCAATTTGCCAGGAACTTGCATACAGTAGAGATGATGTCATTACCTTGACTTCTTTACCCTCAGATATTGCTCGAAATGCCAATCACCCATTTCCAGAAATCTTAAGGGCTCTAAAGGCATTGGCTCGGGCTAATTGGAATTACACACAAACTTATGGTCTAATGGGGGATGATTACAAACTGGGCAGTTTGGATACACTCAAAGCTCGGGTAAAAGAAGGATATCTTATATACCTTGTTGAGGCAAAGTGGAGTGTACAAGGTGCAGCAGAGGCTATCATGGCTAATATTGATCCTAAAATGGACGATAAACTAATACTACAGCGCAACATAGTCACATCTCACACGTTACACAAGATTTCAAGTGACCGATTATGATGCCCAGTTTCTGAAACTTCCGAAGCCTCTTCTTCCAGTGGGATGTCC